>JAUIAV010000017.1 GCA_030425195.1 Gammaproteobacteria bacterium | reverse complement strand
AAGACGAGGTGGACTATCTCGTTGCCGCTTACCTGGAGCTGGATCGGAATCCGACGGACGTGGAACTGATGATGTTCGCCCAGGCGAATTCGGAACACTGCCGTCACAAGATCTTCAACGCTGACTGGCGCATCGACGGGAAAGCGGCCGACCGGTCTCTGTTCGAAATGATCCGGAACACTCATGCCCAGATCAACGGCGAAGGCATTCTCTCCGCCTACGCGGACAATGCGGCGGTGATCGAGGGCCCGCTGGTGCAGCGCTTCCTGCTGGATCCGGTCAGTCACCGCTACGGCTACGTGGCTGAGCCTGCGCACGTGCTCATGAAGGTGGAAACCCACAATCATCCCACGGCCATAGCGCCCTATGCGGGTGCGGCGACCGGTTCCGGCGGTGAGATCCGTGACGAAGGCGCAGTGGGGCGTGGCTCCAAGCCCAAGGCGGGGCTCACCGGATTCACCACGTCGCACCTCAACCTGCCCGGGTATTCTCAGCCATGGGAAACGGATACGGGCAAACCGGAGCGGATCGTGGATGCGCTCACCATCATGCTCGAAGGTCCGATCGGCGCTGCAGGCTTCAACAACGAGTACGGCCGGCCGGCATTGAACGGCTACTTCAGAACGTTCGAGTTTCCGGATGAGGCGGGCGCGCCGGGCCGGGTATGGGGTTATCACAAGCCGGTCATGATCGCCGGCGGGGTCGGTACGGTCCGTGAAGCGCACGTGCATGCGGACAGTTTCGAGCCCGGCACCAGCCTCGTGGTGCTGGGGGGTCCGGCCATGCTGATCGGGCTCGGCGGCGGGGCTGCCTCGAGCATGTCCAGCGGCGAGAGTTCATCGGATCTGGACTTCGCTTCCGTGCAGAGAGACAACGCGGAGATGGAGCGCCGCTGTCAGGAAGTGATCGATGCCTGCACGGCCCTCGGCGACGGCAATCCGGTGCTGCTCATTCATGATGTGGGCGCGGGTGGTCTTTCGAACGCACTGCCGGAGCTGGTCAAGGATGCCGGCATGGGCGGGCGGATCGATCTGCGTGCGGTCCCGAATGCGGATCCGGGCATGACGCCGCTCGAAATCTGGTGCAATGAAGCGCAGGAGCGCTATGTGCTCGGTATCCGCCGGGATCGTCTGAGCGTGTTCGAGGATCTCTGCTGGCGGGAACGCTGTCCCTATGCCGTGGTTGGAGAGGCCACCCAGGAGGCGCACCTGAGGGTGAGCGACACCCGGTTCGACAATGTGCCTGTGGATCTGCCGCTCTCCGTCCTGTTCGGCAAACCGCCCAGGATGACCCGGAGCTTCGAGACCCGGACCTGTCAGGGCCGGCCTTTCACGATCGAGGACGTGGAGCTCGAGGAAGCCATCGATCGGGTGCTGCAGTTTCCGGCGGTGGCCAGCAAGCAGTTTCTCATCACCATCGGCGACCGGAGCATCACCGGGCTGGTGGCGAGAGAGCAGATGGTTGGGCCCTGGCAGGTTCCCGTGGCCGATCTGGCGGTGACACTGAGCGGCTATCAGGGATACGAAGGGGAGGCCTTTGCCATGGGTGAGCGTTCGCCGCTCGCCACCCTGAATCCCGCAGCTTCCGCCCGGATGGCGGTGGGTGAGGCGCTGACCAATCTGGCCGCCGCTCAGGTGAGCGCGCTGCGGCGGGTGGTGCTGTCTGCCAACTGGATGGCGGCCACCGGAGAGAATGCGGAAGAGCAGGCGCTGTTCGAAGCCGTTCGTGCAGTAGGCATGGAGCTCTGTCCGGCGCTGGGCATCGCCATTCCAGTCGGCAAGGACAGCCTGTCCATGCGAACGCGCTGGGCCGATCGTGAGGTGGTTTCGCCGCTGACCCTGATCGTATCGGCCTTTGCACCGGTGCCCGACGTGCGTGGGACGCTGACGCCTCGCATCGGCACCGAGCCGGATACACGCCTGGTCCTTCTGGATCTCGGTGCCGGTAGAAACCGACTCGGCGCCAGCTGTCTGACCCAGGTATTCGGTGCGCTGGGGGACCAGACGCCGGATCTGGATGATCCGGCGCTCATGGTCCGGTTCTTCGATGCCATTCAGAGTCTGAGCCGTGAGGGCCTGCTGCTTGCCTACCACGACCGTTCCGACGGAGGCGCGCTGGTCACGCTCCTGGAGATGGCGTTCGCCGGCCGCTGTGGTCTCGATCTGGACTTTTCCGGCGAAGAACTCCTGCCGCAGCTCTTTGCCGAGGAGCTGGGCGCGGTGGTGGAAGTACGGTCAGAGGATCTCGAACGGGTTTCTGCCGCGCTCGACGGCATTCCGCACCGGGTGATCGGCCGTCCGGATCCCGGTCAGCAGATCCGGATCCGGCGCGGGGGTGAGCTGGTCTTCGAGCATGAGCGGGGACCGTTGCAGCAGCGCTGGGCGGAGCTCAGCTATCGGATGCAGCGGCTTCGGGACAACCCCGCCTGTGCGGATCAGGAATTCGAATCGATCCTCGACGATGACCCCGGATTTTCCAGCAGCCTCACATTCGATCCCGCGGAGCCTTTCGAGGTGGGCACCGACCGGCCGGAGATCGCGATCCTGCGGGAGCAGGGAGTGAATGGACAGATTGAAATGGCGGCCGCCTTCGAACGCGCCGGTTTCGCGCCCGTGGACGTGCACATGAGTGACCTGGTGGAAGGCCGTGTGCGGCTGGCGGACTTTCCGGCCCTGGCTGCCTGTGGCGGATTTTCCTATGGAGACGTGCTCGGCGGCGGCGGCGGCTGGGCGAAGAGCATCCTTTTTCACGAAACCGTTCGGGACGCCTTCCAGGATTATTTCCGCTCGGATCGGCTCGTGCTCGGCGTCTGCAACGGCGCTCAGATGCTCGCACACCTGGCAGGTCTGATTCCGGGTGCCGAGGACTGGCCCCGCTTCGTTCGCAATGCCTCCGAGCAGTTCGAAGGCAGAAACGTGCTGCTGAAAGTAGGCAGCACCCCCTCGCCCTGGCTGGATGGCATGGCGGGCAGCGTCCTGCCGGTAGCCGTGGCTCACGGGGAAGGGCGGGCTGAATTCTCCGGTGCCGAATCCGAGGCGCGCTTCTGGGCGGACGATCGGGCAGCCTTCCAGTACGTGGACAACCGCCATGCCGTGACCGAGCGCTATCCGGCCAACCCCAACGGCGCCGGCCGGGGTCTCGCGGGTGCGCTGGCCGCCGACGGGCGGGTCCTGGCCATGATGCCGCATCCGGAACGCGTCTTCCGGGTCTGGCAGAATGCCTGGCGGGATCCGGCCTGGGGCACAGAGAACGGCCCCTGGCTGCGGATGTTCAGGAACGCGCGCAAGGCGCTCTGAGGGAGTCGGGACATGAGAGTCGGTATCAACGGAACCGGACTGGTCCAGAAGGCATCCATTCCGGCCATCGTGGAGGACGCACGCCGCGCGGCGGACGACGGTTTTTCCAGCTTCTGGCTGGCGGAACATCCCACCGGCGGTTTCGATGCGCTGACGGTGCTCACCGCGGTAGGGATGACGGTTCCGGAGATCGAGCTCGGCACCGCGATCGTGCCCACCTTTCCCCGCCACCCCCTGGCTCTCGCCGGACAGGCGCTCACCGCCGAAGGGGTGATGGCAGGCCGACTGACCCTGGGTATCGGGCTGTCGCACCAGGTGATGATGGCTGAGCTCGGTATCGACTTCGATCGTCCGATCCGCCATCTCCGGGAGTTCCTTTCCATACTGATGCCGCTGCTCCGTGACGGCAGGGTGGCGTACACGGGAGAGACCCTGTCGTGCAGGGCGACGCTTTTCAAGCCGCCGGCGCGACAGATACCCGTGGTGGTGGCCGCACTCGGTCCCCAGGCTCTGGGGGTCGCCGGTCGGCTGGCCGACGGCACGACGCTCGCCTGGGTGGGTCCGAAGACCATCCGCGAACACATCGCGCCGAGAATCCGCGCGGCCGCAGATGCCGCACAACGCCGACCGCCGCGCATCATCGCTACGCTGCCCGTCTGCGTGACGACTCGGCCGGACCAGGTCCGGGAAAAGATCGCCGGGACTCTCGCCATGTACGGCCAGCTGCCGTCTTATCGGTCGATGCTCGACCGGGAAGGGGTCGAGGGTCCGGCGGACGTTGCCATCGTGGGCGGTGCCGATGAGGTGAACGAGCGCCTCGCCGGGCTGGCGGAAGCCGGCGTCACGGACTTCGCAGCCTCGGAGTTCGTTCTGAACGCGGACGAGCGGCAGGCCACGCGGGATCTGCTGAAAAAATTCGTCCAGGGTCAGGACGCTCCTTCGAGACTCCCTAGCGGAAGTGCTTCGGATCCCGGTCGACGATGATGTCACGACTGCGGACCGGGAAAACGCCGCTCGCGCGATCGCTGAAGAAGTGCTCCAGGGTGTGCCGGATCACGGGAAAGGCGAGGTCGTCCCAGGGGATGTCCTGCTCGTCGAACAGGGCCACCTCCAGAGACTCGAACCCGGGTGAATGGTCCGGCGTCGTCATATCGGCCCGGTAGAAGAGATAGATCTGTGAGATGTGCGGGAGGCTGAAGATCGTATAGAGATCCAGGTTGGCCACCACCGCATTAGCCTCTTCGAACGTCTCCCGCGTCGCGCCCGCGATGATGGTCTCGTTGTTCTCGAGGAACCCCGCCGGCAGGGTCCAGAAGCCCGATCGGGGCCGGTTTGCACGGCGGCAGAGCAGAACCCGGTCTTCCCACACCGGCAGACAGCCGGCGACGATGCGCGGGTTGATGTAGTGCACCGTATCGCAGGCGTCGCAGATGAACCGCTCCCGGTTGTCACCGGGCGGCACTCTGCGCTCGAGCCGGGCGCCGCAATCGCTGCAGAAATTCATGAGCTCAGCCTCGCTGATAAAGCCGACACAGGCGGAGTTTAACGCGACGGCGTCAACGGCGCGGGAAGGGCACCACGTTGTTGAGCGGGCTGCCTGGCGAGGTCTCGATCCCTTCCGTGATCGGAGTGACGAAGGAGGCGTGCAGATCCGCGAGGGAGCGGCACATCATCTCGGAAATCCGGATGGTGGCTGCAAGCGGAGTCGGCGCGCGCCGCCGCTCCAGGTCCACACGGAACTGCAGTCCTTCCAGGCGACGGCGGGAATCTTCGCTGCTGGCAGTGGCGATGACGGCGTTCGTGAGAGAACGACGCAACGTCTCGAGTCCTTCCGGATCGTTGCGAGCCATGTCCACCAGCACCTCAAACGCTGGTAGTCGGGTAGTCATTCAGACCCTTGTTCGGTTGCTCGCTTTGTTCTGGTCTTGGGTTGTCCCCTTTGGCTACTATGCCCAATTCACGCGTGCTGCCCTAAGCAGCACATGTAATGAACATGTGAACGGGTCCGCCGCCCGCGTTGCGTGCGCCCGGCATCGAAGGAGGAGGTCAATCTTGCTGCTGCAACTGGAAGATCGGCGTGTACAGGCAGAGACCGACGAGTACTGGGTGGCGGAAAGCGCCATGGTCATGGGTTCGGTGCTGCTCAGGACCGGAGCCAGTGTCTGGTTCAATGCAGTACTTCGAGGCGACAACGACCTGATCACGGTCGGCGAGTACTCGAACATCCAGGACGGATCCGTGCTGCATACGGATCCCGGCTGTCCGCTCGTCATCGGTTCGCACGTGACCGTGGGTCACAAGGTGATGCTGCATGGCTGCACGATCGGTGACAACTCGCTGATCGGCATCAACTCGGTGATCCTGAACAACGCGAAGGTCGGCAGAAACTGTCTGATCGGCGCCAACGCGCTGATCACCGAAGGCAAGGAGATTCCCGACAACTCCATGGTCATGGGCGCGCCAGGCAAGGTGGTGAAGACCCTCACGGACCAGCAGGTGGCGGGACTCAAAGCCAGCGCCACGCACTACTGGGAAAACGCCCAGCGGTTCATGCGGGGACTGTCCGTTCAGGACAGGGCAGACCGCGTCTGATGCTTCAGCGGATTGGAACGCCAGGCACGCCGGGTGCCACCCGGGTGATGATGCTGGGCGCCGGAGAGCTCGGTAAGGAAGTGGTCATCGAGCTGCAGCGGCTCGGGGTGGAAGTCATCGCCGTCGACCGCTACGCGAATGCGCCCGCCATGCAGGTGGCACACCGGGCGCACGTCATCGACATGCTGGATCCCGAGGCACTGGCGGACGTGATCGAGCGGGAGGCGCCGGATCTGGTGGTTCCGGAGATCGAAGCCATCGCCACTCAGAAGCTGCTGGAGCTGGAAGCAGAAGGCCGGAAGGTGATTCCCACCGCCCGGGCTGCCCGGCTGACCATGGACCGGGAAGGCATCCGCCGTCTGGCGGCGGAAGAGCTGGGCGTGCGGACCTCGCCCTACCGGTTTGCGGCGACTGAGGAGGAGTATCGGGCTGCGATCGAGACGATCGGCGTCCCCTGCGTGGTCAAACCTGTCATGAGTTCTTCCGGCAAGGGGCAGTCCACGGTACGGGCGCTCGACACCGCCATGGAAGCCTGGCACTACGCTCAGGCTGGAGCCCGGGGCGGGGCCGGCAGCGTGATCGTCGAGGGTTTCGTGGACTTTGACTACGAGATCACGCTGCTGACCGTGCAGCACCGGGACGGCGTGTCCTTCTGTGAACCCATCGGTCATCGTCAGGAGCGGGGTGACTACCGGGAATCCTGGCAGCCGCAGCCGATGAGTGAGAAGGCGCTCGCGGAAGCGCAGGCCATATCCGCGAAGGTGACGGGTGCGCTCGGTGGTTTCGGCCTCTTCGGAGTGGAATTCTTCGTCAAGGCGGACCAGGTCTACTTTTCCGAGGTCAGCCCGAGACCTCACGATACCGGGATGGTGACCCTCATCAGCCAGGATCTGTCTGAATTCGCCCTGCATGCGCGGGCGATTCTGGGAATGCCGGTCCCGAACATCCGTCAGCGGGGGCCGGCGGCTTCCGCCGTGCTGCTGGTCGAAGGGGAATCGGCCGACGTCCGGTTCGGCGGTCTCGATGCCGCGCTGGCGGAACCGGATACTCAGTTCCGGCTGTTCGGAAAGCCGGAAGTCCGCGGAGAACGGCGCATGGGAGTGGCCCTGGCGCTGGCGGAATCGGTGGACGCAGCCATCGCGAAGGCCAAGGCGTCCGCCGCATCGGTATCCGTGGTCTTCGGTGAAGGGGACTGACCGGCGGCTGAACCGCTGAGATCGGCGGCCCGATGCAGGCTTGGCAAGCAGCCGGCGGGCGACTATAGTGCGCGCTGTGAACATTCAGTCCGCCAAGCCCGTTTCTCTCAGCGTCCTGCTGCTGCTACTGCTGCCGGTCTAGCCGGCGTATATTTATTGAAAAGGGCCGAACGGCCCACCCCGAACCCCCAAATTTCATGAGAGCCCCCAGGGCTCGAGGAAGACAGTTCTGAGCGCGCACGATTCCGGGAGCGCCGGTCTGTCTTCAGACGCTTCGCAGTCGTCCCAGGGGCGATGCAGACAAGCGTAGACGTCGCGGAGAACCGACATGAGCGAGCAAGTACAAGCAGGACGGGCGGCAAACAGCATGCCGTTCCAGAAGTATCGGCCTTTCACGCCGATCGACCTGCCCGATCGGCAATGGCCCTCCCGGGTGATCACCCAGCCGCCGCGCTGGTGCAGCGTGGACCTGAGAGACGGCAATCAGGCGCTGATCGATCCCATGAACGTGGATGAGAAGCTCCGGATGTGGGATCTGCTGCTGGAGATCGGTTTCGCGGAGGTCGAAGTGGGTTTTCCGGCCGCCTCACAGCCGGATTTCGACTTCATCCGCCGGATCATCGACGAGGACCGGATTCCGGAAGGCGTATCCATACAGATTCTCTGCCAGGCCAGGGAAGAGCTCATCGAGCGCAGTGTCGAAGCCCTTCAGGGCGCCCCGTCCGTGATCTTCCACCTGTATAACTCCACCTCGGAGCTGCAGCGCCGGGTGGTGTTCGGCATGGACCGGCAGGGCATCGTCGACCTGGCCGTTCGGGGCACCGAACTGGTGAAGGCGGGACTTGCCGGTCTGGATTCGAACATCACGTTCGAGTACTCGCCGGAGAGCTTCACGGGCACCGAGCTCGATTTCGCCGTTGAGATTTCCGCGGCCGTTGCAGACACCTGGGGTGCGACGGCGGAGGATCCGATCATCATCAACCTGCCGTCGACGGTCGAGATGGCGACGCCGAACATCTATGCCGATCAGATCGAGTGGTTCTGCCGCAACTTCCCGGGCCGGGAGCGCATCGTCGTCAGCCTGCATACGCACAACGACCGGGGCACAGGTGTTGCCGCGACGGAGCTCGGCCTGATGGCCGGCGCGGAGCGCGTGGAAGGTACGCTGTTCGGCAATGGAGAGCGCACGGGAAACTGCGACATCGTCACCATGGCCATGAACATGTTCAGTCAGGGTGTGGATCCGGAGCTCGACTTCCGGGAGATGCCGCGCATCCGGGAGACCGTGGAAACCATCAACAAGCTTCCGGTACCGGAGCGTCATCCGTATGCGGGCGATCTGGTGTTCACCGCCTTCTCCGGGTCTCACCAGGACGCCATCAAGAAGGGCATGGCCAAGGTGGACCGGGATCACTGGGAAGTGCCGTACCTGCCGATCGATCCTGAAGATGTCGGGTCTTCCTACAAGGAAGCCGTCCGTGTGAACAGTCAGTCGGGCAAGGGCGGTGTCGGTTTCATTCTCGAGGAGCACCACGGGGTCTCCCTGCCGCGGGAGATGCTGGTGGAGTTCTCGGGTCTGGTGCAGCAGCTCACCGAGCAGCTGGACCGGGAGGTGAAGTCCGATGAGATTCTCGACGCGCTGCTCAAGGAGTACGTGGTGGAGAGCGGGCCTTACCGGCTGCTCGACTACGACCTGCTCACCGGCCGTAAAGACGACCAGCGCTGCGTTGCGCGGGTGGTGGTGTCGGAGCAGCAGGTGACCATCGATGGCGAAGGGAGCGGGCCCATCGAAGCCTTCGTGAATGGCCTGGTGGAAACACTGAACGAGCCACTCAACATCGTCGACTATCACGAGCATGCCCTGGACACGGGCAAGGATGCTCAGGCGATCTGTCTGCTGGCCATCGACGACGATGGTGGTCGCTGCTATGGAGCCGGGCTGTCCCGGAACACCATCACGGCGTCGCTGATGGCCATCATCAGCGCCATGAACCGGCGCTGGAAGCAGTAACGTCCATGTGCGTGTGAAGGCGCGCTTCCGGTCGGGGAGCGCGCGCCGGATCAGGAAGCCCGGCGGATCTTCAGAGTCTTGATGACATTGTCTTTGATCTGCATGGTTTCGATCTGATAGTCATCGATCTGAACGCACAGATTGTTCTCGGGAATGACTTCCAGGTGCTCGAGCACCAGCCCGTTGAGCGTCTTCGGGCCGGTGGTGGGCAGGTCCCAGCCCTGAGCACGATTGACGTCGCGCAGCAGGGCCATGCCGTCGATGCGGTAGGCATCGTCCTCCATGGGAACGATCTCCAGCATGCTGGCCGCGAAGTCGGTGGTAAACTCGCCGACGATCTCTTCGAGGATGTCCTCCATGGTGACGATGCCCTGAACCTCACCGTATTCGTCGACGACCAGCGCGATCCGTTTGCGCTCCTTCTGGAAGTTGATGAGCTGGGTGTGCAGCGGTGTGCCTTCCGGTATGAAATAGGGCTCGTCCGTCAGCTGCATCAGATCCGAACGCGTCAGCGGCTCGGCGGTGGTCGTCCTGGGCAGATGCTTGCCGAGCCGACGCAGGTGCAGAACGCCGATGATGTTGGTGATGTTGTCCTTGAAGACCGGCATGCGCGTGTGCTGGCTGTTGGCCAGCAGGCTCAGGATGTCACCCATGTCATCGTCTATGTCCACGGCGGCGATTTCGCTTCGCGGAACCATGATGTCGTTGACGGTCACGTGCTCCAGGTCCAGCACGCCGAGCAGCATGGTCTGACCCTGATCGTGCATGGCGACCCCTTCGTTCACCACCGTCCGCAGCTCCTCCGCGGACAGGCTGTCCTCTTCTTCTCCGGGTTTGGGTATGAACGGTTTCACCATGAAGTTGGCGATGGTGTTGATGAACCAGACCATGGGATAGAACAGCTTCAGCAGCGGCTCCAGCACATAGGCCGTGGTGAAGGCGATGGGCTCCGGCCGGTGAGCGGCGACCGTCTTCGGCGCCACCTCGGCGAAAATGAGGAAATAGATGGTCAGCAGCACGGGAGCGACCACCACGCCCGCGTCTCCGAACAGCCGGATGCCGATGACGGTCCCGAGACTGGCGGCCATGAAGTTGACCAGATTGTTGCCGAGCAGGATCACGCCGAGCAGCCGGTCGGGCCGGCGCAGAAGCCGGTTGGCGATTCGGGCGCCGCTGTGTTTCTCCTTGACGAGATGACGCAGCCGGTAGCGGTTCAGGCCGATCATGGCGGTCTCCGAGCTCGAGAAGAAGCCCGAGAGAACGGTCAGCAGAAGAATCAGTGCCAGCAGAAGATAGTCGGGTAACTCGGACATCAGCGTGCGAGGAGCACCTCGATGACGAATTTACTGCCGAAGTAGCCGAGCACCAGAAGGCTGAAGGCGATCAGCGTCCAGCGGACGGCCGTGGTGCCCCGCCACCCGAACAGGCGATGTCCGGCCAGCAGAATCGCGTAGAGGAACCAGCTTGCGAGGGAGAGCACCGTGTGGTGGACGACGCGCTGCTCGAAAAGATCGTCCAGGAACAGGAAGCCGGTGCCGATGGCCAGCGTCAGTGCCGTGATGCCCGTCCACAGAAGGCCGAACAGCAGGGTTTCCATGGTCTGCAGCGGAGGCAGCAGCTTCAGCAGTCTGAGCGTCTGACGGGTCTTGAGCCGATGCTCCAGCACCGCGAGCAGCACGGACTGGCAGGCTGCCATGAACAGAATGCTGTAGGCGACGATGGAGATCAGGATGTGCCAGATGAGCGGATCCGTGAGCTCGGCCGTCGGCAGCACGGGCACGGCGGGTGTCGTCAGGGCCACGAGCGCGCCGAGCGCGGCCAGTGGCAGCACCAGAACGAGCAGGTTTCTGACCGGAACCCACAGATTCGCGACGAGCACGAACACGAGCATGATCCAGGACACGAGGCCGGCGGACGACGCGAGCCCGAGGTTGAGCCCGCCGTCTACCCAGATCACCTGCTGGTTGGCCAGGGCGTGCAGCACCGCACCCAGGATCGCCAGCACGAACAGGCCGCGTCTTGCAGCGCTGTCTGACCCGGACTCGTCCGGGTGTGGTTCCTGTCGGTAGCGGCGGATCTGCAGCGCGGTGCCGGTCAGATAGGAAGCGGCAGCCATGGTGGAGGTGACTGCGGCGAGCGTTGATACCATCGGCCGAGTTTGGCACAACCCCTGGGTGCGGCCAAGACAGTTCCGGCTATAATGCCGCGCTCGTGATCAACCACCACAGAGGTATCTCGTGTTTGAGAGTCTGTCCGATCGGCTGAGCGAAACTCTGCGCGGATTGTCCGGCAAAGCGAAGCTCACCGAAGAGAACATCAGCGACGCGCTCCGGGACGTGCGCATGGCGCTGCTCGAAGCGGACGTGGCGCTCCCGGTGGTGAAGGACTTCATCGACCGGGTCCGTGCAGGCGCCGTTGGTCAGAGTGTTTCCAGTGCGCTGAACCCTGGCGAAGCCTTCATCAAGATCGTCCACGCCGAGCTCGTTCGGGTCATGGGCGAGGCGAACGACGCTCTGAATCTGGCCACCAAGCCGCCGGCCATCGTCCTGATGGCGGGCCTGCAGGGTGCCGGCAAGACCACGACGGTGGCCAAGCTCGCCCGGCTTCTCAAGGAGCGGGAACGGAAGAAGGTGGCCGTGGTGAGTGCCGACGTCTACCGGCCCGCGGCCATCGCCCAGCTGGAGACCCTTGCGGGCGAAGTGGGTGCCCATTTCATCGCCTCCTCTGCGGACGAGGCTCCCCTCGACATCGCTGCCCGTGCCGTGAAGGAAGCTCAGACGCAGTTCGCGGACGTGCTCCTGGTGGATACAGCCGGCCGGCTGGCCATCGACGAGGAGATGATGGCAGAGATCAGGAGCCTGCAGGACCGGCTCGATCCCATCGAGACTCTGTTCGTGGTGGATGCCATGACCGGCCAGGATGCGGCTACCACGGCCAAGGCCTTCAATGACGCGCTGAATCTCACCGGGGTGGTGCTGGCCAAGGCGGACGGCGATGCCCGGGGTGGTGCGGCACTTTCCGTCCGTTCGATCACCGGCAAACCCATCAAGTTCATCGGGATGGGTGAGGGAACCGATGCCCTCGAACCGTTCCACCCGGACCGGCTGGCGTCCCGGATCCTCGGCATGGGCGACATGCTCTCGCTGATCGAGGAAGCGGAACGCAAGGTCGACAAGAAGAAGGCCGCCCGGCTGGCCAAGAAGATCCAGCGGGGTAACAAGTTCGATCTCGAGGACTTCCGCGACCAGCTCTCGCAGATGTCTAACATGGGCGGCATCGGCAGCATGCTCGAGAAGATGCCGGGCATGAGCCAGCTGCCTCAGAACGTGCAGGCCCAGGTGAACGATTCCGCCTTTACCCAGATGGCCGTCATCATCGATTCCATGACGCCGCACGAGCGGCGTTTCCCGGACGTGATCAACGGCTCGCGCAAGAAGCGCATCGCCGCGGGGAGCGGCACTCAGATCACCGACGTGAACCGGCTGCTGAAGCAGCATAAGCAGATGCAGAAGATGATGAAGAAGGTCACGCGGAAGGGGGGGATGCAGAAGATGATGCGGGGGCTTCAGGGGATGAAACCGCCGCCCGGATTTCCTCGCTGATTATTTCTGGTTGATCCAAGGGAAGTATCCTTGGGGTGAGGGCGCTGCTGCACAGAGGCTTTCGGGAGACGCTAGGGAATTGGCGCTTACGCGCCAAGCCCTCCATCCCTGGTCTCAGACGCTCCCGAAAGCCTCTGTGCAGCATTACCCTCACTCGAGATCCTGCCCGGTAATCACCTCATCGCTTGGTGGTGATGGGTTCACCACTCAACGTGGATCCAAGAATCTGGGATCTTGGCTTCAGAGCTACGCGTAGAGCGCCGAATCTTGGAAGGTTCTGGATGGAAAGGTGATCTAGAATTCGCAGTACTGACTACGGGGCAGACGGGGCACAGGGATGTGCCCCGTCTGAGCGCCCAGGGATGGGGGGCAAGGCGCGTGAGCGCCAACGCCCTAGCGTCCCCGGAATCAGTGCTGCGAATTCTGGAGCGCCTTACCTTGAAACCAGTCCAGAATGGACCGTACTCGCAGGAAACTGGAGCCCGTTCTACGGGCCAGTTCCGAGGATCGGACCGCTTGCAACGCCCCCCGGAATCATTACAATACCGCGCCTTCCGCATCCAACGTAAAACTACTGAGAAACCAGATGGTTACGATTCGCCTAGCCCGCCACGGCGCCAAGAAAACCCCGTTCTACCACATCACCGTGGCAGACCGGTCCGCCAGTCGGGACGGCCGGTTCATCGAGCGTGTCGGCTTCTACAATCCGGTGGCCAAGGGCCAGTCGGAGATGCTGCGCGTGGATCTGGATCGCGTGGACTACTGGCTCGGGGTCGGCGCGCAGCCGTCAGACGTGGTCAAGAATCTGATTAAGCAGGCCCGGAAGAACGCCGCAGCACCGGCTGCAGAGGCGGCGACTGCCTGAGGCATACCGCCGTCGGCGCGCGGACGGAACACGTGAGTGGAACGTCGGCTGATTCCGCGCCACTGGTGGTCGTGGGCCGTATTCAGGGCCCGTACGGTATCAAGGGATGGGTGCACGTCGCATCTTTCACGGATCCCAGAGAGAACATAGAAAGCTACAGCCCCTGGCTGCTCGGCAACGCCACTCGAGGGTGGCAGGACGTGGACGTGGAGCAGATCCGTCCGCACAAGCAGGGCTACGTGGCCAAACTTTCAGGTGTCGACGACCGCAATGCGGCGGAGGTGCTGAAGGGAAAACTGATTGGCGTGCCGGAGACGATCCTGCCGCCTGCCGGAAGCGGCGAGTACTACTGGCGGGATCTCATCGGTGCGCGGGTTCTGAACGCGGACGACCAGGTGCTGGGAACGGTCCGGGATCTGATCGAAACCGGCGCGCATGACGTGCTGGTGGTCACCGAGGCGCCGGGTGCGGACGATAAGGACGGAGAACGGCTGATTCCCTTCCACGCGAGCTACGTGCTGGCCGTGGATCTGGATGCCGGTGAAATCCGGGTTGACTGGCCGCTGACAGAGGAAGACTGATCGTGTGGTTCGGCGTGATCTCCATCATGACCGGGATGATCAGCGAGGCCAGTCGGACGGGCGTGTTCGGCCGTGCCATCGATCAGAACCTGGTGTCGCTGGATCTCTTCGATCCCAGACGGCACACGACGGACCGGCACCAGACCGTGGACGATCGCCCCTATGGCGGCGGCCCGGGGATGGTGATGATGGTGGCGCCGCTGCTGGCCGCGATCTCTGCCGCCACCGCGGAAGCCGATCGGCGCGGGGTGACCGCGCCGGTGGTGTATCTCTCTCCCCAGGGAGAGAGACTGGACCAGAAGATGGTCAAAGAATTTGCTGAGATGCCCGGGCTCATCCTGCTGTGCGGGCGGTACGAAGGCATCGATGAGCGGGTGATCGGTCACGTGGACCGGCAGGTGTCCATCGGCGACTACGTGCTCACGAACGGAGAGCTTCCGGCACTGGTCATGATGGACGCCATCTCGCGACATCTGCCTGGAACGCTTGGAAATGCGGCGTCCGTGGTCGAGGAATCTCATCTTGATGGATTGCTCGATTACCCGCACTATACGCGCCCGGAAATCGTCGGTACCGGGCAGGTCCCGGCGGTGCTGACCAGCGGAGACCATGCGGCGATCGGACGCTGGCGGTTGAAGCAGGCACTCAGGCAGACCTGGCTCGCCCGGCCGGACATGCTGACAGACCGGCCGCTGTCGGCCCTGGAGAGGGCCCTGCTCGGCGAGCTCTTCGACGAAGGGCTGTCTGAACAGGTACGTTGAGCAGGCAGATAGATAGATTGATAGACAGATCGACAGATAGATCGACAGACAGACAGATAGATAGAAAAGACAGATTGAATGGCTCCGGGTGATACCGGGGTCCCGAGAACCCCAGAACGAGAACCGAGGATTAGTCGTGCGCAGGAACAAAATCATAGAAGCGTTGGAAAACGAACAGCAGAAGACCGACATTCCGCAGTTCGGTCCCGGTGACACCATCGTGGTCCAGGTCAAGGTCCGGGAAGGCAGCCGGGAACGCCTGCAGGCGTTCGAAGGTGTGGTCATCGGTCGGCGGAACCGGGGTCTCAACTCCGCCTTCACCGTCCGCAAGATTTCTCATGGCGTCGGCGTGGAGCGTACGTTCCAGGCCCACAGCCCGCTGATCGCCAGTGTGGAGGTGAAACGCCGGGGCGACGTCCGCCAGGCCAAGCTCTACTATCTCCGCGAGCTCTCCGGCCGTGCGGCCCGGATCAAGGAAAAAGTCTGATCCGTTCGCGCATCGCTTGAGAAAAGCCGACCGGCCCCATCAGGGGCCGGTTCTGTATCCGGGATTCGAAAATGTCGCGGTGTGCGGGAGAAAGAGAAACCAGCTTACTAGGCTTATTGGGACCAAGGAGGGAGAGAGAGTCACCTAGTAAGCTGGTCCAGTTCGATACTCGGCAGAGAGACGAAACCGCGTATCATGCCGAAGGCGGAAGACCAGGGGGACAGCTGGTGCAGGCGATGCCTGCGCTCTTTCACCGGTCGGCACGCGTACTAATGCAGACCCCGTGCCAACTTTTAGATGTTCGATATTTTCCATATAAAACAAAGGGTTGCCTGTCTTTCCCGGGCCCGGTTACATCGGGATTACATGCGACCAATCGGGTCAGTTTCTAACATTCGCGGTACCGGTCGGGTCCTTCGGGTGCCGCTCATCGTCAAATGCGTGGTGCCTGATGCAACGATCTGAAGGCCGGTCGCGCTCCGAGGATCCGCTCATCGGCGAGTATCTCGATGCGATCTGGCTGGAGCGGGGGCTCTCGGAGAATACGCTGGCCGCTTACCGGCGTGACCTCGCGCAGCTCGCCCGGGCACTGGGCCGCCGTGGCGTGTCTCTGGGCGATGCGTCTCAGGCGGATCTGCAGGCCATCGTGGCGGAGCGCTTCGAGGCCGGGTACAAGGCGCGCTCCTCGGCGCGGTGGATTTCCTGTATCAAAGGCTTTTACCGGCACCTGGCCGCTGTGGGCCGGCTGTCGGCCGATCCCGCGTCGCACCTCGAAGCACCCAAGCTCGGGCGCAGTCTTCCGGGCACCCTGTCCGAGGCGGAGATCGAGCGGCTGCTGGCGGCGCCCGATACCGAGACTCCGCTCGGGCTGCGGGACCGGGCGATGCTGGAGCTGCTCTACGCCTCGGGATTGCGGATTTCGGAGCTGGTTTCGCTCACCTCATCGGCCGTGAACCTGCAACAGGGTGTGGTGCGCGTCGTCGGCAAGGGTGGTAAGGAACGGCTGGTTCCCATGGGCATGGAGGCTCAGCAGGCACTGGTCGACTTCGTGGCCCACGGCCGTTCCGAGCTGCTGGCGGGTCGGGTGACGGATGCGCTCTTTCCGAGTTCCCGGGCCCGGGCCATGACCCGGCAGACGTTCTGGCATGCCATCAAGCGCTACGCGCAGTTGGCGGGCATCCACCGGTCGATCTCTCCGCATACCCTGCGTCATGCATTTGCAACTCACTTGCTCAATCATGGCGCGGATCTCAGAGCCGTACAGATGATGCTGGGTCATGCAGACTTGACCACCACGCAGATCTATACTCACGTCGCCCAGGCGCGGCTGAAGGATCTGCACAGTCACCACCATCCGCGCGGTTGACCCGGCTTGTCAGCGAAAGTCGACCTGGTTCATGAACGAGTCAGGCCGGGTGTGGTCGAATGGGCGCCGAGAAAGGAAATCAGGATGAACGTGATCAACTCCATACGCGCGCTGGCACTCGCGGCCGTGCTGCTCCCGGGCCTGCTCATTCCGGCAGGCGCTGCCGCCGCAGACGGGGGTGATGCCCTGGTTGCGAAGCTCAAATCCCTGCGTCCGGAGATTCCCATCGAGCGGGTGACCCCGTCGCCGCTGCCGGGCATCTATCAGCTGGAGCTTGCCGGTGGCACGGTGTTCTACGGCACGGAAGACGGCCGCTATCTGTTTGCCGGCGATCTCTATGAACTGGGAGAGACGGATCTGGTCAATCTGGCTGAGCTCGGCCGTGTGGAGAAGCGTCAGGCCCTGATGGCCTCGGTGAATACGGCCGACATGGTGGTGTTCCCGGCCGGCGGCGAGCGCAAAGCCGTCATCAGCGTCTTTACGGACGTGGACTGCGGCTACTGCCGGAAGCTTCATCAGGAAGTGCCCGAGCTCAATGAGATGGGTGTGGAAGTCCGGTATCTCGCCTACCCACGCGCCGGTATCGGTTCCCCTTCCTATCAGAAGATCGTCTCGGCCTGGTGCTCGGATGATCGCAACGGCGCCATCACGGCGCTGAAGGCGGGTGAGGAGATTCCCGAGTCCGACTGCAAGAATCCGGTAGCAGACCAGTATGAGCTGGGTCACGAAGTAGGGGTCTCCGGTACCCCGGCCATCGTCCTCGAGGACGGCCGGTTGCTGCCCGGTTACATGCCCGCTGATCAGCTGGCGCAGGCCATAGGCATCTGACGCCGCAAGCCCGCCGAACGGCGCGGGCGATCGAAAATTCGTCAGAGGTTCCTTAGAATGCGCCTCCTCGGCTCGAATGGGAGCCAGGCATGGGAGGCGTTTTGGCTGTTTCTTCTCCTTCAGTTCCTGATCAGACATCGTCAACGGATGCCCGTCCGCTGCGCATCGGCATCTGCGGCCTGGGCACCGTGGCCCAGGGGGTGCTCGAACTGCTCGGCGGAAACGGCGAAGGCATCCGGACGCGGGCCGGTCGGGGCATCGAAGTGGTCCGCGTGGCCAGCCGGAGCGCCAAGCCGGGCGTAGACCTGCTGGGCGCGGAGTTTTCCACCGATCTGACCAGTGTGACCGGCGATTCGAGCCTGGATGTGGTGGTGGAGCTGATCGGCGGGGAAACCACCGCCCTGGATCTGGTTCGCAGCACCCTCGAGAGCGGTCGGGCGGTAGTGACCGCCAACAAGGCCATTCTGGCCTCGAACGGTGACGAGCTGTTCGCGCTCGCCAGGCAGCGGGGCGGCGTGCTCGCGTTCGAGGCGGCCGTTGCCGGCGGCATCCCCATCATCGAGGCTGTAACCCGTTCCCTGGCCGGCAACGACATCCGCTGGCTGGCGGGGATCATCAACGGCACCTCGAACTACATCCTGACCGCCATGGCGGAGCGGGGTGAGACCTTCGAAGCGGCCCTGGCCGACGCTCAGGCGCTCGGCTATGCGGAGGCGGATCCGACGTTCGACGTGGAGGGGATCGATGCGGCACACAAGCTGACCGTACTCTCCGCCCTGGCTTTCAGGATCGGTTGCCGGTTCGAGGACGTCTACACGGAAGGCATCTCCGAGGTGACCGTGGAGGACATCGAATACGCGCGCCAGCTCGGCTACAGGATCAAGCACCTGGGCATCGCCCGGAGAACGGACGAAGGCGTGCAGATGCGCGTTCACCCCACGCTGATCCCGGAGACGCAGCTGCTGGCCAGCGTCAACGGGGTCATGAACGCGGTACTTGTGAACGGCAATGCGGCCGGTGACACCCTCTACTATGGTGCGGGTGCCGGGGCGCTGCCCACCGCGTCGTCGATCGTGGCGGATCTGATCGATATCGCCCGCGGACACCGGCCCGACGTTCCCGAGATGCTGGCGGCGAACGAGGTGCGCCTGCAGGGTATCGAAGAGGTGGTCACCGGCTTCTATCTCAGGATTCCTTCCCTCGACAAACCGGGTGTGTTCGCCAGGCTGGCGACCATTCTGAGTGAGCACGACATCTCCATAGAGGCCGCGATTCAGAAGGAACAGGCCATTCACATGGAGACCAGCGAGGCCTGGGTGCCCATCGTCATTCTGACGCAACCCGTGCGCGAGTCCGTGATGATCCGGGCGCTGGATGCGGTGCAGAAGCTGCCGGAGGTGGTGGGCGGGATCCGGCGCATGCGGGTGGAACATCTGAGCGATGCCTGACGGCGGGCCATTGAAGATCGTCAGCCGCAAAGTACCCGACCGGCGCCTGACCGATGCACCGGCGGATCTCCCACCTCTGCTCGAGCGCATCTACCTCAGCCGCGGGCTGACCAGCGCCCGCGAGCTCGACCGCGAGCTGTCTGCTCTGGCCCGGCCGCAGGCCCTGCCGGACGTGGACAGAGCGGCCGAGCGTCTGGCCAGCGCCGTCCGGGACGGCGAACGGATCCTCATCGTCGGCGATTTCGACGCGGACGGGGCGACTTCTGTGGCCCTGGCCGTCTCACTGCTCGAAGCCATGGGTGCTCCGCGGGTGAGTTTTCTGGTTCCGAACCGGTTTGAATTCGGCTATGGCCTGTCTCCTGAGATCGTGGAGATGGCGCTGGCCGAGGACCCGGCCGTGATCGTGACCGTGGACAACGGTACTTCGAGTGTTGAAGGCGTGGAGCGGGCAAACCGGGCGGGCGTGGACGTGATTGTCACCGACCATCATCTCCCCGGACAGGTTCTTCCGGCCGCTTTCGCCCTGGTCAATCCCACGCTTCAGGGCAGTCAGTTCGAAAGTGCGGCGATGGCCGGTGTCGGCGTGATCTATTACGTGCTCGGAGCGGTGCGGGGAAGACTTCGGGAATCAGGCTGGTTCGAGGGCCGGCCGATGCCGAATCTCGCGGACTGGCTGGACCTGGTGGCCGTGGGGACCGTGGCGGACGTGGTGCCGCTCGATCGGAACAACCGGGTGATGGTGACTCAGGGTATCCGGCGGATCCGGGCCGGTCGCGGCCGGCCGGGTATCCGTGCGCTGTGCGAGATCGCCGGGCGCCGGCCTGAGAAGCTCAACGCCCAGGATCTGGGATTCGCCATCGGGCCCAGGTTGAACGCGGCCGGTCGGCTGGATGACATGAGCCTGGGCATCCAGTGTCTGCTTGCAGGCGACCTGCACCAGGCGAGAGAGCTCGCTACCGCGCTGGACGAGCTCAATCAGACACGCCGGGCCCTGGAGCAGGAAATGGTGCAGGATGCGGAGCTCATCGTTGGCACCCACGATCAGTCGGTGGAAGGGCGTTTCGGCGTCACCGTCTACGATCCTGCCTGGCATCAGGGGGTGGTGGGCATTGTCGCCGGGCGTCTGAAGGACCGCATTCACCGCCCCGTCATTGCTTTCGCCGAGGCGGGAGATGCGGCACCGGATGAGCTCAAAGGCTCGGCGCGTTCTCTGCCGGGCCTGCACATCCGCGACGTGCTCGATCAGGTGGCCAGCCGGTATCCGGGGCTCATCGTGCGTTTCGGCGGACATGCCATGGCGGCGGGACTGTCCATCAAACGCGTCCACTATCCCCGATTCGAGAAGGTGTTCGATGCCGCGGTAGCGGAGCATCTGCCGGAGGAAGCCCTGTCGCCGGTGCTGGAATCCGATGGGTCTCTGTCTGCAGGAGAGATGACGCTGGAGATGGCGCTGCAGCTGGCCGAGGCCGGACCCTGGGGGCAGCAGTTCCCGGAACCGGTCTTCCACGACGAGTTCGAACTCGTCAGCCAGCGCGTGGTCGGAGAACGGCATCTCAAGCTGGTGCTGAAGAAGGAGAGCCGTCTGTTCGATGCGATTGCCTTCCGGCAGCCGCCACTGGCGGGTACGCGTCAGGTGCTGGCCGCGTATCGCCTGGATGCCAACGAGTACCGTGACCGCGTCACCCTGCAGCTGATGGTCGAGCATCTGGCGCCACTGGCGTAAGTTGCATACACTGGCGCGCTTTTGAGTTTCGGACTTCCATGGCTGAAATAACCTCCATTCGGGACCAGATCAAAGACCTCAGTGCGCGCGACGTGGCGCTCAGGGGGTATCTTTGACTTCGAAAACAGAGAACACCGGCTGGAAGAGGTCGATCTCGAGCTGGCGGATCCGGATGTCTGGGACGATCAGGAGAAAGCCCAGGCTCTGAATCGCGAGCGCGCGCAGCTCGACGCCATCGTCGGAGTCCTCCGGACGCTCTCCGAGAATCTCGACGATCTTTCGGAGCTCGCGGAGATGGCGGCGGAAGAGGATGATGCCGGCGCGCTGGACGAGATCGCCAGCGATCTGAGCGGTCTGGAGAAGGATCTGGCCCGGCTGGAGTTCCGGCGCATGTTTCAGGGGGAGATGGACCCTCTGAATGCGTTCCTGGAGATTCAGGCGGGCTCCGGTGGCACGGAAGCGCAGGACTGGGCGGAGATGCTCCTGCGGATGTATCTCCGCTGGGCCGAGAAGCGGGGTTTCCAGGCCGAGATCACCGAGGTCTCGCCCGGCGACGTTGCCGGCATCAAAAGCGCCATGGTTCAGATCAGCGGTGACCACGCGTTCGGCTGGCTGCGCACGGAAACAGGTGTGCATCGACTTGTCAGAAAGTCCCCTTTCGATTCCGGTAACCGCCGCCACACCTCCTTCGCCTCCGTTTTCGTGTCGCCGGAGATCGAGGACGACATCGAAATCGACATCAATCCGGCGGACGTTCGGGTCGACACCTACCGTGCCAGCGGCGCGGGCGGTCAGCACGTCAACCGGACCGATTCGGCCGTGCGCCTCACGCACCTGCCGACCAACACCGTGGTGCAGTGTCAGAGCGAGCGCTCGCAGCATCAGAACAAGGACAAGGCATACAAGCAGCTGAGAGCCAAGCTATATGAGCTCGAGATGCTGAAACGGCGGGCGGAACAGCAGGTCATCGAAGACAACAAGGCGGACATCGGCTGGGGGAGTCAGATCCGCAGCTACGTGCTCGATCAGTCACGGGTCAAGGATCTGCGCACCCAGGTGGAGCGCACGGACCCGAACAATGTGCTCGACGGAGACATCGACGACCTCATAGAGGCGAGCCTCAAGGCAGGACTCTAGGCGACCTCCACGCGAATGGTAAATGCATGACAGGCAGAACATGACGGACGAGAACGACATCATCGCCAATCGCCGGGAGAAGGCCGGAAGATGGCTTCAGACCACGGGCGGCGTCTACCCCAATGCTTTCCGTCGTGGTGCCCACGCGCGCGAACTGCATGAGCTCGCCGAAGGCAGAGACAAGGAAACGCTGGAGTCTCAGGCCATCGAGGCCGCGGTCTGCGGCAGGGTCATGCTCAGACGGGTCATGGGCAAAGCCAGCTTCATCACGCTTCAGGACGTCACCGGGCAGATTCAGTGCTATATCAGAAAAGACGATGTCGGAGAGGCGGCATACGAGCAGTTCAACGATCTCTGGGATCTCGGTGACATCGTTGCCGTGAGCGGCACACTCATGCGGACCAACAAGGGTGAGCTGACCGTGCACGCCAGCCGGATCGAGCTGCTCAACAAGACGCTCAAGCCGCTGCCCGAGAAGTACCACGGGCTCACGGACACGGAAACCAAATACCGCCAGCGATATCTCGACCTGATCATGAGCGAAGAGTCCCGGCGCGTGTTCCGGATCCGTTCCCGGATCGTTGCTGCGATCCGGGAGTTCTTTCTGGAACAGGACTTCATGGAAGTGGAAACGCCCATGATGCACGTGATTCCGGGTGGTGCGACGGCCCGGCCTTTCATCACGCATCACAACACTCTCGACCTGGATCTCTATCTCCGGGTGGCGCCGGAGCTGTTCCTCAAGCGGCTGGTGGTGGGGGGCTTCGAGCGGGTCTTCGAGATCAACCGAAATTTCCGGAATGAAGGGTTGTCCACCCGGCACAATCCCGAATTCACGATGCTGGAGTTCTACTGGGCTTATCACGACTATGAGGATCTGATCGAACTCACCCAGAAGATGCTCACACACATCGCGGCACGGGTGGCGGATGGTCAGCCTGTCTCCTGGCAGGGCGTCGAGATCGATTTCAGTCAGCCCGCCGAACGCGTGACCATGGCGGAATCCGTCGCCCGCTTCACCGATCTCAGCGTCGAGGACGTGCATGATGCCGGCACCCTGACGGCGCTCCTCGAGCGTCTCAACGTGCCGGTGGAGGCGGACTGGGGCTGGGGTAAGCGGCTGAACGCCGCATTCGAGGCTCAGGTCGAGGAGCGCCTCACTCAGCCGACCTTCGTCACCCAGTACCCGACGGAGATCTCGCCCCTGTCCCGCAGAAACGACGCCAACCCGCTGGTGACGGACCGGTTCGAGCTGTTCATCGGCGGCCGGGAAATCGCCAACGGCTTCTCCGAGCTGAACGATCCCGCGGATCAGGCGGAACGGTTCAGAGCCCAGGTGGCGGCCAGAGCCCAGGGCGATGCGGAAGCCATGGGTTACGACGAAGACTACATACGGGCGCTCGAGTACGGTCTGCCGCCCACTGCGGGAGAAGGTGTGGGCATCGACCGCCTGGTCATGCTGTTCGCCGACGCAGCATCCATTCGCGACGTGCTTCTCTTTCCGCTGATGCGTCCCGAGTCAGGCACAGCCCCGGACGGAGGCGATGGCTGAAGATCGGCTGAGACTGGAGGCGTCCTGGAAGGCCGTGCTCCGCCAGGAGTTCGAACAACCCTACATGCAGCAGCTGCGCGGCTTTCTGACCGCGGAGAAGCAGGCGGGCAAGAAGATCTTTCCGCCGGGCGGCGAGATGTTCGCCGCCCTGGATGCCACGCCGCTGGACGCGGTGAAAGTCGTCATCATCGGTCAGGATCCCTATCACGGGCCCGGCCAGGCGCACGGCCTCTGTTTCTCGGTCCGCTCCGGCGTGCCCATACCACCGTCGCTGAAGAACATCTTTCAGGAAATCTCCGCTGAGTATCCCGGGGAAACGCGCCGTTTCGACACAACGCACGGCTGCCTCGAGCCCTGGGCGCGGCAGGGCGTGCTGCTTCTGAATGCGGTACTTTCCGTGGAGCGGGGCAGAGCGGGCTCGCATCAGGGGCGGGGCTGGGAAACGTTCACCGATGCCATCGTGGCCAGGTTGAACGAGGAGCGGGAGCACCTGGTTTTCCTGCTGTGGGGGAGCTATGCGCAGAAGAAAGGCGCGCACCTGAACCGGCAGAAACACTGTGTGCTGAGCGCGCCGCATCCCTCGCCGCTGTCTGCACACCGCGGGTTCTTCGGCTGCAACCACTTCCGGGAGGCCAACGCCTATCTGGTCAGTCACGGTCTCGAACCCATCGACTGGTTTGAGGTAGCCTGAACCGTTCAGTCATCGACCGTAGAGGAGAATCGGAACGTGGTCACATCCAACTCGGAAAAGCTGAAGGTCAGGGTCGAGGGCAGCACGGCGGTGGTCACCATCGACAACCCGCCGGCGAACACCTGGGATGCGGAAAATCTGGGGGCTCTGGAAACCCTGGTCGCGGACTGCAGCGAGGACCGTTCGATCTACGCGCTGGTGATCACCGGGGCGGGCGACAGATTCTTCTCCGCCGGTGCGGATCTCAACCTCTTTGCTTCCGGAGACAAAAAGGTGGCCGCGGGGATGTCGGAAGCTTTCGGGCGCGCCTTCGAGGCCCTGGCCGGTTTCCGGGGCGTCAGCATCGCGGCAATCAATGGATTCGCCATGGGAGGCGGACTGGAATGCGCCCTGGCCTGCGATATCCGCATCGTGGAGGCACAGAGCAAGCTGGCTCTCCCTGAGGCGACGGTGGGACTGCTGCCCTGCGGCGGCGGCACTCAGAACCTGGCCTGGCTGGTGGGTGAGGGCTGGGCCAAACGGATGATCCTCTGCGGCGAGCGTATCGATGCGGCAACTGCTGAAAAGATCGGTGTCGCGGAGGAAGTGGTGCCGACGGGTGAAGCGCTCAGCCGGGCCCTGGCACTGGCGGAAAGTGTCTCCCGGCAGAGTCCTCCCGCGGTGGCCGCCTGCAAGGCGCTGATCCAGCAGGCCCGTGCGGGACACATCGATTCGGCCTATTCGGTGGAACGTGCCGCGTTCGTCGATCTGTTCGATACCCGGGACCAGGCGGAAGGGGTCAAGGCCTTTCTCGAGAAGCGCCCGCCGGAATGGATAAACGGCTGAACCGGAGGATCCGATGACCAGCGATCTGGTGAAATTCATCGAGCACGGGAGCCCGGGCGGGCGGGTGCTGGCGGAAGCCTGCCTCGATTCCGAACCCACCCTGAACGCCCTGAGTCTGGAGATGATCGATCTGATGACGCCGGCGCTCGAGCGCTGGGCGGAGGACGATCGGGTGGCGGCGGTGGTACTCACCGGCGCCGGCGATCGTGCGTTCAGCGCAGGCGGTGACATTCAGGCGCTCTACCGCGCCATGCAGGCCAATCATGAAGCCGGCGAGCGGGTGGACGACTACCCCTACGATTTCTTCGAGCGCGAATACCGCCTCGACTACCGGCTGCATACCTACCCGAAGCCGCTCGTTGCGCTTGGTCACGGGGTGATCATGGGTGGGGGGCTCGGCATCTTCAGCGCGGCGGACGTCCGCGTGGTGACTGAAAACGTCCGGATCGCCATGCCCGAGGTGACCATCGGACTCTTTCCGGATGCCGGTGGCACCTGGCTGCTGAAGCACCTGCCTGAGCATCAGGCGCTGTTCATGGGCATGACGGGCGTCAGTCTCAATGCGGGAGATGCGCTCGGCTCGGGCATCGGCACGCACGCGGTCGCCCGGTCGGAGCTGGAACAGCTGATTGGCGAGCTTGCCGGCATGACCTTCACGGGAGACCCGGCGGCCGACAGGGCGCAGATCGAAGCGCGCTTCACAGCCCGGGCAGCGCCTGACCTGCCCGCCGCAGAGCTTCAACGGGTGGCCGGGGGACTCAATGCGGATGGCGGTTTCCGGTCCGCTGCCGCACAGGTCCGATCCCTGTCCGGTGCGTCCGACTGGATCGATCGAGGTATCAACACCATGAACCGGGGATGCCCGGCAACCGTGGGAATCGTGGTGGAGCAGATCCGGCGGGCGCGCAGCATGGCGCTCGCCGACTGTTTCCGCATGGAGATGACCATCGCCACCCACTGTGCGGACAATCACGACTTCAGTGAGGGGGTGCGGGCGCTCCTCATCGAGAAGGACAACCAGCCCGACTGGCAGTTCGGCGATCTGGATTCTCTGCCGGAGGGATACGTGCTCGATCACTTTGAAGAACCCTGGGGGCGAAACCCGCTGTTCGATCTGGAGGCAGACACATGACACGCATCGGCTTCATCGGCCTGGGCAACATGGGCGGGCACATGGCCCGGAATCTGGCGGCGGCTGATGCCGGTCATGCCCTCACGGTATTCGATGTGGCGCCCGCGCTGATGGAGACGGTGCCCGGGGCCCGGACGGCGTCTTCCATCGCCGAGCTGTCCGGGGCGCAGGATGTGATCATCAGCATGCTTCCGGCCGGCGTGCACGTGCGGGAGGTCTATCTGGGCGCACAGGGCGTCCTCGAGAACGTTGCGGACGGCACCCTTCTCATCGACTGCTCGACCATCGATCCGGAAAGTGCGCGCACGGTGGCGAGCGCGGCGGCCGGTCGCGGTCTGGCGATGATCGATGCGCCGGTCTCCGGCGGTACTGCGGGGGCGGAAGCGGGCACGCTGACCTTCATCGTCGGCGGTTCCGCGGATGCGCTGACCTCCGCCCGGCCTTATCTGGAGGTGATGGGCGCGAACGTCTATCACGCGGGTGACTCCGGCGCCGGTCAGATCGCAAAGATCTGCAACAACATGCTTCTGGCCATACACATGGCGGGAACGGCGGAAGCGCTGGCGCTGGGCGTGGAGAACGGTCTGGATCCGACGGTGCTGTCCGAGATCATGAAACAGTCGTCCGGCGGCAACTGGTCATTGAACGTGTACAACCCCTATCCGGGCGTCATGGACGGTGTGCCAGCGTCACGCGGCTACGAAGGAGGGTTTCTTACGGATCTGATGACCAAGGACCTCGGGCTCGCCATGGACACGGCGGAGGGTTCGAGAAGCTCGGTGCCCATGGGTGCGCTGGCGAAGAATCTGTACCGCATTCATCAGCAGCAGAATGATGCCGGGCGGCTGGATTTCTCGAGCATTCAGCTCCTCTACCGGCCGGCACTGAAGACGGATCAGGGCTGAACGGTCTCCAGCCGGGCACTCCGGGCTGAATAACCCGTATCGTTCGGCGTACGCAGGACGGCCAGGCAGTGAGGCGGCGCGGTATCGATGATGGAGCCCGCTTCTGCGCCATCAGAGGTCTGAACCGGGGTGCCCGGGGGCAGATCGGCACCCGGACCCTCGAGCAGGGCCAGCCGTCGTTTGACCTCGCCACGGTGCTGCGCCCTGGCCACCACTTCCTGGCCGAGATAGCAGCCTTTGTCGAAATCCACCGCGCCAGCCTCGACCAGTCCGATCATCTGAGGCAGAAAAAGTCCGGTGGTGTCCCGGGTGATCAGAGCGATCCGTCGGCTGATGCGGGCTGCATGCCAGGCGGCTTCTCCAACCACGCGGTGTCCCAAGAGCAGCGTCTCGAGACTGTGTTCGTCGGTGATCGCAACGGCGCTCACGGCGCTGCCAGTCTCCCCATCCACGTCGATCCTGCCGACTTCCAGGTGATCGGCGGTGAGGATGTGAAGCTTCGAGCGGCTGAAAGCGAGGTAGCGGGCCATGAAATCCACCACCGGTTCGGCAAGGCTTTCGTGGATCAGCCAGTCCACGGTTTCCTCGGAGCTCGCACGGCACCAGCCATTGGCGACGACGCGCCCCTTGAGATTGGTCAGTGCCGTGAGGTGCGCTTCCCCGTCCGTCAACCGTTCGGTGTCACAGGTCAGATAGCCCTGCAGAAACGTCAGGGCATCGCTGCCTTCGAACCGCAGCGTTGCAAGCCCCGTCAGCAGCGCAGCCTGCGGTGCGGCCGTCCGGTTCTGATCTGCCAATGTCTGCCAGCGCTCCGCGAGCATTGCCGGTCCCCGAAAACCTTCGACAGCAGGCATACTAACCCAATCTGACTGGAGTGAAGCCGTGACCGGGAACACAGGATCCGGATCTGGGATTGCCGCCGACGCGGCCGACGCGGCCGACGTCCGGCTGGAGCGTGCGCGCTGGCGGAGCCGTCGAGGTCTCCTGGAGCTGGAGCTGCTGTTGCAGCCCTTTGTCGATGGGGGCTTCGCGCGACTGAGTGACGCCGGAAAGTCCGACTATGAACGGCTGCTCGAGCATGACGACATGGACGTTCACGAGTGGCTGCTCGCGCGTGCGGAGGCACCGGCCGCGTTCCGCCCCATCGTGGCGGAAATCCGTCAGTTCCTGAAAATCGATTGACCGAGCGGTCATTCTGGCGCCTGCTGGAGCGCCTGCTCGTCGTGGTCTGCGCGACTTTCTGGTTCGGCAATACCGGCTTCGGACTGGCGCTGCTGCTTCTGGTCGCCCGCCACCGTCCGTCCCGGATACCGGATGCGCAGCGGCTTCTGAGTGCTGAGGTGATATCCGTGTGGGTCGGCCGTGAACGCATTCTCGTGCGCTGCGCACGGCAGGGCAGGCTGGAAATCTATCGGGACGAGGTGAGCGAAGCGAACTGGGCGGCGATACGCCGGACTGTGCTCTCTCAGCCGGCGACCGGCCGCAGCACGTCGATCTGATCGCCGTAGCCGGGAAAGAGGATGGTGTCCGCCGCTTTTTCCTTCAGCTCCGGATGGTCCAGATTGAAATGCAGGCCGCGGCTTTCCTGTCGTGCCAGCGCGCAGCGGACGATGAGCTCGGCCACCGTGGTGAGATTTCTCAGCTCGATCAGGTCGTTGCTGACCCGGTAATGGCTGTAGTACTCGTTGATCTCGGCTTTCAGCAGATCGATCCGGCGCTGAGCCCGCTGCAGGCGTTTGTCCGTGCGGACGATGCCGACGTAGTCCCACATGAAGCGTCGCAGCTCGTCCCAGTTGTGGGCAATGATCACGTCCTCGTCTGAATCCGTGACCTGGCTTTCATCCCAGTGCGGAATCTCGGCTTCCGGACTGGACTCGTCCAGGTGCTGGCGGATATGGGCCGCAGCTGCTTCTCCGAAAACGAGGCACTCGAGCAGGCTGTTGCTGGCGAGCCGGTTCGCACCGTGCAGGCCGGTGCAGCTGACCTCACCGATGGCATAGAGACCGGGCACATCCGTCGCCCCGTGCTCGTCCACCAGCACCCCGCCGCAGGTGTAGTGGGCGGCGGGTACCACCGGAATGGGGTCCGTTGTGATGTCGATGCCGAACTCCAGGCAGCGGGCGGCGATGGTGGGGAAGTGTGCCCGGATGAAGTCCGCGGGGCGGTGTGAGATATCCAGGTAGACGCAGTCTGCACCCAGCCGTTTCATCTCGTGGTCGATGGCCCGGGCCACCACGTCCCGCGGAGCCAGCTCGCCCCGCTCGTCGAAACGCGGCATGAACCGCTCACCATCCGGCAGACGCAGCACGCCGCCTTCGCCGCGGACGGCCTCGGAAATGAGGAACGACTTGGCATGAGGGTGAAAAAGGCATGTGGGGTGGAACTGATTGAATTCCATGTTCGCCACCCGGCAGCCGGCCCGCCAGGCCATGGCGATGCCGTCACCGGTGGAGCTGTCAGGGTTCGACGTATACAGATACACCTTGCTGGCACCGCCGGTGGCCAGAACGATGAACCTGGCCTGAAAGAGCTCCACGTGCCCGGATGTCCGGTTGAGCACGTAGGCGCCGGCACAGCGGTTGGCGAAGCGGCCGAACTTGTTCAGGTTGATCAGATCGATGGCCACACGGTCGTTGATCAGATCCACGTTCGGATGATCGAGGACCCGCCGGGTCAACGTCTCCGTGATGGCCTTGCCGGTCGCATCCGCCACGTGGAGGATGCGGCGGACCGAATGACCACCCTCCCGGGTCAGATGGAACTCGTTGTCGGTCGCATCGAAATTCACACCCCAGCGGCTGAGCTGAGCGATGGCTCCGGGCCCGCCGCGGACGGTCTGGGTGACGACTGCCTCGTCACAGAGCCCGGCACCGGCGATCAGCGTATCGCTCACGTGCGCCGCCACGCTGTCCTCGGGATCGATCACGGAGGCCACGCCGCCCTGGGCCCAGTGCGAAGAAGCGGATTCGATGCCGCCCTTGCAGAGTACGGTCACCCGGGCATGGTCGGCCAGATGCAGCGCCGCCGTCAGACCGGCGGCACCGCCGCCGATGATGAGCACGTCCGTCGAAAATCGCTGGGTCAACTGGCGTTCTTCCTCATCTTCATCCTCACAGGAGCCTCGCAGGTGGGCTCCCTCGGGAACATTTCCCGTTTCCGTGGTCAAACCCCCGGTGGGTGTCGACGTCAGGGGTATTGTCCCGAGCGCCCGGGCGCGAAGTCGAGACGGTCATGCCGAGCGGTCAGAGGTTCCTAGTATAAATGCCTGACAGCCGTCAGAATATGCGGCCCTTCGACCCGCCAGAGCAACCGGGATTGGCCAAGGATACAGACAAAGAGCTTGTCAGACGCGTTCAGCAGGGTGATCGGCGGGCGTTCGATCTGCTCTTTGCCCGCTATCAGCACAAGATTCTGAGCCTGGTCGGCCGCTATCTGCGGGATCCTCAGGACGTGGAAGACGTCACTCAGGAGGCATTCATCAAGGCGTTCCGGGCGCTGCCCAGGTTCCGCGGTGAAAGTGCGTTCTACACCTGGCTGTACCGGATCGCCATCAACACGGCGAAAAATCACCTGGTGGCCCGGAGCCGGCGGCCGCCGGGCACGGATGTGGATGTCGAGGATGCTCAGTTCATGGATGGGGCGGATCAGCTGAGGGAGGGCGAAAGCCCGGAGTCTGCGCTGGCGCGGGATGAGCTTTCCGACGCCATCGATGAGGCCATCGGCCGCTTGCCCGACGATCTGAGATCCGCCGTAACTCTCAGGGAGTTCGACGGTCTAAGCTACGAGCAGATTGCCGAGATCATGGACTGTCCGGTCGGGACCGTACGGTCCAGGATTTTCCGGGCCCGTGAGAGTATCGATCAGCACATAGCACCGCTGGTGAGCCGGCGGGGCGAACAGAGAGCGTGACGCAAATGAGCGATCATCGCCCGTAACATGGGAGTGAAACGGACGCAATCATGTCGGAAAAACTGAAAGAATCCCTGTCTGCCGTCATCGACAGCGAGGCGGACGAATTCGAGCTCCGCCGGGTGCTCGACGAGATGGGGCGCAGCGAACAGCTCACCGCGAGCTGGGAACGCTACCATATGATCGGCTCGGTTCTCCGTGGCGAACGATCGGTAGTGACGTCGAGCATGCGGGAGCGTATCTGGGCTGAGATCCAGTCGGATCCGGAAGGCGGGGAAGTGGCGACCGCCGTTGCTGCCGAAACCCGCAGCCTTTCCCCGGTAGCGTCGACTCCGGAGCCGGCAGCTGCAGAAAAGCGCTGGGCACCGTTCGCCGTTGCCGCCAGCGTTGCGGCCGCGGTTCTGGTGGGTTTCGTCGGATTCTCCGAGTTGAATCGGGAGACTCCGGCGGCGGTGATCGCGGAGGCCGAGCCGACGGTCAATTCCACCCTCAAGCCCCGCTACGAAACGGTCCCTGCAATCGCTCTGACGAATGAAGTCACAGACAGCGATCAGAACCGGATGGATGCCTACATGGTCCGGCACTATCAGCAGATCGGCATGGACCGGCCCGGACTCGGCTTCGCCAAAATGGTGGCGTACGAACGGAATTGACGACGTCTGTGATGGCTCCTGAAACTACGGGAATGCGGACAGCGCAGAGGGTCCGCCTGCTCTGGGCGGCGGCTCTGTGGCTGTTTGCAGCAGCACCTGCGCTCTCCACCGAGATGGAACCCCGGTTGCTTCTCTCCGAGATGAACGAAGCGTTCAACACTGTGAGCTATGACGGGGTGTTCACATACTTCAGCGGTTCGGAGCTCGCATCGCTCAGAATCGTGCATATGGTGATCGACGGGGTTCAGCACGAAAGGCTCCTCCATCAGAACGGTGCTCCCCGGGAGATCGTTCGGGTCGGTGAGGAGGTGGTCTGCATTCTCATGCCGGGCGACGATCTGCTGACCCTGGAAGCGAACCTGCCGGCAGGCCCCTTTGCACGTTCGTTCGTCCGCCGCTACGACGCGATCTCCGACTACTACCAGCTGCGCTATTTCGGTGAGGATCGTGTGGCTGACCGGCCGGCCATCCGCCTCGCCCTTACGCCCAACGACGGGAACCGGTTCGGCTACCGGTTGTGGCTCGACCGGGAAACGCGGCTGCTGCTGAAATCCGAGCTGGTCGACGGCGAGGGAAGCCCTCTGGAGATCTTCCAGTTCAGCTCCATCGTGATCGGGGAAGGCGTGAATGAGGAGGCGCTCAAACCGGCGGGCAGGAACCAGACCGCCAAGGTGAGCAATTTCACCCTGGATACGCAGGCATCCATTCCGGTGGCAGAAGACGTCCGCTGGCAGGCCGAATGGCTGCCGGCGGGGTTCACGCTGTCGAGCACCCACACGCGCCGGACCATGGGTGAAGACAAGATGGTGAATACCCTGATGTTCTCTGACGGGCTCGCGGGATTCTCCGTGTTCATTGAAGACATGCCGCCGGCGGGTGCCGCCGACATGGTGTCGCGGAACGGCGCAACGGTTGCCGTTACCCATCTCACAGAAGGTCCCGAAGGCGGTCCGCACCTGATTACTCTGGTCGGTGAGCTGCCTACCGCCACCGCCGAGCGTATCGCCCAATCGATCCGCTACCGATGAAGAACCCGGCGCGAACGATCACCCGTACCGGCGTGGTCCGGGCGGCAGCCCGGGGATGCGTGACCATCGAGGTGGGCGTACCATGCGGAGGATGCCGGCAGGCGGCCTGCATTGCCCGGCAGCGTCCGCGGCAGCTGGCACTGAGCACCTCGGATCTCGGCCCGGGCGATGAGGTCAGGCTCAGCGTGGGTCTGACCAGTCTGACCCGGGTCTGTCTGGGCCTGTTCGGCCCGCCGCTGATCATGCTGGTGTTCGCTGGCTGGCTGGCAGCCAGCGCGCCTGATGCGGGTGCGCCGGTGCCCGCTGCCGTGCTCGCTGGAATCGCCGGTCTGGTGACTGCACTGGTGCTGGGCGCCAGGCTCGCCCGCCGGTTTTCCCGGGACCTGGTGATCGATGTGAATCCCATGAGTCCGGTGACCGGCAGGATATCGGAAGTATGAGCTTAGGAAACGTTATGAGTAGAGTATGCGGAACTCCCTTGAGTCTCCTGGCGCTGACGCTGGCCGTTCTCGGTTTTGCGGGCGACGCCGGGGCGAGGGATCTGCCGGACTTCACCCGCCTGGTCGAGGAGAATGCGGCCGCCGTGGTCAACATCAGCACCGTCCGGCGCCAGGAAGCGCCGGACCCTGCCAGGCCCCGGAGCAGGAACGAAGAGCTCGACGAATTCTTCAGACGTTTCTTCCCGCCCGACCGGGGCGGCGACGACCAGCCCTACCGGCGGCCCCGATCGCTGGGCTCCGGATTCGTGCTCGGTGACGGCTACATTCTGACCAACAATCACGTTGTGGACGGGGCGGACGAGATCCTGGTCCGCTTCTCCGACCGGCGGGAACTCAATGCGGAACTGATCGGCGCCGATCCCCGATCCGATCTCGCCGTGCTCAGAGTCGAGGCGAACGATCTCACGGAAGTGACCCTGGGAGATTCCGACAAGCTCAAAGTGGGGGAGTGGGTTCTGGCCATCGGGTCGCCGTTCGGATTCGACTACTCGGTAACGGCCGGCATCGTCAGCGCCAAGGGCCGTTCTCTGCCTACGGAGCTGAACGAGAACTACGTGCCTTACCTGCAGACGGACGTGGCCATCAATCCGGGAAATTCCGGCGGCCCGCTGTTCAATCTGGACGGCGAGGTGATCGGGATCAACTCTCAGATCTACTCCAACTCCGGCGGATTCATGGGCGTGTCCTTCGCGATTCCCATCAACGTGGCCATGGAAGTGGTCGAGCAGCTGAAGGAGTCGGGAAAAGTGTCCCGCGGCTGGCTGGGCGTGATGATTCAGGACGTGGACAAGGATCTGGCGGAAGCGCTGGGTCTGAAGCGGCCCCACGGCGCGCTCATATCCCGCGTCCTCGAAGGCAGCCCGGCGGAGTCCGGCGGGATTCTCGAGCAGGACATCATTACGGCCATCAACGGGCACGAAATCGACTTCTCGTCCGAGCTGCCGCATTTCGTGGGCAGAATCCGCGCCGGCAGCACCGCGAGTCTGACCGTCATCCGCGAAGGCAAGGAGATCGAGGTCCGACTCACCATCGGCGAAGCGCCGGAGCGGGGCGCTCCCATCGTCGGTGGTTTCGATGGCGGAGAGGAAGGTTCCTCCCGCCTCGGTCTGACGGTGGAGCCGGTGCCCGAGGCCATACTCGAGCGGCTGAGCATCAGCGGTGGCGTTCGTGTGACGGAGGCCTCCGGCACCTCGGTGGAAAGCGGTCTGCGTCCGGGTGACATCATCACCAAGCTCGACAATCAGGCCGTCTCCGATACGGCGAGCTTCGCTGAGATCGCCGACGATCTGGAACCCGGCCGGTCGGTCGCCGTACTGGTGATCCGCGGCCAGAGCCCGCTCTTCCTGGCGCTGCGTGTGCCGGACTAGCATCTGCGGCGTCCTCAGGCGCGCGGTGACGCCCTCGCCCCACTGTTCGGGATAGGCTAAACTCGCGCGCCGTCGCTCTTGAGGCACCTCCTTGCCCGAACCGGATCACATCAGAAATTTCTCGATCATCGCCCACATCGATCATGGCAAGTCGACCCTGGCCGATCGGTTGATCCAGCACTGCGGTGGGCTGTCGGAACGTGAGATGGAAGCCCAGGTGCTCGATTCAATGGACCTGGAGCGGGAACGGGGGATCACCATCAAGGCGCAGAGCGTGACGCTCGAGTACCAGGCGGTGAACGGGGAGCGCTATCAGCTCAACTTCATCGATACCCCGGGGCACGTGGATTTCAGCTATGAGGTTTCCCGATCACTGGCAGCCTGTGAAGGAGCTCTGCTGGTGGTGGATGCGGCACAGGGTGTGGAAGCTCAGTCCGTGGCCAACTGTTATACCGCCATCGAGCAGGGGCTCGAGGTGCTGCCGGTTCTGAACAAGATCGATCTGCCCCAGGCGGAACCGGAAAAGGTGGCGGCGGAGATCGAAGACATCATCGGTCTCGATACCAGCGACGTGATCAGTATCAGTGCGAAGACGGGCGAAGGTGTCCCCGAACTGCTCGAACGGCTCGTGCGGGACATTCCGGCGCCGGAGGCAGACCGCAGTGCGCCGCTGCAGGCGCTGATCATCGATTCCTGGTTCGACAACTACCTGGGCATCGTTTCTCTGGTCCGGGTCGTGGACGGCGCCATCGGTAAGGGCGACAAGATCCTCATCAAGTCCCTCGGCAAGACACACGTGGTCGATGAGGTGGGCTGTTTCACTCCGAAGCGTACCCGGCAGGAGAGGCTGCTTGCCGGCGAGGTAGGCTATGTGGTGGCCGGCATCAAGGACATTCACGGTGCCCCGGTCGGTGATACGGTGGTACTCGCAAAGGAGCCGGACGTTCCGGCCCTGCCGGGATTCGCCCGGGTGAAACCGCAGGTGTTTGCCGGTCTGTTTCCCGTCAACTCCGAGGACTTCGAAAACTTCCGGGAGGCGCTGGAAAAGCTGACGCTCAACGATGCTTCGCTTTTTTATGAGCCGGAAACCTCCGATGCGCTCGGCTTCGGTTTCCGTTGCGGATTCCTGGGCATGCTGCACATGGAGATCATCCAGGAGCGGCTGGAGCGGGAATACGACCTGGATCTGATCACCTCTGCACCTACCGTGGTCTACGAGGTGGTGAATGCGGACGGTTCGGTGGTGCAGGTGGACAATCCTTCCAGGCTTCCGTCCAACTACGCCGAGATGCGGGAACCCATAGCCGATGTGAGCATCCTGGTGCCGCAGGAATACGTGGGCAACGTGATGAGCCTGTGCGTGGAGCGGCGCGGCGTGCAGAAAAACATGCAGTATTCGTCCGGGCAGGTCTCCATGCGCTGGGAGATGCCCATGAACGAGGTCGTCATGGATTTCTTCGACCGGCTCAAGTCGGTCAGCCGGGGATTCGCGTCGCTGGATTACGCCTTCACACGCTTCGAAGCATCGAATCTGGTCAAACTCGATATTCTGATCAACGGAGAGCGGGTGGATGCGCTTGCCATGATCGTGCACCGTGAACAGGCTCAGGCGAGAGGTCGTCAGCTCGCGGAGAAGATGAAGGAGCTGATTCCGAGGCAGCTCTTCGACGTGGCGATTCAGGCGGCCATCGGCGGTCAGATCATCGCCCGGCAGACGGTGAAGGCCCTGCGCAAGAACGTCACTGCCAAATGCTATGGCGGTGATGTGACCCGCAAGAAAAAGCTGCTCGAGAAGCAGAAGGCGGGGAAGAAGCGGATGAAGCAGGTCGGAAAGGTGGAGATTCCCCAGGAAGCTTTTCTCGCCGCGCTCAGGGTGGAACGCTGAGGAACCTCAGGTCGTCAAGAAGGAGTAGACGTGGATATCGACATGCCTCTCGTCCTCAGCTGGGCGGTACTGATCACCGGCGGCATCTGGGCGTTCGATGCGCTGGTGCTGAAGCGGCGGCGGCTGGCGGCGGCAGAAGCACTCACCGCCAGCGGAAGTCCGGAATCGGCCGTGAGCGAATCCGTCCGCGAGCCGGTGATTGTCGAGTACGCCCGTTCGTTCTTCCCCGTGCTGCTGCTCGTGCTGGTTCTGAGGAGTTTTCTCGCCGAGCCTTACCAGATCCCGTCGGAGTCCATGGTGCCTACGCTCGAAGTGGGAGATTTCGTTCTCGTCAACAAATATGCCTATGGGGTGCGCCTGCCGGTGCTCGGGACCAAGATCCTGGAGGTGGGCCGTCCTCAGCGGGGCGATATCATGGTCTTCATTCCGCCCCACGATCCCCGTTACTTCATCAAGCGCGTCATCGGTCTCCCGGGCGACGTGATCCGCTATGAAAACAAGGCACTTTACATAAACGGTGAGCGCGCCGAGTACGAATTTAATGCTCAGTTTGAGGAACGCACCCCATTCGGATTCATCCCGATCAGGGAATATACAGAGACCTTCGACGGCCGCCCGCATCAGATCTATCGATATCAGATCAGCGAGCAGCCGCAGGAGTGGACGGTTCCGGAAGACTCTTACTTCATGATGGGTGACAATCGTGGGAAGAGTGATGACAGCCGCCGCTGGGGTTTTGCCCACGAATCCGAAATAGTCGGAAAGGCGGTTGCCATCTGGGTGCACAAAGACCCTGGCTTCAACATGCCGACGTTCGACCGGAATCGATGGTTCTAATTCAGACACAGACTTCGACACTGACGAAGGATGCCGACGGATACGTCATAGGACATGATGATGCGTACTTTTACGAAACAGCGAGGCGCTTCCGCGCTTGGCGTGCTCTTCGGTGTGAGCGCTCTGGTGGCGGTATTCACGCTGCTGCTCAAGCTGGGCCCGCACTACATCGATTTTCAGACCATGAAATCGGTATTCAAAGCGCTGCCGGCGGGTCAGGTGCACACCATGCCCAAGAACGAGATCTACGAAAGCCTGAAGAAGCGGTTCAAGGTGAACAGCCTGCGCGATTTCGATGTCAAGGACATCGTCACCATAGAACGGCAGAAGACGGGCACGGTCGTGACGGTGGCCTACGAGCGGCGCGAGAACATCGTGGCCAACGTGGACGCCGTACTCACGTTCAGTGAGCAGTATCAGTTCAAATAGCGCAGCACTCGGCCGGCTTCAGAACCGGCTGAACCACCAGTTCCAGGACCCCTCACTGCTCGAGCTCGCGCTCACGCACAAAAGCCACGCCAGAAAGCACAACGAACGGCTGGAATTCCTCGGAGACGCGGTGCTCGGCTATGTGATTGCCGACGCACTGTACCGCCGGCAGCCGGACGTTGCCGAAGACTCCCTGACGCTCATCCGGGCCTCGCTGGTCCGCAAGGAAACCCTGGCCGACGTCGCCCAGACCCTCGGGCTCGGAGAGTTTCTCAAGCTCGGCACAGGTGAACGGAAGAGCGGCGGCCGGCAGCGCGCGTCCATCCTCGCGGATACACTGGAGGCGATCATCGGTGCGGTCAGTCTGGATGGCGGGGTGGCGGCCGCTCAGACGCTCATCCTCTCGCTTTTTTCCGAGCGGCTTCAGGAAGCGCACGCACGGGGCGCGAAAAAAGATCCGAAGACGCAACTGCAGGAACTGCTCCAGGCCCGCGCCCTGGAGCTGCCGGAGTACGAAGTGGTGGATACGGAGGGCTCCGAGCACCGGCGTACCTTTACGGTCAGCTGCCGGGTGAAGACGCTGTCGCTCACGACCTCCGGCCGGGGTGCCAGTCGCCGGGCGGCAGAGAAAACGGCGGCCAGGGCCATGATCGAAGCGCTCGACTCACAGTGACGGAAACGGCCACACAGTGCGGCTACATTGCTCTGGTGGGACGGCCCAACGTGGGTAAGTCCACGCTGCTGAATCATCTGCTGCGCCAGAAGCTGGCAATCACCTCCCGCAAGCCCCAGACCACCCGCCACGTGATGCTGGGCGTAGACACACAGGGCGACAGGCAGGCCATCTACGTGGACACACCGGGAATTCATCACCACGCTGACAGAGAGATGAACCGGATCATGGTCCGCTCTGCAACGTCGGTGCTCAAGGATGTGGACCTCATCGTGATGGTTCTGGAGCGGGAGCACTGGACGGAAGAGGACGAACTGGTACTCGAGCACATCCGCCGCAGCGGTACCCGGGCACTGGTCGTCATCAACAAGGTGGATCAGCTGAAGCGCAAGGAGCTGCTGCTGCCCGTCATCGAACGTCTCCACGGTCTCGACGTGTTTGAAGCGATCATTCCCGTCTCGGCGCTGAAGCAGACGGGGCTCGACATGCTCCGTGAGGAGGTTTTCGCGCGCCTGCCGTTTCAACCGCACCTGTTTCCTGACGATCAGGTGACCGATCAGACGGAGAGATTCATCGTCAGTGAAATCATCCGCGAGAAGCTCATGCGCCGGATGGGAGATGAAATCCCGCACCGTACGGCGGTGGTGATCGAGCAGTTCACGGAAGAGAACGGACGGGTGGACATCGCCGCGGACATCTACGTGGAACGGTCCGGACAGAAGCGGATCATCATCGGCAAAGGCGGAGAGAAGCTGAAAGCCATCGGCCAGGAAGCGCGCAGGGATATCGAAGCGCTGCTGGAGATGCCGGTCATGCTGCGCCTTTGGGTGAAGGTGCGGCCAGGCTGGACGAACAGTCCCGCTGCGCTCAAGCGCATGGGGTACGATTAGGGAGCCTCTGAACAACCATGCATAGTCTCCCGGGCGGCCGCCAATGAGCAGAGTCACCGGCCAGCCCGGTATCGTTCTTCATACCAGACCTTACCGGGAATCCAGTCTGCTGCTGACACTGCTGACACCGGACCATGGAGTGGTATCGCTGGTCGGGCGGGGAGTGCGGGGTGGCAGCCGTGGCCGCTCTCTGCAGCCGTTCACGCTGCTCCGTGTTTCTTGGAGCGGACGCAGCAGTCTCGGCACGCTCGGCAGTTTCGAGGCGGACACCCAGTTCTGGTTTCGTGGCAACGTGCTGGCCAGTGCCTTCTATCTCACCGAGCTGATCATCCGCCTTCTGGAGGAAAGGGAGCCTCACCCGCGCCTGTTTGCCGGGCTGTGCTGGGCGCTCGAACATCTTGAATCCGGACCATCCGACGTGCTGCGGCGCTTCGAAAAGCTGCTGCTGGAGGAACTCGGCTACGGGCTCGACTTTGCCAGAGACGTGAGCGGAGAGCCGATCGTTTCCGGTCGCTCGTACCGCCTGGTGCCGGATCATGGTTTCGAGACGGCTGCCGACGGCGTGGATGGCGACGTGCTGCTGAAGATCGGGCGGGAGGCGTTCGCGGAACCGGGCGTGCGACGGGCCGCACGGGGGCTCTTTGCGGAGGCACTTGCCGCACACCTGGGACCCCGGCCGCTCGTCAGCCGTTCACTTCTGGTCGATCACGGCCGATGAGCCGGTCGAAAATGCCACGGGAGATCCAGGTGGCGATCTCCACGCTCGACGGGGATGGCTGCGGCGGCGCGTCGGTGGGAGAGCGCAGGGTTCGAATCAAGAACGGGCTGCCGGGTGAGACAGTCAGCGCGCGGGTCCTGAAGCGCCGGAAAGGTGAGTGGCTGGCTGAGGCTTTCGAGATCGCAACCCCCTCGGCGGACCGGCGGAGTGCCGCATGCCGGTACTTTCCCCGCTGCGGCGGCTGTTCCATGCAGCATCTGGACTATGCACGGCAGCTGGCGCTGAAGGAGGATGGGTTGAGACAGGCCCTCTCCGAAAACGGTGTGGTACCGGTTTCGTTCGAGCAGCCCGTTCATGGCCCGCGTTTCAACTACCGGACGAAAGCACGTCTGGGCGTTCGCGTCGTCGGGGGCGAAGTGCTGGTCGGGTTCCGGGAGAGCTTCGGCAATCGGGTCGGACGCATGACGGAATGTCTCACACTGACCGAACCGCTCTCCCGACTGCTGGTCCCCCTGAAACAACTCATAGCAGAGTTGTCCGCACCCGGACGGATCCCGCAGGTGGAACTCGCCGGAGGCGATGCAGAGGCGGCCATCATTCTGCGGCACCTGGACCCGCTCACAGAGGCGGACCGTAACGCCATTGCGTCCTTCTCCAGAGAACACGGAATCCGCGTGTACACCCAGAGCGGAGGATATGACACTGTTCTGCCAGCGTCGGCGAGCGCTACCGAGCCCTATCTCGGCTACGCCAACCCGGATTTCGGTCTGCACTTCCTGTTTACGCCCATGGACTTCACCCAGGTGAATCTGTCCATGAACCGGAAGCTCGTTCAATCAGCCGTTCTCGGCATCGATGCGCGACCGGGCGAGAGAGTCCTCGATCTCTTCTGTGGCATTGGAAACTTTTCGCTGCCCCTCGCCGCTTCGGGATATCAGGTCGTCGGCCTGGAAGCATCGGCACCGGCCATAGAACGGGCAGGGATGAATGCGCGGCACAACGGCCTTTCTGAGCGGTGTGAGTTTGCTGTTCAGGATCTGTATCATGCCGACTGCCTGAATCCGGGTCAGGCGGATTATCTGGTTCTGGACCCGCCGAGATCGGGTGCGGGACCCAACCTTCCTGCCTGGCTGCAGACGACGGGTGCGAAACGGGTCGTCTATGTGAGTTGCTCACCCGCATCCTTCGCGAAGGATGCCCGGATACTCGCGTCGGCAGGATTCGTCCTTGAACAGGTGGGAATTTACGACATGTTCCCGAACACGGCTCACGTGGAAACACTCGGCATCTTTCAGAGACCATGGTAAAGGCCAGCGACAAGACCCCGCGCCTGGAGAACGGCTGCATCGACGTGCCGCGCTGGCAGGCCGCGATCGAAGCGGATGCCGACCCCCGGCACGGTGTGGTGGCCGCTGCGCTTGCCATCATCGCATCTCTCGAAACCCGCAGTGAGGAGTTTCTGGAGAAGGGTGTCGAGCTGGCAAACCTGGTCCTGACGCTCAACATGGATGCCGCGTCGGTAGCCGCCGCGCTCCTGTACCGGCCGGTGAGGACTGGGTCACTCGAGATCGGTGCCATCAGGCGTTCGCTTCCGGAAGGAAAAGGCGACGAGGTTGCAGACCTGGTGGAATCAGTTGTCCGGATCGCCGATACGAGTCTGCTCGAGATGTCGAACTCCCGGATGCAGACGAGCGAGTCCCGGGATCAGGTCGAGAACATCAAGCGCATGCTGGTTTCCATGGTGGACGACGCACGGGTTGCGGTGCTGAAGCTTGCGGAGCGCGTGGTTGCGCTGAGAGCGGCGAAGAACAGTGCCTCTGAACGGCAGCAGCGGATCGCCCAGGAAGTCCACCAGGTTTTCGCGCCGCTGGCGAACCGGCTCGGCGTCTGGCAGCTGAAGTGGGAACTCGAGGATCTGGCGCTCCGCTACCTGGCACCCGATGTCTACCGGGCCATCGCCCGACAGCTCAAAGGCCGTCGGGCGGAACGGGAAAAGGAAATTCAGGACATCGTCTCGGTGATGGGAACCCGGCTGACGGACAAGCAGATCGATGCCAGGGTGTACGGACGGGCGAAACATCTGTTCTCGATCTGGCGGAAGATGCGGGCGAAGAACGTGGGCCTGGACGAGGTATACGACGTCCGCGCCATACGGGTACTCGTTCCCGATATCGCGCAATGCTACGCGGCGCTGGGTGTGATTCACACGCAGTGGCAGCACATTCCCAGTGAGTTCGACGATTACATTGCGGTGCCGAAGGAAAATGGATACCGGTCCATCCACACAGCGGTGAGCTGGGATGACGGCAAGACGCTGGAAGTTCAGATCCGTACGCCTGAGATGCACGAGGAGGCGGAACTCGGTGTCTGTGCCCACTGGGCATACAAGGAAGGGGTCAGTGAAGACGAATCCTATGCCATGAAGATGAACTGGATGCGCCAGGTGGTCGAATGGCAGGAAGAAGCGGAAGAGCACATACGACAGCACCAGATCGGGCTGGAACTGAGCAACCGGATCCGGGAAGAGCGCATCTTCGTCTACACGCCCAAGGGTCACGTGCTGGATCTCACCACGGGCGCCACCGTCCTCGATTTCGCATACCGCGTTCATACCGAGGTCGGCCATCGCTGCCGTGGCGCCCGGGTGGACGGGCGGGCCGTCGCGCTGAATCAGCCTCTGAAGAGCGGTCAGCGGGTGGAAGTGGTCACGGGGGATCTGGAAGCGCCAAGCCGGGCCTGGCTGCACCAGCACCTGGACTGCATCCGCACCGCCAGAGCGAGAGAAAAGATCAGTGACTGGTTTCATGACCGGCCGCAGGAAGAGAATCTGCAGGAAGGACGCGACCTCATAGACCGGGCCTACGCGCGTCTGGGCCGGCCGTCGCCGGGCTCTCCGGTGCTCGAGAGCGCTTTCCGGGAGCTCGGTTACGACACGCTGGATGAAGGACTGATCGCGCTGGGGGCCGGAGACTGTCAGATCATGGATCTGCTGCAAGCGCTGCTTCCGGCGGTGCCCGGCGGGGATGTGGCAGCCTCACCTTCATCGCAGATGAGCCTCATCGACGAAGTTCCGGAGCCGGTATCGACATTGCTTCCCAGCTTCCACATCGAGATGCTGGCCGACGATCGATCCGGACTGCTGATGGATATCACCTCCTATCTCGGCAGCCGGGGAATCATGCTGCTGTCCAATTCAGGCAGAGTGCTGCCGGGTACAGGCGACGCGGTGATCACCATCGAAGTGCAACTCGATGGCCTCACCGAACTGCATGCGCTGATGGATGCACTGGAGATGATCCCCGCGGTAAGAGCGGCCAAGCCAATCAACCTACACGAATCACAAGGAGTCAAACCATGAAGATCATTCTGCTCGGACCACCGGGTGCCGGCAAAGGCACCCAGGCCCAGTTCATCTGTCGGGCTTTCGGCATTCCGCAGATCTCCACCGGCGACATGCTGCGGGCGGCTGTAAGCGCAGGCTCCGAGCTCGGCCGGAAGGTGAAGGCCGTCATGGATTCGGGAGCGCTCGTCAGCGACGGGATCATCATCGATCTGGTGAAGGAGCGGATTCTCGAGGATGACTGCGCGAAAGGTTTTCTCTTCGACGGATTTCCGAGAACGATCGTGCAGGCCGAAGCGCTGGCCGCCGCAGGCGTCGACGTTGAAGTCGTGCTGGAGATCACGGTCCCGGACGAAGAGATCATCAAGCGCATGAGCGGCCGCCGCGTGCATCCGGGATCCGGCAGAACCTACCATGTCGAATACAATCCGCCGCGTGAAGAAGGCAGAGACGACGAGACCGGCGAAGCGCTCATTCAGAGAGATGACGACAAGGAAGAGACAGTAAAAGAACGGCTCAATGTCTATCGCGCCCAGACAGAACCTCTGATCGGTTTCTACAGTGAGAAAGCAGATGGTGACAAGCTGCGCTACGTTACTGTGAACGGGCTCGGAAAAGTCGAAGAAATACAGCAGGAGATACTTGCAGCTCTGCGAAACTAGTGGTGTTTTTTTGATGTGATTTGCATATCATTCGAATCGATTTTCGCTGCTTTACGTTTTCTCCCCAGAAACTGAGCGATGTTCGAAGATCACCGTTCGCCGGAGGCGGGCGGAGAACAAGCAAATGAACGCATATCAATGCAAACGGAAATAGTCGAGGAGATTCTTGATGCCGAGAGCTAAGACTGCAGCGAAGAAGAAAGCTGCCAAGAAAGCACCCGCCAAGAAAGCACCTGCCAAGAAAAAAGCGACAGCCAAGAAGGCAACTGCGAAGAAAACTGCAGCGAAAAGAAAAACAACGGTGAAGCGCAAAGTGGCGGCCAAGAAGAAGACCGCAGCCAAGAAAAAGGCAGCGCCTAAGCGCAAGACGGCGCCGAAGCGCAAGACGGCGCCGAAGCGCAAGACGGCTGCTAAAAAGAAAACCGTAGCCAGAAAGAAGGCGGCGGCGAAGAAGAAAGCACCAGCCAGAAAGAAAGCGCCAGCGAAGAAGAAAGCGCCAGCGAAGAAGAAAGCGCCAGCCAAGAAGAAAAAGGCACCGGCGAAGAAGAAGGCGCCCGCCAAGAAGAAAGCGCCCGCCAGGAAAAAGGCGCCGGCCAAAAAGAAAGCGCCAGCCAGGAAGAAAGCGCCAGCCAGGAAGAAAGCGCCAGCCAGGAAGAAAGCGCCAGCTAAAAGGAAAGCGCCTGCCAGGAAGAAGGCCGCTGTGAAGAAAACCACAGCCAGGAAGAAGACCGTCGCCCGTCGCACCGCTGCAACCCGCACGGTGAAGAGAGGCACGGTCGCAAGGCGCCCCGCCAAGCGCCGTTGAGCGGTCGCGCTCCGGTCGGGAGCGCGTCCCTCGCGATTCAGGATCCGGCCGATGGCCTGGCCATCGGCTCGGGATCCCTTTCCATTGAAGAACCCCGGCCTGGATCAGCCAAGCAACCCGTGAAACGGAAGCACTTCGACGGCTGCGCCTTCCGGCAGATCCACTGAAGACTTCGGAATTCTGATCAGGCAGTCGGCGCCGCTGAACGTCGCGAGACGGTTCGAACTCTGGTCGCCGGACACCCTGACGTGCCGCTCTCCGGCCACCATCCGCATTACCCCCCGCTGAAACTCCTCTCGACCAGGATTGTGTCGCAGGCTGCCTTCGAGGAGCGCGGTGGTGCTGAACGGAGCTTCCGGTTCCGTGCCGGCAAGCGAGAGAACCACGGGTCGTGCAACCAGCAGAAATGTGACGATGGTGGATACCGGGTTCCCCGGCAGACCCAGAAACGGCGTTTCGGCGACCCGTCCATAGGCGATGGGTTTGCCGGGCTTCAGGTTCATCCGCCACAGATCCAGACTGCCGATCGAATCCACGACCTCTTTGAGATAGTCGGCATCACCCACGGATACACCGCCCGATGTGAGGAGCAGATCGTGCTCAGCCGCGGCGTGCAGGAGGGCGGTTCGAATCCGGTCGGGATCGTCCGGAAGAATACCGAGATCGGTCACGCGGGCTGGAAGCGCACTGAGCAGAGCGCTCACGGCGATCCGATTGGAATCGAAGATCTGGCCCGCGTTCAGGGCCTCGCCGGGCATCACCAGCTCATCCCCCGTAGAGAAAACGGCAATCCGCGGCAGTTCGACGACCACGGCATCGGCGATACCGCAGGCGGCGATCCACCCCACGTCCATGGGGTTCAGGCGCTGACCCTGCCGGATGACCACTTCGCCCGTTTTCACGTCGTGACCGGTTGCGCGGACGTTGGCGCCAGCCGCCGGCGCTTCGAGAATCTCAATCCTGTCGTCTTCCACCCGGGTGTTTTCCTGAATGACGACCGTGTCGAGGCCATCTGGCACGGCGGCGCCGGTGGTGATGCGGACACACTCACCCGGACCAATGCTGCCTTCGAAAGGATGCCCGGCCATACTTTCACCCACCCGTTGCAGGTGCGACTTTTCGGCGAGATCACGAGCGCGACAGGCGTACCCGTCCATGGCCGAGCTCGGAAACGGTGGGAGGTTGACGGGGGCCCGGATATCCGCGGCAGCCACACGCCCGTTCAGCGCACTCACGGGCACGGACTCGACAGTGCTCAGCGGCAGGACGCTGCTGAGAATCCGGCTGAGTGCTTCCTGGAGATCAAAGGCTTGGATAACATACCTCGATGACGACTAATCTGCTGGCTATCGAGACCTCCCAGGAGATCTGCTCGGTCGGCCTCCTCACGGATGGTACCCGCATCGTTCTCTCCGAGCATGTCCGCAAAAAGCACAACGAACGGCTGCTCGGCATGCTCTCCGAGCTGCGTGAGGCCGCCGGTTTCACCCAGGAAACCCTGCTGAAACATCTGCAGGCAGTGGCCTTCGGCCGGGGGCCTGGATCTTTCACGGGTGTGCGCATCGCCGCGGCCGCCGCCCAGGCCATCGCTCTGGCAGCGGACGCCACCATGATCCGGGTTTCCTCATCGGAAGCCATGGCAGTGGAGGCGCTGAAAAAACAGCCCGAGGCGCCGGGCCTGATCACCGCCATCCGTTCCCGGAGGGACCTCTACTATCTGGCGGCCTATGAGAACGATGAGACTGTGCCGATTCCGTCCAGCGGCGACCGGCTTATCGATGCCGCACCGGATACGGATTTCGATCGCCGGTATCGGACGTTCACGCTGGTGGGAGAGACACCCGAATGGTGGACGGGACCGGCGGCACTGGCTGTGGAAGTGGATGCGCATGCGGTGCTCGACGTGGCCGACAGAATGCTCGCCAGGGGTCAGGTCGTGGATCCTGCCGACGGGCTGCCGGAATACTTTACCGGTGATTCACCCTGGCGGAAGTCCACCTGATGGAGATCGTCTGCGGCAGTGAAGACGAACCGATTCTTCGAGCGCTTTTTCCATGCTGTGAGCCGGTGGCATCCGCCGGCACGGCGTTCTTCCTCGCGTTTGAGAAAGGGGCGCTCTGTCTCCGCCGTCAGGGAGACGGGGCCGGCATCCGGGTGGAAGAACGGGAAATCCAGCGGCGTCTCAAGGGGCCCTTTCTTCTCGGCCGTGCCTGTGGCCTGACGACCGGTGGCGGACTGCATGTGCTGGATGCCACTGCAGGTCTCGGCGTGGATGGACTGGCGCTCGCGCGCCGGGGAGCCCGCGTGGCGCTGGTGGAACGGGAGCCGCTTCTCTGGGCGCTGCTTCGGGACCTGCTCAGGCGCCTGGATGCCACGGACATTCCGCTCACCCTCGGTGATTTCGAAACCCACCTGCAGGGATCTGCCGTATACGACGTCGTCTATTTCGACCCGATGTTTCCGCTTCGAGCGAAGTCCGCACTACCCGGGAAGCGCATGCAGTACCTGAGCGAACTGCTGGCGGATTCCGGGACCTTCGACATGAACGTCATTCCGGCCGCGCAGACCCGGGCCCGGTCCAGAGTGGTTCTGAAGCGGCGTCTCAAGGATCCGGCGGAGTTGCGTCCGGACTGGACCCTGCGGGGTCGTTCCATACGCTACGACGTTTACCGCGGCCTGGCAGCCGGTTGATTCGGACAGACCCGGTCAGCCTTCCCGGAGGATCGCGTAGCGGAACTCCGGGTTGATCACTGCCCGGGATGCCTTCAGCACGTCTTCCACGATCCCGGTGTGTGTGAGCGTGCCGTCTTCCTGCTCGCCGATCACACCATCGGCGATGAGCTTGTCCACGAACAGATTGAACAGCCGTGCATCGAAGAACTCAGGCGCATTCAGCCCGTAGATCCGGCTCATCTTCTGCGCGATCTGGCGACTGTCGTCCTGCAGGGATTGCCGCGTGCGCAGATTGCCGGAATCCTGTGTGCTGCGTGCGAGCAGGGCGATGACGATGTACAGCCGCTCCAGGGTCGGCTGAATGATGGATGAGAGCAGCTGCAGGCGGTGCTGATTCGGATCCCCGGCCGGGGGGGCCAGGTAGCCGCCTGTCGGATGCAGCTCGAGAAGGCCCAGTGCCACCATGTGCGTGAGCCATCTGTCCGTGGCGCCGTCGTCCACCCTGATGTAGAGCTCCTCGGCGATGTACGGGAAGACCGTGTCCACCATGGTGTTCAAAGCCAGCCTGTTCAACGGTCTGCGTCGCGGGTGAATCAGACAGGCGATGAGTGACGGCAGCGCCAGTGTGTGAACCACGTTGTTCCGGTACCAGGTCATGAGCACGGCGTTGACGGGGTCATGGCAGAGAATGTCGCCGAAGTCGTGTTTCTCACGACTGATCATCCCCAGCTGCTCCACGTAGTTGACCACGGACGCGCCGTCCAGGGTGGTGACGGTGAAGTCGTTCGAAGGCTCGTCGGCGCGCAGCAGGGCCAGATAACAGTCGATCTGCTCGATCAGGCGCGCCTCGTCCGCAGCGAACCTCGGCGTAGACAGCGTGACCAGAGCGACCAGGTTGACCGGATTGATCGAGGCTGCCTCGTTGATGCGCAGCATCACCTCCTGTCCCAGCTCGAAAGGCGGATTCTCCTCGCTGCCCGTGAGCCATTCGTTCACGATCACGGGTTCACCGAAGTTCACGTCCACCTTGCCGAAATCATCACGGATGAGGCGGAGGCTCTTGAAGATGTCGGTGATGCTCTCCCTCTGTTTTTCGCTGCCCCGGAGCTCGTCCAGATAGCTCCCGGCTTCGATCAGCTTCTCGTAGCCGAAATAGACGGGTACCAGGGCCAGCGGCCGGGGAACGCCCCGTTCGTGGCAGTCCAGGGTCATCTTGATGAGACCGACTCTGGCCGGGAGGAGCCGGCCGGTGCGCGACCGGCCACCTTCGGGGAAGAACTCCACACAGTGACCGCGCCGGTATACCTGGTAGAGGTATTCGGAGAAGACGGCCGCGTAGATGGGGTCGTCCCGGAACTGCCTGCGCATGAAGAAAGCGCCGCCGCGGCGTAGAATGCTGCCGACCACCGGCATGTCCAGGTTATCTCCGGCGGCAATGTGAGGAATCATCAGGCCCCGGTAGAACAGCAGATAGGACAGCAGCAGGTAGTCGATGTGGCTCCGGTGGGAAGGGACGTAGACGACCGTATGGCTCTCCGCCACCCTCTGCAGACGTGGGATACCGTGAACTTCGACGCCGTCGTAGATCTCCTGCCAGAACCAGGTGAGCAGGCGCGAGAGGACGCGGATGGTCGGGAACGACATGTTCGAGGCGATGCTCTGAACGGCTTTCCTTGCCCGCCGCTGGGCCTGGGCCGGTTTCAGCTCCGAGGCCGCAATGGCTGCGCGAACGGAGCGGCTGCTGAGAATCTGCTCGGCAAGCGTTCGCTGGTGGGAAAAGTCCGGGCCCAGGGTGGCTACCCGCTGGTTCCTGAGCCGTACCCGGAGCAGCCGGGCCGCCCGCCTCACCACACGGTTGTCTTCGGTGCCGGCCAGTTCCTTCAGCGGAATGGGTGTGCCGTAGGAAACGACGATGAACTTTCGGCTGAACACGAGATTTGCCAGGCGCTTGAGCCTGGAGGTCACGGCCCAGTTCTCCGACATCATCGCCCGCCAGATGGATCCTTCCTTCTGGGGCGCGCGGCCCCAGAACACGGCCACGGGGAGCAGCGAGACCTCGCACTGCTCGTCCGCATTGCCGAGGATCCGCACCATGCGCTCGGAGGGGGTCTGCATGGTCTGGCGACGGAACCAGCCGACGGGCCGGTTGAGAAAGAAGAAACGGCGGTCCTCCCGGTGTCTCGAGTACTCGATCGGCGTCAGCGGACCCGGCATCTCCAGGCGCTCGCAGACGAGGTCCACCACGATCAGATCGGACAGGGACCGGGAGTCCATGACGTAGATGAAGTTGCCGGTGTCGACGCCTGCCTCGCCGTTGAGCGTGAGCTCCGCTTCGGCACCGGCGAGCTGTGGCCGCACCAGCCAGCCGATGATCTTACGGCTGATCCGATAGCCGAGAGCTTTCAGCCCGCGCATGGTATGCCGGGATGCAGGATCAGTTGCGTCCGTCGAAGAGGTCGGCGGGCTTACCCGGCGATTCCCCGGCACCCGGGATGATGATGTCCACTTCCCAGATCTCGTCGTACTTGCGCTGAGTCGCCAGATCGGCACCCGCAGCATCCCGGATCACGGTGGGTCTGAGGAAAATGAGCAGATTTCTCTTGGTATTGGACTTGGATTCGCTGCGGAACAGCCAGCCGAGCGCCGGGATACTGCCGAGGAACGGGACCCGGGCATCGTTGATGGTGATGTCGTCCTGAATGAGGCCGCCGAGAATGATGGTCTGCCGGTCATCGGCCAGCACGGCGGTCTCGATGGTGCGTTTGGACGTCACCACGTCGGAGAATCCGGCATTGCCGATGGGCGCCTCGGGAACGATGTTGGTGATCTCCTGGGACACCTCCAGACGGACTGTCTCGCCGTCATGCACGTGCGGCGTCACGGTGAGCTGGAGGCCCACATCCTCCCGTTGAATGGTGGTGAACGGATTCTGCGAGCCGTCGCCCGTGGTGCTGAAGGAACCGGTTCTGAACGGCACTTCGTTACCCACCACGATCTTCGCTTCCTCGTTGTCCAGAGTGATGATGCTCGGCGTGGAGAGGAGGTTGGCATTGGAGTTGGTCTGCAGCGCCTGAATGGTGGCGGCGAAAGACACGCCGTTGAGGTCCACCTGAGCCACACCCAGCGTGGGATCTTCGAGTCCCACCAGACCCTGGAGCAGGTCGACACCGTCCTCGGTCTGCGCACCGGCGATGAGGCTCTGGATGGCGCCCGTGAGCGGGCTGGTGACCAGGGGGACGCTGGAATCGGTGCCTGAGCTCTGATCGATGGCGGCGAAGTCCACCCCCAGATCCCGTGTGTCCGTCATCGACACTTCCACGACCGCGGCTTCGATGAGGACCTGAGCGCGGCGCACGTCCAGACGCTCGATGATGTCTTCGATCTCGGTAATGCGGTTCCGGTCGGCGCGCACGACGATGGCGTTCAGAGATTCGTCGGCCTGGATCTGCGTGTCCTCTGCGCCTTCCTCCTCGGCCTGTCCGGACAGAATGCCGTTCAGCACCTCGGCGATGGTGGGCGCGTCGCCATAGCTGAGATAAAACACCCGGGTCGATCCGGTATTGGTGGCGGGCTGATCCAGCTTGGCGATGATCTTGAGAATCTCGGCGACGGGCCGTGATTTACCGCGCACGACCAGCGAGTTGTTCCGCTCGTTGGCGACCAGATTGATCCGCTGCGGACCCACCGCGCCCTGGCCGATCTGGTCGGGTGCCACCCGTTCGAGCATGGCCACCACGGTGCCCACCCAGGTGTGATCGAGCGCTACGAGCACGATCTCGTCCTCGTCCGCCACATCGATCTCTTCGATGATGGCCATCAGGCGGCGGATGTTGTTGGCGTGGTCGCTGATGATGACGATGTTCGGCTCGGCCACCGCAGCCAGGTGCCCGTACTGGGCCATCAGAGGCCGGAGGATCTTCACCAGTTCCGCCGAGTCCACGTTCTGGGCGGCGATCACGCGGGTGACCAGTTCTTCGGGCGCCATCTCCCCGAGTGCGCCATCGGGCCCGGGCGTCTGTTTGCCCTGGGCGTTGGGGGTGATCCGGATCACGTCGCCGGACGGCATGGCGATGAAGTTGTGAACGCGGAGCACGGACAGGAACAGCGCATAGACCGCATCCTGGTTCATGGAGGTACTGGAGATGACGGTGACGTTGCCTTTCACCCGGGGGTCCACCACGAAAGTCTTTCCGGTGATGGCGGCCACCTGGGCGACGAACTCCTTCAGATCCGCATTCTTGATGTTGATCTTCCAGGTCTGCTCTCCGTTGCTGCCGTTGGGGGTGGCGGCACCGAGTCCGGTGGCTGCCAGCAGCAGGGTGATGGCAACCGGTAGCGCGATCAGACGCCGTATTTTCTGAGTTCTATTCATTGTTTCAATGAGGCGGTGACGAAAAACCGCCGCGTTCCCCGCTGTACTTCGATCCGGGCTGAGCCTTCGGCCAGGATGTTGTCAATCTGATGCCGGTCCTGTTGGATGTCTCCAACCGGCTGGCCGTTCACGGACAGTACTACGTCCCCGGGCTGCAGTCCCGTCTGGCTGAGATAGGGTGAGCTGGCGGCGGCGCTGTCGAGCCGGTAGCCCTGCGCATCACCTTCGCTCACCGGCGTGATGCCGATCTCTCTGAGCGTACCCTCCGGGTCCGCGTCGATCCGGTCCCGATAACTGGCGACGAAATCCCTCGGCGTCTCCGGCTCCATGCCGGCGTCATCGTAGGTCTCTTCCGTGTAGCTGGCGGAATCCATCGACGGCTCCGGCTCGTACACCTGTGCTTCCGTGATCACCGTGCTCGTTGCGACCTGAGGAAAGTTCAGTGTCTCCCGGCTGCCGGCCCGTCGGAGCACCACATGATCCGCATGCACTTCGATGAGCTCCGCATTCCCGGGCACCGTCTGACCCACCATGTAGACCTCGCCGCCGCTTCTCCCATCCTGCTCGATGATGGCGGCGGATTCTTCCGGCACGTCTGCGACGAACACGCCCAGCAGCTTCAGCGGAAGCCGGGTTTCGACCGCGGGCAGTCCGGTATCCACCACGGCGCTGGCGCCCGCTTCTCCGAACAGATTGCGGCTGAGAATCGCCTGGATGCTCACCGCGGGGCGGGTGTCCGGGGTGCGGGCGGGCTGGCGTGCGTCGGCATCGCCGGTACTCGGAGTCGGCGGTGCGATGAAAAACAGCACGGTGTTTGCCAGCGTAAAGGCGATGCCGCCGATGACGATCCATCGGGCCGGTTCCACCATTCTGCCAGCCAGTTCACTCAGTCCCACGAAAAACCGCCCAATCCTCTTTTCTGTCTACCCGCCGCGCACCAGGACCGTCCCGCCTGAGGTCCTGTGTTTAAGTGCCTGAAAATCAAAGGCCTCGGGAGCGCCGGACAGCTAACCCGATCTTAAAAAACTTGCTCCTCGACCTCCAGCACCACAGCGTGATCCGGGTCACCCCCTGGCCACGGCTGTCCCAGCGTCCGGGTGAGGTATTTGGTCACACCGAAGCGGGCAAATCCATCGGATTTGAGCGCTGCGTGGAGCAGGGGTGTAGATTCACCCGCCGCATAGGCGACGGCCACCGGGCCCGGACCCAGATCGGCCATCATGGGTGGCAGCACGGAATCATGCACATTTCCTGACAGTCGATAGCGAAGCGGGCCGCCCGTCCAGGTAAGTCGGCCGTTCGCTGCCACCGGGATCCGGCCTTCCAGCGTCACGTTGACCGTTTCCAGCTCGAAGTTGCCACTGAGTTCGATGTGGTAGGGGGCGAGCCACCGATTCACGAAGAGACCGCTCACGCTGCCGATGACGTCGACATCCGTGCTGGATACACCCATCGTCACGCGGGCGTCTAGATCGGCCCCGGCCCCGGCCAGCTGGAGATCATAGCCAATCCTTCCCTGCAGAAATGTGACAGGCCGGATCGTCCAGGTCAGCCGGCCGGTGCTGTTACCGGTCACCAGCAGGTCACCACTGCCGGACCAGAGGGTACCTTCGGGTGTGAGAAGGGCCACGTCCGCATCCGACGGGATGAAGTTCTGTACGACGGAGGCCGGTATGCGCAGGACGATCAGTCCCACGAAGATCAGGCCGCCGATGAGGAGGGCACTACGCATGGGCAGGGAGCAGCCGCTCGAGGATTCCGTGATAGATGTCGATCAGAGCGATCAGGTCATCGACGCGCACGCGTTCGTCCACCGAATGAATGGTGGCGTTGACCGGTCCGAGCTCGACGATCTCCGTCCCGAGTGCGGCGATGAAGCGCCCATCGGAGGTGCCGCCTCCGGTGGAGGTGGCGGGCTCGAACGACTGCACGGCCAGAACGCTCTCCCGGACCGCATCGATGAGGGTGGCCGTCGCAGTCTGAAAAGGCGCGCCGGACAGTTCCCAGTCGATGGAAAAATCGAAACCGTGCTGAGCCAGCAGGCGCTCCACCCGGGCGATCAGACCCTCCGCCGTCTGCTCGGTGCAGTAGCGGAAATTGAAGAGCGCCGTCAGCTCCGAGGGAATCACGTTGCTGGCACCGGTGCCGCTGTTGAGGTTGGAGATCTGGAAGCTCGTTGGCGGGAAGGCGTCGTTGCCGTCATCCCAGACCGTCTCCGTGAGGGCGAGCAGCGCACCGAGAACGCTGTGGATGGGGTTTGATGCCTGATCCGGGTAGGCCACGTGCCCCTGGACCCCGTGCACGGTCAACCGGCCGTTGAGCGATCCCCGGCGGCCGATGCGGATCACGTCGCCCACCGATTCCGTGGACGAGGGTTCACCGACCACGCAATACCGCGGTCGTATCTCCTGCCGGGACAGCCACTCGACGACCCGGACGGTCCCATCCACCGCCGGACCTTCTTCATCGCTGGTGATCAGATAGGCAATGGTACCGGCGTGGTCCGGGTGTTCGGTCAGGAAGCGCCGGGTGGCGAGCAGCATGGCGGCAAGGGAACCCTTCATATCTGCGGCCCCGCGCCCGTACAGGTGGCCGTCGGCCAGCGTCGGTGTGAAGGGGTCGAAGCGCCAGGCGTCGACCGGACCGGCAGGAACCACGTCCGTATGGCCGGCAAGCAGCAGTGTGGGCTCGCCGTCCCCGTGCACCGCCCAGAGATTGCTGACATCACCGGAGGGCAGATCCGTGAGCGTGAAACCCTGGCGGACGAGCTCCTCGCTGATCAGCGTCTGACAGCCGGCATCGTCCGGAGTCACGCTGGGTCGTTCGATCAGGCTCGAGGCGAGCCTGACGATTTCGTGCATACCGGTCACGTCAGTTGTGCGCGTGCAGCTGCTCGTTCAGGGCGATGGCGTTCCGGTTGGTGCGGCACTCGATCCGGCCGTTGCTGCCGTTCTGCAGGAACAGCAGGTCCGAAGCGCCCGCGAGCTCTCTCGCCTTCACCTGCTTCACGATCTCGCCGTTCTCGTCCAGCACGATCACGGGAGTGGCGGCGGTGATGTATACGCCGGCCGCGATGGTGCATCGATCCCCGAGCGGGATGCCGGTGCCCGCGTTCGCGCCGATCAGGCAGTGCTCGCCGATGCTGATCACGATCTCACCACCACCCGACAGGGTGCCCATGGTGCTCGATGAGCCACCGAGATCGCTGTGCGCGCCGATGGTGACACCCTGACTGATCCTGCCCTCAATCATCCCCTGGCCCAGGGTGCCGGAATTGAAGTTCACCTGGCCTTCATGCATGACCGTGGTGCCTTCTCCGAGGTGCGCGCCCAGCCGGACCCGGCTCGCGTCCGCGATCCGCACCCCGCTCGGGATCACGTAGTTGGTCATCTTCGGAAACTTGTCCACCGAGAATACTTCAAGCGTACGACCGGCGGCGCGGGCGCGTACCAGCGCGGCGTTCACCTCGTCCGCGGCCAGCGGACCATCGCTGGTCCAGGCCACGTTCGGCAGGTGGGCGAAGATGTTGTCCAGATTCTGGCTGTTCGGCAGTGCCAGTCGATGGGAGAGCAGGTGCAGCTTCAGATAGGCTTCCGGTACGGAGCCGATGGGACCGTCCTCATCGAGGCGGACCACGGTCAGCGGTCCGTCCTGCTCCACAAGCGCTGCCGCGACCGCCTGCGACTGCCCGGCGGATTCGAGAAAGGCGGACACCCAGCCGCCGTCCACCTGATGGCTGCCGGCGTCGAAATGGCCGGTGATCATGGCGGCGAGCTCCGGGTCGGGGTGCTTCAGCGGCGCCGGGAAGAAGCAGTCCAGGATGTTTCCCTGTGAATCGAACCGGGAGTGGCCGATGGCAAATGCGTAGAGGTGACTCATGATGACAGGCTCGCCGTAGAAGGCGGCTACGCTATCACATTTCAGGGTGTCTTCGGCCGCCCGGCACGGGCCGCGGCAAAGCGCACGAGGCGTTCGGCTGCATGCAGGCATTCGGCCATGGGTGCCACCCAGGCGACCCGGACGTAGCCCCGGCCGGGATTCAGACCCTGCGCCGTTCTGCTGAGAAAGGAGCCGGGCAGGACGGTGATGTTCTCCTGTCGGAAGAGGTCCAGCGTGAATGTCTGGTCATCCTCGCCGACGTGAAGCCAGTGATAGAAACCGCCTTCAGGTGCCCTGAGCTCGAACTGCTCTGCGAGCATGGGAGAAAGCGCTTCGAACTTCTCACGGTACAGACGCCGGTTTTCCGTCACGTGAGCTTCATCCGACCAGGCGAGGGTGCTGACCCGCTGAACGTGAGCGGGCAGCGCGCAGCCCTCGTAGGTGCGGTACTGGAAGTAGTCGCGCAGCACACCCGCATCGCCGGCGACGAAGCCGGACCGGAGCCCGGGCAGGTTGGACCGTTTGCTCAGACTGTGGAACACAACGCAGCGGGCGTGATCCGTGCGGCCCATGGCTGCCGCTGCCTGCAGCAGGCCGGCTGGCGGCCGGGCATCGTCGGCATAGATCTCCGAATAGCATTCGTCCGCGGCGATCACGAAGTCGTACCGGTCCGCCTGCTCGATCAGCCAGGTGAGCGTCTCTGCATCCAGGCAGGCACCGGTGGGGTTGCCGGGTGAGCACAGGTAGAGGAGTTCACACCGGGACCAGACCGCCTCCGGTACGGCCCGGTAGTCGGGCAGGTAGTCGGAATCCCGGGTGGTGTTGACGAACCAGGGCTCGCCTCCGGCCAGGTGAATGGCGCCTTCGTAAATCTGGTAGAACGGATTGGGGAGAATGCCGACGGGATCCTGCTTGCGTCCAAACACAGCCTGAGCGAAGGAGAACAGCGCTTCCCGGGTGCCCGATACCGGCAGCACCTCGGTTGCCGGGTCCACGCCTGCCTGAAACCGCTTCCGCAGCCAGTCAGAGATGGAGATTCTCAGATCCTCGGAGCCGCGGGTGGCGGGGTAGGTGGCGAGATCGGCGGCAAGCGCCTCCGGTTCGCAGAGCGCTTCCACGATGAAGTCGGGCGGCGGATGTTTCGGCTCGCCGATGGACAGGGCCACGTGCAGCTGATCCGGGTTACCTTCGCTGCCTGCCTTGAGCGCGTTCATACGCTCGAACGGATAGGCCTCGAGCTTCTGCAGGCGGGGGTTCACCCCAGATCCCGGGAGATCTGGGAATCCAGTCCCTGACGGAGCGCGTTGGTCAGCAGGTACGCCCGCTCTTCCACGGAAGCGTTTTCAGGCGCGCCGGCATCCCGGATGGTAAAGGTGTCCTCGACCCGTTCGCCCAGGGTGGCGATCCGGGCGTCGATGAGATCGATGCCGAGATCGGCGAACAGCATGCCGATGCTCGCCAGCAGTCCGGGACGGTCCGCGGCGATCAGCGACATCTCATAGCATCGCTCGCCTTCCGTCTGTTTCAGGGTCACCTCGGTGGGGGTGGGCAGCTGCTTGAGCTGGCGGGACACCCGTCGTTTCGGTGGCGTCAGTTCCAGCTCTGGGTCGCTCAGGGTGCCGGTCAGTGAATCGATCAGCCGCTCCCGCTCGGCGGCACGACGGCCGGGTGGACGGCCGTCCTCGTCCAGGACGATGAAGGAGTTCACACACCAGCCGTTGTCGGATGTATGAATGTTGGCGTCGTGCACGGAAAGCCCGAGCTGGCTCAATGCGCTCACGGTGGTGGCGAACAGCCGTTCCCGGTCTCGGGTGATGATGCAGATCTCAGTCGCCCCTTCCTCTGAGACCTGACCTCTCCGTTCCAGCAGCATGACCAGAGGACCGTTGCTTCTGTGCTCGGCGATGGCGACGGTCACGTCGGCCACCTGCCGCGGCGTGTGGCGCAGGAAGAAGTCCTCGCTTCCGGCAGCCCAGATCTCCAGCACCCGGTCTTCGTCCAGCCCCCTGGCCAGGAGCTTGTCCATCGCGCTTTCCCGGCAGGCCTGAATGGTGGCCAGCTTGTCGATGGGAGACTCGAGTCCTCGGCGCAGGGCCTTGCGGGTTTCGCCGTAGAGCTGTCGGAGCAGTGTCGCCCGCCAGTTGTTCCACAGCGTGGGATTGGTCGCATTGATGTCGGCTACGGTCAGTGCGTACAGATAATCGAGGCGCCGTTCCGATTTCACCTCGCTGGCGAACTCGAGAATGACTTCCGGGTCATAGATGTCCTTGCGCTGAGCGACGCTGGACATGAGCAGGTGCTGCCTGACAAGCCAGTCCACAAGCTCCGTGTCGTCGTCTGTCAGCCCGTGCCGTCGGCAGAACGCCACCGCATCTGCCGCGCCGAGCTCCGAGTGATCGCCTCCCCGGCCTTTGCCCATGTCGTGGTACAGGCCGGCAATGTAGAGCAGCTCGATCTTCGGCAGATTCCGCACGCAGTGGTAGGCCACGGGAAAATGCTCTTCACTCGAGCGGTAGTGGAAGCGGCGCATGTTGCGGATCACCATCATGGTGTGCGCATCCACGGTGTAGATATGAAAGAGGTCGTGCTGCATCTGGCCGATGATCTGGCCGAACTCCGGCAGGTAGCGGCCGAGAATGCCGTAGCGGCGCATCCGGGTGAGCTGAGAAACGAGCGTGTAGGGTGCCTTCAGCAGATCCATGAAAAGGCGCGTATTCACCGGATCGCGCCGGAACCCGTCGTCGATCAGGTGCAGGTGGTCGCGGACGGCACGGATGGTGTCCGCCCGCACGCCGGAGATGTCGCGCCGGTTGGCCATGATCACGAAGATCTCCAGCAGCGCGCTGGGGGTCTCCTCGAGTACCCGGTCGTGGCAGATCTCGATGTAGTTGTTGCGGATCTGAAAGCGCTCGTTGATGGGCTCGATCACGGGGCGTTCCCGCTGCCGCAGAATCGACTCGTCGAAATACTGCAGCACGATGTCGTTCACTTCCCTGAGCGCCAGGACGTGCTGGTAGTAGAGGCTCATGAAACGTTCGACGCCGAGCCGTGCGTCCGTATCGGCGAATCCGAGGCGTTCGGCCAGACCACGCTGATATTCGAACTGCAGGCGGTCCTCCTTGCGCCCCGCGAGCAGATGCAGGCCGTACCGGACCCACCAGAGGAACCGGCGCCCGTCTTCCAGGGCCACGCGCTCCTGGGCGGTCAGCGCGCCGAGGCGTTCCAGATCCTTCGGACTGTCCGTGCCGTAGTGACGCTGAAAGATCCACATGGCCGTCTGCAGGTCCCGCAGCCCGCCCGGCGAGGACTTGAGGTTGGGTTCCAGCCCGTACTCCACGTTGTCGTACTGGGCATGCCGTGCCTCCTGCTCGTCCCGTTTCGCCCGGAAGAACTTGTCCGACGGCCAGAGCCGGCTCGAGGCCATGATCCTGTCGAGCTTGTCGGCCAGCTTTTCCGAGCCGGTCAGCAGCCGGCGCTCGTACATGGCCGTGGCCACGGTGATGTCCTTGTGCGCTTCCGCCTTGCAGTCGGCCAGCCGGCGGACGCTGTGGCCCACATCCAGGTTGAGGTCGTAGAGCAGATGCAGGAAGGCGCGCACCTCCTCCCGCCAGGCGGTGGGCCGTCGGGCGACGATGAGGAGATCCACGTCAGATTGCGGGAACTGCTCTCCGCGCCCGTAGCCGCCCACGGCGAACAGCGCCAGGTCCTTGCGGGCTTTCTCGGGAATACAGGCCTGCCAGGCTTCCCGGATGATGTCGTCGAAGAACGCGGTGCGCTCGGTGATCAGGTCGTCGATGTTATGCCGTGACCAGTAGCGGTCCGCCAGGGCCTCGTCCTTGGCGGTGAGCCTGGCCCGGAGATCTTCGGCCAGCGGCCCGGGCCCGTCACCGTAGCGGTGATTACCCGTCGTCGTAGGTCCGGCAGGGTCGGTTTCTGCGATGTGGGCCACCCGCCGGTCAGCCCAGTCCGGTCTCTTCGGACCGGCGGGTCAGCACCTCGGCACCGGTGGTGGTCACCAGCAGGGTATGCTCCCACTGGGCGGACAGTTTGTGGTCCTTGGTCACCACCGTCCACTGATCCGGCAGGATCTTCACGTGCCGCTTCCCGGCATTGATCATCGGCTCGATGGTGAACGTCATGCCCTCCTCGAGCACCATCCCGGTATTCGGACGTCCGTAGTGAACCACCTGCGGCTCGTCGTGGAACGTGCGGCCGATACCGTGCCCGCAGAATTCCCGGACCACGCTGAAGTGATTGGCCTCCGCATGGGTCTGGATCGCATGACCGATGTCGCCGAGCCGGGCACCGGCGCGTACCGCTTCGATGCCGCGGTAGAGGCACTCCTGTGTCACTCTGACCAGGCGCTCCGCCAGAACGCCCGGTTTCCCGGCGAAGAACATCTTCGAGGTGTCGCCGTGAAAGCCGTCCCTGATCACGGTGACGTCGATGTTCACCGCATCCCCGTTCTTCAGCACCTTCTTCTCCGAAGGAATGCCGTGGCAGACCACGTGGTTGACGGAGGTGCAGACGGATTTGGGGAAGGGCGGGGTATCGGGACCGTTGGTGTAGTTCAGAGGCGCCGGGATACAGCCCAGATCCTCGGTGATCATCCGGTGGCAGAGGTCGTTGAGTTCTCCGGTGGAGACGCCGGGGCGCACGTACTCACCGATCATCTCCAGCACGCTGGCCGCCAGCCGCCCGGCCTCGCGCATCTTGGCGATATCGTCTTCGCTGGTTACCCGGGCGACCATAGGATTCCTCGTCGAGTTCGTTCAGGTGACGGCCGGTGCGCCGCCGACGATCCCGTCCATGCGGGTGCTGCCGGGTTCTGGCGCGGCCGGTACGGTTGCTTAAAAGGCCGAGTATGGTATAAAGCCCGCCGCCTCGGGGCAATGCGGCCGATCCGGCCGGGACACCGAGGCCTACTTTAACTGAAATCCACATCACCCGTTACGGTACTTCCATGGGTGTCGGCGGACCGGCGGAGCCGGTCCGAAGCAGTTTCGCTTTGCGAAACTGACCGGTAGAGGGGTTCTCTGGAGAATCCGAGCCGGAATTCCGGGTATTCCCGGGCCGATTCGAAGTGCTTGCGGTGATGCGAGACGCAACCCGGAGACAATTCAATGGATATCAGCATGCGCGACATGCTGGCCGCAGGCGTGCACTTCGGCCATCAGACCCGTTTCTGGAATCCCAAGATGGCACCGTTCATCTTCGGATCCCGCAACAAAATTCACATCATCAACCTGGAAAAGACCCTGCCGGCGTTCGTTGATGCGCTGACGGAGCTTCGCAATCTGGCCAGCCGCAAGCACAAGATCCTGTTCGTCGGGACCAAGCGGGCGGCGGCCAAGGTGGTGAAGGAGCAGGCGAGCCGGGTAGGTATGCCCTATGTGGACCAGCGCTGGCTGGGCGGCATGCTGACCAACTACAAGACCATCCGTCAGTCCATCCGTCGTCTCCAGGAGCTGGAGACTCAGTCCACGGATGGCACCTTTCAGATGCTGACCAAGCGCGAAGCGCTGCAGCGTACGCGTCTGATGGACAAGCTGGAGATGAGTCTCGGCGGTATCAAGGACATGGGTGGTCTGCCGGACGCCCTGTTCGTCGTGGACGTGATGCATGAACACATCGCCATTTCCGAGGCCAACAAGCTCGGCATTCCCGTGTTCGGTGTGGTGGATACCAACAGCGACCCGGAAGGCGTGGACTACATCATTCCCGGCAACGACGATGCCATCCGGGCCATCCGGCTCTATGTGACGGCGGTTGCGGACGCCATTGCCGAAGGCCAGGCGAACGCGGCCGGTGACGTGCGTCCCGACGAGTTCGTGGAAGTGGATGAGCCTGCACCGGCAGCGCCTGCGGCTGCAGAACCGGTGGCGGTGGAACCCGCGGCGGAAGCAGCAGCCGAGCCGGCAGCGGACACACCTGCACCGGCAACCGGCGAAGACGTCAAGGAGTCCTAGTCATGGCGATCACTGCGGCAATGGTCAAGGAGCTTCGTGAGCGCACGGGTCTCGGCATGATGGATTGCAAGAAGGCGCTCACCGAGGCAGACGGCGACATGGAGCTCGCCATCGAGGAACTGCGGAAGTCCAGTGCCCTCAAGGCGGCCAAGAAGTCCGGCCGGACCACGGCGGACGGCCTGCTGGGCATCCGGGTATCGGAAGACGGCAGGAAAGGCGCCGTCGTCGAGGTGAACATCGAGACGGATTTCGCCGCCAAGAACGAGAAGTTCATCGCTTTCGTGGACGAGGTGCTCAATGCCTTCTTCGAGGCAGGCAGCGACGATGTGGCTGCGGTCATGGCCGGTGGTCTGGAAGAGAAGCGGGAAGCCCTGGTTCAGGAAATCGGCGAGAACATCACCGTCCGCCGTGCCGCCAGCTTCGAAACGGCCGACGGCTTCATCACCAGCTACAAGCACGTGGACAACCGCAAGGCCGTTCTGGTGGAGCTGGACAAGGAAGACGAGGCGCTGGGTCGGGATCTGGCCATGCACATCACGGCCATCAATCCAATGGTGGTGACTTCTGCGGAAGTGCCTGAGGACGTGCTGGCCAAGGAGCGTGAGATCTACACCTCCCAGGCGGCCGAATCCGGAAAACCGGCAGACATCGTCGAGAAGATGGTGGAAGGTCGGGTGCGCAAGTTCCTTGCCGAGGTGAGCCTGGTGGATCAGCCGTTCGTCAAGGACGGGAACCTGAAGATCAGCCAGCTGCTGAAGGACAAAGGCAACGCAGCCCGTCGCTTCGTGCGGTTCGAGGTCGGTGAAGGCATCGAGGTGGAAGCTCAGGATTTCGCCGCCGAGGTGGCCGCCCAGGTCAAAGGCTCAGAGTAACGCCCGTGCGCCGGGTACTGCTGAAGCTCTCCGGAGAAGCCCTGTCGCCGGGCGGCGAGGCCGGAGGCTTCGGCATCGATCCGGAGATTCTCGACGAGATGGCGACCGAGATCGGCGCCCTGATGGCGGCCGGCGGGCAGCTGGCGGTGGTGCTCGGCGGCGGCAACCTGTTCCGAGGCGCCGCCCTCCAGGCAGCCGGAATGGATCGGGTGACCGGCGATCACATGGGCATGCTGGCCACCATCATGAACGGCCTGGCGTTCAGAGACCTGCTCGAGCGTCGCGGAATCGCCGCGGCGCTGTTCTCGGCGCTGCCGGTTCCCGGTGTTGCAGACGGTTTCGCCCGGGACGAGGTGGTGGCGGCGCTGGAAGCGGGCAAAGTGGTGGTGCTCACGGCCGGTACCGGAAATCCCTTCTTCACCACGGACACCGCGGCCTGTCTGCGGGCCATAGAAGTGGGTGCGGATGCCGTTCTCAAGGCCACCAAGGTGGATGGTGTGTATACGGCCGATCCCCTGAAAGACCCGTCTGCGACCCGATTCGAGTCGTTGACCTACGATGAAACCCTGAACCTTCAGCTGGGTGTGATGGACCTCACAGCCATCTGTCTCTGTCGGGATCATCATATGCCCGTGGTGGTATTCGACATGCGTACAAAAGGCGCATTGACCGATATCATCAACGGTGACAAGGTTGGCACCCGAATCGTCGCAGGCTGAACGGAAACAGCGGCCCGGTTCAAGATCCTCATACCTTTTGCCGACTGGATGCAAAGGCAGGCCGCAGGACAGGCACTCTAGACAATGATCGAAGAAATCAAACAGGATGCGGACGAGCGCATGGGCAAGTCCCTGGAAGTGCTCGGCTCGAATTTCGCCCGCATCCGGACCGGCCGTGCCAACCCCGGTCTGCTCGACGGTATCGAAATCGAGTATTACGGTAACCCCACACCCCTGAATCAGGCGGCCTCCATCACGGTGGAGGATGCCCGCACGCTGGTGATCTCACCCTGGGAAAAGAGTCTGATTCCGGTGATCGAGAAAGCCGTTCTGAAGAGCGATCTCGGCATCACCCCGGCGTCGACCAGTGAGCTCGTCCGCGTGCCGCTGCCGCCGCTGACCGAACAGAACCGCAAGGACCTGGCCCGGCACGCGAAGCAGGAAGCGGAGCAGGCGCGCATCGCCATCCGCAACATCCGTCGGGACGCGATCAACGACATCCGCGAGCTGGTCAAGGAGAAGGAAGCGGCCGAAGACGAGGCACACCGGGCGGAGGAGGACGTGCAGAAGCTCACCGACCGCCGGGTGGCCGAGGTGGATGCGGCGCTGGCGGCTAAAGAAGCAGAACTGATGGAAGTCTGAACGGAATCCCATGTCTGAAGTGAGTGTCAGCGTAGCGAACGATCCGGGCAGGAAACGCCCGCTCGAGGCGGTGCCCACTCCCGAAGGCGAGGAGCTGGCATCGAATCCGGACGTGCCGAGGCACGTGGCCATCATCATGGACGGCAACCACCGCTGGGCCAAAACCCGCCATCTTCCAGGTGCGGCCGGACATCGGGCCGGTGCCCGTCGGGTCCGGCCGGTGGCACAGGCCTGCGCCGACCTCGGCGTCCGCTGCCTGACGCTGTTCGCCTTCTCCACCGAGAACTGGGGGCGACCGCGCCGGGAAGTCAGCCTGCTCATGGACCTGATGCGAAACGTGCTCAGGAACGACATCGATGAGCTGAACGAGCGCGAGGTCCAGCTCAGAATCATCGGCGACCGCAGCCGTTTCGACGCGGATCTGCAGGCGCTGATGACGGATGCGGAGACGCGTACTGCACACAATGAGCGGATGCAGCTCAACATCGCCGCGAACTTCGGCGGGCGCTGGGACATCACCGAGGCGGCCAGAGCGCTGGCAAGGGATGTGAAGGCCGGCAGGCTGGACCCGGAAGACGTTGACGAGCGCACGTTCGGCGGCTATCTGTCTCTCGGCGATCTGGCGCCGCCGGATCTCTGCATCCGTACGGGAGGCGACCACCGCATCAGCAACTTCCTGTTGTGGGATCTCGCCTACACGGAACTCTATTTCACAGATGCGTTCTGGCCCGACTTCGACGAAACGAGTCTCTCGAGCGCCCTCTCTCTGTTCCTGGAACGCCAGCGCCGCTTCGGCCAGCGCTGAGCCGCCCAGAGGCCCACCGGATGCTCAGATCCCGGATCATCACGGGGTTGGTGCTGGCCGTGACCGCTCTGGTGGCCATCTATCTGCTGCCGATTCCTGCGTTTTCCCTGTTTTTCTGGCTGGTGGGCGTGGTGGCAGCCTACGAATATGCCGGCCTTGCCGGCGTGGAGCGACGCTGGCTCAGGATGGCCTATGCGGGCGTCTACACGCTGCTCGTGCTTGCAACGGTTTACGAGCCGGACCTGAGGATTCCCGGGCTCTTCGTCAGCGCGGGCATCTGGGCGCTCGCGCTGGCCTGCATTTTCAGCTATCCGGCCAGCGGCACGCTGATCCGTCCCTGGGTCACCGGCATCGTCGGCATCTTCATCAGCTGGGCTTCCTGGATCGCGCTCATGGTCATTCGTGAGGCGCCAGGCGGTTCCCACTGGCTGCTGTGGATGATCCTGGTGGTGGCTTTCGCCGATATCGGTGCTTATTTCACCGGTCGCCAGTTCGGACGACGCAAGCTGGCGCCGGAGGTGAGTCCCGGGAAGACCTGGGAGGGATTCTGGGGCGGTATGCTCGTCTCGAGTCTGATCTGTGGTGCGATCCTGGTGGCCATGGGCCGGTTCAACGGAGGCTGGATCTTCATCATGGTCCTGCTGGTGACCGTTTCCGTGGTGGGCGATCTCTTCGAGAGCGTGCTCAAGCGGGAGCGGGGCGTCAAGGATTCCGGCGTGATTCTGCCCGGCCACGGAGGCGCGCTGGACCGGATCGACTCGGCCGTGGCAGTGCTGCCGTATTTCGCGCTCATTCTCGTCTACGCCGGTCTGACAGATCAGGCTGTTTGACGAAATACCCCCCCAACCGGTGTCGCAGATCGGCTATCATGCGCCCCCAGCGTGCAGGGCCGGGCGGTTCGTCCAACCCGTGTCGCAGTAAGTCGCATTAAATAATGTTAATGGAACCTCACCGGCACCTTCGGGCAATCTGATCATCAAGCGCCGGCAAGCGGATTAGACAGCGCATGGATTTCCTTCAGTACCCTCTGGCTCTCATCGTCATGCTCGGGGGGCTCATCACCTTTCACGAGCTGGGCCACTACGTGGCAGCCCGGGCGTCCGGGGTGCGTATTCTCCGGTTTTCCATCGGCTTCGGTCGTCCTCTGTGGAGCCGGGTGGACCGGCGTGGCACCGAATGGGTCGTCACCGCGATTCCCCTGGGTGGATTCGTGCGGATGCTCGGCGAGAACGAGCCCGGAGAAGTTCCGCTCGCAGTGCCGCTGAAACCGGAAGACAAGGACTACTCGCAGCTGTCCGTCGGCTGGCGTCTGATCATCTCCGCCGCCGGGCCGGTCGCCAACTTCATCCTGGCTGCGCTCATCTACTGGGTGCTGTTCATCGCCGGCACGCCGACCCTGGCTCCCATGCTCGGTGAAGTGGACCCGGATTCCGCGCTCGGTCAGGCGGGACTGACCCGGTATTCGGAAGTCATCAGCGTTGATGGCCGGCGCACTCAGGACTGGCAGCAGGTCAATCTGGCGCTGGCCGACCGCATGGGTGAGTCGGGGAGCATCGTCATCGAAGCCCGGCAGCCCGGTGCGGAAGCCGGACGCTTTGAGATTCCGATCACCGACTGGCACAAGGGCGAGAAGGATCCGAACCTGCTGGGGTCCCTGGGCTTCACGGCCGCGGCGCCTGCGCTGGTGGGCGAAGTGCTCCCTGGCGGTGCGGGAGAACGGGACGGGCTGCAGCGCTGGGATCTGATTTCCGCGGTAAATGGCCAGCCCATCGAGCGCTGGGGCGAGTGGGTGGACGTCATTCAGCGCTCACCGGGTGACGTGCTCGAGGTGGAGCTGCTGCGTCGCGGCCAGCCGCTGACGCTGCAGATCGTGCCCAATGCCGCGGAAAGCGAGGAGGGCGTCACCATCGGTTATCTGGGTGTCGCAGGCCATTTCTACGAAATGCAGTACGGGCCCTTCGCCGCCATTCCGGCCGCCATCGGCGAGACTTTCGAGAAAACGCTGTTCACGCTCGGCGTGCTGAAGAAGATGGTCATGGGCGCCGTCTCCGTGGAAAACCTGTCCGGGCCGATCATGATCGCCAAGGTGGCTGGAGATACGGCCAGCGCCGGCTGGCAGTACTTCATCGGTCTGGCAGCGCTGCTGTCCATCTCCCTCGGCGTGCTGAATCTGCTGCCCATTCCCATCCTGGATGGCGGCCATATCCTTTTCGCTCTGGTCGAGCTCGTGCGTGGAAAACCCGTTCCGGAAAAGGTGCAGATCATGGCGACCCAGGTCGGACTCGTGCTGGTGGGCGGGCTGATGATCATCGCGCTCTACAACGACCTCACCCGTCTCATCTGATGAAAAGCCTGCGTCGTCTGTCAGCCCGACTGGTCGTCTGCGCGATCACGCTGCTTGCGATGGCCCCGGCCAGCGCCATGGATGCTTTCGTGGTGGAGGACATCCGGCTGCAGGGACTGCAGCGGGTGTCTGCCGGTACGGTGTTCAATCAGCTTCCGGTCAGCGTCGGTGACGTTGTGGACAGCATCAGCGTCCGGGAACTGATCCGCTCACTGTTCCGCTCCGGCTTCTTCAACGACATCCGCATGGCCAGAGACGGCGGTGTCCTCGTCGTTACCCTGGTCGAAAGACCGGCCATCGAGAGCATCGAGATCGACGGTAACAAGGCCATACCCACCGACGCGCTGCTGGAAGGTCTGGGTGAGCAGGGACTGCGGGAAGGGGAAATCTTCAAGCAGGCGACCCTGGAGCGGGTGGGCCTGGAGCTCGAACGTCAGTACGTTGCCCAGGGCCGGTACGGTGCGGCGATCAACACCAATGTGGAAGAGCTGCCGAGAAACCGGGTTGCCATCAGTATCGACATCGAGGAAGGGAAGACCTCCGGTATCCGTCACATCAACGTGGTGGGTGCAACGGTATTCGACGAATCGGAACTCCTCGATGAGCTCGAACTCAAGCATCCCAGCCTGCTCTCCTTCTACAAGAACGACGACAAGTACTCACGGGAGAAGCTTTCCGGCGATCTGGAGAAGCTGGAGGCCTACTACAAGGACCGGGGTTACGTGGAATTCGCCATCACGTCGACCCAGGTCAGCATCACGCCGAAACGGGATCAGGTCTACATCACGCTGAACATCGAGGAGGGCGAGAAGTTCACCATCAATCAGGTCAATCTGATCGGTGAGCTGAACGACGTGCGCAAGGAGGATCTGGAACGGCTGCTGATCGTGGCGCCCGGCCAGGTCTTCTCGCAGGCCAGAGTCACCGCCACGGAAGAACGGCTCACGAATGCGCTCGGCAACTCGGGTTATACGTTCGCTTCCGCGACGGGTGTGCCGCGGATTCAGGACGACGGCACGGTGGACGTGGAGTTCTTTGTCGACGCCGGGAAGCGGGCCTACGTACGGCGCATATCGTTCACCGGAAACAAGGTGACCAGAGACGAGGTGATGCGCCGGGAGATGCGTCAGATGGAAGGCGGCTGGGCATCCACTTCGCAGATCGAGCTGTCCAAGGTCCGTCTGGAGCGGCTCGGCTACTTCAAGGGCGTGAACGTGGAAACCCCTGAAGTGGCCGGTACGGACGATCAGGTGGATGTGGAATTCGTCGTCGAAGAGCAGCCTTCCGGCAGCATCTCGGCGACACTCGGCTATGCCCAGGGCTGGGGGCTCACGCTGGGGGCCAACTATTCCGAGAACAACGTGCTGGGAACCGGCAACAGCCTGACCATCGGCGCGTCCTACTCCGAGTACCAGAAAGCCCTGAACTTCAACTACTTCAACCCTTACTTCACGCTGGATGGGGTCAGCCGGGGATTCAACATCTTCCTCCGGAACCTCGACTATGACGCGCGGAACATCGCGAGCTTCTCCACGGATGCGATCGGTGCGGGGCTCACGTTCGGATTCCCCATCGGCGAAACCCAGCGGATCAACTTCGGCGGGCTGATCGAATACACGGACATTACCGAAGGCGCCTATCCGGCTCAGGAAATCAGTGAGTACCTGGCCGTCAACGGCAATGAATCGCTGAACTTCAAGCTCAACCTGGGCTGGCGTTCTTCGACGCTGAACCGCGGTGTTTTCCCGACCCGTGGCCGGTCCCAGAATCTTTCGGCCGAGATTGCCGTACCCGGCAGTGACCTCACGTTCTACAAGATCGTCTACGACGGGCAGATGTATCTGCCCATCACCCGGTCCTGGACTCTGCGTCTGAGAACGGAGCTCGGCTACGGGGACGGCTACGGCAGCACGGAGCTGATTCCGTTCTTCGAACATTTCTATTCGGGCGGATTCGGTTCCATCCGGGGATTCAAGACCTCGACCCTCGGGCCGAGAACCACGCCACCCACGGAGGATGCGAACGGGAATCCGATACCGCCGGGATTCTTCCGACCCGAGGGTGATCCGTACGGCGGTAATCTTCTGGTCGAGGCGGGTGCCGAGATCATCTTCCCCATGCCGTTCATCAAGGACGGGCGCCAGTTCCGGCCGGTACTGTTCCTGGATGCGGGCAACGTATTCCAGACGAAGTGCTTTGACTTCAGCGTCAACTGCTTCGATTTCGACGTGGACGAGTTCCGCTATTCCGTCGGCGCGTCGCTTACCTGGCTGGCCGGCCTGGGCCCGATGACGTTCAGTTATGCGTTCGTGTTCAACGATTCCCCCGTCGACCGGGTGGAGCAATTCCAGTTTGAATTGGGGCGAACGTTCTGATGTAGAATGCGCCCCGCTAAGAGACCTGGCCTTCCTCCCCCCTCTGGAACCGGAAGGCCAGGCAACCAAAGAAGGAGACTCGTGTGTATAAGAAGTTGACGATCTGGTCCATGCTGCTGCTGTTTGCGGCATCCTCCGCCGCTGCAGAGCTGAAGATCGCCGTCCTGGATACCCAGCGTGCGCTGATCGAGAGTGAAGAAGCTCAGGCGCTGCTCGCTCAGGCACAGCAGGAACTGCAGGCTGAACAGGATCAGCTGCAGGCGCTCAACGATGAGATCGTGGCGCTGAATGAGCGGCTGCAGAAGGACGGCGAGGTGATGAGCCCGGCTGAGCAGCGCAAGCTGCAGAAAGAGATCGAGGACAAGCAGATCGATCTGCAGTTCCTGGGTAACAAGCTGCAGAAAGAGGTGAACGACCGGCGCCAGGAGCTGCTCCAGCAGATGGTGCCGAAGATCGACGTGGTGCTGAAGGATCTGATTGATCTGGAAGGTTACGACATGATCATGGAGCGGGGCAGCCTCCGTTACGTGAACTCCAAGCACGACATCACCCGTCGGGTTACCGAAAAGCTCAACGAGAAGCAGTAACCCCTCATGTCCAGGCAGAGCGGTTCGCACACTCTGGGCGAGCTCGCCGAGCTGACAGGTGCGGAAGTCTCTGGTGATCCCGGGCGGATCATCAGAGGCGTCGGCAGCCTCGAACAGGCGACGGCTGAGCAGATCAGCCATCTCTCGAGCGCCACCTATCGATCCCAGCTCGAATCCACCCGCGCGGGTGCCGTCATTCTCAGTCCGGAGGACGCGGCGCGCTGGGCCGGCGATGCGCTGCTGACCGACAATCCATATCTGGCGTTCGCCCGTGTCTCACAGCGGTTCGAGACGCCGCCGTCACTCGAAAAAGGCATTCACGAGCGGGCAACCGTGGCCGGATCCGCCCGTATCGATCCGTCCGCTTCCGTCGGCCCGGGTGCCGTGATCGGTGAGCGCACGGAGCTGGGTCCAGGCGTGTGCGTCCATGCGGGCGCGGTGATAGGCGACGACTGCACCCTCGCCGCAGACGTTCGAGTCATGCCGAATGCGGTGATCTATTCGGATGTGAGAATCGGTGCCCGGAGCATTCTCCACAGCGGTGCGGTCGTCGGCGGCGACGGGTTCGGCTTCACACCGGATGCGGCGGGACGGCTGGTGGCCATCGCGCAGCTCGGCGGTGTGACGATCGGTGCCGACGTGAACGTGGGAGCCGCCACCACCATCGACCGGGGAGCGCTCGACGATACGGTGATCGAGGAGGGTGTGAAGATCGACAACCAGGTGCAGATCGGTCACAACTGTCACATCGCGGCGCACACCGTGATCTGCGGTTGTGTGGGCATCGTCGGCAGTACCAGGATAGGACGCCATGTGGTGCTCGCCGGCGGTGTCGGCGTGGGTGGTGACGGTCCCATCGAGATCTGCGATCAGGTCGTGGTCAGCGGCATGACTCACGTGTCCGCTTCGATCACCGAACCTGGCATTTACTCGGGTGGGGTGTTACATAGTCCCAGCAGACGGTGGAAGCGGAATGCACTGCGCCTGCTCAGGCTGGACGAGCTGTTCCGGCGGGTGGCGAGCCTCGAGCGCAGGCTCGGGAAATGAGAGAACCCTTCAGGTACGCTTTGAAACGCGGGGTCGGCTGAAGCCGGCAACAGCGGTATCAGCTCGTACCTTCCGACTTCCTTCCGGCAGAAGAACTTTCCACACATCACGGCACGCATGAAAGACATCAACGAACTATTCACCTTCCTCCCGCACCGCTACCCCTTTCTCCTGGTGGACCGCGTCACCGAGCTGACCGTTGGAGAGTCCATCCAGGGATTCAAGAACGTGACGATCAACGAGCCGTTCTTCAATGGCCATTTCCCGGGCCATCCGGTGATGCCGGGCGTGCTCATCATCGAAGCCATGGCTCAGCTCTCCGGCGTGCTCGCGTTCGAAACCAAGAATCTGCGGCCGGCGGAAGGCTACACCTACTATCTCGCAGGCACCGACAAATCGCGTTTCAAGCGCCCCGTGGTGCCTGGCGACCGGCTGGCCATGTCGAGCAGAATCCTGGCGGACCGCCGGGGTGTGATGAAATTCGACTGCCAGGCCGTGGTCGATGACGAGATGGCCTGCAAGTCGGAGATCACGGTGATGGAGCGGAAGCTCTAGGGAGCTTCTGAACAAGTATGCGCAGCGCTGGCTTACAGAGACAGAGCATTCGAATGTCCAGGAGGCTTTCCGCGGGAAGGTCGGTGACCTTTCAAGGGAAGGCGACGCAGAGATTCGGATGCTCTGTAAACCCCGGAGGGCGCCGCCAGAGACGCCCCTCGGCCGCGTTGCCGCGCTTGCAAAGGGCGACGGCCATGTACTGCGCGCGGCGCCTCGCAGAGGAACACCTCTGGCCACGCAGCGTTGCGCATACGTGTTCAGAGGCTCCCTAGCAATGTACAAAGGTTTCCCCGCATGACCACCGGAATCGATCCCCGGGCCATCATCGATCCCAGCGCCAGAATCGGAGCTAACGTCGAGATCGGCCCCTGGTCCATCATCGGCGCGGATGTGGAGATCGGCGATGACTGCGTGATCGCGTCCCACGTGGTGATCCGGGGGCCGACGGTGATGGGGCGGGGCAACCGGATCTACCAGTTCTCCACCATCGGTGAAGACACGCCCGCGCTCGCCTACGGCGGCGAGGCGACGAAGCTCGTGATCGGGGACGACAACGTATTCCGGGAAGGCGTCACCATTCATCGGGGGATGGTCCAGGATCAGGGGCAGACGGTGATCGGCAACCGCTGCCTGCTGATGGCCTACGTCCATGTGGGGCACGACTGCGTGCTCGGTGATGACGTGATCATGGCCAACAACTCGGCGGTCTCCGGGCACTGCAGGGTTGGCGATTTCGCCAACTTCGGCGGCTATGCCGGCGTGCCTCAGTATCGGAACGTGGGAGCCTATTCTCACATAGCGGGCATGAGCCTGGTTCTCAAGGACGTGCCCGCGTACATGACCGTGATGGGCAATCCGGCCTCGGCCATCGGCCTGAACGTGGAGGGGATGCGACGGCGCGGTTATTCGAAAGACCTGATCGCGGTGCTGAAGCGTGCCCATCGGACCGTCTACCGGGAAGGCCTGACGGTCAAGGAGGCCTGCGAAGCGCTCCGGGAACCCGCCGGAGCACATCCGGAGGTCGCACTCTTTCTGGCGTCCATCGAGGATTCCCGATGGGGCATCGTCCGTCCCCGGCGTCAGGCAGACAGAAGCGACTGAGGGGCCCTCGGGCATGATCATCGGCATCCTGGCCGGCGAGCCATCGGGAGACCGTCTCGGCGCCGGGCTGATGCGGGCGCTGCGGGAGGGGTGTGCCGGTCCGGTGCGCTTCATCGGTATCGGCGGACCGCTCATGCTGGCGGAGGGCCTGGAATGCCTGGTGCCCATGGAGCGCCTGGCCGTGAACGGTTTCGTTGAGCCGGTCAGGCGTCTGCCGGATCTGATCCGCATTCTCAGGCTTCTGCTCGACCGGTTCCGCCGGGAACCGCCGGACGCCTTCATCGGCGTCGATTTCAACGTCTTCAATTTTCTGCTCGAGCGGCTGCTGAAACGGCGCGGTGTCGGCACCGTCCACTACGTGAGCCCGTCCGTGTACGCCTGGCGGAGAGGCCGGATCCGGCGGATCGCGCGTTCCACGGATCTGCTGCTGACGCTCTATCCTTTCGAGCCCGCCTTCTACGAGGCCTCACCCGTTGAAGCGGTGTTCGTAGGCCATCCGCTGGCAGACGAGATTTCGCCGGACATGGCGGATGCCGCGCATCGCAGCCTAGCTCGGCAGGCACTGGGACTGCCGGCGCGGATGCCCGTGGTAGCCGTGCTGCCCGGCAGCCGTTCGTCCGAGGTGAAGCTCATGGGGCCGGGGTTTCTCGAGGCCTGCGCGCTCATACAGGCGCGTCTCGACGGCGTCTGTTTCGTGGTGCCCTGTCTGCGCCCGGTGATCCGGGAAAGGATGGAAGCCCTGTGCCGCGAACACCCGGACCTGCGTGTGTATCTCTACGACGGCAATGCCCGGCAGGCCCTGACCGCGTGCGACGCGGCGCTGGTGAAATCGGGCACCAGCACGCTCGAGGCCATGCTCCTGCATCGGCCCATGGTGGTGAGCTACCGGCTCGGCGAGTTGACCTATCAGCTGGTCTCGAGGCTGCTGCGGACGCCCTACGTGGCGCTGCCGAACATTCTGGCCGGGGAGGAACTGGTGCCCGAGCTCCTGCAGCACGACGCGACGCCGGCCGCGCTGGCCGAAAATCTGCTCGCCGAACTTGAAAGAACGACCAGAGACGTCGAATACTTAGCACGGTTCGAAGCGCTGCATCGATCACTCCGCCAGGAGGCGGACACACGTGCGGCGCACGCGGTTCTGGACTGGCTGGAGCGACGCTCCTGAGCACGGCTCACGCACAAGACCAACCTTTTCTGCCGTTCGCCGACCTGCCGGTGCCGGCACTGCCGGCGGGTGTGGACGAAGTTGGCCGGGGTCCGCTGGCGGGACCGGTCATAGCGGCGGCCGTGGTGCTCCGAAGCGCCGGGCCACCGGGACTCGCGGACTCGAAGAAACTGACCGCAAAGCGCCGTGAGGTGCTGGCTGCGCAAATACGGGACCTCGCGCTCTCATGGGGAATCGGCCGGGCCGAAGTGGACGAAATCGATCAGATGAACATCCTGAGAGCATCTCATCTGGCCATGCAGCGCGCGGTGGCGGCGCTCAGCGTGGACCCGGAGGTCGTGCTGGTGGACGGCAATCTGCTGCCGAGCTTCCCCGTGCCCGCCGTGGCCGTGGTCAAGGGTGACGACCGGGTGCCTTCCATCAGCGCCGCATCCATTCTGGCCAAGGTCGCCCGGGATGAGGAGATGTGCACGCTGGCAGCGCAGTACCCGGAGTACGGCTTCGAAAGGCATAAAGGCTACGGGACCGCGGCTCATCTCAGCGCGCTCGCGCGCCTGGGTCCCACGCCCATTCACCGGCGATCCTTCGCGCCGGTGCGGGCCGCCGCGGAAGGTGCCCGGACGTGGTGAGCTTCGTCCATCTGCGCGTGCACAGCGAGTACTCCCTGGCGGACAGCATCATCAAGGTGAAGCCGCTGGCCGCCGCGGCAGCGGAGCGGGGCATGGGGGCCATCGCGCTGACGGATCGGGCCAACCTGTTCGGGCTGATCAAGTTCTACCGGGCCTGCGTGGACAATGGCGTGAAACCGCTGGCGGGTGTGGATCTCACCTACACCTCCAGCCTGAGTACCCAGGGCGTGCCGGAAGTTTGCCGGGTCGGCCTGCTGGCCATGAACGAGACGGGGTATCTGAATCTCCTGAAGCTGGTCTCGTCCGCCTACGTCTCGGGTGAACAGCACGGACAGACCACGCGGGCGCAGATCTTCGAGCACGGCGACGGCCTGCTCGTGCTCTGCGGCGGCCGGGACGGAGAGGTGGGCCGCGCTCTGCTCAAAGGGGAACAGGCCGTTGCCGAGACCCTTGCCCGGGACTGGGCCGAAGCCTTCGACGGCCGCTTCTATCTGGAACTCGTCCGCACGGGCCGGGCAGAGGAAGCGAGACACGTTTCCCTGGCAGTGAAGCTGGCCGGCGACCTCGGACTGCCGGTGGTGGCCACCAATGACGTCTGTTTTCTCGACGCCGAGGATTTCGAGGCGCACGAGACCCGGGTGTGCATCGCCGACGGCCGGGTGCTCGACGATCCGCGCCGGGAGCGGCGCTACTCGAGCGAGCAGTACCTGAGAACGCCCGAGGAGATGGCCGAGCGGTTCAGCGATCTGCCGGAGGCGCTGGCCAACAGCGTGGAGATCGCCCGGCGCTGTAACGTGCAGATCCGGCTGGGCGAATACTTCCTGCCGAACTATCCGATTCCGGAGGGTGTCACCCTCGAGGTCTACCTGGAACAGTGTGCCCGGGAAGGACTCAAGCGGAGGCTCGAGCGGCTGGAAGGCTTCGGCGAGCTGCATCACCCCATCGCGGAATACGAAGAACGCCTGGCCTACGAGCTGGGCGTGATCAATCAGATGGGTTTTCCCGGATACTTCCTCATCGTCATGGAGTTCATCGGCTGGGCCAAGGAGAACGGAATTCCCGTGGGGCCCGGCAGGGGTTCGGGGGCCGGCAGCCTGGTGGCCTATGCGCTGGAGATCACCGATCTGGATCCGCTCCGCTACGACCTTCTGTTCGAGCGGTTCCTCAACCCGGAACGGGTGTCCATGCCGGATTTCGACATCGACTTCTGCATGGAAGGCCGGGACAGGGTCATCGCCCATGTCTCCGAGCGCTACGGTCAGGAATCTGTGAGCCAGATCATCACGTTCGGCACCATGGCGGCCAAGGCCGTGGTCCGGGATGTGGCCAGGGTTCAGGGTAAGCCCTACGGGCTCGCGGACAAGCTTTCGAAGCTGATCCCGTTCGATGTGGGCATGACGCTCTCGAAGGCCGTGGAGGAGAGCGCCGAGCTCAGGGAGTTCATCGCCGGCAACGACGAGGTCGGCGAGATCATGGACATGGCCTACGCCCTCGAGGGCATCGTCCGGGGCGTGGGCAAGCACGCGGGCGGCGTGGTGATCGCCCCCTCGGCGCTCACCGATTTCGTGCCCCTGTATGTGGACGAACAGAGCGGCGGGCTGGTCTCCCAGTTCGACAAGGACGATGTGGAATCCGCCGGCCTGGTGAAGTTCGACTTCCTGGGTCTGAAGACGCTCACCATCATCGACTGGGCGGTGAAAGCGGTGAACGAAACCCGTGCGGCGTGTGGCGATCCGCTGCTGGACATCGAGCGGATACCTCTGGACGATCCGGGGACATTCGAGCTGCTCCAGGACGCGGAAACCACCGCCATCTTCCAGCTCGAATCCCGGGGCATGAAGGACCTCATCAAGCGCCTGAAACCGGACAGCATCGACGACATCATCGCCCTGGTGGCGCTGTTCCGGCCGGGTCCGCTCCAGTCCGGAGCGGTGGACGACTACATAAACCGCAAGCACGGACGGGAGCCGGTGGAGATCCCGCATCCGAGTACGGCCGCAGCGCTCAAGGGCACCTACGGTGTGATGCTCTATCAGGAGCAGGTGATGCAGATTGCTCAGGATATGGCGGGTTTCAGCCTTGGCGGCGCGGATCTGTTGAGACGGGCCATGGGAAAAAAGAAACCCGAGGAGATGGCCAAGGTCCGGGAGCAGTTCGTCGGCGGTGCCACGGAACGGCTGGTGGAGCAGAAGATCGTCGACAGCATCTTCGACGACATGGAGAAGTTTTCCGGTTATGCCTTCAACAAATCGCACAGTGCCACCTACGCCATCGTTTCTTTCCAGACGGCCTGGCTGAAGCGGCACTACCCGGCGGAATTCATGGCCGCCACCCTGTCCGCCGACATGCAGAACACGGACAAGGTGGTCACCCTGGTGGATGAGGTGCGCCGTATGGGTGTCGAACTCGCCCCGCCCAGCGTCAACGCCAGTCAGTTCCGGTTCACGGCCCGGGACGGCGGCGTGGTCTACGGTCTCGGCGCCGTGCGGGGCGTGGGAGAAGGGCCTGTGGCCGCACTGGTTGCGAGCCGGGAGGCGGATGGTCCGTTCTCGAGCCTGGCCGATTTCTGCCTCCGTGTGGAGTCGAGGAAAGCGAACAAACGGGTGCTGGAAGCGCTCATCCGTTCCGGCGCCATGGACGAGTTCGCCGAGCCCGGGGAAGACATCGACGCGGTGCGGGCCCGGCTGCTGGCCGAACTTGGCGACGCCATGCAGGGGGCCGAGCAGGTTGCGGAGAACGCCGCCGCCGGCATGGCGGACATGTTCGGCGGCCTCACCGAAGAGGCGGGCACCCGGCCCCGCGACGTCGCTCCCCTGGAGCGCCGCGAGCGCCTCGAATACGAGAAGGAGTCGCTCGGGCTCTACCTCACAGGGCACCCCATCGAGGACTATCTGGAGGAACTCGCCCAGTTCTGCAGCGGGAGCCTGGCCAGGCTCAAAGCGGAACGGCGGAAGCAGTACATCGCCGGGCTGGTGGTGGCGCAGCGCAACATGAAGAGCCGCCGCGGTGGTTCCATTGCCTTTCTCACCATGGATGACCGCAGCGGCCGGCTGGAAGCCGTGCTTTACCCGGACAAGTTCGAAGCGGCTCAGTCCAAGCTCGGAAAGGACCGGGTCCTGGTGCTCGAAGGCGAAGTGCAGGAGGACGATTACACCGGTTCCCTGAAGATGGAGGTGGAGTCCGTGCTGACCATGGAGGAAGCCCGGAGGCGTTTCTCCCGTGGACTCACCATCCGGCTGGGTGAGGAATGCATGACGGTGGATCTGGTGACGAAGCTTCGCTCGAGCCTGGAACCGCACCGGCAGACGGACGCGGGATGTCCCGTTTCCGTGGTCTGCCGGACACGCAGGGACGACGGTCTGATGGCGGAAGGGAAAGTGCTGCTCGGGCCCGACTGGCGTGTGAATCCGAGTGACGATCTGCTGAAGCTGCTCCGGAACGAGTTCGGCGAGGAGCAGGTGGCGCTCAGCTATCCCGGGCTCCAGGCGGGTTGAGAGGCGCCCGGGTGGATCCGGTATCGAACGCCTGTGGGACGCTGTTCGATCTCACATCAGAACGCCTTGTCGTCGCCTTCTCCGGCGGCATGGACTCCACCGTGCTCCTGCACGGCGTGGCCGAGGCCGCCCGATGCCGCGCGGCGCTCGACCGTGTGGTTGCCGTGCACGTGGATCACGGTCTGAGTGCGGACAGCGGCCGGTGGGCCGAAGAATGCGCACGGACCGCAAAGGCCCTGGGCGTGGGATTCGAGCGGCACAGCCTGGGCATTACCCAGGGCAGCAACCTGGAAGCCAGGGCCAGAGCGGGCCGCTACCGGATCTTCCATGGCCTGCTCGAGACGGGCGACCTTCTGCTGCTCGCGCACCACGCCGGTGATCAGACCGAGTCTCTGCTGCTCCATCTCTTTCAGGGCCGGGGTCTTTACGGCATGCCGACCGGTCGACCGCTGGGTGCCGGCAGCCTGTACCGGCCCTTTCTGACGCTGCCGAGGGAGACCCTGGCCGGATACGCGCGGACCCACGGCCTGAGCTGGATCGAAGACCCCGCCAATGCGGATCCCGCTCTCGATCGGAATTTTCTCCGGCACTCGCTCCTGCCTGCCCTGAACGAACGCTTCCAAGGGCTCTTCCGGCGGCTCACGCAGGTGGCGGAAGGCGTCGTCGATACGGGACTGGCGCTGGATGAACTGGCCGCCCTCGATCGCCGACCGCTGCCGCTCGAGGTGCTGGATGGACTGAGCAGGCCTGCGCGCCTCGCCGTGCTTCGCCGCTGGCTGACCCGTCAGGGCATCAATGCCAGCGTCACCCGCGTGGCGCTGACGGAATTTCTCCGTCAGCTCGAAGCCGGTAACGATCGCCAGCCCAGACTCGACCTGCCGGCCGGCAGTCTGATCAGATACCGTCGCGCGATCCATTTCGCACCACCCCCCCCGACGCTCGAGAAGGCTTACCGGATCTCCGTGCCCGGCCGCCTGAGTCTGCCTCATGGTGAGCTCTCGATCGAACGGTCGGACGACGCCGGGTGCGACCCTCCGGAAGTCCCGGGAGAGACGGTCCGGCTGGCCCCGCCGGTCAGGATCGTCTTCGTCACCGGGCTCGACGTGCCGGCGGAGCTCGTGCACAAGGGACACCGCAGGACCATCCGCACGCTCATGCGCGAAGCCGGTGTGCCACCCTGGCTGCGGGACGGCCTGCCGCTCATCTGCGACGCCGACGGTATCGCCCTGATTCCGGGGGTTGCCGGCCGGGACGGCGCGTCAGGAGAGCCCGTAAACGTGCGATGGGAAGGTGAAGTCCGTTGAGTCAACGGGCGTGATTTGCTATCTTGCCCTCCCATCTTGCGCATGCCCCCGGCCCTCCCGATTCTGGCGTGCGCCTCTTGGCAAGATGGCGTTTTGCGGTAAATGACCCGATATATTTTTGTCACTGGCGGTGTCGTTTCTTCCCTCGGGAAAGGCGTCATCACCTCCTCCCTTGCTGCCGTGCTGGAAGCCCGTCAGCTCAAGGTCAACATCCTCAAGATGGACCCCTACATCAACGTGGACCCGGGCACCATGAGCCCGTTCCAGCATGGTGAGGTGTTCGTCACGGTGGACGGGGCCGAGACCGATCTGGACCTAGGCAACTATGAGCGCTACTCCAGCGCCATCATGACGAAGGACAACAACTTCACCACCGGCCAGATCTATGAGGAAGTCATCCGCCGCGAACGCCGGGGTGACTATCTCGGCGCGACGGTGCAGGTGATTCCGCACATCACGGACGAGATCAAACGCCGGATCAAGCGCGCCGGGGACGGGCACGACGTGCTGATCGTGGAAACCGGCGGTACGGTCGGCGACATCGAATCCCAGCCCTTCCTGGAAGCGATCCGGCAACTGCGTCTGGAGGAGGGCAGTGATTCCGCCGTCATCATCCATCTGGTGCTGGTGCCCTTCGTGCCGTCTGCCGGTGAGATCAAGACCAAGCCCACCCAGCATTCCGTGAAGGAGCTGCGCAGCATCGGCCTGCAGCCGGACATCCTGGTCTGCCGGTCCGAGAAACCGCTGCCGAAATCCGCCCGGAACAAGATCGCGCTCTTCACCAACGTGGAGGAACGGGCAGTGGTCTCTTTTCCCGACCTGAAGACCATCAATCAGGCGCCTGAGGCCATGCACGCACAGGGCATGGACGACATCGTCGTCGATCGTCTCCGGCTCGACTGCCCGCCGCCGGATCTGTCGAGCTGGCAGTCCGTGGTGGATGCAGAGCTGCATCCCGATCAGGTGACGAGAATTGCCATTGTGGGCAAGTACCTGGATCTTCTGGATGCCTACAAGTCCCTGGTCGAAGCCGTGTCCCATGCCGGGATCCAGACCCGCACCAAGGTGGAGATCGATTACATCGATGCCCAGGAGCTCGAGGATGACGGCTCGGACCGACTGGCGGGCGTGCATGCCATCCTGGTGCCGGGCGGATTCGGCGCCCGGGGCTTCGAGGGCAAGATCCGGGCGGCCGGCTATGCCCGGGAACACAAGGTTCCCTATCTCGGCATCTGCTACGGCCTGCACGCTGCCTTCATAGATTTTGCACGGAACGTGGCCGGTCTCGAGGATGCGCACTCCACCGAGATCGACTCGGACACGCCGCACCCGGTCATCGCCCTGATCACCGAGTGGACGGACCGGGACGGGCGCACAGAAAAGCGCAGCGAAGACGACGATCTCGGCGGGACCATGCGGCTGGGCGAGCAGAAGTGCATGCTGAATCAGGGCAGCCTGGCAGCAAGACTGTACGGCGCCACGTTCGCGGCCGAGCGCCACCGGCACCGCTGGGAAGTGAACAACAACTACGTTCCGGATTTCGAGGCGAAAGGCCTGGTGGTGTCGGGTCGATCCGAGGACGGGGCGCTGGTGGAGATGATCGAGCTGGAGGACCACCCCTGGTTCGTCGCCTGCCAGTTCCACCCGGAATTCACTTCCTCACCGCGCAACGGACATCCGCTGTTCACGGGCTTCATCGAGGCGGCGCTGGCCCACGCCGGGGAAGCAGGCACGGCTGCTGAAGTGCTCAAAGACGGCACCTCGAGCTGAGTTGACAATGCAGCTCACACATTTCGAAGTCGGCAATCACGCGCCGCTGTTCCTGATCGCCGGTCCCTGTGTGGTGGAAACGGAGACGCTGGCGGTGGACACGGCCGGGCACCTCAAATCCGTCACGGATGCGCTGGGTATCCCCTTCATCTTCAAGAGTTCGTTCGACAAGGCGAACCGCTCTTCGCTGGAAAGTCCCCGGGGTCCGGGGCTCGAAGAAGGGCTCAGGGTGCTGGAGTCCGTCAGGCGTCAGGTGGGCGTGCCCGTGCTCACGGACGTGCACGAGGACACACCGCTGCAGGAAGTGGCCAGCGTCGTGGACGTGCTGCAGACGCCGGCCTTTCTCTGCCGGCAGACGAACTTCATCGTCAACGTCAGCTCGCAGGGTCTGCCGGTCAACATCAAGAAGGGACAGTTTCTCGCCCCTCAGGACATGGTCCACGTGGTGACCAAGGCCCGGAGCACGGGCAACGAGCAGATCATGGTCTGCGAGCGGGGCGCGAGCTTCGGCTACAACAACCTGGTATCGGATATGCGGGGACTTGCCATCATGCGCCAGACGGGCGCTCCCGTGGTCTTCGATGCCACCCACTCCGTGCAGATGCCCGGTGGCCTGGGTGCCACCTCGGGTGGTCAGCGGGAGATGGTTCCGGTGCTTGCCCGGGCGGCCGTGGCAGCCGGTGTGGCGGGTCTGTTCATGGAAACCCATCCGGATCCGGCGCGGGCGCTCTCGGACGGGCCGAACAGCTGGCCACTCGATCGAATGGCCGAGCTGCTCGAGCAGCTCAAGGCTCTGGACGCAGTTGCCAAATCCAGGCCCTATCTGGAGGACGAGTGGCTTGCGTAGCCCCACACCGGAACGCCCCCGTCCGCGAAACAGTCAGTCAGGAGAGTGAATGAGTAAGATCGTCGAGGTTCATGCCAGGGAAGTGCTCGACTCCCGGGGCAACCCCACGGTGGAAGCGGACGTGCTGACGGAGTCCGGCGCGCTCGGCAGTGCTTGCGCGCCTTCCGGTGCTTCCACGGGTTCCCGGGAGGCACTGGAGCTTCGAGATGGCGACAAGAGCCGTTATCTGGGCAAGGGCGTGCTCAACGCGGTGGAGAACGTCAACGGCAGGATCGCGGACGGAATCCGGGGCATGGACCCCATGGACCAGCGTGCCCTGGATGCCCGGCTCAAGGAGCTGGACGGCAGCGAAAACAAATCCAACCTGGGTGCCAACGCCATGCTGGCCGTCTCTCTGGCCGCGGCGAAGGCGGCAGCCCAGGCCAGCGGCCAGCCTCTGTTCCGTCACATCAATACGCTCATGGGCGGCGTCGATATGCGCATGCCGGTGCCGATGATGAACATCCTGAACGGCGGCGAGCATGCGGACAACAATGTGGACATCCAGGAGTTCATGATCCAGCCCGTATCCGCCGGCAGCTTCGCCGAAGCCCTGCGCTGCGGTGCCGAGGTGTTCCATGCCCTGAAATCGGTGCTCTCCGGCAGGGGACTGTCCACTGCCGTGGGTGACGAAGGCGGTTTTGCGCCCGATCTTGCCTCGAATGCGGAAGCGCTGGCGATGATCGGCGAAGCGGTGGGCAGGGCGGGTTACGAGCTCGGCACCGACGTGACCCTGGCGCTCGACTGTGCGGCATCGGAGTTCTACAGCGACGATGCCTACCGGCTCACCGGTGAAGGGGTGACCTACTCGAGCACTCAGTTCGTCGGTTATCTGGCGGATCTCTGCGATGCCTATCCCATCATTTCCATAGAAGACGGTATGGACGAGAACGACTGGGAAGGCTGGAAGCAGCTGACCGATCGGATCGGAGACAGAATCCAGCTGGTGGGTGACGATCTCTTCGTGACCAATACCAGCATCCTCGCGGATGGTATCGACCGGGGAGTGGCGAACTCCATCCTGATCAAGCTGAATCAGATCGGTACGCTCTCGGAAACCCTCGATGCCATCGTGATGGCCCAGGATGCGGGATATACAGCGGTGATTTCCCACCGTTCCGGCGAGACCGAAGACACCACCATTGCCGATCTGGCCGTGGCCACCGGAGCCGGGCAGATCAAGACCGGCAGCCTGTGCCGGTCAGATCGTGTGGCCAAGTACAACCGGCTGCTCCGGATTGAGGAGGCGCTGGCTGGTGCGGCCCGCTACCAGGGCCGGGCGGAGTTCGACGTCATCGGCCGGTCCTCCTTCTAGGACGCGCCGATGCTCGTTCGCGTTGCCATAGGAGCCCTCGTCCTCGCCGGACTCTATCTGCAGTACAAGTACTGGTTTTCGGATGTGGGCTACTTCCGGGACCAGGCCCTGGAACGGGAAGTGGTCAAGCAGGGCCAGCGGCTGACGGCACTGGAGGAGCGCAACCGGATCCTCGCGGCGGAGGTGCGAGCCCAGAAGCAGGGGCTGGCTGCGGTGGAAGCCAGAGCCCGCAGCGACCTCGGCATGATCAAGGAAGGCGAGACCTTCTATCTGGTCGACTCCGAACCCCGCTGAGCCGTTGTCATGAACGTCCGCTGGCCACGAAGCACGGTTGAGGATCCCGCCTCCGCGCGGATCAAGGTTGTCTGCGAGGATTTCGTCGTTCGCGAGCGGCTGGGCATCGAGCCCACCGGTGAAGGCGAGCATCTGCTGGTGGAAATCGAGAAGACGGGCCTCGGGACGCCGGAGCTGGCCCGGATGCTGGCGGACGCGGAAGGGATCGATCACGTGGACGTGAGCTATGCCGGCATGAAGGACAAACGCGCAGTCACCAGCCAGTGGTTCAGTCTCCGTGGGGTCGAGTCCGTGGAGGAGTCGGTCGCCGCCATCGATGGCGTTCGCCTGCTCCATCAGACCCGGCATCTGAGGAAACTCAGACGCGGCGAGCTGGCGGGGAACGAATTCCGCATCCGGCTGCGGGACGTCGATGCCGCAGGAGCGGGGGCGCTGATGGCCGCTCTCGGTGAGACCGGTGCGCCCAACTACTTCGGCAGCCAGCGCTTCGGCTGGGACAACCTGGAGAAGGCGGCGGCCTGGCTGTCCGCCCGGCGCCGGCGCAGGGTCAGCCGTTTCAAGCAGAGCCTGTATCTGTCAGTGCTGCGCAGCTTTCTGTTCAACGAGGTGCTTGCCAGGCGCGTGGCGGCCGGCAACTGGAACCGGGTGATGGACGGGGACTGCCTGGACGAACACGGTGAGCCTACCGGTCCGCTCTGGGGCCGCGGCCGCAGCGCCACCGATGCCCTGGCCGCAATGCTGGAGACTTCCGCCCTCGCGCCGCATTCGGCGCTGCTCGAAGGGCTCGAGCACGCGGGTGTGACGCAGGCGAGGCGTGCCTTCGTGCTGCGTCCGGAGGCACTGACCGCGACGCCCGTACCGGATGGCCTGGAGGTGAGTTTCGTTCTCGGCCCCGGCGGCTATGCGACCAGTCTGCTGGCCGACCGGTTCGAGCTGATCGAAGGTCCTGAACCGTCACTGCCGGCAGCCGGGGAGCACCGGGTGGCCGGGGGAGGCGGGTGATGAGCGGACGGTTCGACCTGGTCGGCATCGGCATGACGTCCCAGCGCACGCGCAACCGGCTGGTGGAGCGGCTCCGGGAGAAAGGCATCCGCGACGAGGCCGTGCTCGGTGCCATCGGTTCCGTCCCGAGACACATATTCATTGACGAGGCGCTGGCGCATCGGGCGTACGAGGATACCTCGCTGCCCATCGGCCAGAATCAGACCATCTCGCAACCCTTCGTGGTCGCACTCATGACCCAGACGCTCATCACCGGGCCCCGATCCCGGGTGCTGGAGGTGGGCACGGGCAGTGGTTATCAGACCGCCGTGCTGGCGAGCTTCATGGGAACCGGCGGTCGGATCGACCGCCTCTACACGATAGAACGGTACGCGGCGCTGTCCGAACGGGCGAGGGAACGGCTGGATGCCATGGGGCGGTACGGCATCCGCTACCGGCATGGCGATGGGTATCAGGGCTGGCCGGAAGAGGGACCGTTCGATGGCATCATCGTCACCGCAGCGCCCCCGATGGTGCCGGAAGCCCTCATCGACCAGCTGGCACCCGGCGGACGGCTGGTGGTGCCGGTGGGCGGCGACTCGGGTCAGGAGCTCAAGGTCTTCGATCGCACGCCGGACGGCATCGTCTCTGAGACGGTGGAGCAGGTACGGTTCGTGCCGCTCGTAAAGGGACTGGGGTAAACCGGGCTGAGGCGTTTCAGCGCTCGAGCAGGTCCCGCTTGTCGGGCTTGCCGTCCCAGTCCTCGGCATCGGCCGGCGGATCTTTCTTTTCGGTGATGTTCGGCCAGATCTCCGCCAGTTCCTGATTCAGCTCCAGGAAGTCCTCCTGCCCATCCGGCAGCTCGTCCTCGGAGAAGATGGCATCCACCGGGCATTCCGGCTCACACAGAGCGCAGTCGATGCACTCGTCCGGGTGGATGACGAGCATGTTCGGCCCTTCGTAGAAGCAGTCCACGGGACAGACTTCCACGCAATCCGTGTGCTTGCACTTGATGCAGTTCTCGCCGACTACGAACGTCATTCCAGCACTCCCGGGCCGCAAAAGCGGGCTATTCTAACCGTTCTCCGGCGGCTGTCGACTCTCACTGCCCGTCCCCGGAGCCGGGCGCCAGCGTGTGGATCAGCGTATAGAGGCGATCCAGCGCCTCTCTCGGCGTGAGGGTGTCCGGATCGATGGCCGCCAGCGCCTGAAGGACCGCTTTCTCCGCTGCTGTCGTTTCCGGCGCCGGCTCCGCGGATCGGTTGAATAGATCCGCCTGGACCGGATTCCGGTCGGCCTGAGACTGCTCCAGGGCCTGAAGTCGTTCCCGGGCGCCGCCCAGGACGATGTCCGGCACGCCGGCGAGCCGTGCCACCTGAATGCCGTAGCTCTGGCTCGCCGGCCCGGGCTGAACGCTGTGCAGAAACACGATGCTGCCCTGATGCTCGGTGGCCGCCAGGTGCACGTTCTCCGTGCCTGGCAGCTCTTCGGCCAGACTGGTGAGCTCGAAATAGTGGGTGGCGAACAGGGTGAACGCCCTGAGCTGTCTGGCAAGGTGCCCGGCGGTGGCCCAGGCGAGCGCCAGCCCGTCGTAGGTGGAGGTGCCGCGGCCGATCTCATCCAGCAGGACGAGAGAACGGTCGGTGGCGTTGTGCAGGATGTTGGCGGTCTCGGTCATTTCCACCATGAAGGTGGAGCGGCCGCCGGTGAGATCGTCGCTGGCGCCGATCCGGGTAAAAATCCGGTCGATGGGTCCGATGCTGGCCTCGGCGGCGGGGACGAACGAACCGGTGCAGGCGAGCAGGGTGATGAGGGCTGCCTGGCGCATGTAGGTGGACTTACCACCCATGTTCGGTCCGGTGATGATGAGCATGCGGAGTTTGTCCGAAAAACGGAGGTCATTCGGGATGAACGGGTCGTCCGAGAGCGCCTTGACCACCGGGTGCCAGCCTTCCCGGATCTCGATGCCGGGGGTATCGGTCAGAGTGGGCGCCGTCAGGTTCAGGCTCACGGCACGTTCGGCGAAGGTCGCGAGCACGTCCAGCTCCGCGGCTGCAGCCGCGGCGCGCCGCAGCGGACCGAGTTCCTCCTGCAGCGTTTCGAGCAGCGACTGATAGAGAGATTTTTCCAGTGCCAGCGCTTTCGACTGAGCCGTCAGGGCCTTGTCCTCGAAGGCTTTCAGCTCCGGCGTGATGTACCGCTCGGCGTTCTTCAGGGTCTGGCGGCGGACGTACTCGGCGGGAATCTTCGTCTCGTCGGCGCCCCGGGTCGTTTCGATGTAGTAGCCGTGAACGCGGTTGTATCCGACCTTGAGCGTGGCGATGCCCGTGCGCGCCCGCTCGCTCTGCTCGAGCGCGGCCAGCCACTCCGCGGCGTTCTCGGTCAGGTTCCTGAGCTCGTCCAGGGTATCGTCATAGCCGGGTCGGAGCGCGCCGCCGTCCCGTATGGTTGCCGGGGGCGACGCCACCAGGGCCCGGTGCAGGAGCGAGCGGGTCGCGTCGAATCCGGGCAGATCGGCGCCCAGACGCACGGCGGCCGGGTCGTCTACCGGTAACCCGTTCACCAGCCCCGGCAGGGCATCCAGGGCATGACGCAGGCGTCCCAGATCCCGCGGGCTGGCACTGCCGAGCGCGATCCGCGAGACCACCCGTTCCATGTCGCCGACGTCCCTGAGCTGCTGGCGGAGGAGTTCGTATTCCACGCCGATGAGCGCGGCCACCCCGGCCTGCCGTTCCAGGATCGTCGCACGGTTGCGGCTCGGCGCGTTCAGCCATCGCCGCAGGAGCCTGGCGCCCATGGGCGTACGGGTGGTGTTGAACAGGGCAAAGAGGGTGGCGTCCTCCTCGCCGTTCAGACGCCGGTCGATTTCGAGATTCCGGCGCGACCGCGCATCCAGGATCACCGTCTCGTCGGAGGCCAGCACGGTCACCCGGTCGATGTACTCGAGCGCCTGGCACTGGGTGAGCTTGCCGTACTCGAGCACCGCAGCGGTGGTACCCACCAGCGGTGAGTCCCGATCCATGCCGAAGGCGCTCAGATCCCGGGTTCCGAACTGCCGGGTGAGCTGTGTGAAGCCGAGCTCCGCATCGAAGGCCAGGTTGTCCAGACGCCGGGTGGTGATGCCGAGATCGGGCAGGTCGTCCCGGTGCACGATTTCATTCGGCTGGATTCTGGCCACCTCCGTCGCGAGGGCGTCGCCATCTGTCACCAGCGCCGCATTCAGGACCCCGGAAGAGAGATTGAGCCAGGCGAGCGCGAACCCCTCTCCGGCGGGATCGATGCCCATGAGCAGGCTTTCGCTGGCCCCGTCGGTGAGGGCCTCGTCCGTCAGCGTACCCGGCGTGACGATGCGCACCACCTTGCGCTCCACCGGCCCCTTGCTGGTGGCCGGATCGCCGATCTGCTCGCAGATGGCCACGGTCACGCCCAGTTCCACCAGCCGGGCCAGATAACCGTCCACCGAATGGAAAGGCACGCCGCACATGGGGATCGGCTGGCCGGCGGACTGGCCCCGGGTGGTGAGGGTGATGTCGAGCAGCTCCGCTGCCCGTTCCGCGTCCGCGTAGAAGAGCTCGTAGAAGTCGCCCATGCGGTAGAAGAGCAGCTCATCGGGGTGTTCGGCCTTGATGCGCAGGAACTGCTGCATCATGGGTGTATGAGCGGATGTCTGTGCGCTGGCGCCGGTATTCATGCTGCGGGGGATGTTGCAGCGTTACCGGGACCAGAGCAAGCCGCGGGGGAGAAGCCCGGGCGTGGGAGTAGAAGCGGCGTGTTGATCCCCGTGATCTGTGCGAGATCCGCCCCGGGGGTGAAAACCGGTCTTGCGAATACTACTGAATGAATATACAGTGCCCGGGTCTCGGGATTTCCTACGCCGGATCACGGCGAACCTCGGGATACGACCCGACAGCCGCGTGCTTCAGGGTCTCAGAATGCGGCGACCATTGGGCAGATCAGGACCAGATCAGGACCAGATCAGGACCAGTTCGAAGACCAACGGGCGCCGGATTGAGGAGAACACCCAGATGAGCAGAACGATCGAAATGGCACAATCCAAGAGCGATTCCACTTCTTCCAAGGCCGACAAGGCAGACCAGAAAGCCAATCAGGAGAAAGACCGCGCCCTGTCGGCGGCGCTGGCCCAGATAGAGCGCCAGTTCGGCAAGGGCTCCATGATGCGGCTCGGAGACTCGGAGCAGGTAGCGATTCCCTCCATATCCACGGGCTCGCTCGGGCTCGACATCGCCCTGGGTATCGGCGGTCTGCCCAAAGGCCGCGTGGTGGAAATCTACGGGCCGGAATCCTCCGGTAAGACCACGCTCACCCTGCAGGTGATCGCCGAGGCCCAGAAGGCCGGCGGCACCTGCGCGTTCATCGACGCGGAGCACGCGCTGGATCCCATCTACGCCCAGTCTCTCGGCGTGGATACGGACGATCTGCTGGTTTCCCAGCCGGATACGGGCGAACAGGCCCTGGAGATCTGCGACATGGTCGTGCGTTCGGGGGCCGTGGACGTGGTGGTGGTGGACTCGGTAGCCGCTCTCACGCCCCGGGCGGAGATCGAAGGCGAGATGGGCGATTCCCACGTCGGTCTGCAGGCCCGCCTGATGAGTCAGGCGCTGCGGAAGATGACGGGCAACATCAAGCAGTCCAACACCCTCGTCATCTTCATCAATCAGATCCGCATGAAGATCGGCGTGATGTTCGGCTCGCCGGAAACCACCACCGGTGGTAATGCGCTGAAATTCTACAGCTCCGTGCGTCTCGACATCCGCCGCATCGGCGCGGTGAAGGAAGGCGACGAGGTGGTCGGCAACGAGACCCGGGTGAAGGTGGTCAAGAACAAGGTAGCACCGCCTTTCCGTCAGACCGAGTTCCAGATCCTCTATGGTCAGGGCATCAACCGTATGGGTGAGATCCTCGAGCTGGGTGTACAGCAGGGTATCGTCGAGAAGTCCGGCGCCTGGTATGCCTACAAGTCCGACCGGATCGGCCAGGGGCGGAAAAACGCCGCCGACTACCTCGCCGAGCATCAGGAGATCTGCGGGGAGATCGAGAAGCAGATCCGCCAGCAACTGCTGCCGGACAAGTCGGCGGCCACGGATGAAGTCGTCATTCCGGAACCTGAACAGGACGCCCTGTCCTGAGCGTTGCCTGGAGATGTCCGACGACCTGTCCATCTCCCTGACAGGCGCCGCTCCGGCGACAGCATCCGCCGCGCCGGCGACAGCATCTGCAGCGGATGAACCGGATCCGGAAGCAGCCTATCGGGCCGCATTGAATTCGGCCGTCAGGAGCCTGGGCCAGCGCGAGCATGGGCGGCAGGAAATCGAGCGGAAGCTCCAGCGCAAGGGCCATGACCGGATCCTCGTGGAACGGGTCGTGGCCTATCTGCTCGAACATGATCTGCTGTCCGATACCCGTTTCGCGGAAGCATACATTCGCGCCCGGGTCCAGCGTGGCTACGGCCCGATGAAGATCCGCCAGGAGCTTTCGGCCAGGGGCATCGGCGAGCGGGATCTTGAGGATCAGCTCACGGAGCCGTCCGAATTCTGGGAGTCCGTCGCGGAGAAAGGGCTGACCAGAAAGTTCGGGCATCCGCCCGGGAATCGGGACGAGTGGGCGATTCAGGCCCGGTTTCTCGCCCGGCGGGGATTTCCCTCCGATCTCATCTATCGGGTTCTGGGCGCTCAGAACGACTGAGTCCTCTCAGTCGCGGGAACCGCTGCCACGCCGGGAAACCGCTGAAATCCGGGCCCGGCTCCCGTATACTGGCGCGCTTTTTTTCACCGCGACCGGATCGATGAATACCGCCGAACTCAGAGCCGCCTATCTCGCTTTCTTCGAAGAACGGGGCCATCAGGTCGTGCCGTCGAGCACGCTCGTGCCGGCCAACGACCCGACGCTGCTCTTCACCAACGCGGGCATGGTGCAGTTCAAGGACGCTCTGCTGGGCCGGGAGGATCTGGGTTTCGACCGGGCCACCTCGGCACAGCGATGCGTGCGTGCGGGCGGCAAGCACAACGATCTGGAGAACGTGGGCTACACGGCCCGCCATCACACCTTTTTCGAGATGATGGGCAACTTCAGTTTCGGCGGGTATTTCAAGGAAGAGACCATCGCCTGGGCCTGGGAGTTCGTCACCGGGGTCCTGAAGCTGCCGGTGGATAAGATCTGGGTCACCGTGCATCCGACGGACGATGAATCCCGCAAGCTCTGGGAAGAGAAGATCGGCCTGCCCAGAGAGCGGGTGGTGGATATCGAGGACAACTTCTGGGCCATGGGGGATACGGGCCCCTGCGGTCCCTGCACCGAGCTTTTCTACGATCATGGTCCGGAGGTGGAGGGCGGCCCGCCGGGTTCACCGGACGAGGACGGCGACCGCTATATCGAATTCTGGAACCTGGTATTTCCGCAGTTCGACCGCTCGCCGGACGGTGAGCTGTCGCCGCTGCCCCAACCGGGTGTGGACACGGGGCTCGGGCTCGAGCGCATGGCCGCCATCCTCCAGGGGGTGCACAGCAACTACGAGATCGATCTGTTCAGGAATCTGATCCGGGCAGCCGGTCAGATGGCCGGGTTCAATGACGATCAGGCCATGATCAGCAACGCGTCGCTCAGGGTGATCGCCGATCACATCCGTTCCTCGTCGTTCCTGATCGCCGACGGCGTGATCCCCGGCAACGAAGACCGCAGCTACGTGCTCCGGCGGATCATCCGCCGGGCACTGCGCCACGGCTACAAGCTCGATATCACCGAGCCGTTCTTCCACAAGCTGGTGGACCCGCTGGTAGCGGAGATGGGCGAAGCCTATCCCATCCTCGCCGAGCGCCGGGACGAGATCGTGCAGGTGCTGGCCCGGGAGGAAGCGCGATTTGCCGAGACGCTGAACCAGGGCATGGAGCTCCTGAACGAGACCATCGGCGAGCTCGATGGTGCGGTCATCCCCGGTGACGTGGTGTTCAGACTCTACGATACCTACGGTTTCCCGGTGGATCTCACCGCAGACGTGGCCAGAGAGCGCGATCTCAGCGTGGACATGGAAGGCTTCGAAGCCGCCATGGAGGCGCAGCGGTCCCGGGGCCGTGCAGCAGCCAGGTTCGACGCCAGTCTGGGTCAGCGGATACACACGGACGGCAAGGTCACCTTCACGGGTTACACGCTGGATTCCGGTGAGGCGGCGGTGGTCGGCCTGTTCAATCCGGAGGGTGTTGCCGTAGAGCGCCTGAGCAGGGGTGAGCAGGGTGTGATCGTTCTCGATGAGACTCCGTTCTATGCGGAATCGGGGGGTCAGATCGGCGATACCGGCATCATCGAGAGCCCGTCCGGCCGCTTTCAGGTCACGGATACCCAGATGGCGGGAGATCAGTTTCTGCATGTGGGGGAGATGATCGACGGTGATTTCTCCCGGGGGGATCGGGTCAACGCGGACGTCGACGCGGAACGACGCCGGCTGATCCGCCTGAATCACTCCGCCACGCACCTCATGCACGCAGCGTTGCGAGAGGTACTCGGGAAGCATGTACAGCAGAAAGGCTCGCTCGTTGCGCCGGACCGTCTCCGGTTCGACTTTTCGAATCCGGAACCGGTCAGCCCTGAGCAGCTTCGTGCCGTGGAGACCATAGTCAACGGACAGATTCAGGCCAACACGGACGTGGACATTGCTGAGATGAGCTACGACCAGGCCATCGAGCAGGGTGCCATGGCGCTCTTCGGCGAGAAGTACGGGAGCGAGGTGCGGGTTCTGAGCATGGGCGGCGGCTACTCCGTGGAACTCTGCGGCGGCACGCACGTATCCCGTACCGGCGACATCGGCCTGTTCCGCATCGTCAGCGAGACGGGCATTGCTGCCGGCGTGCGCCGTATCGAAGCCGTGACCGGACCGGGGGCACTTGCCTGGACGTTGCAGGCGGAAGACGCCCTGAGCACGGTTGCCGGTCTGGTCAGAGGATCCCGGTCGGATGTGACGGACAAGGTGGTCGCGCTGGTGGAGGAAAACCGGCGCCTCAATCGGGAGCTCTCCCAGGCGCAGCAGAAGCTGGCGGCCAGTCAGGGCTCGGATCTGCTGGACGAAGCCGTGGAGGTGGCAGGGATCAAGGTACTGGCCGTCCAGGTGGAGGGTGAGGCGAAAACGCTCATGCAGACGCTGGATACGCTGAAATCCAAGCTCGGCAGCGCGGCCATCGTGCTCGGCAACGTGGATGGCGGCAGGGTCAATCTCATCGCCGGGGTGAGCAAGGACCTGGTGGACCGGATCAAAGCGCCCGATCTCATCAATGCCGTGGGCGCCCGGGTGGGCGCGAAGGGCGGCGGGCGCCCGGACATGGCAAGGGCGGGCGGTGGAGATGCGCCGGACGCGCTGCCTGACGCACTGGCGTCCGTGCCCGACTGGGTGCGTGAGCATCTGAGCGGCTGATCATGGGCGTGATCGTGCAGAAGTACGGCGGCACCAGCGTCGGCAGTGTGGAGCGCATCCAGGCGGTGGCTGAACGGGTCAGGGCCTACCGTGATCAGGGCCACCAGGTGCTGGTCGTGGTCTCCGCCATGAGCGGCGAGACCAACCGGCTCGAGACCCTGGGGCGGAGCATGTCGGGCCGCCCACCTGCGCGTGAGATGGACGTGCTGCTGGCTTCGGGCGAGCAGGTGACCATTGCGCTGCTGTCCATGGCCCTGCAGGAGCTGGGCGTTGAAGCCCGATCCTATCTCGGCGACCAGGTGTGCATCCGCACGGATGGGAATTTCGGCCGGGCGCGTATCGAGGAGATCGACACCGCACCGCTCAGAAAGGATCTGGAGCGGGACGTCACGCCCGTCATCGCCGGATTCCAGGGCGTGGATTCACAGGGCAATCTCAATACCCTGGGAAGGGGCGGTTCTGACACGACCGCGGTGGCCATCGCTGCTGCCCTGGGCGTGGACGAGTGTCAGATCTGCACCGATGTGGATGGAGTCTATACGGCAGATCCACGCATCGTGGACGATGCACGTCGGCTGGACCTCATTACCTTCGAGGAGATGCTGGAGCTCGCCTCGCTGGGCTCCAAGGTGCTGCATCCCCGGTCCGTGGAGTTTGCAGGCAAGTACCGGGTGCCGCTCAGAGTGATGTCCAGCTTCGAGGAAGGTCCGGGCACGCTGATTACCGTTGAGAAGATGAATATGGAACAACCCATCGTTTCAGGCATCGCCTACGCGCGCGATGAAGCCAAGATCACCATGTCCGGCGTGCCGGACATTCCCGGTATCGCCTCGAAGATCCTCGGCCCGGTGGGCCGTGCGCCCATCGAAGTAGACATGATCGTGCAGAACACGGGTGCCGACGGGCTCACCGACTTCACCTTCACGGTGAAGCGCGGGGACTACGAGCGGGCCCTCGAACTCCTGACAGAGGTACAGACGAGCATCGGCGCCAGAGAGCTGTCCGGTGACAACAGGATTGCCAAGGTCTCGGTGGTGGGGGTTGGCATGCGCTCTCACGCGGGCGTGGCAACACGCATGTTCGATGCGCTGGCTGCCGAGAACATCAACATCCTCATGATCTCCACATCCGAGATCAAGATCTCGGTGGTGGTGGCGGAACGTTATCTGGAGCTTGCCGTACGCTGCATCCACAGCGAATTCGATCTCGGCGAGGCGGCCGTCTCCGAAGAATCGGTGGCCTGATGGCCTGTCCGGCTGATCGAATTGCGGTACACTTGCCGCGCTCACGGAGAGGTGGCCGAGTGGCTGAAGGCGCGCCCCTGCTAAGGGCGTATAGGTAACCCCTATCGAGGGTTCGAATCCCTCCCTCTCCGCCATAAGAAACGGGGCCCCATCGGGCCCCGTTTTTTATGGCGGCGATTGAGAGTACTCGGGAGAAACCTTCCGGGTTCGAGCCGAAGCCCTGATTCGAAGCATTGCTTCGAATCAGGGTTGAGACAACGTCGTCGCGCAGCGACGGCGGCCCCGCAGGGGCGAGGTTTCCGCCGTAGCGGAAATCGAGTCATCCCTCCCTCTCCGCCATAAGAAACGGGGCCCCATCGGGCCCCGTTTTTTTATGGCGGCGATTGAGAGTACCCGGGAGAAACCTTCCGGGTTCGAGCCGAAGCCCTGATTCGAAGCATTGATTCGAAGCATTGCTTCGAATCGACTAGTCAGACGATGCACCCAGCCCGGCGCAGGTATCCAAGTCCGAACGGAGTCGGATCAGATCAGGGTGGTCGCCGGGGAGCGAAGCGGCACGGATATTGAGGGCCCGCTCGAGAGGTGGCCTGCAATCCGCGCTGCGGTGTTCGGCGATTCTGAGCTGGCCCAAGAGTGCCAGATTGTCGGCAATACGCAGATGATCGGGCGGGAGATGTGCCTCGTTGACGGCGAGCGCACGGCCAAGAAGTTCATCTGCCTTCTCCAGGTCGTCCTGCAGAAGCGCAATCTCGCCGAGCCGCATGACCATCTTGGCACTGTCGGGATGATCATCTCCGACCACTCCCCGCCAGATGGCATGCGCTCGGTGGTACTGCTCGGCTGCGCTTGTGTATCGTCGGGTCCGGATCAGAAAGTCCCCGTACATGGTTATGCCGTAAGCCGTATGCGTGTGATCTGGGCCGGCGCGCCGCTCGTAGATGTCGACGGCCTGGGTCAGCAGCCGCTCGGCCGCGTTCATACGGTCCACTTCCTGATAGGCAGCGGAAAGCACGGCAAGTGCGGTCGCGTAGTTGGAGTGGTCAGTGCCATAGGCGTTGCCAAGGAGTTCAACGCTAAGTTCTCCAGCGTGAACGGCATCGTCGATACGTCCGCTCATCCGATAGAGATGGGAGAGATTCAGATAGGTGTCTCCGGTTTGAAAATGGTTCCTTCCGAAAACGTTCTCGACGATGACGAGATCCCGTTCCATGAGGTCGATGGCTTCGAGATACCTGCCCTGAGACTCCAGCACGCGGGCCAGATAGAATAGCGGACCATGGACCCTCGCGTGGTCTGGTCCGAATGCTGCTTCTGCAAGGCGAAGTGCCTCACGCCCGTACCTTTCGGCGCGCGTATAGTCACCCAGTCGCGCATGAGCCGTCATGAACAGGGAGAGCACGGCAGCCCGGTCTGAATCATCCGCCTCCAGAAACCGCTCCTGGATGGCGTGTGCTTCCTCGAGCAGCGTGAGGGCCACTTCATAGCGTTCCCGGGCATGGATCTCGAGATTCGCCATTCGGGCCAGCAGCAGTGCATAGGCAGGATCGGCGCCCCGAGTATTCAGATGGATGTCCAGGGCGCGTTCGAAATGCTCCAAGGCGGCTTCGTCATCCTCCTTCACTCCGTAGAGGAGCCATGCCAGAGCCGCATGCGAATCGGCAAGACTTGCGTGCTGTTCACCGTAGAGCGATTCCCGTATCTGAAGCGCCTCCCGGAGCAGCTGCTCGCTCTGTTCGTATTCCCCGATGGCCGTATAAATTCTGCCCACCGTGTGCATGATCTCCGCGCGAACAGCCGGCTGGCTGGTGAGATCGTTTTCGATGCGGGTTGCACCCGCTGTAAGAATGTCATTGGCCGTCAGTGTGTCGCCGGTCGAATACTGCGGATCACTGGCGTTGAACAGACCAACCAGAAACTCGGTGACCGCGGTAGCCCTGTCTGCCTCGTTCTGAGCTTCAGCCCGGCTGCGTTCCAGTGCGGCCAGATAGAAGAAATTACCGGCGAGAAGCGTGAGAAGCAGAAGCCCTACCGCGCTGGAAATCCATGCGTTCCTCTGGACCAGCTTCAGTGCTGGCGTCCACCAGCGCGGTCGTCTGGCGCTGATGGGGTAACCCTCCAGATAGCGCCCGAGATCCTCATTGAACGCGTTGACATCCGGGTAGCGGGACTCCGGATCCGTTGCGAGGCACTTCAGGATGATGGCCTCCAGGTCGGCGTCGAGCCGGCTGGAAGCCTCTGGTGATAATGCAGGAGATCCGTCGTGGGCAGCCCGTGATATGGCCTCCGCCAGTGTGGCCTGCGGGAAGGGAGGGGAGCCCGTAACGACCTGGCAGAGAAGAGTACCGAGCTGAAACACATCGGTTGCCGTGCTGACCCGCCCCCCCAGCAGCTGTTCCGGGCTCGCATACATAGGTGTCAGGGCGCGTGTGTCTGCGGTGACCGCATCCGCCTCTTCATCCAGCAATCGAGCGATTCCAAAGTCGAGGAGCTTGGGTTTCCCGTCCTGATCGATGAGGACATTAGAGGGTTTGATGTCCCGGTGCAGCACCAGATTTGCATGTGCGCTGCTCAGACCTCGAGCGACGTCCCGGATCAGCGTGACCCGTTCGGCCGTTGACAGCCCGCGGGATTCGCACCACTGATCGATGGGCTCCCCTGAGATGAGCTCCATGACCAGAAATGGCCAGCCGGTATCTGTCACTCCGGCATCGTACAGTCGCGTGATGTTCGGGTGCGTGAGGCGGCTGTGAATTTCCGCTTCCCGGGCGAACCGTTCTCCCAGACGCCAGCCTGCGGGGCCGCCTGGCAGCAGCTTCACCGCCACATCGCGTTCCAGATGTCCATCCGATTTGCGCGCCCGGTAGACGACGCCCATACCGCCACGACCGAGAAGCTCGATGAGCACGTATCCGCCGATGTCGCGCCCGATGAGCGATTCTTCCTGCCGGTCGAGTATGGCTGCAGCCGCGTCCAGCGCGCCGCCTGTCCTGTACTGATCGAAAGGATCGGTCACTGTCTGATTTCCATGTAACCGTTTGGTCCTTCTCCCTCCGGTCCAACGTTTAATGGATTGGAGAACCGGGTGCAAGGGAGTGTGACGTTGTCTTACCATCTGGCATTTTAGGGTGTCATGCCCGAATGACTCCTGAGGAGAAGGTTTTGGATAGGAAGGATGGATAGGAAGGATGTATAGGAAGGATGGATAGCGTGGACGGTATCACCCGGCGTGATTTTCTGAACGGAACCAGGATCGGCCTCGGCGCAGCGGCGGCGGGTAGTCTTGTCGGCGCGCATGCGGAGGCATTCGGCTCGACTGGACCGGACTGGCAACTGCCGTCGGACTACTATCCGCCTGCCAGAACCGGTCTGCGTGGTTCCCATCCAGGCTCCTGGGAAACCATGCACGCCAGGGTTTCAGGAAGCAGCTGGTCTGGTGCGGACACCGGCGAACACTACGATCTCGTGGTGGTGGGTGCCGGGATCAGCGGGCTCACGGCCGCTTATCTCTTTCGCGAGGCGCATCCCGATGCGCGCGTTCTCGTGCTGGACAATCACGACGACTTCGGCGGACATGCGAAACGGAACGAATTCTCCGTGGGCGGAGAGCGGCGTATCGCCTATGGCGGTACCGAATCCATCGACACGCCGTCCGCCTACGCGGAAGTCTCGAAAGCGCTGCTCGAGCAGATCGGCGTGCACACCGAGCGCTTTTATGAGTACTTCGATCAGACACTCTACGAGCAGCTCGGTCTCGACTATGCCATCGCTTTCGATGCCGGGAACTTCGGCGCGCGAAAGCTCGTTCGCGGCTACGGCAGCCGGCCCTGGCAGTCGTTCGCGGACGAGGCGCCGCTGAACGAGCAGGCCAGGGCGGACCTGGTGCGGCTGTTCACCGAGCAGCGCGACTACCTGCCTGGCATGACGAACGAGGAGAAACGGTCGTATCTCAGCAAGATCAGCTACCTCGATTTCCTCAAGCGTCATGCGGGGGTGGATGATCAGATTCTGGAGATCTACCGGCGCTGGGGCATGAGCTTCTGGTGCGTGGGTATGGACGAAGTGCCCGCGATTGCCGTGCAGGTTTACGGAGACGGAGGCGGCATTCCCGGCCTGACGCATACGGTGGAGCGGGTGGGTTACCGGGGCAGTGAACCCTACATCTTCCACTTCCCGGACGGAAATGCATCCGTGGCCCGCCTGCTCGTGCGTGGTCTGCTGCCCGATGCCGTCCCCGGCAGCAGCATGGAGGACGTGGTGACCGCTCAGGTACGCTACGACCGGCTGGATCGGAGGGGCTCGGATGTGAGGATCCGTCTGAGCAGTACCGTGGTGCACGCGGCTCATACCGCGGATGCGCGGGCAGTGGAGGTCACCTTCGTCCGTGACGGTGCCGCCCATCGGGTGAGGGCCGACCGTTGTGTGATGGCCTGTTACAACGCGGCCATTCCCTATCTCTGCCCGGAAATGCCCGAGGATCAGCGGGAAGCGCTTGCCTATGCGGTGAAGGTGCCGCTGACCTACACCAAGGTGGCGGTGAAGAACTGGAAGGCATTTGCGGATCAGGGCATCGGCTATGTGTTCTACACCAATGACTTCTACAAGCAGGTTGAGCTGGACTACCCCGTGTCCATGGGAGGCTACGAGTTCGGTGCACGTCCGGAAGATCCCATGGTGCTGCACATGTGCCATGTTCCGCATTTCCAGGACATTCAGGGTCCCGAGCAGTGGCGGGAGGGGCGCCGGGCTCTGCTCACCACACCCTTCGAAACCTTCGAGCATCACGTCCGGGACCAGCTGGACCAGGCTTTGTCGGCCGGCGGTTTCGATGCAGACCGGGACATCGCCGGGATCACCGTGAACCGGTGGGCTCATGGCTACGCCTACAGCCCGGATCTGCTCTGGGAGCCGGACTGGCCGGATGAGGCGAGCAAACCCTGGGTACGCGGCCGGCAGCCTTTCGGCCGGATCAGCATTGCCAATTCGGATGCCAACGCGAGTGCGGACACCAACACGGCCATCGCCGAGGCCTACCGGGCGGTGCAGGAAGTGCTGAAGATCTGACTGGCGTTCAGCTGAGCGTCCGCGCCGCCAGCCCGTTGTCCGACAGATCGAGACTGAGCGATTCGAGGTAGGTGCGCACACGTGCATCCTCCGTCACGGAACGGATGTCGTTTGCGTCGAGATCCGTCTGCCACCGCACGTCCAGCCGGATGGCGGATGAGGCGGATGCGTCCTGATAATCCCGTTTGAGCGTGCCGTGGTGAACGGTTTCGCCGTATCTGAGCTGGCTTTCCTGATAGTCGAGTCCGAGTCGAGGCATGAGCGATCTCAGCACGGTGTCCGGGCAGACCGCCAGATCGTGATAGGAAACCACGTTGGCGGAGCGTCCGGAATCGCGCAGCAGGGCTGTTGCCTGCTCGTTCCGGATGAGCCATTTACGCAGATACAGCTCCCGTGGCGGACAACGGAGAAGGTTCAGGGCCTGGAGAGGGCGCATCCTGGCGTGTCGGATCCGCTGGCGGCGGATCTTCCTGGGACTGTCGTAGCTCAGCATCCAGTAGCGCATCAGCGCTCTGGGATCCCTGATCAGATGCACCGGATGGACGTCCAGAGCGGGGTTTGCGAGGAGCGATGCACACCAGCCCACCCGCTTCGAGTTGTCCACCAGCGTGGTCACGAGCGGATTGCCTGCGCGGGCCCGATTCAGAATTTCCGCATGCCAGCGTTCCACGGGCAGCCGATTCAGATCCTGGAAAAGCGTGTCATCCCGGTAGCCGGAGATCACGTTCCCGCTGGTCGTGCGCCTGGTGTCCGTATGTTTGTTGTAATTGTGCAGCTCGCCGATGGACAGGCACTGGTCGTGCGAACCGAGCAGCTGGGAGAGCAGGTGCGATCCGGAGTGCGGCAGAGCGACGATCACGATCACGCGCACAGGCCCGTTTCCGGAAACGGTGCTGCTCATCCGGGCAGGTGACCGAACTTGTCCAGCGTTTCGGCCGCGGCGGTTCGGATCTCGGTGATGTCCTCCGGGCAGAGGCGGGCGATCGCCTCCGCGTTCATGTCGCGTATCTGGGAGGTGACACCATGGACTCGCCAGGACTTCTCGAGGATCTGGTCGCTGAACGGTGCGATCTCGAGAAAGCCGGTGACCCGATCGAGAACCGAGCGGGGATCCTCGGTCAGCGTTTCGTAGCTGATTTCAATCAGGTGCTGAATTTCAGGGCGGTCCTGACTCACGATGCGGTCCGTCCAGGCCCACTGCTCGGCACACATCCGGATCGGGTAACTTTCTCCGTAGTCATCACGCCCCCACTGCATGGGTTTGGCCCCCCGGCGCAGGCCTTCGCTGACCGCATAGCCATTGCGCACGATATAGATGAAGTACGCGGGCTGGAAATAGGCCTGAATGAAGGGCATGCGCGGTGTGTTGGCGATGGACTTCTCGAGCAGCAGCGGTTTCCGGGCGAAGGAGAACGACCATTGCCGCTTCACCCGCTGTGCGAGCGCTTTCATGCCCGGGCCGGGAGTGAGGCGCATCTCGTCGATGCATTTCATCCACATCCGATTCCAGGCATGCGTTTCCGGCAGTGGCCAGACGTCGGAGAGGCGAACGCCTTCCACCGGCAGGGCGGAGATGTCCGGATGGTTTCCCATGACATCGGCAAGCAGCGTGGTGCCCGAGTTGTAGCAGCCGACGATGAAAACCCACTTTTTAGGCTTCGGGATCCGGCCGAAAGGCGCCAGCCGCCGCTGGACGGCGGGTTTCATCAGAAGCTTGGTGGTGAATCGGGCCAATGGTCAGTCCTGGCGCTCGGCGGTTCTGATCATGCGGATGAACTTCAACGGATGATAGAGCTTGCAGCCCTTGGCCGTGTAGCGGTTCAAACGCAGTGGATCTGCGTCCTTCGCGATGCGGCCGGGTTCCGTGGTCACTCCGTATCGATAGCCGGCCGCGCGCGTCCTCCCGATGATGCCGTCATCACAGGCGCCGTACGGATACGCGATGGAGAGCACCGGACGCCCGACAATGGATTCCAGCCTTGCCTTGGAAGCGGTGAGCTGCGCGATCTGTTCCGTCTCTGACATCTCGGTCAGACGCCGGTGCTCGAGCAGATGAGAGCCGAATTCGATGCCGGCATCCGCCATCTCCCGGATCTGTTCGGCCGACATCATGTCCGCGGGCGTCTGCTCCGTGGCACCGGGCCAGGAAACGCCGCGGCGGCCGAGATCGTTGAGGATCGGATAGATCACTGCCCGCGCGCCGTGCTTTCTCAGGATGGGGAAAGCCTGCTCGTAGTTGTTCAGATATCCGTCGTCCAGCGTCAGAATGATGTCGGGGCGTTCCCCCGGCCTGGTGTCTGACAGGTTTTCGAACGTGCTGAAACTGAATCCGCGGGACCTGAGCCAGCCGAGCTGCCAGTCGAACTGCCGCGGAGAGACGTACATGCCGCGTATCTTCGCTCCGGCCGGAGGCGGGGCAATATGGTGGTACATGAGAATGATCGGCTTCATGATCCGGCGTGTGACAGCGAGGCCCATCCTGCATGTCTTCCCGCATGCTGGATCAGTTCTGTGGGCTCCGTCCCCGCCGCCTCGCAGTAGGCATCGAGAAACGTGCTCCAGCGGTCGTCCGCAGACATGAATCCGATCTCCCGTTTGTGGGTGCACAGGTAGATCAGACGGTCGATTCTGCGTTTGAGAGACAGCGGTCTGGAGGAAAAGCGGCAGTCGGTCAGATCGATCAGCCCGTAGTTCGCGCTCCCCGACAGGAGAATGTTACCCATGTGCAGGGAACGGAAATCCACACCGGCATCGTGGAGCCGGCTGATGAATCCTGCAGCACCCCTGAGATCGACCCGTGGTATGAGGCTTCGCAGGGACGCTCCCGGCAGGGCCTCGTAGCAGATGAAGCGGGTGCTACCGGAACCGATGCCGCCCCATCCGCGCACGAGGGGAGCGTTGAATCCGAGCGCCCTCAGCTTTGCCGCATTGTGTCTGAACCGGAGATCGTACGGATACAGCCGGGCAGAGGTTATCCGGCGTTTCGGATGCCATGCCTTGATGATCAGAGTTCCGGCCTGACGGTCCCTCACTTCGATTACTTTGGCCGCTCCGGTCCGTTTCCGTGATTCCAGCACCGAGCCGTCCTCGCAGAGTGCTGCGAAGTCGTTTCTCGAAACGCGTCCGCCTTCCGTGAAAAAAGGAACGATCGCCGTCATCCGGATGGGGTCAGCCTGATTTTCCATAGTCCACGGTGAGCCACCGGTCCGGCCGGATGGTCACACGGACCGACTCACCGGCCGCGTTCGCCTGCGCATAATCACGGCCGAGCGCCTCGCCGAGATAGCGGGTGGCCATGTGCAGGGTATCGCCTTCGCCCTGGGGAGCGATTTCCGTCACGGTGCCTTCCACGGAAACATAGGCATAGGGCAGGTCTTCCCGCTGGGCTACCAGGGTCACCGGCAGGCCTTTCTTCAGCAGCCGACCCTTTCTGGATTCCGGCCCGGTGAGTACCCAGATATCGCCACCCGGCTCGTAGTCGTACCAGATCGGTGCGGTGAGGGGTGCACCGTCACCGGGAATGGCCAGCACGCCAACGTGCAGATCGGCCAGGAAGGCTTCCCGTTCGGCCCGGGTCATTCTGTTGTCCGCCATGAGTTACTCCGCTCGATTTGCGGGGGATGCTAGCACAGTGCCCTGGTGCTTCAGATGCGGTACCGCGGTCGTCAATCCTTGCTGAGCAGATCGTACTTCTTCAGATAGCCACGCAGCTGGTGATAGGTGACCTCCAGGAGCTCTGCGGCCTTGCGCTGATTGTGCTTGGCCGCGACCAGGGCCTGTTCGATCAGCTGGATCTCGTAGGCTTGAACGGTCTGTTTCAGATCGATGGGGAACTCGGACGCTTCCGCAGCGGCCGGACCTGATCGCTCCGGTTGGGCGTCGCCGTCCGGGTCGGCACCGGATCCGTTGGCCCGGTGCGCGGACGTCTGGGCGGGATTCAACCGGAACGGAGACTCGAAGGGGTCGAACTGGATTTCATTCACCGGTGTGTCCTCGTCATGACGGTACACACAGCGTTCCACAACGTTCTTGAGTTCGCGCACGTTTCCCGGCCAGTGATAATCGAGCAGCCGCTCCCTTGCTGCCTGGGAAAACCCGGGAAAGAGTTCGCGGCCGAGCTCCTGGGCCATGCTGACGGCGAAATGCTCGGCGAGGAGCAGGATGTCCCCGTCCCGCTGCCGGAGCGGGGGAAGCGTGATCACATCGAAGGCCAGGCGGTCGAGGAGGTCGTGGCGGAATTCGCCCCGAGCGGCCAGGGAAGGCAGATCTTCGTTGGTGGCAGCGATCAGGCGGACGTCGCAGTACAGCGTGCGGTTGCCGCCCACCCGTTCGTACTCGCCGTATTCGATCACCCGCAGGATCTTCTCCTGCACCCGCTGCGAACTGGACGACACCTCGTCCAGAAACAGACTGCCCTCGTTGGCCAGCTCGAAGCGGCCGCTGTGGCGGCGACTGGCGCCGGTGAAGGCGCCGGCTTCGTGGCCGAAGAGTTCGCTGTCGAGAAGATCGTCTGACAGGGCGGCG
>JAUIAV010000016.1 GCA_030425195.1 Gammaproteobacteria bacterium | reverse complement strand
GGCGAGGTTTTTTAGGAGGTCTGATGAGCGCTGGAGCAGAGGGATCGGGCGGAGCGGCTTCGGGGGTGCCCGAAGGGATCGAAATCGATGGGGTCACACCCTGGCTGGTGGAACGGATCGAAGGGCTGACGCCGCCGCTCACGTTCACGCTGATCGCCGGTGGACACTCGAATCTCACCTACCGTTTCGTCGACGGCAAGGGTTCCGCCTACGTGCTGCGACGGCCGCCGCTCGGTCATGTGCTCGAAAGCGCTCACGACATGGGCCGCGAACATCGGATCGTCTCGGCGCTCGAGAACAGCGGCGTGCCCGTAGCGCCCACCTACGGTTACTGCGAGGACCCTGCGATCAATGGCGCGCCGTTCTACGTCATGGGATTCGTGGAGGGCCGGGTGCTGCACGATGCGGAATCGGCACGGCCGCTGCCCGAGAGGGAACGGGAAGCGCTGGGGCTCAACGTCATCGACGTTCTGGCGACGCTGCACAATCTGGACCCGGACCAGGTCGGCCTCGGTACTCTGGGCCGTAAGGAGGCCTATCTCGAACGGCAGCTGAAGCGCTGGAACAAGCAGTGGGAAGCGTCCAAGACCCACGAGATTCCGGAGATGGAAGAATGCTCCCGGCGCCTGACCGAGCAGAAGCCGGAGCAGATCGGCGCCACCATCGTCCATGGCGACTACCGCCTCGGCAACATGATGGTCGGCGACGGCCGGATCCGGGCGGTGCTCGACTGGGAGCTGTGCACCCTCGGTGATCCTCTGGCGGACGTGGGTTATCTGCTGAACTCCTGGATACTGCCGGGAGAGACGGAGGACGCCGTCACGCCAACGGCCATCGGCGGTTTCCCCGGCCGGGAAGCGCTTTGTGAGCGCTATGAGGCGGCCACCGGCAGAAATCTGGATGGCATCAACTACTATCGGGCCTTCTCACACTGGCGCCTGGCGGCCATCGGCCAGGGCGTCTACAAGCGTTACCTGGTAGGGGCCATGGGCGAGAACCGGGAAATGGACCTGGACGCCTACAAGCTGAGCGTCCATACCCGTGCGGAAGCGGCGCTAGCGCTGCTCGGCGGCTGAACCCCGGCTCCGGCCGGCTGCCGCGTCCGGCCTGTGGATCCGGAACCCGTCGTCCGGGGCAGCGGCGGCCGCCTCGCTGGCGGTCTGGGTGGTGATCACGGCCCGGAACTCGGCCACGAAGTCGATGCCCGTAATCTCCGGCGTGGTGGCGGGATCCACGGGAATCCTCTCGGCCGCATCCAGGGTCCGGAATGCACCGCAGGATTCCCCGGCATCGCAGATGAAGTCGTCGTCGTCCATGTCCGAGCCCGCAACGATCCGGTAGCTCCCGGCGGGCAGATCGTTGAGCGTCCATTCGTATTCCCCGTTGCGGGCCGCGACCACGGCGGCGCTGCCTTCTGAGGAACCGTCCTCATTCACGGCGATCACATAGAAGAGGCCCGCATCGGCTTCCGGATTCGCGCCCGGCACCTGGAGCGTGACGGAGATGGACACGGTATTGGTCGTCGGATCGGCGGGGGTAAAGGTGGCCGTGGCGTTGTGCGGACCTTCCGCCAGACCACTCCGGTCAGCCAGAAGCTCGTAATCACCCAGACCTTCCCCGTCCACGGCCACCGGCGAAACGGACAGCCAGGCTTCGCTGGTGACGATGTTGCCGGCGAGCAGCTCGATGCTGGCGGTCCCCAGGTTGCTGAGGCGTACGGTCTGACGGGTGGCCAGCACTCCGAGATTCACCGACGAGAGCGAGCTGCCGAGCACCGGACCCGGGTCCGCGCCTGCACCGCCGGCAAGCGACAGGGCCTTGAGCACCGCCTTCTGGGCATTGATGAGTCCGTAACCGTAGAGATCGTCACGGTCGGGGGCTCCCAGATCGTCGGTGAGATCTCCCTGGGCGAGTGCCGCGTCGAATTGTGCGGGGGTCAGGCCCGGATGGACCGCCTTCATGAGTGCCACCACACCGGCCACGTGCGGTGCCGCCATGGACGTTCCGCTCAGAGCGCCGTAGCCGAGCTGGACCGGCCCCGGATTGCTGTCGTCGCCCAGGGTGCTCACCACCCCATCCGGAAATCCGTCGCCGTTTGCGTCGGTGCCGTTGAATCCGCCGGGTGCGGCCACGTCCACCGGACCGAAGTTGGAGTAGGGGGCAAGACTGCCGTCGATGGTCGTCGCGCTCACTGAGACCACGCCGTTGTAGGCGGCCGGGTAGCTGGGTGCGCTGGTGGACTCGTTACCGGCGCTGGCGATCACGATGATGCCCCGGTTGCGGACCTCGGTGAACAGGTCCTGGACGGCCTGGGAAAAGAAAGGACTGCCGAGGCTCAGGTTGACGACATCGGCGGCCCGGGTGGGCAGACGCCCGGAGTCATTGGCGAGACCGGCGGCGTACAGAACGGCCTGGAGCACATCGTAGTTGCTGCCGCCGTTCAGACCCAGCGCGCGCAGGGGCATGATCTTGGCGCCCCAGCTCACGCCCGCGCCGCCCTGCCGGTTGTCGGAACGTGCAGCCACGGTCCCGGCCACGTGAGCGCCGTGGAAGCTGGATGATGCGCCGTAGGCGAAATCGCCCTCGTCGGTGGGATCGTCGTCGATGCCGTTGAAGTCCCGGGCCCGGTCGGGATCGGCGATGAAGTCATAGCCGTCCACCAGCTGCCCGGCGAAGTCCGGGTGGTCTGGAAGAATGCCGGTGTCCACCACGGCCACGATCACATCACCGCCGCCGGCGGGGGTGCCGGTGGTGATGTCCCAGGCTTCCGGCAGCCGGATCTCGGGGTAGTGCCACTGCAGTCCGTACAGGGCATCATCGGGCGTGAGTCTGGTCTGCATCAGCACGTTCAGCTCCGCTCCGGCGACGGCCGGGTCCTGCTGCAGGTGCTTCACCGCGAGCAGCGTGCGGTATCTGAGACGCAGATCGGCGGTAAGCCCCGGAGGCAACCCGGTGGTCGTGTGAGCCGCGAGCCTTTCCCGCAGCCGGTCGAGCGTATGCTCACCGATCTCTGCCCGCGCATAGCGGCCGGCCCGGCCTCGTTCCCTGAGATCGAGTTCCTTCAGCTTCCGGGATGCATCCGGGGGGCCGGCCATGAGCAGCTCGCCCGGCACGAAGGGATCACTGAGCCGGCTGGGCACCCGGATCCCGGTGCTCAGGTTCTGGCCGACGGTGAGGACATAGTTCGAGCCACCGGAGATGTTCGTGCCGGCGATGGCGGGGAAGACCTCGATGAAGTAGTCACCGGGTCCGGGCGCGGCGACGGATTCGGTGCTCTGACTGGACAGAGACGCGTCGACGATGTTGCCCGCCGCGTCTCTCAGGTGCAGATCCAGGTCCGCGGTCGCATCGCCGATGTTGAGCAGGATCAGCTCGTTTCCGGTGAGACTGATGGCGTAGAAGTCGGCCGGATCTCCGCTGTCGAAGAAGTTGCCCGTCCTATCTCCCGTGCCCGGCAGATTCACGAAGCCGCCCAGACGGACCGGGTTGGGAAGCGCCTGGGCCGTCAGCAGATCGTCGTTGGCGAAAGGTGTGGTCAGGCGGTCGTTGACGTCGGAGTCCACCGCGCTGGTGCCGAGGATCTCCACCGTGCCGGAGAGACGGGTACCCCGAACCCGGACGTGCTGCAGAAGGGTGCCCATGGCGCCATCGTCGTCCGTTACCGTCAGCCGAACGTTGTAGCCGCCGGGCTCGGCGAAGGTATGGGACGCACTGGCGCCGGCTGCGCCCGCCCCCGCGTCATCGAAGTCCCAGGCGTATTCGACGATCCGGCCGTCGCCGTCGGAGGATGCCGTGCCGTCGAAACTGACGGTCAGGGCCGCGTAGCCGTCCGTGACGGATGCAGAGATCCGGGCCGTGGGCGCCTGGTTCACCGGTGCAGGTGCCGGATTGCTGCCGTTGCTGCTGCCACCACCGCCGCCGCAGGCGGGGAGTCCGAGCAGACACAGGGCAGACAGGCAGAGGGCGGCGATGGCATGGCCCTGCCGGCCGCGTGGTCTCAGGAATCCGTTCATCGGCCGATATTCCCATATCGACGGCCGGCAGTGTGTGAAGCGCATCGAGCGTCTGGCCCTGCGTGATTTCGCAGACGCACAATAGAAAACGCCCCGGTTAGAACTGCTGAACCGGGGCGTTTGTCTGGGAGCCTAACGTCTGATCTGACGTCGGCTAGAATAAAAAAGGCGTGTCAGCGGTGGGCACCGCTGAAAGTAACTCCGCTTCTGGGGGAAGGACACTTGAAAGGGAGGACTGCATTGGAGTTACGTGCACGCCTGAACTGAAACTGGTGTCTATTATGTACAGTACAAATGTGCTGTCAACACCTATTTTCAAATTTTGTACAGGTTTTGTTCACCCTATGAGGTCGGCTGCCTCGGGATCGGGGGTCGCGATCAGCCCTTCGGCCATGGCCAGGGCTTCCAGGGCGCGCTCTAGGTGAGATCTGGCCTGGGTGGCATCCACGTGGATCCCGTCCAGCAGCGCGTCCTCGCCGAGCGATCGGCTGTAGTCGGCGAAGGCGTTGAGCTGACTGATCAGCTCCACCAGATGTTGCGGGCAACCGGTGGGGTCCGACAGGGTGCTGGCGGCGATGGCCACCAGCTCCTCGTCCGAAAACCGGCGTGCGGCCGCCTTCTGCGGGGCATTCGCCTGACGGTGGACGCTCGCGACTGCACTCTCGATCTCCTGCCAGGGGGTGGGCCATCTGAGCGCCGGAATGCCGCGGTTCTCGATGGCGGCCACGTGTTTGGCCGTGCCGAACTGATAGAGCGCTACGATCTGTGCTTTTGGAAAATAGTCGACGATCACGTCCAGATCGTCCTCGTTGGCCACGGGCATCTGCACCACGACCGCATCCAGCGTGTCGACGCCGAGCTGGTCCCGCTCGAAGGCGGCGAGATTGGCCCAGCGCCCGGCAATCTGAATACGCAGATCCTCATCCTGCTGCTGCTCGAGCACCAGAAGATTGGTGCCGATGAGTCCGGTTCTCGCCGGCTGGCCGGACATGCCGGGCGCGGCGCCGGCCAGGGCGCTCTGGCGCTCGTCCAGCTGCTCGTCGGTGAGCTCCACCAGGGAGCTGATCGGCTGTCCGGCGTCTATGAGGCGTTTGATCTTGGTCAGTCGTGCCAGCTGTGGCGCACTGTAGAACCGCGTCTTGCCGGCCCGGTGCGCGGGTGCCAGACCATAGCGGCGTTCCCAGGCCCTGAGGCGCTCCACCGAGATCTGGGTGAGCTGTGCCACCGTGCCGATCCGGTACAGGTCGTCGGGGCCGTCCCCGGCCGGGGATTCGGTGTCGGTTTCGATGTGGGGATCCTTGTCGCGCATGCGCCGCCGATTCCCGTTCAAAGGGTTGGAAACAGTACAAAACCTGTACAGGCATGTCCAGGAAATGGTTCAACAACTAAGTTGCCAGAAGAGCGTGTCAGCCAGCGAGGAATGGGGAGGGAGGAAATAGAGAGGCGTGGCGACAGCACATTGAGGCACTGTCTTCGCGGCATAGGGAGGAAGGGGAGAGAGACACCGCGCCACGCCTGTTCTTGTTCGGGCCCGTACTGGCACCCGAAAAGAAGTCGCGCATTCTACGTAAAAGCGATGCAGGGACAAGAGGTCATTGCGCACTTGCACAATATTTTTTGTAACGAATGGTTACAGCATCGGGTGGCCGCCGTCGCAGGGACCATGAAGGCGCGTTTTTCGCGTTACAGAGTGCGACATACAGGACTGGTGCCCACGTCCGCGCCCGGTAGAATCGGACCCCGTCGCGACCTGATCCGACAGTTTCAAGCACAGGACGCCCGGGGAGGGGCAATCATGCAGAACAACCTGGGACTCTTCCTGACCCGCAGAGCCTTTCTGTCGCCGGACCGTGAAGCCTACGTGGATTCTCATTCCCCGTTGCGTCTCACCTATCGCGGGCTCAACGACCGGTCGAATCAGGTGGCCAATGCCTTTCTCGCGGCCGGCATCCGGAAAGGCGAGCGGGTAGGTCTGCTGCTGATGAACAGCGCGGAGTTCATGGAGGCCTATTTCGCGCTGGCCAAGATCGGTGCGGTGGTGGTGCCCCTGAACTGGCGACTGGTGCCCGACGAGCTCGAGTTCATCCTGAAGGACAGCGAGACGAAACGGCTGATCTTCGACACGGACTTCGTCGATACCTGTGCCGAGCTGCACGCCAGAGGCGACAGGACGGACGTGACCCAGTGGCTCCAGGTGGGGGCGGAGACGGCGCACTTCGCCGAGTCCTACGATGCCTTCCGCGATGGCGCTTCGGCAGAGGAGCCGGAGACCGCCGCCGCGGACGACGACATGCTCTACATCATGTACACCTCGGGCACCACGGGTCTGCCGAAGGGCGTTGTACACACCCACAACACGGCCATCTGGGCCATCCTGACCATCTCCGCCACCACGGACTACCACGAAGGCGACGTCTACCTCGGTGCCCTGCCCATGTTCCATGTGGGTGCCCTGACGCCGCTGGCGGTCAACGTCTATGCGGGCGCCACCTCGGTGGTGATGCGGGCCTTCGACCCGACACTGGCCTGGGAGCTCATCGAGCGCGAAAAGATCAACACCGGTCTCGCCGTACCGGCGATGCTCAACTTCATGGTCCAGGTGGGCGATTATCAGAACCGCTTCGATTTCTCGAGCCTGCGCTGGATCATGACGGGCGCCGCACCGGTGCCGGTCTCACTGACCAAGCTCTATCACGGGCTCGGCATCGGGCTTCTGCAGGTGTACGGTCTCACAGAGTCCTGCGGCCCTGCCTGCGTCATGGATTCGGCCAACGCGCTCAAGTATCCGGACTCCACCGGCAAATCGTTTTTCTTCACCGAGGTGAAGATCGTCGGTGAGGATGGCCGGGACTGCCCGCCCGGAGAAGCGGGCGAAGTCTGGGTGAAGGGCAAGCACATCATGATCGAGTACTGGAACCGCCCGGATGCCACGGCCGAGACCCTGGTCGATGGCTGGCTGCGCACGGGTGACGTGGCCACCATGAACGAGGAGGGTTTCGTTGCCATCCAGGATCGGATCAAGGACATGATCATCTCCGGCGGCGAGAACGTGTACCCGGCGGAGATCGAGGGCGTGCTCGCTCAGCACCCGGGCATCGTCGAAGCCGCCGTCATCGGTCAGGCGTCGGCCAGATGGGGTGAATCGCCCCTGGCCATCGTGGTCAAGAGCGACGACGCTCTGACGGAAGCGGACGTGATCGAGTTCTGCCGCGGCAAGCTGGCCGGCTACAAGCAGCCGAAGACGGCCGTGTTCGTGGACGAGATCCCGCGCAACCCCAGCGGCAAGATTCTGAAACGGCTCCTGAGGGAGCAGTTCCCGGACCCGGCGCCGGTCTGACGATCCCCGCGAAGCCCGTCACAGTCCAGGTGGCATGCCCGCGCGTAGACTGGGCCGTATGACAGCCGTCCCTACAAAACCCGTATGGGTCCCGATTCTGCTCGCGCTGATCACCAGTGCGATGGCCAGCGCCGTTCAGGCGCACCTGCCTGTCGAGCAGGTGACTACGGGTTCCAGCACGGTCCAGGTGTACGGCGGCAGTGCCCGACCCATCGGCGCCATCGATTTCTCCGCCTCCGCGACGGGATCCCGCCGTGTGGGTCCCTGGGAGCTGAGAACGGATCGTCTGGAGGATTCGGGACGGGTGCTGTTTTACGATGACGGCAGTCTCGGCGCGGAAGGCAACCTGCGCCGCGAGCGGTGGGTACCTCCGGCGGGCAGAACCTGCACCACCCACGACAACGTCACCGTCTGCCGCTAGCCCGTGAAGAGAAAGTTGTGCGCGCCGATCAGCAGCCAGGTACCCACGGCCATGATCAGAGACAGCATGACGGCGGCGGAACCCATGTCTTTCGCCTGACCGGCCAGGTCGTGATGCTCGTGACCCACCCGATCGACGACCGCCTCGACGGCTGAATTCAGCAGTTCCACGATCAGCACCAGAAAGCAGACGCCCATCAGCACCGCCACCTCCACCCAGGATTTGGCCACCCAGAAGGAAACGGGCAGCAGAACCAGGCCGATGACGAGCTCCTGGCGGAAGGCGGATTCGTGCCGCCAGGCCGCCTTCAGACCCTGAATGGAGTAGATGGTGGCTTTCCAGACCCGGGTGATGCCCGTATTCCGTGGTTTGATCACGGATGCCGATCCGGACACTTGCCATGGTCCACCTGTACGGTGGAGTGATCGATACCGAACTCCTCCACGAGAACCAGCTTGATGTTGTTCATCACCTGAGACAGATCGGCCGGCTCATCGACGCTGGCGTGCAGCGTGAGCAGAGGCTTCTGGGCCGTCAGCGCCCAGGCATGCAGGTGGTGCACGCCATTCACGCCCGGCACCCGATCGGTCAGCGTGCGGGCGATCTTTTCCAGATTGATGCCGTCCGGGACGCCTTCCAGCAGAATGTGGGTGGCATCCTTCAGAACCCGCCAGGCGCCGTTCCCGAGAATGGCGGCGATCACCAGCGCCAGCAGCGGGTCCGCATACGGCCAGCCGGTGAGCCAGACGGTGAGCGCGGCCGTGATGGCGGCGATGGACCCGAGCAGGTCCCCGAGCACGTGCAGGGCGGCACTGCGCACGGCGGCGCTGTCCTGGTGACCGTGCAGCCACCGGTAGGCGATGATGTTGACGACGAGCCCGACGGTCGCCACCGCCAGCGCCGGCAGCGGGATCATGGTCTGGGGCGTGTTCAGCCGTTCCCAGGCCTCGAGCAGGATCCAGCCCACCAGTGCCATCAGGGTGAGTCCGTTCACGAAAGCGGCCAGCACCTCCCAGCGGTGATAGCCGTAGCTCAGCCGGTCATCCTGCAGGCGCCGGGACAGACGCAACGCATACCAGGAGAAAGCCAGAGCACTGGCATCCAGAAACATGTGGCCCGCGTCGGCCAGGAGGGTGAGGCTGTTGGCGACCAGGCCACCCACCACCTCGACGAACATGAAGGTGCCGATCAGCGCGAACGCGCGACCCAGTGCCTGTTCGTTGTCGTGACTGTGATCGTGGCTGTGGGCCAAAGGCGGCTCCGGGACCGTGGAAGCCCGATTATAGCCCGACCTCAGCCGAGCCGGGCCCGGATCTCGGCCACCGCGTCGATGCCGGCCGCTTCCGTCGCGGTGATGGGCATGATGTTGAAGAGTCCGCACCCGGCATCCCGGTAGCGGCCGAGGAACTCGGCCACTTCCGCAGCCGTCCCGTAGGGGCTGTACTTCTCGAAGCGCTCGAACGGCACGTGGTAGAAACGTTCCATGGCGTCGGCCAGCCGGGCCCGTGCGATCGTCCGATCGTCATCGATACCCGCCCACAGCTGCAGACCGTGCCGGGTGGGACGGGGCCGGCCGAGCTCGGCTGCCCGGGCATCCACGGTCGCGGTGGCCTGTCTGAATCGTTCCGGGGACACCCAGACCGCCAGCCAGCCGTCGCCGAAGCGGGCGGCCCGTTCGAGCGATGCATCCACTCTACCGCCGATGAGGATGGGCACGGCCGGGTCCGGCGCGGGTCTGATGATGGCCCGCTGGAACTGGAAGAACTCGCCGTCGAAAGAGAACGGCTCGCCACCCGCAACACCGTTCAGCACCGCCAGGCATTCGTCCGTGCGCCGGCCGCGGGTGGCGGGATCCACGCCGCACATGGCGATCTCGTTGCGGTCCTCGCCGCCGACACCCACCCCCAGGATGAGCTGTCCCGGCGCGGACTGGGCGATGGTGGCCAGCTGCCTGGCAACCGGCAGGGGATGACGCAGGGCCAGCAGGTAGACGCCGACCACCACCTTCAGCCGCTCGTCCTGCGCGGCCAGCGTGGCGGCGTTGATGAGACCGTCCATCCCCAGGCCGTTGATGAAGCTGACGTGGTCGGCCATGAAGACGTGATCGATGCCCTGATCCAGGATGCGGGCCACGTGCTCGCGGCGCTCCCGATGAGAGCAGCTCAGAATTTCGAAGGAGGCAACGGTCCCGACCAGCATGGGTCCGGCCGGTCAGGCGCCGCGCAGGCGGAGCTTCATCTGGTAGGCAGGCAGTTTGCCGTCGTAGTAGCCGGGGATCAGTGTCTCTTCCTGGTACCCGAACTTCTGGTAGAAACGCCGGGCAGAGAGATTGTCGCTGCGGACCTGGAGCTCGATGTGCTCGCAGCCGGCGACCCGGGCGGACTTGTGCAGCCAGCGCAGCAGCTGACTGCCGATGTGTCGGCGACGGATGTTCGGGTGGACGGCGAGCAGCGTCAGCTGCGCTTTTTCCATGTCGCCGCCGAGCTCGAAGTCCATGACGGCGAAGCCGCCTATGAAGCGGACGCCGCCCACATCCAGCTCGGCCACCAGGACGATGGTCTCCGTCGCCCGGATCTTCCGGACCAGCTGCTCCGGCCGCCAGCGCCAGTGGAGTCCGTGCTCGATGTAGTCACGGGACATGCGCGCGAGCAGCCGGGCGTCACCCGGTTTCGCCAGTCTCAGTTCACATGTGCCGATCGCAGCCATGTCCGGATTATTCATCAATCACACAGGGGAAGAAAATCTGGACAGGGGCCCGGGGATATGCGTACGAAATTGCCCGGCTCGCCCTGCAGATACAGGCTGCCGCCGGAATCCCGGACGAATACGGCGGTGATGGCCGGGTCGCCGGCGCGGTAGAAGCGGCCCCGGCCGGCCGGGTAAAGGGCGGTGTTTGCGCCTCCCCCGGAGATCAGCAGCCGGTCCTCGAGGGAGTGGATCGTCACCCGGTGGCGACGGCCTGCGCGCCAGGCATCGCTGTCGAACCGGGCGCTCGAGGGGTAATAGGTACCTGCATAGGCCGGGAGATCGTCGCGGCCGGTTGCAGGTGCCGCCGGCACGGGGAGACCGTCGGTCAGGCGCTGCTCGAGCACACGGCGCATCCGTTCGAGCAGTCGCGGATTGTCCGTGTTGATGACCACCAGGTAGGCCCGCCCGTGATCGCGCAGCAGTCCGTATCGGGAGCGGTATCCGTCCGCATCGCCGCCGTGGCCGTGGAAGAGCTGTCCGTGACGGACCCAGCCGTAGAGGCCGGCACCGTAACCCACCTCGAGCCCCGCCGTGCTGCCGAGGGTGCCCAGGGGTTCGAACAGCTTCTCTATCAGCACCTCCGGCAGGGCCTGCCTGCCATCCAGCCTGCCGCCGTTCAGGAGTGCCTCCACGAACCGGCTCATCTCCCGGGTGCTGGCATTGATGGCGCCGAAGGCGCGGAACGTCATATGCCAGTAGGGAATCTCCGTGCTGCCATCTTCCCGGAACCCACCAGGCAGCCCGGGAACGGGCGCGAGGCTCGCCTCGCGCATGCCGAGGGGCATCAGAACCCTGGCCTTCAGGTACTCCGGAAAGGCAAGGCCGCTCGCCCGCTCGACCACCGCAGCGGTGAGTCCGGGCGGGACATTGCTGTAGCTGTGCTGGAGGCCGGGCGGCCACAGGGTGCGGCGTTCCCGGGCATGCCGTTCAAGGGCCGCCCAGAGCGCCCGGGGCGTATTGTCCTGCCACTCCGCCCGGTTCAGATCCGTCAGTCCCGCACTGAGACCCAGCAGGTCTCCGATCCGGACCGGGCGGGTGTCCGCCCAGTCGTTGTGGAAATAACCGGCGGTGAGAACCGATCGGACCGGGGTCTCGGATTCCAGGTCCGTTTCCGACAGCAGACGCAGCCCGGCCAGCCCCGTGAACGACTTGGTGATGGATCCCCAGCGGAACGGGGTGCCGGCGTCGGCGGCGCCATAGCCCGCAAGCAGCACGGGCTTACCCGCACAGAAAATGGCCAGCCCCATGGCCGGTACAGGCGCCTGACGGCGCAGTGCCTCGAGCTCCGCCTCTGCTTCCCCGGCGGCGCTCGCACAATCCTCTCCCCATGCCTGACCCGTCGCAACACCCACGAATCCGACGAGCAGGAGCCGGAGCCCCAGGCGGGACCGGGTCACAGAAGCGCCCGGCCGCGGAGTTCGGACGCCAGTTCGTGCGGGTTCACATAGTCGATCACGTCGAACCCCAGGGACGCGGCGGTGGCCGTATTGACCGGCGCGTCGTCCACCACGAGGACCTGTTCCGGTGACGCGCCGAGCAGATCGGCGACCTGCTGATAGGCGCGTGGGTCCGGTTTCGTGAGGCCCAGGTCCGCGGAGAAGATTCTCGGCATGAAGGGTGCGAGCACGGCGGGCCAGAATGCCTCCAGCCCGTCGCGAACCAGATCGGAGTTGTTGGTGAACAGGGCAATGGCCGGGCCGTCATCGGCCTGCACCTGCCTAGCCAGATCGAGCACGGCCTCGTCCGGTCTGAAGGCGCTCACCCAGAGCTGCACGAACCGTTCCATGGACATCCGGCAGCCGAGTGCCCGGATGCCTTCCCGGTAGGCCCGGTTACCCCGGAACCTGCCCTGATCGCAGGCCATCGAGTAACCGGAAGAGGACAGACGACGCCGGACCTCGTCCGGCGGCAGCTCCGTCTGCCCGGCGAATGCCTGCCAGCGCGTCTGCGGGTCGTATCGGAAGAGCACGCCGCCCAGATCGAAGAGCACGGCCTGCGGTCGGGCCACTGCTCAGAACCGCCGGAACGCGAAATGCAGCTTGCGGCGGCCGAACTTCCAGCCCTCTTCCGTCTTCACGAACCGGTCCTCGTAATGGCCCACACCGGCGGGACCGTCAAAGGGGACCGGCTCACCTTTCAGGCTCTCCGGGCCCACGTGCCGGTAGAGGGTGAGGTAGGAAATGCCACGGGCCTCCTGCTCGCTGAGCACGTCGATGAACACGTTCGTGATCACGTGTCTGGAGCGCAGCTCGTCCGGCCGGCGGGACAGTGCCTCGGCGATGGTGGACCGTCCGGTCAGGGGCCGCCCGGTGTCCAGCTCGCCGTCCTCCACGAACAGGCTGACGAAGTACTCGTAATCCCGGAAATCCACGGCCCTCGCGTAGGCGATGGACAGGGCCTCGCAGGCCCTGGCGATGGTGCTGATCTGCTCCTCGTTCATCTTCTGATATCCGCGTCCCTCGGCTGTCCCGGCCCGGTGCCCGGACTGACAGGTATGATAAGGTCTCCGCCCCGAAAATATTGAAGTGGGATGCACATGGAGAGACTGAGTCTGGAATTCATCGATCGGGTGGCGGTGCTGAAGTTCAACCATCCGGAGGTGATGAACGCCATCGGCAGCCGCATGCTGGATGACTTCTTCGAGGCACTGGCGGAGCTGAAGAAACCGGCGAACGGCGCCCGTGCGCTGCTGCTGACCGGCGAAGGCCGTGGTTTCTGCGCCGGTGCCAATCTGCAGGATGAGGATCGGGGCGAGCGTCGCGGCGGAGCCGGCGACGGTCTCAGAACCACCTACCATCCGATCCTGCTGCAGCTGCGCGATCTGGAGATGCCGCTGGTCACCGCCGTGAACGGTGCGGCTGCCGGGGTCGGCATGAGCTTCGCCATGATGGGAGACATGGTCTGCGCATCGAAGAATGCGTTCTTCCTGCAGGCGTTTGCCCGGATCGGCCTGATCCCCGACGGGGGTGCCACCTTCCTGCTGCCGCGCATGGTCGGCTGGGGCAGGGCCGTGGAACTGTCCATGATGGCGGACCGGCTGCCGGCGGAGACCGCCCACGAATGGGGTCTGGTCAATCGGCTCTACGATGACAACGAAGCGCTGATGGACGGAGCCATGGAGATCGCGAACCGGCTGGCCAACGGGCCGAAGTCACTCGCCCTCATCCGCCGGGCTTACTGGTCCACCTGGCAGAACAGCTACGAGCAGCAGCTGGATCTGGAAGCGCAGCTGCAGAACCAGGCCGGCTCCAGCACCGACTTCGCCGAAGGCGTCGCCGCATTTCTCGAGAAGCGGGACGCGCGGTTCAGGGGCGAGTAGCGGGCCGGGTCCCCGCGCTCAGCCGCCCTTGAGTGCCGTCAGGTAGGCGGCTACCGATCTGGCGAGTGCTGCCAGGTCATAGCCGCCTTCCAGTGCCGAGACCACCCGTCCGCCGGTGTGGTCCCGGGCGGCAGCCAGAATCAGTTCCCCCAGCCAGCCGAAATCCTCGTCCGAGAGCAGCAGTCCCGCCAGCGGATCGTCCCGGTGTGCATCGAAACCCGCGGAAACGAGAATCAGATCGGGTCTGTGCGCCGTCAGTGCCGGCAGCCAGTCTGCTTCCAGCGCACGGCGGAACGCGGCGCTGCCCGTCCCCGCGGGCAGCGGAGTGTTGACGATGTTCCCGCGGACCGTGTCGTGATACCGGTGCGGGTAAAACGGATGCTGGAAGCTGGAACAGACCAGGACTTCCGGCCGGTCCCGGAAGATCTCCACCGTTCCGTTCCCATGGTGTACGTCGAAATCGAGGACAGCCACCCGGGAGACGTCTTCCCTGGCCAGCGCCACATCGGCGCCCACGGCGATGCTGTTGTAGAAACAGAAGCCCATGGCGGCGTCGCTCTCCGCGTGGTGGCCGGGCGGCCGGACGGCGCAGAAGGCGGTCTGAGCTTCTCCGTCGAGGACCGCGCCCACCGCGGCCACCACCGCACCCGTCGCCATATGGGCGGCGGTCAGGGTCCGGGGACAGAGTGCGGTATCCGGATCCACGGCCCGCACACCCTCGGTGGGCAGGAGCGCTTCCAGACTCGCCAGATAATGCGGTGCGTGAACGCGGGCCAGGGTTCCGTCATCCACGGGAGCCGCCTGCCGCGATTCGAGTTCGGCCAGCAGTCCCGTATCGGTCAGATGTCGGGTGATGGCGCGCAGGCGGTCCGGACTTTCAGCGTGCCCGGGCTGCATCTCGTGGGCCAGGCACTCGAGGGGGGCGTAGTAGAGCAGGGTTCCGGTTCCGATGACTTGAGGAGGGCCAGTGTATCCGCCCCGGCGTCAGGATTCCTTTCTCTGCGGGTCGGATCCCACGGCCAGCAGCTGCTGGAACTCGCCGATGGGTACCGGCGGGGAGAGCAGATAGCCCTGCAGATCCAGGTCTCCGATGGAACGAAGGATCCCGAGCTGCTCCGGCGTTTCCACCCCGACGGCAACCACACGCAGCTGGAAACGCTCGCCGATGCCGTTGATCTCTGCAACCAGGTCCCGGCTTGCCGGGTGGCTGTCCACACGGCCGACCAGCTGACGGTCGATCTTCAGGGTGTCCGCCGGACAGCGCAGCAGCCGGTCGAAGTTGATCAGCTCGGTGCCGAGATTGTCCACCGCGAAACGCACGCCCCAGTCCCGCAGGCGGTAGAGCTGGTCGCGGTGCTCGTCCACCAGCAGCAGCATGTTTTCGAGTGAGAGCTCGAGCTCGAGCATGGCCGGGTCCAGCCAGCGCTCTCTCTTCAGCCGCTCGATCTGACGGGTGATGGATTCACGGACGAACTGCTGGGGCGAGACGTTCACGCAGAGATAGATGGGTGAGACCAGATGCTCGAGCCAGTTGGTGGCCGCCGAGCTCGCCTGCTCGAGCACCCAGTCACCGATCCGGGTGATGAATCCATCCTGTTCGGCGATGGGTATGAAATGGCTCGGCGCCAGCTCGCCCACCTCCAGGCCCTGCCAGCGCAGCAGGGCTTCCACACCGGTGAGGCGCTCCCGCGACCACTGGCCCTGCAGCATGAGCCCGAACTCCTCGCGCTCGAGTGCGGTGGGCAGCCGGGCGGAGATGTGATCGGTCGGCCCGCCTTCGGTACGGTTGCCGCCTTCACTCACCGCACGGTTGACGGCCTGCCACGCACCCTGCCAGAGACTGTCGAAGCTCCGGTACTCGGTGACGTGATTACAGCCGATGCTGACGGTGAGGTGGATCTCCCCGCCGGTATAGGACAGGGGCGTACGGGCGGCGGTACGGATACCGTCGGCCGTGCGCATCAGAGTGTCCCTGGGCTGCTCCGGCAGCACCACGATGAAGCAGCCGGCGTCATAGAATCCGATCATCCCGTTGCCGGGCACGGCGAGCTTGAGCCGGGTCGCCAGGGCGTCCAGCAGGTCCGTCCGGCTCACCGGGTCCAGATTCGCGTACAGATGCTCCGCGTGGTCCACCTGCACCACCAGCAGGGCCACCGGAGCGCCCCGGTGATCGATCAGGCTGCTGACGAGTTCCTGGTGGCGGGGCAGTCGGGTGATGGGCTCCCGGCCGGCACTCTCCCTGAAGCGCGATTTGAGGCGCGTGGTATTGATGCAGTTGTACAGGTGCTGACGGATCGCCTCGTCGGTCTCTGCGACGTCGATCACAAAATAGGCGGCATCCGCTTCCGGTTGCGCATTGCCCTGCGTCACCAGAATCCGTGCGGCACTGGAGTCCGGCAGACGGTCGAGGGTTTCCCCTTCGTCGCTGATGATGGCGTCCGCGGGATTCGAAAGCGCGTCCAGCATGGGATTCAGAAGCTTGGGATCGTGCGTGATCCAGCTGTCCCAGCCCATGCCGTCCGCAAGCGCCAACAGCCGTGCCCTGAGCTCGGAATCCGTGATCGAGCCACACAGAATCATCCTGGTCCTTCCCAATACGTGATTGTTCTGGATCCGAAACTACCGGGATTCCAGGGTAATTTGCTTGTGGTCCTTCACACCTTTGAGAATTGTGCCGATCGGCTCCAGGTAAGGGCTCGTGCGGGCATCTGTATCGTTGATCGTCTGCACGACCACCCGCCGGTCCCGGGCGACCAGATGCTCGAGCGGACCGAGGGTACGCGTGAGATCCGGGTGGTCGGGCGCCAGGTGAAAGCGGAGCCGGCTGCCGCCATTCTCCACCACCAGCGCCAGGCGGCCTTCCAGATAGCTGAGATAGTTCTGCGGCCGCCGTTGAGGCAACGCCGGATCGCCGAGCCCGAGCCCGCAGGGAGATGCCGGATCGACGGCATTCATCCAGACACTCATCCGTGCATCCGCGTCCCCCAGCCGGTTGAAGGCGGCGAGCGCGGCGGGAGTGATGAACTGCGGGCCGCTCAGCCCTTCGAAGAAGTAGCCGGAAACGATCTCGCCGGCCAGTTCCATCATCGCCAGGGCGCGGAACAGCTTTGCCCAGCGGAGATTGCCGCCTTCGCGATTGGCCAGCTCCCGGGTCAGGATGCCGTACCGGTCCAGCAGCAGGCGGGCCCGTTCCTTGTCCTCCTCCAGCACGGTCAGCGGATCTTCGCCGCCGTGGTGCGGACTGACCAGTTGCCAGTTTCCGGCGAAGCCTCGAGACCCGCCCCGGTAGGCAGAGCGGCGGGACCGCCGGATGTCGCCTCTCAACTCCGCCACGGGTCTCAGCGTGAACCCCCGTTCGATGCCTTGTCTCAGCGGCGCCAGGGAGTCGGCCGTCAGCCAGCCCTGCCACACTGCCTGCCAGAATCTGTCCGCGAAGCTGTCCAGCGGCTCCGGCTGCACGTCGGCCAGCTGACTGAACGCATAGCGGGCGCTGGGATCGGAGAATCCGCCCACGAGCCAGTCAGGCGGCTGTGTGTCCGGCCCGGGTCGGCCGAGCAGGCTCATGTCCTCCGGATAGGCCACCGTCATGGTCTCAGGGCCGGTTCCGAACCAGTTGAGCTCCGCGTTCTGCATGGCCAGATCCATCACGCCCCGCGGCAGCGTGCCGAACCGGGCCGGCAGCAGATCGTCGAGCCACACCTTCAACGGCGCGCTGAATCCCCGCAGGGAGAGGAGGCTTTCCGTCAGACGATCTTCTGTCGCCGGGCCGCTGAATCCCTGCCAGCGGGTGAGCAGCAGCGGCAGATCGGCCGCCGGTCGAGCGACCACGTCCGGGCGCAGCGCGGCGCGCTGGAAACGCAGCAGAATCTCGTAGTTTTCGGCATTGCAGTAGTACGTACCGGGCGAGTCTTCCAGCAGCGCGCCGATCACCCAGTCCCCCTCATCGGCGAACAGGTCTTCCGGCAGAACGGGCAGCAGCGTGCCGACCTCGTCGAGCGTCTTCGGTCCGTAGAATGAGAGGATCTCGCTCGCCAGCTGCACGGCGTCACGCTGATCCGGGACGGGCGGGATCGGATCCGGGATCCAGGCGGCAGGCACCAGACCGGATGCGGACAGACCCTCGAGCAGTTCGGGGTGGGTGATCCAGCAACGGCCACCGTCGACGATCCGTGTGAGCCCGTCGAGCGGACCATCGTATTCCGGCTCGGGGATGAGGATTCGTTCCTTCACCCATTCCTGCCAGTCCTCGACCTCACCCGGCTGGTAGTCGGGCTCCCGACGCTGTCGCTTCCTCTCGAAGCGGAGCACGGTGGAGACGGAGATCAGCGGCCGCAGATGCGCGTGCGCGAGCACGTCAGCGATCAGACGGTCGGACAGCGCGCTGGGTCCTGCCGTATCCGGCGAGTCGTCCGCGTACATGTACCGGTTGATCTGATCGAACGTGATGTTGGCGGCAAACGGACTCGGTGTGGAAGTGCTGACCTGGCTCCACGGAATCAGACCGTCCGCCAGCTCGCCGAGCATGGATTCCAGGCTTTCCAGCTCGAACTCGTCCTCGAGGCACGTACGCCAGGTCTCCAGCAGGACCGGGAAATCGCTGTAGCGGCTGATCGTGGTCATCAGCTTCTTCGCCTGCAGCCGGCTCATCCACAGCGGCAGCCGCTGACTGAACCGGGCCCGGGTGAGCAGCAGCGCCCGGCCTGCGCATTCCCGGAAACGGGCGCCGAAAAAGCCCGACTGCTCGAGCGCCGCTCTCAGGAAGTGGCGGAAGTTGTCCGGGCGGACCAGGCTCAGAAGTTCCTCCGGTGGGATCGGTGTCTTCAGCTGGATGGCGATGGCGTTGTTGTCCGCGTGTACCTCCGGCACGTAGTCGAGCCGCTCCGCCAGGGCCGATCCCAGCGCCAGCGCCCAGGGCCGGTTCAGCCTTCCTCCCCAGAAGGTGTGCAGCACCAGCTGGGAGATGTCGTCCGGCCCCCGGTAACCGCCGGGCCCCGTACGGATGGTTTCGATCAGCAGATGGTGCCGGTGAGGGAGCGGGGTGCCGCTGGACGCCCGCTGACGTGAGAGATAGTCGGCCAGCTCCGCCGCCGCGCTCTCCTCGAAACCCCGGGTTTCCATCAGATCCGTCATCAGGGCATCGGTGCGGCCCTCGACCAGCAGAGTCTCTGCGTCTTCCAGATAGGCGGCGATCCGTTCGGAGAAATGGAAGCTGCGGTTGTAGCTTTCCGAGCGCCAGAAGGGCGGTGCGTCGCTGCCGGCGGGTGCGGATCGCACCAGCACGTCATTGTGCGTGATCCGCTGGATCTGCCAGTTCTGGGTGCCGAAGGAGAAGGTCTGGCCGACGGTGGCCTCCCAGACGAATTCCTCGTCCAGCTCGCCGATCAGGGCACCGGAGTCGCCGTGCCGGAGCTTGTAGTAGCCGCGATCGGGAATGGTCCCGCCGTTGGAGTAGAAAGCGAGCACGGCGCTCTTGAGCGCTTTCACCGTGCCCTGAATGCGGTCGTAGCTGATTCTCGGTTTCAGTTCCCGGACCCGGGAACCCGCGTAACGACCGGCCAGCATCTCGATGACCAGATCGAACTGTTCCCGGGAGAGCTGGCGGTACGGAGATGCGCGGCGCACAAGCGCATACAGGTCATCCAGGGGCCACTGGGTCTGTGCGGTGAGCGAGATGATGATCTGAGCCAGCACGTCCAGCGCGCCGGTCAGTGGCTCGAGTGGCTCGATCGCCCTTTCCGCCAGTGCCCGTGAGAGCACGGCCGCTTCGAGAAAATCCTGAGCATGGGTGGGATAGAGCGTGCCGACACTGGTTTCGCCCACCCGGTGTCCGGCCCGGCCGACCCGCTGCAGCGTTGCTGCCACCGAGGGTGGAGACTGAACGAGCACCACCTCGTCCAGGTGCCCCACGTCGATGCCCATCTCCAGGGAACTGGTCGCGACGATGGCCTTGAGCTCCCCGGCCTTCAGCCGGGTTTCCACGGCGGTGCGGATGTCCCGGGCGAGAGACCCGTGATGCGCATAGGCCAGGGGGGCGATCTGGTCCTCGTTGATCTTCAGCGTGATCTTCTCGGCGAGACGCCGGGAGTTGGTGAAGAAAAGGGTGGAGTCGTTGTGCGCAATCAGGTCTCTGAAATCGTCGGACAAGGGATCCCAGATTTTCTGTCCGTTCTCGATGGCCTGATGCACCGTCTCGGGAAACCGGACCCGGAAATCGATGGTCTTGCCGGTGTCGGCGCGGACGACGTGCACCGGCCGGGCCTGCCCTGAGAAATCGTATCCGCCCACGTACGCAGCCACAGCCTCCAGCGGCTCCACGGTGGCGGACAGTGCCAGGCGCTGGAACTCGCCGGAGAGATCCACCAGCCGCTCGAGGGCTGTCATCAACTGCACGCCACGGCGGTTGTCGACCACCGCGTGTACCTCGTCCAGGATTACCGTTTCCACCCGGGTGAGCGCGTTCTGGCCGTTCCGGGTAGTGAGCAGCAGGGACAGGCTCTCCGGCGTGGTGATCAGGATCTCCGGGGGTGAACGCAGCATCCGCTGCCTTTCCCCGGCGGGCGTGTCTCCCGAACGGGTCTGCACCCGGATGTCCGGAAAGGAGCCCGCAGCCCTGAGATCTTCGAGCGGTATGGTGAGGTTTTCCCGGATATCCGTGTTCAGAGCCTTGAGCGGGGAGATGTAGACGACGCGCGTATGGCCGGTCTCCCAGCGCCCGGTGGCGAACTGATTGAGTGACCACAGGAAGGCCGTCAGGGTTTTGCCGCTGCCCGTAGGCGCGGTGGCGAGCAGGTGCCCGCCCGCGGCGATGCTCGGCCAGCTCGCCGTCTGGACGCCCGTGGGCGCCGCGAACCGATCGTTGAACCAGCGCTGTATGGCGGGTTCGAAGATCGCCAGGGGTGATTCCGTTGGCGCATTGGGCGCTCCCTGCTTGGCCACCGGGCTCCTCGATTGGCGCTGCGATTCGAACCCCGTATGCTCGCACATCCCTGCGGGATTTGGTTCCGGCCGGGGATCGACTGCTGACAGGGGATGACATGAGCGCGAATGCGACGATCGCGGACAGGCTGTGGTCCGGAGCCCGGATCTGGGTGGCAGGCAGCTCCAACGAGCCGACGGCGCTGCTGGGCGAGCTTGCGGCTGCGGAACTGCCCGACAACCTCACCTTCATTCAGTTCCCCCTGGCCGGCTTCAACAACACGGACTTCACCCGTATCGCTCCCGGGGCGGCCATGGAAACCTTTTTCATGACGTCGGCGCTCAGGGATGCGCTGCCCGGGCGGCTCAGATTCCTGCCCATGCAGATGCGGGCAGTCTTCGACTATCTGTCCCGGAACGTGGACGTGGTCATGGTGATGGCGGCCCGTGACGCGGATGGCGTGCTCAGACTCGGTCCCAACGTGGACTTCGCCGCGGCTGCGCTCGGTTCTGCCGACCGGGTGCTGGTGGAGATCAACGAAGGGATCACAGCACCGGCGGGCGGGCTGTTGCTCGACGAGTCGCGGATCGATTACAGCATCTGCGTAGACCGGCCGCTGGCGGAAATGGCGGCACCCGTGATCGACGATGCAGCGGCCGCCATCGGTGCCAACGTGGCCGGCCTCATCCGGGACGGGGACTGCGTTCAGACCGGCATCGGCTCCATACCCGCCGCCATCCTGCGGGAGCTCGGCGGTCTGAACGATCTGGGCATGCACGGCGGCCTCATCGACGATGGCGGCATGGCGCTCATCGAGGCGGGCAACCTGAACGGTGCGGTGAAGGCCATCGATACCGGCGTGCACATTACGGGCATGGCGCTCGGCAGCGCCGGGCTCTATGACTGGCTGGCGGACGCACCGTCCGTGCAGTTCCGCGGCGCGGACTACACCCACGATGTCTCCGTGATCCGGCAGCTGGACGGTTTCGTTTCCATCAACTCGGCGGTGGAAGTGGACGTCTACGGACAGGTCAATGCGGAATTCGCCGGCGGCCGGCAGCTGTCCGGCACCGGTGGCTCGGTGGATTTCATGCGGGCCGCCAGACGGTCGCGGGGCGGACGGTCCATCGTCGCCATGAATGCCACGGCCCGGGGCGGCAGCGTTTCGAGGATCGTGCCGAAGGTGGAGATGGTGACCGCGCTGCGCACGGACGTGGACATGGTGGTGACGGAGTTCGGCGTGGCCCGTCTGGATGGTGTCGACGTTCAGGAGCGGGCGCGTCGGCTCATCGAAATCGCCGCGCCGGCATTCCGGGCGGAACTTCTTGATCTCGCCCCGGTTTGAGCTGTGCGCCGGTTCACAGTTTGGGCGTCTGCCGCTTCGCCGGGAGGGGCGCATGCATAGAATGGTTCCAGGAAAAACATCAACTGCTGGAGCCAGAGAACGTCATGGAATACGTCGGCCTCGACCCTGCAGTGGGGCTGGAATGCTCGCACTGCAACCACATCTCCCGGATGCCCTACAGCGAACTGCTGTCACTCGTGGTCAGATCCGAGCAGGCCAAGTGTCTTTCCTGCGAGCGGCTGATGCTCCATGACTGGACCACCGTTTCCGTGGTGCAGAACATCATCAGGAACCGGATGGAACAGGCCAACGAGCTCAAGTCCCGGAAGGCCGGTCAGCTCTCCAGCGTCCGCTGAGCCCGATCTGATACCCTTCGCTGCTCCCTGGCAGGTTGCTGGGAGGGAGCAGCGCCCATGACCCCCGATGCGATCCTGCTCGTGCAGGCGGACGTGCCCGATCTCGATGCCGGTGAATTCTCCGACTGGCTCGAGGGCATGGACCGTGCGCTCCGTGGCCACGCGGAAAGCAACGTCCCCTGTGGAGACTGTAATGCCTGCTGCAGAAGCCGGTACTTCATCGAACTCCGGCCCGACGATGTCGGCGCCCGACGGCGCATACCGGCAGCGCTGATCTTCGACGCACCGGGCGCGCCCGCAGGCTACAAGGTGCTCGGCTACGACGAGCACGGGCAGTGCCCGATGCTCGTATCCCGGATCTGTTCCATCTACGGAGACCGCCCCGGCACCTGCAGAACCTATGACTGCCGCATGTTCGCCGCCACAGGCCTGGCCGAACCGGGCAGCGACAGAGCCGATGTGACCGCCCGGGCGGCACGCTGGCGGTTCAGCTATCGCGATGACGCGAGCCGTGACCGGCATCGCCTCCTGCAGACGGGTGCGAGACGCCTGCTCGAAATGCTCCGGGAGGACGTCGTTGCAGGCCCGGGCAATGCCTCACAGCTGGCCATGCTCGCCGTCCGGCTGTTTCCCGTTTTCACCGACCTCGCCGGTCACCTCGAAGCGGACAATGAAGCGGACGCTGACCGTGTGAAGGAGAGAATCCGGTCTGCCCTGGCGGCGCTGCGGTCCCGGGAACGCTGAACCGCGCACTGCACAGGCCTGGTGCGGATTCCCGCCCGGATGCGGCAGGTGGCACCAGCCTGGACCTGACGGGGTCGGGACCCTTGTTCCGCCGTCTGCCGAAAGCCGCATTCCCGGGGGCCTGCGGCACTGTTTTCAGGGTTGGCACGACACCTGCAACGACCAGGGTGTGGATCCGGATGATCCGCGTCTGTCCCTTCAGGGATTCGAAATACAACCTATCCAGGAGTAGCAGTAATGATTGGTGTACGTGACATTGGAAAAGCGGGTTTTCTGGTTCTGATGCTGACCGCGGGAGCCGCCAGCGCGGCGCCTTTCGGCGGACCGGAAACGGTGAAAGGCTCGGTGGCCGTCTCTTATGCGGAACTCGATCTGACCAAGCCGGCGGGGGCTACGGCACTGTATGAACGTCTGCAGCGGGCCGCAGCCGAGGTGTGCGGTCTCAATGTCCGTACGGTCGGACTGACGGGTGGTGCCAGTACGGCGCAGAAGAAAGCCTGCTACCAGGACGCGCTGTCCAGGGCGGTTGCTCAGGTTGATGCGCCGCTGCTGGAGGCACAGCACGCCGGATAACAACGGTCCCGCGCCATCACGCCCGGCGGCTGACCGCCGGGCGACCCGGCAACCTTCAGGCCAGCCCCAGCGCCGCCAGCAGAAACGCATATTCCTCGGCCACTTCTCTGAGACTGTCGTAACGGCCGGACTGGCCACGATGTCCGGCGCCCATGTTGGTTTTCAGAAGCAGCAGATTGTCGTCCGTCTTCAGATGGCGGAGTTTTGCCACGTACTTGGCCGGCTCCCAGTAGGTCACGCGCGGATCATTCAGCCCGGCAGTGACGAGCATGGGCGGATAGTCCCTGGCCTCGAGCTGGTCGTAAGGTGAGTAGGAGCGGATGAGGTCGAAGGCAGCCTTGTCTTCGATGGGATTGCCCCATTCGGGCCATTCGATCGGCGTCAGTGGCAGCTCGTCGTCGAGCATGGTGTTCAGCACGTCCACGAACGGCACGTGGGCCGCAACGGCTCCGAACAGCTCCGGCGCCTGGTTGACGGCGGCGCCCATGAGCTCGCCGCCGGCGCTGCCGCCCGAGATCGTCAGTCTGCCGCGGCCCGTGTAGCCGGCCTCGATCAGGTATCGGGCCACGTCCACGAAATCGTTGAACGTATTCGTGCGTTTCTTAAGCTTGCCATCCTCGTACCACTGATAGCCCAGATCGTCGCCGCCGCGGATGTGTGCAATGGCGTAGATGAACCCGCGGTCCAGCAGAGACAGACGGCTGGCGGAGAAGCCCGGCTCGATGACGAGGCCGTAGGCCCCGTAGCCATACAGATGGAGCGGCGTCTGTGGTCCCGGCTCGGTGTCGGTGCGGCGCACGAGACTGACCGGCACCGCCACGCCGTCACGGGCAGTGACCATGAGCCGCTCGGTGACATATCGGCTGGCATCGTAGCCGCTCGGGATCTCCTGGACCTTCCGGGTGATCAGGGTCCGGGCGGCCAGTTCATAATCGTAGACCGTGAAGGGCGTGACCATGGATTCGTAACCGATCCTGAGATGGGTCGGATCGTACTCGGCATTGCTGCCGAAGCTCACGGCGTAGCTCGGCTCGGGAAAAACGACGTGATGTTCTTGAGGCGAATCCGCGTCCGGATTCCCGACCACTCTGATCTGATCCAGGCCGCCCACGCGTTCGGCCACGATCAGATGATGTCTGAAGCACAGGTGGCCGGTGAGATAGCAGGCGTCCGAGCCTTCGATCAGGGTCTGCCAGTGCTCCGGTTCCGGTGTCTGCTCGTCGGTCACTGCCAGACGGAAATTCCTGTGGGTATCGTTGCTGCGGATATAGAAGCGACCTTCCCGGTGATCCAGGTGGTACTCGTGACCGGCGCGGCGTTTCGCCACCAGCTCGGGCGTCTGGAGGGGTGAGTCCGCGGGAAGGATCCGTACTTCCGAGGTCACATGATCGCCGGATGTGATCAGAATGAACCGCTCGGACTGGGTCTCGTCGAGATGGACGAAGAACGATTCGTCCGGCTCCTGATAGATGATCGGATCGTCCGCCCGGGGTGTGCCGAGCCGGTGCAGGCGGACCCGGTATGGCCGCCAGTTGTCGGAAAGCTCGAGATAGAAGAAATGTCTGGAGTCCGCTGCCCAGACCGGCGCGTCCAGCGTGTTGCTGATCGGCTCATCGATCCGGGTGTCCGTCTCGAGGTCCGTAACAGAGAGGGTGTAGCGCTCGCTGCCGTCCATGTCCGCGCTCCAGGCGAGATAGCGTCCGTCCCGGCTCACCGACAGACCGCCCAGACTGAAGTAATCGCGCCCCTCGGCCAGCGCGGGCTCGTCGAGGAGCAGCTGCCAGCGATCGGGCGCTGTCAGGCTGGCCCGCTCCCAGAGCCGGTACTGGGCACCGGGCTCGAAGCGCCACCGATAGAGGTAGTCGCCTTCCCGGTAGGGGACCGACTCGTCCGCCTCCGGCTGGCGGCCCTTGATCTCGTCGAACAGGGCGCCGATCAGATTCTGATAAGGCGCCATTTTCTGATCGAACCAGTGGTTTTCAGCCTGCAGGTAGGCGAGCACCCGCTCGTCGGACACCTCGGGGTAGCCCGGATCCTTGAGCCAGTGGTACGGATCGTCCAGACGGACGCCGTGGACTTCGCGGCTGTAGGGGATGCGTTCCGCCTCGGGCGGCCGGCTCACTGACATGGAATCTGCTCGATCGGGAAAACCCGGCGATCCTCGATGAATGACCCGAAAAAGGCAAACCATTACCATCGGGCACCATGTGCGGCCGTTTCAACATCACCTCCGACCCGCTGACTCAGCTGCTGATGGAGCTGGTCGGTCTGCCACACCCGGGTCCGGACAACTATAATGCCGCGCCGACCGAAACCATCCAGGTGCTCAGACTCGACGAGGAAGGCAATCCCGAGCTCGTGCCCATGCGCTGGTGGCTGACGCCCTACTGGTCCAAAGCTCCCTCCACGAAGTACGCCATGTTCAATGCCCGTTCGGAAACCGCGGCCAGCTCCCCGGCGTTCCGGGAACCGTTCAGAAAGCGCCGCTGTGTGGTACCCGTGAGCGGGTTCTATGAATGGTCACGGCAGAACAACCGGAAGCTGCCGTATCTGCTGAAGCCGCACGACGAAGCCGGTCTTCTGCTCGCAGGACTCTGGGACCGCTGGCGCAATCCGGAAACGGACGAGGTGCTGGAGAGTTTCACCGTTCTGACGGTGCCCGCCTCGCCCGCCATGGAGATGATTCACAAACGGCAGCCGCTGATGCTCTCCGTGGAGGAAGCCCGGAGCTGGATGGATCCGGACAGCGAGGCCTTCGAGACGCTCATCCGCTCCGATCTGCCCGTGGACATGGATGCGGTCCCCGTATCCACCCATGTCAACAACGCCCGACACAAGGACGCGCGGTGCATGGACCCGATTGGTAAGCCCATTCCCCTGGATGACCGGGGAGCACTGCTGTGATCCTGCGGGCAGGACACTGGCTGGGCCGGGGCAGCGTGCTGATTGAAGGCATGAGTCTCGGCAGAACCGTCGAGTGCGACGCCAGGGTGGAAGCGGACGAGACAGGACTCCTGGTGAACGCTGAAGTTGCGGTGCAGGAGGGTGACGGCGGCAATCTGAATCTGCGGATTGCCGGAAACGAAGTGGGCACCTACACCCTGCGACTGTCCACCGCGGGTGAGGTCTTCCATGGCACCGCCAAGCTCGACAGCCCGCCGAATCTCGCCTTGATGTGGAACGAGTCCGAAACGGTGTTCCTGACCTTCGCACTGTTCAGCGTCGCGCAGGGATTCGGCTGCCGGGGATTTCTTCGCGACGGGGAGACCACGCTCACCTGGGAAGTCGCCTTCACGCTGAAACAGGACGTGGTCAAGGGTGACAACGTGATTTCTCTGGACAGACGCCGGCGTTAGCAGCGCCGCAAGGATCCGCCTTTCCCGTCAGTCCTCCAGATCGAGCCAGCGGCACTCGGCCGGACTCAGTGCCACGTCGAGGGCGGCGAGAGAGCTGCGGGTTTCTTCGATCTGCCGGGGACCGATCAGCGGGAAACAGGGGAAAGGCTGATGGATCACCCAGGCAAGGGCGATCTGGATCGGGGTCACACCCTTATCGCCGGCCAGCTGCACGGCCCGCCGGCGACGCTCGAAGTTTTCCTCCGAGAACCAGGTTTCCGCCAGCTCGGCCATGGTCGGCTGGACGCCGGTGATGGTCGGATTCTCCCGGCCGGTGTGCTGCATGACGGCCTCCGCCCAGGGCGTGAAGAACCCACGGGCCTGGGATGACCAGGGCATGAGGGCGATACCGGTCTGTGCCAGATAGTCCCGGAACTCCGGGGCTGTTGCCGTCTGCACGCCCGGCCACAGCGGCCGGATCATGTGCGCGAGAGAGAAGTTGTTCGAGACGGCGCTCATGCCCTGCAGACCGTTGCGTTCCGCGTACTCGTTTGCCGCCCGCACTCTGCCGAGCGTCCAGTTCGAGCCGCCCCAGGCCGTGATCCGGCCCTGGTTGATCTCGTCGTTCACGGCATCGACGAATTCGCCGACTGGCACTTCCGGATTGTCGCGGTGCAGGAAGTAGACGTCCACATGGTCCGTCTGCAGCCGTTCCAGGCTCACCGTCAGCTGCGGTGAAACGGCGGACGGATGGTCGTCGGGTGTGTGGGCGCCTTTGCCGATGATCACCAGCTCGTCCCGGTTGTTGCGCGCCCTGTGCCAGTAGCCGAGCAGCGTCTCCATCCGGCCGCCGCCGTAGATGTGGGCTGTGTCGAAGCAGTTGCCGCCGAGCGCGGTGAAGTTGTCCCACAGGACTGACGCATGGCTCATGGAAGGCTGGTTGTCGCAGCCCATGACAAGCCGGGAAACGGGCTTGGCGAGGTGCGGAATCTGCCCCGGGCCGGCGATGGGGACGGTCTGGCTGCGCAGGGTGGCCAGGGGTCCCCGGTGATGCTGGTCCGTTTCCATCGGGTACTGGAGACCGATGGCCCCGCGCCAGTCGTCCAGAATCCGGGCGCAGGCAAGGCTGTCGGACCAGCTCATGAGCGGCGACTGGCGTACCCCGTCGGCGATGCAGGCGGCGACGTGGTCGACCTCGTTCACGTAGAGGGGAGGAGATACGCCGGAAATCGTCTCGGGGTCGCGACCGTTTCGTGCGAGCTCGAACGCCCAGCGGCCGTCGCGGTCACCGCCCAGCCAGGGATTGGGCAACCGGATGAGGCCATCGTCGCCGAAGATCTGCAGGGTGTTATCGAGCTCCAGAGTGATGCCGGTGGCGATCTGGGCCGTCAGATCGCCCTCGAACGTGAGCGCGGCACTTGCCCAGTAGTCCACGCCGGTTTCGCCCAGATGGCCCTCGCCGGTGAGCCGCACCGGCCCGGTCCCGGCTATCAGGCAGGCCGCAGAGACGGGATAACAGCCGACGTCCATGATCCCGCCACCGCCGAGTTCCGGTGCAAACAGCCGTGACCGCGGAACCGGCGTGGTGCTGAAACCGAAACTCGCCCGGATGTGCCGCACGGCGCCGATGGCGCCGTCGTCGATGAGGGCCCTGAGCCGGGCCGTCTGCGGATGACAGCGGTACATGAAGGCCTCCATGAGGAACCGGTCCGCCTGTGCGGCGCCGTCGACCATGGCCATGACCTCCGGAAAATTCAGTCCCATGGGTTTCTCGCAGAGTACGTGCTTGCCCGCTCGGAGGGCTTTCAGCGTCCAGTCCGCGTGGGCCGGGTGGGGAGTGGCCACATAGATCGCGTCCACCTCCGGGTGGCCGATGAGGCTTTCGTAGTCGAGGGCGAGGATCTCGGCGCCCAATCCGGCGGCGAACTCCCGGGCCCGTCCGATCGAGCGGCTGGCGACTGCGGTCAGCGTGCCGGATTCCGACGCATTCACTGCACTGGCGAAAGTTCGGGCGATGTTCCCGGTTGCAAGAAGCCCCCAGCGCAGCCTCACGTTGCTTTACTCCTCAGTCGATGCCGACGAGATGCGGTGATAACACAACCGACAGCCGCATGCTCAGTTTCTGCAGACCGGCTTCGACGTCTGCGGTCGGATCGAGCAGCAGGCGGACGATGGCATAGTCCATGAGGTCGTAGAGCGTTGCGGCCAGCTCTGCGGAAGGAACCCCGGGTCTGAGCGCGCCGCCGGCCCGGGCCGCGGCCAGGAGGGCCTCGAGTGACGGATGCACCACCGCGTCGATCAGGTCGAGCAGGGCCCGGGCGCCGGATTCCTGGTTCAGCAGTGCCACCAGGGCAGTCTGCCACAGGGTCCTGTCGCCGCTCGTCATGGCGGCGCAGGCGAGACGCGCCAGCTCGTCGAGCGCCTCGAGGAGATCGCCGTCGAAATCGCGCAGCACGCCGGCGTAGTGATCGGACATGTCCTCGATCTGATCCACCAGGAGCTGGAACAGAATGTCGCCCTTTGCGGGGAAATAGTTGTAGAGCGTCTGATAGCTGAGTCCAGCCCCGGCCGCGATGTCGCGCATGGTGGTGTGCTCGTAGCCCTGCTCGCGGATGAGCGCATCGGCGGTGGTCAGGATCCGCATCCGGGCTGCCTGCTTCTTCCGTTCGCGAAGAGTGACCATCGTTGCTCTGTCGACAGGCTCTGAAAGTGGACCGAATACATTTATTGGAGGGTCGGCTCTACTGTCAAGCTGCGGTCGGGGATGTCCAATTGACAAAATGACCGAAATGGTTAAATTGGTCAGTCATGGATGTCACGTCATTCGAGGAAGTGGAAAGCTGGCTCGAATCCTTCCTCTGGCCCGAGCCGGATGGCAGGCAGCGGGCCAAACGGGCGCGGATACTCACCGCCGCCACCGGGCTGTTCGTTCAGTACGGGTACCGGAAAACCAGCATCGACGAAGTTGCGGCGGAAGCCGGCGTCGCCAAAGGTACGGTCTACCTCTACTACCGGAACAAGGCCGAGCTGGTCCTGCACGCCATCGCCCTGGAGAAACAGGGATACGTGGCGCGGCTGCAGCCGCTGCTGTCCGATCACATTCCGCCCCTCGAGCGCCTGCAGTCCCTCATCGCGCTGGGGCTCATGGCGATGATGGAGATGCCGCTTCTGTCCCGTATGGCGGGCGGAGACCGGGAGCTGGCTCTCGCCCTGGCCGAAGCGGACGGGTCCGTGCTCGAACGGATCAACGGGCTGAGATCCCACTTCATGATCAGTCTGCTCGACGAGATTGCCGGCGGCACGCTGTCGCGGCAGCAGCTCGAGGAACGGGCGCAGGGACTCATCGATCTGATCGGCGGCATCGCCACCGGTGGCACGCTGGCGGTGCAGGGGGCGCATCTCGAACCCTATGTCTGGTCCCTGGCCAGCACGCTAGTGAACGGTGTCGCCGCCCCTTCGAGTCCCCGTACGCTGGAGCAGGTCTGGTCGCCGTCGTTTCAATCCGCCACGGAAAAGGAAGCTTCTCTATGAGTCCCTGCATGAGTCCCGGCCGCGCCACGTTCTGCCTTCTGATCTGTCTGCTGCCGGCAGCCGTCAGCGCGGACCTGCCGGGAACCGGCACGGACGGCAGTGACCGCGCCCCGGTCACGGCGGAGGATCTGGTCGCCGGAGCGCTGGATCTGGTCCGGGGGCGCACGTCCTACACTGAACTCACCATGATCATCCACCGGCCGGACTGGGAACGCACCAGCGCGCTGGTTTCCTGGACCCGGGGCCGGGAAGACGCGCTGATCCGGTTCACCGCACCAGCCAGAGACGCGGGCAATGCCACCCTCAAGCAGGGGGACAAGATGTGGACCTACACGCCCAAGCTGAACCGGACCATCCGGCTGCCCTACAGCCTCATGTCCCAGAGCTGGGCCGGCTCCGACTTTTCCTACAACGATCTCTCCCGCACCGATGACCTGCTGCGCCACTATGATCTGACCATTACCGGAGAGCGCGAAGAGGACGGTCACCGCATCTATACCATCGAGGCGATTCCCCACGACGAGGCCCCGGTGGTCTGGGGCAAGGAGGAATGGGTGCTCAGGGACGACTACGTGCTGATCTCCCAGAATTTCTTCGATCAGTCCATGGAGCTTCTGAAGCGCCTGGAAACACTGGAGATCGGTGAGCTGGGCGGTCGGGTCATGCCGCTCAGAATGCGCATGAGCAAGCTGGACGAACCTGAAAACTACACAGAGGTGGTCTACGACAGCGCGGAATTCGACATCGACATCGAAGACCGGACGTTTACCGTGTTCTCTCTGCAATCCGGCGGCCGCTGATGAGCGAGGCGGCGCTGGACCACGCTTCCGCCGAACCGGGATCCGGACGCGGCATGCCGAGCATCCGCATCGGCTGGCGCAATCTCTGGCGCAACCGGCGGCGGACGTGGCTCACTGCCGGGGGTATCGCCTTTTCGGTGTTTCTCGTCGCCTCCTTCATGGCGCTGCAGGTCGGTCAGTACGACGTGATGATGGAAAACGCGACGGCGCTGATGTCCGGACATGTGCAGATACAGAACCCCGAGTACCTGGACGATGCCCGGTTCGAGGACACCATCGAAGATGCCGGAGCGCTGATCGACCGGATCCGCGCAACCCCCGGCGTGCTCTCCGTTGCGCCGAGGGTCGAGACCTTCGCTCTGGCCTCCGTCGGAGAACGAAGCTTCGGCGCGCAGCTGCTCGGCATCGACATTGCCGCGGAGCTCGAGACCGTGCGTTTCGTGAAGATGATCCGCGAAGGCCGCACGCTGGAAGGGCCGGACGATGCGGTTCTGGGTGCGACGCTCGCGCGGAACCTGGGTGCGGCGATCGGGGACGAGGTGGTGATCCTCGGCAGCGGCCGCGAAGGGGGTGTGGCGGCCATGGTGCTGAACGTGGTCGGTCTGCTGGAAACGGGTATGGCGGATCTGGACCGGGTGCTCATGCTCGCACCCATCGAACCGGTGCGCGCGGCATTCGGGCTGGGTGACGAGGTGCACTCCCTGATCATCCGCGCGGAAGACGTGGCCCGGGCGCCATCCCTGGTGCGCACCCTTTCGGAGGAGCTGCCGGATTCCCTGGAGGTACGGAACTGGGACCGGGTACTGCCGGAGCTCAAGCAGGGCATCGAGGTGGATCGCATCGGCGGCCGCATCATGTACGGCATCATCATGGCGCTGGTGGTGTTCAGCGTGGTCAACAGTTTCATCATGACCGTGTTCGAACGGACCCGGGAATTCGGCATGCTGCGCGCGATCGGCATGCGGCCTCTGCGCATCATCCTGATGCTGCAGTGGGAAGCCTTCTTCGTCTGTCTGATCGGGGTCGCCATCGGCCTGACGCTCGCCGTGGGTCTGACGCTGTGGCTCATGGAGGTGGGCATCTACCTGGGTGAAGCCATGCAGGACTACGCCCGGCAGTTCTACATGCCCGACCGCATGTATCCTGCACTTTCTCTGGAAGCGCTGATGGTTTCGCCGCTGGTCATGTTCATCGGTACGCAGCTGGCTGCGCTGCTGCCTGCGCTCAGAATCCGGTCACTGAAACCGGTGGACGCGCTGAGGGGCGAATGATGACGGCACAGACGCTCGCCGGAGAACGCGCCACCGAGACCCCGCGGCGCTCGGGTGGCAGCCTCACGCTGATTGCCTGGCGCAATCTCTGGCGGAACCGTCGGCGGACGTGGCTCACCTCGGGCGGAATCGCCTTCGCGGTCTGGCTGCTGGTGTTTTCCATGTCCATGCAGGACGGCACATTCGAAGTCATGGTGGACAATGGCGCCCGGCTGGCACTGGGACACGTTCAGATACAGCACCCGGAGTATCAGGACGATCCCAGGATGGAGTACACGCTGGCAGGCAGCGACGTGCTTCGGGCCCGGGCGGAGGCGCTGCCGGCGGTGGTTGCCGCCAGCGAGCAGGCCCATGGCTTCGCCCTGGTCAGCCATGGAGAACGCAGCTTCGGAGCCCAGGTATTCGGTGTGGATCCCGCCCGGGAGTCGGTGTGGTCCTCGCTGCCGGGCATGATCCGGGATGGCCGTTATCTGACCGGGCCTGGAGAAGCCGTGATCGGCTCGGTGCTGGCCAGAAATCTCGGCGCTCGAGTCGGGGACGAGATCGTGGTGCTGGGCACGGCGAAGGAGGGCGGGGTCGCGGCGACGCTCGCGACGCTGGTCGGCACCTTCACGAGCGGTCAGGTGGCACTGGACCGGGCCCTGATGCAGATCTCCATCGACGATTTCCGGCAGGCCTGGGGTCTGGCTCCGGATGAGGCGCATGCGGTGGTGATCCTGGCCGGTTCCGTGGCAGGCAGTGTGGAGCTGGCACAGGTCCTCTCGACCGACGCGGGACCGGACACCCGGGTGCTCGACTGGCGCGACCTGATGCCGGAAGCGGTTCAGACCATCGACGTGAAGTTCATCGGTACGCTGCTGTTTTTCGCGCTGGTCGCCATCATCGTCACCTTCAGCATCGTCAACACCTTCATGATGACGATCTTCGAGCGTACTCCGGAATTCGGCATGCTCATGGCCATCGGCATGAAGCCCGGGAAGATCATGGGGCAGCTGGCGCTGGAAGCGCTCCTTCTGGCCCTGTTCGGCGTGGTGGTCGGACTGGCGCTTTCGGCGGCGCTGCTGGTGCCGCTGGCCGCCTTCGGCATGCCGCTGCCGGCGGGCGCTGCCGAAGTGCTGAGCCAGTACAACCTTCCGGATCGCATGTATCCCCGTTTCAGCAACGTGGCCGCGGCGGCGTCCGCGCTCATCATGCTGCTGGGAACTCAGATCGCCGCCTTCGTTCCCGCGCTTCGAATACGCCACATGCGGCCGGTGGAGGCGCTGCGTGGCGCCGAGTGAAACCCGATCGATGCAGGAGATACCGTCGTGCCACTGAAACTGCTGACCGCGCTCAGCGTCCGGAACCTCTTCAGGCACAGGCGTCGAACCATCATGCTGCTGCTGGCCATCACGGTGGCGGTGGCCGGTGTCGTGGTGACCAACGGTCTGATCCGCGGTATGCAGTTCGACATGCGGGAAGCGGCGGTGGCGAACCTCACCGGTCACCTCAAGGTTCTGGCGCCCGGCTATCTGGACGACCCCAACATCGAGAAGAGTTTCGAGCTCGCCCCGGGCTGGCAGCCGGATCTGCCCGCGGAGGAGATGGAGGGCTGGGCGGCACGCATCCGCATTCCGGCGGTGATCATGAGCGAGCGGGAAACCCGGGGTGTTCAGTTCGTCGGCGTGGACCCGGCCCGGGAAGACATTTCCTTCCTCGGTGATGTGGCAATCACCGGGGAGGGGCTCACGGATGGGAACGATCGCCGTGTGCTCATCGGCGTCGAGCTCGCCCGGCAGCTGGAGACCGATGTGGGGCGCAGGCTCGTGCTGATCACCCAGGGTCTCGACGGACGGAACCGGGAAGCCGGGTTCAGGATTGCAGGCCTCTACGATGCGGAAGGCACTGCCCTGGAGAAACAGTTCGTCTTCACGGGGGTGGGTGCGCTTCAGAACATGGTGGAAGCACCGGTGGTCACCGAGGTGTCGATCAAGCTCGCCGATGAGCTGTACGAGCAGGAGGTGAAGCAGCAGCTGACCGGCTTCTTCTCGGCGCAGGACGTGATGGACTGGCAGGAGCTCGAGCCTCAGGCGGCAGCCATGTTCGTATACGTGGACAGCGCCATTCTCATCTGGTTTTTCGTCATCATGGGTGCGCTGATCTTCGGGCTCGTGAATACGCTCATCACCGCGGTCATGGAGCGGATCCGGGAGTTCGGCATGCTGCGGGCCGTGGGGATGAAGTCGGGGGCAGTGATCGTCCAGGTCGTCCTCGAGTCCACCATCATCATGCTCGTAGGCGTCTTTGTCGGGGTGCTGGTCGGCTGGGTACTGGCGACCCAGTGGCTCGGTGACGGCATCGATCTCAGCCAGTGGGCTCAGGGCGTGGAGATGGCAGGCATGCGCAGTGTGCTGACGCCCTACGTTCTGGTGGGCGACATCGTTCTGGTGACCGTGCTCAGTCTGGTGTTCGGCGTGCTGGCTGCCCTGTACCCCGCCTGGCGGGCCGTGAAAATCAAACCTCTGGAGGCTTTACGACGATGAGTGATCCGGTCGTGCGCTGTCGGTCTATCTCGAGAACCTATCAGGATGACTCCGTACCCGTTCGGGCGCTGGTCAACGTGGATTTCGACGTGGACCGGGGAGAGTTCGTCAGTCTCGCCGGTCCTTCAGGGTCCGGTAAATCCACTCTGCTGAACGTGATCGGCGGCCTCGACCGGCCGGATGAAGGCACCGTGGAGGTGGACGGCGTTTCTCTGAACGAGCTTTCAGAAAGCGCGCTGTCCGACCTGCGGCTCAGGAAGATGGGATTCGTCTTCCAGGCCTACAACCTCATCCCGGTGCTTTCCGCGCTCGAGAACGTCGAATTCATCATGCAGCTTCAGGGCATTCCGGCCCAGGAAAGGCACGAGCGTGCCAGGGCCATGCTGGACGAGCTCGGTCTTTCCGGTATGTCGGACCGGCGCCCGGGCGAGATGTCCGGAGGGCAGCAGCAGCGCGTGGCCGTTGCCCGAGCGGTCGTCACCCATCCGGTGCTGCTGCTTGCGGATGAGCCCAGCGCCAATCTGGATTCCAGAACGACCGAGGAACTGCTCAAGCTGCTCCAGCGCCTGAATGAGGATCACGGCGTGACCATCGTCACGGCCACGCACGATCCCCTGGTGATGAGCTACGCCAAGCGGCAGGTGCGTCTCCGGGACGGCGAGATCATCGAGGACAGCGCCCGGCAGGCCGCATGAATCCGGTCAGGTTCTTCGGCTGCCTGTGCACGGTTGCCACGGCGCTGGCGATGCCGGCGGGCGCGCTGGAGATGGATGTGCGGGCGAAATTCTTCGGCGTGGGCGCCGCGCTGCCGGAACACAGTCTGCAGCGGGAACTCGAGGGAACGCCGGCCTACGATTACACGGCGGACCTGCGGCTGATGTTCAATCAGTCAGTGGACCGGCTGTCGCTGACCGCGCACTACAATGCGATTCTCAATGGCGGTGACTCCTTTGCCTTTGTCACCAGCCCGGGTGCGACCCTGGATCAGTCCAGCACGGATGACCGCTTCCGGCTGATGGATCTGACCTGGGAGCTGTCCAGCGGCGACCGGCACCAGCTGGTGCACCGCTTCGACCGGCTGGCGCTGCAGTATCGCGGCGCTACCTGGGGCGTGACCGTCGGTCGGGAAGCCGTCAGCTGGGGCAGCGGACTGGTGTTCCAGCCCATGGATCTGTTCAGCCCGTTTGCGCCCACCACGGTGGACCGGGATTTCAAGGCAGGCGACGATCTGCTCATCGTTGACAAGCTCTTCGACGATGGCAGCGATCTGCAGTTTCTGGGTGTCGCGCGCCGGGATCTGGACGGTAATGCCACGGCGGATGTGAGCAGCGCCGCCCTGAAGTGGCGCAAGTTCATCGGCGCGAGCGAGATGGAGCTGTTCGGTGGCCGGCACTATCGGGACCAGGTGTATGGCGGGGCCCTGCGGATACCCATCGGCGGCGCCCTGCTGCGCACGGATCTGGTTGCCACCCGGCTCGAAGAGGACGACGACTGGATTGTTTCGGGGATCCTGAATCTGGATTACAGCTTCGATCTGGCCGGCCGGTCCAGCTACGCGTTCGTCGAGTACTACCACAACGGTTTCGGGGTGAGCGAACTGCCGCCGAATCCCGTTCTGCTGCCGGAAGCACTCACGGTGCGTCTGCTTCGCGGCGAGGTGTTCAATCTGATGCGCGACTATGTGGCGCTGGGCGGCACCCTGCAGTGGCACCCGCTGTGGACCCAGGCGCTGACCCTGATCAGTAATCTGAACGATGGCAGCTCCATCCTGCAGACCACGCTCAGCTATGTGCCGAGCGATCACGCCACCCTGGAAGCCGGGGTGACCGTGCCCATCGGGCGGGCCGGTGAGGAGTTCGCAGGCGTGCCGGTGGCGGGCGATGCGCTCACCACGGGCGGTGCTCTGCAGGGCTATCTGCGCTGGGTGTACTACTTCTAGGGAACCTGTGATGCGACCGGCACCGGGATGACAGTGGAAGTTTCCGGTGCTTAAATCGATGGCCAACGGGGACTCAGGGGAAATCATGACCGACGTTTACTCGTCGCTGGACGTTGCGCTGGACAAGGGTATGGCGCTGGCGCATCACACCGCTTCCCAGGGTGACAGGCTGGCGCTGGCGACCCGGTTCGGCGACCGGACTTTCAACGAACTGAATGCCCGGGTGAACCAGCTGGTTCGGGCACTGCGGGACCGTGGTATCGGCCCGGATGATGCCATCGCCGTGGTCTCCCGGAACCGCCCCGAGTTCATCGAAGCACTCTCGGCCGCCATGCGTTCGGGCATCCGGTTCACACCCGTGAATTTCCATCTCACAGGTGAGGAAGCGGGCTATGTGATCGACAACTGCGAAGCCAGGGCGGTCATCTACGATGCGGATCTCGGAACGGGTGTGGACGCAGTCTCTCACGCCCAGAACTGTGAGGTGCGGCTCGCCGTTGGTGGCAGCATCGAAGACTTCGAGGACTATGAAGCGGCCATTGCCGGATTCGATCCGGCCGACATCGAAGATCCGGTACGCGGCTCCACGATGCTCTACACCTCCGGGACGACCGGACGGCCGAAAGGCGTCTACCGGAAACATCAGCCGCCCGTGAACGCCCTTGCCATGCAGGCGACGGGGCAGGGACCGGGGAAGGTGAATCTCTGCACCGGTCCTGCCTATCACGCGGCACCTCTGGTCTTCAACGTGAACGTGCCCATGAGCATGGGAGCGGCCGTGGTGATGATGGACAAATGGGATCCGGAGGAGACCCTGCGCCTGATTCAGCAGTACGGTGTCACCCACACGCACATGGTGGCCACCATGTTCCACCGGCTCCTGCAGCTGCCGGAGGAGATCAGAGCCGCTTACGACGTCTCGAGCATGGAGTACATCGTGCATGGGGCCGCGCCCTGTCCCGTGCACGTCAAGCACGCCATGATCGACTGGTTCGGCCCCATCGTGAACGAGTACTACGCGGCGACGGAAGGTGGCGGCGGGTTCACCATCGATTCCGAGACCTGGCTCAAAAAGCCCGGGAGCGTCGGCAACACGCCCAATCCGGAAGGCACCCGTATTCTCGACGACGACGGCAATGAGGTGCCCCAGGGCGAGACCGGGACCATCTACTTCAAGGCGCCGGAGGTGGGCCGGTTCGAGTACTTCAAGTCGCCGGAGAAAACGGGTGAATCCTACCGCGGTGACTGGTTCACGCTCGGAGACATGGGTTACTTCGACGAGGACGGCTTTCTGTTTCTGAATGGGCGCAGCGCCGAGACCATCATCTCCGGCGGGGTCAACATCTATCCCCAGGAGGTGGACGAAGCCCTGCTCTCCCACGAAGCGGTGCTCGATGTGTGCACGGTGGGGGTACCGAACGAGGAGTGGGGCGAGGAAGTGAAGTCCGTGGTGCAGCTCGCAGAGGGTTTCACGCCGACGGATGAACTCGCCGAATCCATCATCGCTCATGGGCGGGCACGGCTCGCGGCCTTCAAGAGTCCGCGGTCGGTGAATTTCGTGGACGATCTGCCCCGGCTGCCGAGCGGTAAGATCCAGCGGCGCCTGGTGAGGGCGCCGTTCTGGGAAGGTCGGGACCGGCAGATCTAGGACCGCTTGAGGTTGCGCTCCATGGCCAGCCGTTCCCGCTGACCGGGAAGTCTTCTGTCAGCGGTCCGGCGCGGTTCCAGGGTGGCCGTGATCGAATGGACCTGAGTCCCCGGGCCCAGGCGCAGTCGCCAGTCACCGTCCGCGCGGCCGGGTGCGGGGATCCGCGTGCTCGAGCGTCCCGGCAGGAAATAGCGCTGCGTCTTCCGATTCCCGGTGCGCAGCGACGCATAGCCGTTGGACCAGCGCCCGTTCCGTGCACGCGTATGGCGTTGTCGTAACCGGAACGGACAGGACCGTGACGGTGCCTGTCGTAATCGCCTGGATGGTCGTGGGCGAGCGCGGTGGTTGCTGCCAGTGTGGCCACCCCCGCGGCCGCCAGTACGGAGACGGCGAGCCGGATGTTCGGGATTCCCTTTCGCAGGAGCGTTCGGGAGCGGATCATGGATGCCTCCAGAGCAGGTTCAATGAGAGGCAGAGACTGGATGGACGGCGATGAACCGGCTCTGAATCGCGAATGAACGGTTTCTGAACGTCAGCGGGCGGCGAGTGCCCGTTCCAGTGTCTGGCCATCCGTCGGGGGCGTTGCCCGGGTGAGGCGGATCTGGTCACAGTCGTTGAAGGCCGCATAACGATGAAAGGCTTCGGCGATGGCCTCGAAAAAGCCGTCATCCCTCACGGCCGTATTCTCCTCGAAGTGCAGGTTCCGGATCTCGAAACAGCCGGATTGCCGGTGCGCCTTGCAGTCAGCCCTGCCCACCAGGGTGTCCCGGTAGACGATGGGCAGGCTGTAGTAGCCGAACCGGCGCTGTTTCTCGTTCACGTAGCACTCGATCTGATAGTCGAATCCGAAAACGGACTGCACCCGGTCCCGATGGATGACCAGGTTGTCGAACGGTGAGAGCAGATGAGCCCGGGCGCCGGCTGCAGGCGCCCGGCTTTCCAGCCGTTCCGGGTCCACGTAGGCCAGGGCTCCGCAGGGCTGACGGATTTCGATGAGCGTGCCCTGTGCCACGGATTCGTCGAGGACCGTTTTCAGCGCGCTGCGGATCTCTCTGCCTCTGCGCAGGTGGGTGACTTCCTTGGGCGTGATGAAGCCGTGGGCCCGCAGCATGGTTTTCAGGAGATAACAGGCCATCTCCCGGTCGTCGGGCATGCGGGTGTCGGTCCCCTCGGGCAGCACCCGTTCCCGCAGGTCGTAGGATTTCTGGAAACCGTCCCTGCCGAGCACCATGAGATCGCCCTGCATGAAGAGCTGTTCCAGCGCCTGTTTCGTCGGCTTCCAGTTCCACCAGCCGGGGTCTCCGGATGCCGGTGCCTCGAAATCCCGGGACATGAGCGGTCCTTCCGCCGCCACCCTGGCCAGCACTTCGGCCATGAGCTTCCCGTCCCGGCTGCGGATCCAGCGCTCGGTCCCGGCACGCATCGCTTCCATGCGTGGCAGTGCGAACCGGTAGTCGCGCATGGGGAGATAAGCGGCGGCGTGGTACCAGTACTCGAAAATGAGCCCGTCTCTCTGGAGTCTGTTGAGGTGATCGGGCTGGTAGTTGGGTACCCGGCTGTGGAGCACGTGATGGTGTGCCCGGGCGACCACCGAGATGGTATCTATCTGGACATAGCCGAGGGTTTCGATCGCTTTCCGGGTGGCGTTCCGGCCCCGACCGAATGCGGCAGTTCTGAGCAGGCCCTGGGACTCCAGAGCGATACGTCTGAGCTTGGCGGCGGGTACGGTTGCCGTGGATCGGGCCATTCGATAATACTCCCCGGGTTCGACAGTAAGAGCAACAGGACGGCGGATGGAGCATGACTTCTGGTTGGAGCGCTGGCAGCAGGATCAGCTCGGCTGGCACCTCGAAGACACCAACGCGCTGCTCGAGAAGCACTGGCCGGCGCTCGGGATCACCCGGGGCAGCGCGGTGTTCGTACCACTCTGCGGCAAGAGCCTGGATATGCGCTATCTGGAGTCGCTCGGACATGCGGTGACCGGGATAGAACTCTCGGAGAAGGCCATTCAGGCATACTTCGAAGAGGGCGGCGAGACGGCGGTTCGCACAGAGCAGTTCTATCTGATCCGGTATCAGGGTCCGCGGACCACCCTCTACTGCGGCGACTTCTTCGATATCTCGGCACCGGACATCCTCGGGGTACGGGCCGTCTATGATCGGGGAGCGCTGGTGGCGCTCCCGCCCGCGTTGCGGGAGCAGTACGTGGACCACATGCTCCGGATCATTCCGGAGCACGCGCACATCCTGCTGCTTACGCTGGAGTACGACCAGACCCTGGTCAACGGTCCGCCTCACTCCGTCACCGAGGCGGAAGTTCGGGCGCTGTACGGCGGCCGTTGCCGGATTGAATGCCTCGAACGGTTCACCGCTGACCGGCTGCCTCCGCACTTCACCAAAGCCGGGGTGGCCAGCGCACAGGAAGCCGTTTACCACCTGATCAAGGATCACTGAGAATGCTCGACGATGGCGCGACCCGGCCCGTTCACGTGGGCGGCCTGGAGTTCGCCTGTCAGGTTCACGGCGATACCGGATTGCCGGCCATCGTGCTCATCCGCGGGCTCGGGACCCAGCTGATCGAATGGAGCCCCGTGCTGATAGACGCCTTCGTGGAAGGGGGACTCAGGGTGGTGGTGTTCGACAACCGGGACGTGGGGCGCTCCAGCAAGCTCGACCACGATTACGCGCTGTCGGACATGGCCGACGACGTGGTGGCGCTGATGCGCCAGCTGGGTGAGCAGCAGTTCCACGTGTTCGGGATTTCGCTCGGCGGCATGGTCGCCCAACTGGTCGCGGTGCAGCACCCGGATGCCGTCCGTTGCCTTTTCTCCGTGATGTCGTCCACCGGGAATCCGGATCTGCCCAGGGCATCCCGGGAGATCCGTGAGCGGATGATGGCCACGGTGACCGGCCGGGAGGAGATCATCCGCACGGATGCTGAGAACCGTGCGGTCTGGGGATCGCCGGGTTATCCAGAACCGGAGGCTGTGCGTCTGGCGATGGCGGAGGCCGTTTACGACCGCTGCCACTATCCGCAGGGGGTTTCCAGACAGATGCTGGCCGCCATCGAGGACGGCAGCCGGGTGGACCGTCTGCGCACGATCACCGCGCAGACCCTGGTCATTCATGGAGAGGCTGACCCGCTGGTACCTCCAGCCGGCGGCGAGGATACGGCCCGCTGCATTCCCGGCGCGCGGCTGTGCCTGATCCCGGGCATGGGACACAACATTCCCGATGCCCTGGCGCCGAGGATTGCCCGCGAGGTACTCGAATTCATCGCCACCCGCTGAGCGATCGTGTCTGGGGATGAACGACTGTTTTTCAAGGTCTTGGTTGAGCGTTTTCCGGACCCATAAACCAGGGGTCGAACGCTTTCCATCGTGGAGAACCAACAATGAGCATCGTCCGTTTCAATCCATATATTCCCGCGGATCGGGTCAATCGTGACAGCGGCTGGACGCCCGCCGCCGATGTCTGGGAAACCCCGGAGGCCTATCACATCGACCTGGATATACCATCCGTGCGTGCGGACGCGGTGGCAGTGACCGTCGAGGAACGCGTGCTCGTCATGAGCGGCGAACGCGCCCGGCCGGAACGCGCCGAAGGTGAGCGCAGCCACCGTCTGGAGCGCCGATATGGCCGTTTCAACCGACGGTTCGCTCTGCCGGAGGACGCCAACCCGGATTCCGTCGAGGCAAAGGTGGTCAACGGTGTGCTCGAAGTGCGCATCGCCAAGCGTGAGGAAAACAAGCCCCGCCGGGTGGAGGTCATCGCCGCCTGATCCGCGGCCGGTGCGGCTGATTTCCCCATCGCAGGCGGGTGAGGGAACCTCTGCCTGATTCCCGATACACTCCGGGCAATCGAGAATCAGTTTCCCTGGAATCAGCCGCATGACGGAGACCACCGAAGATCCGCGTCTGCCTCTCAAGGACCGGATCCGGATCATCATCTTCGAGGCCCACACACCCGCCGGCAAGGCGTTCGATGTGGGCCTCATCATTTCCATTCTGGTCAGTGTTCTCGCCGTGCTGCTCGACTCCGTAGCCTCCCTGCACGAGGCCTACGGGCTCTACTTTCTGGGCATCGAGTGGTTCTTCACAGTCCTGTTCACGGTGGAATACGTGGTACGCCTGTGGTGCATTCAGGACACCCGCCGCTACGCCCGCAGCTTCTATGGCATCGTCGATCTGCTCGGTATCCTGCCCACCTATCTGAGTCTGCTGGTGGCAGACACCCAGTATCTGCTGGTGATCCGGATCCTCAGGGTGCTCCGGGTGTTCCGGGTGCTGCGGATGGTCCGGTACGTGGGCGAGGCAGAGCTCCTCACCCAGGCGCTCATTGCCAGCCGCCGGAAGATCACCGTATTCATCAGCACCGTGCTGGCACTGGTGATCATCTTCGGTTCGTTCATGTATCTCATCGAAGGGGAAGAGAACGGTTTCACCAGTATTCCACGCAGCATCTACTGGGCGGTGATCACCCTGACCACCGTCGGCTATGGTGATCTCACACCGCACACGCCGCTGGGGCAGGCCCTCGCCACCCTGGTGATGATCATGGGGTACGGGATCATCGCCGTACCCACGGGCATCGTGACGCTGGAGATCTCCGAGGCGCACAAACGGGCGGCGAACACCCGGACCTGCCCGGTCTGCTCCGTGGAAGGTCACGTTCGGGAGGCCACTTACTGCTGGCGTTGCGGCGCGCATCTGTTCGTGCCCGAACGTGAAGATGCGCCGCCTGATAAACCCGGACCGAAGGAGCTGGGGGAAGGCCTATAGGAAGCCTCTGGCCGCGCAGCGTTGCGCATAGTTGTTCAGAGGCTCCCTGTGACGCTCGAGCATGCGCAACGGTTACGGGTTCGGGCTAGAATCCCATCCCTTCCATTCACGGACTGACCAAGCAGGGAGTGCTCATGAGCCGCAACAGCTTCTCCACCCGTAAGATTCTGGACGTGGGTGGCCGCCACTACGTGTATTTCAGCCTGCCCGATGCACAGGCACAGGGCCTGGGGGATGTGGACCGGCTGCCGATGTCGCTCAAGATCCTGCTCGAGAATCTGCTGCGATTCGAGGACGGGGTGACCGTGAAAGAGGAGGACATCCGTGCCCTCGCCGGCTGGGCGTCGACCCAGCCCGCGTCCGACGCGGCGCTCGCCGAGGAAATCGCCTTCCGGCCGGCCCGCGTTCTCATGCAGGACTTCACCGGCGTGCCCGGTGTGGCGGACCTAGCCGCCATGCGCAGTGTGGTGGTGGATGCGGGTTATCCTGCCGAGATCATCAACCCGCTCTCACCCGTGGACCTGGTGATCGACCATTCGGTCATGGTCGATGCGTTCGGCACGGACGAGGCCTTCGAGCAGAACGTGGCGCTCGAGATGCAGCGCAATGGTGAGCGCTACCGGTTTCTGCGCTGGGGTCAGCAGGCATTCGACAACTTCCGCGTGGTGCCGCCCGGCACCGGCATCTGTCATCAGGTGAATCTGGAGTACCTCGCCCGGGCGGTCTGGACCCGGGAGGAGGACGGCGAAACGGTCGCCTATCCGGATACCCTGGTCGGTACGGACAGTCACACCACCATGATCAACGGGCTCGGCGTGCTCGGCTGGGGTGTGGGTGGTATCGAGGCGGAAGCCGCCATGCTGGGGCAGCCGATTTCGATGCTGGTACCCGACGTGGTGGGCTTCAAGCTCACGGGCAGCCTTTCGGAAGGCATCACCGCCACGGATCTGGTGCTCACCGTGGTGGAGATGCTGCGCCGGAAGGGCGTGGTGGGCAAGTTCGTGGAGTTCTACGGCGACGGGCTGAACCATCTGCCTCTGGCCGACCGGGCGACCATTGCGAACATGGCGCCGGAATACGGAGCCACCTGCGGATTCTTCCCCATCGACGAGGAAACGCTGCGCTACCTGACCCTGTCGGGTCGGGACCAGGAGACCATCGGGCTGGTCGAGGCGTACGCCAGGGCCCAGGGACTCTGGCGCGAGCCGGGCGCCGCGGACGCGGTATACACGGATACCCTGCAGCTCGATCTGTCGAGCGTGGTGCCGAGCCTGGCCGGCCCGAAGCGGCCGCAGGACCGTGTGGCCATGACGGACATGCGCCGCGCCTTCGATGAAGCTCTGGATCTGCAGGGGCGGGCAGCCACGCGGGACATCCGGGTGCCGGTCCCGGGCACGGATTACGATCTGGGTCATGGTGACGTGGTGCTGGCGGCCATTACTTCCTGCACGAACACCTCGAACCCGGCGGTCATGATCGGCGCCGGTCTGGTGGCCAGGAAAGCCCTGGCACGGGGGCTCTCCGTCAGGCCCTGGGTCAAGACGTCCCTGGCGCCGGGCTCGAAGGTGGTCACGGAATATCTGGAGAAGACCGGCCTGCAGGACGATCTGGATGCGCTTGGCTTCAATCTGGTCGGATACGGGTGCACGACCTGCATCGGCAATTCCGGTCCGCTGCCGGATCCGATCTCTGCCGCCATCAGCGAGGGCGATCTGGTGGTGGCATCGGTGCTGTCCGGCAACCGTAATTTCGAAGGCCGCGTGCACCAGGAGATCCGCACCAACTGGCTGGCGTCGCCGCCTCTGGTGGTGGCCTATGCCATTGCCGGGACCAGCCGTATCGACCTCTCCAGCGAGCCCATCGGTCTGGACGATGAAGGCGGGGCCGTGTTTCTCGCCGACATCTGGCCATCCAATGCGGAGATCGCGGAAGCGGTCACTGCCGTGTCCGCGGAGATGTTCGAACGGCAGTATGCAGACGTGTTCACGGGTCCGCCGGCCTGGCGGGCCATCGAGGTGGACAGCGCCGGCACCTACGCCTGGGAGGATTCCACCTACATCAAGCAGCCGCCGTTTTTCTCCGTCGGCGGTGACATGCAGCAGACGGCCGCCGTCAAGGGAGCCCGGATCCTGGCGCTGCTCGGAGACTCGGTGACCACCGATCACATCTCTCCCGCTGGCGCCATTCAGGCGGACAGCCCGGCTGGGCAGTATCTGCAGCAGGCGGCCGTCAACGAGGCGGATTTCAATTCCTATGGTTCCAGGCGGGGCAATCACGAGGTCATGATGCGCGGCACCTTCGCGAACATCAGAATCCGTAATGAGATGGTGCCCGGCACGGAAGGCGGCTACACGCGCCACGTACCCAGTGGAGACGAGTTGTCCATTTATGACGCGGCCATGCGCTATCAGGGTGAAGACACGCCGCTCGTGGTGATTGCCGGCAAGGAGTACGGCACGGGTTCGTCCCGGGACTGGGCGGCCAAGGGCACGCGGCTGCTGGGTGTGAAGGCGGTGATCGTGGAGAGCTTCGAACGCATTCACCGGTCCAATCTGATCGGCATGGGCGTGCTGCCCGTGCAGTTCAAGGATGGCGAAAGTCGCAGCACGCTGGGCCTCACAGGCGAGGAGTTCGTCGACCTCTCCCTGCCGCAGGGCGTGAGCGGGCTGAGTCCACGGCAGGATCTGCTGCTCAGGATCACCCGCCCGGACGGAGAAATCACCGAGACGCTCGTCATGAGCCGGCTGGATACGGAGAACGAGATCGCCTACTTCGAGAGCGGCGGCATCCTCCAGTACGTTCTGAACAACCTGATCGAAGCGGCCGGCTGACGGTGCGCACGGGTGCCCGTCCGCTGGGCGTGCTGTTCGATATGGACGGGCTGCTGCTCGATTCGGAACGGCTCGCCCGGGACGCATTCGTGCGCGCCTGTGAGGATCACGGCTGGCCTGCGGACCTTCGAACCTACCAGCAGTGCATCGGCAGCACCTACGAGAAGACGCGGGAGATTCTCGTGGCCGCGTACGGCGCAGAATTTCCGTATGAGACGGTTGATGCCAGCTGGAGCCATCATTACCATGCGCGCCTTGCCGAAGGGCCGGTGCCGGTCAAGGCAGGTGCCCGGGCGCTGCTCGAGCATCTGTCCCTGCGGCGGGTGCCCATGGCACTGGTGACCTCGACCCGGCGGACGACGGCGGTCGGGAAGCTGAGCGACACAGGACTGCTCGACTTCTTCGATGGGCTGGTCTGCGGTGGCGAGACCGAGAAGGGGAAGCCGAACCCGGATCCGTATCTGGCTGGTGCTGCCCTGCTGGCGCTGGAACCCGCGGCCTGCTGGGCGCTGGAGGATTCCGCGAACGGTGTCCGGGCGGCGGTGAGCGCCGGCTGCGTGGTTTTTCAGGTGCCGGATCTGGTGCCCCCCACGGCTGAGATCAAGCGGCTGGGTCACCGGATCGTGGCGACCCTGGACGAGGTTCGGGTCGCGCACGATGCGCTGTGAACGGGGAATCCGGCGAAATGTCGGGTGTCTGTCAAACTGTTAGCTGGCGCACACCAGACGGCTTCGCCCTGTAGTGTAATCGGGCGCGTAATCGGGCGGTCAGCGTGCCGTTCGGATCACGATACGGCGACCGTGGCGCCCTCCGTCAAGGAACCTCTCGACGGGACGGGTGTCACCAATAGAAGTATCTGGAAGTAACGGAACCGTAGAGGTTCCAGATAAGTAGTACTCCCTGCCGAGGAGAATAAGCAGTGATCAATCGCAGCGAGTCCCAGCTGATAGCGCGGGACCAGATCAATCAGGTTCAGAAAACCGCTGGAAGAGTCCGGAAGGCCACTCCGGTCAGAGCCAGCGCACCCGCACGGAAGAAGAAAACCGGCTGATCGGCGGCTAGCCGATGACGGTATCGGCGGTTTCGGGCACCACGGTGTTCTCGATGTAACCGAGCTTTTCGATCTCGACCCGGACCACGTCGCCTTCCACCAGCCATGACGGTGGTTTCATGGCGGCACCCACGCCTGACGGGGTGCCCATGAACAGCACGTCGCCGGCGTCCAGCGTGAAGGCCTGGGTCAGGTGGGCAATGGCGTCGTAGCAGTCGAATATCAGGTGCCTGGTGTTCGAGTGCTGACGCTCCTCGCCGTTGACCAGGCAGCGGAGCTCCAGTGCATGGGGGTCGCCGACCTCGTCCGGTGTTACCAGGTATGGTCCGATGGGCCCGTGGGTGTCGAAAGACTTGCCGATCTGGAAGGTCTGAGCCCTCAACTGCCAGTCCCGGACGCTCACATCGTTGCCGCAGCAGTATCCGGCAATGACTTCTGTCGCCCTTTCCCTGGGCACGTGCTTGCACGTCCTGCCGATCACCACGCACAGCTCCGCTTCGTAATCGAGCATGGGCGAAACGCTGGGCAGATTGATGGGCGAGTATGGCCCGGTGATGCAGTTGTGCTGCTTGTTGAACCACACCTGGTGCTTCGGTGCCTCCATGCCGCTCTCTTCCACGTGATCCCGGTAGTTGAGACCGATGGCGAGCACCTTGCCCGGATTCGGCACCGGGGCCAGCAGGGTGCTGTCTTCGAGGGGGAGCATCCTGCCGTTTTTCAGCGCGCTCCGGATGGCCGCCACGTCGATGCCGCTTCGCAGCAGATCCATCATGTCACCCGGCAGGCCACAGGAGTTCAGGTCGATGAGAGCGTCTTCCTGAACCACGGCGGTGGCTGGGGTTCCGTCGTCGGACAGGTAGCTGGCAATCTTCATGTTCGATCTCCATTCAGGGTGAGGGGCGGTAAGGGCTGATGCGCGATCCGGGCCGCATCGTCGAGCGGAAGACCCATGGTTCTCAGCAGGAGTTCTGCCATCTGATCGATGGCCTGCTCGGGATTTTCCGCATCCAGGCTCGTGAGCAGGCCGGCGACGAACCCGCCGAACAGGAAACTGCTGGCCGCAGCCAGATCCGGTACCTGGAAACGTCCTGAGAGAAGCCCCCGACCGATGTCCCGGGCGGCGAACCGGCCCACCGCATTCCGCAGCGTGTCGATGGGCATGCCCGAATGCCTGAGCGTCCAGCGCCAGAGCGGGTCGCCGGTTATCTGCCGGCCCATGTGGCGGGTGGACAGCCCGACCACTTCTGCCGGGTCTCTGCAATCGGCCAGTGCCTTCTGCAGCGCCTCGTCCCAGCGCTCGGCCGCTGCCCGAACCACGGGGATCAGGACCTCGTTCTTGCTTCTGAAGTGCAGGTAGAAGGAACCATGGCCCACATCCGCCGCGCTGGTGATGTCGCCGATGGTGACATCCTCCACGGGTCGTGAACGCATGAGGTGTTCCGCCGCCCGGATGATCCGGGCCCTGGATTCCCGTCGTTTTCTCGTGACCCGGGACTCTCCGGTGCTGGCAGCGGCTGGGCTCGTCATGGGATTCTGTTGACTGACTGTGATCACGAATGATAACTTCCAAAAATGACTACAGTCAATTATGACGCTGTCCGTTCTCCGGAGTACGACGTGGTCGTCGTCGGGCTGGGGCCCGTGGGCTGCACGGCCGCCCTTCTGCTGGCGGAAGCCGGCCTCACGGTCGCCGCCATCGAACGGGACGAGACCGTCTACCGTCTGCCGAGGGCAGTCAATCTGGACGGCGAGATCATCCGTGCGTTTCAGAAAGTGGGCCGCGGGCAGGCGGTCCAGGACCTCATGCAGCCCGTCCGACCCGGCGACCGGGCCGGCTTCGCGAACGCCCGGCGGGAATGGCTGTTCGGCCAGCCGTTCGTCGCTTTCGGGAGCAACGGCTGGCAGCCCATGAACATGTTCGATCAGCCGGAGCTCGAGTCCTACCTGCGCAGCGAGGCGGTGAATCACGAACGGGTCCGGGCGTTCATCGGTTACGAGGCGTCCGGGGTCGAAAACACGGGGGCCGGGGTGCGCCTCGAATTCGGCCGCCCGGGTGACCGCGCCCCCGGGCGGCTCAGCGCCCGGTATGCGCTGGCCTGCGACGGAGCATCGAGCTCCGTGCGCAGGGCGCTGGGTATCGGCTGGAAGAACCTCGGCTACGATCATGAATGGCTGGTGGTGGACGTAACCCTGAAATCCGGACACACACTGGGCAACGACACCCTTCAGGTCTGCGACCCGGAGCGGCTGGTCACCTACGTCTGCACGAAGGATCCCTATCGCCGCTGGGAATTCAGGATGCATGCCGGCGAGACGGCGGCCGAGATGCTGAACGAGGAGAAGATCTTCAGTCTGATCGATCCCTGGACCCCTAGGGGGACCTACGAGATCCGTCGCGCCGCGGTCTATCAGTTTCATGCCGCCACTGCCGACCGCTGGCGGGACGGCTGCATCTTCATCGCCGGGGACGCGGCACATCAGACGCCGCCCTTCCTCGGACAGGGCATGAATGCGGGCATGCGTGACGTGGTGAACCTCGCCTGGAAGCTCCCCCTGGTCATCCGGGGTGCGGCGGACGAACGTCTGCTCGACAGCTACTTTGCCGAGCGGAACGGTCACGCCCACGATCTTGTCGAATGGGCCGTTTCCATCGGCCGGCTCATGGAGCACCTGGCGGAGCAGGAGCGCTGCGCCCGGGCAGGGGAGCCGGTCCCGGAAGCACCGGCGTCCCTTGCGTCGTCGGGTTACGGCCAGGGCCGGGCGCAACCGCCCATCCGGGATGGGGTGGTTCTCGTCGACCAGGTATCGGACACGGGTTTCACCGGACATCTTTTCAATCAGCCCATCGTCCGGCAGGCGGACGCCCGGGAGACCCGCCTGGATGACCTGCTCGGTACGGGTTTTGCGGTCGTGGTCCGAGAGGGCGAGCCCGTGCTGTCGGATGCATCGCGGCGCATACTCGATCATCTCGGCGCTGCCCGGGTGGGTCTGCAGGGCCTGGAGGCCGTGCGCGGGCGGTTCGACCGGCTGTTCGAACACCATGAGGCGGCCATCGTCCGCCCGGACAGGCTCGTGTTCGGCCACACCACGGCGGAGCTGTCCCTGGACCGGCTCATCGGCCTGCTCGCCGAAAAGCTTTCACTGACCTATGACGATTGATCAGCGGCCGGAAGAACCGGCAGGAGGAGAACTGTGAAACTGACCTGGTCACATGCGGTGCTCAACGTCCGTGATCTGGAAGCCATGCTCGGCTTCTATACGGACGTGCTCGGATTCACCATCAGCGACCGCGGCCCGCTGGGCCCGGGGGCGCCGGAGATCGTATTCATGAGCAACGACCCGGACGAGCACCACCAGATCGCCATGGTGCCCGTGCGCGACGGCGATACGGCGGGGAATCCACTCAACCACCTGGCCTTCCGGGTGGGCGGCTTCGAGGACGTCCGGGCGCTGCACGAACGGTTGACCGGACTCGCGGTGGACATCCTGCCGCTATCCCACGGCAACACGCTGTCCCTGTATTTCAACGACCCGGAAGGGAACGGCCTGGAGGTGTTCTGGGATACCCCCTGGCACGTCCAGCAGCCCCAGGGCAAAGTCTGGAAGCCGGAGCTGGAGGAAGCGGAGGCGCTGGCCTGGGTACAGGAGAACTTCTCTCATGAGCCCGGTTTCGCGTCGCCGGAACAGTCAGACGCGCCGTTCGCCAACCGGCGGGAATGATCGCTCAGGCTCAGAAGTAGAGCGTGCTCAGGACCCAGGTGAGGGTGACCCACATCAGAAGGGTCAGCGGCACGCCTACCTTCACGAACTCGGCGAAGGTGTAGTTGCCGGCGCTCATCACCAGCAGGTTGGTGTTGTAGGCCATGGGCGTGGCGTAGCTCATGTTGGCGCCGAACAGCACGGCAAGCACGAAAGGTTCCGGCGGCAGGCCCAGCTGCACCGCGATACCGACGGCAATGGGTGTACCGATCACCGCGGCGGCGTTGTTGGATACGATGTTGGTCAGAATCGCCAGCAGCAGCATGAGAGCGGAGAGAATGACCGTGGGCGAGGCCCCTTCCGTGGAGGCGAGGAACAGGCTGGTCACATAGTCGATGGCGCCGGTCACCACCAGGCCGTGACCGAGCGCGAGACTGGCCACCACCACGAAGAACACGGATGGGCTGATCGCGCGGATGGCTGCTCCGAGATTCAGACAGCGGGTGGCAAGCAGCACGGCCGCGCCGGCCACCGCACTGACGGCGATGGGCAGGACGCCGGTCGCGGCGAGCGCGATGGCGCCCGCCAGCACGGCCAGTGCGATGAATGCCTTGTCGTTTTTCGGAAGATCGACGCTGGCATCCAGCACCAGAAAGTCCGTCGTCTGCTTGAGACTGGCGATCTGATCCCGGGAGCCCTGAACGAGCAGGATGTCTGCCGGCTGCAGCAGCACCTCCTGGATCTCGTCCTTGGCATCCAGAATGTCCCTGCCGGCCCGGTGCAGGGCAAGTACGGCAAGCTGATAGCGGTCGAGAAAGCGGGCGAACTTCAGGTTCGCCCGGTCCAGTGTGGAGCCCTGGACCACGGCGATCTCGGCCAGAATCTGATTGTCGGCGGACAGGGGATGGTCCTCATCCACCTGCCGGTCACCGGAATACAGATGGGCCCCGAGAATCTTCTCGTAATGCTTGAGCTGTGAGGGCGTATCGTTCACCCGCAGCCGGTCTCCTGCTCTCAGCACCACGTCCGGCAGCGGCATGATGAAATTTTCCCCGCGCCGGATCCTGGTGACGCTCATCTCCGTGTCGGTGGCCGCGATGGCGTCTGCCAGGGTCCTGCCGATGAAGGGAGAGGCTTCCTCCAGCTGCAGCCGGGCTTCGAACACACGGGGCGAGGGATTGTCGAGATCGATGGGCCGGGCGGGCAGCAGACGGGGAGCGATCAGCCAGAGATAGACGATGGCGACGCCGCCGGCGATGGCCGCCGGCAGGACGAAGTCGAACATGCCGATCTCCTTGAGTCCGAGGTCGCGGGCGACGCTCACCACGAGGAGATTGGTCGATGTGCCGACGGTGGTCGCCATGCCGCCGATCAGGGTGGCGAAACCCATGGGCATCAGGACTCCGGCCGGAGAGCTCGAGGTGCGCAGGCAGACGCTCACGAGGATCGGGAGCAGCAGCACCACGATGGGGGTGTTGTTGACGAATGCGGAGAGGATCGCGCCGATCACGAGCGTCGCGAGAAACGACAGAAACGGTGCACGGCCCCACACCCGTCCGAGGACGCGGCCCACGGGCTCCAGGGCCCCGGTCCGCACGAGACCCTGACCGAGCACCATCAGAGCGCAGACGGCTATGAGCGCTTCATGGGCGAAACCGGCGAAAAAATCGACGGGCTCGACGCCGGGATAGGGGAACAGTGCGAATCCGGTGGCCAGCACGGCGATCAGACCCAGGCTCGAGAGCTCCAGCGGGATGCGGTCCCTGGTGAAAAGCATCAGGGCGATCAAAGTCAGCACCATCATCGCGATGGCGTGGGGATCGGGTGTCGTGATCACGGGAGCTCAAGTCGGGTCTTTGCCGCTATGGTAGAGCAAAGCACCCGGCTTAAGAACGTTGTCTTTTTGCGGCTGATGTAATGGCGTGCCGACTAGAACACGAGGGCCTCGACTTCTTCGAACCGTGAGACGAAGTGCACGGTTATACCCTTTCTGATGTATTCCGGAACTTCCTCGTATTCCCGTTGGTTGGCGGCGGGCAGGATGACCTCACGGATTTTCTGACGCTTGGCGGCCAGCAGTTTTTCCCGGACGCCGCCGATCGGATATACCTGTCCTGTCAGCGTGAGCTCGCCTGTCATGGCGAATCTTCGCTTCGGCGCCCTGCCGCGCGCCAGGGAGAGAAGGGCGGTGGCCATGGTGATGCCGGCGCTGGGCCCGTCCTTGGGTGTGGCGCCCGCAGGTACGTGCATGTGGATGTTCGCCTTCTCGAACCAGCCCGCTTCCACACCAAGCTCGTCCGCGTGGGCGACGAGATAGCTGTAGGCGATGTTGGCGGATTCCTTCATCACGTCACCGAGCTGGCCGGTGAGCTTGAGACCGGCCTGTCTACCATGTACGCGCGTCGCCTCTACAGGCAGGGTCGCGCCGCCGAGCGCGGTCCAGGCGAGTCCCGTGACGATGCCTACGCCATGCTGAAGCGCTTCCTTCTCATACAGGGGCCGGCCCAGATACGCCGGGACGTCTTCCGCATCGATGGTGACGGGTGTGGCCTCGCCTTTGAGAATCCGGACGACCGCCTTGCGGACGATGGCGGCCAGGGACTTCTCGAGCCGCCGTACCCCCGCTTCCCGTGAGAAACCTTCGATGATGGCGCCCAGTGCTTTCGCGGTCAGCTTCAGATCGCTGCGCTTGAGCCCCGCCCGCTTCAGTTGCCTGGGCAGCAGGTGCTTCCGGGCGATGGCTTTTTTTTCACTGTCCAGATACCCGGACAGGTGGATGACCTCCATCCGGTCGAGCAGCGGGCCGGGAATGGTATCCAGCTGATTCGCGGTGCAGATGAAGAGCACCTTCGAGAGGTCCACGTCCACGTCCAGGTAATGGTCGTGGAAGCTGCCGTTCTGTTCGGGATCCAGCACCTCGAGCAGGGCGCTGGCGGGGTCGCCCTGGTATGAGGCGCCGATCTTGTCCACCTCGTCCAGCATGATGACGGGATTCGACACACCGGTGTCCTTGAGCGCCTGGATGAGCTTGCCCGGCATGGCGCCGATGTAGGTGCGTCGATGCCCTTTGATTTCCGCCTCGTCCCGCATGCCGCCCACGGAGAAACGGTAGAAGGTGCGGCCGAGCGCATCGGCGATGGAGCGGCCGAGCGAGGTTTTGCCCACACCGGGCGGACCGACCAGGCAGATGATCGAGCCGGCCACGTCGCCCTTCATGATGCCGAGCGCGAGAAACTCCAGGATGCGCTCCTTCACGTCGGCGAGCCCCTCGTGGTGCGAATCCAGCACACGTCCGGCTTCCACGAGATCACCGGCATCCTCGCTGTGCCTGCCCCAGGGGACGCTGGTCAGCCAGTCCAGGTAGTTCCGGGTCACTCCGAATTCCGGAGAGCCCGGTTCCAGGGTGGAGAGTTTCTTCAGTTCTTCCTCGATCCGCTTCATCGCCTGTTCGGGTACGTCCAGGGATTCGAGGCGACCCTGGAACTCCTCGATCTCCGCCGTCCGGTCGTCCTTGGCGATTCCCAGCTCCTTCTGGATGTACTTGAGCTGCTGGCGGAGGATGGTTTCCCGCTGGTGGCTCTGGATCTCGGATTCCACATGCTCGCGGATCTCCCGCTGCGCCCGGGCGATCTCCAGTTCCTTGTGAAGCAGCTCCACCACCTTTTCCAGGCGACGCTGCAGATTCACCGTCTCCAGCACTTCCTGCAGCTCCGGGCGCGAGGCGGAGGTGAGGCTGGCTGCGAAGTCTGCGAGCACGGAAGGACGGTTCGGATTTGAGCGGGCCAGGAAGATCTTGAGCTCTTCGCCGTAGAGCGGATTGAGCGGGATCAGTTCCTTGATGATGTTGATGATGGCGACCGCATAGGCCTTCTGAGCCTCGTCGTCGGCCTGGGCCCGTTCCGGGAAGTACTGGGCCGCAACGGACAGGGGAGGAGTCTCGGTGACCCACCGGCGCACCCGGAACCGCTGCAGGCCTTCCAGCAGAATCTGCAGCTGCTCGTCTTCCCGGTGAACGCGGTGCACCCGGCACAGAGTGCCCATCTCGTAGAGCGATTCCGGACCGACCGGGGTGTCGTCGTCGACACCTTCCCGCAGCGCCACCAGCCCGATCACGTCCTGATCCCGTTTCTGCACCGCTTTGAGGGTGGGCATCCAGGTTTCTGCATCGACCACGAGGGGGATGGCCTGACCGGGAAAGAAAGGCCTTTCATAGGGCAGCACATGAATGATGCCCGGGTGGGCTTCGCTGGGCAGGAGTATCTGGCCGCCACCTTCGGGTGCGATGACGTCCCCCTGCTGATCGATATCCATACTCACGTCCTTATCGTCCGTGAGTCATATCTAGGGTCGGATTCCGGAAATTCAATCGCCGGCGCCCGGGGGCGTGGTGAGGCCCTACTGAATGCTGGTGCCGTCGTCCTCGGGCGAACGTTCGACCAGCGCCACCTGGTGGCTCAGGGAGATCAGGTCGAGCAGGATGTGACCCGACTCGGTGAGCAGCGGATCCTTGGCGGGATCAGGCTCTTCCTCCGCCTCCTGCTCGGCTTTCCTCAACTCGTCCAGGGCGTCCAGGCTGTCCACGGGCGCCTCGCCCTTGGCCACACGCAGTCCGTTCTCGAGATCCAGAAGCCACTGGTCCTCCTGCTCCTTCTCGGCGGTCCGCACGCTCTGCTTCAGCGACACATGCGTGCGCTCCCGGTTTTCCCGGGCTTTGTCTGACAGGGCCCGCATGTAATTGAAGTCCGGATCGTCCTCGGTCCGGGCGTCATGCAGAGCGGTCAGCTCCGGCAGCAGGGTTTCGATCTGATTGGTCTGCGGATAGACCGCAGGCTGGATGACATCCCAGGGCATGGCATCATCGAGCGAGCTCTCGCCGATCCGCTCGGAGTCGAACGTCTCCGGAAACTCGATGTCGGGCAGCACGCCCTGATGCTGGGTGGACTGACCCGACACCCGGTAGAACTTGGCGGCAGTGATTTTCAGCTGTCCCCGGTTCAACGGGACCAGCGTCTGCACCGTCCCTTTGCCGAAGGTCTGATTGCCGATGATGATGCCGCGACCGTAGTCCTGGATGGCACCGGCGAAAATTTCGGACGCAGAGGCGGAGAGCCGGTCGACCAGCACGGCCATGGGACCGTCCCACGCGACCTCGCCGTCCGTATCGGCGTAGACGTTGGCCCGGCGGCTGGCGGCCTTCACCTGAACCGTGGGGCCGGACTTGATGAAGAGGCCCGTCAGCGAGTCGGCTTCCTGCAGCGAACCGCCGCCATTGTTTCTCAGATCGATGACCAGTCCGTCGATACCTTCGCCTTCCGTCTGCAGCTCGTTGATCAGGCGGCGTACGTCCCGGGTGGTGCTCTTGTAGTTCGGATCCCCCTGCTGCACGGCCTTGAAGTCCACGTAGAAGGTGGGGATGGTGACGATGCCGATCCGACGGCTCTGACCGTTGTGGGTGAGCTCCAGCACCTGCTTCTGAGCGGCCTGTTCCTCGAGCTTCACCGTGTTACGGGTGATCTGTATCACCCGGGTGCTGTCATCGTCGACGGCACTCGGGATGATTTCGAGACGCACGGTGGAACCCTTCGGGCCCCGGATCAGCTCCACCACGTCGTCCAGGCGCCAGCCGACCACGTCGATCAGCGGACCTTTCTCACCCTGGCCGACACTGACGATGCGGTCCGACGGGCTGATCAGGCCGGACTTGTCGGCCGGGCCGGCAGGCACCAGCTCGACCACGGAAGTGTACTCGTCCTCGTTGCGCAGCACGGCACCGATGCCTTCCAGCGACAGAGACATGTTGATGTTGAAGTTCTGCGAGGTCCGCGGTGAGAAGTACTGGGTGTGCGGATCGTAGGTGCTCGCGAAGGCGTTCACATAGAGCTGGAAAGCATCCTCGCTCTTGGTCTGACGGCTCTGCTTCAGCCGGTTGCTGTAGCGCTTGGTCAGCAGTTCCTGGATTTCCTCCATGTCCTTGCCGTTCAGCTTCATGCTCAGCGCGGCGGCCTTCAGGCGCTTATGCCAGATGGCATCGAGTTCCGCGGAGTCCATGGGCCAGCTCGCGTTTTCCCGGTCGATCTCGATGTTTTCGTCCACTTCGAAATCCATGTCGCCGATGCCGGCGTTCAGCTCGGTGAGCAGAAAATTGAGACGCTCGTCCAGGCGCACTTGATAGCGGTTGAAGATGTCGAACGCGGGTTCCAGGTTGCCGCGGACTAGCGCATCGTCGAGCAGGTAACGGTATTTCTCCAGCTCCTTGATGTCCGCTTCGGTGAAGTAGACCTTGGCGCCATCGAGCAGCGACAGGTATTTCTCGAAAATCTCACTGGAGAGCTGGTCGTCCAGCGGCTTCTTCAGGTAGTGGTTGTGGCGCAGCTGGTCGACGATGCCGAGCGCCGTGCGGGGATGAACGTCCAGCGGAGACAGGGCGGCGATCTCTTCGGTGGCCGCATCCATGGGTTCCGGTGCGGTGGAGATGGCGACCTGCGGTGCCGCATCGGCGCCGGGCTCGGCCCAGGCGGCGGAACCCGTGTTCAGGCAGATTGCCGCCAGAACCATCGCCAGTAGTGCGTTGAACCGATACAGCCGGGTTCGGCCGTCTGCCCGTCGGTCGTCTCTGGTGAGCAAGTCGTCTGTTTTGTGCATGTGTCCTGATCGCTGTCTGATCGCGGTTTAGCGCGTTAATATGCTGTCGGCTAAGCGCGCGGCTTATCAGCCGTCGTGCTGCCTCCTGATCCTGGTCGTCACCGACCTCGGTCGAAGGCTTTGTCCGGGCTCCGGCAGCATCTCTCCCGAAGGAGCGTGCCACTTCTTAGTTGCCCGGCCGCATGGTAGGTTCCCCCAAACCTGCCTGGCGAGACTAGCCAAACCCCAAATTGGGTCATATGAAAGGAATGTAACCCGGTGTTCAGGTTATGAGCAACCGGAACTAGGAGACTGTATGACGTATTCATGCCTTCGGGCTGGATCGAACGAAAACACCCGCAGAATGGGTGAAATCCGCACTTATTGGTCCGGTTACTTGACCGGCGGACTGCTGCTCGCCAGCGTCTCCGTGCTGGGACTGGCCGGTTGCGGCAATCCGGTGGCAGAGGCTGCGGAATCGGGCCCGGAAGTGGAGCTGGGAACCGACAGCCAGAAGGCGAGCTACAGTATCGGATTCTCCATGGCGGCGAACGTCCGCCGTGAATTCGGTGAAGACATCGATCTGGCCGCGTTCCAGGCCGGTGTGGCGGATCAGATCGGCGGTACGGACAGCCGGATCAGTGAAGCGGAGGCCAACACGGCTCTGCAGGCGCTGGTTGCTTCCCGGCAGGCCGCACAGGAAGCCGCAGCGACGGAGAACATCTCGGTCGGTCAGGCCTTTCTGGCGGAGAACGGCGCACGGGAAGGGGTGGTGACTCTGCCCTCCGGACTTCAGTACGAGGTGCTGACGGATGCGCAAGGACCCAAGCCATCGGCCTCGGATCGGGTAACCACGCACTACCGTGGCACGCTGATCGACGGCACTCAGTTCGACAGCTCCTACGATCGCGGACAGCCCGCCACCTTCCCGCTGGACGGTGTGATTGCCGGCTGGACGGAAGCGCTGCAGCTGATGTCGCCGGGTGCGAAGTGGCGTCTGTACATCCCGCCCGAGCTGGCCTACGGCGCCAGGGCTCAGGGACCCATCCCGGCCAACTCCACTCTGATCTTCGACGTGGAGCTCATCGAGATCAACTGATCCGCGTCCTGCACGCTCAAGACCGCGTCTGCGGTCTGCTAGTCCGCCTCGGGATCGATCAGGATCTCGAGGCGTTCGAGAATGGCGAGGCCCTGGGATAATCCCATCCTGACCCCGGCAAGATTGACCTGCCGGGGATCCAGGGTATTGAAGCTCGCCCCCCTCAGATCCGCACCGGACAGGTCCAGACCGGAACCGGTGAGCCCGGACAGTTCCGAACCCGAAAGATCCGCGCCCGTGAGACTGCAGTTGTGTGCGATCACGTCGATCATCCGGTTGCCGGTCAGCACGCAGTCGTTCAGCTGGGTATTGGAAAGGTCGCCGAAGGCGAAATTGCAGCCGGTCATCCGGAAGCCGGCCAGTGCGGAAGCACCCCGGATGGGCAGGCAGAAATCGGCGCCGGTGAAATCGGCGCCCTGAAGCTGACAGGCGTCGAAGCTGAGATCGTAGGCGGTGACGCCACAGAACAGCGCGGTGGTCAGATCGCAGCGCTCGAACCGGGCTTCGCGGAGGTTGGCGTAAGAGAAGTCGGCGCCTTGCTCGTCTTCCCTCTGCGGAAGCGCCCGGCAGCGTGTGAAAACGGCCTGATTGAGGTCGGCATGGCGGAAGCTCGTGCCGGTGAGGGTGCAGTTCTCGAAGGTGGCGCCGGCCAGATTGGCACCTGAAAAATCGTGCTGTGAAAGATCCTGGTCGTGAAATGCGCCGGTCATTCGGCTACTTTAACGATCCGATCGCCGGGTCGGAAACCCTGAAACCACCCGGATTCAGCCGGAGGAGAAACATGGTCGACTCACTGCTCGAGGAGAGGAAAGGCAAGACGGGGGCGACCCGGGTCAGCGGCAGGCTGGCCCGCACGGTGGTGCTCGGCTGCCTGGCGGTGGCCTTCGGCATCTTCTGGCTGGCGGAAAGTTACGGGGTGGATACGGCCGAGCTGCTGGATTATCTGGGCACCAGCATCGCGTTCGTGCTCTTCTTCGCCCTGTTCGGTGTGCTCGCGGGCATGCTGATCTGGCTCATCCGCCTGAGCCGGCGCCGCTGATCCGGTCAGGGCAGGTGGGTTTCCGCCAGCAGATCACTTCCCGACAGAGGCGCGAAAAACCGTTCCGAACGGGGCCGGTAGTAATTGTCGTAGTCGAGAGAAAAGGCCACGGTCTCGGCGCGGCCCAGGATGCGGTCCCGGGAGACGAAACCGATATAGCGTGAGTCGTGGCTGTTGTCCCGGTTGTCACCAAGCATCAGGAACTGCCCTTGCGGTACCGTGACCGGCCCGAAGGACGTGATCCCCGAGACCAGGCTGGCTGGCTCCAGCATGATCATGCGCTCACTGCCGAGAATGGACTCCCGCAGATACCGGAACCGATAGGGGCCGTGAACCGCACCCGCGGGCACGGCTTCACCTTCCAGGGTCGTGTACGTGGCGGTCTCGCCGTTGATGGTGAGAACGTTGTCCTTCAGGGAGATCACGTCTCCCGGGATGCCGACGATCCGTTTCACCAGGAGCTGTTCGTCCTTCGGAGAGGGAAAGGTCACCACGTCTCCCCGTTCCGGCTCGTGCCAGCGGGCCAGACGCTGGAGCGTGAAGGGTACGCGCAGATCATAGGCGAGCTTGTCCACCACGATGCGGTCGCCGATCAGAATGGTGGGCTGCATGGAGCCGGAGGGGACCTGGTTCCAGTCGGCGATGGCGGACCGGAACACCAGCATCACGGCGATGAAGAGGACGAAGCCCCGCCAGTCCCGCCAGATGGTGTGCAGCTTCTCAGGCATCGGCGGGTCTGTTCCTTTCGAAATCCGCCAGCTGCTCAGAGCTGGCTTCGCGCTGATAGCGCGATTTCCACTCACCGTAAGGCATGCCGTAGACGCGCTCCCGCGCGGCTTCGTAGTCGAGCTCGATTCCCGCGTCCTCACAGGCCGCCCGATACCATTTCGACAGACAGTTGCGACAGAAGCCGGCCAGGTTCATCAGATCGATGTTCTGCACGTCCTTGTGCTCGTCCAGATGCGCCACCAGGCGCCTGAACACGGCCGCTTCGACTTCCGTCTGCTGGCTGTCGGACAGCTCACTCATCTCATGTCTCCTGCTCGCCGGGAATCCGGAACCGCTGAGGTGACATGGTACCCCTCCAGGCGGGGACGTGCGACGGTCGGGTCGGCGCCCGCGGTGTCGTGTTTCCGGCCGCGGGTGCCTGTGTTTCAATGTCGGGCCCGAACTGGGGATGCCCCGACGTGCCCGAATTCCTGCTCGATCCCGAACTGTGGCTTGCCTTCATCACCCTGACGGCGCTGGAGATCGTGCTCGGCATCGACAACATCATCTTCATCTCCATCGTCACCGGCCGGCTGCCGCCGGAGCAGCAGGCCCGAGGGCGGTTTCTCGGGCTCTCCCTGGCCATGATTCTGCGGATCGGTCTGCTCTTCTCGCTCTCCTGGCTCATGGATCTGACGAACGATCTCTTCACCGTGCTCGGCGAGGGCATTTCCGGCAGGGATCTGATCCTGCTGATCGGCGGCGGGTTCCTCATGGCCAAGGCGACCCGGGAGGTGCACAACTCCCTGGAAGGTGAAACCCACGGGCATCAGACGGGCAAGGTGGTGAGTTTCGCCGGCGTGCTGTTCCAGATAGCCATCATCGACATCGTCTTCTCGCTGGACTCGGTCATTACGGCGGTGGGTCTGGTCGACGAGCTCTCCATCATGGTCGCGGCCGTGGTGGTGGCGGTGGTGGTGATGATGCTGGCCGCGGGGTCCATCAGCCGCTTCGTGGAGGAGCATCCGACGGTGAAGATGCTCGCCCTGGCGTTCCTGATTCTGATCGGTTTCACCCTGATGGGCGAAGGTCTCGATCTGCATACGCCCAAGGGGTACATCTACTTCGCCATGGCGTTTTCGTTCGGCGTGGAGATGCTCAACATCCGGGCAAAGAAGAAGCGCGCCGATCACCTGCACCTGCGTAAAGCTCAGCTGGCCGACATCGTCGAGCTGGAAGCGCCCCCCCGGGCTGACCGCTAGCGGCCTGCGTCAGGCCGGTTTGTCCCGCAGGAAGACCCAGTTGTCGCCGCGTGACTGGGATTCGCTGAAGTAGTATCCCGCCACATCGAAATCCCTGAGACCCTTCAGCGTCGATACCCGGTTGTCGACGATGTAGCGTGCCATGAGGCCGCGCGCCTTCTTGGCATAGAACGAGAGGAACTTGTAGCGGCCGTTCTTCAGATCCTTGAAGGTGGGAGTGATGATCCGGGCCTCGATGGCCTCTTCGTCCACCGCCTCGAAATATTCGGCAGAAGCCAGATTCACCAGCACCGCCTGACGCTGCTCGGCGATGGCCTCGTTCAGTGCACGGGTGAGCCGTTTGCCCCAGAAGGCGTAGAGGTCGTCTCCTTTGGGGTTCGCCAGCTTGGTGCCCATCTCCAGACGATAGGCCTGGATGAGGTCGAGCGGTTTGAGCAGGCCGTACAGGCCGGAGAGGATACGCAGGTGCTTCTGAGCCCACGCCCAGTCCCGGTCGTTGAACGTGCTGGCATCCAGTCCCAGGTAGACGTCGCCCCTGAATGCGAGTGCAGCCTGTTTCGCGTTCTCCGGCGTGAACGGTGTCTTCCAGTCACCGTAGCGTTCGTAGTTCAGATCGGCGAGTTCGGTGGACAGATGCATGAGTCTGGCGATTTCATCCGGCGACTTGCTACGCAACACCCTGATGAGTTGTTTAGAATCCGGGAGGAAATCTGGCAGGCTGTGCTTGTCCGTGGTGGCGGCGCTCTTGAAGTCGAGCCTCTTGGCGGGCGAAATGACAGCCAACATTCAGCGATACTCTTGGATGAGGGAAATGGGAAGGCGGAGTAGTTTAACGAATTCTGCTTGGAACGGAATGGACATAGTCGCTGAAAGCGATGTCGGCAGGGTTCGCCGCAACAACGAAGACGCATTGGGTTTCGATGCGGATCAGGGAATCGCCGTGCTGGCCGACGGCATGGGCGGCCTGGAAGCGGGCGAGATCGCGAGCCAGATCGCCGTGGACACCATCCTCGATGCGCTCGGCAGCGGTCTCACCCAGTGGGAAGGCGATCTTGAATCGCTCGTTGTCCGGGCGGTGCAGTCGGCTAACGCGGACGTCTGCGCCCGGGGTCGTGCATCGGAGACCGACATGGGCACCACGGTGGTGGCATGGCTGCTCAGCGCCGAAGGTCAGTGTCTGATCGCTCATGTGGGAGATTCCCGGGCCTACCGGCTGCGCGGAGGCGAGCTCAGGCGTTTGACCACGGATCACAGCATGGTCCAGCAGATGGTCGACGAGGGCCTCATCGGTGAGGCCGAAGCCCTCACCGCGCCGAACCGGAACGTGATCACCCGGGCGCTGGGTCTCAGCATGAAGGTGGAGGTGGACGTGCGCTCCTGGGTACACATGCCGGGCGATCTGTACCTGCTCTGCAGTGATGGTCTGACGGACCTGGTCAACGAGCAGGAAATCTCCGAGGTGCTGCAGCGCCACGACGGCGCCCTGCCGGATGCGGCGTCGCAACTCGTGCAGCGGGCCAACGAGGCGGGCGGCCACGACAACGTTTCCGTGCTCCTGATCCGACCCTGACGGGGGTTCCTGCCGGCGGTCCTCTCCGGGTCTATAATCCCCGTTTTTGCGATGTCCCCGTCATGAGCCGTTCCACAGAGGAAATCATCAACGAGAAGCTCGGCGAACGTTTCGAGCCTCAGCATCTCGCCGTCGACAACGAAAGCGGCAGCCACAACGTCCCGCCGGGGTCGGAAACCCATTTCAGGGTGGTCCTGGTCAGCGACCGCTTCGACGGCCAGCGCCTGCTGGCCCGGCACCAGGCAGTGAATGAAGTCCTGGCCGAGGAGCTCGCCGGCGGCGTCCACGCCCTGGCGCTGCACACCTACACGCCTGGTGAGTGGCGGGACCGGTTCGGCGATGCCCCCATGTCACCGCCCTGCCTCGGCGGCAAGGCACGGGAGTCATCGGGATGAGCCATGTGATGTCTTTCTATGCATTCTCGCCGCTGAGTGAAGGGGAGGCCCTCGAGGCGCTCCGAGAGCGGCTTGAACTCCGAGCCAGGAACCACGGACTGAAAGGCACTCTGCTGCTGGCGGAGGAAGGCATGAACGGTACGCTCTCGGGTGCGCGGTCCGGACTCGAAGCCTTTGCGGACGTCCTCACAGCGGTTCCGGGATTCGAGGCCATGCCCTTCAAATATTCCGTTGCCGACGAGGACAACCCGGTGTTCTACCGCCTCAAAGTGCGGATCAAGCCGGAGATCGTCGCGCTCGGGCGGCCGGAAGTCAGACCCGCCGAGCGGACGGGCACCCACGTGGACGCCGAGACCTGGAACCGGCTGCTGGACGAGCCGGACCTGATCGTGATCGATACCCGCAACGACTACGAGATCGGAATCGGCACCTTTCCGGGTGCGGTCAACCCCCACACCCGTTCCTTCAAGCAGTTTCCCGACTACGTGGCGACCCTCGACCCGGCGCGTCAGCCGAAGGTCGCCATGTTCTGTACCGGCGGGATCCGCTGCGAGAAAGCATCCGCCTACATGCTCGATCAGGGTTTCGAAGAGGTGTTTCAGCTCGACGGCGGCATTCTCAGATATCTGGAAACGGTGCCGCCGAACGAGAACCGCTGGCGGGGTGAATGCTTCGTGTTCGACCAGCGGGTCAGCGTGGACCGGGAGCTCGGCGAAGGCACCTATGCCCAGTGCTTCGCCTGCCGGCGGCCGTTGACGCGGGAAGACATGGCCTCAGCCGACTACGAGCAGGGGGTGAGCTGTCCGCACTGCGTGAACGAGCAGGACGAAGCCCAGCGGGCGGCATTCGCGGAGCGTCAGCGACAGGTGGAGCTCGCCAGGGCCAGAGGCGACCAGCACGTGGGCAAGGCGATGCCGACCCGCCGCTGACGATCCCCCGCGGCCGGGTCAGGACTCCAGCAGCGGTTCCAGATGCGCCCAGAGCGTCTCGAGGAGCAGAGGCTGAGCCTCCGCGGTGGGATGGATGCCATCCGACTGCATGAGCCCCGGCGTCAGGGCCACCTTCTCGAGAAAGAAGGGCACCAGCGCGACCCCCGTCTCCTCGGCGATGTGCTCATACAGGGTGGAGAAGGCGAGGGTGTAGCGGGGCCCGTAGTTGGGTGGGATCTGCATGCCTACCAGCAGAACTTTCGCGTCCCGGGAGAGTGAAAGCTCCACCATCTGCCTGAGATTGTCCCTGACCCGGTCCGTGGGATAACCGCGCAGGCCGTCGTTGCCGCCGAGCTCGATGACCACGACCTCCGGCTCGTGGGTGTCCAGAGCCTGAGGCAGCCGCGCGAGACCGCCCCCGGTGGTTTCGCCGCTGATGCTGCCGTTGATCACCTGATGGGGATACTCGGCCGCCTGGAGGCTCTCGGCGAGCAGATGCACCCAGCCCTCCTCTCGTTGAATACCGTATCCGGCGCTGATACTGTCGCCCATCACCAGAATTCTGGGGTTCTCACGCGCCTCTGACGCGGCTGGAGTTAGGGTATCCGCCGAAGCTGCCGCAGACAGGCCGAGGAGCCAGAGCACCGTTATGACTGCCCTGAATGTGATCCCTAAAGGAGAGGATGAGCCTGAAACCATGGATGCTGTGGTGATCGAAACCCGTTCGGTGGCCAAGATCGTGCCTACTGCTGAAGGCGAGCTCGCCATATTGGAAGGGATCGACCTCGAAATCAACGCGGGGGAATCGGTCGCCATCGTGGGCGCTTCGGGCTCCGGGAAGACCACGCTGCTCGGCATTCTGGCCGGCCTCGATGTTCCCACCGCCGGCACGGTGAGTCTCTGCGGCGCCGAGCTGACCGCCCTGGACGAAGAGGAGCGGGCAAAGGTGCGGGGTGAGCAGATCGGTTTCGTGTTCCAGACCTTCCAGCTGCTCGGCAGCCTCACTGCGCTCGAGAACGTCATGCTGCCGGCGGAGCTGCGCGGCGAGGCGGAAGCGGAGCAGGATGCGCGGGATCTGCTGGCGAAGGTCGGCCTGGCTCAACGGCTCGATCACTATCCCCGTCAGCTCTCCGGCGGCGAACAGCAGAGGGTGGCCATCGCCAGAGCCTTCGCCTCCCGGCCCAACGTGCTCTTCGCCGACGAGCCCACCGGCAATCTGGACACCCGCACAGGCGCCACGATCATCGACCTGCTCTTCGAGCTGAACGCGGAGTTCGACACCACCCTCGTTCTGGTGACCCACGACGACCGGCTCGCGGCCCGTTGCGGGCGGGTCATCGAGATCGACGGCGGCAGGATCGTGGGTTAGCGCCGGTGCGGATGGGTTTCATTCTGCGGCTGGCCTGGCGTGACTGGCGCGGCGGTGAGCTGGGTCTGCTGGTCATCGCGCTCATGGTGGCCGTGGGTACCGTTACCGCCGTCAGCCTGTTCGTGGACCGGCTCCATCAGGCGCTGCTGAAGGAATCCGCCACCTTCCTGGCGGCCGACCGGTATATCGGCAGTTCGGCGGAGATCCCCGAGTCGTTCCGCCAGGCGGCCCGGGACCTGGGTCTCGAGACCGCCGATACGCTGTCTTTTCCCTCCATGGTCTTCACGGCGGATGACCGCAATTCTCTGGTGAGCGTGAAGGCGGTGGGCCCGGGCTACCCCCTGCGGGGCGTGCTCCGCGTGACCGATGTGCCCTTCACCCCGCCGGTGGTGACCACGGAGCTGCCGGAACCGGGAGAAGTCTGGCTGGACGGACGTCTGTTCCCGTCGCTCGGCGTGGCGCTGGGCGACCGCGTCGAGGTGGGGTATGCGACGCTCGAGATCACCCGGGTGCTCACCTCCGAACCGGACCGGGGCGGCAGCATGTATGACCTGGGCCCCCGTCTCCTGATGCGCATCGAGGATGTGCCGGCCACCCGGGTGGTACAGCCCGGCAGCCGGCTGTCCTACCGGCTGCTGCTCAAGGGCGAAGAGGGTGCGCTGGAGACGCTGAAGGCAGACCTCGGCATCGAGGAGGATCCTAACTTCTGGTGGCGGGGGATCCGCGAATCCAGCCCCACCATCGGGTCGGCGCTCACCCGGGCGGAGAGTTTCCTGCTGCTCGGCGGCCTGCTCGGCGTGCTGCTGGCGGGCGTGGCGGTTGCGCTCTCTGCCCATCGCTATGCCCGCCGCCACTATGATCACGTCGGCGTGCTGAAGACTCTGGGTGCGACGCCGAATCAGATTCTGGCGTCCTATGTGGGGCTTCTCGCCGTGGTGGGCGGGGTAGCCGTATCGTTCGGACTGCTCGTAGGTTCCGGTCTGCACCTGGCCATCGTGGCCATGCTCCAGAGCATCATCCCGGTGGCGCTGCCGCCGCCGAGCGTGCGGCCGTTCCTGCTGGGTGCCGTGACCGGCCTGATCTGTGCGATCGCCTTCGCACTGCCGCCGCTCCTGCACCTGAAGAACATCTCTCCCATGCGGGTCATCCGTCGGGACGTGGGGGCTGCGCCGCCATCGCAGATCGCGAGCTATGGCGCCGCAGTAGCCGGCTCGCTGGGCCTGCTCATCTGGTACAGCGGCAGCATCGAGCTGACCGCCTGGACCCTGCTCGGAACCCTGGGTGCCCTCGCTCTGTTCGGGGCGCTGGCGACGGTGCTGCTCCGGGGTGGCCGGGTGGTCGGCATGCAGGCGGGCAGCGGCCTGCGCCTGGCGCTTGCCGGTCTGCAGCGGCGCCGGAAAGAGAACACGGCCCAGATCCTGATCTTCGGACTGGCCATCATGCTGCTGCTCATCCTGCTGCTCCTGCGCACGGCGCTGCTCGACGAATGGCGCAATCAGGTGCCGGAAAACGCGCCCAATCACTTCGCCATGAACATATCGCCTGAGGACGTGGACGAGATCGGCGTTCTGCTGGAAGCCAACAGCCGGGAACAGGGTGGTCTCTTTCCGATGATCCGCGGGCGCATCACCGCGGTGAACGGTATCCCCGCCAAGGAGTGGGAGGCCACGCATCGTTCCGAAATGGAAGACGGTCCGAGGCTGTCGTCCGGCCGCAATCTGACCTGGGCGGAGGACATGCCGGACGACAACGCGCTGGTTGCCGGCGACTGGTGGGATGCCGCCGACACCCGGGCCATGGTCTCTCTCGAGGACGACTACGCCGAGGATCTCGGGCTGTCCATCGGCGATCAGCTCACCTTCGACATCGGCGGCGAGACCCTGGATGTGGAGGTGGTGAATCTGCGCCGTCTCAACTGGGAGAGCATGCGGCCCAACTTCTTCATCATCTTCTCGCCGGGTGCCCTGGAATCCTTCCCGGCCACCTGGATGACGAGCTTCTATCTGGAACGGGACAACAAGCAGTTCCTGAACGAGCTGCTCTCCCGTTTCCCCACCATCACGGTCATCGAGGTGGACGCCATCATCGCCCAGGTGCAGAGCATCATCGCCAGGGTGACCCAGGCCGTGGAGCTCGTCCTGGGCCTGGTACTGGCGTCCGGTGTGCTGGTGCTCATCGCCAGTATTCATGCGAGCCGGGATGCGCGTCTGAGTGAGCACGCCCTGATCCGCACGCTGGGCGGCACCCGCAGGCTCATCGCCGGTTCTCTCACCGCGGAATTCGCAGCCCTCGGTCTGTTCGCCGGCATCGTGGCGGTGGTGGGCGCAGAGATCACCGTGCTCATTCTGCAGACGCAGGTGTTCGAGCTGGGGGCCTCCGTGCACCCATGGCTGTGGATCACCGGACCGCTGATCGGTGCTCTGCTCATCCTCGTGGTGGGGCTTCTCGGGACCCGTCAGCTCATCGCCGCTCCGCCGATCAGCGTCCTGAGGGGTCTGAATTGACGAGCCGGGTGGACAGAGCGCGGTACGACCGCAACAAGCTGCAGAAGAAGCTCCGCCGTCAGGTGGGAAACGCCATCGTCGACTACGGCATGATCGAAGCGGGCGACCGGGTGATGGTCTGTGTCTCCGGCGGCAAGGACTCCTTCACGCTGCTCGACGTGCTCATGAACCTGCGCCTGAACGCACCCATCGATTTCGAGCTGGTGGCGGTGAATCTGGATCAGAAGCAACCGGGCTTTCCCGGGCACGTGCTGCCCGGCTATTTCGAATCCATCGGTGTGGCCTACGACATCCTGGAGGAGGATACCTACAGCGTCGTTCAGGCACTGACCCCGGAGGGCAAGACCACCTGCCCGGTCTGCTCGCGCATGCGCCGGGGAATTCTCTACAGTCATGCCCGGCGGATCGGTGCGGACAAGATCGCGCTCGGCCATCATCTCGACGACGTGGTGGAGACGCTGTTCCTCAATCTCTTCTACGGCGGTCGCCTGAAGGCCATGCCCCCCAAGCTCAGAAGCGATGATGGCACCAACATGTTGATCCGCCCGCTTTACTACTGCCGGGAAAAGGACATCGCCCGCTGGGCGGATGCGCGCGGCTATCCGATCATTCCCTGCAATCTCTGCGGCTCGCAGGAAAACCTGCAGCGTCAGGTGATCAAGGAAATGCTGACGGGCTGGGACCGCGAAGCACCCGGGCGGGTGGAGAACATCGCGCGCAGCCTCCGGCACGTGGTGCCGTCGCATCTGGGGGATGGTGACCTGTTCGATTTCGTCGGGCTCGAAACCGACCAGGCGGCGGCCGTTCTTGCACTGAAGGACATCACCTACGACGCTGCCGGCCGCTGAACGGTCAGGAGTAGTCGCTGGCCCGGAACTTCACCTCGTCTCTGGCCATGGCTTCGGTGGACTCGAGCACTTCGGTCAGCGCCACCTCGAAGCTGTGCACCAGGCCGAGCAGGTTGGTGTCGTCGGATTTCGCGATGGCGAGCTCCAGCGTCTTGGACGCTTCCTTCAGCCGCTTGGCACCGAAGCTGCCGGCCACACCATGCAGGTTGTGCGCGAGACGCTCTGCCTCCTCGAACTGCTCCGAGGTGATGAACCCGCGCATCTTCGCCCCGGCATCCCCGTAATAGGTGCCGAAGTCGCCCATGAGCTTCACCATGAGCTTGATGTTGCCATTGTGGCCCCGGATGGCCTGACTGATGTCGATGCCGGGCAGGCGCTGAATCGACATGGACTGCAGCGCGGCTTCCACCGCTTCATCCAGGCTCGTTTCCGCCGACGGCCGGTCGCTGGCCCGACGCCTCGGAGTACCGGATGGTTCGCTGCTGCCTGGCAGGAGATCGTCCAGCTCCATGAGCAGCGTGTCGAAGTCGATGGGCTTGGTGATGTAGGCATTGCAGCCGGCATCCACGGCAGCGGCCTTGGACTCGGACAGCGCGTCTGCGGAGACGGCGATGATGGGCATGTCCAGCGACTGCTGACGGAGGATGGCGCAGGCCTCGAGGCCGTCCAGCTCGGGCATGTGAATGTCCATGAGGATGGCGTCGTACTCGGTTTCCGTGGCGCGCTTGACCGCCGCCCGGCCGTTCTCGGCGATGTGCACCTCCGCGCCACGCCGTTGCAGAAACTCCAGCGCCAGCTGCTGATTGATGGGATTGTCCTCTGCGACGAGAATCCGGCGGCCGGCCAGAGAGACGTCTCCCGCCTGCCGCTCGCTCCGCTCGCTCTGACGCAGCACGCCCGCCTCCGGAATGGACGTGATCACCGTGAACTGGAAACAGGAGCCTTCACCCACCGTGGACGTCACATGGATCTCACCCCCCATCAGATCCACCAGGCGCTCGGAGATGGTGAGTCCGAGACCGGTACCACCGTAGCGCCGGGTGGTGGAGGTCTCCGCCTGCTCGAAGGATTCGAACAGCCTGGCCAGATGGGTTTCGGGAATGCCGATGCCGGTGTCGGTGACGGACAGGTTCAGAACGAGCTGGCCGTGGCTGGCGGCGATCACCTCGGCGCCGAGCACGATACCGCCGGTCTCCGTGAACTTCACCGCATTCCCGACCAGGTTCACGAGCACCTGCTGAATTCTCAGTGCGTCGCCGACCAGAACCCCGTCTGCCGGAAAGCCGGGGTGGTCGACGGCCCGGTTCTCTATCCCGAACGTCAGATTGCGGCGCCGGACCTCGGTACGGAACAGCCGCTCCACCTCGGTGAGCGTATCGGCGAGCTTGAAGGGTCGCGCTTCCAGCACCAGTTTTCCGGCTTCGATCTTCGAGAAATCGAGCACGTCGCTCACCAGGGTGAGCAGATTCTCCGCTGCGTTGCGTATGGAAGTGACGTACTCGTGCTGCTTGCGGTCGAGGGAGGACTCCAGAGCGAGTTTGGAGAACCCGACGATGGCGTTCATGGGTGTGCGGATCTCGTGGCTCATGTTGGCGAGAAACTCGCTCTTGGCCTTGGTCGCCGCTTCGGCGATCTGCCGCTGCTTGTCCGCCTGCTCCCGTTCCATGCGCTCGGAGATGTCGATGAGAGAGCCGTCGATGTAGTCGCCGAGCTCCGGGTCGTGATTCAGCCTGGCCGTCAGCGCCATCCAGAAAGTCCGGCCGTCCCGGGTCACCCCTTCGGCTTCGAAGCCGTTGACCAGCTGCTGGTCTTCCAGCGCGGAGAGGAAGCGGCCCGCCTGTTCGTTGGTCAGGAAGACCCGGTCGATGAGGTCCCGATACTCGTCCTGAAGGGCCTCGATGCTGTTGAAACCGAGAATCCGGGCCAGGGTCGGATTGGCCGAAACCAGCAGTCCGTCTGGGCTGATCCGGAAGAGTCCTTCGATGGCGTTGTCGTACAGGGCCCGGTACTCGTCCTGAGTGGCCTGCAGGTCCGCATAGAGCCTGGCGTTCTCGATGGAGATGGCGGCCTGGGAGGCGAGCAGCGCCAGCACCTCCACCCGCTGTGAGGTGAACACCCCGGTCAGCCACCGGTGCTCCACGTAGAGAATGCCGGTGATGTCGCCGCGGTGGATGATCGGCAGGCAGAGCACGGACAGAGGCTGCAGACGCTTCACGTAGGGATCCTGGGTGAAGACGTCCTCTGCGGTCGCGTCCGACAGCACCAGCGGTTCCTGGGTGCGGGCCACGAACTGAATGATGGACTCCGGCACCTCGTCGGTTGCCTCGAACGGCTGCGGCGGGTTCACCCTGCGTGTAGCCCCGCCGTCCACGGACGCGATGGCCTCCAGGTACAGCCGCTTCTCGTGCGCCAGCAGCATGCAGGCTTTCTGGCCACCGGCATGCTCGAGGGCCAGGCGCAGCAGCTTGGTCAGCACCTTGTCCAGCAGGATTTCACCCGAGATGGTCTGGGCGGCGCGCAGGACGGTGGTGGTGTCGACGATGCGCTCGTTGAACTCGGTGGATTCGAAGCTGGTGGTGTTGGCCTGAAAGTCACGCACGGTCAGGTCGGCCAGATCCCCCACCGACAGCATGCTGCCGCTGCTCACCGACAGGTGGTCGGTGATCAGATTGTGGAATTCCCGTTCGAGCTGGTTGGCCTTGGCGGTGGCACCCCAGCGCAGATAGGCCTGATAGGCATTGCGGGCGAACAGGCGGGCGAAGTCGGCTCTGCCTTCGGATTCGCAGGCCCTGGCGGCCAGCTCGTACGCGAGCGCCTCGTCATTGGCCTGGCCGTGCCGCCGCGCCCGGTCTGCCGCCACCTCGTAGAATTCCAGTGCTTTGGTGGTGGACCCCGTACGCCAGGCCAGATCCGCCTGCAGGATCATGCGCTTGGATGCCACATGGGCGGCCCCCTGGGTTTCCCAGTGCTTGAGCTCGTTCAGATTCTTTCTGGCCTGGCGACGGCCCTGACTGTCCCCACGGCGAAGCAGAATCAGTCCCTGGGCGAGCTTGTAGGTGCCCACCAGCGGCGATCCGGCTAGCGCAGGCACATACTGAGTGGCCAGCTCCACGATGTTCTCGGCACCCTTGAAGTCGTTGAACAGGGTGGCGAAGTAAAGGCGCAGCACGTAGACATAGGCGTGTGCCACCCTGTCATCCGTATTGTTGATTGCCAGTGCCCGGTCGCCGCGCAGATCGGCCTCGTTCTGCCCGAGCAGGCTGCCGACGATCTGCAGCACGAAGTGGCTGATGTTGATGCCGGTGATGTGCCGGAACTGACCGATGTCCGTGATCTGCTGCGTGAGCTCGCGTTTCAGAGAAGACAGCTCCATTCCGCGCAGCAGCGCATTGGCGGAGAAGCAGGCGCTGGCCACGGCCGCGAATTCGAAGTCCTGTCTGGCCATCGACCGCCCGATGTTTTCCGAGAGCAGGGAGAGGGTGTGATCCAGGGTATTCGACCAGGGATCCACCAGGCCCGCGAGCAGGGTGAGCGCACGGATCGATGCCGCCTCGTTCGGATACCGGTTGGCGAGCGTGCGGGCCTCCAAGGCATAACCCTTGGCGGCACTGATGTTGCTCTGGGAGGCCGCCGTGACCGCCCGCGCTGCGAAGGCGAACGCGGTCTCCGCCGAATAGCCGTGCCGGGCCGATCGCGCCAGCACATCGTCCGTGAAGTCCACCAGGTTGGCGAGACCCATGTGATAGCCCGTGTGCAGCAGGTAGGAGACGAACCGGAAGCTCTGCAGCAGGTTGACGTCTTCCAGACGCTTCGGATTTTCCGGCAGCCGGTGCCGTTTGCCGTTGCGGGGCAGATGATCCCGGAACCGGTGCAGACCGCGCTGGGTCGTGCGCAGAGCGCCGCCGGGACCTCCCGACGGGGGGAGCCGGTAGTTGAGCCCCTTGAGCGCCGTCTGGCAAAGATCCCAGGCTTCCCTGAGATGGTTCTGCACCACGGCCGCACGGATCCGGATTTCGGCCAGGGTGCTGTTCTGAGCGGGCGCCGCGGCGAGCACCCGGTCCAGCTGCTCGAAATCGCCGCAGAAGAAGGCGGCTTCCGCCGCGCACTGGCACAGGTCCAGATGGATGGGCGTGCTCGCATCATCCACCAGCGTGAGGCCGCTGCGGCAGTATTTGTAGGCCTGCTGGAAGACGCCCTGACGCAGGGTCTCCCGGGCGGCCAGAAGATTGTAGTGGGCCACTTCCGCCCGTCGCTCGGGATCGCTTTCCGTGGGATCCGTCGCCGCGTTGAGATGATCGGCGATCTGCAGAAGCTTCGCCCCGGTGGGCCGGCCACCCTCGGCCAGGTACCGGGCGATACGCCGGTGATAACCCGGTTTCTCCCCTTCCGGGACCCGGCCGTAGACGAGCGCGCGGATACGCGGATGGGCGAACTGGTACTGAATGAGCTCCGAGTAGTCGCCGACGGGGAGGGTGACGAGCAGCCCGAGACTCACGGCCGGGCGCAGTCGGGAGGCGGTCTCGGACTCGGACTCCGGCTGCTCGCAGAGGCGGGCGAGCAGAGTGACTGTGAACTGCTCGCCGATGGCCGATGCCATGGCCATGCAGGCGCGGGTCTCTTCCGGCAGGCTCTCCAGGTGTTCGATCACCCGCTCGGTGGTGTTGCGGCTGAAGAAGTGGCCGCGGACCCGGTCGATGTCCCACGACCAGAACCCTCCCGTCGGGTCGTGGACGATGCAGCCGTTTCTGTGCAGCTCTTCCAGCAGGGCGAGTACGTTCGCCGGAATGCCGTCCGTCTTCATGTGAATTTCCGCGGCCAGCTCCCGGACCCGGGCTTCGGACTGGCTCAGTACGTCGGAAACCAGGCTGCGGACGTCGGACCGGTCGAACGGCTGCATCTCGATATGCGTGCGTTTGGTGGCGGATCTCGGATCGGAGAACAGCGCCTCGTGGCCCTGCTCGGAGGCGAACACGAGCAGCAGGTTTCTGCTCTCCAGAGAGATGTCCAGAAGCGCCTTCAGGCATTCCACCGGCACCTCGTCCGTGTGCTCCAGCACCAGGCAGATCGGGTGTGGCGCCAGGGATTTCAGCAGCATCCGGATGCCCCGGTTGGGCAGCCCGGCGCTGACCTCGCTGACATCCTCCAGCAGGGTCTTCAGCTCCGGGATGAAGGCCTTGAGGCACTGCAGATCCGGACCGTCCGCAGCGGAGATTCGGGCGATGATCTCGTTGCCCTTTACCGTGCCCAGAGACAGCGCCTGGCGGACCAGCTGCCGCAGCAGCTCCAGCCAGATGGCGTCCGTGTCCCGGAGATCGAACCGGGGACTGCTCGCCCGGGCCACCAGCACGTCGGATTCGGAAGCCTGCCGCGCGATCTCGGAGAGCAGAGCCCCCTTGCCGATGCCGGCGGGTCCGGTCACGTCCAGGAAGAGCACTTCGCCGTGCTGGATGCGCCGGATCTGCTCTCCGATCAGGTGAACTTCCCGGCTGCGGCCGTACAGCCGTTTCGGCAGCGCCAGCTGTCCGGGGGAGTCCGTCTGTCCCAGCCGGAATGGAATCACGTTGGAGTGGTTCTGGCCCTCCATGAGGTCGTCGCGCACGGCGGCCGCGGACTGATAGCGGTCCTCCGGCTGCTTGGCCAGCAGCTTCAGAACCACCTCGGACAGCCAGCGGGGGATGTCCTCGACGATCGCGGAGAGCGGCCTCGGCGTGCTGGCGATATGGGCGTGAATCAACTCCAGCGGATCCGTGTTCGAGAAGGGCGGTTCGCCGCAGAAGAGCTCGTAGAGGGTCGCACCCAGAGAGTAGAGGTCGGTCCGGTAGTCCACCACCCGGTTGACCCGGCCGGTCTGTTCCGGCGAGACGTAGGGCAGAGTGCCGGTGAGCTGGCTGAACGGTTCGCTCTGCGGATATTCCCGGGGGACCAGCGTGGCCAGTCCGAAGTCGATCAGGTAGACGGCGATCGGATCGTCGCAGACGATGATGTTGCCCGGGTTCAGGTCCCGGTGGATGACGCCTTCGTCGTGAATCGACTGCAGCGCCTTGGTGATCTCCACCGCGATGTCTATCCGCTCCTCCAGGCTGGGGCTGCGGGACTGAAGGAGCGTTTTCAGCGATTCGCCGCCCGGGTCGTCGAAGATGATCTTCGGATCCCGGTCGTCCATGGCCAGCGCCCGGCAGACGTAGGGGCTGGTCAGGGACTGATTGATATTGAATTCGTGGTGGTAGCGCGCGATGGCATTGGGCGTCTGAGCGCTGGATTTCAGAGACTTGGTGACGACGGGCTGATCGTGCCAGGCCGTTCGCCGCACCAGCGTGGAAGCGCTTTCGTAGATTTTTTTGTCTACCACGGTCTCAATCTACCGACTTGCCTGCGAACGTCAGCCTGCAGGCGGAAGCTGAAGGAACCTCTGATTGATGCTCGCTTGCTCAGAGTGTATCGCGTCCGCCCTTGCAAGGCGCAGGTGTCGTCAGCGTCGAGCGCGCTGGCAGGGCCGCGATGCGGCCCTCCGACACGGCTGCGCCGGTCGCGTTTCGCGCCCGCGAAGTCAGGCGACTTCGGGGGTGAACAGGTAGCCGGTACCGTGGATGGTGGCGATGATCTTGGCGTTGGCCGCCCGCTCGCCCAGCTTCTTGCGGAGCTGACCGACCAGAACGTCGATGTAGCGGTCGTCCGGAAACCATTCCCGGTTGCGGATCCGGTTCATCAGCTGATCCCGGTTCATCACCTCACCCGCCTGCTCCATGAAGGCCAGCAGCAGCTGGTACTCGCCCGCAGACAGGGTGGTCTGGCTGCCCTCAGGCGAGGTGAGCTCGCGCTTGTTCAGGTCGAGCTGCCAGCCCTCGAAGGTGCGGATGTGGTTCTTGCGCCGCTGCTTCTGCTGTATGTGGACGCGACGGATCAGATTGCGCGCCCGGGACAGCAGCTCCCGCGGGTCGAACGGTTTGGTGACATAGTCGTCAGCACCGGATTCCAGCCCCAGGATGCGGTCGATCTGCTCCTGTTTGCTGGTCACCAGAATGATGCCGATGTCTGACTGAGAGCGGATTTCCCGGGTCAGCGTCAGGCCGTCCTTTCCGGGCAGCTTGATGTCCAGAAGCACCAGAATGACGTCCGAATCCGTCACGAGCGGAAGTACGTCGTCGCCGCTGCCTGTGGAGGTGACTTTAAAACCTTCGTCTTCGAAGTAGGAGACGAGCTGGTCGCGGGTGATGGGTTCGTCTTCGACGACCAGAATGTGATCCTGCTGTTCTGCCATGGTTCCCTGTCCTGTTGGAACGCCAGTAAACTACTGATTTGAAAGATAAGTAACGCACCTTGAAGTGGTTTTTTCAAGACAGAAACCCCGGAACCGATTGCGTTTGGGGCCTGGTTCACGGTTCTGAGCGGTAAGCGATCACTCTTGGTGCGTTGCGACAACCTCTGAGGAGCATTTCGGTGAGGATTCCCATCTCGAGCCTGTCCGCGGACGCGCTTCGCAGTATCATCGAGGCGTTCGTTCTCCGGGAAGGAACGGACTACGGTCACCAAGATCATGACCTCGAAGCAAAGTGCGCGGCCGTCAGGCGTCAGCTCGAGGCCGGTGAAGCGGAAATCGACTTCGATCCCGGCTCGGAGTCCGTGGATATCCGCATTCACGACGCACAGTGAACGGCAGCACGGTCGGACAGGACCGGCACGACCATAATGATCAATGAACATCTGGATGAATTGGATGCACAAACGGACTCATGATCGAACGTCCCCGCCGGGGATGCACGCACGCCGGTGGCGGGCTGTCTGCGCGGCCCTGCTGAGCGCCGCTCTTGCCGCAGTGACGCCGGTCGCTCAGGCGGAAGTCACACTCAGCACGACCGTGGAGCGGATTGCCGGCACCCAGAGTACGGACATGTCGGCACCGCCGACCGGGACCCTGACCGAAGTCCTGCCGGGTGACGTGCTCCGCTACACCATCGTCTTTCAGAACACGTCCAGCCAGGACGTGGCTGCCGGCAGCGTGGTGATCACCAACCCCCTGCCGGAGGATACGGTCTACGTGGAGGGCTCCGCTGCCGGGGACCGCACCAGCGTCACGTTCTCGGTGGATGGCGAGACGTTCGCCGCACCGGAAGCCCTCGTGGTGGGAGAAGGTGCCGCCGCCCGGGCTGCCGACAGCGCCGACTACCGTGCCATCCGCTGGACCTATCAGCCCCTGCTCGCGGCCGGAGAGACCTCCGAAGTCAGCTTCGAGTTGCTGATACCGTAGCCTCGATACGCCGCTTCCCTTATCGTGTGCTCCGCTCGCGTTGCCCGTGCACCGTCGAGGTTGGCCGGCCGCTCTAGAGGATCCAACAGAACATGAAAGACACGCTTCCCGTTTCCGTCGTCCGGTTCGCGCTGGGCGCCGTGCTGCCGCTCGTCGGAACCTGGCTGCCGGGTCTGACGGTTGCCGCTGAACCCGGGGACCCGGAAATAGAGGAGATCGTGGTGAGCGGCGAGCTGACCGCGCGGATGGGTGAAGTGGGCAGCTGGAGCGCGCTCGACGCCGACGAGGTGGACATGATCGGCGCCACCCACCCGACCGAGGCGCTGCTGCGGGTGCCGGGTGTATGGGTCGCCCGGGGATCGGGTCAGGAACACCTGACGGCCATCCGATCCGCCGTCCTCACTGGTGCCGGCGCCTGCGGTGAGTTCCTCTTCCTCGAAAACGGACTGCCGGTCAGACCGGCAGGGTTCTGCAACGTGAACAACCTGTTCGAGCTGAACACGGAGCAGGCAGGCCGCATCGAGGTCTGGCGCGGTCCCGCCAGCGCCGTGCTCGGAGGCAATGCGCTCCACGGTGCCATCAATGTGGTGAACCGGTTGCCGGAGCGGAACAGCATCGGCGTGGAAGGCGGCTCATACGACAGCTACCGGTTGTCCGGTGAGTTCAACGTGGACACCGGCGACCATCGCCTGGCAGGCACCGCCTTCGGCAGCGGAACGGGCGGCTATCGGGACAGCACGGGGCACGATCAGCAGAAGGTCTCCCTCGTGCACCAGACCACCATTGCCGGCTTCGAGGTGGAGAACACGCTGAACTTCACCAATCTGGATCAGGAAACCGGTGCCTACGTGAACGGCTTCGAAGCCTACAAGGACAGTGATCTGAGGAAATCCAATCCGGCGCCCCAGTCCTATCGGGAAGCCTGGTCCGTGCGCATCGCCTCACGGTGGACGAAGGAGCGCTGGCATTTCACGCCCTACCTGCGGGCGTCGGACATGGAGTTTCTCCAGCATTTTCTCCCGGGAGAACCCGTGGAGCGTAACGATCAGACCAGCGCCGGTGTGGTGTTCGGCTTCGAGCCGGTGAACCGGGACGATCTGGTGTTCACGCTCGGCACGCAGCTCGAGTTCATGTCGGGTCATCTCGATCAATGGCAGGCGGAGCCGCTGACGGATTCGTCCGCGTTCAACAACGCCGTCAGGCCCCAGGGCTGGCAGTACGACTACGATGTGGACAGTGCGCTGCTGGCCGGCTTCTATGACCTGGCCTGGGAGTTCTCGGCGGGCACCCGCCTCGTGCACAGTCTGCGGCTCGAGTACCTGGAATACGACTACGACAATCTCATGCTGGACGGCAATACGCGCGACGATGGCACGACCTGCGGCTTCGGCGGCTGTCTGTACAATCGGCCCGCAAGCCGGACGGACGACTTCACCAACCTGGCCGGCCGGATCGGTGTGGAGAAGGACATCGGCGCGGGCATCGGCTACGTCACCTTCGGTTCCGGATTCAGGCCACCCCAGGCCACCGAGCTGTACCGGCTGCAGCGCTTTCAGGATGTCGCGGATCTCGAAAGTGAAGAGCTCGTCTCCCTGGAGATCGGCTATCGGGGCGGCTGGTGGAACGTGGCGGCCTACGCGGAGAGAACGGACAACTTTCTGTTCCGGGACGGTGCCGGCTTCAACGTGGACGATGGCAAGACCACGGGCTGGGGCATCGAGGCAGAGGTCATTCGGACCTGGGGCAATCACACCTTCGCCCTTTCCGGCACCTATGCGAAGCACGAATATGATTTCGACAGCAACCTGGCCGGCGGTGAGCCCATCGAGAAGGGCAACGAAGTGGACACGGCGCCCAACTGGCTCGCCAATGCCCGCTGGATCTGGAGTCCCACCGAACGGCTCGACTCCGAGCTCGAGCTGAATTACCTCGGGGAGCACTACGTGGACGCGGCCAATACGGCGGAGTACGACGGCCATCTGGTGGCGAATCTGCGCCTGCGCGCACGGATCACCGAGTCGTTCTCGGTGCACGGTCGGATCATCAACCTGCTGGATGAGGAATACGCGGACCGGGCGGACTTCACCCAGTTCACGGCCGAAGGCTACCGCTACTTCCCGGCCATGCCGAGACAGTTCTATGTCGGCGCAACTTTCAGTTTCTGACCAGAAGGTCGACATCACGGTCGGCCCGCGCGGTTCCCTCGAGCTCCTGTCGCAGCGGGAGATCGACATCCTCACCGACACGGAGGCGGGGCAGACGCGGCTGTTCGAGCTGTTCCGCCAGTGTGCCCTGGCCGTGCTGAACACCGGCAGTGAATCGGACGATGCCGCCGCGATCTTCGAGACCTATTCGGACTTCAGCATCGCCATCGGAAAACGGACCCGGGGTCTGAAGCTCGTGATCAGGAACGCGCCGGCCAGCGCCATCGTCGATGGCCGGATGATCGAGGGCGTGCGGCAGCATCTGTTCGCCGTGCTCCGGGACATCGTCTACATAGGCACCGACATTTCCGATTCGGACCTGTTCGATCTGGGTTCATCGGAAGGGATCACCGATGCGGTGTTTCACATCCTCAAGCATGCCCGGATTCTGGATCCGGACCTGCCGCCCAGGACGGTGGTGTGCTGGGGCGGCCACTCGATATCCCGGGACGAGTACGACTATACGAAGGAAGTGGGCTATCACCTGGGCCTGCGTGGTCTGGACATCTGCACGGGATGCGGCCCCGGCGCCATGAAGGGACCCATGAAGGGGGCGGCGGTCGGGCATGCCAAGCAGCGTTTCCGCGAGGGCCGCTATCTGGGACTTTCCGAGCCGGGCATCATCGCCGCAGAACCGCCCAACCCCATGGTATCGAACCTGGTGGTGCTGCCGGACATCGAGAAACGTCTCGAGGCCTTCGTGCGCCTCGGCCACGGGATTCTGGTGTTCCCCGGCGGGGTCGGCACCGCTGAGGAGATTCTCTATCTGCTCGGTATTCTGCTCGAGCCTGCCAACCGGCACATCGCGCTGCCCGTGGTGTTCACGGGTCCGCCGGGATCGAGGAGCTACTTCGAGGAGCTGGATGCCTTTCTGAAACTCACCTTCGGGGAGGACATCTCGAGCCGTTACCGCATCATCGTCGGTGACGCGGCGGAAGTGGGCCGTTACATGGGACGGGCCATCCGGGACGTCCGGCGGCAGCGCCGCCGGGACGGCGACGCCTATTACTTCAACTGGCTGCTCAACGTACCCATGGCTCACCAGGTCCCGTTCGAGGTGACCCATGAGCACGTGGGCAATCTGGTGCTCTCGAGAGATCTGCCCGCGCATGAGCTGGCCGTCAATCTCCGCCGGGCGTTCAGCGCCATCGTGACCGGCAACGTCAAGGATCACGGCATCCGCATGATCCGCCGGCACGGTCCTTTCGAGCTCAATGCGGACGCCTCGCTCGTCCGGGCCCTGGACCACCTGCTGCAGCAGTTCGTCGCGCAGGGCCGGATGAAGCTGTCCGGTGCGTACGAGCCCTGTTTTTCCGTGCGCCCGGTGAGCTGACGCCGGCATGTCCGAGCTCCGCCTCGAAGTAACCGGCCTCGGCTGTGTGCGGGAAGGCCGGCGTCTGTTTCAGGATCTGAATCTCACGCTCACACCCGGTGCCTGCGTGGCGCTCACCGGCCCCAATGGCAGCGGTAAGTCCACGCTGCTCCGCTGCATCGCAGGCCTGTACCCGGACTACGAAGGCACCGTCGAAGCCGCAGAGCTCAGCTACCTGGGCCACCGGCCGGGCGTATCCCCTGGACTGCCGGTGCTGGAGAATCTCCGCTGGTACGCCGCCCTCACCGGCAGCAGGGTACCCGTAACCGCGCTGATCACCCGGCTCGAGATCGTGGGGCTCGCCGGTTACGAGGACGTACTCTGTGCCCGGTTGTCTGCCGGACAGCAGCGTCGGGTGGCACTGGCCCGCCTCGGGCTGGACACCAGCCCTCTGTGGCTCCTCGACGAACCCTTCACGGCGCTGGACACGAACGGTCAGGCGCTCGTGCGGCAGCTGATCGCCGGCCACCGGGCACAGGGCGGTTCGGTGCTCTGTGCCACCCACCAGGATCTCGGGGTGGCGGATGCAGGGGTGCTCGATCTGGGAGCCAGCGGGTGAGCCTCTTTTCCGCGCAGCTCCGCCGTGAGTGGCTCCTGCTCATCCAGCACAGCGAAGAAGTGCTGAATCCGCTGCTGTTCCTGTTTCTCGCCATCAGTCTGTTCGCCTTGGCCACCGGGGGCGGACCGGACGTGCTCCGGGACTACGCACCCGCGATCATCTGGGTGCTGGTGCTGCTCGCCAATCTCATGAGCCTGGAAGGCCTTTTCCGGCGGGACTACGAGGACGGCACTCTGGAGCTGCTCGTGCTCAAGGCGGAGCCGGCCTTTCTGGCGCTGCTGGCCAAGGTACTCGTGCACTGGACGTTCAGCGGCCTGGCCATGACCCTGCTCGCACCGCTGGCCGCGCTGATCCTCTACCTGCCCGTATCGGCGCTGCCGATGCTGATTCTGGGGCTGGTGGTCGGCACGCCCGCGCTCAGCCTGATCGGTGCCGTGGGTGCGGCACTCACGGTGGGTCTGAAACGCGGTGGCGCCCTGCTGGCCCTGCTGGTGCTGCCTCTGTACGTGCCGGTCCTGATCTTCGGGGCGGGTGCCGTGCTCGAGCAGATGGCGGGGATCGAAACCCTGGCGCAGATTTATTGGCTCGGGGTGATTACCATGGCGTCCCTGACGCTGGCTCCGTTTGCCGTGCTGGCAGCATTGCGGGTCAGTTTGGAACAGTAGCTTGACAGGATGACGGTCACCGAAACCTTGAAGAGATGGTGGCACCAGCTCGGTTCACCGCGCTGGTTCTACGAGATCAGCGGCCCCTGGCAGACGGGCTTCGCCGTGCTGGCGCTGCTCCTGCTGGCCATCGGCACGGTCTGGGGCCTGGCCATCGCGCCCATGGATTATCAGCAGGGCAACAGCTTCCGGATCATCTATGTGCACGTGCCGACGGCCATCGTTTCCCAGACCGTCTACATGCTCATGGGCGCTGCGGGCCTGGTGCTGCTGGTCTGGCGCATGAAGCTGGCAGACATGGTCCTCGCGGCTGCGGTGCCCTTCGGCATGAGCATGACGGCGCTGGCGCTGTTCACGGGCGCGGTGTGGGGTAAACCCACCTGGGGTGCCTGGTGGGTATGGGATGCGCGCACCACCTCCATGCTGGTCCTGCTGTTTCTCTACTTCGGCCTGTATGCGCTCCGCCAGGCCATCCCGAGAAACGAGGCGGCCGGTCGGGCCTGTGCGGTTCTGGCGCTGGTCGGCACCGTGAACATTCCCATCATCAAGTATTCGGTGGACTGGTGGCTCACGCTGCATCAACCTGCCACCTTCAAGCTCACCGAGGCGCCGAGCATGCCGCCGGAGATGTGGCTGCCGCTGCTGCTCAACGTGCTGGGCATCTACTGCTTTTTCGCGGCGAACCTGATCGGCCGGCTGAAGCTGACCATTCTGGAGCGGGAATCGGGCACCCGCTGGGTGCGGGAACTCATTGCCGGGCGAAGCCCGTGAGCTTCGCGAGCTTCGGTGATTTCCTGGCCATGGGTGGTCACGGCCTTTACGTATGGCTGGCCTATGGTTCTGCCGCTATCGTGGTGGCCGCCAACGTGTTGAGCGTACGTTCCGCCCGACGCCGGTTCTTCCGGCAGGCCCGGGCCCTTGAGCGGCAGAAGGCGGCCCAGGCAGCCCGGTCGGTCGATTCGAACCAAATGCCGGGCGAAGAGACAAAGTAGTACCTGAAGCGAGACGCACGATGTACCGACCCGGCAACAGTCTCCCCGCAGACGCCCTGGAAAGACCCCCTGGAGAAGAGTTGAGCAGATGAATCCGAAACGCCGAACCCGGCTCACAGTCGTACTCTTTCTGCTGGCGGGTGCCGGTGTGTCCGTGACACTGGTGCTGCTGGCGCTGAACGAGAACATCAACATGTTCTACCCGCCGGAAGCGGTAGTGGGCGGAGAAGCGCCGGTGGGGACCCAGATCCGCGCCGGCGGCATGGTGCTGGAAGGCAGCGTGGACCGGGATTCCGAAAGCCTGGATGTGTCCTTCGTGCTGACGGACTACGTGGGTGCAGAGTTCCCCGTCCGCTACAGCGGCATCCTGCCCGACCTGTTCCGGGAGGGGCAGGGCATCATCGTCCAGGGCGAGCTCAATGGTGAGGGCGTCTTCCGGGCCAGTCAGGTGCTCGCGAAGCATGACGAGAATTACATGCCGCCGGAGCTCGCGGAGATGTCTGCGGGCCACCAGAAAAAGCCGAACCCCCTGAACTATGATCGTTGAGCTCGGTCATCTGGCGCTGGTCGTCGCGTTCTGTCTGTCCCTGCTGGTCGCCGTGTTCGGTCTCGGCGGCGCCCACAGGGCCCGGGCAGGCCTCATGGGCGCCGTTCCGGCCCTGGTGGCCGGGCAGTTCGTCTTCCTCGGCCTGTCCTTCGGCGTGCTCACCCATGCCTTTCTGGTGGATGACTTCAGCGTCGCCTATGTGACGGCCAACTCGAACACGATGCTGCCCTGGTACTACAAGTTCAGTGCGGTGTGGGGCGCGCACGAGGGCTCCTTCCTGCTCTGGATTCTGATCATGTCCGGCTGGACGCTGGCGGTTGCGGTGAAAGGCAGAGAACTGCCACCGGCCTTTCAGGCCAGGGTGCTCGGCGTCATGGGGCTGCTCAATCTGGGTTTCATCGCCTTCCTGCTGTTCACCTCCAATCCCTTCGAGCGTCTGGTACCCATGACCCCGGGGGAGGGGGCGGACCTGAATCCGCTGCTTCAGGACTTCGGTCTCATCGTCCATCCGCCCATGCTCTACATGGGTTACGTGGGTTTTTCCGTCGCCTTCGCCTTTGCGGTGGCGGCACTCCTGTCCGGCCGGCTGGATGCGGCCTGGGCACGCTGGTCCCGGCCCTGGTCCAACGTGGCCTGGGCCTTTCTGACCCTCGGCATCACGCTCGGCTCCTGGTGGGCATACTACGAGCTGGGCTGGGGTGGATGGTGGTTCTGGGACCCGGTTGAGAACGCCAGCTTCATGCCATGGCTCGCGGGCACTGCCCTGATCCACTCGCTGGCGGTGTCCGAGAAGCGGGGAACCTTCAAGTCCTGGACCCTGCTGCTCGCCATCACCACGTTTTCACTCTCGCTGCTGGGCGCCTTCATCGTCCGGTCCGGCGTGCTCACCTCGGTGCACGCATTCGCCGTCGACCCCACCCGGGGCCTGTTCATTCTCATATTTCTGGCGCTGGTGGTTGGCGGTTCTCTGGCCCTGTACGCCATGCGCACGGCCACCATCCGCTCGCGGGCGAGCTATACGCTGGCAAGCCGGGAAGCCTTTCTGCTGCTGAACAACATCCTGCTGGTGATCAGCATGGCGCTGGTCCTGCTGGGCACCCTCTATCCGCTCGCCTACGAGCTGTTCACCGGTGGCGCCAAGATCTCCGTGGGTGTGCCTTACTTCAACGCGGGTTTCGTACCCCTCATGCTCCTGCTCTCCGCCGCGCTCGGCATCGCGCCGGTGCTCAACTGGAAACGCACCCCGGCAGGCCGTCTGCTCGGCCGTCTGGGCTGGGTGGCTGCCATGAGCCTGCTGCTGGGCGTGGGTCTGCCGCTGGTGCTGGCGGACGCGGTGTCCTGGCAGGTGATGCTGACGCTGGTGCTGGCGTTCTGGATTCTGGGCAGCCACGGAGCGGATCTGGTCCGGCGCCTGCGCAGGGGCACCCCGCCGCTGGCTTACGTGGGTATGCAGGTGGCACACATGGGCTTCGCCGTGGCGCTGATCGGCGTGGCGGTCACCTCGGCGCTGTCCGTGGAAAAGGATCTGCGCATGGCTCCGGGAGACACGCTCGAGCTGGGCGACCTGAGTTTCCGGTTCGTCGGCGTGGAGCGGGTCAGCGGTCCGAACTACCTGGCGGATCAGGGTGAGTTCGCGGTGGTCGAATCCGGCCGGCGGTACAGCCTCCGGCCGCAGAAACGCAATTATCTGGCCCGGCGCAATGTGATGACGGAGGCAGCCATCGATCCCGGTCTGACCCGTGACGTCTACCTGTCGCTCGGGGAACCGCTGGAGGACGGTGCCTGGGCCGTACGTATACAGGTCAAGCCGTTCGTCCGGTGGATCTGGCTCGGCGGTCTGCTGATGTCGCTGGGCGGCGTCCTGGCCGTGCTGGACAGCCGCTATCGGCGCCTGAGAGTGAAAAGAGACGCACGCGCCGCGGCCGGCGCGGCGGCGACGGTCTGAGGAGCCTCGTGACTCGTGAATAGAGCCAGTCTTTTCGTCCCGCTGGGCATATTCTCGCTGATCGTGGTGCTCGGCTACCTGGGTTTTCGGCTGGAGGATCCCCACCGGCTGCCGTCGGCGCTGCTGGACAAACCCTTCCCGGAATTCACGGCCACCGTGCTGGGTGAACCGGAGCGTGTGGTCAGCCGGTCGGACCTCCTGGGCGCTCCGGTGCTGGTGAACGTCTGGGCGACCTGGTGTCCCACCTGCAAGGCGGAGCACGAGGAGCTGATGCGGATCGACGAGCTCACCGGACTGCGTCTGGTGGGTGTCAACTACAAGGACGACCGGACCAAGGCCCTGCGCTGGCTGCGGGACTTCGGCAACCCGTACGAGTTCGTGCTGGAGGATGCGGACGGCCTGCTCGGAGTGGAGCTCGGCGTATACGGAGCTCCGGAGAGCTTCCTGCTCGATGCCGAGGGGAAAATCGTCTACAAGCGGGTGGGTGAAATCAATCCGCGGGTCTGGCGCAACGAAATCGCCCCGCTGATGGAGCGGCTCGAGGTGGCTTCCGCGTATGAGTAAGCTGCGGCTCGCCGTGATCCTGATCATCGGTCTGGTGCTTACACCCGGCCTGGCTCCGTCCACGTTCGCGGCAGGACAGGTGGACGTCTTCGATTTTCCGTCCGAGGAAATGGAGAGCCGTTACCGGGCACTGATCGACGAGTTCCGCTGCCCCAAGTGTCTGAACACCAACCTGTCCGGCTCCGATGCACCCATCGCTCGGGATCTGCGCACCACCGTCTGGCGGCTGCTGGTGGAAGAGGAGATGACCGATCAGGAGGTGCGTGACTACCTGCAGGAACGTTACGGCGATTTCGTGCTCTATGACCCGCCGTTCAAACCGGGCACCTGGGTCCTCTGGCTGGCGCCGGTGGTATTCGGGCTGATCGGCATCTGGATCCTCCTGCGAATGGTCCGGGCGAAGCCCCAGGTCACGCTGACCGCTGAAGACCGGGCCCGGGTGGAGTCGCTCCTGAAGGCCGGGGACCGCTGATCGTGTTCTATCTCTGGGCCACGCTGCTGCTGGCGGCCGGCGCGCTGCTGGTGCTGGGAGCTCTGCGTTCGAAGCGGGCGCGTCAGGAGGACGACCGTGCGGCCACCGTCACCGCCCTCTATCAGGACCGGCTGGAGGAACTTCGCGCGGAGATGAGCGGGGGGATGGTGATCGGAGAGGACCGTTCGGTGCTCGAAGCCGAGCTGGGTGCGGCGCTGCTCGAAGACGTGGACAGCGCCGCCGGCCATCCGGCCCGGGAAGCGGCGTCGACGGAACGGCCCGTGGCGCTGGCGCTGGTGAGTGCCGCGCTGCTGGTGGTGGCCTCGGTGCTCGTCTACAGCCTGGTGGGAGATCCGGCCGCCATGCGGCTGGCCGGTGCGGATGCGGTTTTCGAGCTGGATCCTGCCACGGACAAGGTGGCGCTCACGGACTGGCGTACGCGTCTTCAGGCGCGGGTGGATTCGAAACCCGGGGATGCGAAGAGCTGGTACCTGCTCGGTCACGCCAAGCTCAGGCTCGGGCAGTTCGCCGGGGCCGCCGAAGCCTTCTCCATGGCCCGGCAGACCCACGGCGGTGACGACCCCAGTATCGACATCTTCTGGCTGCAGGCCAGATACATGGCGGCGAACGGCCAGATCGACGAGACCAGCCGCGTCATCGCCGAGCGGATTCTCGAGCGTAATCCGAGCCAGCCGCTGGTGCTGGAGATGTATGCCATCGACGCCTTTCAGCGGGGCGAGTATCGGGAGTCGGTGAGTCTTCTCAACCGGGCGCTGTCCACGTCACTGCAGACGGGACATCGGCAGACGCTGGAGGCGGGATTCCAGGAAGCGAGAGCCAGGCTCGGCGTCATGCCCGGTGCGGTGGATGTGGCGATCGACGCGGATGCCGCCGTGCCCGAGGGCATGACCCTGTTCGTCATCGCCCGGCCCGTGGGCGGCGGCATGCCCTATGCCGTGGTCCGACGCCCGGCCACCGGGTTTCCGCGTACCGTCCGCCTGGACGATGCCGTCAGCATGAATCCCGCACTCCCGCTGTCCCGGGCGTCAGAGATCGAGATCGTCGTCCGGCTCAGCCGTTCCGGCACGGCCATGGCCCATCCGGGCGACTGGGAATGGCAGTCGGAAGCGCTGACGCTTTCGGACTGGACCGAGCCCAGACAGCTGGAGGCCTCGCTGGCGCCGCCTGCTGCCTGACTGCGCGGTTACCGTGATCGAACCAATCCGCTCCGCCACGGTCGAAATGAGTCCGGGTGCGGTTTGCGCCCGCAAGCCAGGAGAGGTTTTGTGGAGACGACGAAGGCTGAGAGGAAGGTCGATGGGCAGTTGGGGTTCGAGCCGCAGCTCACTCTGACAGAGCAGATCGCCGATCACCTGGGTGCGGAGATCATCGCCGGCCGTCTGGCGCCCGCCAGCCGCATTCAGGAGCTCAAGGTCGCAGGCGAGCTCGGTGTTTCCCGAGGATCGGTGCGCGAGGCGCTCCTGATCCTGGAATCCCGGCATCTGATCGAGATCATCCCCCGCCGCGGTGCGGTGGTGAGCTCCATGGAAAGCAATGAAATTGCCGATTTCTGCGAGGTGTTCGCGCAGATGCAATCTCTGTGCTTCGGCAAGCTGGCCGGTCTGGAACGCCCCGATCTGTCCAGGCTCACCGAAGCCATCGAGGAGATGGCCCGGGCGGTCCGGGAGGCAGACACCGCCGCCGTCCTGGAAGCCCGCAAGGCATTTCTGCTGGCGAGCCTGCCGCCGCTGGACAACTTCTACCTGAGCGCCGTGCTGAAGGGGCTGATTCCCGCCGGGCTCCGGATGGAGCACCTGGTTTCGCGGCATCCGTCTTACGACGCCCGGGACACCCTCCGCTATCACCAGGCGCTGTTGGATGCCATCGACGGTGGAGAGTTCGAGCGGGTGGAGGAACTGGTCCGTGCCTACCACGCGCGGGAGCGGAAGCTCGCGGCCGGCTGCGTTGGAGCCAACGGTACCCGGTGAACGCGGTTCCCGCGTTTTTTCAGTGTTCGCGACGCATGCGGGTGTTACGCTGCTCTTACAATTGCTTTAGACTACTTCGAACTTCTGACTGGTGATCCCCCCACCCGATGCGGCTAAAGCAGATCAAGCTCGCAGGGTTCAAATCTTTCGTCGACCCGACGACGGTCACCCTCCCCAGTAACCGGTGTGCCGTGGTCGGCCCGAACGGCTGCGGCAAATCCAACATCATCGATGCCGTGCGCTGGGTCATGGGCGAAAGCTCCGCCAAGCAGCTGCGCGGCGAGAACCTGACCGACGTCATCTTCAACGGTTCGAACTCGAGAAAACCGACGGCCATCGCCAGCATCGAGCTCATCTTCGACAATCGGGATGGCCGGATCGGCGGCGAGTACGCGGCCTACGCCGAGATATCGATCCGCCGGCAGGTCACCCGGGATTCCCAGTCCGCCTATTTCCTGAACGGCAACAAATGTCGGCGGCGGGACATCATGGACATCTTCCTCGGGACCGGATTCGGCCCGCGCAGCTATTCGATCATCGAGCAGGGCATGATCAATCAGCTGGTGGAAGCCAAGCCGGAGGATCTGCGGGTCTATCTGGAAGAAGCGGCTGGCATCAGCAAGTATAAGGAGCGGCGCCGGGAAACGGAGAACCGGATCCGGCATACCCGGGAGAATCTGTCCCGTCTCAACGACATCCGGGAAGAGCTGGACAAGCAGCTCAAGCACCTGGACCGCCAGGCGAAAGCCGCCGAGCGCTACCGGGTGCTCAAGGAGGAGGAGCGGCAGCTCACTGCTCAGCTGTATGCGCTCAAATACAGCGCCCTGGAAGCCGAGCTGGCCGGCCGGCAGTCCGAAATACAGTCGCTGGAAGTGGAATTCGAACAGGCCGCCGCCAGTCAGCAGCACCTGGACACGGAGATCGAAGCCTGCCGTCAGGCACACGCGGATCAGAGCGAAAGCTTCAATGAGATTCAGGGCCGCTACTATCAGCTCGGCGCGGACATCGCCCGCATCGAGGAGGCCATCCAGTTCAATCAGGAGCGGGTCAAGCAGCTCGAGCTGGATCTGTCGACCGTTGCCCAGCGCGCCCAGGAGACTGCCCGGCAGCTGGACATGGACGAGAGCGAGATCGACGAGCTGAAGGGTCAGATCGCCCGCATCGGCCCGGAGGTCCGGGAAGCCGAGTTCACGGACAAGGCCGCCGCGGAAGCCGCACAGGCGCTGGAGCAGAAATTCCGGGGCTGGCAGCAGGACTGGGACGAATTCACCCGCACCGCGGCGGAGCACGAGCGGAATGCGGAAGTCCAGGCATCCAGAATCGAGCACCTGGAGCAGCTGCTCGGCCGTCTGAAGAGCCGCCATCAGCAGCTCGAGACCGATGCCGCAGCACCGGCGCCCGTCGGTTCCGACGAAGTCAGCACCCTGGCGGCGGAGATCGAGGCGGTGGAAGACCGGCGCCGCCGTCTCGAGGCGGAAATCGACGACTGCATCAAGGAGCTGGCCGCGGCCCGCGAAGATCTGATCATGCGTGAACGCAACCTGGACGAAGCCCGCAACGATCTGCACGACCTGCGTCACGAGCTGGCCAGCCTGGAGGCCCTGCAACGGGCTGCCCTCGGCCGCGAGGAGCGGGAAGCGCACGACTGGATCGAGGCTCAGGGGCTGGCGCAGGCGGAACGGCTCGGCGAAGTGCTGTCCGTGGTGCCGGGCTGGGAACAGGCGGTGGAAACGGTGCTGGGCGATCACCTGCAGGCCATCCGCGTGGCGCGGCTGGAGGACTATGTTTCTGCCGTCGATTCCTTCGAGGACGGCGGCGTCACCCTCATGGAAGCGAGCCGGGACGTGAACATGTCCGGTGACCTGCCGAGCCTCGCGTCACTCATCCGCAGCCACGATCTGCATCTCGGTTCGGTGCTGCAGGGTATCTACGCTGCCGAGTCCGTGGCCGTAGCCATGTCGAACCGGGAGAGCCTGGAGCCGGGAGAGAGCATCATCACCCGTCAGGGTGTCTGGGTCGGACCGGACTGGATCCGCCGCTACGTCATCGCCGACCAGGAAGCCGGCATCATCCAGCGGGCCCAGGAGCTCGAAACTCTCAATCTTCGTGTGGAAGAGGCCGAGCAGACGCTGGCCGAGCTGACGGTGCGTCTTACCGAAGGCCGGAGCCGGATCGAGAGCCTGGAGGCCGTTCGGGAAGCCCGTCAGGCAGACATCAATGCGCTGAACCAGTCGCTCGGCGAGCTGAAGACGGATCACGGGGTTCGCCGGGTTCAGCTCGAGGAAGCGGACGCCCGACGGGCACGTCTTGCCCGCGAGCGCGAGGAACTGCTCAACCAGGTGACAGAGGAGTCCGGTCGCCTGGAGGAAGCCCGGGCCGCTCTGGCCGAAGCGCTCGGGGCTCAGGAAGGTCAGACGGAACGGCGAGTCGAACTGTCCCGCCTCCGGGAAGAAACGGAAACCGCCCTCACTGCGGCCCGTGACAAGGCGCGGGCCAGCCGCGACCACTATCACGGCCTGAACGGTGAGTGGCAGAGCCTGCAGAGCCGGCTCGCCGCCTCGGAAACCGCGCGGGACCGGCTGGTCCGGCAGCGCACGGAGCTCTCGGAGCAGCAGGACAATCTCCAGCAGGGCATTGCCAACAGTGCAACACCTCTGCCGGAGCTCAAAAAGGATCTCGAGATCAAGCTGGCCGGCCGCCATGAGGTGGAAGCCCAGCTCACCGATTCGCGCAAGGCGCTCGATGACACCGATGCGAAGATCCGGGAACTGGAAGCAGGCCGTTCCGAAGCGGAAGGAAGGCTCAACGGGATCCGCGGCAAGCTGGAAGGCGCCCGGGTGGCTCAGCAGGGCCTGAAGGTGAAGGCCGAGAATCTGCTGGAGCAGATCGGCGGCACCCGCATGACGCTGGAAGAAGCGCGGGCCGGGCTGCCGGAAGACGCCACCGAGGCGGCCTGGACGGAATCACTGGAGCGCACGGACCGGCGGATCAGCCGGCTCGGGCCCATCAATCTGGCTGCGATCGACGAGTTCGAGACCCAGTCGGAACGAAAGATCTATCTGGATCAGCAGAACGAAGACCTGGAAAAGGCACTGGAAACCCTGCTGGCCGCAATCCGGAAGATCGACCGGGAAACCCGGCAACGTTTCAAGGAAACATTCGAGACGGTAAACAGTCGTCTGGGGGAACTGTTTCCGAAAGTATTCGGCGGAGGACACGCCTATCTTGAACTGACAGGGGAGGATCTGCTCGACACGGGGGTCTCGCTCATGGCGAGGCCGCCCGGAAAACGTAACGCCAGCGTGCATCTGCTGTCTGGTGGCGAAAAGGCAATGACGGCGGTCGCGCTGATCTTTGCCATCTTCCATCTCAACCCGAGCCCCGTATGTATGCTCGATGAGGTGGATGCGCCACTCGACGATGCCAACGTGATGCGTTTTGCAGAGCTGATTAAAGACATGTCCCAGGACGTGCAGTTCGTCGTCATCACCCATAACAAGCTGACCATGGAAATGGCCGATCAGCTGCTGGGCGTGACGATGAACGAGCCGGGCGTTTCGCGCCTGGTGTCCGTGGACGTGGAAGAAGCTGCCGCTATGGCAGGCTAGCCGAGGCTGGCCTGTCAGAGCCGGACCGGGGCGTGGGCAGCGCCGGGTCGCTGGCAGCAGTTCAAGAGCAGGAGTAACGGTCGCAGCATGCGGCCGGGGAGCCGAGTGTGGAAAGCACCGTAGATATCAAGGATTTCATCCTGATCGGGGGTGGTCTTCTGATCGCCGCCGTCGTCGCCCACGGATTCTGGATTGCCTGGCGCGAACGCCGGCAGGATCTGCGCATCGACATCAAACCGGATCTGATTCCCGGCGAGGTGGACGAAATCGAACGTCTTCGCGGTGAGCTGCCGAACGGCGGCAGCCGGTTGATGAGGCGCCCGGATCCCCAGCAGGAACCGCTGGACCTGGAAGAGCCCCCACCGTTGGCGCTGGAGCCGGTGGACGCACCGCCATTGAACGAGGCCCGCCCCGTTCCACGCCAGGAGCCCGCTTTCGAGCTGGCGGAACAGGCGGACCCGGACGAGGTGGATGCGGTGCTGTTCGGCCGTGACTGGAAGGACAACGTGCGCACCGAGCCGGTATTCGACACCGAACCGGACGTGAGTGGGAATGCCGAAGCCGATGAGAAGCCCGAGGCGCCTCTGGCGGCCGACCCCGAAGATCGCGGCACACCGGAGCGGGCGAAAGTGACCGAAGTGGCCATGCCGGAGCCCATCGTCGCCGACGAACCCAAGCGGCCGCGGCGTCTGGGCAGTCGGAAGACGAACGAGCAGCGGGCGGCGTCCCGGCGCACGGCCACGGCGAGCCGTCCTGCGGCGGAGGACGCCGGTGCACCTGCTGCGGTTCCGGTGGAAGAGCTGATCGTGATGAACGTGCTGTCGGACCCGGACCGTCTCTACACGGGTGACGAGCTCTTTGCGACCCTGCGGACCTGCGGCCTCAAATTCGGTGACATGAACATCTTCCATCGGGTGGAGCCGCTCACGAAATCCGTGCAGTACAGCGTCGCCAATGCGGTTGAACCGGGCACTTTCGACATGGCGGACATGGAGGCCATCCGCTGCGCGGGTCTGTGCCTGTTCATGCAGCTGCCCGGACCGGAAGATCCTTCGGCTGCCTTCGAAGACATGCTGAGCGTGGCGAAGAGCGTGGTGAAAGGCCTTGGCGGCGAGGTGAGGGACGAGCACCGGAACATCATGACGCCGCAGACCGTCGAGCATTACCGGCAGCGGATTCAGGACTTTTCCCGTCGGCGGATGTCTAAACGGGCATGAACGTAGAGGCACGGCTGGCTGAGCTCCGTGCACTGATCCACCACCACAATCACCGGTATCACGTGCTCGATGATCCGGAGATTGCGGACGTCGAGTACGACGCCCTGTTCGATGAGCTGCTCGCGCTCGAAGCAGACCATCCGGAGCTCGTCACGAGCGATTCCCCGAGCCAGCGGGTGGGGGGAGCGCCCCTGGACGGCTTCAGGGCCGTCAGTCATGAGCGTCCCATGCTCTCTCTCGAGAAGTGCACGACGGTCGAAGCGCTCGAGGAGTGGCTCAAGCGCTGCCGTAACCGGCTTGGGGACGATGTGCCGATAGCGCTTGCCTGCGAGCCGAAGATCGACGGTGTGGCCGTCGCCCTCGTCTACGAGGATGGGGTGCTGACCCAGGCAGCGACCCGGGGTGACGGCACCACGGGCGAGGACATCACCGCCAACGTGCGGACCATCAAGGCCGTGCCGCTGCGCCTCGCGGCGGACGGCGTGCCGCAGCGGATGGAAGTCCGGGGAGAGATCTACATGCCTCTGGCAGCATTCGAGCGCTTCAACGATCAGGCCCGCAGGAACGGTACGAAGGCGCTCATCAATCCCCGTAACGGGGCGGCCGGCAGTCTCCGCCAGCTGGATCCGAAGCTCACCGCACAGCGTCCGCTGACGATGTTCTGCTACGGGCTCGGCTGGGCTGACGGGGGCTGGGCGCCGGCGAGTCACACCGAGGTCATGGAAGCGCTCAGAGGATGGGGTTTCCGTACCAACGCCGATGCCCGGGCCTTCGAGGGCATCGAAGGCGTGGAAGCCTATCTCGACGATCTGCTCGCACGCCGGGACACGCTGGGCTACGACATCGACGGCGTGGTCATCAAGGTCGATGCCCTGGCCCAGCAGGAAACGCTCGGCACGGTGACCCGGAAACCGCGCTGGGCCATTGCCTTCAAGTATCCCGCCGAGGAAGCCACCACCCGGCTGCTGGATGTGGAATTTCAGGTGGGCCGAACCGGAGCGGTTACGCCCGTGGCCCGTCTCGAACCGGTTTTCGTGGGCGGGGTGACGGTGAGTAACGCCACGCTGCACAACATGGACGAGATCACGCGGCTGGACGTCCACATCGGCGACACCGTGATGGTCCGACGGGCCGGCGACGTGATCCCTCAGGTGGTCAAGGTGGTGGCAGGAAAGCGTCCCCGGGATGCCCGGCCCGTGGTGCTGCCCGACCGCTGCCCGGTATGCGGCAGTGAGATCGTCCGCGCCGGGGACGGGGCGGTTGCCCGCTGTTCCGGTGGCGTGCTCCGCTGTGAAGCGCAGCGCAAGGAAGGGCTCAAGCATTTTGCTTCGCGGCTGGCCATGGATATCGAAGGGCTGGGCGACAAGCTCCTGGAGCAGCTGGTGGATGCGGGCGCAGTGACGGATCCGTCCGACATCTACCGGCTGGAACTGGACACGCTCGTGGCGTTGCCGCGCATGGGACAGAAGTCCGGCGAAAACGTGCTCGCCGCCATCGACCACTCCAGGCGGACGACCCTCGCCCGGTTCATCTACGCGTTGGGGATCCGGGAAGTGGGTGAGGCCACCGCCAGCAATCTGGCCGGACACTTCGGCGATCTGGCACCGCTCATGCGTGCAGACCAGGAGGCACTCGAAGCCGTGGACGACGTGGGCCCGGTGGTTGCCCGGAACATCGTCGACTACTTCGCCGACCCGCTGCACGTGGAGATGATCGAACGCCTGATACAGGCGGGCATCGTCTGGGACGTGGCCGCGCCTCTGGAAGCCGGCAGCCGGCCGCTCGAAGGGGAAACCTGGGTGCTCACGGGGACCCTGGAGCGGCTGACCCGGGACCAGGCGAAGGCCCATCTGACCGGTCTGGGCGCTAAGGTGGCGGGGTCCGTCTCAAAAAAAACCACCCAGGTGGTCGCCGGGCCGGGCGCCGGCAGCAAGCTGGAAAAGGCCGAAACCCTGGGTGTGCCCGTGATGGATGAAGCGGCATTTCTCGACCGTCTGGAGGGGTATGGTGTCTCTGTCGACTGAGCTGAAATCCCTGGTCGATCCCCGGGTGGTCGCTTTTCTGACTGCCCTGGCGCTTGCCACCCTCCATGCCTGTGCGAGCAAGCCGCCGGAGCAGCCGGACAACCTCTGCGCGATATTCGACGAGAAAGGCAACTGGTACAAGCACGCCCGCGCCGCGGAAAAGCGGTGGGGCATGCCCGTGCCGGTCGGCATGTCCTTCATCTACAAGGAGTCGAGCTACCGGGCCAAGGCCCGGCCGGACCGGGACAAACTGCTCTGGGTGATCCCCTGGACCCGGCCTTCCAGTGCCTATGGCTACGCGCAGGCGACCAACGAGGCCTGGAAGGACTACAAGCGGGAAACGGGGCGCAGCTTCGTCGGCCGAGCGGACATCCGGGATGCGCTGGACTTCATCGGCTGGTACAACGACCGCAGTCACCGGATGCTGGGCCTGTCGAAGGATGACGCCTACAGCCTGTATCTCGCCTACTACGTCGGTCCCACGGGGTTCAAACGCGGCGTGTACAAAAGCCAGCCGGCCGTACAGGGATATGCACGGCGGGTGGCGGACCGTTCCTATCGATACACCAAACAGCTCGGCCGCTGTGAGAAGAAGCTGAAGCGGAGCGGTTTCCTCTTCTTCTGATGTCCGCTTCTGACCTCCGTTCATGCCGGTACCTGGCTCTCGATCTCCGGCACCGGTAAAGTCCTTCGATGAGCGAGGCCCCCATCATCCAGAGCCGCCTTTCCGAGGCGGTCAAAGCCGAGATCCAGACCGCCTATCGTGCCTGGCTCGGTGCCCGGGACTTCCGCCCCCGGCGCGGGCAGCGGGAGATGATCGCCCGGATTGCCCGGACCCTGACGGATCCCGAGGACCGGATCGCGGTGATCGAAGCGGGCACCGGCACCGGCAAGACGGCCGCCTACTGTCTGGCTGCCATTCCCATCGGCCGGAGTCTCGGTAAGACGGTCATCATCAGCACGGCCACTGTGGCGCTCCAGGAGCAGGTGGTGCTCAGAGACCTGCCGGATCTGAAGTCCCGTTCCGGACTGCAGTTCGACTTCGCGCTGGCCAAGGGCCGCGGGCGCTATGTCTGTCTGAAACGTCTCGATGACCGGCTGCGCTACTCGGACAGCACCGAGGCCCCGCTGTTCGAATCCCTGGTCGACGACGCGGTGGACCACAACGCCCTCTATCAGGGGATGCTGCAGGCATTCTCCGAACGCAGCTGGGACGGCGAACTCGACAGCTGGCCGGAGGCCATCGGCCAGGATGCCTGGCGGCCGGTCACTACGGACCATCGCGGCTGTACCAACAATCGCTGCGCCTACTTCAAACAGTGCCCGTTCTTCCAGGCCCGGAACCGGCTGGAAGGCACCGACGTCATCGTGGCCAATCATGATCTCGTCCTGGCCGACCTGTCCCTGGGCGGGGGCGCCGTGCTTCCCGATCCGGATGATGCCATCTACGTGGTGGACGAAGCCCACCACCTGCCCGAGAAGACCCAGCAGCATTTTTCGGCCTCGGGCCGGATCCGCAGTACCCAGATCTGGCTCGACAACGTGCAGAATGCCCTCGGCACCATGACGCAGCGGTTCGGGCGGCCGGTCGAGCTGGTGAACGCGGCCACCCGGATCGCCGAGACAGGCGCCCGCGCGGCAGAGTCACTGGCCGTGCTGGAGGAAGCTGCCTCCGGGCTCGCCTATGAGCCCCGCGACGAGACCCTGGAAACCTGCAGGCTGCCGGTCGGTCAGATTCCCGAGAACCTGTTGCTGGCGGCGAAGCAGATGCAGGCGCCCTTTGCCGCCCTGGCCGACGAGCTGGATCGGACCCACGCGCTGCTGAGTGAAGTGCAGGAAGGCAAGCGGGACTGGGAACGGGGATTCGAAGCGGAGGACTGGCTGCCGTCCGTCGGTCAGCTGCAGACCCGGGCCCTGGCCATGCTGGCACTCATCGAAGCCTACTCGAAACCGGACCCGGAAGGGGGCGTGCAGGCCCGCTGGCTGAACCGTCAGAACGATGACGTGGAGCTGGTCAGCGCACCCATCGAGCCGGGCGGTCTGCTGATCCGGGAGTTCTGGTCCCGCTGCTACGGGGCCATCCTGACCTCTGCGACCCTGACCGCGATGGGGCGTTTCGACCGCTTTCTCGAACGGGCCGGTCTCACGGGCAGAACGGCGCTCCGGATTCCGAGTCCCTTCGACTTCCCGAACATCGCCAGATTCGTGGTGCCGCCGCTCACTGCCGAGCCCAGGGAGTTCGAGGCGCACACCGACGAGGTGGCGGCCATGCTGCCGGAGCTGATTGGCGACGATCCCGGGGCGCTCGTGCTGTTCACGTCCTGGCGGCAGATGTTCGCCGTACTCGACCGGATGGATGCGTCTCTGCGGCCGCTGCTCAAGGTGCAGGGCGAAGGCTCGAAGCAGGCGCTGCTCGAGATCCATGCGGAAGACGTACGGGACGGCCGGCAGAGCGTCCTCTTCGGTCTGGCCAGTTTCGCTGAGGGCGTGGATCTGCCGGACGATCTGTGCCGGCACGTCATCATCGTCAAGCTGCCCTTTTCCGTCCCGGACGATCCGCTGGATCAGGCCATGGCCGAGTGGGCCGAGGCCCAGGGTCGGAATCCCTTCTATGAGCTCTCCGTGCCGGATGCTGCGCTGAAGCTGGTGCAGGCCTGCGGCCGTCTGATCCGCCATGAAGGTGACTGGGGCCGCATCACGCTGCTGGACAAGCGTATCGTCAGCAAACGCTACGGACGCGACCTCATCGCTTCTCTGCCGCCGTACCGGCTCGAGCTCTCGCCGCAGCCGCGCTGAGGAGTCGATCAGCGTCTGAAGGCGTTGACGTCCGTCAGCGGCACACCGGCAGCCGGTACCTCGGTGAATTTACCCCGTGTGAAGACGAGCAGGCGGTTGGACGCCAGCCGCTTTAGAGTCGTCTGCAGGGTGTCGACGATCTCATCGAGACTCAAGGCGCTGACGATCCCGGCGATCCGCTCCTGGGAATCGAAAGTGGTGACGCCCGCATCCAGGTCGGCGAGATAGCGGGCATTGCGCTCACGCAGATTCTTCGGCTGCTCCGTGAGACGGCTCACCAGAGCCGCCTTGAACTGATTGAATTCGTCCGGGCCGAGCGCTGTGACCCTGGGCAGCTGGGCCTGCATGAACGCCAGAGTCGCCTGTTCCAGGGCCGCCGGGGAAGCGACCGGCGACTGCACGATGAAAACGAGGCCGCCCCGGTCCCGCAGAGTGCGGTTCGTCATGGTAACCACGTAGCCGAGCTGCTGTTCCGTTCGCAGCGCGGAAAAATACTGCTGGGACAGGATCTGGGAGAGCAGCGCGCTCTTTGCCCGGGACTCGAAGGAGGCCTCCCGGTCCTGCACGTACAGCACCATGGCGGCATCGCCATGTGCCACCTCCAGCTCCATGAGATAAGCATCGTCGAGCACGGTGAGTTCCGGTCGGGTGAGGGAGAAGTCTTCCACCGGCAGGCGGGTGCGCAGCAGACCTTCGGCGTCTCGCACGGATGCCTCATCCAGGTTGCCGTGGGAGAGCCCCTGCACGCTGATCCGTTGGAGCCGTTCCGCCTGCCATCGGTGGAGATCTTCCACGGTCAGGTTTTCCGCTTCGTCCGCCAGGGTACCGGGTGCGAAGCTGGTGGAAAGCAGCAGATGGGAAAGGGTCGCATAGGCCTGGGTGTAGGGCCGCTCGTGACTGAAATTACGCCAGTCGCGTATCAGCTCCGCCCGGTAACGGTCGAACTTCCCGGGGTCGATCGTCAGCGTGGTGAACTCCTCCAGAACCCGGTCCAGGAGCACGGACTGTTTCTCGGAATAGCCCGTCAGACTCAGGCGGAAGCCGCTTGGAACCGTGCCGATGTGATAACCGAGACCCGCCAGCATGGCGGGGTAGGCATAGGGGTTCAGGGCGTCGTTGGTCAGTCGTGCATACAGGTCTGCGAGAGCCAGGTCCTTCGGCTCGGAGAGGCCGCCCTCGAGACCGAGGAAGAAGGTCTGGTTGGCCCTGGGTACCCGGAACTCGGCATCCGGCGCCAGCCAGAGCTCGATGCCGGGATCCGACACCGCGAGGCCTGGCGCCGCCGTGCTCTGAACCAGCATGTCCATCGCGTCCGGCAGAAAGGGATTGGGCTCGGGCAGACGCAGACCGGCCGTATCGGTTTGCGCGGGGGGCCTGAGTTCGGTTTCAAGACGGTACGGCACGTTGAAATAGGCTTCGACCCGATCGGTGGCTACCTCCGGCCCGGAACGCTCGATGAGGACGTTGTCCGGTCTCAGATGATTCAGATAGGTCTTCACCAGCGCCGGATCGAGCCCGTCCATGAGGTAGTCGGCCTCCAGTACCTCTTCCGGGGGATAGCGGCCGAGGTTCGGGCTCGTCCGGTAGACGAAGCCGGTGGGACTGGATGCCTCCTGATACCGGAACGACAGCGCTGCCGCGCGGGCCTGCTCATCGTAGCGCCAGGCTTCCGGCTCACGGCTCTTCAGCAGCTCGATGTAGCCGAACAGGGCCGCGGTGATGTCGTCCGTTGCCTGTCTGCCGGACTCGGTCAGCTCGATGTCGATGGTGATGAAGGCGTTCCGTGCATCCAGACGCTGCACGCCGGCACCCAGGGACACGATCCAGCCGGCGTCCTTCAGGCGCTGGTGCAGACTGCCGTCGCCTTCGTGCCCCAGGAGATTGGTGAGGTAGTGGGCGGGCTTGGTCCGGTAGTGATCGTCGACAGAAGGCACCGGAAAATTGAAGCTCAGGCGATGCCGTTCGCTCAGGGTCCGGTAGGTCAGCCGGGCGGGGAAATCGGTGGTGTCGAATGCCGCTCCCGGCAGAGGCGCGGGGCCGATCGACCGGTTTTCGATGCGTTCGAACATGGGACGTACCCAGGCCTCCATCTCGTCCAGGCTGTCGCTGCCGAGCGCGACCAGCACCATCTGATCCGCGCTGTAATTCTCACGGAAGAAGCGGCGCAGCGCTTCGTCCACGCCGTCCCCGAGCGTATCGAGAGAGCCGATGTTGAACCGCGACCCCTCGTAGTCCGGATCCATGGCGACCTTGGTCACTGCCGCTGACCGCCAGCCGTCGTCCAGGATCTGCAGCTGGTATTCGGAATTCACCGCATTCTTCTCCCGCTCCACGTAGGCGGGATCCAGCAGCGGGCTGATGAAGAACTGGGCGAACCGGTCCATGGCGGGCCTGAAGTGCTCCGGCTGCACGTCGAAGAAGTAGTTGGTGTGATCCGACGCCGTATAGGCGTTCGACTGGCCCCCGTGAGCCGAGATGAACTGCTGGTAGCCGTCCACTTCGGGATACTTTTCGGTGCCGATGAAGAGCATGTGTTCCAGGAAGTGGGCGAGTCCGGCGTACTCCGCGGGTTCGTGATAGGAGCCGCGCAGCACGGTCAGCGAGGCGGCGGCCCGGTCGGTATCCGGATCACTCACGAGCAGCACGCGCAGGTCGTTGGGCAGCACCAGATAGCGGTAGTCACGGAGGTCGTTGGGGCTCTTTCTGACGGTGACTCCGCCAGGCTGTGCCGGTTCGGTGACCGGTGGGCTGGCGGCGCAGCCGGTGATCAGTATCAGTGCGAGAAGAGTCCAGGCGAGGGCGGCTGCCCCGGCTCTTCCGGGACGGTCTGAGCGATGGGTCATAACAGGGTTCGGTTCACAGTTTGCGGCGGATTATAGGGAAACGGGGCCCGGATCACTCCTCGACCGCAATCCGACCTCAGTCGTCTGCCGGTATCAGGTCATCTCGTCCTCGTCCGTCACCCTGGTTAGACTCGGGATCTGCAAAAGGTTCGACAGGAAAACGTATGAGATTGCCGGCTCTGCTGGACAGCCTGGGTCACGCCGGCTTCGATCGTCTTGCCACCGTGAGCGGTCGCGAGGCGGTGCAGGACCTGCTCACACAGCTGCCGGCGTCGGCACCGGCAGACTGGCGTCAGCTGGCGGCAGCGCTGGCCGTGGCCTGGACCGGACAGCGGCAGTCGTTCGGAATCAGCGGCGGTCAGGGGGCCGGTAAGAGCACGCTCGCAGCACTGCTGGTTTCGGCTGCGGAGGCGCTTGGACGGCGCGCGGTCAGCCTGTCCCTTGATGATTTCTATCTCACCCGTGCCGAGCGCGAACGCCTGGGCGCCGAGGTGCATCCGCTTCTCGCCACCCGCGGGGTGCCGGGTACGCACGATGTGGCCCTGGCCTGTAAGACCCTGGATGCGCTTCTGGCGGGCGAGCCCTGTGAGCTGCCCGTCTTCGACAAATCCATCGACGATCGGGCCTCTGCGGGCCGGCGGATCGAAGCGCCGCCGGATCTGATCGTCTTCGAAGGGTGGTGTGTGGGAGCCCCGCCGGAACCCGGCGCGCGTCTCGAGACGCCCGTCAACGCGCTCGAGCGTCTCGAGGACCCGGCCGGGATCTGGCGGGGGCATGTCAACGACGCGCTCTCGAGGGCCTACCCCGCACTCTGGCAGCGCCTGCGGTCCCTGCTCTTTCTGCAGGTACCGGACATGGGGGCGGTGATCCGCTGGCGCACGGAACAGGAGCAGGCCCATCCGCCGGAGCGGCGCATGTCGGCAGCGGCGATTGAGCGGTTCGTTGCCCATTACGAACGGCTCACCCTCTGGATGCGGGAAAGCATGCCGGGCCGGGCCGATCTGGTCGGCAGGCTCGATGCGGACCACGCCCTGGCGGACGTGACCGGAGGCGGTAAATGAGTTCGTTCCTGCGCGCCGGGTTGTTCGCGCTCATCCTGAGCGGTTGTGTCAGCGCACCGTCGGTGGACTCTGAGCACCTGCCCTACTATGCCTATCTGCCGCTCTCTCTGAGCGGAATCGTGGACGGACGCGGACCTTTCGCGGATACCTTCTGCCATCTGCTGCGTGTCAGTGAGGAGACCGCTCATGCCGAAGCGCCCTGTTCGGATTTTCTGCACCTGGATGAACAGCGCCTGGAGGCGGAGCCGGTCGTGGACATCGATCCCGCGCGGCCGCTCAGACTGATTTTCGTGCCCGGGTTCCTCGGAGACTGTCTCGCCCGTTACACCACGCCGTTCGAAGACGCCCGGGCAGCCATCCGCAGCGAGGTTCTGGCCGAAGAGCTGCTTCTGGTCCCGGGCAGGGCGAGCAGCGCTCACAATGCCGGCATCATCGCAACACGGCTTCTCGCCGACGATCTGGGGCAGGGACCACCGGTGGTGCTGATCGGCTACAGCAAGGGCATCGCCGACATTATGGAAGCGCTGGCGCTTCTGGGTGACGGGATCGATCGCGTGGCGGCGGTGGTCAGCGTTGCCGGCGTGGTGAACGGTACGCCGCTGGCGGACGACCAGTCGGCGTTCATGCGCGGCGTGATCGACCGTCTGCCCATCGGTGGTTGTCCGCCGTCCACGGCAGATGGCGATGCGCTGGCAAGCCTGGCTTACGCCCATCGGCAGCCCTGGCTGACCGGAAATCCCCTGCCGCCCGGTCCGCAGTACTTCTCCATTGCGGCTTTCGGATCGCTCGATGAGATGTCGTTCGTGAACCGCCGCAGCTGGCGGATGCTCAGTCGGATCGACGCGAGAAACGACGGCCAGATCATCTATCGGGATGCGCTGCTCCCGGGCAGCACGCTGCTGGCTTTCGTCCGGTCCGACCACCTGGCCGTGGCCCTGCCGATTCACGCCGACGACGGAGTGCTGGCGAACCGGGCCCTGAACCGCAATGACTACCCGAGAACCGAGCTGCTCAAAGCCCTGGTCATCTCACTCCAGCAGCGTGTGGGGCAGAACGTCGATCGGAAGGTCGATCAGAAATAGTAGCGCCAGTCGAAGGCCATCCGCAGCCCGAGGAACCAGATCGTATCCAGGTCCACCGGGGGGCCGTCCTCGGGGATGACGACGTTCGCGCTCCGTGGCACGTCCACCCCGCCGTACAGCTGGAACAGGATCGACGAAGACTGGTTCCGGGAAAACGAGCGGTATGGACGGAACTCCAGGATCGGCAGCTCGTAGGCGGTGGATTTGAAATCGACGATCCGCCCGGTGCTGCCCGGCGCCTCCGCGGGCGCCACGAGCTGGTCGTCGCCGTCCAGACCATAGAACGTGATGCCCAGCTCCCGGCCGAGAACGAACTGGAACCGGCCGAAGGGAGTAGCGACGCCCTGCTGCAGGCCTAGCAGACCGCCGTTCGCCGAGGACACCGCCATGCGGGTGTAGGCATCCGGATCGAGGAAGTACAGGGGCGAGAGCAGCAGCAGATCGGCCGGAAGCACGTAGTAGGGCATCCGCACACGGAAAGTGAGCCCCGATCGCGCCGGAATGGCGGCGGAAAGATTGCCATCGAAGGCGCCCAGCCTGGAGTCCCCGAACTTGTTGCTGGACGGTGAATCGGTTCTGAACCCCAGAGACGTGAACAGGAGTCCGTCGCTGGAGTCGCCGAGTGCGCCTTCCAGACCCAGGCCGCCACGCAGTGCGATCTCGAGTCCGCCGATGGTCCCGGAGTCCTGATTCTGGGACTGCTCGAACCCGCCGCTGATGCCCCGACCATCGATCATCCCTGACAGGCCCATGAACGGACCGAGCTCGCTTCTGAAGCGGGGCATGGATCCGAGGCCGGGACCAAGACCGGGAATGGGGGTGGGTTCCAGGGTTTCGGTCAGCGCGGGCAGATATTCACCGTCAGGCGTGAGCCCTTTCTGCCGGTGCGGAAGGTGGGTGTTCCGGCAGACGTCGAAGTCATCCGGCGCGTCGCCGGCAGCCGGGCGATAGGGATTGTCGTAGGTCGACCTGCCTGCCGCTGCATCGAGCACCTGGTTCAGGCTCTTGATGACGGCGTCGGCGGCGGTCTCGACGTCCTCCCAGCGCATGTGGGCGTCACCCATCAGCACGATGGAGTCCGCCTGGCCCGCCCAGGTTCGGGCCTCGAGGCCATTCTGATTGTAGAAGTCGTGGGTCCCCTTCCGCTGGGAGGCATCGCCCCAAGTCCCCGCCACATGTCCGGAGGCGAACGCGTCCTCCAGAAAATGCAGAGCGAAGGCTTCATCGAAGAGCATGGATCGTGCGAGGTCACTGCGGGCTTCCCGGGACAGCGATTCGTTGGCCAGACGGCCGGCTTTCTGGAGGGCGCTCAGGTGATACCAGGAGTAGACACCGATGGCGTTCAGCTCCGCGCCCGGAGTCAGGGTGAGGTCCGCGTACTCGATGCCGGTCTGTGTCGGTGTGGATCGGGCCAGCAGAAAGTGGGCGTTGTTGGCCGCGGCCCGGGTCGCGTACTCCGAATCGACCCGCTGCATGCGCGTATCAGCGGTTCTGAGCGCGTTCACCCGATCCGCACGATTCGACTCCGCAGCAAAGCGTCGGCGGACGTCGTCACGGAGATCGCCCGACTGCGTCAGCTGATCGGGCGGCGGCTCGATGGGAATGCGGGCCAGATCGACCTGAAGTTGTGCGGCCACGTCCGCCAGCTGGAGAATCCAGTCGGAACGGGTGACCGTCTCCAGCATCTCGAGGCTGGAACAGCTGTGATCCCCGGCGATGGCCGACAGGGCGGCCCAGTCGATACAGTCCGGCGTCAGGCCCTGATCCGTATCGGCGGCCTCGACGCACAACCGGTTCCCGTAGGCGGCGCTCGCCTCCCGCCAGAGCTGCTGGAACACCTCGGCCCGTTCGGCGTCCAGCGTCAGTACGGCCTGAAGCGCGATCTGCCGATGTTCCGGATAGACCCAGGCATCTGCGGGCACGGACGTGAAGATGACGGGCAGCGCGAGCAGCAGAAGCGGAGTTGAGGCGCGACGGCGATCCATGACGGTTTCCTCCCAGATTCCCGGGACCATGATAGAGCCCATGGCCGCCGGCGCGAACGGCCAACGGCCCTGCCGTCGTGGAGGCGGCCCGAAGAAATCACTCGGAAATCTGTAACCTGTTGATAATAATAGAAAATCAGGTATGGCCCGAGCGCTGAGCGAGCGCAAGGAAAACCGGTTCGATTCAGATATCGTTCAGCCGGCGGGGGCTACTCTGCCTGCACGTTGAAGTGGAATGCAGAGGTATCCGATGTCTGTTCTCAGAACGCTTGCTCCCCCGCTGCTCGGCACCAGTCTGCTGCTGGGCGCGGCTGCCGGTCCGGCCACCGCGCTGGCGGACGTGGGCCTGGACAAGGCCCGAGTGGTTTCCGCCGAGCCGGTCTACCGGATCGTCACTCAGTCCGTCCCCACGGAGCAGTGTACGCTGGTGGAAACTCCGGTCGCGGAACCACGCTACCGTGAAGCGCCCCGCTACCGTTCCTTCACCGGCCCGATTCTGGGTGCGGTGATCGGCGGCGCCATCGGCAACGCGGTCGGACACAACAAGACCAACAAGAAGGTGGGCACCGCTGTCGGCGCGGTGGTGGGCGGCACCATCGGCCGGGACATTCAGCGACGGGTCGAAGAGCAGCGCTACCGGACGGTGAGCTACGAAACGGCGCGTTATGAAACGGCGCGTTATGAAACGGCGCGTTATGAAACGCGGGAGATCTGCGAGACCGTCTACGAGACGGTGGAGGCCCGCGAGCTCGATGGTTACGACGTCACCTACCGCTATGCCGGCCAGACGCACACCGCCCGGCTGGATCATGACCCGGGCCGTTATCTCGACGTTCGGGTGCGGGTCACGCCCGCCTAGCGGCCCGGGTACGGGTTTTGGGAGTACAATGCACGTTGTCGAACAACCGGTAATTCGAGCATGAATTCAAGCCGCAGTTCACGAAGCTTGAGATGGCTCCTCTGTTCGGTGCTTGTACTCCCGTTCGGGTTTTTCACGGCACCCGTGCTGTCGGCCCAGCAGGCTCAGCCGAATCACTATGCCGCCCCGGTGGGCGGCATCACGCTCGAGCAGGCGGCTGACAAGGTCCGTCGGAAGACGGGCGGTCGGGTACTGTCCGCGAGCCCGGTGGAGAAGGGTGGCCGTCGCGGTTACAACGTCCGGGTGCTCGTGGACGGCAAACGTGTCAAACAGTACTACGTGGACTCCGAAGGACGGATGACCTCCCGCTGAGGGAACCTCTGAGGTAAAGAAGATGCGCATTCTTGTCGTCGAAGACGAACCCAATCTCTCCGCACAACTCAAATCCCGCCTCGGTGAGGAAGGGTTCATCGTCGATGTGGCCGGCGATGGTGAGGAAGGCCTCTACTTCGGCCGTGAATACGACTATGACGCGGCCGTGGTGGACCTGGGACTGCCGAAACTCGACGGCATGGATCTGATCGCCGAGCTGCGAAGAGAGAACCGCGACTTCCCCGTGCTCGTGCTCACCGCCCGCGGGAACTGGCAGGACAAGGTGGAAGGTCTCGAGGCCGGGGCCGACGACTACCTGACCAAGCCTTTTCAGACCGAGGAACTGCTGGCCCGGTTGAATGCGCTCATGCGCCGGGCCGCGGGTTATGCCTCCCCCGTCATCGAGCAGGGCGGGCTGAAGCTCGACACCGCCAAGAAGGAAGTGCGGGTGGAAGAGGCGCTCGTGGAGCTTACGGCGTACGAATACAAGGTGCTCGAATACCTGATGCTGAACCCGAGCCGCGTGATTTCCAAGACCGAGCTCACCGATCACCTGTACGAGCAGGACTTCGACCGTGACAGCAACGTGATCGAGGTGTTCGTCGGGCGGCTGCGCAAGAAACTCTCCCCGGTGAATCCCATCCGGACGGTTCGCGGGCAGGGCTACCGTTTCTCCGTGGAAGCGACTGCTTGAAGGCAGGCATTCAGACCCGCCTGCTGCTGATCACCACGGTCGTTCTCGGTTCCTTTCTGTCGCTGGCCGGCATCGTTCTCGATCGGTCGTTCCGGGCCAGCGTGCTGGACGGTGCCGAGGAGCAGCTGAAACTGGTCACCTACTCCCTCATGGGCTCCATGCAGAAGCAGGGCGGGGTGCTTTCGTTCGGCACGGAGCTGCCCGAGCCCCGCCTGCATCAGCCGGAAAGCGGCCTCTACGCCTCGGTGCTGGGCAGGGACGACGCTGCGGTCTGGCAGTCGCCGTCGACGGTCACCACCTCCATACGCCTGCCGGATCCGGCCTGGACGGGTCTGGGAGAGTTCGAGTTTCTCGAGTTCACGGGCTCGGATGGCGTCGACCGCTTCGTCACGCACTATTCGGTGATCTGGGAAGACGAGTCGGTGGTGAATTTCGCGGTCGCCACGGATCAGCGTCCTTTCATGGCCAGCATCGGTAACTTCCGGAGGAATCTCTACGTGGGTCTGGGTGCGGTCACCCTGTTCTTCGTGCTGGCTCAGGCGCTGGCCGTCCGCTGGGGTTTGCGGCCTCTGAGAATCATGGCCGGCGAGGTGCGCGAGCTGGAAGAAGGGCGCCGTGACCGGCTCTCGGAAGCCTATCCGGTGGAGCTGGAGGGGTTGGCCGAGAATCTGGACCGATTCGTTGCGCACGAGGAGCGAAGCCGGACCCGTTACCGGAAGGCCATGGAGGATCTGGCCCATTCCCTGAAAACGCCCCTGGCCGTGATGCGCAATGAGCTGACCGCCCGGGACACGAGCACGGGCAGTGAGCTGGTGAGAGAGCAGCTCGACCGGATGGAAAGCACGGTCACCCATCAGCTGAACCGTGCCTCTGTCTCCGGGCCGGTCGTCGTCGGCCGTTCGGTGGACCTGGTCA
>JAUIAV010000015.1 GCA_030425195.1 Gammaproteobacteria bacterium | reverse complement strand
GCGGTGAACAGCTTCCCGTACAGCTCAGGCCCCACCCGATCCGACAGCTCGATATCGATCCCCACGGAGCGGACCACGCCGCTTCTCGCCACACAGGCCACCGCACAACCCTCCGCGTGGGTCATGCTGCCCAGCATTCCGGGCGGCCAGATGGGTTCCCGCTGGTCGCCCCGCAGGATGGGTCCCGCCACAAGACCGAGTTCGCGCATGGACTGCCGGGCCAGGTTTCGTGCGGTGGCAAACTCCGCCTGCCGCTTCGCCACCGCGGACTCCACCAGCACATACTCCTCCGGGTACAGAGTTTCGATCCCGGTTTCAATGGCACCGGCAGTCACGGACAGGCCTTCCCGGGCAGGCAGAGAACGTACGATCTCCTCCTGAAGCGCTCGAATTTCCTCCGTCATCCTGATCCCGTGCCCCTTCCGTCTGATCGATTGTCGTCCAGCAGCGATACCGATACCATCCTCGGGCATGACGGTGGGCAAAATCATATTTCTGAACGGGTCCTCGAGCGCCGGCAAGACCACGCTGGCGATCATGCTGCAGCAGCTGCTTGATGAGCCCTACCAGCATATCGCACTGGACCAGTTCCGGGATGGCATGCCTGGACGCTACCGGGGCTTGAACTCTCCCGGCGGAACTCCGGGCAGCAGCGGTCTCAACATCGTACCCGAGGAGAAGGACGGCGAGCTGCTGACTCACATCCGCTTCGGCGAACACGGCGAGCAGGTGCTCTGTGGCATGCGCCGCGCGATTGCCGCTTTCGCCAGGGCGGGCAACAACGTCATCGTCGATGACCTGCTCTTCCGGCCCGAGTATCTCGACGACTACGCGCTTGCACTGGCACAGATTCCCGCCTGGCTCATCGGCGTCCGCTGCAGCCTGGCGGTGGTAAACGAACGGGAGGGCCAGCGCACCGGCCGCTTCCCGGGCACGGCGACCTCTCATTTCCACGAGGTGCACGCACACAACGCCGGATACGACCTGGAGGTGGATACCAGCGCTTCGACCCCGAAAGCCTGCGCGGAGATGATCATCGATCGACTGCGGCGCCCGCCATCCGTTCTCGCTCAGCGCCTGTGTCAGCTCGGGTCCCGCTAACATGGACCAGGACAGTCTGGAGGCCCTTAGAGACCTGGTCGACCGAGCCAGCAACATCGTCTTCTTCACCGGGGCCGGCATCAGCACCGAATCCGGCATCCCCGACTTCCGCAGTCAGGGCACCGGCATCTGGGAGAAGATGAAACCCATCTACTTCGAAGAGTTCCTGCGCAGCGAGGAGGCGCGCTCCGAACAGTGGCGGCGCAAGTTCGCCGGCGACATGAAGATGGAGGGTGCGGAGCCGAACCGGGGGCACCTGGCCATCGCGAAGCTGGTGGAGATGGGCAAGTGCCAGGGCGTGATCACTCAGAACGTGGACAACCTGCATCAGAACGCGGGCGTGCCGGACGATCGGGTGATCGAGCTGCACGGCAATACGAGCTACGCCAGGTGTCTCAGCTGCGAAATGCGCTACGAGCTCGCGGATCTCAGGCAGCAGTTCGAGCGGCAGCAGCGAATCGATCCCTGTTCCCGTTGCGGCGGCATCATCAAGACGGCCACCATCTCTTTCGGTCAGGCCATGCCGGAGGATGCCATGCGCCGCGCGCAGGCATTCACGGAGAAATGCGATCTGATGATCGCCACCGGATCGACTCTCATCGTCTATCCGGCCGCCGGATTTCCGGAATACGCCAAGCAGCTCGGCTCGAAGCTGGCCATCCTCAATCGGGAAGCGACCCCGCTGGACGGTATTGCCGATGTGGTCGTTCACGCCGAAATCGGTCCGACGCTGTCCTACATCGCCGGCATCAACTAGCCACTGCGGAGTAGCGGGTCTTCCTGCAGGATCTACAACGCCTGCAGCCGACGTTCCGCATCCTGCCGTTCTGGAAAGGGACCCAGCGCCAGCGCTTCTTCCAGCGCGGCCCGGCCCGCATTCAGATCACCGGATTCCAGATAGGCCACACCCAGGTGATAGCGGAACGTTGCATCCCGTGGTCTGGCCTGAATACTGTCGTTGAACAGCCGTATGGCCTTCTCCGGCTGACCGAACCGAACGAGGATCCAGCCCATGGTGTCGGCGATGTCGGGATCGTCGGGGGCCAGCGCGAAGGCCGCTTCCGCCGTCTCGATAGCCCGCTCATCGCCGCGCTCCATGTACAGCCACGCCAGATTATTCAGCACGACCGGATCTCCGGAAGCCGCCAGCGCCTCGTACTGGGCAACGGTGGCATTCTCATCGCCCTTCCTGCGCAGGCCCGCCGCCCGCAACATGGCCACACCCAGATCTCCCGGGTGGTCCGCCAGCCAGCCGTCCATCAGCGTGAGCGCCTCATCCACCTCCCCTTCATCGAGCTGGGCAACGCTGAGCCGGAGCACCGCTTCTCGATTGCCGAGCGACACGAGCTGCCGATAACCTTCGACGGCTTCGGGATAGCGGCCTTCGGCGAGGAGCAGATCCGCCTCCAGGAGCTGGACGTCCTCGGCGTCTTTCCCGTCGAGCTGTGAGAACGTGACACGGGCCGGTCCGACCTCTCCCGACGCCAGATGCAGGCGGAGCATTTCCTTCAGAACCGCCTGATCATCCGGATCCGACAGCGTCAGCGCTCTTTCCAGGTTGCGTCTGGCCAGCTGAAGCTGATTCACGCGGACCTGCAGTGCACCCACCGCCAGGTGAAGGTCTCTCGAGTCCGGCCACTCGTCCAGGAGCAGCTGAAGCACTTCCAGATGCCGTTGTGCAACGAAGTTCGCCCGCTGACGCAGTGCCACTTCGGTGCCGAGCAGAAGCGCCTCGACTGCGTCCGGATCGATCCGAAGGGCGGCATCCAGCTGTGCGGCCGCTTCCTCCAGACGTCCATCGCGCAGATACAGGCGGCTCAGCTCGATACGCGGTCCGAGGAGATCGGGCGTCTGCTGGATCAGTGCTTCGAGATCCAGCTCGGCACCCGCCGTATCTCCCTGACGCTGCATCAGCGCCACCTTCGCCAGTCTCGCTTCGGCGTTCTCCGGATGGAGTTTCAGATAATTTTCGTAATAGTTCCTCGCCTGCTGTGCACTGCCACGTTGCTCCGCCATGCGGGCGAGATGGGCGACCGCCGGGAAGAAACCGGGCGCAAGCGTGACGGCAGTCTCGAAGGCTTCTGCAGCGGGCGCCTCCCGATCCTGAGCCAGGTAGGCGAGACCTTTCAGAAAGGGTCCCACCGGATTGGTACCGTCCTTCGATTCCATGGTGCTGGCTGCAGCGAGCGCCGCATCCGCATCCCCTTCCCGGAGGCTGAGCAGCGCCGTCAGATAGTCGCTCTGATACTGCTGGCCATCCACGGCCAGCGCGGATGCGAGCACCACGCGCGCCTGACTGCCGTCACCGGCCGAAAGCAGGCCCAGGGCGAGCTGATTGCGCAGCAGGGCGGAATCGGGCGCCAGCGACACGGCCCGCTCCAGGGTGGAGACCGCCTGCTCGCTCTCTCCGAGCTGCATCCAGGCAGTGCCGAGCATGGCCAGAATCTGAGGATCCGCCGTGCCTTCCCGGTGCGGTGAGAGAACCGCGACCACTTCTTCCAGGTCGCCCTGCTGATGAAGCACGGCGGCGAGGACCTTCGCGGCCGCCTCGCTGTCCCGGTTCCGCGCCAGAAAGCGGCGCAGATTGTCTTCCGCCTGACCGAGCTGTGACTGCTGGAATTTGACGGCGCCCATCAGCAGCAGGCTGGGTTCATGATCGGGTTGTGTTTTCTGGACTTCCCGAAGGGCGCTCTCCGCCCCATCGATGTCGCCCTGCTGATGCCGGATCAGCGCGTCTATGTAGTGAGCGCCGGGGAATCCGGGCGCCTGTTTGAGGAACAGACCGATGTGCTCGCCGGCCGCGTCCAGATCGCCAAGCAGCAGGCTCGTTCGGGCAAGCCCCAGGCGTCCGGTCAGCTCGCCGCCGGGAAGAGCCATGAGCGCCTGAAAGGCATCCGCAGCGGAATCGAACTGACGCTGAGAGAGGTCGAACTCGGCTTTCCGGATCCAGGCGTCGCGCAGCGACGGATCGATGGCCACGGATCTGGCCAGGTGCCCGGCCGCCGATTCCGCATCGCCCATGACCCAGGCGATGGTTCCCAGGCCCAGTTGCGCCCCGGCCTGAGACTCTGCAGCCGAGTACAGGGCCTCAGCCTGTTCGAACTGTCCTGCCTGCAGGTGTGCATCCGCCAGCAGCACCGTCAGCGCCGGTGTGAGATCCGCCTCACCCTCCAGCTCGTCCAGCACGGCCTGATATTCGCCCAGCCCCAGTTGCCCGGAGAGCAGGCCCACGCGGACCGCCTCATCCCGGGATCCCAGGGCCAGCGCCCGCTCGAACTCCTTCACACCGCTGGCGAAATCACCCAGGGCAAGATGTGCTTCACCAAGCGCCGCCCGGGCTTCCATGAGATCCGGATCTTTCTGCAGGGCGTTCTTGAGCTCGATGACGGCCGCCCGATAGTCGGAGGCCTGCGCGTAGCTCTCGGCACGGGCAAGGTGCTCGACGGCCGTCGTCTGATCGCAGGCCGAGAGCATCTGAATCAGGAAGAACAGCACGGCAATCCGCCGCAGTAATCTCATTGGTCGACCCCGCCATCCGTGGAGTCAGCACAATGCCAGCACGACGGCTGGAATCAAACCGCCAAGGCTACGGGGGTTTGTAAATGGTGCCCGCCGGAGCGGCAGGCACCCGGCATCACGGACGGTATCTCTGAACCTCGTTCGAGTAGCTGCTCTCGTGGCCTTCCGTATCGAACGCCGTCAGGGCGAAGTAGTAGCTGCCCGAGGCCAGCTGAAGCGTGTGGCTGGTCGCTGAAGAATCACGGAGCTCGATGCTCTCGGAGTAGTCCCGGCTGCTGTCGCCGTAGTAGACCTTGTAACCGGCCAGATCGACGAGCTCCGAGCCATCCACGTTCTCTTCCGGGGCAACCCAGGACAGCTCGACGGGGCCGACGGCGGCCACGGAGATCATCTCGAGCGACGTCCCGCCCGGTCCGCTGCAATTGAGGCTGTACGTCGTCCCGGCAGAGACCGGTCCGACCACCTGACTGCCACTGGTATCCAGCTGGCCCGACCAGCCACCCGACGCGCTGCAGCTGTCCGCTCCGGCTGCCGTCCAGCTGAGCGTCACACTGCCGCCTTCCTGAACGGACGTGTTGCTGGCAGACAGGCTGACTGCAGGCGCACCCGACGTCGTGCCGCCGCTGTCTTCCGCAGCGTTGTCTCCCGAGCCATCTCCTGAAGTATCGACCGGATTGTCGGCACCACGCGTGGATGCGGACTCTGAATTCAAACGGTCCCTGAGCGACTCGGAGCTGCCCGTGCAGGCAGAGAGCACCAGGCTCAGAGTCGATACAACGATCCAGACAAGTAGTTTCTGATGCAGCTTTTTCGCAATTCCAAACACTGACAGTCTCTCCTTCGAATGCCGAACGCTGCGTGCGCGGGGTCGAACAGACCAGCGCACACGATTTCCATCTAGCGATCTGGAGTATCTGCCAACGCGCAATCCGAGCCTGTGCGCGAGTCATCAAAAACCGAGTAAATGTAAGGCGTGCGCAATCGTGAGACGCAGATCACAACATCCCGGTAAGAGCGGTGGTGAGGATCAGCTGAGGAGGATCAGGTAAGAAGAATCAGGTAGAGGGGATCAGGGGATGACCTTCAGAATCTCATTCGAGAACGCGCTCTCGTTTCCTTCCGAGTCGAACGCCGTCATGGCGATGTAGTAGCTGCCAGGGGGCGCATCCACCAGCCACTGAGTGGCGTTCGGGGATTCGAGCCGATGACTGTCCGTGTAGTTGAAGCTCTCCACTCCCCAGTAGATGACATAACCCGCCAGATCGGTGAGCAGACTGCCATCCACATTCCGGCTGGGTGGTCGCCAGCGGAGCACTTTACTGACGACCGTGACGGTGACCCGCTCCTGCACGCTGGCTTCGGCGTTCTCGCAGCTCAGCTCGTAGCTGGTCGTGGACGCCACCGGACCGACGGTGTACACGCCGGACACGGGCTGGTCTCCACGCCATCCGCCCGACGCCGTGCACCGGGTTGCCGGTGATGCATCCCAGCTGAGGGTGCTGAGCCCACGGCGCTCAACGTACTTCGGTGATGCCGACAGGTTCAGGGTGAGGGTCTGATCCGCCACGGGGTTCGTCTGCGGCGTCTCAGTCTGTGAGGGTGTGGAAGTCTGCGGGGTTGTGGAAGCGCTGCGCGTGACCCCGGATTTCGGCGCAGAGGAACCCCCGCCGCCGCATCCTGCCAGCAGGATGACAACTACGGCGAGCGCAACAGGTCCCTTGCTGCGATGCGTCCTCGATCCCATCGGTCTTCTTCTAGTTTTGCGCTTCCTCTCGATCTCAAACGATCTCTAATCATCGAACGAGAAGAAGCGATTTGTCCCACCCAGCACTTTACCAGTCTGGCCCGGCCGGTAAAGCGTCGGATCAGCCCGGTCTCTGCAGGCCGGCACCGCCAGGCGACCGCCGTTTACCGCCTCGTGAGCCGATGTGACCCAGTGCCGGTTTCTCCACTTTTCTTTCACTTCTGGCAGAAGTCGGCCGGGATTCACAGGTTGTCCACAAGTGGCACTCGAGGCTGCTCCCTAGCATCTGCGCCCTCCTGAACAACAACCCCAGGCAGGTACAGATGACGATCTTCCTCTCCCCAGTCAACTCACGGCAACTCCTTGTTTTATCGAGAGTAATTCAAGCGACGACAATCATTCTGACATTGATGCTCGGCGCCTGTTCCGGCAGCTCGAGCGGCAGCGGCAATGCCCGCAGCAGCGCTGACCCGGGCCCCGTCGCCGCGGGATTCCGGGCAAGCAGCCGGGTGGTCGACGCCGGATCCCGGGTCACCCTGACCTGGAACCTGTCGGCGCAATCCTGCAGCGCCAGCGGTGGATGGAATGGCCAGAGACCCGCCAGCGGCTCCGAACAGGTCGGCCCGATATCCGTGCGGACCACGTACACGCTGACCTGCACGAGCGATTCCGGCACCGTCCTGGAGATGGTCGACATCCGGGTGAACGGGCCGGTTTCACTCAGCTGGGTCCCGCCGACAGAGAACGCCGATGGCACCGAACTGAATGACCTTGCCGGTTACCGCATCTATGCGGGCGAGTACTCCAGAGAGTATGACCAGGTGATCGAGCTCACCGATCCGGTGGCGACCGACGCGCGTATCTCCCTGCCCTCGGGTGACTACCACGTAGCCATGACCGCCTACGACCTGGAAGGCAACGAAAGCGCCTATTCGAATGAGGTTCTGCGCAGCGTTCCCTGACGACCCCGCCCGTGACCGGCGATTTCCGCATGGGTTTGGCCTGCAGTTGTATGTGGTTGTGGGCGTCATCTTCCAATACCGTGAACGCCGTCATACCCTTACGTTTCATTGACGGATGCCTCAGTTCATGGGTTGCAGCCGTCTGCAGGCAGTATCGACCGGCAGCATCTACCGGCAGTAAGGGGAAGACATTGCTGTTCGCATCAGAAGCACGACGACGCCGTCGTCTTGTTACCACTTTCATCTGTGTGGCCATCGCGGGCTTCATCTCCGGTTGCGGAACCAAGTCGGATGACCTGTCCGCCAGCGCCGGCGCTGACGTGCTGGTCAACGAAGGCGAGCCCGTACGTCTGGATGCCTCCGGGACGTTCGGGCCGACGGAGGCCACCTACACCTGGACCCAGACGAGCGGCCCTTCCGTCTCATGGACCACCATCGGCAGAGCGGGTATCGAGTTCACCGCACCCGAAGTCACACGACGGACCGAGCTCGGCTTCGAAGTCACCGTTCGGTGGGGGTCTGACAAATCCTCCAGAGACCGGGTGGCGGTGACGGTGAACAACGGTCCGCTGGCCTCGGCCGGCGACCCGCAGACGGTGGACGAGCTGTCGACCGTCGTGCTCGACGGCAGCCTGAGCCTCGATGACGACGGAACCATTTCCAGCGTGGTCTGGACACAGATCGACGGCCCTGACGTGACGCTCGACGATCCGGGTTCGCTCGTGACCAGCTTCATTGCGCCGGACGTGGAAGAAACCACCCCGCTCCTGTTCGAGCTCACCGTCACCGACGACAATGGCGCGACCGCCAGCGCCACGGTGGAGATCCAGGTGCTCGGCGGCATCTTTCCGGTGGTCATCGGTACCGAGGTCACTTTCGATCTCCCGGCAGACCTTTCCCCGGCTGATCTCGCCGCGCTGCCCACCGGATCCCTCGGGCAGCCCATCCTGATCGAGAACGCCCGGCTGGGTGCGGTGGTCGAGCTGGGCGACCGGGACGAGATCGAAGGGATGGCCCGCTGCCTGGCCGTGGTGCAAACCTGTACGTCCCCACCCGACCGTACCCTGGACGACTGCATGCGCTCCGCACCCGTCTGTTCGGATTCACCCTGGTGGGACGAAGACGATGCCTGCTGTCCGGCATCCTGTTTCGGTTCCTACGAATCCCAGAGACTGGATGGCATCGGCACAGCCCGGGCGTTTCTCGAAACGTTCTTCTCTTCCTCCTCCTGTATTGACGCGGTCCGGCTGCGGGGAGGCGTGCTGTGAAGGTGAAGTTTTTCCCGTGGCTGCTGATTCTGTCGATCCCATCGAGTGGACTGGCGTGGATCAGCGGAGACGAATCCATACCCGGGCCCCTGAGGGCGGACATTCCGCATGCCGTGACGGAGCTCAACAACGAGCATGGCCTGCTCTGGCAGCAGTCCATGGAATTTGCCGGGTTGCCCCAGGCGCTGATCGGTGAGTTCGATCTCGTCTACTGGACAGACGCCAACGGCTTTCCGGCACCGCTCGGCAGCGCGCCGGTCCGCACCATCCGTCCCTATGCGCTGGATGGGATGAGTGCCCTGCCCGATCACTCGTTTTCCCTGTGGGACTGGGCGGCAGGCAACCTGACCTGCCCGATCGGCGCTCCAGGCGGATCCGCGGTAGCCTGCCATCGCTCCGCCGGCCACATGGGCCCCGTCGGCGCCCGTCATTTCCCGCCTCAGACCCGTCTGACGTACGCGCACTACCACGCCCTGGCGATGGATCGGGCAAGGCAGTGCGCCACCCTCGCCGACGCGCTCCTGGACCCCGGGTCTGACATCGACGACGGACTGGATGCGGACCAATTCATCGAGGAATGTGAGCGGGAAGCACTCCTGCTCGAAGCGTTCGGGCAGCATTTCCTCCAGGACGCCTGGGCCATCGGACACATGTGGGAACGCTGGGGCAGTGCCGATCTCCGCGACTACGAGGAACGGGACATCGCAGAGGCCGTCGCCCTTGGCGCGGCCCTGATCCATGGCGCGGAATCCGTGCTCGATGAACCGGACGATCTGTCGTCCTCCGTCTCCGGCCAGGTGGCATTCACCTACAGCGGCGGTGTCTCGGCCGGCGCGGGTGATCTGCACCTGTCCGAGCTCGACTCCAACGCGAGCTACGATGCGCAGAGAACCGGACTGTACCGGTGCGCGGTCGCCGGCATCCGGGCCGTCTATGGGGCTTCGCGGATGCGCTCCGGCGTCATGGATGGCTACTCCGGACCGGGCACCCCGGCAACGGAGTCAGAGCTTCTCGGAGATGGCTGCTTCGGACAACGGGCGACGGACGACGCCATGCTGGAGGCCATCGGCCTGTCCGGCAACAGCATCGTCAGAGGCGTGCAGCTGGCAGGGGCTTCCAACCTGGTGAGATCCACCGGGGTCGAACGGGATGATCTGTCCGACGACTTCCGCCTGGAGCTCTTGCGTCTGCTGTCCATTTCCTGGCTGAGCGAGGTCCAGGGGCCGAACGGGCTTCCGGTTGAAGACCTGGCAGGCGGCCGCAATGCGTTCTCCAGTTTCATGGGGGTCGCCTCCAACGCCGGCTTCGAAGTGCTGGCGCCCTATGTCGATCCGGAGGCCAGCACCGACTGGCCGCTCCCCGCCGGGGAAGGTGACGCGGCACAGGGGAACGACGTCGATGCCAGACCTTCCCGTGTTCTGGCCCGTGTATTCAACCGTGCGCACATCACGGGCTGGTGTGACGACGTCGAGGCCAGCCCGTCGGTGCTCAGGGACGGGTTTCAGGCGAATCCCACGGCGGCAATGCTGGCACTGTGCGAGGAATTCACCGCACGTCACGTGCAACCGGTAGGCGGACAGTCTCTGTGCCAGGCCGTCGGCCTGGGAAGCTTCACGGTCGCCGCCGAAGCCGGCCAGAGTGTTGCGCAGGCAGCGGGCCTGTACTGTGATCCGCCGCCGCCGCTCGAGATCACAGCCGAGCTCGACGAGCCCAACCCGTGGGTGGCACGCGTCTCGGTCAATCTGCCGGGACCGGGAGGCAGCGACGCCGAAACCGATCCGTCTCTGCCGATTTCCATATCGGTTGACGAAGACGACGACGATCATGCGCTGGAGGCCCAGATCGACAGCGATGCTCAGATTTCGATCAGCGGTTCGGAGGCGACCCTGTCCGGGACCGTCACAGCGACGCTCTCCATCGATCAGCAGCAACTGTCCTCCGGAGGCGAAGCGACGGGTGCCATCGAATGGTCGGTATCCTTCACCGTATCCACCACGGCCGATTACCGCCTCGAGGTGGAGATCTCGAGTTCCTACGATGATCCTCTGATCGGCGGTACGTGCACCGGATCCATCGGCGTACTCCTGACCGACACCCAGCCTGGTGATCTGCAGGAGTTTTATGCGGATGGCTGCGGCGACAACTATCCGCAGAATCTCTCCCAGGCGATCGAGGGCACGCTGGAAGCCGGTACCTATCTGCTGACGGTGACTTCGGATACCCCGCTGGCATCGGGCTGGCAGCTCGACGGTGGTTTCGGTGACTCCGAGCTTCAGATCGACTCGACGTTCGACCTCCAGATCGTCGAGGAGGGAGAGGACTTCTGACCGATCATTCGAGACCTGCCTGAGCGATGCGGACACATCGTCCTGCATGCTCGGGCCTCGAGTGAACGATCAGGTGCGAGATCGGGGCGTTACCGTGATCCAGCACGTCCCTGGGCAGCTCCCAGCGGTGTCTGCCGGGGAGAAACTCCCGGGGGACGTAGGCTGAGGTGCCGGGGACGCCCGCGTGCCCGACGGCGACGACGAGCGTCATGGCTGCAGCCTCTCCAGTCGCCGCAGGCTCCACTTCGAAATCCAGTACGAAACGGCTGAACGGCGACCAGTCCGGCACCACCTCGATCATCTGCACCCCCGGATACTGAACATCGCGCCAGCACACCCGCAGCATTTTCCGGCCACGCTCTTCCGTCATCACGGACACGTCACTGTTGCTGCTGAACAGGCTCGAGCGCACGCTGCCGGCATCCAGCAGCACCGGGAAGATCCGGTCCCGCTGCAGATAGGCGCTGCAGACCTGCAGCGGCATCCAGAGCGTCGCGACGCCCAGCAGAACGACGCCGCAGACCTGCCACATCCTGGAACCGCGGGCGATCCAGAGGCCGAGCAGAGCACCGCCCGCATCTGAGACCAGATCCACCATGCTCGCATCACGATCGGTGAAGATCTGAGTACTCTCCAGCAGCAGCGCAAGCAGCAGACAGATGCCGAACACCACAGGCACGCTCAGGTTCCGCCAGGCACTGGCGATGAAAAAGGCCAGCACGGCAAACGCCGGTATGTGCAGACTGTTCTGCAGGGCGCGACTCAGAAGAGTGGCGTCGAAGAAGAACGACCACTGATGCGCAGCGAGCAGGCACGCAAGCAGAACGGCAGCGCCGATCACTCTGCGATCCGTCCAGTACCAACCGGAACCTCTGCCTGCCAAAGTCGAACTCCTCCCCGGTCAGTCGTTGCCGGGAAATTCGGAAAGCCGAAGTCTAGCGACCACCCGGGAGTCGGACCAGGCTCTGCCGGGCCCTTTCACCCTCTTCCTGAACAGCGCAGTTTTTCGTAAGAACTTGTTCGCACATCGTCTGAATCGACGGGCAGGACGGACCGTCGGCCTGCCTGTTAGACCCCCGACCCCCTTCGTGCGCTCAGACGAACATCATCCGCACAAACGTATGCAAACTCGCGCCCGCGGGATGGGTAAGTTGTCCCCCTGCTAATCGCTTCTATTCGGAGAGCATTGATGTCTATTAAGTTTCAAGACGTGCAGGCGGTGTTCCCCAGAGGCTCTTTCACTGCCTGCGCGCTAACCCTCTTCCTCACTGCCTGTGGTGGCGGTGGAGGCGGTGGCAACAACAACCAGCCGGCCGCTGCTGCACCGCCGCCCCCGCCGCCGCCCGTGACCAGCGTGGCGGTCGCACCTGCCACGCTCGACTTCGGGAAGGTGGTCATCGGCGATACGGTGGGCGGCACGGCCGTGGTCAGCAACACGGGTGAGACCACCATCTCCGTCGTCCTGCCCGCGCTGGGCGACGGCTTCGCCGAGGCAGCCAACGACTGTGTCGACGTTGCACCCGACGAGGACTGCAGCGTGACGATCGAATTCACGCCCACCGAGCAGATCGCGTACGTCTCGAACTTCACCGTCACGGTGGACACGGAGGAACTCGATCTGTCGCTGACCGGTGAGGGCCAGGGCCTGAACGTCGAGATCGCCTCTATCGATCAGACCTGCCCGGGTGGAGATTTCGATGCGGGCTTCATCGTCACCCGCAGCAACGGTACCACTGCGAGCAATCTGCGGACGGACAATCTCACCGCCTATCTGGACGGCGTTGAGGTCGACCTCACGGGCGTCGTTCTCGAGGATCTGTCGGATCGCGTCCCGGTCGCCGTGGCCGTGGTTCTCGATCAGAGCGGCAGCCTGGATGGCTCCTATGATCTCCTGACCGATGCGACCAGCATCTTCATCGACAGCCTGGAAGACATCGACCGCGCCGCACTGTACAAGTTCGGCAGCGAAATCGACTTCGCCAACTCCCAGGAATTCGTCGATGCGGACGTCCCGGGCAAGGACGCGCTGGATGCGGCACTCTACGGTGATTTCAACGAATCGGCCTCCAACAGCAAAGTCTGGGATTCCGCATTCCGGGTTGCCATCGAGATTGCTGACGAAATCATCGAGCGACGCTACCTGATTCTGCTCACGGACGGTCTGGACAACCCCTTCGACCCGGCTACCTCCAGGTCTCTGGACGATCTCATCGCGATTCTGAACGAGAATGCCATCTCGGCCTTCCCGATCGGCTTCGGGGACGTGGATCCCGGTCCGCTGCAACGGCTTGCCGATGAAACCGGCGGTCTGTTCTTCAGCGATCCGGACGCCGACACCTTGAATGAGGCGTTCGAGCAGATCTCTTCGACCTTCAGCGACCGGTACTACATCGAGATCGCCAATCCCGGCGGTGCCGCCGAGCTGCTGCTCAACGTCATCGACGACGTGGGTCGGGAAGGTGAGGATACGGTGAGCCTGCCAACCTGCCCCTGATAGCCGCGACTGAACCGGCCATCTGATGGCCGATGGAACAAGGGTTGGTTGCCGCATACGCGGCGCCAACCCTTCTTCTTCTGGAGTCGGAGCTCAGCGCGTTGCCGTCAGCAGCCGGTCCGCGAACCGTTCGATGTCCTTCAACCCCCGGCACACGTCCACCCTCAGACAATGCGCCGCATAGCGGTTCATGTCCGAGTCGCCCTCCCCCCAGCGATCCCGGTCTTCGGGATTCAGCCAGAACACCTGCTTCACCCGCTGACTCAGGTGCCTGAGCACATCCACCCGCGGATCGAAATGGTTTCCGCGAGCGTCGCCCAGAAATATCAGGGTGCTTCGATGGTCCAGATCCTGGTGCACCAGATCCCGGAAGTCGACCAGCGCCCGCCCATAGTCGGTGGCGCCTTTCCCCCAGTCGAACATCGCCTCCTCCACCGCCCGCTCCACCGCCTGAGCGCGGAACTGCCCGGTGATCTCGCCACACCGGTTCGAGAACGCGAAGGCCCGGACCTGAGGCAGCACCTCGGTCAGGCCATGCAGAAAGAGCAGCAGGAACCGGGCAAGGCTGGCCACGGAGTTACTCACGTCGCAGACGACGTAGACGCTCGATTTCTCGATCCGCCGCATCCGCCAGCGGAGATTGAACAGGGCACCGTCATAGGCCACGTTTTCGCGGATCGTATGCTTCAGATCGAGCACGCCCCGCTGTGCCTTCTTCCGTCTGCGGCGGTGCTGCTGTGCCAGCCGGTCGGCCAGCTTTGCAACCACCCGGTCCACCTCCCCGTAGTAGTCCGGCTGCAGCTGATCCAGATTACTCTTCAGCGCGGCTTCCAGCAGTGCGCGCTTACCGGAAGCGTCCACGGTCAGCTGGTACTGCGCATCCACGTACTCACGCACCTGCTGCTGTATGTACTGTCTGAGATAGCGCAATGCCGCCAGCTCTTCCGCAGGCACCGACCCGTCCGCAGTGATCAGCCGTTCCAGGTCCTCGACACCCAGGGTGTGCGCAATCGCGCTCACGTAGCGGGATTTGTCACGCAGTGTGCGCATCTCATCCAGGTGCAGGCGTTCCGCCTCCTGTTGAACGCGCCAGGCCACGGCATCGCGTTCGTCGCTGACGATGGCACGGATCACGTCCGTCAGCACGGCGTTCCCCGCGCCTGAGACGCTCCGGGTCAGCGCTTCGGGGTCGACGGCTCGAAGCATCGAACGCCTGGCCGGCTGCTGGAAGGCAAGCTGGTGGAAGAACCGCTGGAAGCATTCGGCAAACTGCGCCTTCTCATCGACCGTCTTGGCCAGCACGAGGGCGAGAGAGTTCTCCAGCAGCTTCGGATCCGCAATGCCCACGTGCTGCACCACCTCGTAACCGTCCAGCGTTTCCGCAGGTGAAACGGGCAGATCGGCACTTCTCAGCGCATGCACGAAACGGGTGAGCGTCACTTCCATGTGCGGATTCTAACAAGCACGAGCGCCGGTTCGTTCCGCCCGCAGCTTGACGCGACCGCGCGAGTTCCCGACCCTTCGCCAATGAAAGAACGTTCCGTGAATGCAGCGACCGCCGTCAGGGTGCGCGATCAGTTGCAGAGGCTCATGCCCGGGTGGCAGACCGGGCAGATACGAGTGTTCGAGTTCCTGAGCGGCGGCTACAGCAACGACAACTATCGATTCTCTTATGACGGCGAAGACTACGTCATCCGGCTGCCGAGCCGGACACGCAGCTTCATAGACCGCCGCCTCGAGCGGGCGTTTTACGAGGAACACGCGGTACAGTTTCCGATTCCGGACCTGATCGCCCTGGAGGAGGCCACGGGCAATCTGCTCACGCGCTACATCCCCGGGCCCCTGCTCGCCGATGAGCCCCCGGCGCTCGAGTCCATCGCCGCCTATCTGCGCTCACTGCACGCCGCACTCCCGCCATCCAGCCGGCAGTACGATCCGTATGCGCTCTCCAGGGAGTACCTCGCCTCCGGTGACGCGCCGGTCCCCATCCGCAAGCTGGCGGACGGTCCCTGGGAACCGAAGGTACTGGCCACCTGTCACAACGACCTCAACCCCTGGAACGTCATCCGGACCACGTCCAATCGCTGGGTGACGCTGGACTGGGAGTGGCTCGGCCGGAACGATCCGCTCTTCGATCTGGTGACGTTGCACCAGGGGATGGGCCTGCCGGAGCCGTCGCTCGAGACCCTCGTCTCCCTCTGGCAGGAATCACCCGTCGAACCGGGCCGGCTGGAATCCTGCCTGATCGCCTTCTGGCTGCGGGAATTCTCCTGGGCCTGGTCGGAACGCCATCACGGCAACACACGGGACGAGATCGAAGCGCAGATCCGGATCTCCCGGGAGAAGCTAGCCGCCCTGCTCAGCTGACCGGGTGAATGCCGGTATCAGCTCGCGGGCTGCCGCTACTGCCTGGCGGAGGCGGGCGTCACCCTGTCCCGAGACGATGCGATGCGGCATCGCTCCGGTGGCGAGCAGCGCCTCATGGATGTCGAACAGCCGCTGCCGGTCTTCCGGATTCTCTCTCAACGGGTCGGCTTCCCAGGGCAGATCGGGTCGCGCCAGCAGGTACGCCCGTGCCTCCCTCGCCGCCAGCAGCCCGATCAGCTCCTCCGGCAATGCCCCGAACCGCTCCTCCCACCAGACCCGGATCACCAGCAGATCCGTGTCGAGGACCACCAGTCCACGGGTCCCGGACAGCGCTGCCGCCTCCGCCGCAGCCTGCCGCCGGGCGATCTCGAGTACGTCCTCCGCGCCATACGCCGACCTGCCCTCGAGATAGGTCCGTGCCACCTCCGGCACCAGCCGCCCGCGGAAGCGCGCCGCCAGCGCCTCGGCCAGCGTGGTCTTCCCGGAGGACTCCGGGCCCGTCAGGCAGAGGATTCGACAGGACGCGTCCGCTCCGCCGATTGCTTTGTCATCGTCAGCTGCCATGCCCGCCAGCCCATGATTGCCATACCGAGATAAACGCCGTAGAGGATGGCGTAGAAATGAATGCCCTTCACGTAGTAGATGGCCGTGGCGATCACGTCCACCACCAGCCAGACGACCCAGTTCCCGATGTACTTTCGCGCCGTCATCCACATGGCGGCGAAGCTCATGCAGGTGGTGGCGCTGTCCCAGTAAGGAAAATCCGCGTTGGTCCGGGTGTCGAAGAACCAGCCCATGGCGCCGATCGCTACGGCCGTGACCAGCGACAGCACCCAGGCGGTCCGGGGCGGCGTCCGGCTGACCGGCAGCACGTCCGCCGCATTCCGCATGCCGCCGTAGAGCCAGTAATACCAGCCGTAGGCGTTCATCAGGACGTAGTAGCCGGACAGCAGCACGTCCGCGTAGAGCCGGGCTTCGATGAAGACGGCCACGGACACCACCGAATAGACGAGACCAATGGGAAAGGTCCAGACGTTCTGCCGGATGAGCAGCCACACGCACAGCAGTCCGGACAGCAGGCCGGTGAGCTCGAGCCATTCCATCGAAGCCAGAGTTGAAGTTAGCTCGGAAATCACTCCGTGGGAATCACGCAAGGTCAGAAAGGGACGTCAGCCGTCACTGGCTGATCCTCAGATGGAACAGAAACAGTAAACAGAGCTTACGAGAGAATTTCCACCCGCTAATCAAGCTCGAATTGATCTTTGTAGTCGAGCTTGAGAGAAGGATCCTGTTCTTCTTTCAGGAGCAGACAATTGCCGATGGCGAGTACATCCATCTCTGTCCCCATAAAGCACTTGAACGCGTCTTCCGGGCTGCAGACGATCGGTTCGCCTCTGACGTTGAACGATGTGTTTACGACCACCGGCACCCCTGTCAGCTCACCTACCTTTTCTATGAGTGCATGGTACTTCGGGTTGGTTTCTTCATGAACCGTCTGCAGTCTCGCCGAATAGTCCACGTGCGTGACCGCAGGAATCGACGATCGCGCCACGTTCAGCTTGTCAATTCCGAACAGCGATTCCTGCTCATCCGACATCTGAAGTCTGCGACACTCCTTAACATCCTTGACCAGGAGCATGTAGGGGCTATCCCCGTCATACTCGAACCAATCGCCAACGGCTTCGCGCACAACCGAAGGTGCAAAGGGACGGAAACTCTCGCGATATTTGATCTTGAGGTTGATTTGCTTCTGTGCAGAAACCGAGGATGCGTTACCCAGAATCGACCGCGCACCCAGTGCCCTGGGTCCAAACTCCATGCGACCCTGCATCCAACCGACCACTTTGTCCTCCTTGATAGATTGGGCACAGTGTTCGATCAGTTTCTCATCGCTGATCAACTGAAACTTCGCACCCAGACTCTTCAACTCTGCCGCGACGACATCATCAGGGAAGGCAGGGCCCAGATATCCTCCGTTCATCTGATCCAGTTGCTCATCACACGCACTTCGTGGATTGCCAAGATGATGGTAGTAGGTCGTCAGTGCTGCGCCGAGCGATCCTCCAGCATCACCACTGGCCGGCTGAATCCACATGTTCGAAAAGCCGCCTTCGCGTTCGACCTTTCCATTTGCAACACAGTTGAGTGCCACTCCCCCAGCGAGGCAGAGGTTCGGGCAATCGTACTCAAGAGACAGGGATCGAACGATCTTCAATACTATCTCTTCTGTAACCTGCTGAATGGACGCAGCGACGTCCATGTGAAACTGAGTCAGCTCACCTTCCGCCGACCTGGGTGGTTCGCCGAACAATTCTGAAAATCGCCCGTTGGTCATCGTCAAACCAGTACAGTAGTCAAAATAAGATTGGTCTAACCAGAAAGAACCATCTTCTTTGACGTCTACCAGATGCTTGAAAATAAGGTCTACATATTTCGGTCTCCCGTAAGGTGCGAGACCCATCAGCTTGTATTCGCCTGAGTTGACCTTAAAGCCTGTGTAGTAGGTGAATGCTGAATAGAGCAGCCCAAGACTGTGCGGAAAATGGATCTCTTTCTGTACTTCCAGATTGCTACCGGACCCGAATGCCACGGAAGTGGTTGCCCACTCTCCAACGCCATCCATCGTCAGAACAACCGCCTCCTCGAACGGAGAGGGGTAAAATGCTGACGCGGCATGACTCAGGTGGTGCTCGGAGAAGAGCAGTTTTTCTTCCCAGTTTGTCTGATCGCAAAAAGAACTAAGCTCTCTGGTCAGCAGATTCTTCTGAAAGAGCTTCTCTCTCAACCAGACTGGAATCGCAACATTGAAGGACTTGAAACCCTTTGGAGCGAATGCGAGATAGGTTTCGAGCAGTCGTTCGAATTTCAGAAAAGGTTTATCGTAGAAAGCGATTCTCTCGATGTCCTTCGTCTCGATTCCGGCCTCATTCAGGCAGAATTGGATGGCCTGGCTGGGAAATCGACTGTCATGCTTTTTACGAGTAAATCGTTCCTCTTGCGCAGCCGCAACGATGGCACCGTCTTTCAACAGTGCCGCAGCGCTGTCGTGGTAGTAGGCCGAGATTCCCAGGACATACATAAGATGGTCTAGCCTTCTAGAAAAGCGTGTAAATGAACGGTGCGACGGCGGAACCCTGAGTGAGCACGATCAGGCCTCCGAACAATGCGAGAACGATGAGTATCGGGGCCAGCCAGTACTTCTTCCGTACCCGCATGAACCTCCACAGTTCTGTCAGAAATGCCATAGAAAGGTCCTGCTAAAATTGGTCTTTGAGACTCTCAGGAGTGGGTCCAGGCGGGGTCCTGGCAACCCAGTAAGTTGATTCCTTGGATTGTTTGAGTGTCAGCAGATCCTTGCCGGTGGCTCGAAGCAGCAGCCCAATGGGCACTATCGAAACGGCATAGACAAGAAACATGACAATCGGTGTGACAACTTTCCCGAGAAGCAAGCCCAACTTCGTCCAGAGAACATTCAGGGGTCGCAGCAATCGAGGCATTGCCAATCCCAGAACAATCAGCAATGTGCCAGGGACGAGAAACCATAGGTAGTGGGCCACATCAAAATAGACCTGGTAGCAGCCGATAGCGCCAAGGATTCCACCGACGATCAGTCCGAAGCCACGATCGCTTCCGGGCTGGATCTCTTCTTCGCGCACCAGAGATTCGTGAGTACTCATAGTGTCGAAAGTATGGGCTTGCCTAAAGCGATCTCAAGTATGTTTTTGTAGTTTTGGTGTTGGGTTAAGACAGACTCTCACCCCCAAGGTCTACGCAGTCTTCCTGAAATTCCTCGCCGGGTCGCAGAATCCGGTAGTCCAAATCGAACGGCACCAGATCCTCCGGCGTCAGCCCGAGTCGATCCATCAGCTCTTCGGTAACGGGTACGAATACGTTCATGGCGCTCATTAGAGCCTCCAGACCTGCATCAGCGCGGAACGAAAAGTGGAACGTGACCCCGGTATGATGGAGAAAACCTGGAGTGGGACGGGCGTCATTCGCCGGACTGGCGCCAAGTCACGAATTTCAGGCTACAATCCGCGCCTATCAAACAAGGTAAGTGGCTGATGGCGAAGACAATTGCGATCGTCGAGGACGATCCGGACCAGCGCGCCAATTACACCGACGCGATCACCAAGAAAGGCTACCAGGTGTCCGCCTACGGCAGCCGGAACGAGGCCCTCGAAGGGTTCGATCAGTCCCTGCCCGACCTGGTGATTCTGGACATCATTCTCGGTGAGGAGGTGGACGGCGGCTTCCAGCTCTGCCGCGATCTGCTCACCCGCGCGCCCAGCCTGCCGGTGATCTTCCTCACCGAGCGGATCGACGAGATCGACAAGATCTCCGGCCTCCGGCTCGGCGCCTGGGATTATCTGCCGAAGCCCATCAGCCTGGATTATCTGGCCGAGCGCATCTCCAGCCTGCTCCGGATCAACGAGTTCCGGGAGGAGCAGGACCAGGCGGAGTCGCCCACAGCGAAGAAGATCGGCGATCTCACCCTGGACCAGGACGCCCTGCTCGCCTCGTGGAAAGGCGAGCGGATCGATCTCTCCGGTACCGAGTTCCGAATGCTGGCCAAGCTGGTCCGCCAGCCGGGTCATGCCGTTTCGTACGAGACGCTGATGAACGCCACCATGCAGTCCCTGGTGACCAACAACACCATCAACACCCACATGCGGAACATCCGCAAGAAGTTCGAGAAGCTGGATCCGGAGTTTTCCGCCATCAAGAGCGAATACGGATTCGGCTACCGCTGGTCGGACTGAGCAGCGGTCAGCGACAGAGGCGGCACGCCGGCAGGTGAAGCTCTTCAAGACCATTCGAGGCCCCAGACTCGGCACCAAGCTCATGCTGCTGGGTCTGACGCTCCTGATCGTGCCCCTGTTCGGCTACCGGCAGCTGGTGGAGATGGAGCGCCTCCTCATTCAGGGCCAGTCGCATGCCCAGCTCCTCACGGCCGAGGGGATCTCGACCCTGTTCAATGGCCGGGAGGATCTCTTCAACGACCTGCCGGTGACCATCGAGGACTTCGAGTCGCTGTACGCCCATCCCCTGCAGAATCCCATCCGCCTGGACGGCGATCTGGCCGACTGGGGCGAGGCCCTGGCCAGCGAGCTGATCCCCTTCGGTACCGACGACCCCACCGCAGATGGAAACTTCAAGCTGCTGCTCGGCGAGCGGGGCGGCCAGCTGCACGTGTACATGGACATCCGCGATCCGGACGCCGTTTACCGGGATCCGGACTATCTCCGTCTCGACAACGCGGACCACGTGCGTCTGGATTTCATCCGCGCGGACGGCGAGGACGGGCGTATCAGCATCACCTTTCCCGGTGAAGGCGTGACCACGGCCTACCCCATGAGCCCGGACTGGCGTTTCGCCGCGGACGGCAGCGCCATCTCGGCGGTTCAGGGCTTTCTCAAACCCACCGAGAACGGCCACCGGCTCGAATTCCGGCTGCCTCTCAACCTGCTCGGCTCCTCCCGCTACTTCGGGGTCAGCTTCGTCGACGTGGACGATCCGGACACCCGCGCGATCGTACGAACCACTCAGACTCTGCCCACCGCCGGCAAGGAGAGTTTCAACCTGGTGGTGCTGCGCTCGCCGGAGCTGCTGAACATCATCCAGGGCCTCGGTTATTCCGGTGCCCGGATCCTGGTGATCGATGCCCAGAAACGGGTCCGCGCGGAAGCCGGCACCAGCATGCTGATCAATCGGAGCGAAGCGGACGCCAGGCGTTTTCAGATCCTGCGGGACCTGTTCAACCGGGTCCGGCCGGTGATCCATTTTCTGACCACGTTCGAAGAATATGTGCCGCCCCAGGGTGCCGGTCCCGCCCCGGACGGAGCGGCGGATGCCGCCATTGCCACGTCACTCGCCGGTAATCCGATCACCATCCGCCGGAGCCTTTCCGAGACGGACGAAGTGATCATGGCCGCTCACCCCATCGTTTCGCGGGATTCCGTGATCGGTACCGTGGTGGTGGAGCAGAACATCGACGACATTCTTTCCTTCCAGCGCTCGGCACTCGAACAGGTGGTGCTGCTCTCGGTAGCCAGCCTGTTCATCGTCTTCATCGCCCTGGTGGCCTTCGCCGGGCGTCTGGCGTGGCGTATCCGCAACCTGCGCCGGGAAGCCTCCCGGGCCATCGACGAGTACGGGCGTCTGCGCACGAGCTTTCTCGAGTCCGAGATGACGGCGGGCGACGAGATCGGCGATCTGGCCCGCAGCGTCTCGAACATGCTCTCCAAGCTGCACCAGCACAACACCTTCCTGGAAAACATGCCGAGAACGCTGCGGCACGAAATCAATAACCCGCTCAACACGCTGGCCACGTCTCTGCACAATCTGGCCGAGGAGAACCCGGACGTTCGGGACAGCAAGTACCTCGACAGCGCCCGCCGGGGTGTCACCCGGATCGGCTCCATCGTCCAGAACCTGGCGGATGCGGCCAATCTGGAGGATTCACTGGAAGCCGAGGACATGGAGGTGGTGGATCTGGATCAGCTGCTGCAGAGCTACGTGGCCAACTGCAGCGTGGCCCACCCGGACTGTGATTTCGTCTATCGGGGCCCGGGCCGCCCGGTGCTGGCGGAGGTGTCCGATTTCCGGATCGAGCAGCTGCTGGACAAGATCATCGACAACGCCATCGACTTCCACCGCAGCGACAGTCCGATCCGCGTGCAGCTCGACACCGCTCGCGGCGCCTGCCAGATCACCGTGGCCAATCGCGGACCCACGCTGCCGGATCAGTCCGAAGGGTCGCTGTTCGACTCCATGGTCAGCCACCGGGGTCCGCAGAACCGTCTGCACTTCGGTCTGGGGCTCTACGTGGTCCGCATCATTGCGGAGGCCCACGGTGGCTTCGTACGGGCCATGAATCTGACCGACGGCTCGGGTGTGGCCATCATGGTCCAGCTGCCCCGGGTGGAATCGAACACGGCCACGAGCCAGGAGCGGATCGTCCCCGACGTCAGAGCCGGCTGAATCCAGGCATAATGCCGCCTCCGTCAGCTCAGGACCCATGCCCATGCAACCCGCCATCGAACCCGTCCGCCAGTATTTCATGGATCTGCAGGATGCCATCGTGCAGGCACTGGAGGACGTGGACGGCGACGCCGAGTTTCTGAAGGAAGACCTCCCCGGGCCCGATGGCGCGCTCAGCCGCCCGCGGGTGCTCGAAGGCGGCCGGCGGATCGAGAAAGCGGCCGTGCAGTTCACTCACAGCCTGGGTGCCTCACTGCCACCGGCGGCCACCGAGCGGAATCCGCACCTGTCCGGCCACGGATTTCAGGCCACGGCGATATCGCTGATCGTGCATCCGGTGAATCCGTACGTGCCCACCACCCACGCCAATCTGCGCTTCTTCCTGGTCGAGGCGGACGACCCGGTCTGGTACTTCGGAGGCGGTTTCGATCTCACGCCCTACTACGGTTTCGAGGAGGACTGTGTCCACTGGCACCGGCAGGCGCAGGCGGCTGCAGGCGAACACTACGGCGATCTGAAAGCCGCCTGCGACGAGTATTTCTATCTCAGCCACCGGCAGGAGTGCCGGGGTATCGGCGGGCTCTTCTTCGACGACTGGACGGAAGGCGGGTTCGAGCAGGCCTTCGGATTCACCCGATCCGTGGGCGATCACTTCCTGCCTGCCTACCGGCCCATCTTCGAGAAACGGATGGAAACGCCCTATGGTGAGCGGGAGCGTGACTGGCAGCTGTACCGGCGCGGCCGCTACGCGGAATTCAACCTGGCCATCGACCGGGGCACCAAGTACGGCATTCAGAGCGGCCGGCGGATCGAGTCGGTCCTTGCCTCACTGCCGCCGCTGGTGGTGTGGAAGTATGACTACCATCCGGAGCCCGGCACACCCGAGGCTGCCCTGCTCACGGACTATCTGCCGCCGAAAGACTGGGTCCGGTAAGGCTCAGCGGTCCTTGGTGTAGGTGGCCGTCAGCGTCACACCGCCATCGGATTTGAGCGCCCCGCGCTTCACCAGATACTCGACCGCCGCCAGGGTCGAACGGGCCGCGGCCGGGTAAAGGTATTCCGGGGTATCCCGATACATCATCGGCACCATGTCGCCGATCACGCCCACGCCCTGCTCCACGCATTCCATGATCTGCGCCTCCCGCTCCTTCCGGTGCTCGATGAACGCCTTCACATGCGCATGGGGCTCGGTGATGGCAGGTCCGTGGGTCGGCCAGTAAACCCGGTCTTCCCGTTCGAGCAGCAGCTCGAGGCTGACCATGTAGGCCATCATGTCCCCGTCGGGCGGCGAGATGACGCTCGTGGACCAGCCCATGACGTGATCGCCGGTGAACAGCGCCCGGGATTCCCGGAGCGCGAAGCACATGTGATTGGACGTGTGTCCCGGGGTGTACACGCACTCCACCGACCAGTTGCCGCCCTCGATCACGTCGCCATGGGTCACCAGCTCGTCCGGCTGGAAATCCATGTCGCCGCCCTCTTCCACCGGCTCGTCGTCCGGGTCCTTGCCGGAGCCGTGCGGCCCGAAAGCGAACGTGGGTGCATCCGTGTGGTTCTTCAGCAGTGCACAGCCGGGGGAATGATCCATGTGCGTGTGGGTGACCAGCACGTGGCTGATGGTCTCTCCATCCACGGCATCGAGAATGGCCTGGATATGCGCCGGATCTGCCGGACCCGGATCGATCACGGCCACATTGCCCGTGCCGAGAATGTAGGTGCCGGTGCCATAGTGCGTGAACGGACTCGGATTGTTGGCGATGACGCGCCGGATGCCCGGTTCCACCTGATCCACCGCGCCGTACTCGAATTCGAGCTCCCGCCTGAAAGGAATCTTCACACCCACGATCGTGCCCTGATGAATGCAGAATCCGGAGCTTAGCCGATCAGCCAGATCAGTCCCAGCGCCACCAGCAGGGAAGCCCCGAGCAGGATCCACTGCAGCTTGCCGAGCAGCGACCGCTCTTCGCTGAGCGAGGGCACGTCCTTGAAGACCAGATTGACCTGGCCGATCCGGACCACGTCACCATCCACGAGCTGGGCATTCTGGATCTGCTGGCCGTTCACCCGGGTGCCGTTGGTGGCCATCAGGTTGGTGATGGTGGTGGCTTCCGGGCGGACGACGATCTCCGCGTGACGGGCGGACACGGTCGGGTCCCGGATCACCACGTCACAGTCGTCGTCCCGGCCGATGATGCTGGTGCCGATCCGGGTACGGAAGGTATAGCCGCTGACGGGTTCGCTGACACCGAGCAGGAAGGCGCCCGTCTCGCTGATCTCCGGCAGGACCATGGGCTCCTCGCCGTCCGGATCCGAGAGCGCGAATTCCGTGGTCTCGAAACCACTCTTGGGCGGCTCTTTCATGAGCGCCACCTCGGTCACGCTCACCGGCTGGCGCACAGGCGTGAGATCCTGCCCCTTGCCCACGAGCTGAAATCGCAGGCTGTCGAAGCTCACCTCGTCGCCGTGGAAGAGCCGGCAGCCTCCCGCCAGCCGATCCCCGTTCACATAGGTACCATTCGCCGAATGCAGGTCCTGCAGCCAGACCACACCGTCCTCGAGCAGGAAGCGCGCATGTCGGCGGGAGATGTGATCGTCCAGCAGCAGAATCTCGTTCTCTTCGCTGCGGCCCGCATCCAGGGTGCCGGTGACCTTGTAGATGGACTCTTCCCGGTCCGCATGCAGCCACCATTCGTCGGCCTGAGGCGCCCCGGTTCGTTCCGCACTGATCAGCAGCTCGCTCACCCCCACCTGAAGCCGGTCGCCGGGCACCAGATCCACCGGATCCGCACAGTGCACGTCATTGACGATCAGGCTCGCCTCACCCAGCGGATAGACCCGGGCACCCCGCTCGGTGGGCTCCAGGCGCAGGTGAAAATCCAGCACGTCCTCGCCCGCCACCATCACATCGTTGTCGAGCTGACGGCCGACCGTCATGCTCTCTTCGAGCGGTATCTTCTCTTCATCCAGGACAAGAAATATTTTAATATCAACTGCTTGTGGCATTATTGTTATCTTGATTCCAGCTGGCGCGCAGGGCCCTCCATTCATCCACGTCCGGCGTGACCGTCAGTGCCAGCTCCAGATACTGGCGGGCCTCCTCCACCATGCCGACCGCGTAGGCTTCCCGGGCAACGCTCACCAGACGCTCCGCTCCGATCTGCAGCAGTTCCGCCGCCTGCGCGTTGCCGGGATCCAGGCGTTCCACTTCCCGCAGCACGGCCACCGCGTTCTCCGGCTGCGGTGCAGTGATGAAGCCCTGAGCGAGCAGCAGCTGAGCCCGCTCCAGACCCGTCTGCACGTCGGATAGCCTGGACACCTCGGCATCCAGGCGGCTCTGAATCTGATTGATGGCACCCGCGCTCAGGCCCACGCCACCCGCCCGGTCCAGCAGCACCTGCACGGACTGGATCTCGCCCGCCGCGATGGACTGGGTCGCGCCGGCCACGATCTGGGACTCCACTTCCTGAAGCCCCTGCATCGCCACCACATTGTCCGGATCAGCCGCCAGCACCCGGTGGTAAACCTCGGCGGCGTTCTCACCCGGCGGATTGATGAGCGTACCCGCCGCCCGGAGCTCGCCCGCCTGCTGCAGCATGTTAGTGATCTCCTCCTGCAGGGTGGTGGCCTGTCGGATGCTGTCCCGGACGTTATCCAGAATGGGCAGACTGGCGCTGGCCGCACTGGCCCGGTCGAGGAAGTTGAGCGCGTTCTCGAGCTCGCCTTCCGCCGCCGACGTCATGGCCAGCTCCGCGTAGTGGCCGGCGATCACGTCGAGCTCCGCCAGCGCCACCGGATGTCCGGGTGCCAGACGCAGCACTTCCCGATAGGACTGAATGGCGGCCGTGGCCGAGGGAATGTCCGAAATGCCGTGGCTTCGAAGCAGCGCCTGGGTGCTGATGACGAGCGCTTCCGCCCGGCGCCGATCTGCAAGCGCGCCCTTCAATCCCACGAGCTCGGGATCATCCGGGAAGGCCGCCTCGAGTTCCGCGAGCTTGGTTTCGGCCTGGCCCAGACTGCCCTGTGCCAGGGCCGCGCTGAAGGACTGGCGCCACTGGGATTCCAGCCCGGCGATGGCGGCCACCGCGCCCGAATGATCCGGTGCCAGGTCCAGCACGCGCCGGTAGGCGGCCACCACCGCGGTCAGACCCTGATTCGGGTCCTGATGCAGAGACTGGGCATTGTTCCAGGCCTCCTGAGCCATGGGGTCGTCGATCACACCGGCCAGGGTCAGCACCCGCACGGCCCAGGGCGGCTGCTCGAGCACCACGTAGCTGATGCCCGCACCGATGCTGACGATCACCAGCAGCGTGGTGAGCGCCTGGAGGCGCCGCCGCCGTCTTTGCCGGTCGGAATGACGGTCTTTCCGCGAGGGATCCCTGGCGGCGGTCAGAATGTCGCTGCCCACGGCCCGGACTTCCTGGGTGCTGACGGCCTGGGCCCGGATCGTGGCATTCGGCAGCTCGGCCTTGGTCTGCACGGAATCCAGGGCTTCGATCAGCTCCGCGCCGCTCTGAAAACGCTGATCCGGCCGCTTGGCCAGACACTGGTCGATCACCGGCTGAAAGGCCTTGAGATAGTTCGGCAGCCGGGGTACCGGTTCCTGCAGGTGTTTGATGCCGACGCTCACGGCGGAATCCGATTTGAAGGGCACGTCGCCCGTGAGCATCTTGAACAGCACCACGCCCAGGCTGTAGATGTCCGAGCGCCCGTCCAGCTCCCGGCCGCTCGCCTGCTCCGGAGACATGTACTGCGGCGTGCCCACCACCGTGCCGGCCTGGGTGATGGTGGCATCGGAGTCGGTGATCTGGGCGATCCCGAAGTCGGTCAGCACCGCGCTTCCGTCTTCCCGGAACAGGATGTTCTCCGGCTTGATGTCCCGGTGCACGAAGCCCTTGCTGTGGGCGTAGTCGAGTGCCCGGCTCATGTCCTTGATCACGTTCACCAGATCGTTGAGCCGCATGCCGCGCTCGAGGCGTTCGTTCAGATCTCCACCGCGGAGATATTCCATGACCAGGAACAGCGAGCTTTCGTGGGTGCCGACGTCGTAGACCTGAACGATGTTCGGGTGGGTCAGCCGGGCGTTGATCCGGGATTCACGGATGAACCGCTCACGGAATTTCATGTCCCGGGTGAACTCGCCGCTCACCACCTTCAACGCCACCAGACGGCCGAATTTCCGCTGCACGGCCAGATAGACGCGCGCCATCCCGCCCCGACCGAGCTCCTTCTGGACCTCGAAGCCCGGAATGTCGACGTATTCGGACTGGACGACGGAAGACATCAGTCGCCCTCCATGCCGAGGGATTCCACCTGACCATCAATCAGCCGGCCGAGAACCACCCGGGCGTCCACGATGATCTCCATGCCGTCCAGCCGCGCCGCCAGGCCATGGCCGTGCGCCATGCCGTTCACACAGTCATCCGACTCGAACATCCAGGCGGTGCCGTCGATCTCCAGCGCACAGCGCACGGATGCTTCCAGCGTGCGGCTGTCCTGCAGTTCGCCGTCCCGCCACTGCTGCAGTTCCATCATGCCGTCCGGGCTCTGCTTGACCACATAGCCATGCATCTTGTCGTTGGCGAAGTGGCCGCGATATATGGTGCCGTCCCGGGACCGGAACACGCCGAGACCCGAACGCACGTCCCGTTCGAACATGCCTTCGTAGCGGTTGTCGTTCGGAATCGAGACCAGGACGCCGTAACCCGATTTCATGCCTTCGGAGAACGAGCCCTCGAATGTGCGGCCGTCGGGCCAGGAGAAGAAGCCACGCCCGTCCGGGACGCCATTCTTGAACTCGCCTTCATAGACCTCTCCGGTGTGCCAGGTGAAAGTGCCCTGCCCCGTCCGTTCGTCCTCCACGAAGCTGCCCCGGTAGATGTCCCGGTTCGCCCAGGTGAAGGTGCCCTGTCCGTGCATCTGGTTGTTACGGAACTCGCCTTCGTAGCGGTTGCCGTTGGGCCAGGTGAGCACACCCCGCCCCTGCCGCTGATCCTCCACGAAGGTGCCGGTATAGGTACGGCCATCCGGCCAGGTGTAGGTCCCCTGACCGTGCATCCGGTTCTCGAGAAAATCGCCTTCGTACTGGCGCTCATCGGCCCAGATATAGAGGCCCTTGCCGGTCCGCAGCCGATCCTCCACCTCACCTTTGTAGTAGTCGCCGTTCTCCAGCCGGAACTCCCGCTCGGCCGCCTGCACCAGACACGGGATCAGGATCGACAGCACGACGGGCAGGGCCAGGCCGGGCCAACGGATACGGCCAAACCGTCTGAGCGGCTCGCTGGTGCGTTGCTGCAGTCGACGCAACTTCAGTAGACTCCAGGCTCTTTCGCCTAAGTTAATCATATTGAATCACTTTTTGTTCTTCGGTTCCTGTGCCGCTATCGGCGCAGTCAGTGGTTTTCTGGGCGGACTTCTCGGTATTGGCGGCGGCGTGGTCATCGTTCCCGCGCTCATCGTCCTGTTCGACCTGGCCGGGCTCTTCTCCGCCCACGATGCAACGGCCATTGCCGTGGCGACTTCTCTGGCCTGTATCGTTTTTACGTCCATCTCCGCCGCATCCGCCCAGATCCGCGCAGCAATGGTGGATTGGGACATCGTTCGAGGCTGGGCGTTCTATCTGGTAATAGGCAGCTTTCTTTCTGGTTCGTTGGCCGCCCAGCTGCCCACCTTTCTGTTCCGGGGATTCATCGGGGCATTTCTGCTTTTCGTGGCCTTTGTGATGCTCACCAGCTGGAAACCCTCCGCACACCGGAATCGGCCCGGAGGACTGCAGTCCGCGCTGCTCGGGACAGGCGGCGGGCTGGTTTCCGGCATCGCCGGCATCGGCGGTGGCAACGTGATCGTGCCCACGCTCATTTACTTCAACACGCCCGTGCACCGGGCCACGGCCACCTCTTCCACCCTGGGGGTGCCGATCGCCCTGGCGGGGGCATTGGGATACGTCGTGTCCGGATGGGGTCAGGAGAGTGCCGGATGGATGCTCGGGTGGGTCTATCTGCCGGCGTTCGTCGCCATCATGGCGGCGGCCATTCTGTTCGCACCGCTCGGGGTAAAGGTCGCGCATCGGACGGCGCCTCTGCCTTTACGGCGGGCCTTCGGCGTGTTGCTGATATTCGTTTCTCTGCGGATGCTGTATTCGGCCGCTGTGCACTGACCGGGTTCGTGACAACAATCTGTTCCACGTGAATCCATGTCAGATCCGTGACAGTTTCCATCCCAGGAAAGATCTAGGAGAGATGCCGGAGCTGAATCGCGTCCGAGTTGAATTCAGCCAGCACGTCCGAGATCACCACCACCTTGTCCCCGGCCACGAACCCTTCCCGCTCCTTCAGAATTCCGAGCGCCCGCTGCAGCGTCTTCTCCGGCTGCGATGAGAACTCCATCCGGTACGGCACCACGGCCCGGTTGATGGTCAGCCGCCGCCGGGTCTGGGAGTGGTTGGTGAAGGCATAGATCGGCACCGAATGAGGCCGTGCGCTGGTGACCAGGTCCGCCGTGATACCGCGCCGGGTGATGACCACGATGCCCTTGGCCTTGATGTCTTCCGCCAGCGAAACCGCGTTGATGGCAATGTGCTGCTTGTCCGTTTCCGGGACCAGATCCTTCTCGTAGCCGAGACCCGGCCAGGCCTCCGAGTGGCGGGCGATGGCGTCCAGCTGCTCCACACAGCGGACCGGATACTCGCCGATGCTGGTCTCGCCGGAGAGCATGACGGCGTCCGTGCCCTCGTAGATGGCATTGGCCACGTCGGTGACTTCCGCCCGTGTGGGGATCGGATTCTCGATCATGGATTCCAGCATGTGGGTGGCCACCACGCAGCGCTTGCCCCCCTGCAGGGCCGCGTGGACGATGCGCCGCTGGATGTTCGGCAGGTCGGCGATGTTGGTTTCGATGCCGAGATCACCCCGGGCCACCATCACCCCGTCCGCCAGCTCGACGATGCCGTGGATGTTGGACACCCCTTCCTGGTCTTCGATCTTGGCGATCACCTTCACGTTCTTCGCCTTGGTGCCCATGAATTCCCGGAGCTCGATGATGTCGTCCGGTTTGCGCACGAAAGACAGCGCGATGAAATCCACGTCGTTGTCCAGGCCGAACTGGATGTCGCGCCGGTCCTTGGCCGTGATGGCCGGCAGGTTTACCCGGACCCCCGGCAGGTTCACGTGCCGGCGGCCGCCCAGGGTTCCACCGTCCAGAACCTTGCAGACCAGCCGGTCGCCCTGCTTTTCCAGCACCTCGAAGTTGATCAGCCCGTTGTCCACGGTGAGCCGGTTGCCCACTTCCAGGACGTCCACCAGCTCGTGGTAGTTGATGTGGATGGAGCTCGACTCCACGTCTCCGGGGAGCACGCTGACGGTCACCACATCGCCGTTCTTGAGATCCATGGGCTCGGCGATGTCACCGGTGCGGATCTCGGGACCCTGGGTATCCAGCAGGATGGCTACCGGATAGTTGAGCTTGCGGTTGAGCGTGCGGATCCAGTTGACGATTTCCTGGGCGCTGTCGTGGTCGGCGTGGGACATGTTCAGCCGCACCACGTTCATCCCCGCGCGGGCAAGCTTTTCCAGCATCTCGAAGCTGGCGGTGGCGGGTCCGATGGTGCAGATGATCTTGGTGCGCCGGACGCGGGTTTCGGTGCTCACGGTAAATTCCTGGTATCGAGTTCAAGGGGTGCCTGATTGCGAACTGCGCAGTCTAGGCAAGGCAGATGCCGCCTTCCAGAAGTTTTCCAGATGAAGGGCAACCTCGCGGGCTCTGACCGGGCGAGGCTGCCAGTGCCGGGGGAAAAAACGCTGATAGGCCGGCCGGGAAAAACGGTCGTCCACCAGCAGCAGCACCCCCCGGTCCTCCGGACTGCGCAGCAGCCGGCCGGCCATCTGCAGTACCTTGGTCATGGCCGGCTGCTGGTATGCCACCATATCGCCGCCACCTTCGCCGATGAGCCCCTCATAGTAGGCACGCATCTCCTCTTTCTGCCGGCTTGCGGGGGGCAGCCCCACACCCACGCAGATGACACCCGCCAGCGGTGCATGACTGAAGTCCACGGATTCGGCGAAGAGACCGCCCAGCACGATCAGGCCCACGCGCGAGCGACGATCCGCCTGGAACCGATCCAGGAATCCGGTCCTGGCAGCCTCGTCCATGCCGGGCACCTGCGTATGCACCTCGAGATCGCCAACGGCCAGCACCTCGTGCAGCTGTTCCAGATATTCGAAAGACGGCAGCGCCACCAGATAGTTTCCCGGCCCGGCGCTCACCGTGGTGCGGACCAGTTCGGCCAGGCGCGGCAGCGACGCCGTCCGCTGCCGGTAGTAGACGGGCAGATCCGTGACCACCAGGGTTTCGAGCTGCCCGGGAGCAAAGGGACTTTCCGCCCGCTCCGCGGGCTGCTCCGTCTGCCCGTGCAGCGTCTGATGAAGATCGAGCGGCGTCAGGGTTCCGGAGAAGCGGACGTGGGGTCCGTATTCGCTCAGCACGCCCTGGAGATAGGGTGCGGGATCGAGGCAGACCAGCCGCAGGCGAACGCCTTTCGAGCCGCGGCGCCCGTCCGCCACCTCCGCGAGAAACCGGAAGCCGTCTGACGGCTGCCACGCATCCTGGGATTCCTCGACGCTCGCCCAGGATCGCGCCCGGTTCCAGCGGGAGAGGTCGAACAGAACCTGCCGACAGGCGGGCCAGGCGTGGAGCTCGATCTCCTCCTCCGCAAGTGCCTCCAGCGCCCGGCGGGCAGCCCGGAGGAACGATGTCGGCGTCTCGATCACCGCCTCTCCGACAACCTGGCCGTCCGCGAGCGGGCGGCGGACGTCCATCAGTGCCCGATCCACACTCCTGAGCCGCCGGGCGATCGTGGCAGGCGGGTCTTCGGCAAGTGCTGCTCTGACCGCTTCCCGGTGGACCGTCAGCGACAGCATGTTCCGGGTCCGTTCCGCCAGCTGATGAGATTCGTCGATGAGCACCCCGAGCCGGTCATCGTTCATGAACCGCTGCAGCCGTACGACCGGGTCGATGAGGTAGTTGTAGTCGCCGATGATCAGATCCGCCCAGAGAGCCGCGTCCAGCGACAGCTCGAAGGGGCACACCTGATGTGCCTCCGCGACGGCGCGGAGGCTTTCCCGATCGAGCCGACCGAGTGCAAGCGCCGCCGGCAGGGCTGAACCGATGCGATCGTAGTACCCCACGGAATAGCCGCAGCTGTCGTTGCAGGGCGTGCCTTCCACCGGGCACACCTTCTCTTTCGCCAGCAGATCCACCACGCGGATCTGCTGTTCGTGCTCCGCCAGATCGTCCGCGGCCTTCATGGCTGCCAGCGCCCCGGTCCCCCGGCTGGTGAGAAAAAACAGACGATCCACCGTACCCGCCGACAGCGCTTTCAGGGCCGGATAGAGCACCCCCATGGTCTTTCCGCTCCCCGTGGGCGCCTCGAGGAGCAGATGCTCGCCTGCCTCGAAAGCCTGGAACACCCGCCCGGCCAGCGCCCGCTGATGGACCCGGAAAGCGCCGTAGGGAAACGCCCGATCGCCGAGCCAGCGGTTTCGCCGGGACTCGTATCCGTGCTGCGCACGCAGCCAGACGGCATACTGCTCGAGCGTGCTGACGAGGTATGCCTTCAACCAGCTGGCCGCACGCACTTCTTCGAAGGACCGGCTGTCCTCCGTGTCCGGATGGCAGTAAAGCAGGCGGATGTGGAATTGCGCATGCCCGGGATGGGCGTCGGCCAGCAGCGCCGCGTAGAGGCGCGCCTGAGCCCAGTGCGCAGATCCAACGGCCCGTTGTGCCGCCTCCGGATCGGCGCGCGTGGTCTTGATCTCTTCCACCAGCGGCACCGACAGGTCACAGCCGTCCACACGGCCGGACACTGCGATTTCCAGTCCGCCACACACATGGCTGCCTGCGACGGCGACTTCACGCTGATAGCTGCCACCTCTGTTCCGCTGCATCCGCTTCTGCGTGGCGATGCCCTCCTCTCCCGTCACCCGCCCGCCGAGAGCCGGGTAGAGATCGCCGCGCCGATGGACGAACTCGGCCAGCGCCTTCACCGAGACGGCGGTCAGCATGCCTTGAATTTCAGAACCCGGGCCCGGAGTCCGAGCCCGGCCAGGGACTTGAGCCAGACCCGCTGGCCCGGCTGCAGCTGGTCTGTGGGGCCTTTCACCTCCACGAACTCGAAATTGTCCCGCCCGTAGATCACGGTCAGATCGGGAAATCCGTTGCGGGTCCGGTACGGCCAGCGGATGACGTGACGCGCAAGCGCCAGCAGCGATGCCTCAGGCACGTAGCGCAGCAGCGTCTCGAGCAGGGTCCCGTCGAAGTGGCGCCAGGAAACCAGACGGTTGGCGACACCCTGCTTTTCCATGAACGTGGTCTCGAGTGCGCGGCGCATGGCACCCGGTTCCGAGAGTTCGCGGGTTCTTCGGGCAATGCTCTCCGCCCTCGCCTCGGCGAAGTCCGGCCAGAAGAGATCGAGCGGGCCCATCTGAAACGGGTTGGTGAACGCACCCGGCAGCGGCTCGAAGATCACCGCCCAGTACGCCAGTCCCGCCAGGCCGCGGGGCAGCGCATTCTCCAGATGGAAGGCCAGGGCGCCACCGCTGCTCAGAAGATCACAGGCATGGGTTTCGATGTTGCCGGCAGGGGCTTCGGCCAGGGGTATGGTGGTGACCGGCTGATCGCCCCGCGGCATTCGTCGTCCGAAGCGGCCGGCAAAATCCACTTCCTCCGCACAACGGGGTTCCCGGGCCATCTTCTCGAGCAGGCACTCCACGCCGGTCCGGTCCTCGAGTTTCGCGAGAATCCGGGTCCGCCGCTCCCGGCCGGGATGCATGCGGCTGCGACCGAAGCATTCGAGCGCCCGGTCCAGCTCACCGCGGCGTTCATGATGGGCGCCCAGGTGATTGAGCGTCCGGTCGCGCTGCCGTTCCTCCTGCCGGGTTCGAGCCGGGAGGATGAGCTCGCCGGCCAGCCAGTCCGCCAGGCCTGCCGCTTCCTCGAGCCTGTGGGCCAGCCGGTTCAGCCGCCGGAGGCGCCGGAAGCGGTCGAGGGCGATCCGGTCGGGAAACTGACGTTGCGAACGTTCGAGCCCGTAGCGCTCGAAGCGCATCAGCCCGAGATCCATCAGAACGAAGGTGCTGGGATCCTGGCGGTCGTCGCCGAAAAACAGCAGCTGTATCAGACGCGCCTGCCGATGCCGGGCGAGGCTCACCCAGGCGTAGCGTCCACGCAACCGGTGCCGGATCCATTCGTCCTGGTGACGGCCGAGACAGTCTGCAATCCAGTCGCTCTTGCGCGTGCCCGCGACGTTCGGAAACAGTGCTTTGCGTTCGGCCTGGGTGAGCAGACCGAGCAGCGCGTCGGCCGGTGCCGGTGCATTGCGCTCGATCAGCCCGGCAGCCGTCAGAGTGTCGACGGCCACATCCAGGTCATCGATCTCCCGGTAGTTCAGTCTGTCGACGCGGATCCAGGGCCCCTTGCGGCTGAGGAGGCGCGCATAAAGACGCTGTGCTGCCGGGGTCGTGCCGAGGAACGCCCGGAGATAGCCCTGTTCCTCCCCGGTGAGCAGATCGTCATAGAAATCGGCCACATGCCGGAACAGATGCCGGAGATTGGCGGCATAGTAATCGGGCGGTGGCGGTTCCTGGGGTTTGAGCTTCGACACCGGTCGGCCGGTTGCGTGTGGGGTGGGTGTTCGATTATAAGTGGGTCTGTATGCATGTACAGTACTCCAGAATCCGGACGCCAGGCAGGACGATGTGAACAGAGCCTTTCCCTACTGCGTAGCCACCACGGTCTCCGGCGAAGCCTTGAAGGTGCTGCTGGAATCGAGCGGCGAAGGCAAATACCGCGACACCCATCCCTGGCTGGCCGCTCTGGACCTGCACGATGCTGCCCGCGCGGCCGGCAGTGCGCTGCCCGTGCTCTTCGCCACCGGTCAGCCTTCCGCCTTCTCCCACTGGGGATTCGTCACCGACCTGGCGGTGGTCGAGCTGCACCGCGCCACCTGGGAGACCGTGCTCTCGTTTACACCGCTCACGCCGGTGAATCCGATCTGGGTCGATCTGGACTCGGTTCTGCTCAAGCCCACGGCCGAGCAGCTGGACCGGGAGGTCCGGGAAGGCATACACCAGCACCGGTATCCGGTCACCGAAGGCGAGATACACCCCTACGCCATCTGCGAAACCCCGGCCTTCATCGGCCAGGGCGCGGCTTGAGCGTTCGGTTTTTGAAAAGACCTGGAGGCCAGGTGAGCGGCGCCTGGATGAACCAGGCGCGTGAGTATCAGGCGGTTTTGACTTTGCCCGGTTCGAAGTCGTCGTCCCCGTGAGGCGGGGCACTGGCCGGTTCACCATGGATCCGTAACCAGACCTCTTTGCGGTGCACGGCCGACTTCTTGGGTGCATCAATGCCCAGATGCACTTGGCTGCCGCGAATCTTGAGCACTTTGAGCTCAATCTCATTGTCGATCATGATCGATTCGCCGGCACGCCGGGTTAACACCAGCATCAAGTTGTCCTCGCAATCCATTTCTGCCGCCTAATCTACTTGGCTCACGTGGACCGTTCTGTGAAGTTCATACGCCTTCTTGACACTGAGTCGGAACGAAAAAAGGTGAAACGAGACGGCGCGCACACTTTCCCGTGCGGCCCGCAGAAGCGGCTCAGCCGCGATCTGAATCGCCGGCACCTGCCTCTTTCGCGCCGGATTCAGGCACCTGGATCCCGGGGGATTCCAGCGCCGTGAGCGCGTGCTGATCGTCCGCTTCGGCAGCCTCGATGACGGCCTTCGGCAGTGGTTTTTTCACATGCGCACCCAGCTCCCGGAACTGCTCCACCTGACGGACCAGATTGCCCTTGCCTGAGCTGATCTTGCCGAGTGCCGCCTGGTAGGTCTTCTCCACGGTGCTGAGCTGACTGCCCAGCCGCTCCATGTCCTCCACGAGGCCCCGGAGCTTGTCGTAAAGGGCGCCGGCCCTGCGGGCGATTTCCTGCGCATTGCTGTTCTGTTTCTCCGCCCGCCAGACGTTGTGGATGATCCGCAGCGTCATCATCAGCGTGGTGGGGCTGACGATGACGATGCGCTTCTCGAAGGCATCCGTGAAGAGCCTGTGGTCCTCCTCCACCGCCAGGGTGAAAGCGGACTCGATGGGCACGAACATGAGCACGAAATCGAGAGAGCGGACGTCCTCGAGATGGGCGTAGTCCTGTTCCGAAAGGCGCTTCACGTGGGCACGCAGGCTCGTGAGGTGCTGTTTCAGGTAAACCTCCCGCTGCCGGGCATCCTCGCTGGAAAGCGCCTGCTCGTAGGCGGTGAGCGAGACCTTGGCGTCGATCACCACATCCTTGTCTTCCGGCAGTCGGATGAGCACGTCCGGGCGCTTCAGATCACCGGACTCGGTTCGTCGGGTCTCCTGCAGAAAGTACTCGTAGCCGGCTCTGAGGCCCGATTCCTCCAGCACCCGCTCGAGGACCAGCTCGCCCCAGTTGCCCTGCAGCTTGCTGTCGCCTTTCAGCGCCCGGGTGAGGTTCTCCGCTTCCTGGTTGATCTTCTCGGAGGCCTGCTGCAGGTTCTTGACCTCGGTGAGGAGCGATGCCCGGTCCTTGCTCTCGGTGTGATAGACCTCCTCCACCCGCTTGCGGAAGTCGACGATCTGCTCCTTGAACGGCGAAAGCACGGTGGACAGCTTTTCCTGGTGGGCCTGCCCCTGGCGCTCGAAGATCCGGTTGGCCAGCAGTTCGAATTCCTGCTTGAGCGCCTCGCTGGATTCCCGGAACAGGGCTTCCTTCTCCGCGAAGCCCTTCCGGCTCTCCTGCAGCCGGGCTTCGAGGGCCGCCTGCCGGGACTGGTACTCGGCCACTTCGCGGGTGCGCTCCTCGAGGAGCGTCCGGAGCCGGTCGTGCTCCCGGGTCATGGCGTCGAGCTGACCTTCGAGACGGACGAATTCCCGGGCCCGGATCTCCATCCGTTCTTCCACCAGCCGGGCCTGCTCGGCACGCTTGTCCGCGTCCTGTGACAGTGCGGTCTCGAAGGCCGCGCGGGCCTTGGTGTTGGAGTGCCTGAACCAGGCCAGACTGCTGACCAGGGCACCTACCAGGGCCGCCACCGCCAGCGGCCAGTAGGTCTCGACCACGGCGATCAGAGCTTCGATGAGGGAGGTCAGCGAGTTGGCGTCCTGCATGGACGGCTAGTATGCGCCATCGTCGCCCGGTATGCGCCCTCAGTAGCCGGTTTTCTCCCGGCTGCCTTCCTGAGTCCCCCTGGCCGCGGCGAGTTCCCGGGCGGCAGCTCCCATCAGCCAGCCGCCGTCCGAGCCCAGGGTGACCATGTTGAACCCCATGCCGAGATACTTCTGCGCGTACTCGAGACTGGAGGTGTGGATGCCCGAGGCCACACCGTGCCTGCGGCAGGCTTCGAGAATGTCGCTCACCACGGCCGCGTGTCCGGGATCGTCGTTGTCACCCCGCGGCGCCATTCCGAGCGCGAGCGCGAGGTCCGACGGTCCGATGTACGCGCCGTCGACCCCTGGTGTGGACAGGATCTCGTCGAGGTTGGCGATGCCGTCCTCGGTTTCGATCATCACCATGCAGGCCACCTGATCATTGACCTCGGCCGCATACCCTCTGCCGCCGTAGAGGGCGCCCCGGATCGGGCCGAACGAACGGTTGCCCCGGGGCGGATAGCGGCAGGCTTCCGCCGCCCGCAGGGCCTCTGCCCGGTTGTTGACCATGGGTACCACCACCCCCATGGCGCCCGCGTCCAGCGCCTTCATGATCTCGTAGGGCTCGTTCCAGGGCACCCGGACCATGGGCGTGCTGTCGCCGTTGGTGATGGCCGGCAGCATATAGGTGAGGTCCTTGTAGTCGATGAGGCCGTGCTGGAGGTCCACGAGGACCCAGTCGAAGCCGAGGCGGCCGATCGCCTCGGCGCTGTAGGCATTGGCCATGGACAACCAGGCACCGATGGTCTGCCCGCCTTCCCGCCAGGTCCTGAGTGATCTGTTTTCCTGCATGCAACGAACCCTCCCCGTTTCCACTGCGCGAGACGATACCACAGCAGAATGCCCGCCAGGCTGACACCCCCGCCCCGGGCGTGCGAGAATCTGCCGCCCCGGCAGACACTGCCGGGCCCCGGCCGTCGCCGGTCGGGGATCCATTCAGGAGAGAATTTCAGGAGAGAGAGAACCGATGCTGAAGAGAACCCTTACGGCCGGACTGGCCACCGTGCTCGCGGCCCTCGCCCCGCTGGCGAGCGCCGATCTCAAGGAAGCGCTGGAAGCCGCCATGGCATCCGACGTCCGCACCGAAGCGGAAGTGGCCCGGGATGCGAACCGCAAGCCCCTCGAAACGCTGACCTTCTTCGGTCTGGAGCAGGACATGCGGGTGCTCGAGCTGCTGCCGGGCGGTGGCTGGTACACCAAGCTGCTGGCTCCCGTTCTGGCCGACGATGGCCAGCTGTACGTGAGCATCGGTACCACGAACGTCGCCCGTCTGATCGAAGACGGCACCCTCGCCGGCGTGCAGGTCATCGAGGCCGAAGGTGAATTCAAGCGCAGTGAGACCACCCGGCGCTTCTACATCGAAGGGCTGGCCATGGACGTGAGCGATCTGGACATGGTGCTCACCTTCCGGAACCTGCACAACTTCACCGCCGAAGGCCGGCGCGATCTCAACGCTGCCGCGTTCAAAGCACTGAGATCCGGCGGCATCTACGGTGTGGTCGATCACACCCGGCGTCACATGCAGGGGGACTCAGACGAGGTATGGCGGCGGATGGATCCGGTGCAGATGATCAAGGAGATCGAAGCCGCAGGGTTCGAGTTCGTGGACTTCTCGGACCTGCACTACCGGCCGGACGATACGCTTCAGTACGAGGTCGGCCGCAGGACGGTCACCGGAAATACGGACCGCTTCACGCTCAAGTTCAGGAAGCCCTGAACGGCGGTACCGTCGCCGCCCGTCAGATTCGCCGGCAGGCCCCGACCTGCCGGCCTCTGAGCCCGAAATCCGCCCCGATCCTGTCATACAACTGTCATATTGGTGTGGTAGACCCCCGCGCCCTTCACGGCTAATCTTTTCCACACTGCGCAGATCCGGTGCGCTTCCCCTCGAATCACCGGCAGGCGCTTCACGTGAAGGAGGGTTAGTTATGTCAAGAACAATGATTACAGCAGCGCCTCTCGCGGCACTTCTGTTTCTCGCAGCCGGCTGCGCGAGCACCGGGCAACCGCAGACGGCCGAGCGCGCAACCCACTACTGGGAATCCACCGTGTCGACCAAACAGTACAATGCCGATCACGCCGCCTGTGAGCAGTCCACCGAGGTGGATGCCAACGGTGAGCTGGATGCGCAAAGTGCTTCGTTCGACGCCTATCGAAACTGCATGATCGAACAGGGCTACACGCTCAGAACCTACTGAGCCACGTACGCACCCGGCTGGCGCCGTCGCCAGCCGGATTCCCCCCGAATCTAAAGGCAACCGTAGTAGGCTTCGATCAACCGGCCGGCCCGGGTTCGTTCCCCTTCATCGTCCCGCATCTGATTCATCACATACGCAAACGCCGTACCCGTCGCCGGGTCCGCGAATCCCGTGCTGCCACCGGCACCGGAATGTCCCCACGCTTCGGCGCTGGGTCCGAACATACCGGCGGTGTTCAGAATCACGCCCGCACCCCGGCGGATCGGATGTCCGAGCACCAGATCCGGCTCCAGACCCACCCGCTCTTCGAGCAGTGCTGCCAGGGCCACGGGTGAGAGCAGCCTTCCGGAAAGCACACCGGCATAAATCCGGGCCACGCCTTCCGCCGTGCCATGCCCGTTCGACGCAGCAATTTCGGCCTGCTGCCAGAGGCGGCTCGAAGCATCCTGATAGGGTCGGATCAGTGGATTCTGCAGGGCCAGAGCATGCAGAGGCCCTGGAGCAGATTTGCTCTGAGTCTCGTTTTCGCGCCTGATCCGAGCCCGGTTCGGTCCGATCAGTGGCGCGACCCGGTCACAATCGGCGTCCGCCAGCCCCAGATGGAAATCCGAATGGACCGGTGCACAGATCCGCTCCTGCAGCCGCCGGGACAGAGTCTCTCCGGCAACGCGGCGGATGAGCTCTCCCGGCAGATACCCCCAGGTCACTGCGTGATAGCCGGAGGCGGTGCCGGGCGTCCAGAATGGCGTCTGAACCTCGAGCAGCCGCGTCATCTTCGGCCAGTCATACAGATCTTCGACCGAGAGGGATTCATCAACCCCGCACAGACCACCGCGATGCGAAATAAGATCACCTACGGTCAATCCGTCAGCTGCTGCGCTGAGTTCCGGCCAGAACCGGCGCACCGGCGCTTCATAGTCGATCAGGCCGTCGTCGAGCAGCGTCGCGAAGGCGATGGCGGCGGGCCCTTTGGTGGTCGAGTAGACGTTGACCAGGGTGGTCTCGGTCCAGGGTTGCTCCCCGGCCAGATCGATGGATCCCCCCCTGAGATTGACCACCGGCTCCCCCGCTCGGTAGATGCTCAACGACGCGCCCACCTCGATTCCTTCCCGGAAGAGCTGCGCGAATGCCTCCCGAACCGGCTCGAAACCGGAGGCGGTGGCACCGAGGATGGGATGTGTCATCTGGTCTGAGTCCGCAATGTGGCCTGAGGCGCCCGGAGCCTATCGATTTCCGCCAGAAGCGGCCAGCGCCCGGAACGATGACACTGTCACATTCGCCCATCGCATCGCGAAAGGCGTCATGGGATCGTCATGTAAGCGCCACCAAACGATCGGAATGAAAGATCGATGTCATATTAGTGTCATCGTTCTGTCACACAATGCCCCCGCGCTGCCCGCGAGGCGATAACCATCGGACCATCCGGAGACAATTGATATGAAACCACGGCACCTCGCCAGAGGACTCCTGGCTCTGCTGATCGGCTGCACCGCGCCTGCATTCGCGCAGGCGGATGAGGACGATGCGGAGACCATCGAACTGCTGAAAGCACAGCTTGCGGAGCTCACAGAGCGCCTCGAGGCCATGGAATCCCGGGAGAAGATCCGCATCGAGACCTATAAAGCCCCGGTCAACACCCCTCCTCAGGCACGATCGAACCCGTCCTGGACCGACAGAATCAAGTGGAAGGGAGATTTCCGCTACCGTCACGAATCGATCGATGCGGAATTCGAAGACAAGCGACACCGGAACCGGATCCGTGCCCGTCCCGCCATGGAGGTGGCTGTATCCGATTCGGTGGAGGTCGTTCTGGGCCTGGGGACCGGCGGCGAGGACCCCACTTCCGCGAACCAGACCCTGGGGGACGGATTCGCCAGCAAGAACATTCGAGTGGACCTCGCCTACTTCGACTGGGACACCCCGCTTCAGGGGCTGAGCCTTCTGGGCGGGAAGTACAAGAATCCGCTGCACCGGGCCGGCGGCAACGGCCTGCTCTGGGACAGCGATCTCCGCCCGGAGGGGATGCTCGCAAGCTACAGACGCGGCGGGCTGAGAGTCAGTGGTCTGTTCAACTGGCTTTCGGAGTCCTCCGGCAGCGACAGTCTGGCATTCGGCGGCCAGCTGGACTGGTCGACGAACATCGGATCGGACAACCGTCTGCTGGTCGGTGTCGGCTACTACGATCTCACCAGCGTCAAGGGTAAAGCCGTCCCCTTCGACGACGACCCGCGTGGCAACAGCGTCGACGCGTTCAACGAGTACCTTTACGGATACGAAGAACTGGAGCTGTTCGGCGAATTCAGTTTCAACGTGGGTGATTTTCCGACGACGCTGTTCGTGAACTACGTCGAGAATCTGGACGCGCCCGAGTTCGACCAGGGCTGGGCCATCGGCGGCACCATGAATTTCAAACATGGCAACCGTCCCTGGAGGCTGGGATACGTTTATCAGGATCTCGAAGCAGACGCCGTCTTCGGGCTGATCACGGACTCCAATTTCGGCGGCGGTGGCACGGATGCCAAGGGGCACATCTTCCGCGGAAGCTACAATCTCACGGACCAGATCTCACTGGGCGGCACGCTGTTCATCAACGAACGGGATGAAAACCAGACAGGGATCGCGGAGGACTACAACCGGTTCATGCTGGACGTGCAGTTCAGATATTGAGTTCCGGTTGAACAAGAAACGCTGACTGCATGAGAGGTCTGAGCGTGGTTTCCGGAGGCAGCTGATCGTCACTGGCCTCCGGAAGCACCGTCATTCCGTGGCGATGAGTGCCCGGATCTTCCGCCAGTCGATGCCTTTGAAGTTCTGCAGCCCCGGGGTGTTGTCGCCATCCTGGACCACCATGAGCCCCTGCGGGTAGCCCGGGAGTGGCAGCGGCGTCACTGCCAGCCCGTCCGTTTCCTGGCTGCCGTCCAACGCGCTGTCAGGATCATCCACGACCCGGAATTTCAGCAGCTGCCGCCCTTCCGGGAGTCCATAGACGAGGTAGCTGTCGTCTCCCTGGCTGGAGGCGAGCAGATAGCGCGCGCCGTCGGTGCCGTGGTAGATGTCGAGCCCTTCCACATCGGCGACCAGGTTCGCGCCGTCTGTTCCGTCGATCAGACGACGGGGGCGTTTCCCGGACAGGTCCACGGCCCAGATTCCGCGCTCCTCCTCTCCCACGTACAGCACGCCGTCCGTCGGGTCGTAGACACAACCCTCGGTCTGGCCGCCGAACTGAAGTGTGTGATCGAGCTCGAGCGTATCGCGGAGCACCCAGTGCTCCACCTTTCCGTCCTTGTCGCCGACGAAGATCGAAAGGTCCGGCGTGCGGCCCATGCACAGGCCATAGGGATCCGTCATATCCAGCGGCTGGCGGGTCAGGAGCTCGATCCGGTCGCCGTCCATATCCACGTGATACAGATCCAGGCTGACTTCCGTCCGGTTGCTCGCAGCGGCGATGAACCCGCCCGACTGGACGGGCAGCGCATCCACATTGTTCACCCGGCCGCTGGGCAGAAAGGTCCGCTCCGTGCCCTTGAGATCGTAGAGCGCGAGTCCTGCACGTTTGTTCGTGCCGAGAATGCGGACGTTCGTTCCTTCCACCAGGATCGCCGGATCGTCCGCCGCATCCCCCTCATGGGCCACCGGCTCCGTCTCGAAGTCCGGCGTCACGGTCGCCACCTGCACCGGTTTGAAGCTGGTGCAGGCGGTGATCAGCGCGACGATGCCGACGAGCCGGACAAATGCCATCACAGTGCGTACTCCGCCGGCATCAGAACGGCGTGTACTTGATGCCAAGCGCGTAGGTGCGACCGTATTCCTCGTACTGGGCGTTGTACGACCGGCTTCCGAAATAGGCATAGAACGGCTCGTCGGTCAGGTTGTTGGCGGTGAAGGCGAGCTGCAGCTGATCCGTGATGTTCCACTTCGCCGACAGATCAACCTGGGTGTGCTCATCCTGGTACACGTCGAAGGCAGGATCATCGAGTTCTTCGAATCCCTGCAGGGAGATGTCTCGATAGGTCGCGGCCAGACGAACACTCAGGAACCGGTTCTCCCATCCGATCGCACCATTCCACACCCATTCCGGGGTGCGAGGCAGCATGCCCTTGTCGTCCCGGCCCGGGAAACTGGCTTCCGAGTCCACGTAGGTGCCGTTCGCGGAGAGAAACAGACCGTTCTCGAACTGCTTGACCGCGGCGAGCTCGATACCGAACAGCTCGGCGCTGTCACCGTTGATGGGTTGGATGACCTCCGCGTCGTCCACCGGCTGCCCCACCAGACCTTCCAGATCGATCTGCTCCGCAACGTCCGCAATCACGACGAAGTTATCGATGTCCTTGTAGAAGATGCCTGCGGAGAACACCGCCAGACCGCCCGGATACCATTCCACGCCCAGATCCAGGTTCGTGGACTCCACCGGATCGAGCTCCGGATTACCGATCTCGGCCGAGAGCTCGGTCTCGCCACCGTCTTCCTCGAACTCAATCTCGCCACCTGGGGACAGTTCCGCAAAGTTGGGCCGGGCAATGGTCATGGTCGCCGCACCCCGGAACACCAGATTTCCGGTCTCCCAGCGCACGTTCACGCTCGGCAGCCAGTTGTCGTAGCTGTTCTCGAAGGGTGCCGGTACCAGCATGGGATCTCCATTGCCCGTCACGTCATCGACCACCAGCCGGGTGCCGAGCGCGTCGAAGTCCGTGTCCTCGTAGCGCACGCCGTACACGACCCGCCAGCCACCGCTTTCAAAGGTGCTCATCAGGAAGGCCGCGGTCACGTCTTCGTTCATCTCGTAGTTGGCCACGTTCGCCGCTATCAGCGAGTCCTCCTCATCGAAATCCAGACTGTCGCGGTTCCGCTCGAAGTAGGCGCGGAGTGAATCCGCATCGATACCCGGCCCGAAGCGGCCGAAGCTGTAGCGCGGCGGACGGGATTCGAAGTCCGTGAGCAGGGAGCCGGCGGGGTCGCCGTAGATGCCCACGTCCGCTTCGTAGGTCTTCTCGCGCGCCCGGTAGCTCACGCCCAGCGACACGTCGCCGTTGTAGGGACCCAGGAAGAGATCCCGTGTCATCTTGAACTTCACGTTGTGGGACTCGTCCTCCGCATCCCCATCCACATACTCGAACTCGTCGAGCTCATAGCCCGCAGCCTGGTAAACGGCCTCTTCCCCGAACAGTGCCGGCTTCCTGCCGATGTCCGAGTACCCGATGTCCAGCGTTTCCTGTGCGAAGGTGGTGTCGAGCCGTCCGGCTCCTGTTCCCGGCTGTAGGAGTAGCCGTAGCTGTACTCGACGTGCCAGAGATCGAAGTCGTTTTCGCCGCCGAGCAGCGTGGAGAGGATGGTCTGTTCTTCCAGCCGATCCTTCATGGACTTCTCGACCGCAGCATCCTGCCAGAGCGCACTCTGACTGGTCGCGGCTGTCGCCACGCCGTCATCGAACTTGAACTCGTTCCGGGTCCGGTACTCCTGGTCGCTGAAATCCGAGTACAGATTGCGCCAGTAATAGTTGCCGCGGTCGGTATGAAAGTCGAAATTCAGCGCCGCACCGAGGCGTTCACGATTGACGGTGTAGCTGCGCTGCTCGATCTCCTCGGCCCCTTTGAATTCCTGGCCGCCGATGGTCTCGAGGTCATCCGGCCAGCCACCGTCCGTTTCAATGTTGTCGGAGCCGAAGTCACGATCGAACCAGGACACGGCCGCGGCGACACCCAGATTCCTGCTGCCGCCGCCGACGTCGAACAGATTGGTCCAGGTCGCCGCGAGCTTCGGGCTGGTTTCCTCGACGAGTTCGTTGTAGCTGCCCTCCGCGGAAAGAGACAGGGAGCGCTCGCCACGATCGTATGCGGACAGCGCCCGCACGTTGATGTTGCCGCCGATGGCGGAAAGGTCCATGTCCGGGGTGAAGGTCTTGGTGACTTCCAGCCCTTCCAGAAGATCTGACGGGATCACGTCGAGCGCCACCGACCGGGCACCCGCTTCGGGCGACGGCACCAGCAGACCGTTGATGGTGGTCGTGTTGAGGTTCGGGTCGATACCGCGGATCCCCACGAACCGGCCTTCGCCCTGATCCCGTTCGATGAATACGCCGGGCACACGCTGCAGCGCTTCGGCGACGTTCGCATCCGGGAGGGCGCCCACTTCATCGGCGGATACCACGCTCACCACCGTATCCGAAGCCCGCTGCTGGTTGAGCGCTCTGGCGTTACCCGACCGGAAACCCTGAACGATGATCTCTTCGGTCAGACCGGCCACGGAGATCAGAAGCGTTTCCGTCTGCCCATTTCGGATGGAAACCTGCTGGGTGCTGGCTACCGCGCCGAGGTAGGTCACGGTGAGCTCGTGCGTACCGGCAGGAATCTGTCCGAAGCTGAACCGTCCATCGCGTCCCGTGGTCACCGTCCGATTCAGCGAGGGAATGCGGACGACCGCACCTTCCAGGTTTCGGGCGGAATCGCCAGTGACCACCCCGCCCTGCAGACGTCCATCGGCTTGGGCTGTGGCTGAAAGGAAAAGGAGCGAAGCTCCGATGAGGATGGTACCCAAACGGTACGACATGGCGCTCTCCAGCTGGCGGGATATGAAGTGCGCGGACTCTATGGCGTGCCTATGACATTCGGATGTCAGGACCCGGAGCTGAGCGGAAACTTCATGGAACTGTCACGGAGGGCGGTCCTGCGGCTCAGAACGGTGCAGGGGAACGGATGCCAGACGGCGGGCATTGCCCTATCATGAGCGCCCCGCCCAGGTGTTGGAACTGGTAGACAAGCTGGATTTAGGTTCCAGTGTCCTCGTGGCGTGCGAGTTCGACTCTCGCCCTGGGCACCAACTCTCAGAACTCCTCGTTCCGCGCGTTCAGCGCCTCCTGCAGCTGCAGGGTCACCCCGATACCCGCCTTGGTGAGCCGGTAGCCGCCGTCACTCTGCACCTCGGCGAGCTGGGCATCTGCGAGTTCCTCGAGCCCTGTACGTACCGCGCACTCGGTGATCGCGCCTTGCGACATCTCCAGGACGGCATCCTCACTGAGGGTATGCGTATCTGCCATGGCATAGGCGCCGAGCATCATCTGAGCGTTCTCTGAAAGTTCAGGCATATTCTTTAATAAGCCTCTAACTATTTGTTAAATAATTATTTTTGCGCACCATACAGCATGGCGCGCAGCTTCCGGGCATCATCGAGACCCGTCGCCGGCAGAACCTGCGTCATGTAGACGAAGACCAGCCCGTCTGCCGGGTCGACGAAGTAGACCGTGTGATAGGCACCGCCCCAGCCGAACTCACCCGGATTGCCGGGCACCCCTGCCGCGCCGATATCCAGAGTCACGGAAAAGCCCAGCCCGAACCCTGCGCCGGGTCTGAACGCCATGCCGTTGAGGTGATCGGCCGTCATCAGCGCGACCGTGTTCGGACTCAGAATGCGTTCTCCATCCAGCGCGCCGCCATTCGCCAGCATCAGGAGAAAACGTCCATAGTCTCTCGCCGTCGACAGCAGTCCGGCTCCCCCGGAGAAGCTGACTCGAGGACCTTCCACATAGCCGCCCTGCCCGTACATGGAACTGCCTTCCGGCGTTCGCGTGAGCGCGCCGTTTTCGTCTGCGCCGTAGACCACGGCGAGCCGTGCGCGCTCGGATTCCGGCAGATAGAACTGCGTATCACGCATGTCCAGCGGCGCAAAGAGACGGGTCTGCAGAAACGCATCCAGCGGCCGGCCACTCACCACCTCGATGACGGCACCAAGGATGTCGGTGCTGTAGCCGTAGACGAAACCGCTGCCGGGCTGAGCGTCCATGGGCAGCGACGCCATGCGGCGGACGGTCTCCCGGATGGGCTCATCGAAGTGGGCGAAGTACCAGCCCTGAATGCCCGCCGCCCGCCAGCGATCCGCTGCTGGCCCGCCGCCATACCCGATTCCCGCGGTGTGGGTGAGCAGATCGCGCAGGGTGATCGGCCGTTCGGCTGCAATCACGTCATAGCCGCCCTCCCCATCCGCCACCGCGACGGTGCTGTTCTCGAATTCGGGCAGGTACTTGCCGACGGGATCGGAGATGAGCAGTTTCCCCTCTTCCTGCAGCATCATGATGGCGACGCTGATGATGGCCTTGGTCTGAGACGCAATCCGGAAGATGGTATCCCGCTGCATCGGCACACCCGCCTCACGGTCCTGATAACCAACGGCTTCATCGAGGAGCACGCGGCCGTCCTTGAGCACCAGGAGAACGGCGCCGGGAATTCGATTCTCTGCAACGTAGGCCTCGAGCAGTTCGGGGAGACGGGAGAGCTTTTCTGAGGAGAACCCGCCACGCTGGGCCGAGATGGCCGGGAACTCCGCGGCCTGAACGCCGACGGAGCACAGCAGGATTAACAAGCCGACTATGCGGATCAAACCACCCTCCTCACCTCTAGCGGGAACCATAACAGATAAGCACCTGACGCTCTCCGTTTTTCCTGACGTTCTGATATGCTGCAGCCGTCTGCCCGGGTGGTGAAACTGGTAGACACAAGGGACTTAATCAAGTTGAGCACACAGTCGGGAAACCTCTGTGTGAATGGAGTCAAATTCGGGGAAACCTTACGGTTCGCCGGTGGCAATCCCGAGCTAAGTCCTGGAACGGCATCTGCTTCGATTCCTGGAAAAGTGTAGAGACTTAACGGCTCCCGCCTACGTCGGGTTCCTCGCCAGACGGCGCAGGACAGTGGATAGGGTGAAGAGAAAGTCCAGACCACAAACGGCGTCCAAGTGGCTCCGGCAGCGAAAGCTGTAGCGGGTAAGAAAATCCCTCGGAGGCAACTCCGTGCCGGTTCGATTCCGGCCCCGGGCACCAAACGGCAGCAAGCCCTTGAAACGATCGGCCCGGGCCGGTCGGTTAACTTTCAGAGTCCACATCATGACATTTCGCGCCTTTGCCATAGACCTGGACGGAACCCTGCTCGTCGGGGAAGACGTTCCACAGGAGAACATCACCGCGCTCAAACGCGCTCACGAAGCCGGCTTTCAGGTGATGATCGCCACTGCCCGATGGGTGCAGATGGCACAGCGGGTGGAGGAGCAGATCGGCATCAAAGGTCTGGTCATCGCCTGCTCCGGCGCCCAGGTGTTCGATCCGGTCAGCGGTACGGATGTGTTCGACGAGCGGCTGCCGGCAGATTTCGTCCGGGAACTCTACGAGATCTGTGACTCGGACCGGTGTGTGGCAACGGTCACCGTGAGCGACCGGGTCCTGTTGAAGCTCGACGGCGAACCCGATCACAGCCAGGTACCGGCGGAGATGCAATGGGTCAGGAAGCTCACCGGCGCGGCAGACTCCCTGCCCCGCGTCGCTGTGATTCAGGGCAGCGCCATCAACAAACGCATTCGCGACGAGCTGCAGCCCCGTTTTCAGGATCAGGTGCTGTTTCTCAACAGCATCGGACCCACCGGCAAGGTGCTGCTCACCCTCACCTCGGCCTCGGCAAGTAAGGGTGATGCGCTGAATGCCGCCTGCCGGCACCTCGGCATCACCGCCGAGCAGGTGGTGGCCTTCGGGGATTCGGAGAACGACATCGAGATGTTCCGGGCAGCCGGAGCCGCGGTGGCCATGGGCCAGGCGGACGAGCACACCAAGGCCGAGGCTACCCATGTGACCGGGCGGAACGACGAGGCCGGCGTGGCCCAGGCCGTTTACCGCATTCTGGATACGGGTTCGCCCTGATGGATACACAGACACTCACCGTGGCGGACGGCCACCCTATGCACTACTACCGCTGGCTGCCGGATGGCGACCCGGTCGCCTCGGTGCAGATTGCTCACGGCATGGGCGAGCACGCCGCCCGTTACGACTGGACCGCCGGGCATCTCACCGCCGCCGGCTTCGTCGTTTACGCCCAGGATCATCGCGGTCACGGCGCCTCCTCGAGTCCGGAGCACTACGGAGACATGGGCGAAGACGGCTGGAACCGCACCATCGAGGACGCGGCCGAGCTGACCCGCATGATCCGGAGCAAGCACCCGGGCCTGCCGCACGCTCTGGTCGGTCACAGCATGGGCTCCATGCTGTCGCAGCAGTATCTCTACCGGTTCGGCAGCGAGATCGACGCCGCCGTGCTTTCCGGCTCTCCCGGACTGGGCGGCGCGTTTGCGCTCTGGCTCTCACACACCATCGCCCGGTTCGAGTCCTGGCGACACGGATTCGACGCTCACTCGGAACTGCTGCAGAACCTGCTGTTCGGAAAATCCAACGAGCCCTTCGACGGACCCGATGCCACCGGATTCGAATGGCTCTCCAGAGATCGGGACCAGGTCCGGCGCTATGTGGACGATCCGGCCTGCGGATTCGTCCTGCGGGCCGGTTCCATCGTCAATCTGATGGCCGGGGCCCGGGAAGCCCGCAGGAAGGCATTCATCACCGGCATTCCCGCGGATCTGCCCATTTACGTGTTCGCCGGTCAGGCAGATCCCGTGCACGATGAAGAGAAGGGTCTCAACCGGCTGCTGAAACGCTACCGCGCCCAGGTCAGGCAGGTGGACTATCGTCTTTATCCCGACGGGCGCCACGAAATGCTCAACGAAACGAACCGGGACGAAGTGGTCGCCGATCTGGTCGCCTGGCTCAGGCAGGCGTTGCTGTAGCCCCTTCCGGCTGCGCCCGGTCCGGCGGAGGCGGTTTCCAGTCCGGGTGCGCTGCCTCGTCACCATACTGACCGACCCGCAGATGCACCTCGTTCAGCGCGTCGTAGATCATCCGCGTGGCTTCCGGCACCTCCGTGCCTTCCGGGAACGTGATCGGATCGAGGATGTGCGCGCCTACGGGTCCGGGGAACAGCTCCCGCGATCCCTTGGGCCTGAGCTTCCTCAGACCGGTGAGGAACACCGGCACCACCGGTACTTTCTTCTCCAGCGCCAGAATGGAAACCCCGTGCTTGAACTTCGCCATGCTGCGGCTGGTTGACCGGGTCCCCTCCGGAAAGATGATCAGGTTACAGCCCTTGTCGAGCAGCCATTTCGGATAGTCGAGGGCGCGGGAGCCCCCGCCCCGCTGAATGGGGAAGGTGCCCATGGCCAGGGACTGGTACCAGGGCTGCATGACCAGCTCCTTGCGCCCCTTCACGAACCAGCGGTCCGCCGCAGCACCCGAGTAGACGTTGAACCGGATCCGCTGCGGCAGGGCGCAGTTGAGCACGAGCCCATCCATGTGGCTGGTGTGATTGGCCACGACGATGCAGGGCCCTTTGATCTGACGGAACTTCTCTCTGCCTGTGATCGTCAGCGGCTTACAGTAGGGATAAACCCACTGGCCATAGGCATGACGCCGCCAGGCGAGGCGTGCGACCCTGGCCCACCAGGTGATCTGCCACTCATGGGGGCCGACGGTGCCCGCTTCCGTGGAGATCAGCTTGGCAAAGAGATCCTGGTTGATGGTCGGCAGTATCTCCGTGTCCGCCGTGGTGCCGAATTCCTGGGCCAGCGTGGCGCGGTACGCCTTGAAGTTGTCCGGTGCCTCGAACACGGTGATCTGGTCCCAGTCGCCGAGCATGTGATAGCTCTCGACCACCTTAGCTTCCCATCGCTGCAGCGCCTCGTTGATCTCCCGAAGACGATCCGGGTCTTCCTTGAAGGCCCTGAAGCCATCCGAGTGGTAGCGCATGAGCATGACGTAGGTAGGCATGATCAGTTCCCGCTCGGAATTTTTCCTTCGAGCATGTCCACGAACGCACCGATCTCCATGGCCGGATAGGTGGTGACCTTGATCGTGCCCCGGGAGCCGAGCTCCATGGATATCCGCGACATCACCTCATTGGTGGGCGCATCGATGATGTTGACGAAGTCATAGCCGCCGAGAACGGCGAACTGGCTGACCACCTTCGCCCCCATGGACTCCACTTCCTTGTTCACTTCCCTCAGCCGCTCCGGGCGCTCCTTGAGTGTCTTTCTCCCCTCGTCCGTCAGCGTGCTCATCATGATGTAGGTTGCCATGACTCCCCTCCTGTCACTTCCTGGCCCGATCTGGGGCCAGTGTACCCGGCGGGCGGGTACTTGCCAGCGTTGTTCGCGGCGAACGCAACGCTTAGGATGCCTGGATCATCGGGCACGTGGGGAGTGAGAGCGTATGAAAGCCGCCGTCTACAGCGGGCCGGGCGACATCGGTGTAAAGGAACGCGCGCTGCCGGAACCTGAACCGGGCTGGGTCCGCATCGGCGTCACGGCCGCCGGCATCTGCGGCTCGGATCTGCACATCTATCACGCGGCAATGGGCAACCCCCGGGGCATGCAGCCCGGTCATGAAGTGGCCGGAATCATCGACTCGATCGGTGACGGCTGCCGGGTCGGCACCGGCGAGCACGTCGCAGTGGAGCCCATCCTGGGTTGCGGAGCCTGCTTCAGCTGCGGCACGGGCCGGGCCAATCTCTGCGCGGAAACGAAGCTGTTCGGCATCGCCCTCCCCGGTGGCCTTGCGGAATACGTCTGCGTGCCGGAAAACCTCCTCCACGCCCTGCCTGCCGGCCTGGACCGGCGCGCGGCCGGACTCTCCGAACCTCTGGCCGTCTGTGTCCGGGGTGCCCGTATCGGCGGGATCGGCATCGGCGACCGGGTGGCCATCATCGGTGCCGGTACCATCGGCCTGCTCTCCATCCTCACGGCCAGGGAAGCGGGTGCCTCGGAGGTACTGATCACCGCCCGGCACCCGCATCAGCAGGAGCTCGCCCGTGCCCTCGGTGCCGACCGGGTGTACGGGAGCTCGAAGGAACTGCTGGACGAGGTGGGTGATCAGTTCGTCGACGTGGTGGTGGAAACCGTCGGAGGTGAGACCGAAACCCTGACTGAGTCGGTACTGGTCGCGAGAACCGGAGGCCGGATATCACTCCTCGGCGTCTTCACGGGCAGCCCGAAGCTGCCGGGCATGCCCTTCTTCTCGAAGGAACTGACCCTGGCGGCATCAAACTGCTACAGCCGCGAACAGGACCAGGGAGACTTTGCCATCGGGACGGCACTGGCCGCGAAGCACGCCGGGCTGATCGAGCCGCTGGTGACCCATACCTTCTCTCTGGACGAGGTCGACAGGGCTTTCGCCGTTGCCGATGACAAGTCTCAGCGCACCATCAAGGTGCAGATTCAGCCGGGGGCCTGAGCCGCCCCGGCAGGCGCTCCCTAGTGCTCTCGGACGTACTCGCCCGGCGCCGGCCCCAGCACGGGGAACGCCTTGTTACCGAGACTTTTCCTGGGCTTCACCGGATTGCCCCCATGGCCGGCGAGCCAGTGGATCCAGTGTCCGGTCCAGCTGCCATCATGCGCCTCGGCTGACTGCAATGCCTGATCCGGATCTTCCGGCGTCTCCCGCGCCACCCAGTATTTGAGATGCGCATTGTCCACCCGGCTGGAGATGGTCTGGGTGTGATTCTGATTCGTCAGGACGAAGACGATGTCACCGCCGAACAGCTGCGTGCTCCGATAGCAGGCTTTCCAGGGGGTGATGTGATCCGTGGAACCCGCCATCACATAAACGGGATAACCGATCTTTGACAGATCCACCCGCTTTCCCAGCACCCGCTGTTCCTTCTTGGCAAGCCGGTTGTACTGGCCCAGATCGATGAAGTCGCACTGCATCTCGGCGGGCACCCGCGTGTAGTCCATGGACCAGAACAGCAGCGGATGCTTCAGCGGTTCCTCGCCGAGCAGGTAGTTTCTGCGGAAGAAGCTCATCACGTTCTCTTCGATTCTGAGCATCGCGAACATTTCGAACACGTTCCGTTCCGTGAATACGCCGCTGGCCCGGACGGCGGCTTTCTGAGCGTCCACGGACCGCTCCGTGGTGAACAGGCCGAACTCGCTTTCACCGGGCCGGGAATCGAGCACGTTCACGAACAGGCTCAGCGAGGCGACCCAGTCGTCGTCCCGCGCCTTCATCACGCCCGCGGCAGCCGCGGCGACGAGACCACCCGCACAGAGGCCCATCAGATGGACTTTCTTGCGCCGGTTGATCTGCTGGATGACGCGGATCGCATCGATCACGCCATCCGCATAGGTGTCGATGTTCCAGTCGCCCTGGTCCCGGGTCGGATTGCGCCAGCTGATGGCATACACTTGAGTGCCCGATTCCAGCAGCCGCCGGAACAGGCTGCGATCCGGAGTGAGATCGCCCAGATAGAAGCGATTCACCTGAGAAAAGACGTACAGAAGTGGAGTCGAGGAGACCCGTTCGGTCAGCGGACGGTACTGGATCAGCTCGAAAAGCTCGTTGCGGAAAACGACCGCACCCTCGGTGGCAGCAACGTCCTGCCCCAGCTCGAACGCTTTCCGGTCGGCCACCGCCGGATAGCCATGGTTGTGCTGAAGGTCGTCCAGAAAATTCCTCACCCCCTGCACGAAACTCGCACCACGGGTTTCGCGGATCCGGCGCAGCGCCTGCGGATTGCCCGGCAGCGTGTTGACCGGCGCCAGCAGGTCCTTGGCGGCGTTCATGACGAACTGTGCCCGATCCCGGTCCATCCCGGTGAGACCGGAATCGTCCAGCCAGGTATCCATGCTGCGCGCCCAGGCATCGTAGGAACGGCGCAGGCGCCGGTAGAGTCCGCTCTCCTGCCAGGAAGGATCACTGAACCGGTCATCCGGGGACGCAGGCGGGGGTTTGCTGGAGTCTGATCCCTCCTCCCCCAGCCAGATCTCGCTCAGCTTCGATCCCAGTTCCGCCTGCGCGGCCAGAAACGCCCGAGGCTGCTTCGCGGCTTGCTCGAGAATCGTCCCCCAGGTATCCAGGATGGAACGTGCGTCCACACCGAGCCCGGGAGCGGCAGCCGCCGCTTCGGTCCGTTCGGCAATCTGTTCGGGGGATTCCGTTCCGGTCCCGGTTTGGGCCTTGTTTTCTGCCTCGGAGTGATCAGACATGTGGGTCCCTCTGCTCAGGGATGATGTGACAGGATAAAAAAAAACCGGCGGCTCTCACAGGAGAGCAGCCGGTTCTGCAAGCAGGTCTGGAGGACGGTGCAACCGTCCTCCGACGCATCATGCGGCTTCTTTGGCCTCTACTTCGGCAGCGGTTTCTTCGACCGTGCCGCGAACCAGGGCACCGGTCTGCTCGACCGCTTCGCGAACGATCTCGCCGCGGGCGCGCAGGTCGGCCTGCATGCCTTCCCACAGGTTCTGGCCGTATTCACGCTGCAGCTCCACGAAAGAGCTCACGTCGTTGACTTCCGGCAGCTTGGCAACGTAAGTCTGGTTCAGTTCCAGGTACTTCTTGAAGTTCTCCGTAGAGAGATCAACAAACTTCACCATGGTCTCGTTGTTCAGATCGAACAGCTGACGACCCAGCTTGCCTGCATTCTCCAGTCCATTTTCCAGTACGCTCATGAGGGGTCTCCTATATGTAATCGAGCTTGGTTGCATGCGACCCGGTCCGGGTCTCGCTATCGGTTGTCTGTTGACGACCGGTCGCGAACGATTTTGTCTGATCTGTTGCGATGCACAAGAGCATTGTGCACCACAACATTGTGCAGTGCAACCAGAATTTAAAAAAATTTTATCTCATTGTTTTTATAGGATATTCAGGCTGCTTCAGACTGCTTTCCAGGTTCTTCCACGGGTGCTTCCTGAACCGATGGAGCAGGCTCTTGCGCCTCCCGTTGCTGCACTGCCGCAGAGACTCTCGGCAGGTCATATCGGGCTTTCAGCTCCTCGAAGGCTGCGAACAGATCGCTCCTGAGCACGTCACCATCGGGCAGCGCCCTGGCACAGGCGGTCACCGCGAAAAACAGCTGACCGTCGTAGCTCTGCACGGTCAGGTTCACCGCCTGACTGTGCGCCGGGATGGATACCGGGTAGTGGGTCAGCATCCGCGCACCGGCCATGTACAGCGGTACGTTGGGGCCCGGCACGTTCGAGACCACCACGTTGCAGGGCGGCCGGACACCCGGCAGGTTCGGAGCCTGGGTGAGCTCGAGCAGGCGTGCTCCCGTGGACAGGGCGGCCGGCAGGCCCGGCAGGGACACCTCTGCATCGTAGCTCAGCGCCACGTCCTGAGTGAAACCCTTCGCCGTCCGCGCGGACTGGGCAACGGTCTGCAGCCGCTCGCCGCAATCGGATTCGTCCGTACCCATGCTCACCATCATCATGGTGACCTGATTGTTCGGGTTGGTATCTCCGGGCTTGCGCAGGGAAACGGGGCAACCGGCAATCAGCGGCGCCTTGGGCAGTTCTCCCGTGCGTTCGAAGTAACGGCGCAGCGCACCGCCGACCACCGCCAGGAACACGTCGTTCACCTTGGTCTGGGTGACCTTGGCGATGTTCTTCACCGACTCCAGAGGCAGCTCGCCGGTCACATAGGTGCGCTTGCGCTCCACGGTACGGTTGAACCGGGTTGCGGGCGCGCCGGTGCGCACCGCACCCAGACCTTTGCTCGGGTCGAAGGTGCGGCGGAACAGCCGTGCGGATGTCTCCAGGGCATTGAATGCGGCCAGGGGCTGCTTTGCCTGAAATTTCATGAAGCTTTCAGCAGCGCCCGCCATGAGCTGCCCGGGTGTCTGATCATCGTTCCGACTGAAGAAGCCTTCCGGTGCCGGCGCCACGCTGCGCGGTTGTGGTGTGACGTCCATGATGGTGGCAATCATCGCCTGACCTGCCATGCCGTCGAGGCAGGCGTGGTGGCAACGGTTGTAGGTGGCCACCCGGCCACCTTCGAGACCCGTGAGAATCCAGAGGTCCCAGAGCGGCCGGGACCGGTCCAGGCGCTGCTCGTGCAGGGAGGCGATGGTCTGCTCCAGGGCGAGGCGATCGCCGGGGGCCGGGATGTCCATGGTGTGCACGTGATTGTCGAGCGAGAACGCCCGGTCCTTCACCCAGACCGGATGATCGAGATTGAACGGCACGAAGCGCAGCTTGTTCGTGAAATAGGGCACCAGATGGATCCGCTCCGCCATCAGTGACTTCACGTTTTCCACGAACTGCGCCTCGTCCACCCCCTCGGGCAGCTCGAGAATCTGAACGGAAGCGATGTGCTGAGGGCTGCGGTCCGTTTCGTTGTAGAGGAAGCCAGCGTCCAGAGCGCCGAGTTTGTACACCTTGGGTCTCCTTCTCATTACTGAGTCTGGTGCCTGAATGACTGAGACTGTACGAACAACATGCAATGCCCGCGCCAGCCTGTGAAAGGAGGCTAACACTCTGATGGCAAAGCAAAATCCGTAAAAGTACTGAACCCTCACTGCAGGCTTCGGGCGCCAGACTGGTGCATTCCGGTCCGGCATGCGCCGCGTTGGTGCAGTGCGATATCCAGATGGGCGGGCATTGTATGCATCCACAGTGACATATCAATGACCTGCGTGAAAAAGTTCTGAGAAAACTCCGGACACTCAGTCGGTTACTTGCCCGCGACGGGTTCAGGATCCGACTGCCGAATCGATTTTGCAGCGCAGCAAATTAGCGGTTGACCGTCTGAAACATACACGTAACACTCCGGGCGTCTGTATGGGAGACGCCTGTGTACGAAACGCTGGACATACCAGAGCCCCCGCGTGGAGGTCCCTCTTTCTGGGACTCGGCCACCGAGCTGCCCCGGGTCATGCTGGAGATGGTCTCGCTGGGTTACAGCCTGCCCTGGTTCTCCCGCGTGGCACGAGGTGACGGCCACACCGTCATGGTGCTGCCGGGCTTTACTGCCGGCGATCAGTCCACACTGGTGTTACGGCGCCTGCTCGGTCTGCTGAACTACGACGCGCTCCCCTGGGCCCTCGGCCAGAACACGGGCAGCGTCGAGCTTCAGCAGCAGCTGCGGGTCCGCTTTCAGGACGTGGTCGACAGTGCTCAAGGGGCGGTCTCCATCGTCGGGCAGAGTCTCGGCGGCGTGTTTGCCCGGATTCTGGCTCATGAGTTTCCCGACCAGGTCCGTCAGGTCATCACCCTGGGCAGCCCGTTCGCCTCGTCCGGCCCGGATAATGTGAACTCTCTGGTCAGCCGCCTCTTCCAGAATCTCTCCGGCATGTCCGAGGAGGAAATGCGGGATCAGATGACCGAGTTCCCCGCGGCGGCACCGCCGGTGCCGAGCACGGCCATTTACTCCCGTTCGGACGGCGTGGTGCACTGGACCACCTGTGTCGAGTATGAAGGCGAGCAGGCAGAAAGCGTGGAGGTCGTGGGCAGCCATTCGGGCATGGCCTTCAACCCCATGGTGCTCAACGTGATCGCCGACCGGCTCAGTCAGCCTGAGGGCGGCTGGACGCCTTTCGAAAGACGGGGCTGTCGTGCCATTCTGTATCCTGAACCTGCCCAGGTAGAGGACATCACCGACGGGAGACTCGCATGAGAGAGTTCAAGAAGTACCCGAATCGACGCCTGTACGATCTCGAGGAGAGCCAGTACGTCACCGTCGATGACGTCCGGAAGTTCATCCTCCGGGGCGAGAGCATTCACGTGACCGACAGCAAGGACGGGCACGACATCACCCGTCAGATCCTGCTGCAGATCCTGTCGGAGCAGGAGGCAGAAGGTCACGAGCCGGTGCTCACCAACCGGGTGATCGAGCAGGTGATCCGCTTCTACGGCGACAACGTGGGCAGCGTGGTTTCCCGCTACATCGAGCAGAGCATCCTCACCTTCCTCGAACATCAGGATCAGCTGCGACGGCGTATGAAGGAGATGAACGACCTGAACCCGTTCAATTTCATGCGCCAGGCCATGGAACGGACATTCGCCGATCCGAAGCGGAACGCATCTTCCCCGCCCAAAGACGACGCCTGATCAACCCCCGTCCGGCAACCCGCCTCAGCGGTGATGGGCAGCGAGTGCCTTCGCCACGAGCCGGTACACGGACGCATTGAAACCCAGCCCCATGTGCGAGCTCTCGACCACATGATGCGTCACGTCCGGATTGAGATCGTCCACGCAGGCCTGCCAGGCCACCACCCCGTCAGTTTTTGAGTAGATGGCCGTGATCGGCGTGCGGATGGGCCTCTGCTGACGCTGTCTGAGCAGCGCGTTGATCTCCTCCGGCGTCAGTCCGGTCTGAGCGGTCACCAGGCGACCGATACTGGTGCCGCCCACGCCACCGCGGACGGGTGATCCCAGGGTCACCACGCTGCGGATCAGATCGGGCGCTTCCCGGGCGATTTCCCGGGACAGGGTCCCGCCCCGGCTCCAGCCCACCAGGCTGGGGCGTTCTCCCGACTGCCGGTGCCACTCGTCGAGCCGATCGATGAGCGGCGGCAGATACGCCATCATCGGCCCGCGGTTCAGACCCATCTCCCAGGCCGCCACGGAATATCCCAGGCTCGACAGAAAACGACGCAGCAGCCAGGTGGATGAATCGTCCGCCATGAAGCCCGGCAGCACCATGACCGGACCCCTGCCGCCCGGCAGCGTCATGCGCAGCATGGGCAGCTGCAGCATCAGGGCCGAGGCCTCCGCACCTACCCGTCCCTCGAGCAGCCTGTGCCAGCGCGGCGGCGGTGCGATGTCGTCGTTGCTCATCGGTCTGTCTCCTGTGGCCCGCCCAGACCGGCGGATGACCCGGCGGGCAGCGTACGGCAGGCGGAAATCCGTAATCTGGGTCCTGTGGAAACGGAAGGAGCGAAACGATGACCACAGGGATGTTGACAGTTCTGCTGATCATACTGGTGTGCTGGAACCTTTTCCTGCACCGAAGGCTGGCCTTCGAAAGCCTGCGCAGACGGGAGCTCGCCGTGGCTTTCCGTCAGTTCATGATCGAACGCCGCTACCCGGCGCCCGGCATGGGCGTCTGATTCCCCTTCGCGGGCCGGGAGCCCCCTCATTCTCCTCTGAGTCTCTCTCCCTCAGAGCTCCCGGCCCGCGACTCTCTCTGACGTCACCACCCCCTTCCCGCGACTCGCGATTTGTCCCGAACCTGGCTAAAATGCGCGGCCGTTCGGCGCCCGTGGCCGAATCCAGGGCTGAGTGGCAGAGTGGTCATGCAGCGGACTGCAACTCCGTGTACGCCGGTTCGATTCCGACCTCAGCCTCCAAATTCCCGTACGTCCCTTCTCGCCCGGCTAGGGCTGATCAGGCAGAAACTCGAACTCGACCCGGTTGTTGCGCTCGGCGATCCGGTTCCAGTCCGCCGCGGTCGCGTTCTCTTCGGGGAACGGATATCGCCGTGTGGAGGCGAAACGGTCGTTGGCGATCAGTTCGATACGGATACCGCCTTCGCCCGGCGGCCTTTCCTCGAGGAATGCGGCAAAGCCAGCGGAGAGCCGTTCTCCCAGGAAGCTCGATCCATCCAGGGGATGACCGATGGTTCCGCAGGCTTCCACCGGCGTGTCCGGCGCTGCCGGAACCAGCTCGCCGAGACGGTCCGACTCCAGGCAGAACTCACCGAGATGTGACGTCATCCGCACCAGGCCGCGATAGTCGATCTCACGAAGGTGCTCGAGCAGGGTCTCGAGCTGTGCCAGGCGCTGGTCGTCGAAGGCCGGCTGCGTCAGGGGGTGACTGGCGGCTTCGGTGAGCGACCATGCGAGTCCCGAAAGATGAACCGACTCCGTCGCCTCACGTTCGTCATTCATGCCCGTCAGCAGGTTGCTCGTCACCGACTCCGCCGCCTGCATCTGCTCCGACAGGGACCTGTCCATGGATGCCGCGCGTGCGAGCGCCGCATCACGCTCCTCCGCTGTCTTGAGATAGAGCCCGCCAAGCACCAGGGCGGTGAAGAGCAGCACCAGTACCAGCACCGTGACCGTGCGCTGAGAATAGGACCGTCCGGTGTCGGCGTCCGGTTCAGCGTCCTCCTCTTCCCGCTCTGACAGGATTTCGTGGGCCACCTGGCGGGCGAAGTTCCGGTTGCCCCGCAGAATGTCCGCCCGAAGCGCCAAATGCTGATCCTCGAGGATCCGGGAGACGATGGTCTGAAGCGATATGCCCGCTACCTGATCGTTGACGCGCCGGTCCACCTCGTAGGCCTCGTCGGCACCCGGAGGCTCTTCGCCGGGTGCTGCGCGCCGGTCCTTGACCAGACCCAGCTCCTCCAGCATCTCGAACAGCACCCCGGGTTGTACCTGCTTGGGCAGCACGCCCACCGCTCCGAGCGCCCGTGCCTGACTGACGTAGACCTCACCCGCCCGGGTGGTATACATCATCACCGGCACGGTAGCGGTACGCGGATTGCGCTTGATGGCGGCTACCGCCTCCAGGCCGTCCATCCCGGGCATGTGGTGGTCCATGAACACCACGTCCACCGACTCCCGGTCGAGAAACTTCAGCGCCGCCTCACCGGATTCCGCGAACTCCACATTGAGATCGTGCGCTTCCAGCAGTTTCTTCAGCGCGACGCGTGCGAGCTTGGAGTCGTCGACGACGAGCGCCCGTTTGAACGCCATTTTCAGCCTTACTCGGAAGAGGCAGTTGAGCTAACGATAGGCTATCACGGTGAAAGGTCTGCGAAGCACCGCAAATTACACGCCGCCGCGCCTCTACTTCCCGGCGCCCTGCTGCGTGAACCCGATACGCAGGGTCGGCCACGCCGCCCGAAGATACTTGACCATGGAAATCAGCGTCATGACCGCAGCCAGATACAGCAGCACATAGCCCGCCACCACCCAGGACCGGCTCAGGTCCGGCGGGTTGGCGAGCAGCACCACGATGGCCACCATCTGGACCGTCGTCTTGACCCGGGCGAACCAGGTTACGGCGATGATCCCCCGGCGGTTCATCTCGGCCATCCATTCCCGGAGCGCGCTGATGACGATTTCCCGGCCGATGATCACCAGCCCCGGCAGGGTCAGCCAGAGCGACGCGTGATGGCCGATCAGCACGGCCAGCGCGGCGACGACGATGAGCTTGTCCGCCACGGGGTCGAGAAACGCGCCGAACGGCGTGGTCTGGTTGAGACGCCGCGCCAGATAGCCGTCCAGCCAGTCCGTGAAGGCCGCCAGACCGAAGAGCACCGCGGAGATCAGATAGGTGCCGTGGCCGGGCCAGACGTAGACCAGCACGAATATGGGAATCAGCAGGATCCGTGCAAACGTCAGCAGGTTGGGAAGATTCATCGGCCGCATTGTACTGGACTCTCAAGCCCTCAGCGCGGTCTGGCCGAAAAACTCAGCCATGCAGGGCGGCGTAGATGTCTTCGGCGAGCTTCTGCGAGATCCCGGGCACCTTGGCGAGCTCCTCCCGGCTGGCGCCGCGGATGGCCGCCATGCCGCCGAAATGAGTCAGGAGCTCGCGCCGCCGCTTGGGCCCCACCCCGCCGATGTCGTCGAGCTCCGAATGACGACGCTGCTTCTGGCGCCGCTGCCGGTGGCCGGTGATCGCGAACCGGTGCGCTTCGTCCCGGATATGCTGCAGAAGATGCATGGCATCACCCTGGGGCGGCAGCACCACCTCCCCGTCCGGTGTGAAGTAGTGCTCCAGATCGGGCCGCCGCGCCGGACCCTTGGCAATGCCGAGCAGGGCCACATCGTCCACCTGCAGCTCACCGAGCACCTGCTGAGCCCGGGCCAGCTGACCCTTGCCGCCGTCGATGACCAGCACGTCCGGCAACCGGCCTTCACCCTGCTTCAGTCTGGTGTAGCGCCGCCGGAGCGCCTGCTCCATGGCGCCGTAGTCGTCACCCGCCTGGACACCTTCGATGTTGAAGCGGCGGTAATCTGACTTCAGCGGTCCGTTGGCATCGAAGACCACGCAGCTGGCCACCGTTGCCTCACCCATGGTGTGGCTGATGTCGAAACATTCGAGCCGCTCAGGCACGTCGTCCAGCGACAACGCCTCCTGCAGCGCCACCAGCCGGGCATAGACGTTCCGCTTGTCGGCAATGAAAGCATTCAGACTGTGCTCGGCGTTTTCGATGGCGAGATTCAACCACCGGGCCCGCTGTGTGCGGACCTGGTGGACCACGTCCACCTTCCGCCCGGCTTTCTCGGTGAGGGCCCGGGCCAGCACCTCATGGTCGGCGGGTGCCGTGGCGACGATGACGGATCTGGGCAGATCCCGGTCCCGTCCCGCGAAATAGTACTGGGCGAGAAAGGCGGAGAGCAGCTCGTCCGCCGGTACGCCCAGCTCGTTCTTCGGAAACCAGGTCCGGTTGCCCAGCAGGCGGCCGCCCCGGACGAAGAGCGCCTGGACGCAGGTGACCCCGGCATTTTCGGCCAGGGCGAACACATCCACGTCCCCTTCCCGGGCGTGCACGTACTGCTGCTCCTGAATCCGCCGGAGATGCGCAATCTGATCCCGGTACTTGGCCGCCCGCTCGAAATCGAGGGCCGACGAGGCTTCATCCATTCTGCGCTTGAAGTGATCGAGCACGTCGTTGCTCTTCCCTTCGAGAAACATCACCGCCAGCTCCACGTCCTCCTGATAGGCCTCGGCGTCGATCAGGCCCACGCAGGGTCCACTGCAGCGCTCGATCTGATACTGAAGACAGGGCCGGGAGCGGTTCTTGAAGAAGGTGTCTTCACAATGTCTCAGCCTGAACAGTTTCTGGAGGATGTTCAGGCTGTCGCGCACCGCCCCGGCAGAGGGAAAGGGTCCGAAATAACGTCCCTGTCTGCGCTTGGCACCCCGATGAAAGGTGAGCCGGGGAAAGTCACCATGGTCGGTGAGATGGATGAAGGGATAGGACTTGTCATCCCTGAGCACGATGTTGTACGGCGGGCGGTCCTCCTTGATCAAGCTCTGCTCGAGCAGCAGCGCTTCGGTCTCGCTGTGGGTGACCGTCACCGTGATTTCCTGAATCCGGCTGACCAGGGCCATGGTCTTGGACGTCAGCCCGGAGGCCCGGAAATAGCTCGAAACCCGGTTCTTCAGGTTGCGCGCCTTGCCCACGTACAGCACCGCACCCGTCCCGTCGCGCATGCGGTACACGCCTGGCCGGTTCGGCAGGGTCTTGAGAAAGGCTTCGTGATCGAACTCGGACATCGGCAGGCGCAGGCTGACTGAGCGGGCAGTGTGCTGCCGCAGGGAGCCCGGATCAACCGAGCCCGCGTTATTCCTGACAGTCGCCGTCAACTGTCGAGAATGCGGCACGCCTGGTTCAGCACCTCATCGAGCATGCGGGGTGTGAGGCGGCCCGTGTTCGTGTTCAACCGGCTCGGATGATAGGTATCCAGGAGCACGAGCTGCCGGGTGATTTCAAACGCCTGTCCGTGCCGGAATTTCGGCAGCGCTTCATCCATGTCATCCGGCAGCGCCCGTGCCACGGCTTCGTGGGCAAGACCGCCGAGACAGAGCAACACCCTGGAACGTCGAGGCTTTCGGCCGCAGAGGGTCCCGATCTCCTGTTCGAGAAAGGAGCGGCAGTTGCCGATTTCCGCTGCCAGCGGCCGGTTCCCCGGCGGCACACATTTCACCGCGTTGGTGATGCGGATGCCTCGCAGCCGGGCGCTTCCTGCTTCCGGCGTGCTGGCCAGCCCAGCCCGATGGAGTGCGGCAAACAGGAAATCACCGCTGGCATCGCCAGTGAACGGTCTTCCCGAGCGGTTCGCGCCGTGCATCCCCGGCGCCAGACCGACGATGAGCATCCGTGCGTCCCGCCGGCCCCAGGCCGGCACCGGTGCCGCGTGATAAGCCGGATGGATCTTCCGGACCTCATGGCGCAGAGCCACCAGCCGGGGACATCGCTCACACCCGCTGAGCGGACCCAACCGGCACCCCGCTGTTCACCACACCATACCGTACCGCCATGAGCGCCAGCTCCACATCGCTGCCCACATTCAGCTTCTCGAAGATCCGGTAGCGGTAGCTGTTCACCGTCTTCGGCGACAGATGCAGATTGGATGAGATTTCCTTGACCTTCTGACAGTTCACTACCATCAGCATGATCTGCATCTCGCGGCTCGACAGCTGCCCGAACGGATCCTCGCTCTCCTCCTCGAAGTTGTGTACCGCCAGCTGCTGTGCGATCTCAGCGCTGAGATAGCGCTTGCCGAGAAACACCCGCTTGATCGCCCGCAGAAGCTCTTCCGCATTCACCTTCTTGGTCAGGTACCCGGTGGCGCCCGCCTTCAGCGCCTGCACCGGATAGGGATTTTCCTCGAAACCGGTGAGCACGATCACATGAACACCGCTCTGACGCTGGGTGATACGGCGGGTGGCTTCCAGGCCGCCGATTCCCGGCATGCAGATATCCATCAGCACGATGTTGGGCGACAGTTCCCGGCACAGAGTAACGGCCTCTTCCCCGGAACGGGCCTCTCCTACCACCTTGATGTCCCGGGATTCCCTGAACATTTTCTGCAGCCCGATCCGAAACAGTTTGTGATCATCCGCGATGAGAAGTCTGATCATCTCGTTTCCCCTCTCTTGTTATGAGCCGGCCAGTGAGCCGGCTTGTCTGACACCCTAGTAGCCGCGACCCGGGAGAACAATGCGCGCGGGACGATGACTCAAGGACTTTCAGGAAACTTCCATTTTGCGATAGCGCCCTGATATCACTTTCCGGGCGCCTGTCGCGGGAGTGAGGATGACCGGCTGTGGGGTTTCCGCCGGCGCCAGGCGCCGGTGAAAAGTCCGGCGCTAGGCGCCGGTGAAAGCCTGCAGCCCGGTCTGGGCCCGACCGAGAATCAGGGCGTGGATGTCGTGCGTGCCCTCGTAGGTATTGACGGTTTCCAGATTCATCACATGCCGGATCACGTGGAATTCGTCGGAGATCCCGTTACCGCCGTGCATGTCTCTCGCCATGCGGGCGATGTCCAGGGCTTTGCCGCAGTTGTTCCGCTTCATCATGGAGATGTTCTCCACCGCCAGGCGCCCCTCGTCGAGCAGCTGCCCCATGCGCAGACAGCCCTGCAGTCCGAGCGTGATTTCCGTCTGCATGTCGGCCAGCTTCTTCTGGATGAGCTGATTGGCCGCCAGCGGGCGTCCGAACTGATTCCTCTCCAGCGTGTAGGTTCTGGCTGCATGCCAGCAGAATTCCGCCGCTCCCATGGCTCCCCAGGCTATGCCGTAGCGGGCACGGTTCAGGCAGCCGAAAGGTCCGGACAGCCCTCGCACGTTCGGCAGCAGATTCTCCTCGGGAACGAACACGTCCTCGAGCACGATCTCTCCCGTGATCGACGCACGCAGGCTCATCTTCCCTTCGATCTTCGGGGTGGAGAACCCCTCGAAGTCCCGCTCCACCACGAAGCCGCGGATGTCGCCATCCAGCTTGGCCCACACAACCGCCAGGTCCGCGATGGGGGAATTGGTGATCCACATCTTCGCACCGTTCAGTCTGAAGCCCCCGTCCACTGCCTTGGCGCTGGTGATCATGCTGCCGGGATCCGAGCCGTGGTCCGGCTCCGTGAGGCCGAAGCAGCCGACCCATTCGCCGGTAGCCAGCTTGGGCAGATACTTCTCCCGCTGGGCTTCGTTGCCGTAGGCATGGATGGGATGCATGACCAGAGACGACTGCACGCTCATGGCAGACCGGTAACCGGAGTCCACCCGCTCCACCTCCCGGGCCATGAGCCCGTAAGCCGTGTAGTTCACGCCGGAGCAGCCGTACTTGGCCGGCAGCGTCGCGCCGAGAAGTCCGAGCTCGCCCATCTCATTCATGATTTCCCGGTCGAAGGTCTCTTCCCGATTCGCCATGAGAACCCGGGGCATGAGCTTTTCCTGGGCGTAGTCCCGGGCGGTATCCCGGATCATCCGCTCTTCATCGCTGAGCTGGTCGTCCAGCAGGAACGGGTCCTCCCAGTTGAATGCCTGGCGCGTGTCACTCATGGGGCTCTTCTCTCGAATCTGACGAAGGCGCCAAGGCTAAAGGAGCGGCTGTGCGTTCGCAATTGCCGGCCAGTCGCGGCTGTGCCCTCCCGGGTCCCGGGCTATACTGCCGCGCTCTGAAAGCCTCAGGTGAGCCCATGGCGCTGGATCGCGAGACCCTCAATCAGTTCATCACCACCCTCGACCGCTTCGTCAGCGACCGTCTCATGCCGCTGGAAGAGCAGGTTTCCCGGGAAGACCGGATCCCGCCCGAGCTGATCAGCGAGATGAAAGACCTGGGCCTGTTCGGCATGACGATCCCGGAAGCCTACGGCGGGCTGGGGCTGACCACCGAGGAGGAGTGTCGGGTCGTCAGGGTCCTGGGGCGCACCTCTCCCGCCTTCCGGTCCGTATTCGGCACCAACAACGGCATCGGCAGTCAGGGCCTGGTCATGGACGGTACCGAAGCACAGAAGTCCCACTATCTGCCGAAGATGGCCACCGGCGAGATCATCGGCTCCTTCGCGCTGACCGAGCCCGACGTGGGCTCGGACTCCGGTGCCGTGAAGACGAGCGCGGTGGCCGATGGTGACGATTACGTGCTGAACGGTACCAAACGCTACATCACCAATGCCCCGGAGGCGCAGCTCTTCACCGTCTTCGCCCGCACGGATCCGGACCAGCCCGGTGCGCGGGGCGTGTCCGCCTTCCTGGTGGACGCCGGCCTGCCCGGCATCACCCTCGGTCCCAACAACCGCAAGATGGGCCAGCAGGGTGCACACGTCTGCGACGTGATCTTCGAAGACTGCCGGGTTCCGAAGAGCGCCATCATCGGCGGCCCGGAGAATCTGAACCGCGGTTTCGCCACTGCCATGAAAACACTGGACCGGGGACGTCTGCACATCAGCGCCCTCGCCGTCGGCTGTGCGAACCGCCTGATCGAGGAGAGCGTCGCGTTCGCCACAGAACGGACCCAGTTCGGACAGCCCATCGCCGATTTCCAGCTCATTCAGGCCATGCTGGCGGACAGCAAAGCGGAAGCCTATGCGGCGGAATGCATGGTCCTGGACGCTGCCCGGCGGCGGGACGCCGGGGAAGCGGTCACCACCCTCGCCTCCTGCTGCAAGCTGTTCGCCACGGAGATGGTCGGTCGGGTCGCCGACCGGGCGGTGCAGATTCACGGTGGTGCCGGCTACATGGAGGAGTATGCGGTGGCCCGCTTCTACCGGGACGTCCGCCTGTTCCGGATCTACGAGGGCACCAGTCAGATTCAGCAGACCGTGATCGCCAAGGGCCTGATCCGAGACCTCACCTGAGGCCGGTCGCAGCCGGGTCTATCCCAGCGGCAGGAACAGGCTGAAAGACGTGCCCTGACCGGATGCCGTCCGGACGTCGATATTACCCCCGAGCTCCCGGACGAGGCGGTGCACGATGTGCAGCCCGAGACCGGCATGATCGCCGCCTTTGCTCGAATCCTTCGGGTCCGCCAGGCGTTCGAGCACGGCTCTCGGGAGCCCGGGCCCGGTATCGGTGACATAGACCTCCACGCCTTCCCTGCCTTCCCGGAACACGCCCGTATCCGTACCGATGGTCACGCTCTCGCCGCTGGCCGCTTCGATGGCGTTTCTCACCAGATTGTTGAGAATCTGCGCCAGTCGCTGTTCATCGGACTTCAATGCGATGGCGCCGGGTCGTATGACCAGATCCAGATCCACGTCATGGTCGGCCGCGTAGCCGAGGTGCAGTTCCTGCACCCGCCTTGCCAGCTCATTGACGTCGAACTCCTGAAGCATCACCTGAGCATCTCCCTCATCGTCGCCGATGGGCGGCAGATTCCGGGCCCGCTGAATGATTTCAGTGGCCCGTGAGAGCTCGGTGGAGATCATGTCGAGCTGCTCGGCCGCCGAAGCATCGTGCTGCAGACGCATCTGGAGAATATGGAGATAGTTCTGCACCACGCTGAGCGGATTGTTGGCCTCGTGGACCAGTTCCCGCAGTCGTTTCTCTTCCCGCGACCGGTAGGTCCTCAGCCGATCCTGCGCTTCGCCTCCCTGACCGACCCGGGCGAGCCGCTGCCCGAGCGCCTGGATATAGAGCGTCAGGGCAAACTCGTAGTCCACGTCGTCGTCCGAGTTCATCAGGAGCGCGCCGGACACGTCCTCCCCATGACCGATGGGCAGGCATTCCACGTCCTTCCCGTTCATCCGCCGCAGCAGCTGCCGATCGCCCACGGACAGATCCGCGCCGTCGGAGACGGCCACCGGATCCCCGCTTCGCAGGGCCTGTGCGATCAGGCTCGATGCGGAATCCAGATGAATGTCCACGTCGTCATGAGCCACGCTCTGGAAGTGGCCGGGCCGGCTCTCGAGCAGAAGCAGGGGTACCTGACGGAACAGGCTGCGGGTAATGAACTCGTGTGCGGTCTGCAGGTCCTGCCGATCCGAGGCCATCCCGAGGAGTGCGGTGAGCATCGCCACCTGCTGCTGCACCCAGAGCCGGTTCGACCAGTCTGCGTCCGGCTCCGCGGCGAGGGCCAGGTCTTTCACCAGATCGGTGCAGCGCCCGCCCGCCCATTCCACCAGCTCCGGGAACTGCCCGGCATCGATATCCAGCAGCGAATGCGCGAGCTGTGCAGCCTCGTATTCGTCGAGGACCTCGAAGGCATCCACGACCCCGAAAATACGGATGAGGAGACTCGCATCCCGGAGCAGCTCGGGTCGCATACCGCGGAAAGCGGCCAGCTCCACCAGCGCCGGGTCCTGAGGCAGGCTGACACCGGACGTGGCCAGCAGCACCCGCCAGCGCACGGTGACCGCATCCTCCACGCCAAGCTGCTCCGCGAGCACCTCCGCCAGAAACGCGGACCGGAGCACGGATTGCCACTGATCGAGACCGAGGCGTGCGCTGCCCGCCACCGGGAGCACGGCCCAGGCCTGGGCCTGGGCCAGGCTGACGATCTCCTCCTGACTCAGAGCGGTGATGGCGCGAAGCAGGGCATCGGGTTCGGCGGGAGAGTGAGTGAGGTTCAACCAGCGGCCCAGCAGATCCGCATCCGCGCTCAATACGCGAACAAAGGCATCCACCGACACGGGCTGCCGATGTGCGGCTTCCAGATAGCGAAAGATTACCGCCTCGGGGGTCACCCCCAGATCTCCTCACACGGGGTCAGTATCCGCCGGCTCCCCTGGCCTGATCCTTCGGCCTTACCGACAATGCGCGGCCGGTCATCGATCGCGAATTCGAGCTCACCATTCTAGAGGCCTGAACAGCGCCAGCCAGCGGCAACATGTAAACCCTTTTCCGCAGCATTTTCTTACAGTGATTCAATCAGTTATCGAGCAGTTATCGAGGCTTCGGAACGGCTGATCCGGCCGTGAAGCGAGTAGCAAAACCGACCCCTTGCCAGCGACGATCACTTTCCACACTATGCCCGGTTTCCAAAGGCAACCCAACGTGCGTTTCGTCTCGTTCAACGTCAACGGCATCCGTGCCAGAACCCATCAGCTGGAAGCCGTCACGGCCACGCACCAGCCCGACATCCTCGCTCTGCAGGAAACGAAGGTCGTGGACGATGACTTTCCCGCCCGGGTACTCGAGGACCTGGGTTATCCACACCTCGCCTACTACGGACAGAAGGGCCACTACGGGGTGGCGATCGCCTCCAGACTGCCGCTGGAAACCGTTCAGCTCGGCATTCCGTGGCGGCCGGACGATCAGCAGCGCCGTTTCATCCGGGCCACCGTGCGCACGGAAGGAACGCCCGTGCACGTGATCAACGGCTACTTCCCACAGGGCGAGAAGCGGGACCATCCCACCAAGTTCCCGAACAAGGCGGAGTTCTACGCGGATCTGCGACGTTACCTGACCGAGCACCTGGATCCCGGTTCCCACGTCATCGTCGCCGGTGACATGAACGTGGCACCCGCCGACACGGACATCGGGATCGGTGAGGATAACCGCAAGCGCTGGTTGCGAACGGGCAAGGCCAGCTTCCTGCCCGAAGAGCGGGACTGGCTCAACGGACTGATCGACTGGGGCCTGAGAGACTGCTATGAGCAGGCTGAAGACGAGCAGGCGCGGCGCTACAGCTGGTTCGACTACCGCAGCCGCGGGTTCGAACGCGATCCCAGACGGGGCCTGCGGATCGACCTGATCCTGGCCAGTCGGCCGCTCGCGGGCAATCTGACGGACGCAGGCATCGACTATGGGATCCGAAGCAGCGAAAAGCCCTCAGATCACTGCCCGATCTGGGCGGAGTTCCGTCTGTAGCCGGACGATCTCATCGCGGAACGCGCCGGCGGCGGCGCGGGCTCCGGCCGCGGCGTCCTCCGCATCCGCATAGAGCACGGCTCTGGATGCGTTGATGATCAGGCCTTCACCGCGGGCGTCCATGCCTTCCCGGAGCACGGCGGCGAGGTCACCGCCCTGAGCCCCCACACCCGGAACCAGCAGCGGCATATCACCAACCACCGAGCGGATCCGGCCGAGCTCTTCCGGGTAGGTGGCACCCGCCACCAGCATCACGTTGCCCGACTGGTTCCAGTCGGCCGCCTGTCGCGCCACGCGGAGATAAAGCGGCGCCTCGTCGTCCGGATAACTCTGCAGCCAGGCGCTGTCCGGATTGCTGGTGCGGCAAAGCACGATCACGCCTCTGCCTTCGAATTCCAGGAACGGCGCCACGCTTTCACTGCCGAGATAGGGGTTCACCGTCACCGCATCCGCGTCGTAACGCTCGAAGGCCTCCCGGGCATAGAGCTTTGCCGTGGCGCCGATGTCGTTCCGTTTGGCATCGAGGATGACCGGCACGCCCGGATGGGCCCGGTGGATGTGGCCGATCAGCGCTTCGAGCTCGTCCTCCAGTCCGAGGGCGGCGAAATAGGCGATCTGAGGCTTGAACGCACAGACCAGGTCGGCCGTGGCATCGACGATGTCACGACAGAAATCGAGCATCCCGTCTTCGATTCTATTAGCGCCATCACGGTACCGGGGTGGCAATCGGTTAAGATCCGGGTCCAGGCCAACGCAGAGAAGACTGCGTTTCGCCTGCCAGCCCTCTCGGATCTGCTCGATGAAGGGGAGACGTTTACTCACGGCCGGGAGTATAGCGTAATGCGTCATCCCTGAGTGCCGCTGACAGGCAGGATCCTGCGCAGCAGGACCGGACGGACAGATCAGAAAAACTGTTAAATAAGCGCCATAACCTACTGATTAATATAAATTAAAACCCTTGCACATCAGACAGACATTGCACTGGCACGATTCTGGCTACACTTACCGCCATCGTTGTCGCGTCGGAACACTCATCCCGCGGATGAGGCTGACGGCGCGATGTGCATCAGGGAGGCAGTATGAGCTCTGATAACATCGTAGAACTGGCCGCCGCGCGTCCGGCAAGCAAGCAGGACAAACGCCTGCACCCGCGCCTGGAGAGCGACGACCGGCTCTTCACCCAGGTCGTGCTGTCCGCAGAACAGCCGGAGCTCGTGGGCACCACTCTGTCCTGCACCACCGTCAATCTCTCCGTCGGCGGCATCCAGTTCCGTACCAGCGCCGCCGTCCCGCCCGGATCCCTGCTGGATCTGTGGGTGGACGTGTCGAGCCGGCCTGGCAAGTTCTTCCTGGCGGGCGAAGTCCGCTGGAACCGGCCCACGGGCGAGATGAACGCCAAAGGCAAGGAAGAATGGCTGATCGGCGTGCAGCTGAAGTCCGGTGCGGCCACGGACATCATGGACTGGCGCGATTTTCACGCAAACGCTTACGCCCGCTGACCGGTCCCCTGCCCGATCGAGCTCGCGAGACACTCACCACAGAATCACCCCCGACACCGCCCCCTCCCGGTGGCGCATGAGATCTCCTTCATTCTGTGATCCCCGTCACCCACGGAGCACGGCCCGGGTCGCGGCTCGCTCATTGTGACCGTGATGTAATCCCGTCGAACCAACGAAGGAATCGTCGGGCGGTGAGCCAACCCAAGGTCGTAGCATTGAGCACGGCGTCGAACAAGACGCCGAAGAAATCCGCGCCTCTGCCGCCAATTCTCCACACGATGCGGCAGCATTCCCGGAAACAGCTGGGCAAGCTGGTCGAGGGGCTGTTCAACAACGTGGACGATGCTCTGTTCGAGATGGCCGATCGTTCGCGCAGCGACGCGGACCAGCATCTGTATTTCGAATCCATGCGGGAGCTGCGTCTGCAGCGGGAAAACATCGCCAAAGCGTTCGCCAGAACCTACAGCGAAGGTTTCGATCAGGCGTTTCTCAGGAATCCCGAGGAAGAAGCCGAAGAGCCGAATTACGACGAGCTCGGTATGGTCGAAAACGATCAGCTGGAGATGTCCGTTGCCGTTGCCGGGATCACCTCCAAGATCACGTCCCAGTACTCTCTGCTCATCATGCAGCTCACCCGGCGCATGGACCATATGGTCGAGGAAGCACAGATCAGCGAACGCTCGAATCCCATGGGCCCCGAGCGGCTGGGCGAGGCCTTCGTGACCGCTCTGGAGTGCGCGGAGCTCGACATCAAGGTCCGCATCATCCTGGTCAAGCTGTTCGAGCGGTTCGTCATGGAACGGCTGTCCAGTTTCTACACCGAGGCGAACCAGATGCTCGCCGATGCGGGCGTGCTGCCGGACCTGAAAAACGTCATGCGTCGCGAGCAGCGCCAGACCAGCAGCCCGAAAACCAATGCACCGGGCGCCGGTGAGCGCACCAGGGCTTCAGGTGCCACAGGCAGCGGCGGCGGGTCCGGAGACGGGGATGCCGGCTTCCATGCCACCTCCAGCTATGCTGAACGAGCCCCGTCGGGCGGTGGCGAGCAGGGATTCGGATTCATCCAGGAGCTTCTGGCAGCCTCACGTGCCGCGGAACCCGGATCGGGCAGCCACGCGGGTCTCCCCCGGACCGGCACCCCTCTGAGCACCACCGATGTACTGAGTGCGCTAGGCAGCGCCCAGCAGCAGCTCGATGCATCCATCGACATCGATGCGGTTCCGGAGGTGATGGATCTCCGTCAGGTGGTGATCACACATGCGCCTGCAGGGAGCGGCTCGAATGCCCATCTTGCTCAGGCTGATGACGACGTGGTGCACTTCGTCGGCATGCTGTTCGACTACATTCTCAACGACCGCAATCTGGCCATCCCGATGAAGGCCCTGATCGGGCGTCTGCAGCTGCCCATCGTTCGCCTGGCCATCATGGACCGGTCTTTCTTCGGGAAATCCGGACATCCGGCCCGCCAGCTCCTGAACGAACTCTCCTCCGCAGGTATCGGCTGGAGCAGCACCAAGGAACTGAAGCGCGACGCGCTCTACAACAAGGTAGAGTCCGTCGTGCTCCGTGTCATGAACGGCTTTGCCGACGATCCCGGCATTTTTCAGGAACTGCTCGACGAGCTGCGCGGCTTCGTCAGAAATGACGACAAGAAGCGGGATCAGGTCGAACAGCGGGTCAGAGACAACGAGAAGGGCCGCGCCAAAACCATTAACGCCAAACAGGCGGTGCAGAAACTCATCAACCAGAAGGCCAGCGGCATGCGTCTGCCGGCCGAAGTGGGCCGGTTCGTCAGCGACACCTGGTCGAAGGTCCTCGTCTACACCTGCGTGAAGCACGGCGACCGCGCGCCCGAATGGCAGTATCAGGCCCAGACTCTGGACGACCTCCTCTGGTGCCTCCAGCCGCTGGACAGCGCGGACGATCTGGATCGACGGGACGAGATGCTGCCCGGGCTCCTTCAGGCGCTGAAAGCCGGCATGATCGAGATTCAGCTGCCCGACGCCGAAGTGGAGAAACGGGCCGCAGACATCGAGAGCCATCTCACCAGCATCTGCGCCAACGATCGGGCCTATCTCGAGGAAGACGAGCCCGCGCCTGTGGACGACAGTTTCGAGGTGATGGACGAAATCATCCTCACCCTGCCGGGCGAGCAGCTGGATACGCCGACGGACGTGGACGTGGAACCCGCCTACATCGAGCAGATCGGAAAGCTCCGAGAAGGCAGCTGGGTGGAGCTGACACAGCAGAGCGGTGAACTGCTGCGTTGCAAGCTGTCCACCATCATCGAACCCGGGGGCCGCTACATATTCGTGAACCGACGGGGCATGAAGGTGGCCGAGCGCAGCCGTCGTGGCCTCGCCATCGAGCTGAAGCGGAAGACGCTGAACATCCTGGAGGAATCCCAGGTATTCGACCGGGCGCTGCAGGCCGTGATCGGCAACCTGAGACAGATGCATCGGTCGGGCAGCTAGGGAGCTTCCTCAGTCCCGGGTGCCTGCGTGCACCGACATGCGCGCCACCATCTCCGGCGTATTCATCATCCGCTCCACGGTTTCTACGATGGCCTGAGTCTGGGCGTCGATTTCCAGGTTCACCCGGTCACCGGTCGAAACTCTGCCCAGCGTCGTCCGCTCGATGGTCTCCGGAATGAGGGAGACGCTGATCTCGTTCGCAGCCGGATCCACACCGGCAATCGTCAGGCTGGCGCCATCCAGAGCGACGAACCCCTTATGGTGCAGGAACTTCATCCACTGGGACGGCACGCTGAAATGGAGCGTCCGGAGATTGTCCGCCTGCTCGATCCGGACCAGGTCCACGGTCGCCGCCACATGGCCCGACAGGATGTGCCCGCCCACCTCGTCGCCGACCCGGAAGGAGCGTTCGACATTGACATGGTCGCCGACGTCAAGCGCATTCAGGTTGGTCAGATTCAGCGTCTCCTGAATCACATCGAAGGTGATCACGCCGCCGGGCTCCTCGCCCGTGACGGTCAGGCAGGTGCCGTTGACGGCCACGGACGCACCGGTTTCTACTCCGGTTCCGAGATCGCCGAGACGGACTGCGAGGCGTTTCAGATTCGCCGCCGCTTCAATCCGGATGACGGGGCAATAGCCCTGAACGATGCCTGTGAACATGCTGCAATGCTAAACCAAAGCGGGAAGGCTACAAAAGAAAAGCCCCTGACTGGGCAGGGGCTGTTTTTCAGTTCATGCGCGACAGGCGCTGACGTGGATCAGATGGCCGCTTCCAGCTGTTCCAGGCGCTGCGTCTCACGGTCGATGTAGGTGATCCACTGCTGGCACACACGCTCGTTGCTTTCGTCTTTCTCATTCCGGGATTCCGTCCGGCAATTGACGAATGACTGGCGTGCCCTGTTCAGATTGGCCACGACGCTCTGGTCTTTGTTGAACTCGCACATGCCTCTGACGATGTAGACCTGCTGCCGCGAACGGAGCCCGCCTTTGTTCAGCGCATTTTCCGATGCTTCTACGCATTCCGCGAACTTGTCCACGTCCAGATAGAGCTGGGCCAGCCGTTCGTAGATCCTGCCGTCGTCAGATTTTCTGCCGGCTTCCTCGAAGACCGGGATGGCTTTGTCCGCTTCCTGGGCCAGCTGCCAGGCCTGACCCAGACCCTGCAGATTCTTCGCCGTCCGCTCGATCTTCTCTTCCTCGAAGCCTGTTTCGAGGACCATGGCCGCACGGTACGGCACCTGCTCCTGCATCAGCAGGCCGGCAAAGTTCATGAGATCCCGTTCCTGTTCCAGGAATCCGGCGGTATAGGCGCCCTGCATGGCCCAGACCTGCTCTTTTTCATTGCCCTGCTGCCCGTGGATACCGGCCAGGCGGATCCAGTAGTCGCGCTTCGGAAAGTCGCGCACCAGAATCTCGAGAATCTCGAGCACTTTCGGCCAGTTCTCCTGCTCGTAATACAGGTAGTTCAGGAGCGCCCACCAGTTCTCCTTGATGGTGAGATCCCGCTCCTTGGCGATCCGGATACCGGTTTCAATCTGCTCAACCGCGGCCGGGAAGTTCTTCATCTGGTAGTAGACCTGCCCCATGAAGATGTGCGGATCCGCACCCGGATTGCTGGCCTTGCTGATCCAGGTCTCCATGTAATCCAGGGCATCCTGATAGCGGTCCGCCACGAAGCTGAGTTGCGCCAGCGTGTACAGGGTGGTGGTTTCCAGGCCTTCGGGGATGTCCTCGCCCTGCGCGATCACCTGCCGGTAGGCATTGAGCGCCTCATCGTATCTCTCCTGGGAGAAGTAGATGAAACCCAGCATGTTGTATACCTGACCGATCTCATTGCCGTTGAGGTTCCGGGAACGCTCGAGCATCCGGTCGAGTACCGCCTTGGCGCTGTCGAAGTCCTTCTCGTCGATGAAGGCCTGAGCTTCACCGAGCCGTTTGAACGTGGTCTCGCTCATGGTGGGCACGCGGCGGGTTTTCTGGGGCTTCTCATCGGATTCCTCGGCTGCCGCCTGGAAACCGGTAACACCGAACTCGGCGGCGAACGGCATGAAGCCGATCAGCGCCAGCGCCGCGACCGCCCGAATGAATACAGCTTTCATGTGTCAGACTCTCTCTATTCCGCCAGCTCGAAGGTGATCCGGTTGCGCACACCGGCCACGTCGATGGGCTCGCCATCCACGACCTTCGGCTTGTACTTGAACTTGAGCGCCGCGTTGATGGCCGCCCGGTCGAAAATGCCTGGAGGCGACGCCTCGATCACCACCGGATTGGCAACCGCACCGGTCTTGGTGACGATGAACTCGAGCAGCACGTAACCCTCGATACCCCGGGTCTGTGCGCGCCTGGGATAGACGGGGGCCACTTTGACGATGGGCAGATACTCGCCATCGGAGCTGAAGCCGCCGACTCCGCCTACGTTCAGATCCACGTTGACGTCCACGGCGCCGATGTCCACGCCCTGAGAAACCGCGCTGTTGTCGAAGTCGGGCTTCGGCATGTCGGGCGGCGGCTCGTCGGGTGGCGGCGGCTTGGGCGGCTTACGTTTCTTGACTTCGATTTCCTGGTCTTCGTCCAGCCGCACGATGTCGACGATCTTGCCGTCGAAACCATCGGTGAACGGATTCCGGTCACTCTTGATCACGGACTGCATGATCATGAAGAGCACGAAGGTGGTGACGAGACCGAGCACCACCCCGAACGCGTATCTGACTACCATGCCCTATCCTCCTAGGTATCCGTCGCTATCGCGACTTCCGTCAGGCCGGCGGCCCGAGCGGCTGCCAGGACGGCCATGAGCTTTTCGGACTTTGCACCTCTATCTGCTTGGACAACGAGACCCCCTTTCGGGTTCTCCGAATGCAGACGCTCGATATGGGCCCGTACGGCCGCGGCATCCACCTTCTGCTTGTCGATCCAGATATCGCCGTTCTCGCCGATGGCCACCAGAACGCTCACGGTCGGTTTCTGCACCGCCGTCAACGCTTCGGGCCGGATCACCTCGATACCCGCCTGCTTGATGAAGGTCGCGGTAACGATGAAGAAGATCAACATGATGAACACCACGTCCAGCATGGGCGTCAGGTTGATGTCGGATTCTTCGTCCGAACGGGAGAAATTTCTCTGTTGACGAGCCATTAGCCCTCCTTCAGTGGTCGAAGGTCAGATGATCTTCGAACAGCCCCACTTCCGTGTCCACCCTTCGCTTGATCAAGGTACTTCCCAGAACGCCTGACAGCGACGCGATCATGCCCGACATGGTCGGAATGGTCGCCTGGGAAACACCGGAAGCCATGGAACGGGCGTTACCGCCCATGGTCGCCATGGCATCGAACACGGTGATCATACCCGTCACCGTGCCGAGCAGACCGAGCAGCGGACACAGCATCACGCAGGTCTGGATCAGCGGAAGACTGCCGGTGATTCGATCGGCGGCGTCGGAAATCAGCCCTTCGCGGATCGCGTGCGCCGACCAGGAACGGCGTTCAGAACGCCCTTCCCACTTCTCCGTGGCCTCCCGGATCACATTCTTGTGTTCCGCGCGGAAGTACCAGAACCGCTCGAAGATGAGCGTCCACATGAGGAAGGTGACGGCGGCAATGAGATAGAGCACATTGCCGCCCAGTTCGATGAACTGAATGATCGCCAGATAAGCATCATAGAACATCGTTCAAATCACCCCAGTGCCTGGCCGGAATTCTCCGCGTGCTCGGCGATGATGCCGGCACTCTGCTCTTCGATCACGTGGATCAGCGAACGGCTCTGCGACGCCACGATGGAGTGCAGCAGCGTGGTCGGAATAGCCACGACCAGACCCAGCACCGTGGTGACCAGTGCCTGCGAGATACCGCCGGCCATGGTCTTCGGATCGCCTGCACCGAACAGGGTGATCGCCTGGAAGGTCGTGATCATACCGATTACCGTTCCGAGCAGACCCAGCAGCGGTGCGACGACGGAAATCACCTGAATCAACGTGATGTTCCTTGTTATCTTCGGCTGCTCGCCCAGCATCGCCTCACCGAGCTTGAGCTCCAGGGTTTCGACGTCCACTTCTCTGTTGTCGTCGTACACCTTGAGTACCCGTCCCAGCGGGTTGTCTTCGCTCGCCGTATCGGACTTGCGCTGCGCGGACACCTTGGCGCCCATCAGCGACAGGGTGATCATCCGCTCGATCGCGAGCAGCACGCCGACGATACCTACCAGGATGATGACGGATCCGGGCGTCCCGCCCTGTCCGTCACAGAACGGCAGCCAGCATTCGCCTTTGGAGATACCACCGAAGGGAGAGCCGATCCGATCGCCCCAGGTGGCTGCCTGAATCAGCAGCGCCAGCAGAGAACCGCGGGTGGGATCAATACCGAAGCCCACGACGTCGCCGGCCGAAGCCTCCTGAATGTCCTCCGCGGTGCTGACGAACCGGGCCGAGGGCTGGCGGGCCAGTTCGACCATGGTGCCTTCATCGCCGGGCTCGAAGTTCACGTACTCGCCATTGGCGACCAGCGCGTAGGCGCCGACACGGATGATGTCGGTGTCGACCGTCTCACCATTGAGCATGGTGACCGTGCCGGGGAACCGCACCACTCTGCCGGTTTCCGTCATCTCACGCTGGAGCTCGAACCACAGGGTCTCCATCTCTTCGATGGTGGCCAGCTGCGAAGAGCTGCCCATCTTCTTGGCGAACTCGCCGAGCCACTCCCCGCGGCCCGGATACTGTGCCGTGATGATGGAGCCTTCCAGCAGGCCCCGGGTATCCCCCGCCACCTGCTGCAGGACACCGAAGAGTTCCTTCAGGGACCCCAGACGGCGGTCGAGCTGTTCCTGCAGATCGCCGATGCGCAGCTCGTTCTCGTCGAAAGCCGTTTCCAGCTGGTCGGATCGCTGCTCTTCCCGGCGGCGCTCGGCCTCAGCTTCCTGCAGCATGCGGGCCTGATTGGCCTTGTCCTGGGCAAACCGCTGCTCGCGCTGGCGATGCGACTGGGACTCCACGACCCGCCGCTCACGGACGTTGTCCAGAAGCTGATCCAGGGTATCGGCCTCGTTGACCTGCAGATCGTCAGCCGGTGTCGGTTCCGCAGCTGCGGCGGCTTCCTCGGCGGACGCCGCTCCAGCGAACGTGAGCAGCAGCCCGATCAGGGCACCACGAAGGAATGTCTTCTCGATCATCTTGGTACTTCTCATTGTGCGTTCTCCGGACCGGATACCGGCAGAATCAGCAGATCGTAGGACATCTGCTGGCGGGCCATGCGGATACCGTTCTGAACCGGTGTCTTGTAGAGGTCGTCCACCTGTTCCCACTGACGGCTGTCGGGGTTGTAGCGCCCGGTCTCTTCACCGTCCGGCGTCTGATACATCAGGGAGATCCGGCCCACCTGAAGCACGTCCACCTTCCTGTCCGTACCGGCGACGTTGATGGTGTCGGGATAGGCGGAAATGGTCCGGCCGTATTCGTTCTCGATCTGGTAGGCCCGCAGGATCTGGGACAGCTTCTCACTCACCGCCACGTCCGCCCGGTCCATCATCTCGCGCAGCGTCTCGAGCCGGTTCGCGCGTTCAGAGTTGAGGAACGGCAGATCCAGCGACACGAACTGCTCGAGGCCGTCGATCATCCGCAGCATCAGCGGCGTGATCTGGCGTTCGATCACCGTCACCTCGTCGATGGAAGCCGACAGCTGCTCCATCTCCGACTCCTGACTGGCAATCTGCTTCTCGAGCTGCCGGTTGTAGACCCTCAACCCCTGGATCTCTTTGAGAACCGTCTTGTACTCGGCGAGCAGCTGACGGGTCTCCTCCGTGAGTGCATCGATTTTCGACTGGGACTGTCGGGCCTGCGTGTTCAGCTCCTCCGCCACAGCGAAAATGTCATTCAACGTTGCAGCCGAGGCCGTGCCCGCAAGCACTGCCGACGCTGACAAAAGCAGCGCCGCTACAAACCTGTTCCGTTGTTTATTCATACGACTTCCTACGGGATTGATTAGTACTGTCAGATTGGCTCACTCGAGTCGAGACGCCCGGGCTTCTCCGCCGTTATCCGCACCCTTCTTTTTTAAGTGGTACCTGATTCGGGTACCCGGTTTCCAAGCCCCCGCAATCTGAACATGCTGCCCCACCCAGGACGCCCGAGCCGCTGACGATGGATCGGTCAGCGAAGCCGGACGCATGCGCGCCACACCCCGTTCTCTGCGGGAATCTCAAAATACTCTCGTTATCAACGGTCGCGATGTCATGCATCGCCCCGAACTTCTGTCTCGCTTCCGGCATACGCCTCTCACGGATTCACCGCATGACCCCTCATGTGAATCTGCACAGAGATCCACATGAGGATTCCTCGGAAACCGATGAAATACGCGCATTCCCTCCCGGAAGCAGACTTTCTGCGGGCTTCGAAGATCCGATGAAAACATCAGATCCCGTATTGAATGCCCCGCCCCTTTATTAGTGGGCGAAGGATCAACAAACGACTCTTGGAAGTCAAGCGGGAACCCCCGGGAAGGTCCAGACAATCCGGGCCTTTCCGGGAATCGGGTCCGGCTGCGACAGCTCAGGCGAGGTGCCGCTCGAAGTGCTCGAGCGTGCGCGAGCGGGCGAGCTCCGCCGCGGCCTGGTCGTAGCTTCCCCGGTGATCGCAGTTGAAACCGTGATCTGCGGCGTAAACAAAGACATCCACGTCAGGCTGCGCGGCCCGGACTTTTTCCACGTCGCTCATGGGTATGTGTGCGTCCAGCTCGCCGAAGTGCATCATGACCGGGCAGCGGGCCGTGCGGTCCACCTCACCGGCCACGCCGCCGCCATAGTAGGACGACGCGGCAGCTACGCCATCGAGTTCACAGGCTGCCAGCCAGGTGAGCAGCCCGCCGAAGCAGTAGCCGACCACGCCGACCTTGCCGTGCACGGAGGCAGTTTCTATGGCCGCCTGAATGTCCTGCAGCGCCAGCGCCCGGTCGAGCTTCTGAAAAGCGATCTCGATCCCGGCACCCATGTCCGCTTCCTCGTACCCGAGCTCGATGTCCCGCTCCACGCGATCGAAGATCTGCGGCGCAACGGCGTAGTATCCGGCCTCCGCGTAGCCGTCGACCACGCTGCGGATGTGCGCGTTGACGCCGAAAATCTCCTGGATGACGACAACGGCACCCTTGGGTGCCCCTTCCGGCTCCGCCGCGTACGCGCCGAGCGCGAAACCATCCTGTGAACGGATCTGAATTCTGTCCCCCATGACTGACTCCTTGCTGGTGGGTTCCACCCCTGATTTGGATGCATGGAACCATATCGGTTTCCCAGCCCGGGTCAACGTGCTCCATCGAGGAAGCCGGACGGCGTCCGGACTCACACGTTCATATCGTTGCCATTTATTCCCACCAGCCGTCACAAAACTGTAACAATCGGGTCTCAGAATGCGCGGCGACTCGTTAACGTGGAACAGATGACCGCCCACAGCCCGTTCATGGCCGTGATGTCGCTGTCACACAGCCTGGTTCATCGTCATGCACCTGTCACATTCATCCGGTGTAATCCTGACGCGAAAAGTCCGTCAGCAATCAGAGAGTTCCAGACCCGAGACGATGAGCACCAACACCATTCTCCTCGTAGAAGACGAACCCGATATCCGCGACATGCTCAACTTCGCCCTCTCCCGGGCGGGTTATCAGGTCTGGGAAGCCGAAACGGCCGAGGACGCGATGCACAAGCTCGACGGGCTGCTGCCGAGCATGGTCATCATCGACTGGATGCTGCCCGGCATGAGCGGGGTGGACCTGGCCAGACGTCTGCGTCGCGACGAACACACGGCACAGTTACCCATCATCATGCTGACCGCTCGAGGCGAGGAATCGGACAAACTGAAGAGTTTCGAGTCCGGCGTGGACGACTACATCGTCAAACCGTTTTCGCCTCGCGAGCTCATTGCCAGAGTGAAAGCCCTCCTGCGGCGGTCCGGGGCGCCGGACGACGGCATCATCGAGGCAGGCCCCATCAGCATGAACATGGCCGCTCATCAGGTGACCGTCAAAGGCGAGGTGGTCAAGATGGGCCCGACGGAATTCCGTCTGCTCGAGCTGTTCATGAATCACCCTGACCGAGCTTTCGACCGCTCCCAGCTGCTGGATCGTGTCTGGGGACGCAGCGTATACGTGGAGGAACGGACAGTGGACGTCCACGTGCTGCGCCTGCGCAAAGCCCTCAAACCCTTTTCGGTCCACACCGCCATTCAGACCGTCCGCGGTGTCGGCTACCGGTTCACGCCGCCGCAATGATTCTGAGCCGCCAGGAAGTCGCACTGGCCGGTGCCCTCCTGCTTCCGGCGCTGATCGTCGGATGGCTGACGGACGCACTCGGCTGGTCGCTCCTGGCCGCGGCGCTGATCTGGATCTACATACAGCATCGGCAGCGAACTCAGCTCCTGCGCTGGTCAGCCAGACCTCTGTCCCGGCCGCAGAACGAGCTCGAACCCTGGCAGGACCTGGCCTACCGCCTCTACCGGACCCTGGGCCGGTCCCGCGACAGGCACCGGGATACGCTGGCGCAGTTCAAATCCCTGCGCTCAATCACGGATGCATTGCCTGATGCCGCCATCATCGTCGATGCCACCGGCACCATCGAGAATCTGAACGTCGCCGCTCAGAAGCTGCTGAGCCTCAGCCCGCGCGACTCGGGAAATCAGCTCGGCTCGCTGGTCCGCGAGCCGGAGTTCATTTCGTTGCTCAAAGGTCAGATCGATGGGGAACTGGTGGAGTTCTCGAGCCCGTTCAACGAGGAGGTCCGCCTGGAAGCCAGGCGTATTGCCATGGGAGCGGACCACGCGATGATCCTCGTCCGGGACGTGACGGAACTGAACCGTCTGCTCAGCATGCGCCAGGACTTCATCGCCAACGTCTCTCACGAGCTGCGTACTCCACTCACCGTCATCGTCGGCTACATCGAGACGCTGATGAGCGAGGATCTGGACGCGGGTACCAGCCGGGAGCTGGTCAGGAAGCTGCTCTCACCCACTACCCGGATGCGGGCTCTCGTCGACGATCTGCTGCTGCTGACCCGTCTGGAATCCAGCCCGAACCCGAGCCCGGACGAGCTCACGGCCGTGGACATGGGCGTGATCCTCAACGCAATCGCCGCCGATGCGCGGATGCTGAGCGGCGGGCGGCATCAGGTGGAAGTGGATATGAGCAGCCGGGCGCAGGTGTTGGGCATCGACAGCGAGCTGCACAGCGCCTGTCTCAATCTGGTCACCAATGCCGTCCGTTACAGCCCGGACGGCGGCAGAATCTGCATCCGCTGGTCGCCGGTGGAAACCGGCGTGATGTTTGCCGTGTCCGATCAGGGCATGGGCATCCCGAAAGAGCACCTTTCGCGGATCACCGAACGTTTTTATCGCGTGGACCTCGCACAGTCGCGCGTTCGCGGCGGGACCGGCCTCGGTCTCGCCATCGTCAAACACGTCCTGAAGCGCCATCACACTGAGCTTCGGGTCACGAGCGAGCTGGGTCGGGGTAGTACGTTTTTCTGCGTATTCCCGAAAACCCAGCTCGCCGATCCTGTTTACAAGAAGGAGCACGTATGAAAATCGTCAAACGATTCAGCCTCACCGCAATCGCCTTATCCCTTTCCTTCGGCGGTTTCGCGCAGGCCGCGGAAGACGAATTGCCGTCCTATCAGCGGGTCAGCGGCATCTCCGGCAACCTGTCGAGCACCGGCTCGGACACGCTGGCCAACCTGATGACGCTCTGGACGGAGGCATTTAAGAAGGAATACCCCAACGTCAATATCCAGGTTCAGGCGGCCGGTTCATCTACCGCACCGCCGGCTCTCGCGGAGGGTACATCCAATTTCGGCCCGATGAGCCGGAAAATGAAAGACAAGGAAATCGAGTCTTTCGAGGCACGCTTCGGCTACAAGCCGACTGCCGTCCGGGTCGCGGTAGATGCCCTGGCCGTCTATGTCCACAAGGACAATCCCATTCCTTCCCTGAGCATCCCGCAGGTGGATGCCATCTTCTCGGTCACACGGCGTTGCGGTGCTGCCAGAGACATCTCCACCTGGGGCACCACCGGTCTCGAAGGCAGCTGGTCCACGCGCCCCCTGCAGCTCTACGGCAGGAACTCCGTCTCCGGAACCTACGGCTACTTCAAGCAGGAAGCGCTGTGCTCCGGTGATTTCAAGAACACGGTAAACGAACAGCCCGGCTCAGCGAGCGTGGTGCAGGCAGTCTCCTCGTCGCTGAATGGGATCGGTTATTCCGGCATGGGTTACGTGACCTCCGGTGTCCGGGCTGTACCCATCGCCGAGGAGGACGGTGCCGAGCCCATCCCGGCCGACGCCGAAAACGTCGCAAGCGGCGACTATCCGCTGGCACGCTATCTGTACGTCTACGTCAACAAGAAACCGGATACGCCCCTGCCGCCGCTGGAGGCCGAGTTCCTCAAGCTCGTTCTCTCCCGGGAGGGTCAAGAAATCGTAGCGAAAGATGGATATATTCCCGTCTCAGCGCGTATAGCCGGTCGAGAGCTCAGCAGGCTGCAGTAGGCTTCGACAGAGACCAATAACGAAAACAACAAGCTATCCTAGGAGTACGGATGCAGGCTAAGGCCGAGTTGCACGCTATGCCTGGACGGAGACGCTGGGTGAACTCCATCACCCAGTACGTCGTCGCCCTGGGCGGAGGCGCGGTGATTGCTGCGATCGCACTCATCTTCTTCTACCTCCTATGGGTCGTCATGCCGATCTTCGGAGGCGCCAGCATAGAAACCGGCAAGGTCTACGAGCTCGAACTGTCCCCGCCGGTTTATCTGGACGTCAACGAGAGCGACGAGATCGGCCTGGCATTCGGTGCCGGAGGCGACGTTGCCTTCTGGAATCTGGCCGAGGGTGATACCAGAGCGACTCTGAACCTCGATCGCAGCATCAGCGACATCAAGCCCGTCTACCCGCGCAGTGCCGCATACGCCGTGCTTTCCTCGGACGGCGAGCTCAACCTGTTCGAGGCCCGCTATCCGATCTCGTTCGTTGGAGACGAGCGTCGTATCGGTGCCAGTCTCACGCCGATTTACAGCGATGAGTGGATCGATCTCGGGAAGGTGCGTGACTTCGACGTTCATCTTTCGGGCAGCCGCCTGAGCATCGCTCATCTCAACGGCCGTACGCTGACCCTGGATATCTACAGGGACGCCGAGCCCGAGTTCGAACTGGAAATTCCGAGATCCCGGAGCATCGAGCTGGACAAGGCCTACGATCGGCTGCTCTTCGGGCCCCGCGGACAATGGCTCTATCTGCTGACCGACGCCGGTGACGTCGCGATCTACGAGGTCACCCGTGCCGGCAGCCTGAATCCGCTGCACCAGCGCCAGCTGGCGCAGGAAGCCACGCCGCTCACAGCCGTGGAACCGCTGCTCGGTCGATACTCACTCATCGCAGCCGATGCGAACAACCGGATCACTCAGTGGTTCGTGGTGCAGGGCGAATTCGGCCTCACCCTGGAGCCGGTGCGCAGCTTCGAACTGGACGCCAGCGCCGAATGGCTGGTACCCGAGCCGCGCCGCAAGGGATTCGCCGCCCTGGATGCCGATGGCCAGGCTCACCTGCTCTACACCACTTCGAGACGCATACTGACCTCTCATCCGGTTGCCGCCGGTACGGGAGTGAATGCCATATCTCCCCGCTCCGATCTGATGCTGATCACCCTGCCTGACGGCCGGATTGCCAGCTATCACCTCAAGAACGAGCACCCCGACATCTCTCTGAGCGCTCTGTGGTCCAGAGTCTGGTACGAAGGCTATCCGGAACCCGTCTACAGCTGGCAGTCGTCCTCGGCTGACAACGACTTCGAAGCGAAGTTCTCGCTGACCCCGCTGCTGTTCGGCACCCTCAAGGCGGCCTTCTACGCGATGCTGTTCGCAGTGCCGATCGCCATCATGGGCGCTCTCTACACCGCTTACTTCATGGCGCCCGTGATGCGGCGGATCGTCAAACCCGGCATCGAGATCATGGCTGCTCTGCCTACCGTGATCCTCGGCTTCCTCGCCGGCCTCTGGCTGGCGCCGCTCGTGGAAGCCAATCTTGCTGCAGTGATCACGATTCTGCTGGCGCTCCCCGCGGCCATCATCCTGATGTCACTGGCCTGGCAGTGGGTGCCCGACAGGCTCCGCGCACCGCTGGACGGCTGGTACGGCCTGCTGGTGGTACCCGTGATCATTCTCGCCGTCATCAGCGCCTTCAGCCTCGGACCGACCCTGGAGGATGCCTTCTTCGGTGGCGACTCCCGGAACTGGTTCCTGACCGTCATGGGGCTCGATTACGACCAGCGCAATGCACTGATCGTGGGGCTGGCCATGGGCCTTGCCGTCATCCCGACGATTTTCTCCATCGCCGAGGACGCGATCTACGGAGTCCCCACCCATCTCATCAACGGCTCGCTGGCACTCGGAGCCACCCGCTGGCAGACGCTGATCCGCGTGGTCGTGCTGACCGCCAGCCCCGGCATCTTCTCTGCCGTGATGATCGGTCTCGGCCGTGCGGTCGGCGAAACCATGATCGTTCTCATGGCCACCGGCAACACTCCGGTCCTGGACCTGAACATCTTCCAGGGCATGCGGACGTTCGCGGCCAACATCGCGGTGGAGCTGCCGGAATCCGAGGTCGACAGCTCCCACTATCGGATCCTGTTTCTCACCGCGCTCGTGCTCTTCATGATCACTTTCGTGTTCAACACGGTCGCCGAGGTCGTGAGGCAGCGGCTTCGCAGCCGCTACGGGAGTCTCTGACGATGCTGCACAGTCAAACAACCGGCGTTCGCTCCTGGCTCACTTCCGGGGAGCTCTGGGTCTGGATGAATGCGGCGGCGGTGGGCATCAGCATTACCGCGGTGGGTGGTCTGCTCGCGCTGATCGCCGTGCGCGGTCTCGCCCATTTCTGGCCTGCCGACATCGCAGAGATCCATCACCTGGCCGACGGCGGGACCCCGGCAATCGCCTGGGGCGAGATGATCGAAACCGAAACGCTAGACATCGATCAGTACCGGAGCGCGACCGGCGATACCTCGGGAATCACAGGTGATCCCGCGAGCGTTACACGCTGGCTCGTGAAGACGGGCAATCGACGTCTGGACCCGCCGGACTTTCAGTGGATCTACGAACACCGGATCGATCACATCGAATACCCCGAGGCAGTCGCCGTTTTCGAGCGGATGGAATGGGGTAACGCCTACGGAACCCTTCAGGCGGTGCTGGAAAACGGTGAGCCGGTCGTCCGTGGTGAAGGGGTCTGGCCGGAGTTCAACACGCGCCTCGCCCGGGTCGAATCCCTGCGCGCGGAAATCGCGGAGATCGAGCGGGGGGAGTTCAACGCGATCAACTACGAGCTGGAACAGCTGCGACTCGATCGCAGGCGCCTCGACCTGAGGAAAGATCTCGACTCCGCAGAACTGGCCGAAGCGCAGGCCGACATCGACAGCCGGGAAGACGCCCTGCAGGCCCGCTACGAGATTGCCGAACAGGCTCTGCGGGAACTGCTGGACGAGCGTGCCCGCGATTCTGCCGAGATCCTGTTTTCCAATGGAGCCGTTCTGCACATCGATCTCGCCGAGATCGTCAGAGCCTGGCTGCCCAATCAGATGTCACTGTGGCAGAAGCTCGGCCACTATGCTTCTTCCGTCTGGCTGTTTCTGACGGAGGATCCGCGGGAAGCGAACACGGAAGGCGGTATCTTTCCCGCCATTTTCGGCACCGTGCTCATGGTCCTGCTGATGAGCGTGCTGGTGACTCCCCTCGGTGTGATCGCTGCGGTCTATCTGCGCGAGTATGCGAAACAGGGGCCATTCGTCCGGCTCATCCGCATCGCCGTGAACAATCTGGCCGGGGTACCCTCCATCGTCTACGGTGTGTTCGGACTCGGCTTTTTCGTCTATTTCATCGGCGGGAACCTGGATCGCCTGTTTTTCGAGGCCGCGCTGCCGGCGCCGACGTTCGGCACTCCGGGGCTCGTCTGGGCGTCTCTCACCCTGGCTCTGCTCACCGTACCGGTGGTGGTCGTGTCCACTGAGGAAGGTCTGACCCGCATCCCCCGTTCCATCCGCGAAGGCAGCCTTGCCCTCGGCGCTACGAAGGCGGAGACCCTGTTCAAGGTGGTACTGCCCATCGCCAGCCCATCCATCCTCACGGGCATCATCCTCGCCGTTGCCAGAGCCGCGGGCGAAGTGGCACCGCTCATGCTGGTGGGCGTCGTCAAACTGGCACCTACCCTGCCCCTGGACGGCAATTTCCCCTACCTGCATCTGGAGCGGAAGTTCATGCACCTCGGTTTCCACATCTACGACGTGGGATTCCAGAGTCCGAACGTCGAAGCCGCCAGACCCCTGGTCTACGCCACGGCGCTTCTGCTCGTGCTCATCATCATTGCGCTGAACCTTACCGCCATCATGCTGCGCACCAGACTGGAGAACAGGTATCGTGGCGTCGAGAGCTGAATCAAACTCCGAACGAACCGGAATGAACATGACCGATGAAAACAATCCCTCAGCCGGAACCGGCACAGAGCCGGTGTCGCACGAAGTTCCGGAACATGAGGAATCCCGTGAGCCTGCGCCTACCAGCCTGCTGGTCGACAGGCTCTGTCTCTTCTACGGTGAGCAGCAGGCGCTGACCGACATAGACATGCGGATACCGCAGAAAGAGGTCACCGCCTTCATCGGCCCTTCCGGCTGCGGAAAATCGACCCTGCTGCGCTGCTTCAATCGCATGAACGATCTCATCGACGGCGTCAGCGTGACCGGTCACGTCCATCTCGACGGATACGACATCTTTGCCCCGGAAGTGGATGTGGCTCAGTTGCGCCGGCGGGTCGGCATGGTTTTTCAGCGCCCGAACCCATTCCCGAAATCGATCTACGAAAACGTTGCCTACGGGCTGAGAATTCAGGGTGCGCCGCCGAAAGCCGAGATGGATGAGATCGTCGAGTGGGCACTGCGCAGTGCAGCGCTCTGGGACGAGGTGAAGGATCGCCTGAAAGAATCGGCGCTCGGACTCTCCGGCGGTCAGCAGCAGCGTCTGGTGATCGCCCGCGCCGTGGCGGTAAAACCGTCAGTTTTGCTGCTGGATGAACCGGCATCCGCGCTGGATCCCATCTCCACGCTGAAAATTGAGGAACTGATCCATCAACTGAAATCCGAATACACTATTGTTATCGTCACGCACAACATGCAGCAAGCTGCTAGAGTATCTGACAACACGGCGTTCCTTTATCTGGGTGAACTGATTGAATTCGGCCGCACTCAGCAGGTGTTCACGAATCCGAAGGAGCAGCAGACGGAAGACTACATAACCGGTCGCTACGGCTGACATACCCGTGCGTACCAGTACCAATAAAACTGAAAAGGCGACATGAACCGACACATCTCCGAGCAGTACGATGCAGAGCTGGACAGCGCCAGAGCCCTCCTTCTGGAGATGGGCGGCCTGGTCGAGCAGCAGCTCCAGCAGGCCTGTCAGGCTCTGTACAACCACGACATCGACCTCGCCGACCGCGTGCGGGTCGGAGATGCCACGATCAACCAGCATGAAGTGGACATCGACAATCTGTGCACTCAGATCATTGCCAGACGTCAGCCGGCCGCCACAGATCTGCGCACGCTGATCAGCATCATGAAAGCGAGCACGGATCTCGAGAGGGTCGGCGATGAAGCGGACCGCATCGCAAAGATGGCCAGGAAGGTCGCCAATCTCGAACAACCCGCCGATCGCTATGGTGACATCCGTGACATGGCAGCCAGCGTGCACAGCATGCTCTCCGAGGCGCTCGACGCCTTCGCTCGTCTGAACGCCGAAAGCGCAGTCCGCGTCATCGATGCGGACGAAGCCGTGGACGATGCCTATGACGAGATCGTCAAAGAGAAAGGCTCCGAGATGAAATCCAGTCCGGAAACGATCGAACAGTCGCTGACGATCCTCTGGGTCGCCAGAGCCCTGGAGCGGTGCGGGGATCACGCCAAGAATCTGTCAGAGTACGTGGTATACCTTGTCAAGGGCACAGACGTGCGGCACGCGGATGCCGCCGCCGCTGTTTCCGACAGCTGACAGCACCCTATCGACGTCCGGAGGCCAGCTGATTCAGATGCTGACCGCCATCCATGATCAGCGTCTCGCCTGTGATCACATCCGCCCCGCAGATGAAATACAGCACACCCTGTGCGATGGTATCCGGCGTGGTGGTGAGTCGCAGTGGCGTCGTCTCTTCCAGGAAAGCCCTGGTCGCTTCATAGCGTTCGGCGCCCATGCCGGCTTCCAGCCAGTCACCCTGAATGAAACCCGGACAGACCGTGTTAACCCGGATCTCGGGACCGAGCACCCTGGCGAGCGACAGACTCATGGAGATGAGCGCGCCCTTCGAGGCGACGTAGGCGATGGAGCTGCCCACGCCCATCACACCGGCGATACTGGCTACGTTGACGATGGCACCACGGCCTCCCTTCCGCATGGCGGGCACGACGGCACGGGTCATCTGGTAGGGCCCTACCGTGTTCACGGCATAGATGTCTTCGAAGTCCTGGCGGCTGAGACCATCCAGATCCGCATGGTCACAGAACTTGGTGGTTCCCGCGTTGTTCACCAGCGCGTCGATCCGCCCCCACCTGCCGATCGCTGCGTCAGCCAGGCGCTGACAATCCGCGTCTTCGGAGACGTCCGCCCGAACCACCTCCGTCTCAACGCCCAGCGCCTCACAGGCAGCCCGGGTGCGCTCGGCGCCGTCCGCATTGCTCGCGTAGTTGATCACCAGATTGCAGCCCTTCTCCGCCAGCTGGCGCGCACAGGCCGCACCGACTCCGGAGGACGATCCGGTCACGATGGCGACGCCTCCCTCCACATCCATGTCCCACTCCTCGAGGTTTCTGAAAGCAGCTACACGCTATCAGAGCCTCGCATTGACGGGGAAGCCCCTTTACCATGCGCGGCTGATCATCGACCGGGAAACAGGGCAGCATGAAGGAACGCAGGATCGAGGCCGTCATCTGGGATTTCGGTGGTGTGCTCACCACGAGCCCGTTCGAAGCCTTCAACCGTTACGAGCGCGAGCGCGGTCTGCCGGAAAATTTCATCCGCACCATCAACGCGACCAACCCGGAAGACAACGCCTGGGCAAGGTTCGAGTCGAGCCGTATCACGCTCGAGGAATTCGACCGCGCGTTCGCCGACGAGTCGGAATCCGCCGGTCATCGTGTGCCTGGCAGCGAAGTGGTGGCGCTGCTCTCCGGTGACGTGAGACCCCGGATGGTCAGAATGCTCGAGCTGTGCAAGGCCAGCTACTCGGTAGCCTGCATCACGAACAACGTCAAATCGGGTCAGGGTCCGGGCATGGCCAGGAACGGGGACCGGGCAGCTGCCGTTCAGGCCGTCATGTCCCTGTTCGATCTGGTGGTGGAGTCCAGCGTCGAAGGCATCCGCAAGCCGAATCCGGCCATCTACGAGCTGGCCTGCGAGCGCCTGGGCGTCGCACCCGCCCGGGCCGTGTTTCTGGACGACCTCGGCATCAATCTGAAACCGGCTCGCACGCTCGGGATGCAGACCATCAAGGTGCTGAACGAGGATCAGGCCATCGACGAGCTCTATGAGCTGACCGGGCTGCCCCGCACCGTCTGACCCGAAGTCTCCAGCAGCATCCCGACCGCCTTCCGGGTGGGGATGGAGCTGGCGGCCCCTGGCGCGGTGACTGCCAGAGCCCCTGCGGCAGACGCCAGCAGCAGCGCCTCGTTCATGCCCACACCGTCGAGCAGTGCCGCCAGCAGATAGCCGATGAAGGCATCACCGGCGGCGGTTTCGTCCACCGCCTGCACCGGAAAAGCGCCCAGCATCCGGTCCTCATCCGGACCGGCATGCACCAGGCCGAGAGCCCCTCTGGTCAGAACGACTTCCATGTCAGGATAAGCGTCAGCCAGCCAGCGCGCGACGGTCCCGTCGTCCGAGGCGGCCACCGGACCCGGCACCAGCGCCCGGGATTCGATTTCGTTCACGATCAGGAGGTCCACGCCGGCCAGGTCATAGTCGGCCTCCCGGCCATCCACGGGCGCGAGATTGAAGGCCACTTTCGCACCGGTACCGGCCGCCAGTTCGAGGGCGGCCGGCAGGTCGTTGATCTCATTCTGCAGCAGCAGCCAGTCACCGGGTGCGAGCAGCCGACGGGCACAGGACCGCTCTCTGTCCGAAATGCATCGATTCGCCCCTCCGGCGATGACGATGGCATTCCCACCCTGCTCGTTCACCTGAATCATCGCATGGCCCGACGGCCGATCCGGCACGGTCCTGAGACCGTCGACGGAAACGCCCGCGCTTCGAAGCACGGCGCGCAGCGGTTCTCCATCCGGACCGACGCAGCCGACGTGGTGCACGGCCGCACCGGCGCGGGCTGCCGCAAGAGACTGATTCAGACCTTTTCCGCCGGGAAACGTATCGTGCGACAGGCTGGCAACCGTCTCTCCGCCGGTAACGAAAGCGGGCACCCGATAAACCTGATCGATGCAGGCAGAACCCAGGTTGACCAGCTTAAAGGGCATGGCTCACCCGTTGTGTGGAGTCCCGGAATCTCAGCGTCAACAGACTGCTAGCCCCCTTCGAGCCGCAGCATGAAGAACACTTCCGAGTCGTCGCCGATGGGTTCCAGGTAGGCGTCCTGATGAATCTGACCGTCGATGGCGATCGCGCTCTTCGACAACGCCGTCTCACTGCCCGGAAACCGTTCCGCCAGACACAGCAGCAGCTCCCTGACATCGGCTGCCCGGACTTCCACCTCACGCACCCCGCCGGTCACCGACAGCAGGTGGTCGGGGAAAACGACCCGCGCCATGTCCGGAAGAGCCTCCGGCGATCAGCCGAAGGCTCAACCCTCCTCGATCGCAGCCAGCACGTTCGGCGGTGAAAGCGGCAGGTCGTGCACCCGCCTTCCGATCGCATCCCGAACCGCATTGGCGGCGACGGCCAGAGGCGCCACGATGGGCGTTTCCCCTACGCCGCGCACACCGAAGGGATGACTGGGATTCGGGACCTCGATGATCTGGGTATCGATCATGGGCATGTCCGAGGCCACCGGGATCCGGTAATCCAGAAAACCCGGATTCTCGAGCACGCCGTTCCCGTCGAAGATGTACTCCTCGTTCAGAGCCCAGCCGAGACCCTGCACGGCGCCGCCCTGCATCTGACCTTCCACGTAGGCGGGATGAATGGCTTTGCCGGCATCCTGAATGGCCGTAAAGCTGAGCACGTCCACCTTGCCGGTCTCCCGGTCCACCTTCAGATCACCGAAGTTGACCGAGAATCCGGCGCCAGGCCCACGGGCGTTCAGCGCCGCCCGGCCGAGGATGGGGCCTCCCGTGCGGGCCGCCGTTTTCATGATCTCGGCCAGCGTCAGCGGCTTGAGCTCCGCGTTCACACCCGGCGCCGGGATGGCCTGACCATCTTCCCATTCCACCTGATCCGCATCGACACCCCAGGTCTTGGCCGCCCGGTCCTTGCACTGGGCGATGATGTCCTCGCACGCCTGAATGACGGCCATACCGGTGGCAAAGGTCGTCCGTGATCCGCCTGTGACGTTGTTGAAGCCGCTGGCTTCCGTATCGCCCACCAGAACGCGGATCTTCTCGTAGGGCACGCCCAGGGTCTCTGCCGCCATCAGCGCCATGGACGCTCTGGAGCCGCCGATGTCCGGGCTGCCTTCGATGATCTGAACCGTGCCGTCCTCGTTGATGTGCACTTCGGCGCTGGACTCCATCCCGGCGTTGAACCAGAAACCCGCCGCGACGCCGCGACCGGCCCCTTCCGGAACCGGTTTCTGATAGTTGGGGTGGGCCTTGGCGGCTTCGAGACACTCACGGAAACCGATGGCCGGGAACTTGGGCCCGTAGGCGGCCTGGGATCCTTCGGCAACCGCGTTCTTCAGACGCAGGTCGATGGGGTCCATGTTCAGTTCCCGGGCCAGATCATCGAGCGCCGACTCCATGGCATGCATGGACTGCGGCGCGCCCGGCGCCCGGTACGCGGCCACCTTGGGTTTGTTCACCAGTACGTCAAAGCCTTCCACCCTGAAATTCTCCAGGTCATAAGGCGCGAAAACGCACATGGCGCCCGGGCCCATTGGCGCACCTTCGAAGGCGCCGGCCTCATAGGCGAGCCAGGCGGTGGCGGCGGTGATGGTGCCGTCTTTCTTCGCACCCACACGGATCTTCGCGCAGCTGCCCGCGGCCGGGCCCGAAGCCCGGAACACCTCTTCCCGGCTCATGACCATCTTCACCGGCCGCCGGGCCTGCGTCGATAGCATCACGGCCACCGGCTCCAGATAGACGACCGTCTTGCCGCCGAAACCGCCACCGATCTCCGATGCGATGAATTTGAGGTCCGCCACGCTCATGTCCAGGATGTTCGCCGTCTGAGTGCGCAGGGCGAAATGGCCCTGGGTGCAGGTCCATACGGTTGCCTGACCCGATTCGTTCACCGTAGCCGTGCAGGCGTGAGGCTCGATGTAGCCCTGGTGGGCCATGGGGATCCGGTACTCCCCTTCCACGATGACGTCCGCAAGCTCGAAGCCTTCGTCCACATTGCCTCTTGCCAGGGTCATAACCGATGCAATATTGCTAGGTTTTTCAGCAGGTTCCGGAAGATTCTTAGTAAAACAGTTCTCATTGACCAGCACCGCGTCCGGCGCCATGGCGGCTTCCAGATCCAGAACCGGAGTGAGCACTTCGTACTCCACCTCGATAGCCGCCAGCGCCGCCTCGGCGATGGCCTGGGATGTGGCAGCGACTGCCGCCAGAGGGTGTCCGTGGTAGAGCACCTTGTCTCGGGCCATCACGTTCTTGGCCACGTCCGCCACGTCGCCGCCTCCCTCACCGCCGATCTCACCGTGCTGAGCGCCGGGAAAGTCCGCGCCGGAGACGACCGCATGGACACCGGGCATGGCCCGGGCAGCGTCCAGGTCGATGCGCCGGATCCTCGCGTGCGCATGGGGACTGCGGAGCACTTTGCCATACAGCATGTTCGGCAGATTCAGGTCCGCCCCGAACTGCGCGCGGCCGGTGACCTTGTCGACTCCGTCCGGCCGTACCGGGCGGGTGCCGATCGCCTTGAATTCCGTTGCTTCTGCCACTGAGTCTTCCTCCTCTGTCCGCTCGTTGGGGCCGTCAGGCTTCGTGTGCGAGGGTGGTGGCCGCGTCCTGCACGGCCCGAATGATCTTGTCGTAGCCCGTGCACCGGCAGAGATTGCCCGCCAGCCAGTAGCGTATGGTCTCCTCGTCCGGTTCGGGATGTTTATCGAGCAGCGCCTTGGTGGCGACGATGAAACCGGGCGTGCAGATGCCGCACTGCAGGGCCGCATGTTCGAGAAACTTCTCCTGGATCGGGTGGAGACCCTCTTCCGTGGCAATCCCTTCGATGGTCGTAACCTCCGCACCTTCGGATTCCACCGCCAGCACCAAACAGGCGCAGACCAGCCGGCCGTTCAGCAGCACGCTGCAGGCTCCGCAGTCGCCGGTGGAACAGCCTTCCTTGGTCCCCGTGCGATCCAGCGTGTCGCGCAGCACGTCCACCAGAGTCTGTTCCGGTGTACAGAGGAACTCCACGGGATCGCCGTTGACGCGGGTCGTGACGTGTACCTTGCTCATATTGTCTTCTCAGCTCCGTGCTGCCGCGCGATCGCGCGCGATGGCCCCGGCCCGCTTCATGAGCACGCCGATGATTTTCCTGCGGAACGCAACGGTTCCGCGTTTGTCGCTGATGGGCGACGCCGCTTCGCTGCACGCGTCCGCGGCCGCCGCGAGGGCGGCATCGTCCACAGCCGTTCCGATGAGCGCCTCTGCAGCCTTCGGCACCAGGAGCGCTGTGGGTGCCACGGCACCGATGCCCACCCGGGCCGCGGTGCAGATGCCCTGCTCGTCCAGATCCAGCCGGACGCCACAGCCGGCCACCGCGATGTCCATCTCCGTTCTCGGAATGAAACGCAGATAGGCATCGCCCGTCCGTGGGCCTGGATTGGGAATTTTCAGACCCAGCAGGAACTCATCGTCTGCCAGGGCATTGCGACCCACGCCGGTCACGAAATCCTCCACCGGCAGCACCCGTTCACCACCCGTGCCCGCGATCACGCATACAGCTCCGTTGGCAATGAGCGCCGGGATGCTGTCGCCGGCCGGAGAGGAATTGCAGAGATTGCCGCCGATACTCGCCCGGCCCTGGATCTGAGTGGATCCGATGAGGTCAGCGGCCTCGGTGAGGCCGGGAAACAGCGCGGTCAGGTCCGCGTTCTCGTTGAGTACCGCGCTTGGAATCGCCGCTCCGATGTAGGTTTCTGACTCACCGATTTCCAGACGGGCCGTCTCGGGCAGACCCTTGATATCGACGAGCGTGCGCGCGCTTCTGTCGACGGTCTTCAGCTGCACCAGCACATCGGTACCGCCGGCCATGATCTGTGCGCGGCTGCCGGAACCCGCGATCTCCGACAGGAGCCCGGTGACTTCCGCAACGGACTTCGGCGCCACATAGGCGAATGAACCCATGCTTCCTCCCATGTAAACCTCAAATTGGACCGGCTCAAAAAGTCCGGACAGGTGCCGGAGGAATCTCCGGCCGACCCGAAGAATCTAACACGACTGACCGGATTGGGGAATCGAGGGCTATACTCGCCGGTTTGAAGCAGGCATCACCCACATCCATCAGCGGAGCCTTTCTCCAGCCGTGAAACAGCCAGACGACGACCTCGAGATTCAGTTTGCCGATCACCTCGCCATCGTCAGTGAACGCTGGCAGGCAGCCCTGGGCGCCGCCGGATTCGACGCTGCCGTGATCACCGCCGGTGAACCCGTCAACAACTTTCTGGATGACCAGGCACCGCCGCTGAAGCTCAACCCGCACTTCCTCCAGTGGTGCCCGAGCGAGACGGCCGAAGGCAGTGCCCTCCTGATCCGGCCGGGGGAACGCCCCCATCTGTTCTTCCTGCGTCCGGACGATTACTGGCATCAGCCGCCGGATGTGCCCGTGTGGGCGGCCGGATTCGAGGTCACGAGCTTCTCCGAGCGCACGATGCTGCTCGAAGCCGTCCGCCAGGCGGCGCTCAGAGCGGCCAACCGTGTTGCACTGATCGGGAACTCGGGCGGCGATGCATTTCATGACCTGCCCGAAGACGGCACCAACCCGGCCGGCCTGCTCAACCATCTGCACTTCGAGCGGGCCGTGAAGACGGAGTTCGAGCTGACGGCCATGACCGAAGCGACCCGCAAGGCGGTCAGAGGTCATCTCTCGGCACGGGCGGCTTTCGATGCCGGCGCAAGCGAGTTCGAGATCAATCTGGCCTACCTCGGCGCGGCCGGACAGCTGCCCGCCGAGCTGCCCTATCAGAACATCGTGGCCCTGAACGAGCATGCGGGGGTACTTCACTATCAGCACTACGACCGGCGTCCGCCGTCGGTGAGGCACAGTTTTCTGATCGACGCCGGCGGCAGCCATCTCGGCTACGCGAGCGACATCACCCGCACCTATGCCGCCGGTTCCGGGCTGTTCGCCGAGCTCATCGAGCAGATGGATACGGCCCAGCAGGCCCTGCTCGATCAGATAGCGGCCGGCACGCCCTATCTGGACCTGCATGTGGCCATGCACAGGCGTCTCGGTGAGATTCTTTCGGACTCCGGTCTGTTGCGCTGCTCCGGTGAAGAAGCCTTCGACGCCGGCCTGACCGAAGCCTTCTTTCCGCACGGGCTCGGTCACCTGATCGGTCTGCAGACCCATGACGTGGGCGGTCAGCAGACATCGCCGGAAGGAGGTCAGACACCGCCGCCGGAGAATTACGCGGCCCTGCGCCTGACACGAACGCTGGATGATCGGATCCCGGTCACCATCGAACCCGGGCTCTACTTCATCCCTCAGCTGCTGGATGCCGCTCTGAAATCCGATGCGGGCCGGCACGTCAACGGGGCACTGATCGAGACGCTCATGCCCTGCGGCGGCATCCGCATCGAGGACAACGTCTATCTGCGGGACGGCGCGCTGGTGAACCTGACCCGGCAGGCGTTCGCCGACTCCGCCTGAGACAGCACTCACCCATCCCATTTCGTAAGAGGACCCTGCCCGATGGCCCGACTGACGGTTGAACGACTGTTCTCCAACCCACCGCTGACCGGCACCCTGCCCACGGAGATCAGATTCGCGCCGGGTGGAGACTTCGTGGCTTACCTGAAACCGGCGGAAGAGGACCGGGAGCGCCTGGACCTCTGGCGTCTCGATCTCGCGGAAGGCACGCACCGGCTGTGGATCGACGCCAGCGTGCTCACCGACCCCGACGCCATCCTGAGCGACGCGGAGAAGGCGGAACGGGAAAGAAAGCGACTCTTCGCAACGGGCATTACCACCTACGCCTTCAGCCCGGACGGAAACTGCCTGCTGATACCGGCGGGAGGTAACGGGTATCTGTACGACATCGGAACCGCGGATCTCCGCCGGTTCACGCCGGAGGACAGCCGCCAGACGGACTTCACCTTCTCGCCTTCCGGCCGCTACGTCTCCTACGTCCGGAACGGGAACCTGTACTACTACGATCGCGAGGCAGACCGGGAGATGGCCGTGACGAACGATGGCGGCGGTCTCATCCGCAACGGCATCGCCGACTTCATCGCCCAGGAGGAGATGCACCGCTTCGAAGGGCACTGGTGGTCGCCGGACGAATCCGCCATCGCTTTCACCCGTACGGACGAATCCACGGTGGCCGTCAGTCAGCGGTATGAGATCGACGCGGACGCGATCCGCGTGATCGAGCAGCGTTATCCCTACGCAGGCGAAACCAATGCCGATGTCTCACTGCTCGTCCACGAGCTGGCCGGTGACGCCCGGCACACCGTGGACTACAGGCACGCACCCGACGACTACCTGGCCCGGGTTGCCTGGGCCGGAAAACGTCTGGCCGTGCAGGTGCAGAGCCGGAATCAGCAGACCCTCTATCTGGATTTTCATACCCCGGGCGTCACCGGCCGGGACACGGTGATCGAGGAACGTTCGGACACCTGGATCAATCTGCACGACAACTTCCGGAGCCTGGACGGCGACCGTTTTCTCTGGACGTCCGAACGCGAAGGCAATGCCCAGCTCTACCTGTACAGCAACGGGGAACCCACCCGGCTGACCTCAGGTTCCGGCCGGGTGGAGAAGGTCCTCCATGCGGATGCGGACCGGGTCGTTTTCTCGGGCTGGGCGGAAGATCCGACCGAGCAGCACGCCTACACCCTGTCGCTCGCGGGTGGAGACCCGGTCCGTCTCACCGCGGACGCCGGCTGGCACGATCTGAGCGTCGACACCGCCACGGGTCGATGTATCGACCGCCACACCAGCCTGACCAGTGCCGGCGCCGTCCGCATCATCGATCCGACCACCGGCAGCACGCCTCTGTGGCCGGAGGATGGCCAGGCGGATCCCTACGCCGAGTACCTGCCGGCACACGTCACACCCGAGCTCGGCACGCTGAAAGCCGAGGATGGTCAGACCCTCCACTACCGGCTCACCCGGCCCGCGTCCGGCGGCGAGGCGCATCCGCTGATCGTCTACGTCTACGGCGGACCCGGCGTGCACCGGGTGCGGAACGAATGGGCACCGCTGCTGCTGCAGCTGTTCGCGGGCCGGGGATTCGGCGTGCTGGAGCTCGACAACCGCGGCTCGTCCTCCCGGGGCCCGGCCTTCGAGGCCCCCATCTACCGGCATATGGGTGAGGCCGAGGTGCGCGATCAGATCGTGGGTGCCCGGTTCGCTCAGAGCCTGGACTGGGTGGATCCGGAACGGATCGGTGTTTTCGGGCACAGCTACGGCGGCTTCATGACCCTCATGTGCCTGTCCAAAGCGCCGGATGTGTTCAGGGCCGGGGTATCGGTGGCCCCTGTCTCTGCCTGGGAGCTGTACGATACGCACTACACGGAACGGTATCTGGGTACCCCGCAGGACAATCCGGAAGGATACGAGCGAAGCGCCGTGTTTCCCTATCTGGACGGGCTGCGCGGCAGACTGCTGATCATGCACGGCATGGCGGACGACAACGTGCTGTTCACTCACACCACGCGCCTCATCAAGGCGCTGCAGTCCCGCTGCTTTCCTTTCGAGATGATGGCTTATCCAGGCTCGAAGCACGCCCTGCAGGAACGGTCCGTGTCCATCCACCGGTTCAACATGATTCTCGATTTCTTTGAACGGAGCCTGCCCGGATGATACGACAGGACCGCAACATCCATATTCGAACGGCCGCCCTGGACGACGTTGGTACGCTCGTCCGTTTCCAGGAAACCATGGCCGCGGAGACCGAGGACAAGGGTCTGAACCGCGGGCGCCTGCGCCGCGGCATCGCGTACCTCATCGATCACCCGGAGGAAGGCTTCTATCTCGTCGCTGAGCAGGATGGCATCAGTGCCGGCTCCCTCATGGTCACCTTCGAGTGGAGCGACTGGCGGAACGGCCGCTTCTGGTGGATTCAGAGCGTGTTCGTCGACCCCGCTTTCCGGCGGCGGGGTATCTACACCGCCCTGCATCAGGCCATCCGGGAGCGAGCCCTGGCCGACCCGGACGGTTGCGGCATCCGCCTGTACGTGGAGAAGGAGAACGCGGGCGCTCAGGCCACCTATACCCACCTGGGCATGGCCGAAACGCATTACCTGCTGTTCGAAGAAGAGTTCTGAGGGTCGCCGACCCGATCGAACAGGGTCAGGAAGTTGCGCGTCGTCTGCGCTGCCAGCGTGTCCTCGTCCACGCCGCGCAATCCAGCCAGGCAGGCGGCCGTATCCCGGACAAAAGCAGGGGCATTGGGTTTACCCCGATGCGGAACGGGCGCAAGCCAGGGTGCGTCCGTTTCCACCAGCAGCCGGTCATCGGGCACCTTCCGGGCCACCGTCCGCACGTTCTCACCGTTTCTGAAGGTGACGATGCCTGATATGGAAATATGGAAGCCCAGATCCAGCGCCTGGGAGGCCATGGACCAGGACTCCGTGAAACAGTGCAGAACACCCCGCACGCCGGGAAACGACCGGATCAGGGACAGCGTATCCGCCTCAGCCGACCTGGTGTGCACCACCACGGGCAGATCGTGCTTCTGCGCCAGCGCCAGCTGGTACTCGAACCGCTCACGCTGCAGTGTCCGGGTCCCGGCGTCTTTGTCGTGAAAGTAGTCGAGCCCGGTTTCCCCGACGGCCACGACCCGTGGATGAGACAGCAGCGGCTCTATCCATTCCGGAGAGTGTTCGGCCGCTTCGGGATGCTGGCCCGCCGTCGCCCAGACATCGGGTTCGCTTTCGGCCAGCGCAAGCACCTCGCCGATGTGCGCTTCGTCCACACCGATGCACAGCTGCAGAAATACGCCGGCCGCTCTGGCCTCGCGGATCCGGGCCCGGGGTTCTTCCAGGTAGTTCAGGTGACAGTGGGAATCGACCAGCAAGGCCGGGGACTACATGGTATGGGTGTGCCGGTCCGACTGCAGAGCACCGGCCAGATAGGTCTCGATCTTGTTGCGGGCCACATCGTCCTGATCGTTGAACTGGACTCCGATCCCGGCAGCCTTGGTGCCACCAGCACCCTTCGGCGTGACCCACACCACCTTGCCTGCCACAGGCAGCTTCTCCGGCTCATCCATCAACGACAGCAGCATGAAGACCTCGTCGCCGATCTCGTATTCCTTCTTCGTGGGGATGAACAGGCCGCCGTTCTGTATGAAAGGCATGTAGGCGGCATAGAGCACCGCCTTATCCTTGATCGCAAGGGAGAGAATACCGTTTCTCGCTCCGCGTTTTGCCGCCATGGAATGTCCTTTTTACCGCAAAGGCCTGTATATCGCTGACTACGGGCTCGTGCCTGTCTGATCACATCTTCGAGGAGCGCTCCTGGGGTGTCAACGCCACCGGTGTGACGACTGTCACATTTCCCGGGAGACCGCGCCTTCCCGGCGCGTCAGCCGGGACTTACGACACTCCGCCAGCGTACCGCCAGACGCTCGTACAACAGACGCTGATTGGCACTGTTCGTCGTCAGCAGCTGCCGCCGGATGTCGAGCAGCTCATTCGCGAATTCGGCCAGCCGTTTCGGCTCGCGCACCCGGATGCCCGGAATTCTGCCCGCGCCTGCTAGCAGAGCCGAACAGTGCCGGTACCAGGCACCCGTGAGCCGGTCCACGTTCCAGCCGAGCAGCTCCGCGACCGCCGGAGCCACCGGCGTACTTTCGGCCAGCATCCTCAGCGCACCGGCAAGCGACGGTTCCTTCTCGGACAGGGCGAGATGGACGGACAGCGGCGCATCACCGCAGTCGAACAGCTTCTCCTCCAGAATCGCCCCGGGCCAGCGGTCGGCGAGCCAGTCCCGCGCCACGGGCAGATCGCGCTCGATGGAAATCGCCTGACAGCGGCTGACGATGGTGGGCAGCAGCCGACCGGGACGGGACGTGGCCAGAAGCAGATAGGTATCCGGCGGCGGCTCCTCGAGCGTCTTCAGCAGGGCATTGGCCGCGCTGGCGTTCATCAGCTCGGCCGATTCGATGACGATGACCTTGCAGGGCGCTATCTGGCGGGTTCCGACAGCGAAACCCGCCACCTCCCGGATCACGTCCACCTTGATGACCGAACCTTCCGGCGCCACCCATTTCAGATCCGGATGCGCCAGCGCCCGGGCCGTGACCGCATCGGGGCGCTCCAGCATGGCCAGCGCCAGCCGGTCTGCCAGCTGCACCTCACCCCAGCCCTCGTTGGCCCGGATGAGCAGGGCGTGAGGCAGCCGGCCCGCAGCATGCACGTCCAGCACCTCCGCTTCCTGATCGTCGAGCCAGGGCAGATCCTTCGGCAGCGCCTGCTCATCCATCGGCCAGAAATTCTCCGACGATCGTGCGTATCTGCGCCTGCACGGATTCAAGCGGCACGGAGGCGTCCACCACCCGGATGCGCTCTTCCCGTGCCGACCTGTCCAGGTAGACCGTACGGACCGCCTCGTGAAAGGCGGCAGCCTCCTGCTCCAGGCGATCGAGGGGACGGTCGTCGATGCGCGCGTGTCCGACGGCCGGCGGCACGTCCAGGTAGAGCGTGAGATCCGGCCGGAGCGATCCCTGAACCAGCGTCTCCAGAGCCTCGATCTGCGCCATGGGCAGCCCGCGACCACCGCCCTGGTACGCGTAAGTGGCATCCGTAAACCGGTCACAGACCACCCAGCTGCCCGCATCCAGCGCCGGCTGGATCACCTGCGCCAGATGCTGGGCGCGGGCGGCAAAGATCAGCAGCAGCTCGGCCAGACCGGATACCGGTTCCTCCCGGACACCCAGGATCAGCGCCCGGATCTCCTCGGCCAGTGGCGTGCCGCCAGGCTCACGGGTGGTCACCACGGTGTGGCCGCCTGCCTCGATGAGCTCCACGACCAGCTTCAGATTGGTGGATTTTCCCACCCCTTCCCCACCTTCGAGGGTCACGAACCGTCCGCTCACTGCAGCTGGTACCTCCGGACCGCGGCCTCGTGCTCCTCCAGGCTCACGGAGAAGTGACTCGAACCATCACCACGGCTGACGAAATAGAGGAACTCTCCGGGCGCCGGGTGCACGGCGGCATGCAGAGACTTCCGACCCACCAGGGCGATGGGGGTGGGGGGCAGGCCCTTCCGGGTGTAGGTGTTGTAAGGGGTATCCGTGCGCAGGTGCCGGCGGGTGAGATTTCCATCGAATGTCTCGCCCACTCCGTATATGACGCTCGGGTCCGTCTGCAGTCGCATGCCGCGATTCAGACGACTGACGAACACCTGAGATATGTTCGCCCGGTCCGCATCCCGACCGGTCTCCTTCTCGATCAGCGACGCGACGATGAGCGCGTCATAGGGCGTCTCATACGGCAACCCGGCATCGCGGGTTTCCCAGACGGCGGCAAGCTCCGCCTCGAGCTTCGCATAGGCACGGCGCAGGATGTCCGCGTCCGTTGCCCCTCGCTCGAAGTGATAGGTGTCGGGAAAGAAAAGGCCCTCGCCGTGTCCCTCCGACAGCCCCAGCATGCCCAGCACGGTGCGCTCGTCCGCACGGTCCAGCTCGTGGACCAGTTCCGGATGCGCGGCCAGGGCGGCAAGGGCCTGGGAAAGCGTCCAGCCTTCGATCAGCTTGACCTCGTAGCGGACCACGTCACCGCTCAGGAGCCGCTCCATCAGATCGGCCGGTCTGTCACCCTTCCGGATCCAGTATTCGCCCGCCTGCACCTTCCGCGCCGAGCCATCCAGTCTGGCGATCAGCGTCCAGAGCCACGCATCGTCAACGATTCCCTGGGATTCCAGTCGGCGCGCGAACGAGGAGAACGACTGGCCACTGTCGAGAACCACCTTCTCAGCGTCTTCCGGCGATACCAGGGTGAAGGGAGCGGTCTGCCAGGCACGTACGTATGCCGCGCCGGCAACCAGCAGGACCCCCACCGAGATCAGCGCGACGACGACGAGTTTCAGGGAGGTGCTCACGGAGGCCATTGTAGTTCATGGGGCGTGCAGGTCCGAGCCTGCATCACCCGGACCTGCGTGCCGCGGTCGGCGGATCAGACCTTGCTGAATATCAGCGTGCCATTGGTGCCACCGAAGCCGAAGCTGTTGGACAGCGCCGCACGCACCGTGGTGTTCCGCGCCGTATTCGGCACGTAGTCCAGATCGCAGCCTTCACCCGGATTATCCAGGTTGATGGTCGGGGCGATGGCATCGTTGGCCACACTCAGAATGGAGAAGATGCCTTCGACCGCACCGGCCGCTCCCAGCAGGTGACCGATCATGGATTTCGAGGAACTCACAGCCACTCCGGTATCGTCGCCGAACACCTTCTTGATGGCGATGGTTTCCGCCACGTCGCCCAGCGGTGTCGAGGTGCCGTGCGCATTGACGTAGTCCACGTCTTCCGGATTCATGCCGGCATCTTTCAGCGCATTGCGCATGGAAGCGACCGCGCCGGCGCCATCTTCAGCCGGACTGGTGATGTGAAACGCATCCCCGCTCATGCCGAAGCCGGCGATCTCGCAGTAGATCTTCGCGCCTCTCGCCTTCGCCCGCTCGTACTCCTCGAGCACCAGCACCCCGGCGCCGTCACCGAGCAGGAATCCGTCCCGATCGGCATCCCAGGGACGGCTCGCCTTCTCCGGCTCGTCGTTCCGCGTGGACAGTGCCTTCATGGACGCGAATGCAGCCATGGTGATCGGAGACGCAGCCTGTTCGGCACCACCCACCACCATGACGTCCGCTTCCCCGTACTGGATCATGCGCGCGCCGATGCCGATGTTGTGCGTGCCCGTGGTGCAGGCTGTGACGATGGCGATGTTCGGCCCCTTGAATCCGTACCGGATGGACAGATTGCCCGAGATCATGTTGATCACGCTGCTCGGTACGAAGAAAGGCGATACCCGCCGGGGACCGCTCTTCAGCAGGACCGAGTGGGTCTCTTCGATCGTGTTGATCCCGCCGATACCGGAGCCGATGGCGACGCCGATCCGGTCCGCATCGTCCGGATGCGCCTCGAGTCCCGAATCGCTGATGGCATCGATACCGGCCGCCATGCCGTACTGAATGAAGGTATCGAGGCGTCGCGCCTCTTTCCGGTCCATGTAGTCGGTGACTTCGAAGTCTTTCACCGACGCGCAGATCTTGACGCTGTAGTCCTCCACGTCGAAGAACTCGATCTGATTGGCACCGCTCTTTCCGGCCAGCGCGTTACTCCAGGCATCGGCAACGGTATTGCCGATGGGCGAAATCACGCCCATGCCGGTGACCACGACTCTCCGTCTCGCGTTTGCTCCACTCATGGTTGTCCTCTCCCACCGTCGGCGTCAGGGTCCGGGAAGTCCCGCCTAAACGCAAGAAGCCGCTCTACAGTGATGCAGATGCGGCTTCAGATCATCCTCTTGAGGTGAAGTTCGGGCTTACTGATGCGCCAGTATGTAGTCGATGGCCTCTTTGACCGTCGTGATCTTCTCGGCTTCCTCGTCCGGAATCTCGGTTTCGAATTCCTCTTCGAGTGCCATCACGAGCTCAACCGTGTCCAGAGAGTCTGCACCAAGATCCTCGACGAAGGAGGCCTCGTCTTTGACCTCTTCTTCCTTGACGCCGAGTTGCTCGCAAATCAGTTTCTTAACACGTTCTTCTACGCTGCTCATTACGCAGGGATCTCCCAATCTGGTTCCTGGGGTGCAGGGCGACGCGCATTCTATAGTCGGCCCATACCCAATTCAAGTTGACGCCAATGTTGACAAAACCGCCTCCATCGACCGCTTCCGTACCGGCTCACGCCATGTAGAGCCCGCCATTCACATGCAGAGTTTCTCCGGTGATGTAACCTGCCCCGCTGCCCGCCAGAAACGCGACCGCGTTCGCGACGTCGTCCGCCTGGCCCAGGGTGCCGAGCGGGATACGGCTCGCCATCAGCTCGGTCTGTGTGTCATCCAGCGCCGCCGTCATGTCCGTTTCGATGAATCCGGGCGCCACCGCATTCACGGTGATGCCCCGGGACCCGACTTCCTGTGCCAGTGACCGGGTGAATCCTTCGATCCCCGACTTGCTCGCGACATAGTTACTCTGGCCCGGATTGCCCATCCTGGCCACCACGGAGCTGACGTTGACGATCCTTCCGAACCGCGCCTTCATCATCCCCCGCAGCACGGGTTTGACCCCGCGGTACAGCCCGTTCAGATTCGTGTTAACGACCGTCAGCCATTCGTCCGGCTTCATCCGCATCAGCAGATTGTCGCTGGTGATCCCCGCATTGTTGACGAGCACGAGCGGCATCAGATCCTGCTCCGCAAGCGCTGCGTAGAGCGCTTCCACGGATGCATCCTCATCCACCCGGAGCACCATGCCCCTGCCCCGGTCGCCAAGCTGGGCACTGATGCTGCCCGCACCCGCTTCACTGGTGGCCGTACCGATCACGAAGTGGTCGTCGGCGAGAGCGGCTGCAATGGCAGCACCGATGCCTCTGCTGGCACCGGTCACGAGTGCTACTGTCCGCTTGTCTGAATCCCTGCCGCCGTCCGTCATGTTCTTCTGCCTCCCGTTCTCGGATATCGAACCATGCCGGTGTCAGTCGGCCAGCGCCGCCGCAAAGGCATCGGGAGATTCGATGTTGTGCACGGGCGTTTTTCTGTCGATGCGTTTGATGAGACCGGCCAGCACCTTACCAGCGCCGCATTCGACGAATTCATCGGCACCGGAAGCAATCATCGCCTGCATGCACCGGGTCCACTGCACCGGACGGGCGATCTGCTCCATCAGCTTGTGTTTCAGATCCGCCAGATCGGTGGCGATCTCCGCGTCCACGTTGTGCACCACGGGAATGCCCGGCATCTTCAGCTCCACCGCCGCCAGCGCTTCCTCGAAACCGGCCTTCGCCGGTGCCATGAGCTCGCAGTGGAAAGGGCCACTGACCTGAAGCGGGACTGCCTTTTTAGCACCCGCGGCGTTGCAGGCTTCCACGGCCAGCGCCACCGCCTCGGCGCTGCCGGCAATCACGACCTGACTCGGTGCATTGAAATTGGCCGGACTGACAATGCCCTCCACGCTCTCGCAGCAGGCAGCCACCGTATCGTCCTCGAGACCGAGGATCGCGGCCATGGCGCCCTCTCCCTGCGGCACTGCTTCCTGCATGAGTTTGCCGCGCTGATGCACGAGAGAAACCCCCTCGGCGAACGTCATGGCACCCGCGCACACCAGGGCCGAATACTCTCCCAGACTGTGTCCAGCGAGAATTTCCGGCTGCCTTCCCCCTTCCGACTGCCAGACCCGCCAGAGCGCGGTGCTCGCGGTCAGGAGGACGGGCTGGGTGATCTCAGTCTGATTGAGGCGCTCCTGCGGGCCTTCGGACACCAGATGCCACATGTCGAGGCCGAGCGCTTCACCGGCCTCGTCGAAGGTATCGCGCACCACCTGGTACCGCTCGGCCATGTCGCCGAGCATACCGACCGTCTGCGATCCCTGGCCCGGGAAAACGAAACCGAGACCCATGAGCAACCCTCCCTATCTGTTCGAGACCGATGCTGAAGCTTTTTACCGCCAATGTACCCGCAAATGTGCTCAGGCACACGCCTTCCACCCGCCGATCCCCGACAAAAGCCCGCCCCGTCCGCCTGTACCGGTGGACGCGTGCTGGACGTTTCGGGGGAACAGCACCTGGCCGGACATGGCCAGGAAACTGACGGCATCTGATCGGAGCGGAAACCCGCTCGGATCAGTCTACGACTTTCTTGCCTTTATAGTAGCCATCGGCGCTGACGTGATGACGACGATGCGTCTCACCCGTCATCGGCTCGATGGACAGCGTGGGCTTCTCGAGCGAGTCGTGGGCGCGACGCTTCCCGCGCTTGGACCGGGTCGCTTTGTTCTGCTGGACTGCCATGTGGCCTCCGTAGTCGCTTCGGTCTTCTTTCGACCGTTACATTCCGATGTTCGTTGTGTCTTCCGTTGCCGGATGTCTGCATCCGGCTTCCGCTCAGGGCTCCGATTTCAGCGAGCGCAGCACGCTGAACGGATTTTCCCGGTCGGCATCCTCTTCTGCCGTCTGCGCATCCGCGGCAGCGGCATCGGCCGGATAGGCCAGCGCCGGGGCCCGTTCACAGGGCGAGCTCGCGCAGAGCCTTTCCGGCAGACTCAGAAGGATCTCGTCCTCCACGATCTGGCCGATCGAAATCTCCGTGCCCCCTGCGACCAGCACATCCTGGGCCGGAAGGCCTTCACCTTCCGTCAGTCCGTCAGCGACGTCCTCGCTCTCTGCAATGAGACAGCCGAAGGACAGCGAGAGAGGATACGGAAGCGTTTCCGCACAGCCATGACAGCTCAGGACAATCTCACC
>JAUIAV010000037.1 GCA_030425195.1 Gammaproteobacteria bacterium | reverse complement strand
ATCCGTATCAGCCCATTACGGCGGAAGGCAAGGCCATCATGGCGGAGCACGGTGATGCGGCGCCCATCCGCTGGCTGCACCGTGACGAACGTTACGCGGAGAAGCTTGCCACGCCGGACATCACTATCGCCGATCTGATCGGCGAAGTGGATCCGATCAAAGTGGCCGAAGGCCGCTATCTGTCCGATGAGCTCACCCTGCACTACGGACTGGTGCCCCGGGTCAATCGCGGCATCTTCGCGATCAACGAGCTGCCCGACCTGGCCGAGCGCATACAGGTCGGTCTTCTGAACCTGCTCGAAGAGCGGGATGTGCAGATCCGCGGTTTCCGGGTTCGCCTGCCCCTGGACGTGTTCATCGTGGCCACTGCCAACCCCGAGGACTACACCAACCGGGGCCGCATCATCACGCCGCTGAAGGACCGCTACGGCGCACAGATCCGCACCCACTATCCGCTCGAGGTGACTCAGGAAATCGAGATCATGGATCAGGAGGCCAGCGTCCTGGACCTGGGCGACTATCACCTGAACGTCCCGGATTTCATGAAGGAGATCGTCGCGGAAATCACCCATCATGCGAGACGTTCTCCCGACATCAACCAGCGTTCCGGCGTTTCCGTGCGGACCTCCATATCCAACTACGAGGCTCTGGTGGCCAACGCCTTCCGTCGTGCGCTCCGGCTCGGCGAAGCGGAAGTGGTGCCGCGCATTTCCGATCTCGATTACCTGATCCCGTCCCTGCAGGGCAAGATCGAGTTCGAGGCCATGGAGGAAGGCCAGGAAGACAAGATCACGGAGCGGATCATTCAGGGCGCCGTCAGGGACGTTTTCGACCGGTACTACGACGTGAACGACCTGGAACCCATCGCCATGGCCTTCAACGAAGGGCTCACCGTGGATACGGGCGAGGCGGCCCCGGCCACGGACTACACAACGATCGCGCAGCGGATACCGTCGCTGAACGACATCTTCCCGGATCGTGATTCCGTCAGCGACACCATGCGCGCCACGGTGATCGAATTCGTGCTCGAAGGCCTGCATCTGCACAAGCTGCTGAACAAGTACGACCACGCCGGCACGGCCACCTACACCGGCTAGCCGGAGGAGCCCTCATGCGTCATCCAGCCCCCAAACACCGCTTCTCCGCCTGGGACGGCAGCCAGACGCTGCCGCTGGATGCGGATCAGATCCTGGAGGCGCTGGCCAACGATCTGATGGAGTATGGAGATCTCCGCTGGGCCATGCGCAACCTCATGTCCCGCGGCATGCAGATTCCCCAGGGCGGCTACATGCAGGGATTGCGTGACATGCTCAAGTCGCTGCGGGAGAAGAAACGCCAGCGCCTGGAGCAGTTCGACCTGTCCAGCATCTTCGACGATTTCAGGGAACGCCTCGACGAGATCGTGGGTATGGAACGCGAGCGCATCGACGAGTGGCTCAACAAGGATGCGGACGACTTCTCCGGTGACGTGCTGAAGAACATCGCCGGCCGGAACGAGGAGATCCTCGATGGTCTGCCGGACGATGTGGCGGGCCGGATCAGAGAACTCGAGAAGTATGAGTTCCTGAATCCGGAAGCCCAGAAGCAGTTTCTCGAGCTGCTGAACGATCTGCGCAAATCCATGGCCAATACGTTCTTCAACAACATCGAGAACATGGTCAACAACCTCTCCGACGGCGACATCGAACGCATGAAGGAGATGATGAAGGCGCTCAACGACATGCTGGTGAAGAAGATCGCCGGCGAGGATCCGGGCTTCGAGGACTTCATGAAGGAGTTCGGGGACATGTTCGGCGACAACCCGCCGCAGAGCCTGGATGAGCTGCTCGAGCAGATGCAGCAGCAGATGGCGGCCGCTCAGTCCCTGCTGAACAGTCTGTCCCCCGAGCAGCAGGCTCAGCTCCAGTCACTGCTGTCCGACCGCTTCAGCGATCCGGAGCTGAACGCGGAAATGGCCAAGCTGGCCAAGGAGATGGCTTTCCTGAATCCGGAAGGGAGCCAGTACCGGTTCAGCGGCAACGAGCGGATCGATCTCGATGCGGCCATGGAGCTCATGAACGAGATGAGTCAGCTCGACGAGCTGATCGAGCAGGTGCAGAGCGCGGAACGGGGCGGCGATATCGACCGCATCGATCGGGACCTGCTGAAGGACCTGATGGGCGATGAGGCAACCGAAGACCTGGATCGTCTGAACGAGCTGCTGAAAGCGCTGGAAGAGGCCGGCTACATCCGTGCTACCGGCGACGACCGCTGGGAGCTCACACCCCGCGGCTCCAGAATGATCGGGCAGAAGGCCCTGGGGGAAATCTACGAACGCCTGAAGCGGCAGAGCATGGGCAATCACGCGGTACCCGAAGAAGGCCGGTTCGGCGAACGTCTCGAACAGACCAAGCCCTACGAGTACGGCGACCCCTTTCACCTGCATCTGCCGCGAACGCTCCGCAACGCCATCGACCGGAACGGTCCCGGCGCACCCATCCGCCTGCAGCAGGACGACTTCGAGATCTACCGCAGCGAGATGATCACCTCCACCGCGACGGCCATGCTGGTGGACCTGTCCTGGTCCATGGCGCTCAGAGGCTCTTTCCAGGCCGCCAAGAAGGTGGCGCTCGCCCTGCACAACCTGATCACTTCCCAGTACCCCAAGGACAGCTTCTACATCATCGGATTCGCCGCTTATGCCAAGGAGCTGAAACCCCACGATCTGCCCTATCTCCAGTGGGACGAGTATGTGCTCGGCACCAACATGCAGCATGCGCTGCTCCTGGCCGAGAAGCTGCTGGCCAAGCACACGGGGGGTACCAAGCAGATCATCATGATCTCGGACGGCGAGCCGACCGCCCACCTGGAGAACGGCCAGGCCCAGTTCGCCTATCCCGCGACGCCGGAGACGATCCGGGCTACCTTCAAGGCCGTCAAGCACTGCACGACCCGGGGGATCGCCATCAACACCTTCATGCTGGATTCGAACTACTACCTGAAGGCGTTCATGGATGAGATTGCCAAGATCAATGGCGGGCGGGTGTTCTATACGTCGCCTGAGAAGCTCGGGGAGTACATTCTTGTGGACTATGTGCAGCATAAGCGGAAGCGGCTGGCGCGCAGGGCCTGATTCAATCGCTCCAGGTTTCGATTCGAGCCGCATCGCGCGAGTGGCGCAGGTGTTTTCATACACGCGCTCGGGCGCTCCGCGCCGGGCGCGCTTCGCTTCACGTTCCTGAAAACACCTCGCACACCCGCACGCTGCTGATCATTCAATACTGAGAGGATTTGAGGCTGGCGGTGAGTCGGTGCATCTGACTGCAATCAAGTCCGCAGCGCAGATTTCACCAGTCGTAGGACGTGTGGGGGGCGGGGCGATGCTGTTTTCTGTAACGTGAAGCGAGGCCGAGGGCGCCGATTTGACTCGCGCAGCGAGGCAACATCGGCAACTGAGTGCGCGTGCGCGAAGCGCGCCCGGCGCGGAGCGCCCGAGCGCGTGGACGAAAACACCACAGGCCGACTCCGGACACGCACCCTGGCTAGTTGATTCCTCGCTACTGAAACCCGGATCAGTAGGACCGAGGCAGTCCCAGCACGTGCTCCGTCACGTAGTTGAGAATCATCTCCTGCGAAATCGGCGCGATCCGCATCAGGCGCGCTTCCCGCCAGTAGCGCTCCACGTGATATTCCTTCGCGTAACCGAAACCGCCATGGGTCTGCATGGCCTGGTCCGCCGCCTGGAAGGCCGCGTCGGCGGCCAGCCATTTGGCCATGTTCGCCTCGGCACCGCAGGGTTCGCCGTTGTCGAGCTTCCAGGACGCTTTGCGGATCATGAGCTCCGCAGCATCTAGCCGCATTTTCGCCTCGCCGAGCGGGAAGGCGACGCCCTGGTTGCGGCCGATGGGCCGGTTGAAGACGACCCGCTCGTTGGCGTAATTCACGGCCCGTCTGAGCGCAGCCCGGCCGATGCCCAGGGCTTCCGCGGCGATCAGGATGCGCTCCGCGTTGAGACCATCGAGCAGGTATTTGAAGCCTCTACCCTCTTCTCCCACCCGGTCGACGACTGCCACGGGCAGGTCGTCATAGACCACCTCACAGGTGGCTACCGCGTTCCGTCCCACCTTGTCGATGGGCGAGATGGTGACTTCCGGGCGCTGGAGTTCGGCCAGCAGCAGGGTCATGCCATCGGTCCGTCGCGCCGCCTGGTCTCTCGGCGTGGTCCGGACCAGCAGCAGCACACGCTCGGCGATGAGCGCCTTGGTGGTCCAGACCTTGCGGCCGCGGACGACGTAGTGATCGCCTTCCCGTCGGGCGGTGGTTTCGATGGCGGTGGTGTCCGTGCCCGCATTGGGTTCCGTGACGCCGAAGGCCACATGCAGCTCGCCGCTGGCAACTCTGGGCAGGAACCGCTGCTTGAGATCCTCACTGCCGTGATTGACCACCGGATGCATGCCGAACACCGACAGATGGAGGGCTGTGGCGCCGTTCATGGCGGCCCCGCTCGCCGCCACTTCCTCCAGCACGATGCTCGCCTCGGTGATACCCCGGCCGCTGCCGCCGTAGGCTTCCGGGATGGCCACTCCGATCCAGCCGGCCTGTGCCATGGCGTTGTAGAACTCCCAGGGGAACTCATGGGCTTCGTCCTTTGCGGCCCAGTATTCGTCGGGAAATCCCCCGCACGTTTTCCGTACCGCGTCGCGAATCAGGCTCTGCTCGTCAGAAATCTCGAAATCCATGCTGCCTCCAACCCAGAGAGCCCGGAGTTTCGCCCTTTGCCGGCCCCTTCGCAAAGCCCGGTTGGCAAACGACCACACAGCGTTTACTTTCACTGGCCTTTCTTTCCGGAGCGCGAATCATGACGAAGGAACTGGCGCTGGACACTCAGAAGATCATCGGCCGCGTGGATGCGGACGGCATCGGCTGGCTGATCTTCAATCAGCCGGAGCGGCACAACGCCCTGTCACTGGAGATGTGGCAGGGTATTGGCGACGTGCTCGAGTCCTATGCCGATGACCCCGATGTGCGGGTCGTGGTGATGCGCGGCGCCGGCGGCAAGGCATTCGTATCGGGTGCTGACATCTCCGAGTTCGACAGCAAGCGCAGCAGCGCGGCGCAGAAGGACGAGTACGGCAAGATCGCCGGAAGGGCCAATCGCTGGCTCGCCAGGTTCGACAAGCCGATGATCGCGCTGATCGAGGGCTACTGCATCGGCGGCGGGCTGGCAACGGCGCTCTCCGCCGACATCCGGATCGCTTCGCCGGATTCCACCTTCGGGATCCCTGCCGCCCGCCTCGGACTCGGCTACGAGTACGAGGGTCTGGCCAGGCTCATCCGCATGGTGGGGCCGGCCAGAGCCCGGGACATCATGTTCTCGGCCCGGTTCATGGATGCATCAGAGGCCCGTGAGATGGGACTGGTGAACCTGGTCTATCCCCGGGAAGAGATCGAGCGGGAAACCATCGCTTACGCGGAAAGAATCGCCGGCAATGCGCCGCTGACGGTCCGGGCGGCCAAGGCGGCCATCAATGCCTGGGAGCGGGGAGAAAGAGAGGAGGATCTGCGTCGTGTCCACACCCTGGTGGACGAGTGCTTCGATTCCGAGGACTACAAAGAAGGACGACGCGCGTTCAGGGAAAAGAGAACCCCAGATTTCCGCGGCCGGTAGGATAGGATCCTGCCGGCCACTCCCCTGCACGCGCGCCGTCCTTACAAGCGGGACAGCCCCGTCACCTGGAAGTGACGCGTCACCGGAAGTGACGCGTCAGCTCAGCTGACGGATGCTGTCGAAACTGTATTCCTCCTCGTCCAGGAGGCTGGCCACTTCGCCGGCATCGAAATCCGCCGCCGGTTTCCGATCCCTGGAGATGTTCCTGCATCCGCTCTCCATGAATGCGCGGATGATGGTGGTGGCCTCTTCCTCCCCCACACCGACGAGCAGTGACTTGAGCACTTCCGCATCCACGTCGGCGGCGAACTTGTCTGCGTATGGCCCGACGGCGATCCCTTCCCGGGTATGGATGAACCAGTTTCCGTCGACCCGGAACACACGTTCCGATCGGAACCAGGTCTTCGGTTGTTCGTCCCGTCTGTTCGCCATTCCTGTTCGTCTCCGGTTGGGGTTCTCGTGTCTGGAAGGCCATTGTTCGTCAGGTCCGCCCCGACGTCTGTTCCACCCATGTTGCTCAACTGTGTCCCCGCTGTAGGAGTTGTAAGCGCCTCGTCGGATGAGCGCTAAGGCCCGGGAGGTGCGGTATCATCTACCGCGCTTCACTGGAGAGAACGTGGGATGGGTACACTGCAATTTTATTTACAGAGCGTCCGCACGCGGAAAGCGGGCGCAAAGCTTCTGATCACGGCGCTGATGGCCGGCCTGCTGGGCGCCTGCGCCACTTCGGCACCGCCGCCAGCCGCACCGGCTGCCGCACCGGAATTCACCGACGAATACCGGATCGGAGTTGGAGACGCGCTCTCCATCAACGTCTGGCGGAATGAGGACCTGAGCGTGGACGTCCCCGTGCGTCCGGACGGCAAGGTATCCGTGCCGCTGGCCGGCGATGTCATGGTGGGCGACAAGACGCCGGAGCAGGTGGCTGCCGACATCACCGAACGCCTGGCCACCTTCATCCGCGACCCCTACGTGACCGTCATCGTCACCGACATGGGCAGTGATGAGTACCGTTCCCGGGTCCGGGTGACCGGAGCAGTGGAGAACCCGTTGTCGCTGCCCTACCGTCAGGGCATGACCGTGCTCGACATCGTGCTGGAAGCCGGCGGCACCACGGAGTTCGCCAGCGAAGGCGGCGCGGTCCTGTACCGGCGCGACGGCGAGCGGCTGGACATCAAGCTGAACCGGATCCTGCACCGCGGCGAGATGGACACCAACTTCCCGCTCCAGCCGGGTGACGTGGTGACGGTGCCGGAACGTGCCTTCTAGATCCCGGATTCTGCCCACTGCGCTGATCGTTACCGGCAGCTGCCTGAGCCAGACGGCCAGCGCCCTTGAGGTGGTGGCTGAAGCTCAATACACGGCGGAGTACACGAGCAACACGCTCCGCACGGAAACGGATGAGATCGGTGAGTGGATCCATCAGCCCGGCGCGAACCTCAGCGTCGGTCAGGACACCGCCGCTCTGGAGATGGACGTCGACTACAGCTACATCCGCCGGATTTATACGGAGGACTACTGGCAGGACGACAATCGCCTGACCGGTCTGGCCGCCATCGAATGGCATGCACTGACCGACCGGCTGGATTTTTTCGTCAACAACACCCGCACCGAATCCACCGAGCAGGCGCTGGAGACTGAGACCCAGGCCAACCGGCAGATCGTCTCCACCACCGAGGCCGGCAGCCGGCTGCGTTTCCAGCCCCGGACAGGGGACGAGTTGCAGTTCGAGTATCTCTTCCGCGACGTGAACGCGTCGGAAACCCAGACGGACAGCCAGCGGCACAATGGCACTCTGCGCTACCTGCTGGGCCTGTCGGATAACCGCACGCTGATCGCCGTCGGGACCTACAGCGACATCGAGTACGAAGGTCCGTTTCCCGACGCCGAGTATTCCATGGCAACCATCGGTTATCAGCAGGAGACCGGGACGCTGGAGCTGGAGATCAACATCGGCTACAACTGGTACGAGCGGGACGGACGCGGGAGGACGAGCGATCCCATGTACTCGGGCTCCCTCACCTGGGAAGCCACCCCCACATCGACTTTCTCGCTCACCGGCTCCAGGATGATCACCGACCTGGGCAGCGGCCTCGGCAGTGGTGATTCTGCTTCGGAAAACACCAACGTGAATGCCGCATTCGAGGAAACCACCGGGGATCTGACCTACACACAGGTGCTCGGGGCGAATACCTTCACCCTGGGCGGCTTCTGGACCCGCCAGGAGTACGCGGAAGACGTCCCCCTGACGAATACGCGAGTTGGCGGCCGGTTCGGTTTCCAGCGGAATCTCACCCGAACGACCCGCATGGATGCTTATGCCGAGCTCTCCAATAACGACTTCAGCGACCAGGGGGACGATCAGGACGAAATCCGGGCCGGCTTCCGGGTCACCCACCGCATCGGCCGGTCTCTGAATCTGAACTGGGGCGGCCGCTACGAGGAGCGGGACGCCGAGACCACCGAAAGCTACGAGGAGTGGATCGGCGAAATCCAGATCCTCTGGACGTTCTGGGGCGCCAGACGCTAGGCCCGGGCCGGCGTTCGAGCCCACCTGAGCGTTAAGCCTCAACCGGATATACTTCCGACCTTCCTGCGAACCTTCAGTGGAAACGACCATGGATGATCAGGCCGTCACCGCCTGCGTTCTCATCATCGGCAACGAGATCCTCTCCGGCCGGACTCAGGACGTGAACCTCAATCACATCGCGCTGACCCTGGGCGAGTGGGGCATTCAGGTACGCGAGGCCCGGGTGGTCCCGGACGTGGAAAGCGCCATCGTCGACGCGGTCAACTACGCCCGGACCACTTACGACTACGTCTTCACCACCGGCGGCATCGGCCCCACCCACGACGACATCACCGCCGACTGCATCGCCCGGGCGTTCGATGTACCCATCGTCATCAACGACACCATCGCCGAGCTCATCCGCCAGCGGCCCGCACCGCCGGACGTGATGGAGGCGCGTATGCGGATGGCCCGGGTGCCCGAGGGCGCCGTGCTGGTGGACAATGCCACCGGCGGGCCGCCGGGATTCCGGGTGGACAACGTCTTCGTGATGGCCGGTATTCCCGGCGTCATGCAGGCCATGCTGGCGAGCCTCGACGGCAAGCTCCGGCGCGGCGCGGTAGTCCGGTCCCGCTCGGTGACCGCCTTCCTCGGCGAGAGCCAGATTGCCGGGGCCCTGCGGGAAATCCAGGATCGCTACCCGCAGGTGGATCTGGGCAGCTACCCGTTCTTCCGGAAAGACCGTTATGGCACGTCTCTGGTCATGCGGGGCACGGACGAAACGCTGCTCGACGAGATGCTGGAGGCGGTGAAAGCCGCCATCATCGAGGCCGGAGAAACGCCGCAGGACGTGCACCACGGATGACGGCCGTGCACCGTCCATGGCGGCAGGTGCTGCTCCTGGTCCTTCTGCTGCTGTTCCGGACGTCCGCCGGAGCCGACACCTCCTATGAGGGTCTCGCCGACAGCAAGGCCATGGCCGTCGTTCCCGGCGGCCAGGGTACGCCGGTCACCGTGCACGGCCAGGCCAACGACCTCCAGGCCGCCGTCGCCGCGCTGCGAACGTGCGATGCGGGCAGAACAGCCGGCGAACCCGCCTGCGAGCTGCGGGCACTCAATGACGAACACATCACCTCCGGTGCGGAAATCCGGTCCCGGGCGCCGGCAGATGCGCATCCGCTCTATCTGTGGCATCTCAGGCATGGGCGGAACCAGGTCTATCTCGCCGGCTCCGTCCACATTCTCAAGCCGAGCCTCTACCCCCTGCCGGCGCCGTTCGATTCGGCTTTCGAAACAGCGGATACGCTGGTGGTGGAAGTCAATGTGGGCGCGCTCGATCCCGTCGAGCTGCAGGCGAAGACGCTGTCCTACGCATCGCTGCCGAATGGTCAGCAGGTCCGGTCCGTGCTCCCGGAGCCGCTGCTCGCAAGGCTGGTGAAGAGCCTGAACCGGTACGGTGTGGGGCTGAATCAGGTCGCAACGCTCAAGCCTGCCTTTCTCATGAACCAGATTGTGCTGCTGAGACTCACCAGCCTGGGCTACCAGGGCGAACACGGTGTCGAGCAGCACTACCTCCGTCGGCTCGGAGACCGGCGGCTTCTGGAGCTGGAAACGCTGGACGCGCAGCTGGCACTGCTGTTCAACCAGCCCATGGGGCTCCAGACGCAGCTGCTCGAAGACACCCTCGATCAGGAGCCCGGCATCGAGCCACTGGTCGCCGGCATGATCGGCGCCTGGTTCAGCGGCGACGATGCGCTTTTCATGGAGATGTTCGAAGCGCAGTCGGGCGATTCGGAGCTGGCAAGACGGTTCACCGAGCAGCTGCTGGACGAGAGAAACCGGGGTATGGCGGAGCGGATTGCGTCCTATCTGACAGCCGATACCGACACGGGCAGCACCTATTTCGTGCTGGTGGGTGCGGCGCACCTGATCGGCGACGAGGGGATCGTCGCGCTGCTCGACAGACGCGGTTTCACCAGCGAGCGTCTGAACACCGGGTCCGTCATTCGTTGAGCACCCATCCGGCTCATGGTGCCGGCAGTCAGATTCATACAGGAGACGATCATGAACATTGAAGGCAAACGCATTCTCGTACTGGGCGGCACCTCCGGCATCGGCCTGGCAGCGGTCAGGCTGCTCGTGGAAAAAGGCGGCATCGTGACCGGATTCAGCCGGTCCGAGCAGAACGTCGCCGCTGCACGCCAGTCAGTGCCCGGTGCGGAATTCAGAACCCTGGACGTGCTCGACCGGGCGGCCATGGCCGCCGTGTTCGCCGAGTTCGCACCCATCGACGTGCTGGTGAACGCGGCCACGGGCGGCGAACGGGCATCGGGCCCCTTCATGCAGATGGACCTGGACGGATTCACCGGCTCCTTCCGGAAGCTTTGGGGCTACGCGAACTCGGTACGGCTCGTGGGCGAGCATCTTGCCGAAGATGCCTGCATCACGCTGGTCAGCGGTTTCCCGGCGCGCAAATGCAATCCCGGCATGTCGGCCATCTCCACCGTCGGCAACGCTGTGGAAGGCTTTACCCGGGCGGTTGCGGTGGAAATCGCACCCAGGCGGATCAACGTGGTGGCGCCGGGCACCATCGACACGCCCATGTTCCCGGGAGAAGGTGATACCCGGAAGGAGTTCCTGACCAGGGCCACGGCCGGCAACCTGATCAAACGCGCGGGTACCGCGGAGGAAGTGGCCACCGGCATTCTGTTCACCATCGAGAACGACTACGTCACCGGCACCACCATCGATGTGGACGGCGGCGCCCTGCTGCCCTGAGCGCCCGCCGGCCATGCTGGAAACGTTCGAACCGTTCAAACCCGGACAGGCGCTTCGCTCACCGCACGTCCAGACCATTCTCGGCAGCCGGGGTCGCGGCTTCTGGGTGAGACGCCGCGCCGCAGATCTGCTCAGCCGCAGTGAGCGGCTGCTGCTGAGTACCGATGACGGCGTCCAGCTGGAAGCCTGGCTGTCCCGGCAGCCCGAGACCGCACCCGCCGTCATTCTGATCCATGGCTGGCTCGGCCACGCGGACTCGAGCTACGTGCTCTCTGCGGCGGCCGAGCTCTTCCGCCACGGCTTCAGCGTGGTCCGCCTCAATCTTCGTGATCATGGGGACACAGCCCATCTGAACGAGGAGATGTTTCACTCCGCCCGGACGGCTGAAGTCGTGGATGCGGTGAGACGGATCCGGTCGCTGCTGAACGTTCCCATCGGTGTTGCCGGCTTCTCGCTCGGCGGCAACTTCGCGCTCAGAATCGCCCGGGACACCCGTTTCCCCACGCTGGCGATCTGCCCCGCCATCGACCCCACTGCCACGATGGATTCCATCGACGGCGGCTCGCCCATCTATCGGCTGTTCTTTCTGCTCAAGTGGCAACGGTCACTGCAGCGCAAGGAGACCGCGTTTCCGCAACGCTATGATTTCTCGGCCGCGAAGAAGCTCAGAACGGTAAGCGCGCTCACCGACCTGTTCGTCCGTGAACATACCGACTTCCCGGACACCGCAAGCTATCTCGACGCCTATACCCTGACCGGCAGCGTACTGGCTGACACGGAAGCCACCGTGCTCTACGCCGAGGACGACCCGGTGATTCCAGCAGAAGGATTCGAAAGGCTGCCCACCGGCATCAGCCGGGTCGCCACCCGCCACGGTGGGCATTGCGCCTTCATTCAGGATCCGCGGACCCCTACCTGGGCGGACGCCTGCGTGGTGAGATTCTTCGAGGACCGGTTGCGCCAGCAGCGTATTTGACAGCGCCTTCCGCCAATCGACAAGATTCAGCGCACCAGGGGAGACCATCACCATGACAGACCAGACCGCACCCGGCGCAGACGCACACTACCGGCTGATCGGCGCGGAGGAATCGCCGTATTCCGTCAAGGTCCGCGCCTATCTGCGCTACAAGTCCCTCCCCCACCAGTGGCTGACCCGCACGCAGGCGGGGGAGCTGTTTCAGCAGCATGCCAGACTGCCGCTGATCCCCCTGCTGGTGACTCCCGACGGACGCGGCATTCAGGATTCCACGCCCATCATCGAGACCCTGGAAGCGCGCCACCCGGAACCTTCCATCCAGCCGGAGGAACCGGTCTGCGCCTTTGTTTCCTGCCTGCTCGAGGAATTCGCCGACGAGTGGGGAAACAAGTGGATGTTTCACTACCGCTGGGCCCGGGAAGCCGACCAGCGGGCCTGCTCCCGACGGCTCGCCGCGCTCATGCAGCCGGATGCTTCTCCGGCGGCGCTCGATCAGGCCGCCGACGCCATCCGGGAGCGGATGGTGGACCGGGTGTGGTTCGTCGGCTCCTCCACACAGACGGCGCGCCAGATCGAAGACTCCTTCAAGGATTGCATCGACCTGCTCGAACCGCACCTGTCCAACCGCCTCTATCTCTTCGGTGGACGGCCGGCCTTCGCCGACTTCGGTCTCTGGGGACAGCTCTACAACGCCTTCCGCGACCCGACGCCCAACGAACTGCTGCGTACCCGGGCGCCGCATGTGGTCGAGTGGATAGAGCGCATGCATGAACCCAGCGCCGCAGGCCCGTTCGAGGGCTGGCATTCGCTGTCCCGTACGCTGGCTCCGCTGCTTGCCGATCAGGTGGCCGGACTGTTTCTGCCCTGGAGCCAGGCCAATCAGGACGCCGTCGACGCCGGCCAGGACACCTTCACCGTGTCGCTTCGCAGCGGCAGCTGGACCCAGAAGCCTCAGAAATATCACGCGAGATCGCTGGCGGCACTGAAGGCACGCTACGGGAGCTGGCCCGAGAGCCCGGAGCTGGCGGCCGTTCTGCGCGACAGCGGCTGCGCGGCCTACCTGAACTGATGAGGCATCAGACCGACGGTCCCGGGAACAGCGCGTTGCCGCCTGAGAGAATCACACCGTGGCGGGTACCGCGGAACCCGGCGGGGTCTTTCCGGGCGGCGGCCAGCAGGCCGGCGAGCGGGACCGCCCCGGAAGGCTCCACCACGAGCTTGAGCCGCTGCCAGAGCAGGCTCTGGGCGGCCAGGATCTCCTCTTCGCTCACCGTGTCGATGGTCAACCCCAGCTTCTGAAACAGCGCAAAGGGTATCCGACCGAGTGCCGTTCTCAGTCCGTCCGCAACGGTGACCGGCGGCTTCTGCGGCTGGATTGCGCCGAGCCGCAGGGACCAGTAAGCATCGTCTGCCAGCGCCGGCTCCACCCCCCGCACGACGACCCGGCTTTCCGACAGCGCCAGCAGCGTGCCGCTGGCGAGCCCGCCACCACCCACCGGCACCCACACCGTCTCCAGATCCGGTACCGCAGCGGCGAGTTCGAGCGCGGCCGTCCCCTGACCGGCGATGATGTCCGGGTGATCGTAGGGCGGCACGTACAGGGCGTGACACGCTTCGATCACCGATGCCAGCACGGATTCCCGCTCCGCCAGCGTTTCTCCGCAATCCCGGATACGGCCGCCATAGCGGCTGACGGCGGCACGCTTCAACGGATTCGCCCCGCGGGGAACGACGATCTCCGATTCGAAACCGGCCTGACTGGCAGCCAGTGCCAGCGCAGCTCCGTGGTTTCCCGAGGAGTGGGTGGTGACGACGGGTGCAGCAGCTGATCCGTTCCCGGCGAGTCGGGCAACGGCATTGGTTGCGCCCCGAAACTTGAAGGAGCCGGTGCGCTGCTGGTTTTCGCACTTGAAGAACACCTGGAAACCCAGCGTTTCGTTGAGGCTGTCGCGACAGACAGCCGGCGTGTTCAGGACCCTTCCGGCGATCCGCCGGGCGGCGTCCAGCACATCGGCATGTTCCGGCAGCTCCGGCGGGCTCAATCCTCCGGACCCGGGTCCGCGACGAAATCACCCGCCCGCAGGAGACTCGAAGGCACCGGCTTGCCGAGCACGTCGGACAGCCATTGTGCACCGTCGATCAGAACCTCCAGGTCCAGTCCATGCTCGACGCCGGAGCGTCCCAGCAGGTAGACGAGATCTTCCGTGGCGATGTTGCCGGTGGCGCTGGGTGCAAACGGACAGCCGCCGATACCGCCGATGCTCGCATCCAGCGTGGTCACACCCGCCAGCACTGCGGCATCGGCATTGGCGATACCCGTGTTCCGGGTATCGTGAAAATGCGCGCGCAGGGGAATGTCGTCGCCGAATTCATCACCGAGCGCACCGAACAGATCCCGCACCTGCGCCGGCACGCCCACACCGATGGTGTCCGCCAGCCCGATCTCCACAGGACCGGAATCCGCCAGGCGCCTGGCGATCTCGAGCACGGCTTCCGGGGCGACGTCGCCCTCGAAGGGGCAGCCGAACGCCACGGCGATGGTGACCTGGGCGCGGAAGCCGCGGACTCGGGCGTCCGTGAGAATATCCGTGGCCATGGCGATGCCGTCGGCCACCGTCATCCCCTGATTCCGGGACCCGAAGGTATCGCTGGCGGGAATCACGATGCCGGCCTCGTTCAGCCGCTCGGTGGCCAGCAGGCGCTCGTAACCGCGGCGGTTCAGCACCAGGCCCGTGTAGGTGACATCGCCACGCTGGGGCAGTCCCTGACAGACCGCTTCCGCATCCGCCATCTGCGGCACCACCTTCGGATGGACGAAGCTGGTCACCTCGATGCGTCTGGCACCGCTTGCCAGTGAGCGGTCGATGAGCTCGAGCTTGTCCTCCGTGCTGAGCAGCACCGATTCGTTCTGCAGCCCGTCCCGCGGGCTCACTTCCATGACGGTGATCTGTCCGGTCATCGGTCAGCTCCCGGGTCTGTAGCTGTCACGGAGACTGACCGTCCGATGGTAGAGGCCCGCATCGGCCTCGTCCCGGCAGAAGTAACCCTGCCGTTCGAACTGAAACCGTCTGAGCGGACTGTCCACGATGGCCGGCTCGATCAGTGCCTCCCGCTCCAGCAGCGAATGAGGATTCAATGCGGTACCGAGATCGCTGAGATCCGGCTCCGCCTCCAGGAACAGATGCTCGTAGCGCCGTGCCCGCACCGCTACCGCGCTGGCTGCGTCCGCCCAGTGAATGACGCCCCTGGGCTTGAGACCGCTGGTGTCGCTGCCGCTCCGGGACTCGGGAAAATACGTGCACTTCAGCTCCACCACCTCGCCGGATTCGTTCCGGACCACTTCGTCGCAGCGGATGATGTAGGCATAGCGCAGACGTACCATCTCACCCGGAGAAAGACGTTTGAACTTCTTCGGGGGATTCTCGCTGAAGTCCTCCTGTTCGATCCACAGCACGCCGGAGAAGGGGATCTGCCGTTCGCCGAGCTCCGGTTGCTGCGGATGCCAGGGAGCCGTGAGGATCTCCTGAGACCCTTCGTAGTTGGTGATCGTCACCTTCACCGGGTCGAGTACGCCCATCCCCCGCGGTGCCACCTGCTCCAGATCCTGGCGCACACAGAATTCGAGCAGCTCCACCTCGACCACGTTGTCCTGCTTGGTCACACCGATCCGCCGGCAGAATTCACGGATCGCTGCCGCGGTCACACCGCGCCTGCGCAGCCCGGCGATGGTAGGCATGCGTGGGTCATCCCAGCCGTCCACCACCGACTCCTTCACCAGCGAATTCAGCAGCCGTTTGCTCATGACCGTGTGCGTGAGCCCCAGCCGGGAGAATTCGATCTGAGGCGGGTGGAAGTTGATGTTGATGTTGTCCAGAACCCAGTCGTAGAGCGGCCGGTGATCCTGAAACTCCAGCGTGCACAGCGAGTGGGTAATGCCTTCCAGCGCATCGCAGATGCAGTGCGTGAAGTCGTACATGGGGTAGATCACCCAGGCATCGCCCGTGCGCTGATGCGGAGCGTGCCGGATCCGGTAGAGGATGGGATCGCGCAGGTTCACATTCGGCGACGCCATGTCGATCTTCGCCCGCAGCACGTGCTCGCCGTCGGCAAACTCCCCCGCACGCATCCGGCTGAACAGATCCAGACTTTCCGCCACGCTCCGGTTCCGGTACGGGCTGTCCGTGCCGGGCTCCGTCAGCGTCCCCCGGGTGGCGCGGATGGCCTCCCCATCCAGTGAGCACACGAAGGCCTTGTCTTTCTCGATGAGCTCCACGGCAAACTGATAGAGCTGCTCGAAGTAATCCGAGGCGAAGGTCAGCCGATCGCCCCAGTCGAATCCGAGCCAGGCCACGTCCCGTTTGATGGCCTCCACGTACTCGTCGCTCTCCTTGAGCGGATTGGTGTCATCGAAACGCAGGTAGGTCTGACCGCCGAACTCCTCGGCCACACCGAAGTTCAGGCAGATGGATTTGGCATGACCGATGTGCAGGTAGCCGTTGGGCTCCGGCGGAAAGCGGGTCACGACACCCTGGCCGACCACACCCTCTTCCAGATCGCGTCTGATGCGCTGGCGGATGAAGTCCTGAACGTCCGGGGTCGTCGTGGTCACTGTGGGCA
>JAUIAV010000014.1 GCA_030425195.1 Gammaproteobacteria bacterium | reverse complement strand
TACGTTCGAACGCAACACCCTATCAATGCAGGCGGACGGCTACGGCATTGATCTTCAGGGCGACCACAACAACATTCTGGACAACCGGTTTCCCGGAGGTGAAGGGACTGCGATTCATGTAAGAGGCTCGGCGAATCTGCTGAGAGGAAACACAGCCACGCCACGGATACCGGAACCCGGTGCATATGTTCTCTGGTATGTCGGAATCGAATTCAGCGCGGACGGGAATATGTATGGGTCGAACGTCATGGCGGCCGAGACGCCCTTCGAGCTCGGTTCGACGACCCAGATCGACCTTGGAGGCAATCAGGGATTCATCGAACCTGACTAGCTGACTCGAGCCTGGCGCCTCGAGTGCTATGGCGGAAGAGGTACCCGCCACAGTGTATTAATAAACAGTAGTATTTTACCCCCGATCTTTTATACAACTGCTTGTAAATAAAAGGTTTTTACCCTGCCTGACTAATAAACAGATTCAGATGCTAATAAACAAACCCACATCACAGTGTGGGGACAAACTGATGGGCTATGGTCCACTGATTCGATAGCGTCGGTTGCTTCCCATGGCTCGTAAGCAGCGCAAGCCGCTCACTGATCTCAAAGTGCAAAGCCTAGGACCCGGAAGATACGGGGACGGGCAGGGTCTGTATCTGGAGGTCAAATCCTCCGGTACCCGCTCTTGGTGTCTCATCTACCAAATAGGTGGAAAGCGGCGTCAGATGGGGCTAGGTCCTTACCCTGAGGTGTCCCTCGCTGATGCCCGGTTCCGTGCCGCCGAGAAGCGCCTGTTGATCAAGCGTGACAAGATCGATCCGCTCAGGCTAGAAGGCGGTCGCAAGGCAAGTCAACGAACCTTTGCGGAATACGCCGAAGAGTTCATTGCACATCGGGAGCCCCACTGGAGAAACAAGAAGTCACCGGACCAATGGCGAAGCACGATTGATGAGTATGTGAATCCACATATCGGCTCCAAGCCGGTGCGGGACATAACCAGTGATGACGTATACCGGTTGCTAACGCGGAATAGTCTCTGGGAAAACAAGAACGAGACAGCCTCTCGTGTGCGGGGCCGCATCAAAAGGATATTGGATTACGCAGCGGCACACGGAGCACAGATAGCGAAGAATCCTGCGGATTGGGAGGGCAATCTTCGTGAGCGCCTACCCGACGTCAAGAAAGTCAGGGAACGGTTTGATACTCGACTCCGTAGTCTTCCCTATCGTTTAGCCAAGGAATTTCTGGCTGAGTTAGCCGCACGAAAGGAAATGAGTGCCAAAGCGATGACTTGGGCGCTTCTCACCGCCTGTAGGACTGGCAACATCCGGACAATGACTTGGGATCAGCTGGACTTCGACCAAAAGCTGTGGATTTGCCCCGCGGCTACGATGAAGACCAATGTAGAACATCGTGTGCCATTGAGCGACGAACAAGTCAATTGGATCAAGGAGATTCCACGGCTGGGCGACTTTGTGTTCACCGGGGGGAGACGCAACAAACCGATCAGTGACAACACTCTGTTGGCTCTTCTTCGACGAATGAACTATCTGGACCAGACGACGACACATGGGCTTCGCGCCACTTTTAGCACATGGGCAAACGACAGAACTAACTACCAAAACGACATCATTGAGGCGGCCCTTGCACATAAGATCGGCAACAAGACGGCTCAAGCGTACAATCGTAGCGATTTGTTGGCCAAGCGTCGGAATTTGATGCTCGATTGGCAGAGATATCTCGGATTCTCGCCAAGCATAGAGGCCGTGGAAGACGGCAAACTCGAGTCTGAACTGAAGAAGTCTGCCGCCTAGCGTACACGACCCGTGAGACTTCAAGCTTGGTCCTCATCGCTGTCGAACTGGAGGCTAGATGCCGCTTTTTGAGATAGACAAGATGTCCCTGCGATCAGTCGAACAAACAGACTTCGGCCTTGAGAAGGAACTTCAGCATCTGATCGAGACCAATCTTCAACCCGTGTTTAACTGCCGTTTCGTTGCCTCGGAGTTTCCTACAGGGTCTCAGCATTCTGGAAGGATCGACACGCTAGCTCTTTCGGAGGAAAACAACCCGGTAATCATTGAGTACAAGAAGGTAGTTTCCTCTGATCTGATCAACCAGAGCCTTTTCTATCTTGCATGGATTCACGACCATCACGGCGATTTCGAGATCGCAGTCCAGAAGGAGCTTGGCCCGGACGTTGAGGTAGATTGGTCGGATGTTCGCGTAATCTGCATAGCCCCTAACTACAAAAAGTACGACCTCCATGCTGTACAAGTGATGGGTGCCAATCTTGAACTGTGGACGTACAGACTGTTCCGGAACGGCTGTTTGTATCTGGAAGAGGTCTTCCAGAAGTCGTATTCCGCAGTGGGCGCTATATCGTCTGAGAAGACGCTAACGGCCGGACAGAAGGCCGCGATCACGCGGAAGACCGGCTCATACACCGTTGAAGAGCACTTTGAAGGGAAGCCTGACAAGATCGTCGAGATAGCACATGCGGTGCAGGAGTACATGCTTGGTCTCGACCCAGCCATGGAAGAAGTACCTAAGAAGCTCTATGTGGCTTACAAGATTTCCCAGAACATTGTCTGCATGGAGATTCAGAAACAGCGGCTACTACTCTACCTAAAACTGAACCCTGAGGCAGTTAAGCCTATACAAGGCATTTCACGAGATGTGCGCAGCATCGGTCACTACGGAACGGGTGATCTGGAATTGTCTTTAAAGAGAATGGAAGATTTCGAAACAGCAAAGCACCTGTTAGATGTTGCTTATCAAAAGGTTGGAGGTTAGACGTAGCATTCCGATTGAGCGTCTAGAAATCCAGATGGCCCAGAAATGACAGACAACCCAGACAATCCGTCTTTTGAATCAATCCGGTTTGGTGGCTGGCGTCAATTCCGACAGGTTCGAATCGACTTTCATCCGAGGCTGACGGTAATCACCGGTGCAAATGGTGCTGGCAAGACGACGATCCTTGATCTGCTCAACAGGCACTTTGGTTGGCGCGGGCAATTTATCGCGACACCCAAGGGTCGAGGACCTAAGAGTAGCGAATCCGAATACCTGTCTGATCTCTGGAAGATGTTGGCTCTATCCGAAGATGGTGACTTCGAAACGGATGAAATGGATGAGCAATCTCTGTCGCCGCCAAGAATTGATGAACCTAACGCTGATGAGGGACGCAGGGTCATCGGCTCAATTTCATATACGAACAATAATGCGGCTGATATATCGGTGCCCGTGAAGGTATCGGCGCAGTATCAGCCAAAAGTTCAAGGGCAACAGGCAGTCAAAGGATTGCACATACCTTCACACAGGACCCTTTTTGGATATCAGCCAGTCCAGTCGATCTCGACGACGCCAAAGCAAAGACAGGAGTTGTTCAACGAATATGCAAACTTAGTTCGAAACGCGTACTACGGAGAGCGAGGAGACAGAACGCCAAGCTTTTTACTGAAATCAGCTCTAATCACGCTTGCGAATTTCGGGAGTGGTAATGAGTTCATAGAGCCACTCGACTGGGCGAGGGACATCTTCGTTGAATTTCAAGAGGTCTTGAAGATCGTACTTCCCCCGTCGCTAGGATTTGAAAAGATCACCATCCGATGGCCAGAGGTTGTGCTGATAACGAAGACAGGTGAATTTTCTATCGATGCAGTTTCGGGTGGCGTTACGGCGATAATCGATCTTGCTTGGCAGATGTTCACCTTCGCTCCACGGGACGAGGAGTACGTCGTAACAATAGACGAGCCAGAAAATCACCTTCACCCTGAGCTACAAAGGTCGTTGATTCCGAACCTTCTCGCCGCGTTCCCGAAGATAAAATTCGTCGTTGCCACCCACAATCCGTTTATCGTGAGTTCCGTACCCGACTCAAATGTCTATGTGTTGCGATATGACATTCACCATAGAGTTCGCAGTAGGAGATTGGAGAACGTAAACAAAGCAGGCACCTCAAATGATCTGCTGATGGATGTGCTCGGGCTATCGAATACGCTTCCAATCTGGGTTGAACGTAGGCTTGAGGACATAGTCGGCCGCTACCAGAAGATGGAGTTCTCCAAACCTATGCTTCGGCAGCTTCGATCTGAGCTACGGTCAATTGGGATGGAAGAATATGCGGCGAATGCGATTGCTCGAATCGCCGATTCGGATCTCTGAGCACGAGGATCGGGACGCTCTTGTGATTAGGATTCATAGACTAGGTTTGCCCGAAGAGGTGTCTAATCGATTGCTTGAGAAGACGCTGGAGTTGCAGGAGGTACTGCGGGTTGGGGATCAACCTCGCGCGGCTTTATTGAACGGATACAGAGATCGAGAAGTCAAGAATGTCATCAAAGCGGAAACGCATGGAAAGTGTGCGTACTGCGAATCGAAGATTGATCACGTCTACTTCGGTGATATAGAGCATATAAAGCCGAAGTCTCTGTATCCGCAGCTACGCCTAACCTACGAGAACCTTACCTACGTATGTGCGGTCTGCAATAACCACAAGCGCGATTACGATTCGGACACCGACCCTTTGGTGAACCCATGCGAAGATGAGCCGGGAGAACACCTCATTGCTCTCGGGACTCTAGTGCTCGGCAATCCCCATAGTCAGAAAGGGATAGCTACTGAGCAAGTTCTTGACCTCAATCGGGCTGAGCTTGTTAACCGTCGCATGGACCGGATTAAATCACTACACAATTTGGCGCAGTTGTATGCGCAGATGGATGACGGGCGCCGGAAAGAGATTGTTCGCAGTGAACTAGAAGAAGAGTCTAGTGATTCGAAGGAGTACTCATTCTGTGTCCGCGCCTACCTGTCAAACGTGTTGGAAGAATTGCCAGACGATGCTGATGTTCGCGCGGACGCGGAGTAGGCACAGGTGCTGCGGATTAGATTGAAAAGAATGGGCCGCAAGAAGCATCCAGTTTACAGGATTGTGGTGGCCGACCAGCGGTCTAGCAGGGATGGTGGGGCTATCGATGAAATTGGGGTATTCGATCCACTGCGAAAGAGTGACAGAGAAGTTAACCGGGTCGATTGCGATAGATACAACTACTGGATTTCTAAAGGTGCGCAACCAACTGATCGGGTTCGGAAGCTTTGCGCAGAGTGCAAAAGCGGCAGAGGGTTGATACCTGAGTTGATTCGGTTCTTAAGAAGCAAGAAACGGAAGGGTAGCTATTCAACTGTGATCGGGAAGATTGACAGACCGGACCCTGACCCCCATTACCTGTTTGAGGCTGTTTTCGCGTACCAACTGTCACAGGTTGGTTTTGAGCCGGAATATGAAGCGCCTTTTGCTAATGGAAACGCAAAAACCGTGGATTTCCTCGTGGAAAACAACGGCGTTGCTACTTTTTTCGAATTGCTGCGGGTAGATGAGAGTGAGGCCGTGGGGGACCTCATGCAGCCTGATGAGGAGGGGTTCTTTGAGGTCAAGCTCTCCTCCGATCACCCTAAAAAGCACCTCAGACCCGCTGCGCAAGACGTGAGAATGCAAGAGAAGCTATGCGATAAGGTCGATAAGTTTACGGAGGATGATTCGAAAGTTGCTGTATTGGTGGTCGATTGCTCGACGTACCATTTGGGGATGATGGACGGTGACGATATACGATCAGTAATGTCGGGAGTGCCCAAATCACCTTCATCTGTCCAAAGTCTAGATGGGAAAGCTCCAGTTGTGGGTCTACTTGACCCGAATTGCCCTTCCCAGAAATCGGAAGATTTCAGAAAGCGGATTTCTGCCGTAGTGTTCGTGCCCAATCTTGGCAGTGAGTGTTTAAAGGGGGCAACCGTCGCTCTAAATGTGTGTCGCTCGACAGATCATCAGAAGCTAATCATGAAAGAACTAAAGCAGAACGCTATCTTCTCTGACATGCACCTCATTGATTACTGATCACCTCGGGAGGACTTCGACCAGAAGCTGTGGATTTACCCCGCGGATACGATGAAGATCAATATCGAGCATCGAGTACCGTTGAACGACGAACAAGTCGATTGGATTCAGAAGATTCCGCGGCTGTGCGAGTACGTGTTCACCGGGGGGACAGAGCAGGCGAGTCTGAACTTGAGAAGTCAGCCGTACAAAGTCTGTTAGGTGTCGGAAACCCGAGATCAGATCGTGTTCTCCAAGTGTCGCGAGCCGATCACATGCCGCACATAGCAGTTTGTGGATTGTCCGTTAACCCGATACTGGTTCTTAGACTCTGGTTGCAATGGTGATCGAACAATGCGGACTACCAGAAACACTGTACTAACAAGGAACGATATCGACGCCTGCGTTTCGATGTTTCGAAAGGAAGTTAAACCAGATAGCAGATACGCATCGTTCGACTACTGCTATAAGTACTTCAAGGAGACCGAACCTGACGATCTTGCTCGTCAGATGGAAAAAAGCTGTTTGATGATCGCATTCTACTTAGCAAGTTGGGGAATGCTCCGCGGATCAAGTAGTCTGCTCCGGAAAAGCGCGAAGTACTACGAGCCACTTGTGCTCTACATTGCCGCCGCAGACAAAACTATGTGGGAAGTTGATGTTGACTCCTATTCCGACGAAAACATTGAGAGGTTGACGTCGCTTTACAACGATCTAAAGAAGCTGGTAACTGGTGGGTCCTCGCACCTTACACTTGTGACGAAGATAATGCTGGGAGTATTCGGGGTCGTGCCGGCGTTTGACAACTATTTCACAGCTACTATGCGTAGTGCCTTTCACGGGAGATGTGGTTTTCGGAGCTTCAACTCAACTGCGCTGCTATGCATCGCGGAGTTCTACGATGCGAACCATGAGGAGATAGATCGTCTGGCCAGCGAGTCGCGTTTACTCTGTTTCGACACAGGTGAGCCAACATCAACTACCTATACGCGAGCCAAAATCATCGACATGTACGGATTCCAGAAGAGCATTTCAGGAAGACACACCATTGTTGATAATTGATCGGTGGACATGCTGATTAGAGTCTTCTACCGATAAGGCGCTCGTCGCTATCCAAGTCATGTTGGATGCTATTTTCGGCTTCTCTCTTTAACTCTTCAAAATAACTTCGAGCTGCTGCAGGTAGTGAGCCGTCTTGGAGGAATTCATCCGTTTTCCTCACTACTAGACTGTCTCTGGGCGAGGCACTTCCCGGCGAACGGTGTCTCACGCCCATGTAGAACGTTGGTAAAAGAATATCTTTGATCGCCGGTAGACCGTCACTGTTTCTTGCACACGCTGCGGTCAGGTCCCTGACGCAGTCCAACCAGTCTTCGGTGATGGGAAATCCACTAAGTATCTTGGCTGCAGATGAGTAGTCTAGAATGTCGATCAGATTGCTTAGCCGTACCTGAAGGGATGCATTAGTAAGTTCAAATCCTGTAGCTAACGCCCCGATACCAATCTGCGAGGTGATCACATGATCTGATTGGCTCATTGCAATGAGTTGATCGATGATTGTTTCCTTGTCCGCGGAGTCCAAAGCTGCGGACAGAGCGTGATCCGCATTTCTAAGCCCGAGAACTTGGAGTGAGTACCTGTCTGACTGCTCCATACTGCTCGCGGATTGACTCAAAAACTCCATAAAGCGGTTCGCATCAACGGTTGCAACAAACTTCAAGTACGGACCTGCCCAATAGGGATCATGCCATGGGACGTTCCGCGGCCGGTTCGGGCTCAGGAGTAGGTCTAACGCTTGCTCATCGACAGGACTTAACGCGGATTTCAGTTCATCTGGTCGTTCATGTACTAGATGGCTCAAAGTCTCATCTAGGTTCTTGGTCGTTGGAAAGTTCCGACACAGCGAGAGGAGGAGGTTGCTAACGAAAAGCCAGTCCGCCATACGGCTGTGAGCCAGAAATCCAACAACCGCGGAACCGAGCTTTTCTGAGGTGGTTGCGGCCATCGCTTCGATGAAGCTACGCTCTCGTTCGTCAATCATTTCCGTATCGGCGGCGTACAGCCATTGGATCAACGTATAGTCGTCTGACGTCGTGTCGAGATTGGTTAATCGTTGGAACCATTCATCGGTACTACTCGAGCGCAATGATCGAAGCAGTTGGGTTCTATACTGGCACCAAGGTGCGGCGCTATTCTCATCGACGATCCTCCACGCCGAGGTTGGAAATCGTCTTCCTAACGCCTCGAAGAATTGCCATGCCCTCCACGAGAATTCTGCGGTGTCCTCGGACGTTTCTTCGAGTAGCGAAATCCAGTTGTTCGGTTCATCCGTAAAACCTATGCCGTCAATGAAGCTGTCGATCAAGTCTCGGGAGGTCTCTCTCTGATCTCGCTTCTCACTGATGAAGCAATTCAGCCTTGTTTCCGATCCCTCTTGATACTCACGTAGGAGTTCACCTCCGGCAGCAGGTACTTCACCACTTAGGAGGAACCGCTGTAGTCGACTTATGGACGAGTTGTCGCAACGGGCTAGCATCCTTTCCGCTTCTTCTGCCACGACCTGTGAGCCCCACGCCCACTTCCTCCACAGCAGGTCTTCTATCGAGACTGAACAGACGGGAGTAAGCTGAGCTTCACGTATGCGGTCTAGCGCACTTAGTACCTGTAGCTCTTCACGTTGAAGCATTTTTCGCGTTTCGGAATTTGAATCGGGCGCAAACCCCCCGCGTATCTCGCCAACAGAACCGAGTACATCTAGTGCTAATGCGGATGTGGTGCGGTCTGATATGACTATGTTCGGATCACTTACGAACTCTATTGCATCTCGGCGAATCTCCTGAATCGGCTCGGATGCCGGGAGGAGTTGAGACGTCATCCGAAACGTGAAATCGTCGGATTCGTCCCAATCCATGGTGTACTTGAGTAACCCACGGGACGCAACGAGAGCGGCTAGGGTGCCTTTTGAACCGCAAGCAGGCCAACCTTTGATCTGATCGAGTGCGCTCCGGTTTAGATCCACGCTCTTTAGCGGGGCAAATCTAGCAATCTTCTCCAAAGTGTCTTCAGCAGTTCTGTTGCTGTATCCCGTCGAGATAGCTTCTTCCTCGTACAAGATTCTGGTGAGTTCCAATGCCTTGTGTTGCGTATTCGCGAATGAGCCACAAAAGACGAGGAGTGGGTTTACGTCACTAAAAACATACTTCCACTCATCTCGTAGCTCGGGTCGGGGTGCGATTTGACTACAGTAGTAGTTGACCAACACTTCCAGATAGTCCGTTACTTCTATTGGGTCGACTGAAGCAAACTCACCGACAAGTTCAATACATTGCATTTCGTCCGCGGAACTACGGTTACCAATGGCGTTACGCAAACCTCTAACGTAGGTTCTGACCAATTCGAGGCTGACTCCTCGAGACCAGCCCGCGTTGGCTACGTTTCTTACGACTTCCTTCCCGTGATCTGGCAAGAATGCGGAAATGAGTGCATTGGCGAATGCATTCACTCTGCCGTCCGAACCGAAACACGCTTGTTCAATCAACAGGGTGCCGAATAGTTCGGGAGCAGGGCGTAGTAGTGTGGATGCGAAGCGTTCGAAAAGCCCTGCCGTTTCCGCTGCGTCTATCAGTCTACTGATGTCTTCAGGTGTCGATTCCGTTAACGCACTGACGCGTTCAATTATCTCGGTGTCAGCAGAGTTGAACGGACTCAGCGCCGCAATTGCGGCTAGGACATTGAGGGACACTTGCTCAGAGTGACCTAACGCGCTCACGGCCTCTTGCATAGGCTGGATGCAGACGCGAAATATGAAATTCGGATCAGCTAGATGGTTGATAAGCTCCTCATTTGACTTCAACGTTTGACAAACGAGTACCGCTAGAAAAACGGAGTCTTGAGTGAAGGACAGGATGCCCGATTTGGTCTGTGGATGAATCTGAGGCAGAACGCAATCGATGAATGCGCTGATCTCGTCTTTGGTTAGCTTGTGCAGTTCTTCCCGAAAGATAGTGCCCGGAGCCAGAGAAAGATAAGCGGATTGGATGTTTCGTGTTTGGCTGTTTCGAATGGCACAAACAACAGTGATTTGACCTTCGCTACTAGTCTGCGATGCATAGTCTAAAAGTTCCGCGATTTGCTGTTTCTGCTCGGCGGCGTCGTCGAATACGATGACCAGTCGTCCCTTCCTTAACTTTGGGATTTCATCTAGTCGGCGGGTGCTTCCTTTTCGAGCAAAGTGGACCTTCCATATTCCGCCTGAGCTCATTCGCGCTAGATACCAGAGTAAACCCCGCGTCTCTCCCCTAAGTAACCGCGAGAGCTCTAGCAAGAACCGGCTTTTTCCAGCGCCGGGTGGAGCGGAGATCGTAATCGCCTGAAAACTTCGGGAGTCAATTGCCTCTAGAACGCTATCGAGTTCCTCATTCCTCCCGATGCAGGGAAGGGTGTGATTTATGGAGGCAGAACTGTCAAGAAGTCCCGCAAAGTATTGTTCAGGCGACAGAAAATGAACGACTGCGCGTCGATACAGCAGCCAACGACGTAGCTTTCGCACTCCACTGCCGATCCAACCCAGTATCTTCCCAATTGTTGAGGCGGAGATATCCATATTGACCCAGTTGTTGAAACCTGCAGACGCATAGTATGGTATACTTTCTCGTTTTTGACCATTAACGGGAAAGTATGGGAGGTATCCATCAGCAAAATCAGCTACTTAGAGACTGCAAGAGGCGGGGAACCAACCACCAAAAACGGGAAAGTTGCGGTCCAGCGTCCCTACAAGGAGCTTCGGCCCCGGGAATACCTCACTGCTGAGGAGGTGGAGCGCCTCAGAACGGCAGCACGAGGTGTTGGAAGACACGGCCACCGTGACGCCACCATGATCTTAATCGCCTACAGGCACGCTCTACGTGTCTCTGAACTGGTGTCTCTGCGCTGGGACATGGTGGACCTAAAAACCGGGCTGCTGCACGTATCCCGTTTAAAAAATGGCATCGACTCAGTGCACCCGGTCCGGGGTCCTGAGTTGCGGGCGCTGCGAAAGCTCAGAAGGGACTATCCGGCAGCGCCGTATCTATTTGTCAGCGAGCGTGGCGGTCCGATGACGGCCTCCAATGTGCGGAAAATGGTGAAGCGAGCCGGCGAACTTGCACAGATTGGCTTCCCTGTGCACCCCCATAACCTACGCCACTCTACGGGCTACAAGCTGGCCAATGACGGTCAAGACACTAGCGCCATCCAGCAGTACATGGGTCATCGCAACATCCAGCATACCGTCAAGTACACAGACTTAGCGCCAGACCGTTTCAAAGACTTCTGGGCAGATTAGTGGTCAGAGATTCAACTAGAACCTACCGCACAAACATCCGTGCCGGATTTCCCACGCCGCAACGGGGGATTATCTATCCCCGGGAGCTTCTGGAGCGGGCTATACGCGAGTTCCTGACGACGGATCTGCGCATTGGGATGCTAGAACTCGAATCTGGCGATTCCACCTTCGAACTCGATGCCCGATACATCAGCCACCACGTCGACGATGTCTACATTGATGAAGACGCCTATATGTGTGTTGAAGTCAGCTTTACCGATACAGACCTCGGGAGGCTGATAGCTCTGGTACCAGATTTGGTGGAACCGACGGTTGTTGCCATCGGATTTTGCGGATGGGCAGGCGATAGTGATTTGGTGCAGGAGGCTGCATTGATTCATTTCAATCTGGTTTGGAAATCAACATAAGGGCTGAGAATCCCTCTGTGACACATATCGCAGAGTCCACCGGGCTTTGACGCTAGAAATAGTGCGGTCAAGGAACGACCGCATGCTAAAGACGATCTCCACACTGCTTTCCGGCTGTCACACTGACGCCGCGGTAATGCCACCAACGCAGCTCTACAACGAAGGCTGGATGTTGAGGCTAGTGCTGCATTGGTTTCGCCGACACCCCGAAGTAAGTCACGAACTGATGTTCGCAGAGGGAGCTCGTTGGTATTCAGAAGGCTTATTGCCATCACAGTTCCTTCCTCAGAAGCGGGGAGATCGACGAGCAGAGAGCCACACCCATGCAGACGGCATCATCGGGCACTTTGATGTAGCACCGGGTCTCCGATCAGAGATCAGTCTTCGTAGCGACGCTCTGCAATGTGTAGTGATCGAGGCAAAAATGGGTAGTGCCTTGTCACGGGGAACAAAGAACGCACCCGACTACGATCAAGCAGCTAGAAACGTTGGTTGTCTGGTGCACCTCGTCGATCAGGCTCGGCTGGATGCCACCCAGATGGATGTCTGCGCGTTTTACGTCGTAGCTCCGCAATCGCAGATAGACGCCGGTGTGTTCGGAGATTTGGTGACCAAGGAAAGTATCAAGAGGAAAGTTTTGCTCAGGGTAGATCAGTACGCGGGAACAAAAAAAGCATGGTACGAAACTGTGTTCTTACCGACGCTGGAATCTATCGCAGTTGCAACTTTGTCTTGGGAAACCATTTTCGAGTTTATTGAACAACACGACCTGTCTTCCGGGTACCGTGAATTCTATTCACGCTGCCTAGAATTTAATCCAGTTCGTGGCACATCCGGAGCAAACCGCAGCCATGGCTAGGCTCTCGGGTCTACGCTGGAGTCCAATCAGCAGGCGCGATGCTCGTTTGGGATAGGACGCGTCATTCCGAAGCGTTAGCTGCTAGTTCATTGGCCTCTTGCTCTATGATGTCTTCAAAAAGCTGCAACATCAAAATCCCTATTTCTGTGGGTTTGTTGTGCTCGTCCAATAAATCCATGGAATCGCCTCGTTCCTTCGCGTCTCGAATTAGGGATATTCTTTCTTTTGATTTCATAAGTTGTCTCCGTTAATCAGAATTTCTATAGGTATATAGGTGACAGTTCGGCACATGAACCTTTTTCGGTCTCCGGAAAAAAGACCAACACAAGACGCGCATCTGGACGGGAGACGGTAATTGCTATGGCGATCTATGACATTTCGGAAGGAGCGTTGAAACCCCTTCAGACTACGACCTTCGCCGAATCGGATATCCGAGAGCGTGATCACCTTCAGCAACTACTTAAGAACCAGATTGAGGTCATTTCACCAGACACGCTGTTGATTAGTGAGGAGTTCTCCAACTGGCAGGATAGCCGTCGCCGGATCGATCTACTGGGAATCAACCGCAATGGCAATCTGGTGGTAATCGAACTTAAGCGTAACGAAGATGGCGGTCACATGGAGCTTCAGGCGCTGAGGTACGCAGCCATGGTCTCCTCGTTGACATTCGACCAAGCTGTGGAGATTTTCCAAGAACACCTAGATGGCGTTAGCGAAGATACTGACACAGACGCTAGAACACGCCTGCTTGAATTCCTCGATTGGGAATCCGAAGAAGAAAATGAGTTTGCTCAGGAGGTCCAGATTGTTCTTGCCTCCGCGGAGTTCTCGAAAGAAATAACCACTACCGTGCTATGGCTGAATGACAGCGGATTAGATATTCGTTGTGTTCGCTTAAAACCTTACGTTGATGGTCAGCGCACGCTGGTCGATATACAGCAGATCATTCCACTCCCTGAGGCAGAGACCTATCAAGTCCAGATGAAGAATAAAAGTCGTCTGGAGCAGGTAGCTCGACGGACGGGCAGGGATTTGACGAAGTATGTCGTCACCGTTGGGGATGATCGCTTTGAAAGGCTGCCGAAAAGAAGAGCGGTGTTCCAATTCGTCAAAGGTTTGTTTGATGCTGGCATTGACCCACAAAGGATTATTGGCGCTATCACTTCGCGTAATAACGCTTTTCGGGTGCTTGACGGAGAGGTGCCAGCGGATGAACTGGAAGAGCACCTCAAGGCGCAGCAGCGGCTCGAGGGAATCGAGCCCAATCCACGACGCTGGTTCATTGCGGACGACGAAGTAATGCGCAGGGACGGCAAAACCTATGTACTGACGAAAATGTGGGGTCGGGGCACGGAAGCAGTGCTCAGCGAACTGAAACGGCAGTTTCCAGACTCTTCAGTAGATTACGAGGCGATGCGCTGATCTGTCACGCAGCGCGAGAGCTATGCAAGTTCATGGTTGCTACGAAATCAGCCAGCTTCGCACCTTTCAAAATCTTGAATCCCTTTACCTCGTCCTCTTTTGCCTTCTTTGCTAGTGCGTCAGCGATTTCGTTGCCTTGTACGCCGGAGTGAGCTTTCACGTGCACGAGGTCTACAATGGGTTTGACAGTCTGGAAAAGGTTGCGTGCCGGAATAATCAGATCGAGGTTTTTAAGCTCCTTGGGACTATGTTCGTACCAATCGTTTGCAATCCAATCTGGGCTCCAATCCAACATGGCACAAAGGGTGTACTTGGAATCGGAGAGTATCTGAACACTAACTCCTGTGGATTGAAGCTTTTCTGCTAGACGGAGTGAATCGAGAAGTCCCTGTAACTCTGCTCGATTGTTAGTACCTTTCAGCGCATGCCGGCCGTATCCGGCGCTGAAGAGTGTCATATCGCGATACACAACGATTCCACTTCCGGAGGGTCCGTTTGGATTGGGCCAACAGGCACCGTCGTAAAAAATATGGAAGTCGTAGCCTGACTCAGGCGCCCGAACAGTTCTAGCTAGACTAGTCTTTGACTTTGATTGAGTGGTTTTTCTGGCTCTAACTCCACGGCGACGCTTCCTAGTTGGCTTTCGACGCTTGCGATTGGCTGCGTCCTCCGCAAGGCGTTTGGCGGTAAGTGGTGTTCGAACTCCACAGGAGCCGAAAGCTATTTCTGCTTCTTCAAGCGTCTCGTAGACCTCATACTTCGTCTTGGGGAACCGTTGGGTTAGCAGTTCAATGGACCTCCAATCGCTCCATGTTCCGATGTAGTCCCCCACCCGGACAACAAAGTATTTCTCCTCTCCAACTGGCGTGTTCAGACACTTACTAGTTAGTGTCTCCAGTCGATGATTTATTAGTTCTTCTTCATTCATTTCTGAATCTCCTCGTTTTTTTTCTTTTAGGAAGAGAGTTCAAGCTATACCGAACGGGACATGACACTGATCTCCTTTTACCTCTGTTTTGTTGTTGATAGGGAAGCTGTATCCTCTCGCAGTGGCTGTTCCCTGTAGCTGCGCAAGGGCCGTCCTTACTGCATATGCAGCGTCCGTTCTTCCTGCCCGTGTCTCTAACACCTATTTCTTGCTGATTATTAGATTTGTGTCCTCCAAAAGTTGGTATACCAAGCCAGTTGATTCCTTTTGGACCAAGTTCGTACAAAAGATCGGCGACGGCGCCATCCCGCTCCGTAAGCTCCTTGGTGAGGTAGCTGACAAGTTCATCAGTTGAACGCATAGGTTCAACACGAATTGATGTGGCTGTGAACAGTTGCCGGCGTCCAGATTTGTTTGCTGCTCGCTTTGCTTCGTCCAACATGATTGCTAGAACACTTTCTGGGGAGTGTTTCTTCCTTTCGGGCAATTTTTTGCTCGGGAGGGGGGAGATCACGGCGCCTTGGAAATGAAGCCCAAAGCTCTCTGAGTCTGACTTCTGTTCAGCGGCGATAAAGCCTTGTAGATACAGTCCATGGTCCCACCAGTTGGGTCCAAACAGCCTCCGGTTGGTACGGAACATCAACTGATTGAACTCTTCGACTAATACTGAACTACCAACTGGGTACGCGGGGGTTATGTGGAAGACATAGTCGTAGGCTGGTTTGCGTAACGCTTCGTATCTTTCCGCGCGAAATTTCCAGCGTGCGATGAAGGGATCACTAAGTAACGCTTCATCTACCACTGAACGAAATGTTTGGAACAACCAAGAAGCTCGTGCTGCATCAGGTGGGTATGGGCTGTGTTCATGGATGATGTTGGACAAGCCATCTCTTAGTGCTGCCTGTTTCAGACTGTGCAAATTCCTTCCTTTCTTGCTCTCTTCCGACCTTTTGGCACGTGTGATAGAGCAGTCCAGTTCAGGCAGTTGCGGGTGCACGTCAGGAACAGGGGGTGGTTCGTCAGGTAGCGATTGCTCTACACCTGCACGGCTACGTGTAGCGTACTTGCACGCTAGCTCAAGTTTAGAGATTGGATACAGTGTCAGGAGCAGGATTGCCGCATCTGGCATATCAGGACCGTGCAGATAGGCATCAATCTCGTCAGCTAGGGCGACTACTTCTCCCATCCTCGTGTCTGGAAGGTTGCTAAACGGATTCAGGGTAAGGGAGAGTATTTCCTCTACGGCTGGATCAGACGACTCGAGGGGTGCAGTGAAGATATGCGGCGAAGTGGTTTTGTCATCACTGTCTTCATCACAACAAAGACTTTCTATCAGTAACTGCCCTTTGCTTTTCTTAGAATCACTCGGCTCTGAATCAACAACGCAAGTGATCGATTCACGTTGGCTATTACTTTGGCTATCCAAACAAGGGTTTAACGCCATTGTTGGTTCTATCTGGTATCTCTTAACGGAAGTCATAGTCTCACCTTCCGCAGGAGATCGGGGCTCACGGCTACACGGTCTGAATGTTGGGTTGTGCGATTACTTGGCCACGCCTTAGAGGATTGGCTCCTCAAGCTCTGGAATCGCTCAGAGCACAGAGATATATAGCGTCGGTTTTTGACGCTTAACATCTGACTGATGGGAAAAGGCGCTAGGTCTAATGGCGACCGCTGAAAGAGTGTAGGTTGGCCACTTGAATGGCCGAAAGTTTCGGTGGGTCGATGGCTGTAGCGTGCGAGCACACAGCCGCGCCCGTAGGTGATGCGGTTGCACATTTTCGAGGTTCTCCTTTTTTCTAGCTGGTCTTCTCCTTTCAGATTTAGACGAAACGTATAGTAACCTGTTTATAAGATAGTGTCAATAACTTATTGATTTATAATCAATTCTTTTAATCAATCTGACGCCATGGGGTGGGTTAGATTGGCTTGTCAGGCGCGTCAGGATTGTGGATTGACAACGCTGTGTTGAAGAAATCCTGTCGACGACGCTCCCTGTTGGCTCGCAGTTCTCTTCGCTCGCTGCTGGTCAACCGTCGACCAATGCGATGCTCAAGCCGGATTTCCCATAGGGGTCCCTTCCGGCCTGAGCAGGTTTTGCATTCCCAACTAGTCACATACTCCCATATGTCAGCCTCGCGGTAGTTCAGTTCTAGCCGCCCCTCGTACACGCTTAGTACCTCGTGGCCGAAGGGGACTAGTTCAGAGACGTGTCGTTTACAGATAGTGCATCTACCGTCAGTTGGCGGTGGCCCGACATAGAGAATCCCGTCGCTGAACATGATGCTGAAAGGTGCCCGGTCTGCCTGCCGTGTGTCGTATCGGCGTGGTTGTCTTTCGTTCTTCATAGTCATTTCTGTGCTGCGCTATGAAGGTATTTATAGAGATTGGATCGACTCCTAACCCTAAGCTGGTCTCAAAACGGGAACCAACGTATGCCATTGGCACCCACGGTCGAGTAGACTCCTACTCGTCCTATCAATGGCTGAGTTGTATGAAGCAAGCCGAAACTGAATCGCGCCTTTCTGTGCGTGTTCCCCCAAAGCTAAAAAGGCGATTGAACCAACTGGCGAAGGATGATCGGCGTAAGGTTGCCGAGTACGTGCGGCTGGTTCTAGAGGATCATGTGGCGAGCAAGGAGGCCAAATGAGTCTACCGCTTAGCGCATACCCCCGGGAGGCAACGTGAGCCAGCAGAACCTCTCCTCCTTTATCTGGAGCGTAGCAGACCTCTTGAGAGGCGATTACAAGCAGTCTGAGTACGGTAGGGTCATTCTCCCATTCACAGTCTTGCGGCGCCTAGATTGTGTTCTAGAGCCTACAAAGGCGGACGTACTCTCAGAGCTAGAAAAGCGAACTACCGCAGGGCTGAATCCTGAGCCCTTTCTGCTGAAGAAATCTGGTCAGCTTTTCTACAACACCTCCCCGTTGGACCTGAAAAAGTTGATGGGGGATCAGGACAATATTGCTGAGAACACGTTCTCCTACATTCAAGGATTCTCCCCAGCGGTTAGGGACATATTTGAGTGTTTCGACTTCCATGCTCACATTGACCGGCTGGCAAGGACTAGTCTCTTGTACTTGGTGACGGAAAAGTTCGCCAATATCGACCTTCACCCCAATGTGGTCAGCAATGAGCAGATGGGGCATGTCTTTGAGGAACTCATTCGACGGTTTGCCGAGCTTTCTAATGAGACTGCGGGAGAGCATTTCACCCCAAGAGAAGTTATCCGGCTAATGGTCAATCTGCTATTCATCGAGGATGACGACGCTCTAACCAAGCCGGGAGTTGTTAGATCACTCTATGATCCGGCGGCGGGGACTGGAGGGATGCTGTCCGTTGCTGAGGATCATCTAGGCGGGCTTAACCCAGATGCCAGATTGGTGATGTATGGACAGGAGCTAAACGCTGAGTCCTATGCCATCTGTAAGGCTGACATGCTGATCAAGGGGCAGGACATCAGCAACATCATCTACGGCAATACCCTCTCAGATGATGGTCTATCCGGAAAGCACTTCGACTACATGCTTTCCAACCCACCGTTTGGCGTGGAATGGAAGAAAATCAAGGCGGTCATCGACAAGGAGCATCAGGAGCAAGGCTTCAACGGACGATTTGGCCCCGGGCTGCCACGAGTGAGTGATGGGTCGTTGTTGTTTCTAATGCACCTGATTTCCAAGATGCGTCCGGTGAAAGATGGCGGAAGCCGTTTCGGTATCGTGCTCAACGGCTCCCCGCTGTTCACGGGCAACGCTGGCAGTGGCGAGAGCGAGATTCGTCGCTATGTGCTAGAGAACGATCTGTTGGAGGCCGTTATCGGTTTGCCAACGGATATGTTCTACAACACGGGCATTAGCACTTACGTATGGATCGTCTCCAACCGCAAACCGGATCATCGTATGGGCAAGGTACAGCTAATCGATGCCAGCGGGATGTGGGAGAAGATGCGTAAAAGCCTTGGAAGTAAACGCAAACAGCTTAGTGACGATCATATAGCGGAAATTACGCGGATATTCGGTGAAGCGAAGGAAACATTCATTGATGATGTGCCAATCAGCAGAGTCTTTGCTAACAGCGATTTCGGCTACCAGACCATTACCGTGGAGCGTCCGCTGCGCGACGACCAAGGCAACGCCCTAAAGGAGACTCGTGGAAAGAAAAAAGGCCAGCCCAAACCAGATACGTCTCTGCGAGATACGGAGGAAATACCTCTCGGCGAGGACATCGACGAGTATTTCCAGCGAGAGGTGCTACCCCATATTCCAGATGCTTGGATTGACTACGACAAGAACAAGATCGGGTATGAGATACCGTTTAACCGACACTTCTATGTCTTCAAGCCGCCACGTGAACTTGAGGAGATTGATACCGATCTCAAGGTTGTGACGGATCGGATCGTCCAGATGATTAGTGAGCTTGAACATTGAGTTTCCCGCGATACTCAGACTACCGAGACACCGGAGTTGAGTGGATCGGGGAAGTACCATCGCACTGGTTAGTAGAACCATTGCGAGGGTTGGTAGTTGAGCGCAAAGAAAAGAATCTAGGAATGATCAGCAACAATCTGTTGTCGTTGAGCTACGGCAGAATAGTTCCGAAAGACATCAATACTACTGACGGCCTACTTCCAGAGTCATTTGAGACCTACCAGATTGTTAGAGCGGGAGACATCGTTTTCCGGCTCACAGACCTACAAAATGACAAGCGCAGCCTTCGATCAGCGTTAGTTGAAGAAGACGGAATCATCACATCAGCGTATCTTTGCGTTCGGCCGACGAAAGGCCACCCTCGTTTTCTGAGTTACCTGTTTCGCGCCTACGATAGTGCGAAAGTGTTCTATTCAATGGGTGGAGGCTTAAGGCAGTCGATGAAGTTCTCCGATTTCAAACTGATGCCTGTTGTACTGCCTCCAGTCGAGGAACAGACGGCGATAGCCTGCTTCCTTGACACAGAAATCTTCAAGATCGACGCACTGATTGCCGATCAGCAACGTTTAGTCGGGCTGCTAAAGGAAAAACGGCAGGCAGTCATCAGTCATGCGGTCACCGAAGGTCTGAACTCTGACGCGTCAATGAAGTCTTCGGGGATCGATTGGATTAACGAGATTCCGGCCCACTGGGAGATCCGAGTCTTAGCCTCGCTAATCACCAAGATAACGAACGGTTATGTGGGACCGACGAGGGATGTGCTTGTGGATGAGGGAGTTAGATATCTCCAGTCCTTGCACATAAAGGACAACACCATCCGGTTTGATACCCCTTACTACGTAACCAAAGAATGGAGTGAACAACACCAAAAATCCATTCTGCGGAAAGGGGACGTGTTGGTGGTTCAGACAGGTGATATCGGGCAAGTAGCTGTTGTGCCTGACGAGTTCGAGGGATGCAACTGTCACGCGCTGATCATTCTAACGCCTAAGCATAATGAGATTAGAGGGGATTGGCTTTCTTGGGTGCTTAACTCCAACTTTGGTTTTCACAGTTTGATGTCCATAAAGACTGGTGCTCTGCATCCGCATTTGAACTGCGGCAATGTTAAGTACTTGCGAATACCTGTACCTCCAATAGAAGAGCAGGGTGAGATCGTCACATACCTCGAAGAGCAGTTGGATCAGTTTGATAGATTGATTGGTGCTGCGTTGTATTCGGTTGAATTGCTCAAAGAACGACGCTCTGCCCTGATCTCCGCCGCAGTTACCGGCAAAATCGATGTTCGAGGTGACGTTCTTGAGGAGGCGATGTGAATCTCCATAAGGAGATCAAGTTCGAGGATGAGATTTGTGAGCATCTTGCCGCCAATGGCTGGCTTCATAACGCAGACGATGCGAAAGGCTATGACCGCGCATTTGCTCTCTACCCGCCTGACATTCTCGATTGGGTCCAAGCTACGCAGCCCGAGGCTTGGGAAACCCTAACCAAGAACCACGGTGCATCTGCCCTTCAAACGCTACTACAGCGCCTCAGAGCGTCTTTAGATCAAAGCGGAACGCTACAAGTGCTGCGGCAGGGATTCGACCTCCTAGGGCTGCGCAGCAAGCTCAGGATGGCGCAGTTTAAGCCGGCAATGTCCATGAATCCGGACATCACCGAACGGTACTTCGCAAATCGCCTTCGGGTGATCCGGCAAGTCCGGTACTCGCAGCATAACGAGAACAGCATTGACCTAGCGTTGTTCCTGAATGGCATCCCGGTTGCCACGGTAGAACTGAAGACGGATTTCACACAGAGCATTGATGATGCCGTCGATCAGTATCGGTTTGACCGTGTTCCAAATCCTAAGGGGCAGTCTCCAGAGCCACTCCTGACGTTCCCAAGTGGGGCTCTTGTTCACTTCGCCGTAAGTAGCAGCCAAGTGAAGATGACAACCAAGCTCGCGGGACCAAACACGGTCTTCCTTCCATTCAATCAAGGGGACAATGGTGCCGCTGGCAATCCTCTGAACCCAAACGGGCCAATGACGGCTTACCTCTGGGAGCAGGTGTGGCAGCGAGATAGCTGGCTGGACATTCTGGGTCGCTATCTAATAGCCGAGCGGGATGACAAGAAGAAGATCAAGACAATCATCTTCCCTCGCTATCACCAGCTAGACGTCACCCGAAAACTCCTAGATGCGGTTCTGAGGGAAGGACCGGGGCAGAAGTACCTGATCCAACATTCAGCCGGTAGCGGTAAAACCAATTCTATTGCTTGGAGTGCCCACTTCCTGAGTGATCTCCACGACTCCAAGGACCAGAAGGTCTTCGATTCGGTTCTGGTGGTATCCGACCGGAACGTCATTGATGGCCAGCTTCAGGAAGCCATTTTCTCCTTCGAGCGCACCAGTGGAGTTGTCGCCACGATCAAAGGGGCTACCGGCAGTAAGAGTGCCGAACTAGCTGAAGCCTTATCTGGAGATAAGAAAATCGTGGTCTGCACCATCCAGACTTTTCCATTCGCGCTGGAGGCAGTTCGTGAGCTTACGGCAACTCAAGGGAAGCGGTTCGCAGTCATCGCCGATGAGGCGCATAGCTCCCAGACAGGGCAGGCAGCCGCGAAATTGAAGCAAGTACTATCTGCCGAGGAGCAGCAAGAACTCGAGGACGGTGGTGAAGTCAGCACCGAAGACCTGCTTGCAGCCCAGATGGCTGGTAGGGCCAATGATGCTGGTATTACCTACGTAGCCTTTACCGCCACGCCCAAGGCTAAGACGATGGAGACCTTCGGGCGGGTGCCAGACCCAAGTCAAGCCAAAGGGAAGGACAATCTCCCCGAAGCCTTCCACGTCTACTCCATGCGCCAAGCCATAGAGGAAGGCTTCATTCTGGATGTCCTCCAGAACTACATTTCGTATCGTCTGGCTTTCAAGCTTGCGAACGAGGGGAAGGAATGGGACGAGAAGGAGGTAGAGCGTAGCGAGGCAATGAAGGGCCTCATGCGCTGGGTTCGCCTCCACCCCTACAATATTTCCCAGAAAGTGCAGATTGTCATTGAACACTATCGAGAAATGGTGGCTCTGCTCCTCGATGGTAAGGCAAAGGCAATGGTTGTCACCGCCAGTAGGCTGGAGGCTGTCCGTTGGCAATTGGCCATGGCCAACTACATCCAAGAGAAAGGCTACGACATCAGATCACTTGTAGCCTTCTCTGGAGAGGTCAACGACAAGGAATCCGGACCGGAGCCGTTCAAAGAGACAAGCCCCGAACTAAACCCAACGCTAAAAGGGCGAGATATTCGAGAGGCGTTCAAGGGCGCGGAGTATCAGGTTCTGCTCGTAGCCAACAAATTCCAAACGGGCTTCGATCAGCCACTGTTGTGTGCGATGTACGTGGACAAGAGATTGGCGGGCATACAGGCCGTACAGACACTCTCACGGCTGAATAGAGCATATCCGGGCAAAGACACAACCTACGTACTCGACTTCGCGAATGATCCGGGAGAAGTGCTAGAGGCTTTCAAGACGTACTACACAACGGCAACTCTTGAGGATGTCACTGATCGGGAGATCGTCCTCGATCTGCGCACCAAGCTAGATGAGTACGGACTCTATGACGAGAACGAAATAGAGCGTGTGGTAGCCGTCGAGTTGGACCCCAATGCGAGGCAGCGGCAACTAGATGCCGCCATTGGACCTGTCGCTGACCGGCTTCTGAAGAGATACTCCGCGTCCAAGCAGGCTCTTCAAGAGGCAGAGGCTAACAATAATGAGGTTGCAGAGAAAACGGCCAGAGACCAGATGAGCGCGCTACTCCTGTTCCGTACCGACGTTTCAACCTACCTCCGCGTTTACACGTTCCTGTCTCAAGTGTTCGACTACGGAAATACCGAGTTCGAAAAACGGTTTATCTTCTTCAAATACCTAATCCGGCTTCTCAAATTTGGTAGAGAACGGGAAGGAGTTGATTTGTCGCAGGTTGTGTTGACGCATCACTCCCTGCGCAACAAGGGAAAGCAGAAGATGACGCTGCTAGACGAGCAATACCCCGAACTTAGGCCCATAACGGAAGCCGGTAGCGGCGAGGTGCGGGAACCTGAGAAAGCGTATCTGCGGGAGATCATCGAGAAGGTAAATGATCTGTTTCAAGGCGATCTCACAGACAACGACAAACTCATCTATGTGAACAACGTGCTTATGGGGAAGCTGCTGGAATCAGAAACGTTGATAAAGCAGGCCGGAAGCAACACAAAGGAACAGTTCTCGAACTCGCCTGATCTGAATCAAGAGCTAGTCAACGCGATTATTGACGCGCTAGATGCTCATACCGAAATGAGCACTCAGGCATTGGAATCCATCAATATCCAGAAGGGGCTGAAAAACATTCTGCTCAACAACGCTGGTTTGTATGAAGCTCTTAGGGAGAGGGGGCAAGGAACTAGCTGAGGTGTCTGACCGATTCTTGAAACGGAGCGAACTTAGAAACCTACTCGGGATCGCCGACGCCACGATCTATCGGTGGATCGAATCCAGCAATCTCCCTCCGCCAATAGACATCAAACCTAATTCATACCGCTCAGTGAATCGCTGGCTTGCGAGCGAAGTCCAAGAAGCCACCGGACTACCGTTAGTTGATAATGAATGTGGTGATTTGTCGGATCGCTACCTGAAGATATCAGAGGTTGAACATGTCGTAGGTCTGTCTCACAACGCGGTCTATCAATGGATAGGCAAGGGCCAGTTTCCTAAACCCGTTAGCGGGACCGGGACCAACAACTATTGGCTCTCGAGTGATATCGAGGCATGGATGGAGGAGCGGATACAGGCTTATCGCAGCAGTTCAGGCTCACCAGAGCGAGAAAAAAGTGAGGGGACAAAATGAGGGGCTTTGAAACTAAACGGCGTCTATCTTATTGAATTAAAATAGTAAAATACGTTTATCTGGCGGAAGAGGTAGGAGTCGAACCCACCAGGCACGTAGTCGCACCTCAACGGCTTTGAAGGCCGCGCGCCCCACCGGAGACGATGCTCTTCCGGGACGGACTATAGCATCGCATCACGGCTGGAATCTGCGCAGCCGCCGCGCCTCAGCGTTCGAAGCGGAGCTCGATGCGTATGGACGTGTTCGGCTGATCGAGCCGGTTCTCGAATCGGATCTCGTGGTACTGGCGGTCGATGTCGGGGGTAATCGGACAGACGATGTCCACGGGACCGCGTCCCTGCAGCTGTGAGAGCCGGGTCCGGTCGAACCGGCCCTGGAAGGCGCACTGCTCGGCGAGCGCGGCCAGCCCCCGGATGGCGAGTTCCCAGCTGGTTTCCTTCGGATCCGGTATCACCGCCAGGGTCAGCGTGCCGGGCCCCACCACATCCTCACGGCAGGAGGCCGTCTCGAGACCGATCAGCGTTTCCGTGCAGACGAAGATCTGAACCGGCAGTGACGGCTCGGGCTCCGGTGGCGCTTCACCACAACCGGTACACAGCCAGAGAGCCGTCAACAGTGATGGCAGACGCAGACCGCCAGACATCTCCATCAGACATCCAGCCTGCCGATGATCTTGCGGAGCTGGTCGTCTCTGCGGGTGAAACCCATCCGATCGAAGTACTCGAGTACCTCGATGGCCACGTTCCGGCCGATGCCGGAGGCGTCCCGGTACTGACGAACGGTAAACGGGCCTTCGGTATCGAGCCTGCTGGCGATTTCGGCCATCTGTCTCAGGTGCTCGGGCAGGTAGTAGCGCGTATCGCTGATCCGGATCAGGTGTTTCTTGGCCACCAGCGGATGCAGACGTTTGGCGAGGTCACCCACGCCGAGGCGGAACTGTTTCGCCATGTCCCCCAGGCTCGGCGGTTGTGCCTGGTCGAGCAGAGGACGGACACGGTCGTGAAGTGCCTGCTCCGCATCGGACAACTGCACGGTATGCGCCGCCGGTCGGAAGCGGCCGGCACCCGTTTCCAGACGCCCCGCAGCCACCAGCTCGGCGAGAAGCGTGGCCAGGAAAGGACGCAGTGATTCGGATCCGACTTCGCTCTGCTTCAAACCCTGCAGCGCAGCGTCGGCCTCGTGCCGGGATGCGATCTCCTGAAGCAGCTCCTCGAGCCAGGACTCCCAGTTCCGCCGTGAAACGGCGTGACCGTCCCGGACCAGCGCATCGGCCGCTTCGATCAGCTCCGACATCCGTTCGTCCTCGAGATGCCAGTTGCGCTGGAAACGTTCCATGGGCAGGGCGCCGATCTCGAGGTGCATGCCGAGGGCCTCGGCAGGTCCCGCGGCGCGGTCCGCGTCGAGGGCTTTGAGTCGCTGCTCGGAGCGACGGCGGCCGCCGGCCGGGTCCATGGAGACTACCCGGCCGCCGCCCAGCGTCCGATCGAGCCCCTGATCCCTGATCACCAGACGGTCGCCCCGGCGCAGCAGCAGCGGTTCGTCCGTGACGATTTCCACAAGATGGGTATCACCGGGGGCAGGACGGTCCGGGGATAGGAGCGCGATGTGTCCGGTCACATGGGTCGTGGCGTGGTAGACGTGCACGGGCAGCCAGTGCCGGATGGGCCTCGGAAAATCGTCGAGGACGGAGAGCTCCAGGGAAAACTCCCCGGTGAACGTCGGGTCGCTTGTCAGCCACTGGCCCCGTTTCAGAGCGCCGATCTCCACGCCGGTCAGGTTGATGGCCGCCCGGTCACCCGGCCCGGCAATGGCGACAGAGGTGTCCTGAGCCCGAAGGCCTTTGACCCGCACGGCGATCCCTGCGGGAAAGAGCGTGAGTGCATCTTCCTCATGGACATGACCGTTGTGCACGGTACCGGTCACGACCACACCGGCGCCGCTCACGGTGAAAGCGCGGTCCACGGGCATCCGGAATTCGCCGGCGGCTTCCCGCGGCGCAGCGGCTTCTGCGGCGCTGAGCAGCCGGGTCTTCAGCGCCTCGATGCCCATCCCGGTTGGCGCGGCGGTTTCGACGATCTCGGCGCCGGCCAGACAGCTGCCGTCGATCAGCGACGCTGTGCGTGCTCGTGCGGACTCGAGCTGCTCCGGTGTTGCCCGGTCGCACTTGGTCAGCGCGATGGTGCCGTGAGAGACGCCGATGAGCTCCAGGATCTGCAGGTGTTCGCGGCTCTGCGGCATGGGGCCGTCGTCGGCGGCAATGACGAGCAGCGCGTGCTGGTCCGCTGACACGCCGGCCACCATGTTGTGAATGAAACGATGATGGCCGGGTACGTCGACGAACCCGAGCGTCGTGTCGCCCATCTGAAGATAGGCGAAGCCGAGATCGATGGTGAGGCCGCGGCGCTTCTCTTCGTCGAGGCGGTCCGTGTCGACGCCTGTCAGTGCCCGCACGAGCGACGTTTTCCCATGATCCACGTGCCCGGCGAGCGTGACGATCACACATCATCTCCCAGGAGGCCCAGCTGACCGGTCAGATCCTCCAGGCGCTCCGCACCGCGCATATCGAGCCAGAGACTGCCGTCATGCATGCGTCCGACCACGGGTTCGGGCAGATACCGCAGGCGGTGATGGAGTTCGCGGACACGGGCTTCCACAGGATGACTGACGGTGACGGCAATGCTCGGCAATCGCTGGTCGGGCAGGGAGCCGCTGCCGATCTGACACTCGCTGTCCGAGATTGCCACTTCGAAGCCCGGCAGTACGGTCTTGAGAACCGCGGCCACACGCCGCGCTCGCCCGGTCAGCACTTCGATGCTGGTCGTCAGTGTGCGCAGCAGGGGGAGCCGTTCGGCCAGGTGTTCGGGCGCTTCGTAGAGCTTCAGTGTCTGTTCCAGGAAAGCCAGCGTCAGCTTGTCTGGCCTGAGCGCGCGTTTCATGGGGTTATTCTTCAGCTCGTCGATCAGGTCCCGGCGGCCGACCACGATGCCTGCCTGGGTGGCGCCCAGCAGCTTGTCGCCGCTGAAGCTCACCAGATCCGCACCCTGACCGAGCACTTCCTGGGGCATGGGTTCATGAGGCAGTCCGTAGCGGTTCAGATCCACCAGGGTACCGCTGCCCAGGTCCACGGCCAGCGGGATCCGGTGGCGGTCGGCGAGTGCGGACAGTTCCCCGATGCCGGCTTCCCTGGTGAAGCCGCTGATGTGGTAGTTGCTCGGATGAACCTTCAGCAGCAGCGCGGTATCCGCATCGATGGCGGCTTCGAAGTCTCTGAGATGTGTCCGGTTGGTGGTGCCCACCTCCCGCAGAAAACAGCCGGAGCGCAGCATGATGTCCGGCAGCCGGAAGCTGCCGCCGATCTCGATGAGCTCGCCCCGGGAGACCGGCACTGTCCGACCGAGCGCCAGGGTGTTGAGGATCAGCATGAGCGCGGCGGCACCGTTGTTCACCACGGTGGCGGCCTCGGCGCCGGTGATCAGGGTCAGCCGGTCTTCGACGAACTGTTCCCGGTCCCCGCGCCGGCCGGCATCCAGGTCGTATTCCAGATTGATCGGCCGGGTCACAAGCGGCTTCACGGCATCGAAGAGCGCTTCGGAGACGAGGGCCCGGCCGAGGTTCGTATGAATGACGGTGCCGGTCAGGTTGAAAACCGGCGTGTAGGACTGACGGCCCAGGCGCCCGGCGATCTGTCGTGCGCAGGCCTCGGGCTCGGCTGCCCAGTCGGGTGCCGATCCCGCATCGCGCCAGGACTGCTGAAGCGCACGCAGCGATGCCTTGACCCGGGGCTCGCCGTAGGCGGCAATCGCGTCCTGCATGCCCGGATCGTTCAGCAGCCGGTCGATGCCGGGCAGGGCCCGGAGCGGCGTGGTCATCAGATCACCTCCAGACCATCCGCATCCGGCAATGGCGGCAGTTCGGCCGCCGGGTGCTGCTGATACCAGTAGGCGACGGAGGCGATGTCATCCTGGAGCGGCAGATAACGACGACCGCTGCGCCAGCCCAGCGCCTGCATGGTGACCCGCAGCCTGTGCTGAAAGCGGATGGGATCCGGAATGTGCCAGCGGTACATGCCGAAGCGCTGTTGAGAGCCGAACCGTCCCGTGGGTCTGATCACCTGATGAAGTCCCGCGTAGGCCGTGGAAAACGTCTCGTAACCCTGCTCCCGGTCCTTCGCCAGAAAGCAGTAGGAGCCGCAGAAGTAATCCTCGGTACCCGTACCGCAGATGGTCGGGTAGTCCTCGTCGTCGTCGATGAAGAACTTGGCTTCGCCTTCACCCCACCAGCCCCGGTTGTTGGATCCCCAGGCCATGTAGGTGCCCACGTAGTGTCCGTTGCCTTCGACGTCGAGCAGCGTGTGCACGTCACCGTAGGGCAGGGGGTTCACCCGGCGGAAGTGGGCGTGGAAATAGGCGCGGTCTGCTTCCACGTCGGTGAGGGTGTAGTTGATCTGGTAGTAGAGGGTGACTTCCTCCTCCGAGAGGTTCGTCACGCTCATCTTCGCCCGGTGCCGGAACGGCATCTCCCAGTAGCTGTTGAAACCGCTGCCCGGGTTCACGCAGATGGCCAGCGAGTTCAGCGGGTCGTATTCGCACCAGCCCATGCCGAAGAAGTCCGCCAGCGGACAGAGGACGGAGGGGTGCGGTGCATCGTCCCACCAGGCGCTCAGAATCTGCTTGCGCCAGTCGCCCGTGGGCGTGAGCCAGATCTGCTGGATGGCGCCGCAGCCATGGATGTCCGCGAGATCGAAGGTCTCGCCGGGCCCGATCCGTACGGACGGTGAGATCTTCCAGCCGGTGCCCAGGTCCCTGGCGGGTTCGGCGCCCGTACCCTCGGTGGCGCGGCCGCCGCCGCCCGAGGCGCCGTCGAAGTTTTCCGGGCTGATGGAACGGGTCTCGGCACGGGACAGCCGTGCCAGATTGCCCAGATTCATACCGAGGCCGTTGAAGTCAGCCATGTCGCTCCCCCTTCAGTGCTGTGCGCTGCGAAGGGGGAGTTTAGCGAATGGCAGGAGCCTGATCAGCGCCTGTCGAGCGGCACGTAGTCGCGCTTGGTGGCGCCGCGGTAGAGCTGCCGGGGCCGGCCGATCTTGTACGGACCGCTGATCATCTCGTTCCAGTGGGCGATCCAGCCGGGTGTGCGTCCGGTGGCGAAAATCACCGTGAACATTTCCGTCGGAATGCCGATAGCTTTCAGAATGATGCCCGAGTAGAAGTCCACGTTCGGATACAGCTTCTTCTCGACGAAGTACTCGTCTTCGAGGGCGATCTTCTCCAGACGCTGGGCCATCTTCAGAATCGGATCGTCCTCCACGCCGAGCTCGCCGAGCACCTCGTGACACGTCTGCTGCATCACCTTGGCCCTGGGGTCGTAGTTCTTGTAGACCCGGTGGCCGAAACCCATGATCCGGAAGGGATCGTCCTTGTCCTTGGCCTTCTTCACGTACTTGTCGATGTTCTTCTCGTCACCGATCTCGGCGAGCATGTTGAGCACTGCCTCGTTCGCACCGCCGTGCGCGGGGCCCCAGAGGGCGGCAATGCCGGCCGCGATGCAGGCGAAAGGATTGGCCCCGGTGGAACCGGCCAGGCGCACGGTGGATGTGGAGGCATTCTGCTCATGATCCGCATGCAGCAGGAAGATGCGGTCCATGGCCCTGGCGATCACCGGATTGACCTCGTAGTCCGCGCAGGGCGTGGCGAACATCATGTGCAGGAAGTTTTCCGCATAGTCGAGGTCGTTGCGCGGATACATGAACGGCTGCCCCTGAGAATACTTGTAGCTCATGGCGGCCAGAGTCGGCATTTTGGCAATCAGCCGGTGCGCGGTGACCACCCGGTGATGGAAGTCGTCGATGTCCAGAGAGTCGTGATAGAAGGCCGACAGGGCGCCGGTCACCCCGCACATGATGGCCATGGGATGGGCATCGCGGCGGAATCCGCGGAACAGCTGCACCAGCTGCTCGTGCACCATGGTGTGATGTTTGATGGTGTTGACGAACCGGTCCTTCTCTTCCCGGTTCGGCAGGTCGCCGTTGAGCAGCAGGTAGCACAGTTCGAGGTGATCGGACTGTTCCGCGAGCTGCTCGATGGGATAGCCCCGGTGCAGGAGCACGCCGGCGCCGCCATCGATGTAGGTGATGTCGGAATCGCAGGAAGCGGTGGAGACAAATCCCGGGTCGTAGGTGAAATAGCCCTCGGAAGTGAGCTTGCCCACATCGATGACATCGGGTCCTTCGGTGCCGGAAAGCACCGGCAGATCGATCGTCTTGCCGTCGATGGTCAGTTGGGCAGTCTTGCCCGTGGAATCTGTCATGTGTCCTCCCGCAAGGATGAATTCGAGGCGCCCGACGGCCTCCTGGCGGACTTCCTGGCGATCGCCGGAGGACCCCGGCATGTCGTCCTCTCGAGTGCCGTCGACTGCAGACGTCGGGCTGATTATTAGAATCGTTAGAAGCATCGGAGCGTATAAACGGCAGTGACGGTTGTCAATTGAGGGAAGCCCCTCATCTGCCGAACGCCCCGGAACCTGTACAAGGCGCCTCAAGGGCGACTAAAATCCGCCGACCGCCCGCGTCGCAGCGCCCTTTGAGCGCCGCGTCCTCTTCCGGGATATCCCGGCGGCCGTCACGCCGTATTGACGCCTTGTTGAGTAAGACAATACAAATGACCGGATCAGGTCGTCGACGACGCCCTCTTTTACTCAGTTACTCAGTGTTCAGGGTGTGAGCAGGCTGCAGCGAACGGGCGTCCGCAGGAAAGCATGAGCGCAAAATCATGAGCATAAAGACATGAGAGAAAAAGAAAGACCCGTTTTCATATCGGTATCCCCCTTCACCTTCAGCTTCCCGTTTACCGCGCTGGCGTCCATTGCCCACCGGATCACCGGGGTCCTTCTGTTTCTCGGAATCGGCTATCTGCTGTGGCTGCTGAGCCTGGCGCTCGAATCCGAGGCCGGATTTGCACAGGCCGCTGCCATCCTGGCCGCACCGTTCGCGAAGATCGTTCTGTGGGTCGTGCTGTCCATGCTGATCTACCACATCCTCGCCGGTGTGAAGCACCTGCTGCTGGATTTTCACATCGGTGATACGTTCGAGGCCGCTACGGCCGCCACCTATGCCGTCGTCGGTCTCTCCGTCGTGCTGGCCCTCATCACAGGAGCCTGGATATGGTAACCAACGTCACGAGCCTGACCCGCAGCGGCCTGTCCGATTTCGTCCTGCAGCGTGTGAGCGCTGTCCTGCTCACGCTCTATACCCTCTGTGTGGTAGGTTTTTTCCTGGTCAATCCGGACATGGATCACGCCACCCTCAAGGCGTACTTCGCCTCCACGCCCATGCTGCTGTTCAGCACGCTGATGGTGCTCTCCACCGCGGCCCATGCGTGGATCGGCATGTGGACGGTGGGAACGGACTACATCCGCGAGCATTATTTCGGCAGGCACCACACGTTCTTCCGCCTGGTTTATCAGGGCGGATGTCTGTTCATTCTCTTCGTCTACGTGGTGTGGGCGCTGCAGCTGTTCTGGAGCCTCTGAGGCCCTTAAGGAGTTAATCAAGTGGCGAGCATTCGCAGAATGGATTTCGACGGGGTGATCGTGGGCGGCGGCGGCGCCGGCATGCGGGCGTCCCTGCAGCTGGCTCAATCGGGCCTCAGGACGGCCGTGATCACCAAGGTCTTTCCCACAAGGTCGCACACCGTCTCGGCTCAGGGCGGTATCACCTGTGCCATTGCCAGTGATGATCCCGATGACGACTGGCGCTGGCACATGTATGACACCGTCAAGGGGTCGGACTACATCGGCGACCAGAATGCGATCGAATACATGTGCAGCGAAGGCCCGCAGGCGGTTTTCGAGCTCGAGCACATGGGTCTGCCGTTCTCCCGGACCGAGTCCGGACGCATCTATCAGCGGCCGTTCGGCGGTCAGTCGAAGAACTTCGGGGAAGGGGGCCAGGCGGCCCGTACCTGTGCGGCCGCCGACCGGACCGGTCATACGCTGCTGCACACCCTCTATCAGGCCAATCTGCGGGCCAACACCACGTTCCTGAACGAGTGGTTCGCCGTGGATCTGGTGAAGAACCAGGACGGGGCCGTGGTCGGCCTCATCGCCATCGATGTGGAGTCGGGCGAGACGGTGTACGTGCACTCGAAGGCCACCGTGCTGGCCACGGGCGGCGCGGGCCGGATCTACGCGAGCACCACCAACGCCCACATGTGCACGGGCGATGGCTCAGGGATGGCGCTCCGGGCCGGTTTCCCCATTCAGGACGCGGAGATGTGGCAGTTCCACCCGACCGGCATCGCCGGCGCGGGCGTGCTGGTCACGGAAGGCTGCCGGGGTGAGGGCGGCTATCTGATCAACAAGGACGGCGAGCGGTTCATGGAGCGCTACGCGCCCACGGCCAAGGACCTGGCGGGCCGTGACGTGGTGGCCCGGTCCATGATTCTGGAGATTCTGGACGGCCGCGGCTGCGGGCCGGACGGCGATCACGTGATGCTGAAGCTCGATCACCTGGGCGAGGAAGTGCTGAACAGCCGCCTGCCGGGCATTCTGGAGCTGTCCCGGACCTTCGCTCATGCGGATCCGGTCAGGGAGCCGATTCCAGTGGTACCCACCTGCCACTACATGATGGGGGGAATCCCCACCGGGGTTTCCGGGCAGGCGCTGGCACAGGATTCCGCGGGCAACGACGTGATGATCGACGGCCTCTACGCGGCCGGCGAGGCGGCCTGCGTGTCGGTGCACGGCGCCAACCGTCTCGGCGGCAATTCTCTGCTGGACCTCGTCGTCTTCGGGCGCGCGGCCGGCAAGCACATCGAGGAAGTGATGCGTCAGGGTGTCACCTACCGCGAGCCGAGCGACTCGGATGTGGAGCACGCCATGGCACGGCTCGCCCGCTGGAACGAGTCCACCGGCGGCGAGAGCGTGGCGGAACTGAAGAAGGAGCTGCAGACCGTCATGCAGGAGAGTTTCGGGGTGTTCCGGACCGAAGCGCACATGAAAACGGGCATTCAGAAACTCGCGGACCTCCGGGAGCGGATCGGCAAGGCGCATCTGGCGGACAAGAGCGAAGTGTTCAATACCGCCCGGATGGAGGCCCTCGAGCTCGACAATCTGCTGGAGGTGGCCGAATGCACGGCCATAGCCGCAGAAGAGCGCAAGGAAAGCCGGGGCGCTCACGCCCGTGACGACTACCAGGTGCGGGACGATGAGAACTGGCTCTGCCACAGCCTTTATTTCCCCGGTGAGAAGCGGCTGGGCAAGCGGGCGGTGAATTTCGCGCCCGAAACCATGCCCGCTTTCGAACCCAAAGAACGCAAGTACTGAGAAGCACGAGAACGGATCAGAGGAACGACGAATGCAGGTGAGCGTCTATCGATTTAACCCGGATGTGGACGAGGTCCCGGCCATGCGGGAAATGAGCATCGATCTGCCGCAAGGCAAGGATCTCATGGTGCTCGACGTGCTGGAGCTGCTGAAGGCCCAGGATCCCTCACTGTCCTACCGGCGCTCCTGCCGTGAGGGTGTCTGCGGTTCCGACGGCATCAACATGAACGGCCGGAACGGACTGGCGTGCATGACGCCGGTTTCCGAGGTGGCCAAGCGCGGCAAGCTGGTGCTCAGGCCGCTGCCGGGCCTGCCCGTGGTGCGGGATCTGGTGGTGGACATGACCCAGTTCTACCAGCAGTACGAGAAGGTCACTCCCTATCTGATCAACCACAAGCCGCCGCCGGCACAGGAACGGCTGCAGTCACCGGAAGACCGGGAAAAGCTGGACGGTCTTTACGAGTGCATCCTCTGCGCCTGCTGCTCCACATCCTGCCCGTCCTTCTGGTGGAATCCGGATAAATTCATCGGCCCGGCGGGCCTGCTGCAGGCTTACCGGTTCATTGCCGACAGCCGGGACACCGCCACGGCCGAGCGTCTGGCGGATCTGGACGACCCCTTCAGCGTGTTCCGCTGCCGGGGCATCATGAACTGTGTCAGCGTCTGCCCGAAAGGCCTGAACCCGACCCGGGCAATCGGCAAGATCCGTACGCTCCTGCTGCAGCAGGGCACCTGAGGACGCGCAGGCACCGAAAGCACGGGCGTCACGGGTGACTTTCTGACGCTGCCGTCGCAGCATAGGTACTGTTCAGAGTCTCCCTAGATCAGATTCCGGTAAGAGGGTGGTATGGCCGAGTCATTTCTCGAACGCATGCAGCGCAGTTCCCACATGGCCGGGAACAACGTTGCCTACATCGAGTCCCTGTACGAGTCTTTCCTGGAAGACCCGAACAGCGTCCCCGTGGAGTGGCGCGAGTACTTCGAGAAGCTGCCGCGCCTCGAGACGGCGCTCAAGCCGGACGTCCCGCACTCCACTGTCATTCAGCATTTCGAGCGCCTCGGCCGCAACCGTCTGAAAGCCCGCCCCGAGCGGGAGAGCACGCTGGTTCAGAATGCGCACGAACAGAAGCAGATGCGGGTTCAGGATCTGGTGGCCGCCTACCGTCACCGGGGGCATAAGAAAGCCAACATCGACCCGCTCGGGCTCATGGAAAGACCGCCGGCGCCCATTCTCGATCTTGCATACCACCATCTGTCACCGGCGGATCTGGATGACACCTACCATACCGGTACCTTTCACTACGGCGCGGGCGCCGCGAAGCTCTCGGAGATCGTCGATGCCCTGGAGAGGACCTACTCGAGCTCGATCGGGTTCGAGTACATGCACATCGTCGAGGCGAGCGAGCAGCTCTGGGTGCAGCAGCGGATCGAGAGTGTGCGGGCCCATCCCGAGTTCTCGAATGCGCAGAAGCTGACGATCCTGGAGCGGCTGACCGCCGCGGAAGGCCTGGAGAAGTACCTGCACGGTCGCTATCCCGGCACCAAGCGGTTCGGGCTCGAGGGGGGAGAGAGCTTCATTCCCATGCTGCACGAGATGCTGCAGCGGCTGGGCTCCCACGGCATCAAGGAAACCGTCATCGGCATGGCCCACCGCGGGCGGCTGAACGTGCTGGTGAACATCCTCGGGAAGGATCCCTGGGATCTGTTCGACGAGTTCGACGGCAAGATGCCGGACGTCGACGCGGAAGAGACCGGTGACGTCAAATACCACCAGGGGTTTTCCACCAACGTGATGACGCCGGGCGGCGAGATGCATCTGGCCCTGGCTTTCAACCCGTCGCACCTGGAGATCGTGGCACCGGTGGTGGAAGGATCCGTCCGGGCCCGTCAGGACCGGCGCAGGGATGCCGAAGGCGATCTCGTGGTGCCCATCATCGTTCATGGAGACGCGGCGTTTGCGGGCCAGGGTGTGGTCATGGAGACCTTCCAGATGTCCCAGACCCGGGGCTTCAGGACCGGCGGCACCATTCACGTGATCATCAACAACCAAGTCGGGTTCACCATGCATCGTCAGGACGATGCCCGGTCCACCGAGTACTGCACCGAGGTGGCCAAGATGGTGCAGGCACCCATCTTCCACGTGAACGCCGACGATCCCGAAGCCGTCATCTTCGTCACCCAGCTGGCCGCCGACTACCGCATGGAGTTCAACAAGGACGTGGTCATCGACCTGGTCTGCTACCGGCGCCGGGGTCACAACGAAGCGGAAGAGCCCATGAAGACTCAGCCGCTCATGTACAAGAAGATCCGCTCGCTGCCCACCACCCGGTCTCTGTACGTGGACAGACTGGTGGCGGAGGGGTCCGTGACCACGCATCAGGCGGACGACATGGTGGAGACCTACCGTCAGGCGCTGGAGAACGGCGGGCACGTGGCCCTGTCGCTCGTGCACGAGCCGGACGTGAATCTGTTCGTGAACTGGGAGCCGTACCTCGGCCACGACTGGAATACGCCCGCGGATACCACCGTGCCGCTGGACCGGCTCCGCGCGCTGGCAGCCCGTCTGGAGGAAATGCCGGAAAGCTTCGTCCTGCAGCGCCAGGTGCAGAAGATCCTCGAAGACCGGCACAAGATGGCCGCAGGTGCGATGCCCATCAACTGGGGCTTCGCCGAGGTCATGGCCTATGCGACGCTGCTCGACGGCGGTCTCGGCGTCCGCCTGACGGGCCAGGACGTGGGTGTCGGCACCTTCTCACACCGTCATGCCTGCGTGTACAACCAGAAGGACGGCGAGCGGCACGTTCCGCTGCAGACGGTCTCGGAAGAGGCGTCGTTCGAGATCTATGATTCGCTGCTGTCCGAGGAAGCCGTCCTCGCCTTCGAGTACGGCTATTCCACCACCGCCCCCAGGACGCTCGTGATCTGGGAGGCGCAGTTCGGCGATTTCGCCAACGGGGCTCAGGTGGTGATCGATCAGTTCATATCCAGCGGCGCCATCAAATGGCTGCGGCTGTGCGGGCTGACCATGCTGCTGCCGCACGGCTACGAAGGTGCCGGGCCCGAGCACTCGTCTGCCAGACTCGAACGTTTCCTGCAGCTCTGTGCGCAGCACAACATGCAGGTGTGCATTCCCACGACGCCGGCTCAGGTCTACCACATGCTGCGGCGCCAGGCGATCCGCCCGGCACGGATCCCGCTGGTGGCGCTCACGCCGAAGAGCCTGCTCCGGCACAAGCTGGCCGTCTCCACCCTGGAGGATCTGGCCCACGGCAGCTTCGAAACCGTACTGCCGGAAGTGGAGGATCTGGACCCGGCGAAGGTCGACCGGCTGATTCTGTGCAGCGGCAAGGTCTACTACGACCTCCTCGAACGGCGCCGGGAGGCTGAGGCCGACAACGTGGCCATCGTCCGTCTGGAGCAGCTCTATCCCTTTCCGGAGGAGCGCCTGGAGGAGGTGATCGCGCCCTACGAGGGCCTCAAGGACGTGGTCTGGTGCCAGGAGGAGCCCATGAATCAGGGTGCCTGGTACGCCAGTCAGCACCACATGCGCCGCGTGATTCTCAAGCACGACGACACGCTCTATCTGGCGTATGCCGGCCGGGAACCGTTTGCGGCGCCTGCCGGTGGTTTCGCCGGCGCCCATACGGTCCGCCAGCAGCGCCTGGTGGAAGATGCGCTGTTCGGCTGATCGTTCTCTGCGACCAGCATGGAAGTGACTTTCTAGAAGCGATCAAGAAGCGACAAAGAAGCGATAAAGGAACAAGGAAAAACGGATCATGGACATCAAAGCGCCCACCTTTCCGGAATCCATCAGCGAAGGGACGGTGGCCGTCTGGCACAAGCGGCCGGGACAGGCCGTGGCCCGGGACGATCTGCTGGTGGATATCGAGACGGACAAGGTCGTGCTCGAGGTGGTGGCACCGGACAACGGCGCTCTCACGGAGATCCTGAAAGACGAAGGCGAAACCGTGGAAAGCGAGGAGCTCATCGCCCGGTTCGAGGCGTCGGAGGCGGTCCCGCCGAGCCCGCCGCCGGAGCCTGGTGGGGCACCGGCCGGCACGGTACCCGCGTCCGCGGGATCGGTCAGCGCCAGTCCCGCCGCGAAGAAACTGGCCGATGAGCAGGGTCTGGACATTCAGAGTGTCTCCGGAACCGGCAAGGACGGCCGGATCACCAAGGATGACGTGACCCGGGCCGTCGCCGATCAGACAGCAGCGCCAGCCTCCACTGCGGTTCCGGCGGCGACGCCGGCGGCTGATCAGCCCCGGGCACCCGCGGATGAGCCGTTTGCCGAGTCCGGCGAGCGTGTCGAGCGCCGCGTGCCCATGACCCGCCTGCGCGCCAGCATCGCCAGGCGCCTCGTGGAAGCGCAGCACAACGCAGCCATGCTCACCACCTTCAACGAGGTGGACATGCAGCCGATCATGACCATGCGCAAACGTTATCAGGAAGAATTTCAGGCGCGTCACAACGGCACCCGCCTCGGGTTCATGTCGTTCTTCGTGCGGGCCGCGGTGGAATCCCTGAAGCGGTTCCCGGCGGTCAATGCGTCCATCGACGCTGACGACATCATCTACCACGGCTATTACGACATCGGCGTCGCGGTCAGCACCGAGCGGGGGCTGGTGGTGCCCGTGGTCCGGGATGCGGACGCGCTGTCGCTCGCCCAGATCGAAGACCAGATCAACGAGTACGGCAGCAAGGCCAGAGAGAACAAGCTTTCCATCGATGACATGGCGGGCGGGACCTTCACCATTTCCAATGGCGGCGTGTTCGGTTCGCTCCTCTCCACGCCGATTCTGAACCCGCCACAGACGGCCATTCTCGGCATGCACAAGATTCAGGAACGGCCGATGGTGGTGGATGGCGAGATCGTGGTCAGACCCATGATGTATCTCGCCCTGTCGTACGATCACCGGCTCATCGATGGACAGGAGGCCGTGCGCTTCCTGGTCACGCTCAAGGGCATGATCGAAGATCCGGCCCGTATCCTTCTGGAACTCTAATTCATTCTCAACGAGGCTCGAACCAAGATGAGTGATTCCTTCGACGTCATCGTGATCGGCGCCGGACCGGCCGGCTATCACGCGGCCATCCGGGCCGCACAGCTGGGCCTTTCCACGGCCTGCATCGACAAGAGCCTGGGTAAGGACGGCAAACCGGCCCCGGGTGGCACCTGCCTGAACTGGGGGTGCATACCCTCGAAGGCGCTGCTGGATTCGTCTCACAAATACGTGGACGCGAAGGAGCATTTCGCCGCGGTCGGTATCGGGGTGAAGGGCGTTTCCGTGGACGTGCCCCGGATGATCGCGCACAAGGATGAGGTGGTCGCGAAGCTGACAGGCGGTGTGGCAGGTCTGTTCAAGGCCAACGGCGTGACGGATCTTCCCGGTACCGGCAAGCTGAAGGCCAACCGCCAGGTGGAGTACGTTCCGCACGAAGGGGAGACCCGCACGCTCGAGGCGAAGCACGTGATTCTGGCTCCGGGCTCCGTGCCCGTGGACATCCCACCTGCACCGGTGGACGGAGATCTGATCGTGGACTCGACCGGTGCCCTGGAGCTCGAAACCGTCCCGGAACGCCTGGGCGTGATCGGTGCGGGGGTCATCGGTCTGGAGCTCGGCAGCGTCTGGAACCGCCTCGGTTCCGAAGTGGTGGTGCTGGAGGCCCTGGAAGACTTCCTGCCCATGGCGGATCAGCGGATCGCCCGGGATGCACTGAAGATCCTCAAAGGCCAGGGCCTGGATATCCGGCTCGGCACCCGGGTGATGGGTGCAAAGTCGTCCAATGGCACCGTTGAGGTGACTTATCAGGACGGTGAAGGCGAGCACAACCTCACCGTGGACAAGCTGATCGTTGCCGTGGGTCGGCGTCCCTATACGGAAGGGCTGCTGGCGCCGGATTCCGGCGTGAATCTGGACGAGCGGGGCTTTCTGTTCGTCAACGACGTCTGTGCGACGGATGCGCCGGGCGTGTATGCCGTGGGCGACGTGGTTCGAGGTCCCATGCTCGCGCACAAGGGCATGGAGGAAGGCATCATGGTGGCCGAGCGGATCGCCGGCCAGAAGCCGCTGGTCAACTACGATACCGTGCCGAGCGTGATCTATACGCACCCGGAAATCGCCTGGGTGGGGAAGACCGAGCAGGCCCTGAAAGCCTCCGGAGAAGCCTATAATGTGGGCAGCTTTCCCTTCGGAGTCAGCGGCCGGGCCCTGGCCGCCAACGATACGGAAGGCATGGTGAAGATCCTCGCCGATGCCGAGACCGATCGCATCCTCGGGGTGCACATTCTCGGTCCGCAGGCCTCCGAGCTGGTGGCCCAGGCCGTCATCGCCATGGAATTCGACGCCTGTGCCGAAGATCTCGGGCTGATCATGTTCGCGCACCCGACGCTGTCGGAAGCGGTGCACGAAGCCGCGCTGGGTGTTGCCGGGCACGCGATCCACATGGTGAATCGCAAGCGCAAGTAGCGGGCAGACCAACACAAACGCACTGACTGGAAACGTACTGACAGGAAAATCATGAACCTACACGAGTACCAGGCCAAAGGCCTGTTTGCGGAATACGGCCTGCCCGTATCCGAGGGATATGCGGTGGATACGGCCGACGAGGCCGTGGCTGCGGCAGAGAAGATCGGCGGAGACCGCTGGGTGGTCAAGGTGCAGGTGCACGCCGGCGGACGCGGCAAAGCCGGTGGCGTGAAGCTGGCCGACAGTACGGACGAGGTACGCGCGTTCGCCGACCAGTGGATCGGCAAGAATCTGGTCACCATACAGACCGACGAGCACGGTCAGCCGGTGAGCAAGATCTACGTGGAAAGCTGCACGGACATCGATACGGAACTCTATCTCGGTGCCGTGGTGGACCGGGGAAGCCGTCGCATCGTCTTCATGGCGTCCACGGAAGGTGGTGTGGAGATCGAGCAGGTGGCCGAAGAGACGCCGGAGAAGATCCTCCGGGCGACCATCGACCCGGCGGTCGGACCCCAGCCGTTCCAGGGCCGTGAGCTGGCCTTCCAGCTCGGTCTGAAAGGCCCTCAGATCAGGCAATTTACGAATCTTTTCATGGGGTTAGCCAAACTATTTGAGGATCTGGATTGTTCGCTGCTGGAGATCAATCCGCTGGTGGTCACCTCCGAGGGCAACATCCATTGTCTGGATGCCAAGGTGAACGTCGACGGCAATGCGCTGTATCGCCAGGAGAAGGTCGCTGCCATGCACGACCCGTCTCAGGAAGACGAGCGCGAAGCCCAGGCGGCAGAGTACAACCTCAACTACGTGGCGCTCGACGGCAACATCGGCTGCATGGTGAACGGCGCGGGGCTCGCCATGGGCACCATGGATCTGGTGAAGCTGCACGGCGGCAATCCGGCCAATTTCCTGGACGTGGGCGGCGGCGCCACCAAGGAGGCGGTCTCCGAGGCATTCAAGATCATTCTCTCGGACGAGAACGTGAAGGCCGTGCTGATCAACATCTTCGGCGGCATCGTCAGCTGTGCGGTGATCGCCGAGGGCATCATCGGTGCTGTGGAGGAAGTGGGCGTGGAAGTGCCCGTGGTCGTCCGTTTCGAGGGCAACAACGCAGCCCTCGGCCGGGAGACGCTGGACAAGAGCGGTCTCAACATCATCGCCGCAGAGAGCCTCACGGACGCGGCCGAAAAAGCGGTGGCTGCAGCAGGAGGTAAGGCATGAGCGTACTGGTCGACAAGAACACCAAGGTCATCTGCCAGGGTTTCACCGGCGGCCAGGGCACGCTGCACAGCGAGCAGGCCATTGCCTACGGCACCCAGCTGGTTGGCGGGGTAACGCCGGGCAAGGGTGGTTCCGAGCATCTCGGCAAACCGGTTTTCGACACGGTCCGCCAGGCCGTGGAAGCGACGGGCGCCACCGCATCGGTGATCTACGTGCCCGCGCCATTCTGTCAGGACTCCATTCTGGAAGCCGTGGATGCCGGTATCGAGCTGGTGGTCTGTATCACGGAAGGTATTCCGACTCTCGACATGCTGAAGGTGAAGGCCAAGATCGACAGCGTCGGCGTACGCCTGATCGGTCCGAACTGCCCGGGGGTGATCACGCCCGGGGAATGCAAGATCGGCATCATGCCCGGTGAGATTCATCTGCCCGGCAAGGTGGGCATCGTCTCCCGCTCCGGCACGCTGACCTATGAGGCGGTCAAGCAGACCACGGACAAGGGCTATGGTCAGTCCACCTGCGTGGGCATCGGCGGCGACCCCATCCCGGGCAGTCACTTCATCGACATTCTGACTCTGTTCCAGGACGATCCGGCCACGGAGGCCATCGTCATGGTGGGTGAGATCGGCGGGACGGCCGAGGAAGAAGCGGCCGAGTTCATCAAGGCCAACGTGACCAAGCCCGTCGTCGGCTACATTGCCGGCGTCACCGCTCCGCCCGGGAAACGGATGGGCCATGCCGGTGCCATCATCGCCGGTGGTAAAGGCACGGCGGCCGATAAGTTCGCCGCGCTCGAAGCAGCAGGCGTACGCACGGTGAAGAGCCTGGCCGACATCGGCGACGCCCTGTCCGAGGTGACCGGCTGGGACTGATCCCTGCCGCGGTGCGACCGTCAATTTGGCGGTCGCCCTTGAAAATCAGGCAAGCGGCCTTATAAAGCGCCCTGGAGTCACACAACCAGGGCGAACGCATGGCTGAACCTGTCACCACCGAGACTTACGGCTTCCAGACGGAGGCCAAGCAGCTGCTGCAGCTGATGATCCACTCCCTGTATTCGAACAGGGAAATCTTCCTCCGGGAGCTCATCTCCAACGCATCCGACGCCATCGACAAGCTCCGCTTCGAGTCCATCGCGAAGCCGGACCTGGTCCCTGCGGGCGATTTCGCCATCCGGGTGACCTTCGATGAGGAGAACGGCACCGTGAGCATCGCCGACAACGGGATCGGCATGACCCGGGATCAGGTGATCGAGCATCTCGGCACCATCGCCAAATCCGGCACCGCCGAGTTCCTGAATCAGCTGACGGGGGATCAGAAGAAAGACTCCAATCTGATCGGTCAGTTCGGCGTCGGCTTCTACAGTGCCTTCATCGTCGCCGATGAGGTGGAAGTGCTCACGCGTTCGGCCCTCGACGGGCAGGGTGAATCCGGTACCGGCACCCGCTGGACGTCCAGGGGCGAGGACGCGTTCACCGTCGAGGACGCGCCCGATCTGCCCGCCGGCACGCAGGTCATTCTGCATCTGAAACCGGATGCGAAGGAGTTCGCCGATGCCTACCGGCTGCGAAACATCGTCGGCCGCTACTCGGACCACATCGGCGTGCCGGTGGAGATGGAGAAAGTTGCGCCGCCCGCCGACGATGACGGGACCTCCGGGACCGCTGCCACGGAATTCGAGACCGTCAACTCCGCCAAGGCGCTCTGGACCCGGTCCCGAAGCGAGGTGGAAGAGGACGAGTACCGGGAGTTCTACAAGCACGTCTCCCACGACTTCCAGGATCCGCTGTCCTGGAGCCACAACCGGGTGGAAGGCAAGCTCGAATACACGAGCCTGCTCTACGTGCCGCGCTCGGCGCCGTTCGATCTCTGGAACCGGGAGGCGCCGAGAGGGCTCAAGCTCTACGTCCAGCGTGTCTTCATCATGGACGAGGCGGAGCAGTTCCTGCCGCTGTACCTGCGTTTCATCAAGGGCGTGGTGGATTCCAACGACCTGCCGCTGAACGTTTCCCGGGAAATCCTGCAGCAGGACGAACGGGTGACCAGCATCCGCAGTGCGCTCACCAAGCGGGCCCTGAACATGCTGGAGACTCTGGCTAAGAACGAGCCGGCGGACTATCAGACTTTCATCGGTGAATTCGGCGAGGTGCTGAAGGAAGGTACGGGCGAAGACTTCGCCAATCGGGAAACCATTCTCAAGCTCCTGCGCTTCGCGTCCACCACGGACCCGGACGAGGAGAAACACGTCTCTCTCGAGGACTACGTTGGCCGCATGGTGGAAGGTCAGGAGAAGATCTATTACCTGATCGCAGAGTCGCCGGAGAATGCGAAATCGAGCCCGCACCTGGAAGTCTTCCGGAAGAAGGGTATCGAGGTGCTGCTGCTGTTCGATCGCATCGACGAGTGGATGATGTCGAATCTTCAGGACTTCGATGGCAAGGCGTTCGTGGACGTCATGCGGGGCGATCTGGCACTGCCTGGCGAGGCGGACGAAACCCCTGAGACGGAAAGCGACGGGCTCACCGAACGCATCAAGGCGGTGCTCGACGATCAGGTGGAGGACGTCCGTCCGTCCCAGCGGCTGACCGACTCGCCGGCCTGTCTGGTCCTGGGTGCGCACGACCCCGGTGCTCAGATGCGCAAGATCCTGGAAGCCACCGGCCAGCAGCTGCCTGCGTCGAAGCCCGTCTTCGAGTACAACGCCGGGCACCCGCTGTTGACCCGTCTGGACCGGGAAGCGGACGAAGACCGGTTCAGAGACCTGGTTCTGATTCTCTTCGATCAGGCGAGCCTGGCCGACGGCACCGCCCCCAGGGACGCGGCGGCCTACGTCAATCGCCTAAACCGGCTGCTGCTTTCACTGCTGGATGACTGACCGGTCGTTTGCATCCGGCCGGTGCGTCATTAGCATTGGCCGAATGCCGATCTTCGATACAGCTGCGGGCGGCACGACGGCCGTCCGGGTTCTGAGTCTGCTCTGTCTCCTGCTCGCACTGCCGGTGCAGGCGGCGGACGTATCCGGTGCGCAGGACCCGCTGAATCTTCCCCGGGTGCCTGACTCTTGGATCGTCGGCTACGAGCGGGACGACAGCCTGAAGCGCCGTGAATACGCCCTCGGCCGGGTGGACAGAACCCGCCGGGACGTCCGGGTGGAGCATGAGGTCCGGACGTCTGCCTCCCGGGAGTGGGCGACCTACGAGATGCCATCCGGCACATCCACCGAGGAAGTCATCCGCCACTATCTGACCGTGCTCGACATCGAGCCTCTGTTCAGCTGCCGGGGCCGTGACTGCGGGCGAAGCAATCTCTGGGCGAATCAGATCTTCAACCGGGCCATCCTCTATGGCCCGGATGCCAATCAGTTCTATTTTGCGGGCGAGCTCGAGGACGCGCTGATCGCCCTCTACGTGATCGAACGGGGCAACAAGCGTATCTACGCACATCTGGAGGTGCTGCGTCCCGACCGTGACGTGGCGCTCAGCCACAATGCGGAAGCGCTGGACAACCTGGCGGGTGAGGGCATGACCCTGCTCGAAGGCATCGATCCGGATCGCCGGGGCGGACTGGACGACGAGGCGATGGACCGGCTCGCGGCCCTGGCGCCGGGGATGGCCGTGTTCGAAGGTCAGACCGTCTACGTGGTCTGTCATCTGTACGGACCGGAATCCGCAGATGTTCTCCTCGAGCGTGCCTTGGACTGTGCCCGCCAGGCCGCGGATGCGCTCACGACAGAAGACGGACCGGCTCTGGTGCCCTTCGGCGCCGGGCCGCTGCTGCCGCGGCTCGGCATGACTTCCCGGCTGGAGCTCGTGCTGCCGCACCGGCTTTCCCACGGATCGTGACGCGTGTGGGTGAACTGATCGAGACGTGTGCCCAGACACTGAGCGCCGCAGGGGTGGTGTTCGGACACGGCACGGACAATGCCTGGGACGAAGCCACCGTCCTGGTTCTGTCGGTGGCCGATCTGGCAGATGACGAAGAAAATCTGGCAGTGCCGCTCGCGCCGGAGACGGTCGATGCCATCCGTTCGCTGCTCAGGCGCCGGATCGACGAGCGTCAGCCTCTGGCGTATCTGCTCGGCCGCTGGTGGTTCGCCGGTCATGAATTCCTGATCCGGCCGGGCGTGGTGGTTCCCCGATCGCCCATCGGCGAGCTGTTCGAGTCGGGCTTCCGTCCCTGGCTGACGCGTTCGCCGGCGCGTGTGCTCGATCTCTGCACCGGCTCGGGCTGCATCGGCATCAGCGCCGCACTCCTGTGGCCGGACGCACGCGTGGATCTGGTGGATCTGGACCCGGCTGCGGTCGCTCTGGCACGGGAGAACGTGGCAGCGCATGGCCTGGAGGGACGGGTCCGGGTCTTCGAAGGCAGCCTCTACGAACCGCTGCCCGACGGCGTCCGCTACGATCTGGTTCTGAGCAACCCGCCTTACGTGGATGCGGCGGACATGGCGTCTCTGCCGGCCGAGTACCGTCAGGAACCCGAACTCGGTCTCGCCGGCGGCGAGGACGGGCTGGCGCTGGTCCGGCAGATCATCGAGGGTCGCGGCAGCCGGCTGACGGAGGAGGGTGTGCTCGTCTGCGAGGTGGGCATGAGCGCCGCCGCACTCGGACGCGCGTATCCGGATCTGGCCTTCTACTGGCCGGAATTCGAGCAGGGCGGCGAAGGCGTGTTCGTCCTCCTGCCGTTGACCTGACCCGGCGAATCCGCATACTGCCGCGTCACCAGCGTTTTCGGATCTCCTCGTGGCAGGCAACACTTTCGGACAGGCATTCACGGTGACGACCTTCGGCGAAAGCCACGGGGTTGCTCTGGGTGCGGTGGTGGACGGCTGCCCGCCGGGTCTGCCGCTCACGGAGGCGGACCTGCAGGGTGACCTGGATCGACGCCGGCCCGGGCAGTCGAAGTACACGACCCAGCGCAGGGAGCCGGACCAGGTCCGCATCCTTTCCGGCGTGTTCGAAGGCCTGACCACGGGCACCGCCATCGGGCTCGTGATCGAAAACGTGGATCAGAAGAGCAAGGACTACAGTGACATCCGGGAGCTGTATCGTCCGGCTCATGCGGATTTCACCTACGATGCCAAGTACGGCTTCCGGGACTACCGCGGCGGCGGCCGCTCGTCCGCCCGGGAGACGGCCATGCGGGTGGCGGCCGGTGCCATCGCCCGGAAGTATCTGGGCACCCGCGGTATCCACATCCAGGGTTATCTTTCGGCCGTGGGCGCCATCCGTATCGAGCCGAAACAGCTCGACGCGATTGCCCGGAACGATTTCTTCTGCCCGGATCCCGATCGGGTCGCGGAGATCGCCGCGCTCATCGATCAGCTGCGCCGGGAGGGTGATTCCATCGGTGCCGAGGTCACCGTGACGGCCACCGGAATGCCGGCGGGCCTCGGTGAGCCCGTGTTCGGAAAACTCGATGCGGAGCTGGCCGGCGCTCTCATGAGCATCAATGCGGTCAAAGGCGTGGCCGTGGGCGACGGCTTCGACGTCGTCGGTCAGCGGGGGACCGAGCATCGGGATGAAATCCGTGCCTCGGGTTTCCTGAGCAACCACGCCGGCGGCGTGCTCGGCGGTATTTCCTCCGGCCAGGACCTGATCGCCCGGATCGCGCTCAAGCCCACCTCCAGCCTGACCACACCTGGCAGAACCGTGGACCGTTCCGGCAAAGAGACGGAAGTCGTGACCAAAGGCCGGCACGATCCCTGTGTGGGCATCCGTGCGGTGCCCATCGCCGAGGCCATGATGGCGCTCGTGCTAATGGATCATCTGCTCCGTCACCGGGGTCAGGTGGATCCCACGGACCGGCGCTGATCAGTCGGCGAAGGTTTCCAGAATCCCGATGAAGGCACTGGCCGCGTTGGAGCGGGTCCTGCCCGGATTCGTCACGCGGCCGAGCGTCCGCCGCTGAGCCGGCGCGTCCGTCTCCAGCGCCACGAGATCGGGGGTCAGCATGGACCGGGGCAGCAGGCTCCAGCCGAGGCCCGTGCGGGTCAGCATGCTGATGGTTTCCAGGTAGTTGGTGGACAGCGGCGCGCTGATCTCGATCTGTCTGGCCGCGAACAGGTCGGCGACGATCCGTCCGGTATAGGTGGCCAGCCCGGGCAGAATGGCCGGGTAGCGGGCCAGTGCCTCCAGACCGATGGCCGGGGAGGCGGCCAGCGGATGATCCCGGGCCACCATGAACGTGAGCGGATCGTCCCACAGCGTTTCATAGGCCAGATCGGCGGGCCCTTTCGGATCCAGAGTCACCACCGCGAGCTCGCTGTCGCCCCGGCGGACCAGTTCGTGGGCGTCCTCGGAATCTTCGAAGCGGATGTCGAGCCGGACCTGAGGATAGCGGTCGCTGAAAGTCTTGAGCACCGGTGCCAGCCGGTGCAGGCCCACGTGGTGAGAGGTTGCCAGGTCCAGGGTACCGCTGACGCCGTGCCTCAGATTCTCCAGCAACCGGCGGGTATCGGCCATTTCTGCGCGCAGGCTCTTCGCCCTCGGGAGCAGCAGCCGGCCGCCTTCGGTCAGCTCCACACGCCTGCCGATCCGATCGAGCAGCCGCGTGCCGAGGCTCGCCTCGAGACGCTGGATGCGCTTGGTGACCGCCGGCTGGGTCAGATTGAGCCGTTCCGCGGCCCGGGAGAAGGAACTGCCTTCCGCTACGGCGATGAAAGTCTCCAGGTCTGTCGCATCCATGAGCCGGCACCTCGGGGTCGTTGGCAGTATTCTCGATTGGAATTCTAAGCATAAATACAATGAATTTGTTTTATTGAAGTACCGCGCATACCATGCCCGCCTCCCATAAACCTCGGAAGGTCAGCGGTGGCAGCAAGAACTCTCTACGACAAGGTCTGGGACGCCCATGTGGTGGGTGTCCGCGATGACGGTCAGACCATGCTCTACATCGATCAGCAGCTGCTGCACGAGGTCACCTCGCCGCAGGCGTTCGAAGGTCTGACGCTCGCCGGCCGTGCTCCCTGGCGGATCGACGCCAATCTGGCCACGCCGGATCACAACGTGCCCACCGAGAACCGGGAAGCCGGCATCGAGGGCATCACCGATCTCATTGCCCGGGAGCAGGTGGAAACACTGGATGCCAACTGCCGGCGGTTCGGTATCACCCAGTTCGACATCCTGGATCCCCGGCAGGGGATCGTTCACGTGGTGGGTCCGGAGCAGGGGGCGACCCTGCCCGGCATGACCATCGTCTGCGGGGACTCGCACACCTCCACCCACGGCGCCTTCGCGGCGCTTGCGCAGGGTATCGGCACCTCCGATGTGGAGCACGTGCTCGCCACCCAGTGCCTGGTGCAGAACAAGGCGGGCAACTACAGCGTTCGGGCGGATGGCCGGTTGCCGGAGGGTGTGTCCGCCAAGGACCTGGTGCTCGCCATCATCGGCCGGATCGGCACCGCGGGCGCCACCGGTCACACCATCGAGTTTCACGGAGAGGCGGTACGGGCGCTCAGCATGGAAGGGCGGATGACCGTCTGCAACATGTCCATCGAGGCGGGTGCCCGGGCGGGCATGGTGGCGGTGGACGACAGAACGCTGGAATACGTGCAGGGCCGGCCGTTCGCTCCCTCCGGCGGGCGCTGGGCGGAAGCAGAGGCGTACTGGCGCGCACTCGTCAGCGATCCGGACGCGATTTTCGACAACGAGCTTGTCCTTAACGCCGGTGAGCTGGTGCCTCAGGTGAGCTGGGGCACCTCCCCGGAGATGGTGATCGGCATCGATGCCGCCATGCCCAATCCGGCCGATGCCCGGGACGAGGGGCAGGCGGACGGGATCCGGCGGGCTCTGGCATACATGGGCCTGAATGCCGATCAGCCGATCACCGAGGTGAAGCTGGATCGGGTGTTCATCGGATCCTGCACCAATTCCCGGATCGAGGATCTTCGGGCGGCCGCGGCCGTGGCCAGAGGACGGAAGGTGGCCTCGTCGGTCAAGCAGGCCATGGTGGTCCCAGGGTCCGGACTGGTGAAGGCACAGGCGGAAGCGGAAGGGCTGGCGCAGATCTTCGTGGACGCAGGATTCGAGTGGCGGGCGGCGGGCTGTTCCATGTGCCTGGCCATGAACCCGGACAAGCTGCAGCCTGGCGAGCACTGCGCCTCCACGTCGAACCGGAACTTCGAAGGCCGGCAGGGGCACGGCGGGCGGACGCATCTGGTCAGCCCCGCCATGGCGGCGGCAGCAGCGATCGCCGGTCATTTCACGGATGTGAGGGCGCTCTCATGAAGGCATTCAACGTCGAGACGGGCATCGTCATGCCCCTGGATCGGGTCAACGTGGATACGGATCAGATCATTCCCAAGCAGTTCCTGAAATCCATCCACCGGACCGGATTCGGCGACAACCTGTTTGACGGGTGGCGTTTCCTGGATGAAGGCGAAATGGGCAAGACCCCGAACGAGCGCCAGATCAACCATGAGTTCGTCCTCAACGACCCGCGATATCAGGAGGCCCGATTCCTGCTGGCCCGGGAGAATTTCGGTTGCGGATCGAGTCGGGAGCATGCGGTCTGGGCCCTGATGGAGTACGGATTCAGGGCCGTCATCGCCCCGAGTTATGCAGATATTTTCTTCAGCAACTGTTTTAAGAATGGGCTGTTACCCATTGTTCTGGAAGAAGAAAAAGTGGAACAGCTGTTCCGGCTGTGTGGCGGGGACACGGCCGTTTCGCTGACGGTCGATCTGCCGTCCGAGACCATCACGCTGCCGGACGGGGAGACAGTGGGATTCGCAATCGACCCGAAGCGGAAGGTGTCTCTTGTCAAAGGTCTTGATGACATAGGGCTCACCCTGGCACACAAGGCGGACATCGAGGCGTTCGAGCAGACACATCGTCGGAACATGCCCTGGCTCTTCGACCGCCTGACAGGGGAGGCCAGAGGCAGTGAGTGAACAGATTCTGATTCTGCCCGGCGACGGCATCGGTCCGGACGTGGTTCGGGTGGCGGTGGCGGTGCTGGAGCGTGCGGCGGCCCTGCACGGCCTCTCGATTTCCCTGGAGCAGGGGCTGGTGGGCGGCACGGCCATCGACCAGACCGGCTCGCCGCTGCCCGAAGAGACTCTGGCGAAGGCGCGGGACAGCCGGGCGGTGCTGCTCGGCGCTGTCGGTGGCCCGAAATGGGACGACCTCCCCACCCTCGAGCGGCCGGAACGGGGGCTGCTCGGGCTTCGGGCGGGGCTCGAGCTCTTCGCCAATCTGCGCCCGGCCATCCTGTTCGGACCGCTGGCTGGCGCATCGTCCCTGAAACCCGAGCTGGTTGCGGATCTGGACATTCTCATCGTCCGCGAACTGACCGGCGGTATCTATTTCGGTGAGCCGCGGGGAGTGGAAGTCGTGGACAACGAGCGGCGCGGGTTCAATACCTACGTCTACAGCGAGCACGAAATCGATCGGATCGCACGGGTGGCCTTCGAGCTGGCGCGGAAGCGCAACGGCCGTCTGTGCTCGGTGGACAAGGCCAATGTGCTCGAGGTGACGCAGCTCTGGCGCGAAGTGGTCACTCAGGTGGCGGAGGATTTCCCGGATGTGGCGCTGAGCCACATGTACGTGGACAACGCGGGCATGCAGCTGGTCCGGGCGCCGAAGCAGTTCGACGTGATGGTAACCGGGAACATGTTCGGCGACATTCTGTCGGATGTGGCGGCCATGCTGACCGGATCCCTCGGCATGCTGCCGTCGGCCTCTCTGGCGGCGGATGGCAGCGGCCTGTATGAGCCGGTCCACGGCTCGGCGCCGGACATTGCCGGACAGAACCGGGCCAATCCGCTGGCGACCATCCTGTCCGTGGCGATGATGTGCCGCTACAGCCTGGATGCGCCCGCCGCGGCCGATGCCATCGAGGCGGCGGTCAATCGGGTGCTCGCAGAGGGATACCGGACGGCCGACATCGCACCGGAAGGGAGCGCGGAAACCTTCCGCCCGGTCGGCACCGTGGAAATGGGCGAGGCCGTCCTGGCCGCACTCGGTGGAGAATGACGATGAGTGAAGGGTATGACGTCGCCATAGTCGGTGCGACAGGCGCAGTGGGTGAGGCACTGGTCGAGATTCTGGAAGAACGGAAGTTTCCGGTCCGCAGTCTGCACCTGCTCGCCAGTGAACGGTCCGAGGGCAAGCGGGTTCAGTTCCGCGGCCGCTCGGTCATGGTCAAACGCCTTGATCAGTTTGATTTCAGCCAGGTGCAGATCGGTCTGTTTTCCGCCGGTGGTGATCTGTCCGCGGAGTATGCGCCGAAGGCGGCCGCCGCGGGCTGTGTGGTCATCGACAATACCTCCTGCTTCCGCTACGAGGAGGACATTCCGCTGGTGGTCCCCGAGGTGAATCCGGAGAAGGTCGCCGACTACCGCAACCGGAACATCATCGCCAATCCCAACTGCTCGACCATCCAGATGGTGGTGGCGCTGAAGCCGCTGCACGACGCCGCCCGCATCCGCCGGATCAACGTGGCCACCTATCAGGCCGTATCGGGTGCCGGTGCCGGCGGAGTGCGGGAGCTGGCCGGGCAGACGGCCGATCTGCTCAATACCCGGCCCATCGAGCCGAAAGTCATGCCGGTGCAGATTGCCTTCAACGCCATCCCGCACATAGACAAGTTTCAGGACAATGGCTATACGAAGGAAGAGATGAAGATGGTCTGGGAAACCCAGAAGATCCTCGACCCGGCCATTCTCGTGAATCCTACCTGCGTGCGGATTCCCGTGTTCTATGGCCATTCCGAGGCCGTTCACATCGAGACGGAGCGGAAACTCGGGGCGGCAGAAGCCCGCGCGCTGCTCGAATCGGCCCCCGGTGTGACGGTGATGGACGAGACAGCACCCGGCGGCTATCCCACGGCCGTGGGTCAGGCGGCCGGTACCGACCCGGTCTTCGTGGGCCGCATTCGTGAAGACGTTTCACATCCGCAAGGTCTTGATCTATGGGTGGTTTCCGACAACGTCCGGAAAGGGGCAGCACTCAACAGTGTGCAGATTGCCGAGCAGCTGATTCCGCTGCTTAGCTGACATCCTCCGAACCGGCCGGGAGCCCTCTTCGGAAGGTCATGAAAAAATATGACAGTTTGGGGCGCTCAGGGCTGTCAAAACCCCAAAAAGAACTGCCATAATTGGTACTTACTGCAATATTTGGTCTGATCTTCTAGGTTAACGTTCGCCTACGGAACTGGATTTTCCACGGGAACAGACCGCAGATGTTGAGAAACTTGCACAGGACGGCAGTGAAACAATCGCTGGTCGGGTTTTCTTCTATTGGGGAGGGAAGCCTGCTCCCACCGGCCCCTGCTACGATCGGGATCGTTGTGATCGAGGTCGTCATCGAGGTGACCCGGTCGGGGTTCCGACACCTGTTCAACGTAAATGAAGATGTATTCAGAGGGGGCACCTATGTATAGGTTCTTGCTCAGCCGGTTGCGTGCGCGCGGTCGTGCCAGCGCAATCATTCTCAGCCTGTGTGCGGTAGTTGCCGCGCCCCAGAGCTTCGCGCTCGGACTTGGTGAGATCGAGCTCAATTCCGCACTGAATCAGGATTTCAGCGCGACCATCGAGCTGTTCGACGCCTCCGGACTCGAACCTGGCGAGATTCTCGTCTCACTCGGCTCCAGCGAAGACTTCGATCGGGTCGGCGTGGAGCGGTTCTTCTTTCTCACGTCTCTCGATTTCGAGGTGGGCGTCGGTCCCACCGGCGATCCTCAGATCGTCATCACGTCCAGCCGTCCCATCACCGAGCCGTATCTGAACTTCCTCGTCGAAGTGCTGTGGCCCAACGGTCGCCTGCTCAAGGAGTACACGGTGCTGCTCGATCCGCCGACGTTCAGCGAAGCGGCTGCCCCTGCGGTGAGCGCGCCCGCCCAGAACCGGACGGCCGGCAATACCGGACGGGTCCAGCGGGTGGAGCCGGCGACGCCGGGTACCCGGGTTCAGATGGCGCCCCGGGCCTCAGAGCCGACTCAGCCGTCTCCTCTCGATCGCGGTCTCGCCGGTGACGAGTATGGAATGACCGACAGAGACGACACTCTCTGGTCCATCGCATCCCGGGCCCGCCCCTCCAATGCCGTGAGCGTGCAGCAGACCATGCTCGCCATAGCCGAAATGAATCCGGACGCCTTCATCAACGGCAACGTCAACCTGCTGAAGGCAGGTTACGTGCTCAAACTGCCGGATGAATCCCGGGCGAGGGCGCTCAGCGCCGAGCAGGCACTGGGCGAAGTGGCCAGGCACGACGAGGAATGGCGTGCCTTCAACCGTGGCGAGATGATTGCCGATCGCAGCACCGCACCGGCGCGGCCTGCCAGTACTTCTGTCGATCAGACCTCGGAGCTGCGAAGCCCGGTGGATGCTTCCAGCAGCACCACGCCCGCCAGCAGCGCCCCGGCCTCTGATGGAGAACTGCGCATCGTCGCCGAAGACGGCGACAGCACCACGGGTGTCGGATCCGACGCGGCTGCCGGACAGCTTGCCGCCGCCCTCGAGGAAACCGACAAGCTCGGCCTGCAGGTGGAAGAGCTCACCTATGCGCTCGAGCACGAGAAGCAGCTGGCCAGCGATGAGCTCGCGGTCCGTGACCGGCAGCTGGAAGTGAAGGATCAGCAGATCGCAGAGCTTCAGGCACAGCTTGCCGCCGCCCAGAGCGCGGCTCAGCAGGCCGGCAGCTCGACGACCCCACCCGCGGATACCCAGAGCCAAAACCAGAGCACCCAGGCCGAAGCCACCCCCTGGTGGCAGTCACCCATGGTGATGTACGGCGGTGCGGGCGTTCTGGTTTTGCTTCTGGTCGGCGGCATGATTACCCAGCGTAAGCGCCGGGCCGCGGAAGAGGAGAACGACTACTTCGACGCCGAGGCCGCGTTTGCGGAGGAAGCGCGTCATGAGCCTGCCATCGGCGGGTTCGACGAAGACGAGGAAGAGGCGGAAGACGACTTCGATGCCGCCCAGACGGAAGCGGTGGAAGAGGACCTGGAGGAAGAGGTCCAGGGCTCTCAGACCAGCGACGTCATCGGTGAGGCCGACATCTACATTGCCTATGGCCGCTACGCGCAGGCGATCGGGCTGCTCCATGGCGTGCTCGAGGACGAGCCCGAGCGCAATGACGTGCGTCTCAAGCTTCTCGAGGTCTACGCGGAGTCCGGTGACCGGGCGGCCTTCGATGAGCACATGACGTCCCTCATTGAGTACTGCGACGACGAAGAAGCTCTGCTGACGGCGCGCGAGCTGGAAAACCGGTTCGGCGAAGAAGCCATCACGCTGGACGAAATGATGGCCGAAGACGACGGCGAGGCCGACGTGACGACGGACATGGATGCCGAGGCTCCGGAAGCGGAGGAAGTGGCGGAAGTGGAGGAAGCGGACGATGAGACCAACGTCGTCGCCGAAACGCTGGAGACCGCCGAAGAGGACAACGCACTCGATTTTGAACTGGAGCTCGATGAGCTGGAAGCCGAAGCGGAAGAGGCTCTTGAAGACCAGGATGAGGCTCCCAAAGCTGCGGCAGAGGACGAGGCACCGCTGAAAGGCGCCGGCGATCAGCTCGGCGGTGATCTCGGCATGGACTTCGACCCGGAAGCCGAAACGACGGAAGAGGAGGTTGATAACAGTATCGACTTCGACACTTCCGGCATGGATCTTGGCACGGACGTGGAGGAAGCGGAGACGGATCGGAGCGGCTTCGCCGAAACGGAAGAGCTCACCATCGACTCGGATCTGGAGCAGGCAGCGGCCAGCATCAGCGAGGAGGCTGCCGAGGTGAACGCGGGCAGCGACGGCATCCTGGAAGCAGAGGAAGACCTGGCGGTCGAAACCCTGGTGGACGCGGATGATGAACCCCTGGAAGCGCTGGAACTCGAGACGACGGCACAGACCGACGAGGAGTTCGACTTCGAGGACGAAGGCGACAGCGCGAACACCAAGCTCGATCTGGCCCGCGCGTATATCGACATGGGCGACGCCGATGGCGCCAAGGACATTCTCAGAGAGGTCCTGGACGAAGGAAATTCGGACCAGCAGCAGAAGGCTCAGTCCATGCTGGAGTCGCTCTAGCCAGGTCCCGACCCTGATCTCAGCATGCGCATAGCCCTCGGCATCGAGTATGACGGCGGTGCGTTCAGCGGCTTTCAGTACCAGTCTCATGCCCCGTCGGTGCAGGGTACCCTGCAGGAAGCTCTGTCCCGGGTCGCCGCTGCGCCCATCACCCTGACCGCGGCCGGACGCACGGACGCAGGCGTGCACGCCACCCATCAGGTGGTCGCCTTCGACGCGCCCGTTGAGCGCCCCATGGACGCCTGGATCCGCGGAACCAACGCGCTCACACCACGCGCCGTGGCCGTGCTCTGGGCACGGGAGGTGGAGGACGACTTCCATCCCCGTTTTCAGGCAACCGCGCGGCGCTACATGTATCTCTTCTACGATGCGTCCGCGGCGTCACCCCTGCTGACCGGGCGGGTGACCTTCTCCCGCAGGCTTCTGGATGAGCGCATGCACTCGGCAGCCCAGGTGTTGCTGGGTGAGCAGGATTTCAGTGCTTTCCGTGCCGCCGGCTGTCAATCGAGCACCCCCATGCGATGCGTGCATCGGCTGAGCGTGCAGCGTGCAGCAGACTTCGTGCTGATCGACATCACCGCCAATGCCTTTCTGCTGCACATGGTCCGCAACATCGCCGGGTCGCTGCTGGTCGTGGGCGAAGGCCGCCAGGGGCCTGAGTGGATCGCGTCGCTGCTCGCCGGCCGCGATCGCACCGCGGCCGCCCCGACAGCCGCGCCGGATGGGCTCTACCTGGTGGACGTGCGCTACCCTGGCCAGACTTTCCCGCCGGGCAGACCGCCAGCCGTGCTGCGGGCGCTGGGTGGGCTCGACAGGTTCTAGAGTCTCCCTGGTCCGGATGGATTTGCTTCCCACGGACCCTTCGCTAGACTACGCCGCTTCCCTGAATCCGCCGAACCGGTGCGATGAAGAAAACGACGACCAGGATCAAGATCTGCGGGATCACCCGGCTCCCGGATGCCGCCGCCGTGGTGGCGGCCGGTGCGGACGCGCTCGGGCTGATGTTCGCCGACGAGAGCAGCCGGCTGGTCGATCTGGATACGGCGGAACGGATCGGCCGCAGCGTTGCGGGCGATGTCTGTGTGGTGGCCGTGTTCCGCGATCCGGCGCCGGACAGGGTCCGCCAGGTGCTCGACCGGGTGCCCGTGGACCTGCTGCAGTTCCACGGAGACGAGGCGGACGGCTTCTGCGCCGGGTTCGGCCTGCCCTACATGAAGGCGCACCGGGTGCGTGCGCCGATGCAGGCGGACGTGCTCGAGAGGACTTACCCACAGGCCCGCTGGCACCTGCTCGATGCCTACGTGCCGGGGCAGGCGGGCGGCACCGGTCGTCGTTTCGACTGGGCGTACTGGCCGGAGCTTCGCGGCCGGTCCACCGATGTGCGCTATGCGCTGTGCGGCGGGCTGACGCCGGAAAACGTCGGTGAGGCGGTCCGCGTTGTCAGGCCCGATGCCGTGGACGTGAGCGGCGGGGTGGAAGGTGCCGGCAGGGGCATCAAGGACGCAGACAGAATCCGGGTTTTCGTCGATGCGGTGCGCGCTGCCGACGATGAGGCCCGTGAAGAACGCCAAAGGCAGGCAGAGAGGTAACCGTGGACGGAGCGAACAGGTACGACCAGCCAACGAACGGGCATTTCGGCGAGCATGGGGGCCGCTTCGTGGCCGAAACGCTGATGCATGCGCTGGAGGAGCTCACGGCACTCTACGACTCGCTGGCGTCCGACCCCGCCTTTCAGGAAGAGCTCAAAGAGGATCTCAAGCAGTACGTGGGCCGGCCGACGCCCCTGTACCACGCAAGAGGGCTGACGGCGGAGCTCGGCGGCCCCCAGATCTATCTGAAGCGGGAAGATCTCAACCACACCGGTGCGCACAAGGTGAACAACACCATCGGTCAGGCGCTTCTGGCCCGGCGCATGGGTAAACCCCGGATCATCGCCGAAACCGGTGCCGGTCAGCATGGTGTGGCGACGGCGACGGTGGCCGCCCGGCTCGGCCTCGAATGCCAGGTGTACATGGGTGCTGAGGACGTCCGGCGGCAGAGCCTCAATGTCTATCGCATGAAGCTCCTCGGCGCGGAGGTGATTCCCGTGCATTCCGGTTCGAAGACGCTCAAGGACGCCATGAACGAGGCCATGCGTGACTGGGTGACCAACGTGGACAATACCCACTACATCATCGGCACCGTGGCGGGCCCGGATCCGTACCCGCGGCTGGTGCGGGATTTTCAATCCGTGATCGGCAAGGAAACCCGCAGTCAGAGTCTGGAACAGATCGGGCGTCTGCCCGACGTGCTCGTGGCCTGCGTGGGCGGCGGCTCCAATGCCATCGGCCTGTTTCACCCTTTCATCGACGACACGGACGTCCGTCTCGTCGGCGTGGAAGCCGCCGGCGAGGGCCTCGAAACCGGACGCCATGCGGCCCCGCTGTCGGCCGGCCGGGTGGGCGTGCTGCATGGCAATCGGACTTACCTCATGCAGAACGAGGACGGTCAGATCATCGAAACCCATTCCATCTCCGCGGGTCTGGATTACCCGGGCGTGGGACCGGAGCACTCTTTCCTGAAGGATATTCAGCGGGCGGAGTACGATTCGGTGACGGACGAAGAGGCGATGGCGGCCTTTCGCCTGCTGAACCGGACCGAGGGCATCATGCCTGCGCTCGAGTCCAGCCATGCGCTGGCCTGGGTGATGAAGCGCGCGGGTGACTTCGATGCCGGGCAGACCGTGGTGGTGAATCTGTCCGGCCGGGGCGACAAGGACATTCTCACCGTGGCGGCGCTGGACGGCATCGAGATATGAGCCGTCTCGCCGCCTGCTTCGAGGCGCTTTCCAGGCAGAACCGGAAAGCGCTGACCACGTTCATCACGGCGGGGGATCCGACGGTCGCGGCCACGGTCCCCGCTCTGCTGGCCCTCGCCGAGGCCGGCGCCGACGTCATCGAGCTCGGTATTCCGTTCTCGGATCCGGAGGCGGAAGGTCCCGCCATCCAGGCCTCCTCCGAGCGCGGCCTGGCCAACGGTACGACGCTCGCCATGTGTCTCGACATGGTCCGAGAGTTCCGTGAGCGTGATGGGACGACGCCCGTCGTGCTCATGGGTTACCTGAACTCCGTGCTCGCCATGGGGGAGGAGACCTTCGCCGAGGCAGCCCGGGCTGCAGGCGTGGACGGTCTGATCATGGTGAATCTGCCGCCGGAGGAAGCCGGCGTGCTGCGGCCCGCGCTGGCGGAACGGGGGATCGATCTGATCTTCCTGGTGGCGCCCACCACCACCACCGAACGGATCGGCAGGATCGTCAGTCAGGCCTCCGGGTTCATCTACTATGTCTCGCTCAAAGGCATCACCGGTGCCGATCATCTGGATGTGTCCGGTGTCGCCACCCGCGTGAAGGAGATCCGGGCAGCGACCACCTTGCCGGTGCAGGTGGGGTTCGGCATCAAGGACGGCGGTACGGCAAGGGCGGTTTCCGAGCATGCGGACGGGGTGGTGGTCGGCAGCGCGCTGGTCAACACCATGGCCGAGCACACGGACCCGGACGCGCGCCTTGCCGCGCTCCGAGCCCGGGTGACCGAGCTCCGTCAGGCTCTGGATGCCTGAAGTCCGGACACTCGAGCACTGGCTCGACTACATCGGCAGTCAGCATCCGGCGGACATGGCGCTCGGGCTCGACCGGGTGGCTGACGTCGCCCGCCGTCTGAACCTGTCGAATCCGGCTCCTTTCGTGGTGACCATCGCGGGAACCAACGGCAAGGGATCCACCACCATGGCGCTGGAGGCGCTCCTGCTCGGTTCAGGCCTGACCGTAGGCTCGACCCTTTCGCCCCACATGAGCCGATTCAATGAACGGATCCGCGTGAACGGTGTCGAGGCTTCCGATGCGGCCATCTGCGAGGCTTTTGCCCGCGTGGACGAGGCCCGCGGTGAGGTTCCGCTGACCTATTTCGAGTTCGCCGCGCTGGCCGCGCTCTGGTGCTTCCGAGCGGTGGAAGTGGACGTCGCCCTGCTCGAGATCGGACTCGGCGGCCGCCTGGATGCCTTCAACCTGGTGGATGCGGACGTGGCCGTGGTGACCAGCATCGGTCTCGATCATGCGGACTATCTCGGTTCGGATCTCGAAGGCATCGGCCGGGAAAAAGCCGGCATCTTCCGGACCGGCAAGGACGTGGTGCTGGGTGACGTGACGGCCTCCGTCCACCAGGCCGCCCGGGCGCTCGGCTGCCGCGCGCTGACGCTCGGGGACGGGATCCGGATCTCCCGCGGGGAGCGCACCTGGGACTACCGGTGCGAGCTGCTCGATGTGGCGTTCCGGGAGATCCCCCTGGGCCCGCTGGCGCCGGAAAACTGTGCTCTGGCAATCACCGCGGCGACCCTGGTCCTCGAGAGCCTCGGCCGATCCATGCCATCCGACGCGTCCGCACTGGCCGGGGTCCGCCTCGCCGGCAGAATGGAAACTCACAGCTACGGCGACCGGTTGCTGGTTCTGGACGTGGCTCACAATCCGGCCGCGGCACAGTTTCTGTCCGCAGAGCTGGAAGCCCGCTGGCCCGGTCGCCGATTCGTGGCCATTTACGGCGCGCTGGCCGATAAAGACGCGGCCGGCGTGGTTTCGGCAATGGCCGGGCGGGTGACGGACTGGCTGCTGATCTCGAGCCGGGGGTGGCGGGCTCAGAGCGCATCCGCGCTCGCTGAGAAGGTGGGCCTCGAGCCCCGCGGTGAATTCGAGAACGCCGGAGCGGCGCTCGAGACGGCCGTGTCGTTAACGGGGCCGGAGGATGGTATTCTCGCCTTTGGATCCTTCTCTGCGGTGGAGCAGGTCAGAGCGTTGTTGATTGTCCCCCCGTCAGCAGGCCCCTGAAGGCCGTGTCTGCGCCAGAAGTATTGCCACAAGCGTTGAAGACGTGAAATCGATGGACGAACAGACCCGTTACCGGGTCACTGGCAGTCTGTTCCTGCTCGCGATCGCCGTGATCCTCTTCCCCATGCTTTTCGATGGCGCCGGTCTCGCTTCGGTGCAGATCGAACCGCTCGAGGTACCCAGAACCGTTCCCGACGTGCCGAGCCGGGCCGGGCAGGCGCCAGAGAGCGATCTGCTGGCACGGGCCGATGCACTTTCACAGACGATGGATGACGAAGGGTTTCAGGCCGACGCGGGCGGCACCCGGATCGGCGAGCCGGTGCTGATGGAGGCGGATGACGAGACCCGGGTCTGGGCCGTCCAGGTCGCAAGCTTCGGGGAAGAAGAGAATGCCCTGAAGCTGCGCGATGAGCTCCGGAGCCGTGAGTTCGAGGCGTTCATCTCCACGGTCCGGCAGAACGATGCCGTGCTGCGCCGGGTCGCGGTGGGACCGCTGCTGGACCGCAGCGCCGCAGACGGCCTGAGAGACGAGCTTTCGGATGCGCTCGATCTCGAAGACGTGCGCGTCGTGGCATTTTCGAACTGAGGGGGCAGCATGGCCAGTGCCGACATCGTCATCCTCATCCTCATTCTGCTGTCTTCCGTCATCGGCCTGGTGCGGGGACTGTTCAAAGAGCTCATCTCACTGGTGATCTGGTTCGCCGCGGTCATGCTGGCCCTGTATTTCTCCACCGCCATGGGTGATGCGCTCTCCGGGCAGATCGAGGACGAGTCGATACGCACGGTGGTGGGGTTCTTCATCATTTTTCTTGCTACTCTGATCGTCGGGGGTATCGTGCAGGTGCTTGTGAGGCAGCTGATCAGCTCCACCGGACTGACGGGCACGGACCGGTTTCTCGGTTTCCTGTTCGGCAGTGCCCGGGGGGTGCTGGTCTGCATCGTGGCACTGATAGCGCTGAAGTCCTTCGAGATCGAAGCGGCATGGTGGCAGGAATCCCGGATCATTCCGGAGCTGCTGGCGTTCGAATCGGACGTGCTCGAGCTGATGGGTAAGGCACGCGAAGTGGTGGTGGAAGCCACCGGGGAAACGTAACTATGTGTGGCATCGTAGGAATCGTCGGGCAGCAGAACGTCAACCAGCAGCTCTACGACGCGCTGACGGTCCTTCAGCACAGAGGTCAGGACGCGGCCGGCATCGTCACCAGCGATGGTTCGCGGCTGCACCTCAGAAAGGGCAACGGTCTGGTGCGGGACGTCTTCCAGCAGCAGCACATGCAGCGGCTCAACGGCACCCAGGGGATCGGACATGTGCGCTATCCCACCGCGGGCACTTCGAGCTCCGCGCAGGCTCAGCCCATGTACGTGAACTCGCCCTACGGCATCGTGCTGGCGCACAACGGCAACCTGACCAACGCCGAGGCTCTCCAGGCGGACCTGTTCCGCGAGGATCTTCGACATGTGAATACGGACAGCGACTCGGAAGTGCTGCTGAACGTCTTCGCCCACGAGCTGCAGATTCAGGGTGCTCACAGCCCCCAGGCGGACAACGTGTTCGCCGCGGTGGAAGGCGTGCATCGCCGCTGCCGCGGTGCCTACGCGGCCGTGGCCATGATCATCGGCTGCGGCGTCGTCGCCTTCAGGGACCGGTTCGGCATCCGGCCGCTGGTGTACGGTAAGCGCGAGGGAGAGCGGGGCGTGGAGTACATGGTGGCCTCGGAGTCCGTGGCGCTCGACATTCTGGGCTTCGACCTGGTCCGCGACGTGGCCCCAGGCGAAGCCGTGTTCATCTCCAACGACGGTGAGCTGCATACGCGGATCTGTGCCCAGGAGACCATGCTCGCGCCCTGCGTGTTCGAGTATGTCTATCTGGCACGGCCGGACTCGGTGTTGGACAAGGTGTCCGTCTACAAATCACGTCTGCGCATGGGCGACCATCTGGCGGAACGCATCGTCGAGCGCTTCCCGGGCAACGATCACGACATCGATGTGGTGATCCCGATTCCGGATACCGGCCGGACGGCGGCGCTGCCCCTGGCTCACGAGCTGAACGTGAAATACCGGGAAGGCTTCATCAAGAACCGCTACATCGGCCGGACGTTCATCATGCCCGGACAGAGTGAGCGCAGGAAATCCGTGCGCGCGAAGCTCAATGCGGTGGAGCTCGAGTTCAAGGGCAAGAACGTACTGCTGGTGGACGATTCCATCGTCCGCGGCACGACGATCAGTCAGATCATTCAGCTGGCCAGAGAGGCGGGTGCCAAGAAGGTCTACGTGGCGAGCGCAGCGCCGGCCATCCGCTATCCGAACGTCTACGGCATCGACATGCCCACGCCCAACGAGTTCGTCGCCTACAACCGCACGGAAGAGCAGGTGGGCCAGGATATCGGCGCCGACATGCTCATCTATCAGCGCATCGACGATCTGGTGGTGAGCGCCAGGGAAGGGAATCCGGACATCGCACGTTTCGAGTGCTCCGTCTTCGATGGCCAATACGTGACGGGAGACATAGACGAGGCCTATTTGGACCGTCTATCGTTGCATCGCAGCGATAAAATGAAGCAACGACGTGACGCCGAACTCAACGCCGATCAGACGGTCATCGAGCTCCACAACCACGCTTGACGCCAAGGCCACAATCGGCGCCCTGACCGGTGCGCTGAACAGCGTCCTGCTCGGAAAGGAGCAGCAGGTGAAACTCGCGCTCGCCTGCCTTCTGGCTCGTGGCCACCTGCTGATCGAGGACCTGCCCGGCATGGGCAAGACGCTGCTCTCACATGCCCTGGCCCGGGTGCTCGGGCTGACCTACAACCGGATTCAGTTCACCTCCGACGTGCTGCCGTCGGACATCATCGGCACTGCCATTTTCGACCGGGAGCGGGGCGACTTCCGTTTCATCGAAGGCCCGCTGTTCGCGCAGGTGGTGCTGGCCGATGAGATCAACCGGGCAACGCCCAAGAGCCAGAGCGCGCTGCTCGAGGCCATGGAGGAGCGTCAGGTGACCGCGGAGGGCGTGACCCGTCCGCTGCCGGAGCCCTTTTTCGTGATCGCCACCCAGAATCCCTCCACCCAGACCGGGACCTTTCCGCTGCCGGAATCCCAGCTGGACCGCTTTCTCATGCGCATCGAACTCGGCTATCCGGACCCGGAAGCGGAGCGGGAGCTGCTCAGAGGCGGCGACCGCCGTCAGGTCCTCGGGCGCATCGAACCCGTTCTCGACCTGGAGGGGCTCAGCCATCTTCAGGCTCTGGTCGACGAGATCAAGGTCTCCGAGCCGCTGATTGAATATGTTCAGCGGCTGGTCGCCTACTCACGCCGGGGTGCGGACTTCGCTTTCGGGCTTTCGCCACGCGGCAGCCTGGCGCTGCTGCAGAGCGCCAGAGCCTGGGCCCTGCTGCAGGATCGCTCCCACGTGGTCCCGGAAGACGTGCAGGCGGTGCTGCCGGGCGTGGTCGAACACCGGCTCCGGGAAGCGGCCGACTACACGGGCCACGGCGGCGGTGCGCTGGCTCAGAAACTCCTCACGAGCGTCGACGTCGTCGGCTGACGCCGATCATGTCCGATCTGCCACTCACCGGCGACGCTCCCGTTGCCCGTCGTCGGGAACTCTTTGTCGGCAAACGTTTCAGTCGCTGGCTGGACCGCAGAATTCCACCGAAAGACCGGATCACGCTCAGCCAGAAGAACGTCTTCATATTTCCCACCGCGACGGGGTTTGCCTTCGGCGGGCTGGTCGCGCTGCTGATCCTCGGTGCCATCAACTACCAGGCCAGTCTGGTGTACGGCGTTGCCTTTCTGCTCGGCAGCCTGTTCCTGGTGACCATTCTTTACACCTTCCGCAATCTGTCCGGGCTGACTCTCGAGCTTGCCGGGGCGCGGCCCGGCTTCGTGGGTGAGGATGTGGAGATCTCCATCCGGGTGACCCGGCCGGAGGGGAGGGCGCGGGAAGGCATTCAGCTCGGCTGGCCGGAAGGCATTCTGCAGTGGGCCGAGCTCACGGGGCAGGTCTCGGATACCGTTCGGCTCTACGTCCGTGCGCCGAGCCGGGGGTATTTCAATCCCGGCCGGCTGCTGGTGGAAACCTACTTTCCTCTGGGCCTGCTGCGGGCCTGGACCTGGGTGGACCTGGATGTGAACGCGCTCGTCTATCCCCGGCCCGTCTTCGGGGATTTTCCGAGATCCGTCAGCGGTCACCGGGACGAGGGACAGCTCATCGATCCGCTCGGCAGCGACGATTTCAGCGACATCAAGTCCTATCGACCGGGCGATCCCGTCCGCCACATCATCTGGCGCTCCTATGCCCGCTCCGACGAGCTGATGGTGAAGCAGTACGCGAGCTACGTGGAGCCGCGACTCTGGCTGACGCTTGATGGCGTGTCCGGCGATCTGGAGGAGAAAGTCAGCCGGCTGACCGGGCTGGCTCTGAAAGCCACTCGGGCAGACCGGGAGTTCGGCCTGGATCTCGGCACCGTGCGGATCTCTCCCGCCCGGGGTGAAGCGCACCTGGAGCAGGTGCTCAAGGAGCTGGCCCTCCATGGCCTCCGCTGACGCGACAGTACGGGCACCGGATGCGGAAACCGCCCCGGCTGCCGCCGTCGGCGTTGCGCATCAGATCCCCCGCAACACGCTGGCTCTGCTCATGGTGGGTCAGACGGCCGTTATCCTGCCGTACCTCCAGCAGCTGTCGATCTGGATCGTCGCTGTCGGCCTTTTCTGCGGGATGTGGCGTACCAACATCTATCTGGGCCGCTGGGATTATCCGAAACGCTGGGTGAAGGCCGTTCTGGTGGCCGCCTGTATCGCCGGGGTGGCGCTGACGGGGGTGGGGGCCTTCTCCCTGGAAGCCATGGCTTCGCTGCTGGTATCCATGTTCGCGCTCAAGCTCATCGAGATGAAGAACCGGCGGGATGCCTATGTGGTGATTTTTCTCGGTTACTTCGCCATCGCCATTCAGTTCCTGTTCGAACAGCAGCTGCTGCTGGCCCTGTATCAGGTCGGCTCGTTCATCCTGGTCACGGCCGCCATGGTCAGCCTCAATCAGCTCCAGGTTGCCGCCCGGCCGCTGCCGTCCCTGAAGCTTGCGGCACTGCTGGCCGCCCAGGCCATACCGCTCACGCTGGTCATGTTTCTGCTGTTTCCCCGGATGGCACCGCTGTGGACGGTGCCGCTGCCGGGTTCTTCCGTCACCGGTCTGTCCGATTCGGTCAGGCCGGGCGATGTCGCGAATCTCACCCAGTCCGACGAGCTGGCATTCCGGGTGGTGGTGAACGGCCCCATGCCGCCGCCCAGCCAGCGCTACTGGCGGGGACTCGTGTACTCGGACTTCGAGGACGGCGGATGGAAGGCGCGGGAACGCCGGCGGGCCCGGGACTATCCGCTGCCGCGATCCACCGATCTGGAATACGAGGTGCTGCTCGAACCCACCATGCAGACGTGGCTTTACGCGCTCGAGCACTCCACCTCCGTTCACAGCAACGTCTATCTGACCCTGGACGGACGCCTCGAGAGCTCGGACCCGATCATGAGCGTGTTCCGATACCGGGCCGTCCGCCACGATAAGCCGGACTCTCCCGCGCCGATCAGCGAGCAGATCCGGATCCGGGAGACCACCATCGACCCGGAGGCGAACCCCCGGCTGCAGGCTCTGGGCCGCGCGCTCATTGCCGAGCACGGCACGCCCATGGCGATGACCCGGGAGATTCTCAACCGGATCCGCCGCGAACCGTACGCTTACACACTCAGCCCGCCGACCTATCCCGGCCGCGATGCCTTCGACGGGTTCTGGTTCGAAGGCAGGTCGGGGTTCTGTGAGCACTACGCGAGCGCCTATGTTTATCTCATGCGCTCAGCCGGTATTCCGGCCCGGCTGGTGGGCGGGTATCTCGGAGGCGAGGTGAACGAGCTCTCCGGGCATCTCATGGTGCGTCAGTACGATGCGCATGCCTGGGCGGAGTTCTACGACCCGGAACTCGGCTGGTTCCGGGTGGACCCGACCGCGGCCGTGGCGCCCCAGCGGGTGGAACGGGGCCTCAGCGCGGCCCTTTCATCTGCGGATCTCGCCAGTCTGCCGCTGCTGTCCAGCGCGCGGATCGGTAACTGGGATCTGGCCGGGAGCGTGCTCCGCTGGATGGATTCCGTCGAGCACCGCTGGAATCTCTGGGTGGTGGGCTACGACAGCAACGTGCAGTACCGGCTGCTCGGTGATCTGCTCGGAGAAGTGAACGCGGCCCGCATCGGTATCGCCATTCTGATCGGTGGCGGTCTGGGTCTGGGAGTGGTGGCGCTCGTCATCTTCTGGGGGCGGCGTCCGGTGCACCGGCACCCGGTGGAACGCGCTTTCCGGGGATTCAGCGAGGCGCTTGCGGCATACGGGTACGTGCGCCGGCCAGAGGAATCACCGGCCGCCTTCGTGCGCCGGGTGGCCGACGAGGTCGGCCTGAAAGAAGCACAGGTGGGTCCGCTCATCGCCGAACTGGATACGCTTCTGTACAATCCGGGCGTCGCCTGGGGCGGCCGGGAGCTGCGCGCGTTGCGCAGCCAGCTGCGTCGCCTGCAGTTCCGGCTGGCCTTCGGGACGACCCGTTGATGACCCCGGATTTCAATCGTGACCGAGCATCTGAGAAGAACGCCCTGCGTCGGCATCTGTTCCACCACCTATGGTGATCTGGTCTGCCGCGGCTGCAAGCGCTACGCCCACGAAATAGACAGCTGGAACGGCTACGCCGAGGCGCAGCGGACCCTGGTCTGGGAACGTCTTCTGAGCCTGAGAGAAGGCGCATTTCTCAGTCATGCCCGGATCACCGATCCGGAGCAGCTGCTGCGCAGAGCGGAAGGCTTTCACATCGCCGATCTCGCCGCGCTCGACGAAGTGAACGTGGCTTACGAACTGGTGCGCCGTGCGGGCAGGGAGACGGACTTCGCTTCGCTCGGGATCGAACCGCTGGCGCCCGCGGCAGACGCCGGCGCGCTCTATCTCCGGATTGAAGAGGAACTGTATGCCCGAAGTCTCGCCCGGTACGAGCATGACTTTCACGTGAGCACACAGTGAGCACGAAGCGGGAAGCCGCCGTGCAGGCCGTGCTCGACTTCCTGCCCGTGCCCACCCCGGAACGCTGGCTCGAGCAGGCGCTCGAGCACCTGGACGTGCTGCTCATCGATCATGCGAACTGCGAGAAGAAGGCGGCGGGAACGGCGCTGTCTCTCCTGTACCGCTACGTGGATCGACCGAAGCTGCTGATGACGCTGTCCCGACTGGCACGGGAGGAGTTGCGGCACTTCGAGCAGGTGCACGAGCATCTCGAAGCCCGCTCGATCGAGTACGTGCACCTGTCGCCCAGCAGGTATGCCGGCGGGCTGAAGGCGCTGGTCCGTTCAGGGGAGCCGCAGCGACTGGTGGACACGCTGGTGATGGGGGCGATCGTCGAGGCCCGCAGCTGCGAGCGGTTCGCCGCCCTCGCCGGATTGCTGCCCGGAGATCTGGCCGCGTTCTATCAGCGCCTGCTGGACTCCGAAGCCCGGCATTTCGAGCAGTACCTGACCCTGGCGCGCCGTTATGCGCAGGAACCGCTCGAGGAGACTCTGGGCATCATGCTCGAGCGGGAAGCCGAGCTGATCACGGGCGCGGATACCACCTTCCGGTTCCACAGCGGCCCGGTGTCCGTGTCAGGTCGCCAGATCCGGGCTCAGGCGCGGTAAGGCAGACATTCGAGCACCGGTTCCCGTCCGGGTGCCGGCTGCCGGGCAATCCACGCGCAGCGTTCCCAGGCACCGAGCACATAGCGGAAACCCCAGGAATGCGTGTGGCGTCCGGGCCGGTGCGTATGACCGTGAATCATCCGCCGGGCACCGGTTTCGAGTGCGACCCGATCCACTTCCCTCGCGGCCACGTCCATGATGTTCTCCGCCTTGTTGGCGTTGGTCGCCTGGCTCTGGGCGCGCAGGTTTCCGGCCAGCTCCCGCCGGGCTTCGAGCGGTTGAGACAGCACGTCCTGCTGCCATTCGCTGGAGCGGAACAGGGCCCGGACCTGCTGATAGGCTTCGTCGTCGATGCAGAATCCATCTCCGTGGGAGAGCAGGGTGCCATCGTCCATCAGAAAGGGCTCGGGCAGCAGCACGATTCCGGTGGCAGCCGCGAAGGCGTTGCCGAAAAGAAAGTCCCGGTTCCCGTGAGTGAGTGTGACCCGACAGTGCGCGGCCGCGTCGGTGAGCACCGTCGCCAGTGACACGGCGAGAGGACCGTCGTCGTCGTCCCCGACCCAGACCTCGGTGAGGTCACCCAGAATGTGAATGGACTCCGCCGTTCTGGATGCCCGTTCCATGAGCTCGGCGAAAGTCCGGAACACGGGCGTATCCGGTGACTCCAGATGCAGATCGGAAAGGAACAGCCGCATCAGCGTCGGTCGGGAATGTCCAGGGCGTGCTCCGCGGCCGCGAAGGTATTCTGCAGCATGGCCACCCGGGTCATGGGGCCGACTCCGCCGGGCACCGGTGTGATCCAGCTGGCGACTTCCCTGGCGTCATCGAACACGACGTCTCCGTGCAGCTTGCCGTTCTCGTCCCGGGTCATGCCCACGTCGATGACGATGGCACCGGGCTTGACCCAGTTGCCAGGCACCAGCCCCGGTTTGCCGACGGCGGAAACCAGGATGTCCGCCCGGCGGGCGCAGGATTCCGTATCCCGGGAGAACTTGTGCGCGGTGGTGACCGTGCAACCGGCCAGCAGCAGCTCCAGGCCCATGGGTCGGCCGACATGATTGGACGCGCCGATCACGGTGGCCTCCAGGCCGCGGATGGCGACGCCCGTGTGCTCCAGCAGCTGCATGATGCCCATCGGGGTACAGGAGCGGATGGAGGGCCGGCGCAGTGCCAGCCGGCCGATGTTGTACGGGTGAAAACCGTCCACGTCCTTCAGCGGATCGATCAGATCGATGATCCGATTCTCGTCGATATGATCGGGCAGGGGGGACTGAACCAGAATGCCGTCTATGCTCACATCCGTGTTGAGCGCTTCCACCCGCTCCTCCAGGTCGGCCTGGGTGATGTTTGCGGACAGGTGCTGGACGTTGGAATGGAATCCCACTTCTTCGCAGTCACGGCGTTTCGCTTTGACGTAGATTTCGGACGCCGGATCGTTGCCCACCAGGATGACGGCCAGCCCGGGCGGCCGTTCACCCGCCGCGAGACGTCGATCCACGTCGGCTTTCAGGCGGCTGCGGGCGGTTCGGGCAATGGCGTTGCCGTCGAGAATCTTGGCGGACATGGCGGCTCCTTCGAGGAAGGCGCATTCTACCCTCAAGGCGGACGATCTCCGAAGGCTTTCCCGGCTGTCTGCCGGCTCGGCGGACGCCAGCGCGGGCGTTTGACGGTCTGAAGAGGCGTCAGTATCATCGCGCCGCCTCAGGCCATGTCGACGGGGTATAGCGCAGTCTGGTAGCGCGCCTGCTTTGGGAGCAGGATGTCGGGAGTTCGAATCTCTCTACCCCGACCAGGTTCGCGGGGTTTGCGCAGCAAACTCCCAAGCGACCGCGAAGCGGTTCTGATAACCCAGGAGTTTGCGCAGCAAACTCCCAAGCGACCGCGAAGCGGTTCTGATAACCCAGGAGTTTGCATGGCAAACTCCCAAGCCGCCGCAAAGCGGCGGCCAGGCGCCCGTAGCTCAACTGGATAGAGCATCGGCCTTCTAAGCCGGCGGTTGAAGGTTCGAGTCCTTCCGGGCGTGCCAATAGCAATTCGAGATCGTCGGTGTACGATAGCGGATGACTCGATGGTGGACGTAGCTCAGTTGGTAGAGCTCCGGGTTGTGATCCCGGCGGTCGAGGGTTCGAGCCCCTTCGTCCACCCCATTTCTCACCCCCGCGGTCGGCGTTGTAAGTTGCCTCCCAGGCGGTAAAATGCGCCGCCTGCCCGGATCGCACCCCGGTCGCCTAAGCCGACCGCACCGGTCCCGGCCGCTCCCACAAATCCAGAAGAGGCCCGAGTAGGCCTGGACGTGAACCATGCAGATTTCCATTGAAACCACCAGCGGACTCGAGCGGCGCCTGACCATTTCGGTGCCCTCGGAAACCTTCGAAGCTCAGATCACCGACCGGCTGGGCCAGGCCGCAAACCAGGTCCGGCTGCCCGGGTTCCGCCCGGGGAAGGTCCCCATGCGCGAAGTGCGTCGCCGCTTCGGTCCCGCGGTTCGGGCGGAGGTCGCCGGGGAGCTCATGCAGTCGAGCTTCGTCGAGGCGGTTCAGCAGGAAAGCCTGTCCCCGGCCGGATCTCCGAGTCTGGAAGTGGTGAAGATGGATCCGGGTATCGATTTCGAGTTCACGGCCACGTTCGAGGTGTTTCCGTCCGTAGACCTGGTCGACCTCGGTCGGGTAGCCGTGAAGAAGCCGGAAGCGGAAATCACCGATGAAGATCTCGAACAGATGATCGAGCGCCTCCGGGAACAGCGTAAGACGTGGACGGCGGTGGAGCGCGGTGCTCAGTCGGGCGACAAGGTGACGCTGGATTTCGAAGGCCGGATCGATGACGAGGCCTTCGAGGGCGGCACCGGCGAAGGGGTCTCCTTCGAGGTGGGCGAAGGTCAGATGATCGAGGATTTCGATCAGGGTGTGCGGGGTCTGGCAGCAGGCGATTCCGGCGAGTTCGCCGCCACCTTCCCCGACGATTACGGCAGCGAGGATCTTCAGGGCAAGACGGCCACCTTCGCGGTGACGATCAAGTCGGTGGAAGAGCCGACGACGCCCGAGCTCGACGACGAGTTCTTCAAGACGTTCGGTGTGGAGGAGGGCGGTCTCGAAGCTTTCCACGCGGAAGTGCGTGCCAACATGCAGCGGGAGCTCGATTCGGCCATCAGCAATCAGGTGAAGAGCCAGGTCATGGACGAGCTGCACCGGCTGCACACAGTACAGCTGCCTAAAGCCATGGTCGGCCAGGAAATCCAGAATCAGAAGCAGCAGATGCTGCAGCAGTTCCAGATGTACGGCCAGAACGGCCAGGCGCCGGACATCGACCTGCCGGACGACCTGTTTACCGAACAGGCAGAAAAACGCGTATCTGTCGGGTTAGTTGTCAATGAGATCGTCTCCTCCGGTGATATGAAGCCGGACGAGGAGCGTGTCAGAGCCCGGGTCGAGGAGATGGCGGCCGGTTATGCGGATCCGACTCAGGTCGTGAACTACTACTACAGCAATCCGGAACAGCTTCAGCAGATCGAGATGGCGGTCTTGGAAGATCAGGTCGTGGACCATATATTGGAACAGGCCACCGTCGAAGTGGTCAGATCGTCGTATCAGGACGCTCTGACCGGCGCCGCGATCGCGCCTGTGCAGACCGAAGAAACCGAACAACCGGAAACAGAGGCGGAGGCGGCCGCCGAAGCGGACAGAACCTCCACCTGAGTGCAATTTAAAGACAACTGGAGCCGATCTGAGATGAGTCAGTCAGACAACTTCACCCCGCCGATCACCAATCTGGGCCTGGTTCCCATGGTGGTCGAGCAGTCGGCCCGCGGCGAGCGTGCCTACGACATCTACTCCATGCTCCTGAAGGAGCGCATCGTCTTCATGGTAGGACCGGTAGAGGACAACGTGGCCAATCTGGTCGTGGCCCAGCTGCTGTACCTGGAGTCCGAGAACCCGGATAAAGACATCCACCTTTACATTAATTCACCCGGCGGCAGCGTCACGGCGGGAATGGCCATTTACGACACCATGCAGTTCATCCGTTCGGATGTCAGCACCATGTGTATCGGTCAGGCAGCGAGCATGGGTTCCTTCCTGCTGGCGGCCGGCGCGCCGGGTAAGCGTTACTGTCTGCCGAACTCCCGCATGATGATCCACCAGCCCTCCGGCGGATCCCGCGGTGTGGCTGCGGATATCGAGATTCAGGCGAAAGAGATCCTGCTCATGCGGGAGCGTCTGAATCAGATGCTGGCGGATCACACGGGTCAGCCGGTGGAGCGCATCGCCGAGGATACGGACCGGGATTTCTGGATGAGCCCTGACGAGGCGGTGGAATACGGACTGATCGACACGGTTCAGCTGCCGCGAAAGCCGCTGGCGAAGGCGGTCGGCGAGTAATTCCAGCGCGGCCGGCCCGGTGTCCCGCCCCTTAAAAAGGGCCCATCGCGCGCCTTGAGCGCGCCGTGAGGAAGTTAAACAGGCGCCACACTTGGGTCACATCTGTCCCAATTCAAGGGCTTGCAATATAGCGGTTGAGACAGCAAGGTAGCGGCATCGGATTCTGCGCACCTCTGACGCCGAGCCCATTCTGCGTCTCGAGGTCCACTCCGACGTCCCCCCGGCAGGGGGGCTGTACCAGCAGCCTGTCGCGGATCAGCTAGCGAAAAAGCTGGAGAAACAGACAGACAGGCGCTGCAACATTGTCGAGAACCAAGAGAACGAGGCGATCCTATGTCAGACGAAAGCGGTAAGGGCGACGATTCAGGCAAGCTCTTATACTGCTCATTCTGCGGTAAGAGCCAGCATGAAGTGCGCAAGCTCATCGCCGGCCCGTCTGTGTTCATCTGCGACGAATGCGTTGAGCTTTGCAACGACATCATTCGCGAAGAAGTCTCCGAAGGTGGCCAGACCAAGCAGAACGACCGTCTGCCGGTCCCGCAGGAGATCAAGGACATCCTGGACGAGTACGTGATCGGCCAGGACGAGGCCAAGAAAGTGCTTTCGGTGGCCGTCTACAACCACTACAAGCGGTTGAACTACACCGGCAAGAAGGACGACGTGGAGCTGTCCAAGTCGAATATCCTTCTGATCGGTCCCACCGGGAGCGGTAAGACTCTGCTGGCGGAAACGCTGGCCCGGCTGCTGGACGTGCCTTTCACCATCGCAGATGCGACGACGCTCACCGAAGCGGGCTACGTGGGTGAGGACGTCGAGAACATCATTCAGAAGCTGCTGCAGAAGTGTGATTACGACGTGGAACGTGCCCAGGTGGGCATCGTCTACATCGATGAGATCGACAAGATCTCCCGCAAATCGGACAACCCGTCCATTACCCGGGACGTCTCGGGCGAGGGTGTGCAGCAGGCGCTTCTGAAGCTGATTGAAGGCACCGTCGCGTCCGTGCCGCCTCAGGGTGGCCGCAAGCATCCCCAGCAGGAATTTCTGCAGGTGGATACGTCCAACATTCTGTTCATCTGCGGCGGTGCCTTTGCCGGTCTCGACAAGGTCATCATGGACCGGTCCGAGAAATCCGGTATCGGCTTCGGTGCTCAGGTGAAGGGCGAAGAGGACAAGAAGTCCATCGGCGAGACGCTCCGGCGTGTGGAACCGGAGGACCTGATTCACTACGGCCTGATCCCTGAGTTCGTCGGCCGTCTGCCTGTGGTGGCGACCCTCGAGGAACTCGACACCGAAGCTCTGGTACGCATTCTCACCGAGCCCAAGAACTCGCTGACGAAGCAGTACACCAAGCTTTTCGAGATGGAAGGCGTGGAAGTGGATTTCCGCGAGGATGCACTCCGGGCCGTGGCTCAGAAGGCCATGGAGCGGAAGACCGGTGCCAGAGGACTGCGGTCCATTCTCGAAGCGGTACTGCTCGACACCATGTATGACCTGCCTTCCACGGATTCTGTGACGAAAGTCGTAATCGACGAGAGCGTGATCAAGGGTGAAAGCGATCCGATGCTCATGTACGAGAACGTCGACAAGGCGCAGGCTTCTCCGCAGGAATAAACTGCCTTCAGCGGCTGGCCGGACTGTCGTCACTGATGTGATGAAGGTCCGGTCGGCGCTGCATACCATCCGGACATCGCGCACAGGATCCGGATCGATCAGCAATTGGAGTAATTAGCATCAATCAGGTACCCGTACTTCCGTTAAGAGACATGGTGGTCTATCCCCATGGCGTACACCCGCTGTTCGTGGGAACGGAGAGCTCGATCCGCGCGCTCGATGCCGCCATGGCCGACGACAAGCAGATCCTGCTGGTGGCCAAACGGGACGCCGAAGTGGAACTGCCCGGCGTGGAGGATCTGTTCCCGGTCGGAACCGTGGCGACCGTCCTCCAGCTGCTCAAGCTCCCGGACGGCACGGTAAAGGTCCTGGTCGAGGGCGGAGCGCGGGCGCGGCTCGAAACGCTGAGCGAGGCGGCGGGCGGCACGTACCTGCAGGCGGAAGTGGTGACCATCGAGGAACCCGCAGTGGATGCGCGGGAAGCGGAAGTGCTCGTGCGGACGGTGATGAACCAGTTCGAGCAGTACGTGAAGGCGAGCAAGAAGGTGCCCCAGGAGGTGCTGTCTTCGCTGTCCTCCATCGATGATCCCGCGCGGCTCATCGACACCATCGCCGCGCAGATTTCTCTGAAGATCGAAGAGAAGCAGACCATCCTCGAGAGTTTCGTGCTCAAGGAACGGATGGACGCTCTGCTCGGACTGATGGACGCGGAGATGGACGTTTCTCAGATGGAGAAACGGATCCGCGGTCGGGTCAAGAAGCAGATGGAGAAAAGCCAGCGCGAGTACTACCTGAATGAGCAGATGAAGGCCATTCAGAAGGAACTCGGCGATCTGGAGGAAACGCCCAACGAGATCGAGGAGCTCGAGGCGAAGATCGAAGACAGCGGCATGAGTAAGGAGGCCCGGGACAAGGCGATCTCCGAACTCAACAAGCTCAAGCTCATGTCGCCCATGAGCGCCGAGGCGACCGTGGTGCGCAGTTTCCTCGACTGGATGATCAGCATCCCCTGGAAGAAGAAGAGCCGGGTGCGCAAGGACCTGAAAGCGGCCCAGGAAATCCTCGACGAAGACCACTACGGTCTGGAGGAAGTGAAGGATCGCATCATCGAGTATCTGGCCGTGCAGTCGCGGGTCAAGAAAATGAAAGGCCCCGTGCTCTGCCTTGTCGGCCCTCCCGGTGTGGGGAAGACCTCCCTCGGCGAAAGCATCGCCCGCGCGACCAATCGCGAGTTCATCCGGATGGCCCTCGGCGGTGTTCGGGACGAAGCGGAGATCCGCGGGCATCGCCGGACCTATATCGGTTCCATGCCGGGCAAGATCCTGCAGAAGATGTCGAAGGCTGGCGTCAAGAATCCCCTGTTCCTCCTGGACGAGGTGGACAAGATGGGTATGGACGTCCGTGGCGACCCCGCCAGCGCGCTGCTGGAGGTGCTCGATCCGGAACAGAACAACACCTTCAACGACCACTATCTGGAAGTGGACTACGATCTGTCCGACGTCTTCTTCATCTGCACGTCGAACTCCATGAACATTCCGGCCCCGCTGCTGGATCGGATGGAGGTGATCCGTCTGCCCGGCTACACGGAAGGTGAGAAGCTCAACATCGCCCGGAAGTACCTTCTGCCCAAGCAGACCAAGGCCAACGGTCTCGATACGGCACAGCTGAACGTGGATGACGACGGCCTTCTGCACCTCATCCGCTACTACACCAAGGAAGCAGGCGTGCGCGGCCTGGAGCGGGAGATTGCCAAGCTCGCGCGGAAGGTGGTGAAAGAGCAGGCGCTCGAAGGCGGCAAAGCCAGGAAGGCCCGGGTGGAAATCGCCGCCGGCGACATCGAACACTACAACGGCGTGCGCAAGTACACCTACGGACTCGCGGAAGAAGAGAATCAGGTGGGCATCGTCACCGGGCTGGCCTGGACCCAGGTGGGCGGCGAACTGCTCAACATCGAGGCAGTCGCCGTGCCCGGAAAAGGACGGCAGACCAAAACCGGCTCACTCGGAGACGTGATGCAGGAATCCATTCAGGCAGCGCTCACGTTCGTGCGCAGCCGTTCGGAGATTCTCGGCATCCCGAAAGATTTTCATGAGAAGTGGGATCTGCACATTCACGTGCCGGAAGGGGCGACGCCCAAGGATGGCCCCTCAGCCGGCATCGGAATGTGTACGGCCATCATCTCGGTGCTGACCGGCATACCCGTCCGTGCGGATGTGGCCATGACCGGTGAGATCACGCTCCGTGGCCAGGTGCTGCCCATCGGCGGTCTCAAGGAAAAGCTGCTCGCGGCCCAGCGGGGCGGCATCAAGAACGTGATCATCCCTGCGGAAAACGAGAGGGATCTCAAGGAAATACCGGACAATGTCAAAGAGAACCTCACTATCTATCCGCTGAAGTGGATGGATGACGTTCTCGAGATTGCGCTGGAGCGCCTGCCGGAACCGAAGCTCGTCGCGACGGAAGACGAGCGCTCTGAAACGGCACCGGCTTCTGCTGACGAGACCGTTTCGGAAGTGGGTAAATCCCGTCCGGGTTCGAAGGGCGAACTGCCCATCAGCCCCCATTAGACGCGGGCTGCACCCGGATACAATTCAGTTACAAGCTTGCAGGGCCTCTAGGGTGTTGGTATAAAAACGCGCGAACCTTCGGGCCCGCGCGGTATAACAACTAGATCATTCCGGCAGCTCGGAACTTCATCATCACAGAGGGGCAGAATGTGAACAAAACCGAACTGATCGATCGAATCGCAGATTCCGCAGATATCTCCAAGGCAGCAGCCGGAAGAGCCCTGGATGCGGCTATCGACGCGATCACGGATTCTCTCAAGCAGGCCGACCCGGTCTCGCTTGTTGGCTTCGGGACCTTTACGGTCCGGGATCGCGCCGCGCGTACGGGACGCAATCCACAGACAGGTGCACCCATTCAGATTGCGGCCGCCAAGGTACCCGCTTTCAAACCGGGCAAAGCACTCAAGGACGCCCTGAACTAAACGCTTCACCCTCAATCACCTGCAAAAAGGCGCATACTTTGCGCCTTTTTTTCTGCGTCCCCTATTCGAACCCCAGGAACCCCAGATGCTTCAGAAACTCCGAGACCAGACCCAGAGCCTTTTCTTCAAGGTTCTCGTTGGCGCGATCATCTTCGTGCTGGCCATTTTCGGATTCGGCGCGTTCAATCTGTTTCTCAACACCGACCCTGCCGTGGCTACCGTGAATGGTGAAGACATCACGCAGACCATGCTGTCGGTGGAGGCGGAACGGGAGCGCCGTCGTCTGGCGGCCCAGTTCGGCGAGAACTTCGACCCGGACATGATCGATCCGATCATGCTGCAGAACTCGGTGATCAATCAGCTGATCAGCAGAATGCTGCTGTCACAGGCAGCTCAGGACCTGGGCATCGGCGCCAGTGACAGGCAGATCAACGAAATCGTAACAGGCAATCCCAACTTCCAGATCGATGGCCTGTTCGAGGAGAACACGTACCGTCGCGTCGTGAACATGCTCGGCTACACGCCCAGCGAATTCCTCAATCTCACCGGTGAGCTGATCGGTGTGGAGCAGCTGCGCAACAGCCTGATTGAAACGGCCGTCAGCACGGAGTGGGAGCTCCGGGAGCAGGCCCGGATTCTGAACCAGCGCCGGGACATCGCCTGGCTGGCCTTCGAGGAGTCGGCGTTTCTCGACGACGTGGAAGTCAGCGAAGACGATATCCGCGTGCGGTACGAGGAAAATCTGCTCGACTACATGACGGAAGAATCCGTGGATGTCGCCTACGTGGAGCTGACCGTGGACGGACTGCTCGACGATCCGACCATAGAGATCAGCGAGGACGACGTGATCGTCGGTTACGAGCGGGAAAAGGCCGCATCGCTCGGGGGCGAACAGCGGGACTCCCGCCACATCCTCCTGCAGATCACGGAGGACCGCACGGCACAGGCCGCAGTTGCAGAGCTGGCGGCACTGAAGGCCAGGATCGAAGCCGGTGAAAGCTTCGCCGAGCTGGCCGCCGAATTCTCCGAAGACCCGGGTTCCGCTGCGGTGGGCGGCGATCTCGGGCCGGTGAGCCAGGGTCTGTTCGCGCCGGAGTTCGAGGATGCGCTCTGGGCGCTCGAGGTCGGTGAGCTGTCCGAGCCGGTGCAGACGGAATTCGGCGTCCATCTGATCGAGCTCAAGGAGATCATCGTCTCCGAGTTCCCGTCTCTGGACGAGATGCGCCAGGAGATCGAAACCGGACTCCGGCGTACGGCAGCCCAGCAGCTGTTCCTCGAACGTGTCCGGGAACTGGACAATCTGGCCTTCGAACAGCCGGAGTCTCTGGAGGGCATCAGCACGGCCCTCGGACTCGACGTCCGAACGGCCGAAGGTATCAGCCGGGATTCCGGCAGCGGCATCTTCGGCAACGTGACGCTCAGAGAGAGTGTGTTCACGTCGGAGGTGCTCGACCAGGGGTTCAACACGCCTGCCATCGAATATCTGGAAGACCGGGCCGTGGTCTCACGTGTCACGGCCCGCTATGAACCCGAAACCATTCCCCTCGAGGAAGTTTCGGAAGAGATCCGTTTGGAAATCGCGAGTGAGCGGGCACGTATGGCCCTGGAGACGGCGCATGCGGACGCGCTGGCGAGGGTTCAGGCCGGCGAGAACGTGTCTGAAGTGGCCGCGGACACCGGCCTGACCTGGCAGACCGGGCAGCTGGTCCGCCGCAATGAGGTCGGAGTGCCGCCCCAGGTGCTGGCCGAAGCTTTCAGTCTGACCCGGCCCGTGGACGGCAAGCAGGTGAGCAGCGCGCAGGGTACGGACGGTACCCGGTACGTGATCACCATGACCCGGGTGGAAGACGGTGATCTGTCGGCGATGACGGAAGCGGAGATCGAAGGCGTCCGTCAGTTCCTGGCCAACCGGACCCGCACCATGGAATTCGACGGCTACTTCCAGGCGCTGGAAGCAGACGCTTCCATCACCCGTCCGGATTTCTGATCGGGCCGGCTCAGTCGGTTCCGGTGGATGCGTTGATGTAGAGCAGGAGCGTCTGTCCGGGTTGCAGGTAGTCTTTCGCGTTCAGCTTGTTCCAGCTGACGATGTCGTTGATCCGCACATTGAACTTCGAGGCGATCCGGGCCAGTGAATCCCCGCGGCGGACGCCGTAGCGGACCTTCCGGATCTCTGCCTTGCGGCTGCTGCTCACCGTCATCGGCGAAGCGGAGGTGTCCGGGAGGGTGAGCTTCTGACCCACCCTCAGGTAGTCCTTCGGGCCCACGTGGTTGGTCTTCATCAGCCTGTTGATCGGGATGTTGTGCGCCCGGCTGATCGTCCAGAGCGAATCGCCGTTCTGGACCACGTAGGTGGTGCCCTGATTGCGACTGGCAATGCTGTTGGACAGCGCCTCAGGTGATTTCGGGATCAGCAGGGAGTCGCCGACGGTGATGCGCGACGACCGCAGTCCGTTCGCCTGTTTCAGACTGGCCACGTCCGTCCGATGGCGGCTGGCGAGCTGACTCAGGGTGTCGCCGGAGCGCACCGTGACCCGCAGCCATTGCACGCGCTCGGCCTCCGGTACTGCTGCAATTTTCGCGGCGGCCCGGGGTGCGTACTCGGCGGGCAGGATCAGATGGTGAGGTCCTTTCGGTGGTGTGGACCACTGATTCAGGGCGGGATTCCACTGATAGAGGGTTTTCAGGTCGATTTCGGTCACGCGGCTGATGACGCTCAGGTCCATCTGAGAGCCCGTGTCGACGACCTGGAACGGAATGTCGGGTGAAAGCGGAGGCAGTTCCACACCGAGTTCCTCTGGATTGGCCACCAGCTCTGCCAGCGCCAGCAGGCGGGGCACGTAGGCGCTGGTTTCGCGCGGCAGCTTCAGGTCGAAGAAATCGGCCCCGTCCGGCGCCCGGCGCTTCGCTCGGCTGACGTTGCCTTCCCCGGCATTGTAGCTGGCGAGGGCCAGCAGCCAGTCGTCGAAGCGCTCATGAAGATACTCGAGATAGTCGAGTGCGGCGTCGGTAGCCGCCACCGGATCCCGGCGGCCTTCGTACCACCAGTTTCTCTCCAGTCCGAAGCGCTTGGCCGTTGCCGGAATGAACTGCCAGAGGCCGGCAGCACCACCGTGTGAGAAGGCATAGGGGTCCAGCGCGCTCTCCACGATGGGCAGCAGGGCCAGCTCACCGGGCATCCCTCGCGCTTCGACCTGTGCATGGATGTAAGCCAGATGCCGCTCAAGCCGCGCGCGCATGTTGTGCAGATAGCTGGGATGACGCTTCATCCAGCGCAGCTCCTGCTGCACCCGGTTCCGGTCCAGATGCCGGTCCAGCTGGAAGTCGGCGATGATCTCGGCCCAGAGACTCGGATCCGGAATCTCCACACCCGGGGCAATTTCCTCCGTCAGGAGATAGGGGTTCACAGGCTGTGGTGGCTCCAGCGCCTCCAGAACGGACAGGTCCAGAATTTCCGGTGGCGTATTCGTACTGGTGCTCTGACAGCCTGTGAGGAGCAGCACCGCCGCGCAGGCAGACGCAATGAACCGACGGGATCGCATGGTTGCGGTCATCAGAGGCTGCAGTCAGAATGGATCAGGTACTTTGCTGCATGTCCTTTCACTTGGCAAATTCCTCCCTAGAACGTCTCGCAACCTGGTTCGATTCAAATGTCGGCCGGCGCCTGCTCGCTGAACAGGCACCCGTGATCAGCGACTGCGCCCGGCGCTTCCATGGCGATACGCTGCTCTGGGCAGGTTGCCACACGGATCTGACCGATACCGTGCGCGGGTGCATGATTCGCAACCGTTTTCACCTCGAGACCTGCGGCATGCCCGATGCCGGTCCGGGCGAAGGCGATACCGGACTGTTCCGGGCCGACCTGCATGAACTTCCCCTGCGCAATAATGCCCTGGATGCCGTCGTGCTGCATCATGTGCTCGAGACGGCCCGGGATCCGCGGGGGTCCATGCGCGAGGTGGCGAGGGTCCTGGCGCCCGGTGGACGCCTGCTGATCGTCTCCTTCAACCCCTGGAGTCTGTGGGGGCTGAGGAGCGCTTACGCAAGATTCTTTAACGACAGCTTCAGCGGCCTCCGGTTCGTGAGCTCACAGCGACTGCAGGACTGGCTGGCCGTGCTTGGCTTCGAGCTGCAGCAGGAAGTGAAATACCTTGCATATGAGTTTCCATTCGGCGCCAGCGGCTTTCAGAGCCGGCAGGCTGCCGCCAGGGAGGGCAGTGCGCCGGCAGACGGTGTCTGGCAGAAGATCCGCACCTGGTGCGCGAAACGGCGGCTGCCCGTCGGCGGCGTGTACGTGATCTCGGCCGTGAAGCAGGCGAGTGCGGTGAGCCCGGACTGGCGCCGTTCACCGGTATCCGGCCGCGAACTGGTTCCGGCGGCCTACCCGAAAGTCTCGGCACGCATCGCCTACCTGCCTGGCGTCGCGCCTTCTGTAGCCTCTACGGGTGTAACGTCCCCGCCAGCCGAAGGGATAGAAGACCCTGGTTGAGATCTTTACAGACGGAGCCTGTCGCGGAAACCCGGGGCCGGGCGGCTGGGCCGCTTACCTGCGCTATGGAGACACGGATCGGCTGATCAAGGGAGCGGAACCGGAGACCACCAACAACCGCATGGAGCTCATGGCGGCCATTCAGGGCCTGGCGGCGCTCAAGCGCAGCGGTCGCGTCCGGCTGACCACCGACTCCCAGTACGTCCGCCAGGGCATCACGGACTGGGTGGCGCGCTGGAAGCGCAACGGCTGGAAGACGGCGGCCAGAAAGCCGGTGAAGAATCAGGATCTCTGGGAGGAGCTCGACCGGCTCGCGATGCTTCACGAAGTCGAATGGCACTGGGTCAAAGGTCACAGCGGCCATACCGAAAACGAACTCGTCGATCAGGCAGCGAACGATGCCATCGACGAGATGTTAGGGGCCGGGTAGGTGCGTCAGGTCGTTCTGGATACGGAAACCACGGGGCTGGAGACTTCCCAGGGACACCGGATCATCGAAATCGGCGGCGTCGAGCTCGTCGACCGCCGCTATACCGGCCGCCAGCTGCACAAGTACATCAATCCGGAGCGGGAGATCGACGACGGTGCCTTCGAGGTGCACGGCATCAGCTCGGAGTTTCTCGCAGACAAGCCGAAGTTCGCGGAGATCGCGGGGGAAGTCCTGGAGTTCCTGGAGGGCGCGGAGCTCATCATTCACAACGCGCCTTTCGACGTTGCGTTTCTGGACTACGAGCTCTCGCGCCTGTCCGGGGGACCGCGCCGGATATCCCAGATCTGTCAGGTGACGGATTCACTGGCACTCGCCCGGCACAAGCATCCGGGTCAGAAGAACAGCCTGGATGCCCTGTGCCGGCGCTACGAGGTGGACAACTCCGCCCGGACGCTGCACGGCGCCCTTCTGGACGCGGAAATCCTCGCGGACGTGTATCTGCTGATGACGGGCGGGCAGACTGCGCTGTTCGCCGGAGAAGGTGACGACCGGGGTTCTGCTTCAGAGGATGAGAAGATGATCCGGATCGACACCGAACGGGCAGCGCTCAGGATTCTCGAGGCGTCGCCGGAGGAGACAGCCGCCCACGAGGCCTGGCTCGATCTGCTCGATCAGGAAGCGGCCGACGGCAGCGTATGGCGGCGGCGTTCCGCCTGAGCCCGCATCCCGGCGGGCATCAGAAGAAATACATCACGCAGAACCAGCCCGTCAGGCCCATGGTCACCGTATAGGGCAGCGCCATCATCACCATGCGTCCATAGGAGAGCCTGACGAGCGGCGCCAGCGACGAGGTCAGCAGGAACAGAAACGCTGCCTGACCGTTGGGTGTCGCCACGCTGGGAATGTTGGTGCCGGTGTTGATGGCAATGGCCAGCGTGTTCATGTGTTCCCGGTCGATGCGGCCGGAATTGAAAGCGTCCACCACCTCGTTGATGTAGACGGTCGCAACGAACACGTTGTCGCTGATTGCGGACAGCAGGCCATTGGCGATGTACATGATGCCGGGCTGGTCGGAGACGTCGAGACTGAGGACGTAGGTGATGACCGGTGCGAACAGGTGCTGGTCCTCGATGACGCCGACGATCCCGAAGAATACGACCAGGAGCGCGGTGAACGGCAGCGCCTCCTCGAATGCATGGCCGATTCGATGTTCCTCCACGATGCCGTTCAGAGCCGTCTGCAGCACGATGACCATCAGGCCGATCAGTCCCACCTCGGCCCAGTGGAAGGCCAGAGCGACCACCAGAATGATGGCGGCCAGCGCCTGGATCACCAGCCGCGCGCGGTCCAGATCGGTACGGTTCCTCGTCTCCTCCGCGTCGAACTCGGTCAGGATCTGCCGCACGGGTTCCGGCAGCTGTGCGCCGTAGCCGAAACGTTTGATCTGCTCCAGCAGAAAGCAGGTGGTCAGACCGACGACGAGCACGGGCATGGTGACCGGTGCCATGCGGATGAAAAACTCCACGAACTCCCAACCCACCTGATTGGCGATGAGCAGATTCTGAGGTTCTCCGACGGTGGTGCAGACGCCGCCGAGCGCGGTGCCGACGGCGCCGTGCATCAGAAGATTGCGCAGAAAAGCCCGGAAGCGCTCCAGATCGTCCCGATGCAGCTCGCCGATGCCCTCATCCTCAGAGTGCTCGTGTTCGTCGGAGAACTGTTTGCCGGAAGCCACCTTGTGATAGACGGAATAGAAGCCGAGCGCCACGCTGATGATCACCGCGGTGACCGTCAGCGCATCCAGAAACGCGGACAGGAACGCGGAGACCCCGCAAAAAAGTAAAGAAATTATGGACTTAGAGCGAATTCCTAGAATAATCTTCGTAAATGTGAAGAGCAGAAGCTCCTTCATGAAATAGATGCCGGCGACCATGAACATGAGCAGCAGGATCACCGGGAAGTTGTTGAAGACCTCCGCCCGGATCGTCTCCGGGGAAGTCATCCCGATCACGACGGCCTGGAGTGCCAGCAGCCCACCCGGCTGCAGCGGGTAGCAGCGCAGTGCCATGGCCAGGGTGAAGATGAACTGCAGCACGAGGATCCACCCGGCGACGAACGGAGAGATCATCGCCAGGATCGGATTGATCGCCAGGAAGACGAGAATGAGGCCCTTGTACCAGTCCGGCGCAGGGCCGAGGAAATTGTGCCAGAAAGACGCCGTCTTGATCGGTGCGCTCATGATGATGCCGAACGGCGTCGGCGTGTTCCTCCTTCCCTGCCTGAATTCGCGGCTCGCCAAAGATAATCGAGCCTTAGGGTGGAGTCCAACCTTCACCCCGTCTGAAGAGGGGGATTGAAATAGCGGCGTCGACCCGGCAAGTTCGCGTCAGACGATCAACACAGGAACAAACTGATGTGGCCGAGCGATCCTGATGATTTCGAATCTCTGGTGGTCCCGCCGGAGAACAGCAGCCGGGACGATGCCTGGTTCTTCATCAAGCTGCATGGCGGCTTTCTCTGCGTCTCCGAGCAGGGGGTGCCGAGACCCGTGACCGGTGACGAACTCCGCTGGATGGATCTGGAAGCCAGCTTCGAGCATTACCTGGGAGAGCACCGCGGCAGGTCCATCTACGTCATGCAGGCTGCCGGGGCAGCGCCGGAAGGCTATGCGGTGGCCGGTCTGCGGGACTGGCTCGGACGTGTGGAGCAGTCTGTTTTCTATCTGGCCGGGCGCGCGCACCAGATCATCGACTGGCACAACGAACATCAGTACTGCGGAAGGTGCGGCACCGCCATGATCGATCACCCCAGGGACAGAGCCAGACAGTGCCCGAGCTGTGATCTGATCAACTACCCGAAACTGGCGCCGAGCATCATCGTGCTCATCACCCGGGGCGAGCAGATGCTGCTGGCGCGCAATGCCAACTGGCCGACGAACATGTTCAGCACCCTGGCCGGATTCGTCGAACCTGGCGAGTCCATCGAGCAGACGGTGCATCGTGAGGTTCTGGAAGAGGTGGGATTGCGGGTCGGTAATCTCAGATACTTCGGGTCACAGAGCTGGCCGTTTCCGAACTCGCTGATGCTCGGTTTTCATGCACAGTATCAGAGCGGCGAGATCAGCTGCCAGGACGAGGAGATCGCCGAAGCCCGCTGGTTCGATGTGAATGACCTGCCGAACGTGCCGCCGCGCTCGGCCATTTCCCGCTGGCTGATCGACGAGTTCATCGATCAGGTGAATTCGGCTTCCTGAGCCAGGGCTTACTCGACCGGGGTTTCCGGCAGGCTTTCGGACTGGAACATGGCCATGAGCCGGAAGGCCCACATCAGATAGCCGTCGGCCCTGAATCTGCCTTCCATGAAAGCGTCGAATGCATCCCCTTGACCGGACAGGAGCGCCCAGGCGATGTCCACGTCCTCGAAGAAGAAGGTGGCGTCGGGCCGTCGTGCCTGTGCGTCGTGGAACAGGATCCGTCCGTCGGCGACCTCGAACTGGAGCATCTCATCGGCAATGGCGAGGCGGATCACGGCATCCAGGCCGGTACTCGCCGGCGGATGAAAGGTGCTCTCGAGGTGGGACTGAAGTGCGCGCAGGGCCATCCGGCAATCTCACACGGTTTGCCGCGACGAATCAAGAAACGGCCGTCGCCGTCGGCCGCGGACGCTGGATGTAAAATCCCGACCGGTCGAGTAGAGTAGCCGGCTTTCCCGGTTTCTGGTGCGCTCTTGGACTACCTCTACGATTACCTGCTCTTTCTCGGTCAGACCGTCACCGTCGTCGTGGCCGTGCTGCTCATCATCTCGGCGCTGGCATCGCTCGGCATGAAACGCCAGCAGCAGAGCATCACCGGCCATCTGGAAATCAGGAAGCTCAACGATCGTCTCGCCAACCTGAAGGACAGTCTCCGACAGGCGGTACTGCCGCCCGGTGCCTTCAAGAAGCTGCACAAACAGGATCAGAAGAAAGAGAAGGCCGACCAGAAGCAGGCTGAGAAGTCCGCGAAGCATCCGGAAGGAGAAGCGCCTGCCGAAGTCCGTCCGCGTACCTTCGTGCTGCATTTCGACGGAGATATTCAGGCCTCGAAAGTCGATCATCTCCGGACCGAGGTGACCGCCGTGCTGACCCTCGCCGAGCAGACGGACGAGGTGGTGATCTGTCTCGAGAGTCCCGGCGGGGCCGTGCACGGTTACGGTCTTGCGGCCTCACAGCTGGACCGGATCCGTCAGGCGGGAGTCCCGCTCGTGGCTGCCGTGGACAAGGTGGCGGCGAGCGGCGGCTACCTGATGGCGGCAGTGGCGGATCGGATTCTGGCTGCACCCTTTGCCGTGATCGGATCCATCGGCGTGCTTGCGCAGATTCCCAACGTGCACAGACTTCTGAAGAAGCACGATGTGGACGTGGAGCTGATCACCGCAGGGAAATACAAGCGTACGCTGACCGTCCTCGGCGAGAATACGGACGAAGGACGGCAGAAATTCACCGAGGAGCTGGAAGACATTCACGAGCTCTTCCAGGAGTTCGTCGGTTCCCGGCGGCCGAAGCTGTCCATGGATGAGGTGGCCACCGGCGAGGTCTGGTACGGAGAGCGAGCCCTGGCCAGGAATCTCATCGACGAGCTCTGCACCAGCGACGAGTATCTGGCGCGTGCCTGCGGTGACCGGGACGTCTTCGAGGTGCGCTGGGTGGAGCACAAGAAACCCATAGAGCGGCTGATGGCTCAGGCGGAGACGAGCCTCGAGCGTCTGGTGGATCGGGTCACCAGCATCGGCCACCGCTGAAAACCATCTGGAGTAATCATGGCTACCTTTCGCGCACTGCTGGTCGAGAAGACCGACGACGGATTCACCAGACGCCTCGTCGAGCGGGAAGAGCGTGAGCTGCCCGAAGGCGATCTGCTCATCGACGTCCGCTTCTCGTCACTCAACTACAAGGACGGTCTGTCGGCCACGGGAAATCCCGGGGTCACCCGTAACTTCCCGCACACGCCCGGTATCGATGCGGCCGGCGTGGTGCTCGAAAGCGCGGATGCAGCCTTCCGGCCGGGCGACGAGGTGATTGCCATAGGCTTTGATCTGGGTATGAATACCCCGGGCGGATTCGGCGAGCGGATCCGGATTCCCGCCGGCTGGGCGGTACCCCGTCCGGAGGGTCTCAGCCTGGAGCAGAGCATGATCCTCGGCACCGCCGGCTTCACCGCGGCACTGTGCGTGCACAAGCTGGAGGCGGCGGGCATGACGCCCGAGAGCGGCCCCGTGCTGGTCACCGGTGCCACGGGTGGTGTGGGTTCGGTCGCCGTCATGCTGCTCGCCACGCTCGGCTACACCGTGACCGCCGTCACCGGCAAGGAGAGTCAGCACGCGTTCCTGCGGGAAATCGGTGCCAGCGACATCATCAGCCGGGAAGATGCCCGGGCCGGCGCAGACCGGCCGCTGGGTAAGGAGACCTGGGGCGGAGTGGTGGACACGGTGGGCGGGGAGATTCTCTTCAATGGCGTCAAATCTCTCAGATACGGCTGCAGTCTGGCCGCGTGCGGACTGGTGGACTCGCCCGCCATCCCTGCCACGGTGCTGCCTTTCATTCTCCGCCACGTGAACCTGCTGGGCGTGGACTCGGTTCAGCTCCCTCTCGATCAGAAGCAGGTGATCTGGGAGAAGCTGGCGGGTCCCTGGCAGCTGTCCGGTCTGGAGGCATTGAAAGCGCCGCTGACCCTCGAGACCGTCTCAGACGCCATCGACCGGATTCTGGCCGGCGACATGGTGGGCCGGGGTGTGCTCACCCACGGCTGAGGGTCAGTCGCGTCTGAGGCGATCCGAGATTGCGATCGGACTCGGGTAGCGGAAGATCACCAGATAGGTGGATACCAGCAGCGTGAGCACCGTCGCACCCTGAATCACGTGCGCCGCCTCGAGAGAGAGCAGGCCGGCGCCGATGGCCACGTACGAGATCAGAAGCGAGAACTCGCTCATCTGCCCGAGCCGGTAGCCCACCTCCCAGCCCGTGCTGGCGGGTTCCTTCTGCGTCTTCAGTGCCAGCGCGAAGACCGGCGGCTTACAGGCGATCAGCGCAGCTGCAAGGAACAGTGTGGGCAGAAGCACTTCCATCAGCAGGGCCGCGTCGATCTCGGCACCTACCGTGAAAAAGAACAGGACCAGAAAGAAGTCTCTGAGCGGCCGCAGCGCTTCGGCGATGTACTGGGAGATGGGGCTGGTCGCGAGCGACACGCCCGCCACGAAGGCGCCGATCTCGAAGGACAGACCGCACAGCGAAGCCACGCTGGCAAGCCCCAGGCACCAGCCCAGGGCCAGCAGAAAGATGAACTCGTGGAAGGCATCGAACCGGGTGATCAGAGGCAGCAGGATCAGCCGTACGCCGAGGACGGCAATCAGGGTCAGAGCCGGCAGCGCGAGCAGCGCCATGCCGACCGACTGCGCGGTGTCAGCCCAGGAACCGCCGTAGCTCGAGAGCAGGATCAGACCCAGAATGGCGATCAGGTCCTGGATCAGCAGGAGGGTGACCACGATTTCTCCCACGTGGCGATGATGCAGCACCGTCGTCGGCAGCAGCTTGATGCCGAGGATCGTGCTGGAAAAGGTCGCCGCCATGCCCGTGATCAGGGCTTCCGATGTGCTGAATCCGAACGCGATCATCACCCCGTAGCCGGTCCCGAAGAAAACCAGCGTGCTCAGAAGGGCGGTCAGAGCACCTTTGCCTGCCATGTTTCTGAGCTTGGACGGCGGCAGGTCCAGCCCCACGAGAAACAGCAGAAATATGATGCCGATCTCGGCGATCTCGGAAAGCAGATCAGGGTCTGAGACCAGTTTCAGACCGTGAGGTCCGAGGACGGCCCCGACGATGATGTAGGCGACGAGAAGCGGCTGACGGGTGTAGAGGGCGGCCGACGCGACCACGGCCGCGCCGGCGAAGATCAGGAAAAAGGACTCTATGACGCCTGAGCTATGCACCTCTCCTGACTCTTCGGTATGCCGGTTCCGGATGAATGACCGAAGCTTGGTAGTAATCGGAGTAGGGTGCAAGGGTGCTGGCGCCATTTCCGCGGGCGCCGTCTCCGTTCGCATCATTGGCGGCCGGGGGCAGCTTCCGGCCTTCCGGCATCTGGAAGGTGTCGAAGCCGCAGCGTTTCATGTAGTGAATGACGTCCGGATGTACGTCTCCGACTGCGCGCAGCTCCCCTTCGAAGCCGTACCGGGTACGCAGCAGAACGGCGAGGGAAAGTCCCCGCCCATCACTGAAGGCGGGAAAATTGATGGCGATCAGAGGGGCTCGGGTGTGGGCCGCTTCCGGCTCGTCGGTGGGCTCGAGCAGAAGCCCTTCACCGCGCTCCGGTGTCCACTGTGCGAGCGGGGTGATCGCCAGGCCACCCGCCGGGTTCGCTCCATCAGAGATGCTGCTGGGCTCGATGACTTCACCATTCCGGTTAAGCAGTGCCATAGATGCGCTCCTTGAAGGGCTCGATGCCCGTTCGCTGAAAGCAGGCGAGGAAGGTTTCACCTTCCTCCCGCAGTGCCACGTAGGTGGCGAGAATTTTTTCGATGATCTCGACGACTTCGTCCCGGGCGACGGACGGGCCCACGATCTGTCCGAGTGAGGCGGGCAGTTCGCCATGACCGGCGTGGCCGCCCAGAGAGATCTGATAGAACTCGCTGCCTTTCTTGTCCACGCCGAGGATGCCGATATGGCCCACGTGGTGGTGACCACAGGCGTTCATGCAGCCGGAGATGTTGAGGTCGATGGGCCCGAGATCGTGCTGGTAGTCCAGGTCGCCAAGGGCGATCTGTATGGCTTCAGCGACCGGGATCGACTTGGCATTCGCCAGCGAACAGTAGTCGCCGCCCGGGCAGCAGATGATGTCCGAGATCAGACCCGCGTTGGGTGCGGCCAGTTGTGCTGCGAGCGCCCGCTCCCAGAGTTCGAGGAGCTTCGCCTCGGGCACGTCCGGCAGGACGAAGTTCTGCTCGTGACTGATCCGGATCTCGCCGAACCCGTAGTCGTCCGCCCAGTCGGCCACCGCCGCCATCTGAGTATCGGAGACGTCCCCGGGCGGTACGCCCGTCAGCTTGGTGGAGAGGGTCACCGCTGCGTACCCGGATGCCCGGTGCGGCACCACGTTCTGCTCCACCCAACGGCTGAAGGCCGGATTGGCCAGGCGCTGGGCATCCAGGTCCACCGGCGCCTGCGCCGGATAATCGCGCGGCAGGAAATGGGTGTGCATGCGTTCGATCTCTTCCGCCGTCAGCGTGCTGGGACCGTCTTTCAGATGCGCCCATTCCTCGTCGACCCTGGCCTGGAAACCTTCCGCGGTCATGGCCCGGACCAGAATCTTGATCCTGGCCTTGTACTTGTTGTCCCGTCGGCCGTACCGGTTGTAGACCCGCATGATGGCTTCGAGGTAGGTGAGCAGGTGCTCTACGGACAGGCCGGAGCGGATCTGCTCGGCGATCACCGGGGTCCGGCCGAGACCGCCGCCGACGAAGACGTCGAAGAGTGTCCGGCCATCCGCCTGGTACACCTTCAGGCCGATGTCGTGCACGGCGATGGCGGCGCGGTCCTGCCGGGCTCCCGTGATGGCGATCTTGAATTTGCGCGGCAGCCAGTCGAACTCCGGGTGGGAAGTGGACCACTGGCGGATGATCTCGCAGAAAGGCCGGGGATCGAGCCACTCGTCCCGGGCCACGCCGGCGAACTGGTCGGTGGTAACGTTGCGTATGCAGCTGCCGCTGGTCTGGATGGCGTGCATGTCCACCTCGGCGAGGGCCGCGAGAATGTCCGGCACCTCTTCGAGCAGCGGCCAGTTGAACTGGACGTTCTGGCGGGTGGAAAGATGTCCGTAGCCCCGATCGAAATTCCGGGCGATGAATGCCAGCTGCCGCAGCTGTGTGGAGTTCAGCGTGCCGTAGGGCACTGCCACACGCAGCATGGGTGCCAGCCGCTGCACGTAGAGACCGTTTCTGAGCCTGAGCTGAAGGAACTCGTCCTCTTTCAGCTCGCCGGCCAGATAGCGCTCCGTCTGCGCCCGGTAGTGGGAGACCCGTTCGTTGACGAACTGTCTGTCGAAGGTGTCGTACTGGTACATCTGGATGGGTCTTCGGTCGGCGCTCAGGTGAGTGCAGGCCGTCTTCCGCTCTCTCGTCTTCCGGTCAGGGATGGCGGGAGAAACTAACATCGGCGGGGAAGGGTACGAAGGAACGGTTCGTCCTAACCTTAGAACCGTCGCGGGAGCCGGCAACCGCAGATCCGGGACGCCTGTCCTGCGTCCCGTTCCGCGGGCGATTATTGTGCTGAATCAGCGGCTTAGGTAGACTCCGCGGCTCGAAACCCGCAACCAGTCCAGGAAAGCACCGAAGCGATGACCGACGCCAACACCACCCGCATCGAAGCAGAGCGCGAAGACGACAACCGCACCGACGTGAAAGCCATTCTGGTGATTTTCTGTGCCATCATCGCCATTGCCGTGCACTACATCTCCGGCTGGACGTTCTGAAGCCGGCCTCAGAGGTTGGGACGCAGCAGCCGTTCCGCCTCGCTTTCGCTGATTCCCTTCCGGACCGCATAGTCCGACAGCTGATCTGAACCGATCTTGCCGATGCCGAAGTAGCGGCTGTCCGGATGTGCCAGATACCAGCCGGAAACGCTGGCGGCCGGCAGCATGGCAAAGTGCTCCGTCAGAGTGATCCCGGCCCCGGCCGTGGCATCCAGAAGCTCGAACAGCGTGGTCTTCTCGCTGTGCTCGGGGCAGGCCGGATACCCGGGTGCCGGTCGGATTCCCTGGTAGGATTCCCGGATCAGACTCTCATTGTCGAGATTCTCCCCGGCCGCGTACCCCCAGTGCCGCGTTCTGACTTCCCGGTGCAGATACTCCGCGAACGCTTCGGCCAGCCGGTCGGCCAGCGCCTTGATCATGATGCTGGCGTAGTCGTCGTCCCGCACTTCCTCGAGCAGGTCTTCGATGCCGATTCCCGCCGTGACGGCAAAGGCACCGATGTGATCGGCGTACGGAGCCGGAGCCACGAAGTCGGCCAGTGAGAAGTTCGGTTTCCCGTCCGGCTTGTCGGCCTGCTGTCTTAAGAAGTGCAGTCGGGCGAGCTCGGCGGTTCGCGCCTCGTCACTGTACAGGACCACGTCCTCGACGCCGGGTATCCTGTTCGCCGGCCAGATGCCGTAGACGCCGCGGGCCTTGAGCCTTCCCTCTGCGCACAGCCGCTCGAGCATCTCCTTTGCGTCGGCGAACAGGCTCCGGGCACTCTCACCGACCACCTCATCTTCGAGGATGCGCGGATATTTCCCCGCGAGCTCCCAGGTCATGAAGAAGGGCGTCCAGTCGATATACGGGACGAGGGTTGCGAGCTCGACCTCGACGGTCTCCACTCCGATGCGCTTCGGCGCGCCGGGCAGGGCGTGCTGCCAGTCGATTTCCGGTGCCCGGGCGCGGGCTTCGTCGAGCGGCAGCAGCACACGACGGTCCGCGCGCTCGCTTGTCCGTTGACGGATTTTCTCGTATTCGTTCCGGGTTTCGTTCACGAACCCGTCTCTGAGATCTTCGGAGATCAGACTGGTGGCCACGCGCACGCTCCTCGAAGCATCCGGCACGTAGACGGTGGGCGCGTTGCTGTAAGCGGGTTCGATTTTGACCGCCGTGTGTGCTTTGGAGGTGGTGGCGCCGCCGATCAAGAGCGGAACGTCCATCTTTCTGCGCTGCAGCTCACCGGCGACCGTCACCATCTCGTCGAGAGAAGGGGTGATGAGCCCCGACAGTCCGATCAGGTCCGCCTTTTCTCTGATCGCGCTGTCCAGAATGGTTTCCACCGGCACCATCACACCCAGATCGATCACCTCGTAGTTATTGCACTGCAGGACCACGCCGACGATGTTCTTGCCGATGTCGTGCACGTCGCCCTTGACCGTGGCCATGACGATCTTGCCCTTGGACTGGGCGCCTTCGCCTTTCTCGGCTTCGATGAAGGGAACCAGGTGTGCCACCGCCTGCTTCATGACCCGGGCGCTCTTGACCACCTGGGGCAGGAACATCTTGCCTTCTCCGAACAGGTCGCCCACCACGTTCATGCCGTCCATGAGCGGGCCTTCGATCACTTCGATGGGCCGGCTGGCCGCCTGCCGTGCCTCCTCCGTATCCTCGATGACGTAGTCGGTGATGCCGTGGACCAGCGCGTGGGCCAGGCGCTCGCGCACGTCGGCTTCCCGCCAGCTCAGGTCTTCCGCCTGCGCCTTCGCGCCCTGGCCGGAATAGGTGTCCGCAATGGCCAGCAACCGTTCGGTGGCGTCCTCCCGGCGGTTCAGCACCAGGTCTTCCACACGTTCGCGCACGTCGGCGGGCAGATCTTCGAGAATGCCCAGCTGGCCCGCATTCACGATGCCCATGGTCAGTCCGGCACGGATGGCATGATAGAGAAAGACCGTGTGGATGGCTTCCCGGATACCGTTGTTGCCGCGGAAGGAGAATGAAACGTTGGAGACGCCGCCCGAGGTGGAAGCGTGGGGCAGATTGTCACGGATCCAGCCGCAGGCTTCGATGAAGTCCACCGCATAGTTGGCGTGTTCCTCGATACCCGTGCCGATGGCGAAGATGTTGGGGTCGAAGATGATGTCCTCCGGCGGGAAGCCCACTTCGTCCACCAGCAGCCGGTACGAGCGCTCGCAGATTGCGGTCTTCCGCTCCCGGGTATCCGCCTGACCTTCCTCATCGAAGGCCATGACCACGACGGCGGCACCGTAGCGCCGGGCCAGGTGCGCCTGCTCCAGAAACTGGGCTTCTCCCTCCTTGAGACTGATGGAGTTCACCACCGACTTGCCCTGCGTACAGCGCAGGCCGGCTTCGAGAATCTGCCACTTGCTGGAATCCAGCATGATGGGCACCCGGGCAATGTCCGGTTCGGCGGCAAGCAGGTTCAGAAAGGTGACCATGGCCGCCTCTGAGTCGAGCATGCCCTCGTCCATGTTGATGTCGATGATCTGCGCACCGTTGCTCACCTGCTGCCGGGCGACCTGCAGGGCCGTGTCGAAATCTCCTTCCCGGATCAGCCGGGCAAAACGCGCGGAGCCGGTCACGTTGGTCCGCTCACCCACGTTGATGAAGAGCGATCCCTCACCGGCATCGAACGGTTCCAGTCCGGCCAGCCTCAGGTGGGGGTGGACTTTCGGAATCCTTCTCGGCGCCACTTCCGAGAGCCGCACACGGATGGCTTCGATGTGTTCGGGTGTGGTTCCGCAGCAGCCGCCCACGATGTTCACCAGACCGCTGTCGGCATACTCGCCCAGGGTCGCCGCCATCTTCGCCGGAGTCTCGTCATAGCCGCCGAACTCGTTGGGAAGGCCGGCGTTGGGATGGGCGCTGACCCGGGTGTCCGCGATACGGGAGAGCTCGTCCACATAGGGCCTCAGCTGATCGGCACCCAGGGCGCAGTTGAGCCCCACGGACAGCGGTCGGGCATGCGCGATCGAGTACCAGAACGCGGCACAGGTCTGACCGGACAGGGTACGTCCGCTGGCGTCCGTGATGGTGCCGGAAATCATCATGGGCACCCGTCGCCCGAGCCGCGCTTCGAGACCCAGCACCGCATGGATGGCCGCCTTGGCATTCAGCGTGTCGAAAATCGTCTCGATCAGCAGCACGTCCGCACCCCCCGCCAGGAGCTGCTCGGCGGCCAGTGCGTAGTCCTCTGCGAGGTCTGAGAACGTGATGTTGCGGAATCCCGGATCGTTGACGTCCGGGGACAGGCTGGCGGTCCGGTTGGTCGGTCCCAGAACACCGGCGACGTAGCGTGGCTGCGCGTCTGTGGCATGCTCGTCTGCCACGGCCCGGGCGATCCGGGCGGCCTGCAGATTCATCTCGGCCACGTGGTCCTGAAGCCCGTAGTCGGCCTGTGCAACCCGGGTCGCGGTGAAGGAATTGGTTTTGATGATGTCCGCACCCGCGGTGAGGTAGCGCGCATGGGCGTCCCGGACCACGTCCGGGGCCGTCAGACAGAGCATGTCGTGATTGCCCTTGACCGGACTGGGATGATCGGCGAACGCCTTGCCTCTGAAGTCTTCCTCGGTGAGGTTGAGGGACTGCATCAGGCTGCCATAGGCGCCATCCAGGATCAGAATACGTTCATCGAGATCCGCTTCCAGCCGTTGCAGCCGCGGATTGCCCGTTTCCGGGGGGACATTTTCCGGCGGAACAGGTTTTCTGGACATGGGTGACTCTGCCTGACTTCAGCAGTCCATGAGTGTAGGCGCGCTGAAATTGAGCGCAAATCAAGTTACAGAGATTGATCATGAGCGGGACTCATGCAGCCGCGCAAGTCTTGTCATCGCGGGTTTCCTCGCGTAAATTCCCGAGCAATTTACTAGGGTATAGCCCGGAAACCGCCGCATGATCGAAATATCCGCCCGCGCACAGGCCTATCTCAGCGAACTGCTGGCCAAGCAGGATGACGAAAACGTGGGCATCCGTGTGTTCGTCGCTCAGCCGGGCACGCCGCACGCGGAAACCTGTATTGCCTACTGCCGTCCGGGCGAGGAACAGGAAGGCGACATGCCGGTGGCCTACGATGGCTTCACCGCCTGGTTCGAGAAGCGCAGCGCGCCTTACCTCGAGAACGCGGTGGTGGATTTCCAGGAAGATCAGATGGGCGGTCAGCTCACCATCAAGGCCCCGAATGCCCGGGTTCCCCAGGTCGGAGCCGATGCACCGCTCGAGGACCGGATCAACTACGTGCTCTACAACGAGATCAATCCGGGTCTGGCCGCCCACGGAGGCATGGTGACCCTGGTGGAGATCGTCGAGGACAACGTGGCCGTTCTCCAGTTCGGCGGCGGCTGTCAGGGCTGCGCTGCCGTGGACATCACCCTGAAGAACAGCGTGGAACGTTCCCTGCTCGATCAGATTCCGGAGCTCACGGCCATCCGCGACGCCACGGATCACACGCTCACGGAGAACGCCTACTACCGCTGATCGGGTAGGAGGCGTTCCGCATCAGGCACAGGCCCGATCCTCCGAAAGACGGGCCCTGAGCGCCGGTCCGATCTCCCGGGCCAGCTCACGCAGCAGCGATTCCGTGGTCTCCCAGTCGATGCACGCGTCCGTCACCGACACACCGTATGCCATCTCATCCCGGTTCGCGCTGAGCGGCTGATTGCCGGCGGCGATGTTGCTCTCGATCATCAGACCCATGATGGACTGGTTGCCGTCCCGGATCTGACGGGCGATCTCCCGGGCCACCACCGGTTGACGGTTGTGGTCCTTGCTGGAGTTGGCGTGGCTGCAGTCCACCATGATGTTCTGCTTCAGGCCCGCCTTTTCCAGCTCTGCCTCGCACCGGTTGACGCTCACCTCGTCGTAGTTGGGGCCGTCGCTGCCACCCCTGAGCACGATGTGCGCATTGGCATTGCCGCTCGTCTGCATGACGGCCACCTGACCCTCCGGGTTGATGCCGAGAAAACGGTGCGGTGATGCCACCGACTGCAGGGCGTTCAGCGCCACGGCCAGACCGCCGTCGGTGCCGTTCTTGAAGCCCACAGCGGACGAGAGCCCCGACGCCATTTCCCGGTGTGTCTGCGACTCGGTGGTCCGGGCGCCAATGGCGGACCAGCTGATCAGGTCCTGCAGGTACTGCGGCGTGATGGGATCCAGCGCTTCCGTGGACAGAGGCAGACCCAGCTCGGCGATGTCGAGCAGCAGGCGACGGGCGATGTGCAGGCCTTCGCCGATCTCGAAGGTGTCGTCCAGGTGCGGATCGTTGATGAGCCCCTTCCAGCCCACGGTGGTTCTGGGCTTTTCGAAGTACGCCCGCATGACGATGAGAAGATCCTCCTCGAGCGCCCGGGAGAGTTCGGCGAGGCGCCGGGCATAGTCCATGGCGCAGTCCACGTCGTGGATCGAGCACGGGCCGATCACCACCAGCAGCCGGGCATCCTCACGGCTCAGGATACGGGCCACGCTGGCCCGGGCACTGGCCACCTGGCGCTCCACGGCCGGGGACACGGGCAGCTCGGCCTTGAGCTGCGCCGGCGGTATGAGCACCTGTTGTGCCCGTATGTTCAGGTTATCGGTCTGAGTCATCGTCTGCTCCTGCCTGTCTGATCGTCGGGGCATAAAAAAACCCCGCTGGCGCTGCCTGACGGGGTTTCTCCTCGAAGGCAGCGTGCACTGCCTTCCGGTTGTGGAGGCAGAGCTATCCGCTAAAAAAGTAATAGCCTGCCCACCAGCCGCCCTGAGCGCTGGTGCTCATCGTCGGGCGGGAGATCGGCGTGCTGCCTGTCAATCGGGTCGTCATGGTTTGCGGATACTACGCCTGACGGTGAGAAATTCAACTTCGCGGTTCAATCCCGGGCCCGGCCATCGAGAGGCACCAGTTCCGGCAGCGCGGTGAAGTACAGGGCCAGTCTCACCGGCTGACCGTACAGCGCCCCGGCCGCCTGGCCGTAACGTTCCAGCTGCCCGCGGTAACGGGCAACCTCGGCGCTCAGAAACTCCGCCTGCGGCGTCCCGACCGGCGGGATCGCGGTCTTGAAGTCCACGATCCAGCGTTCGCCGGTGCTTTCCTCGGTGAAGGTGCGGTCGATGATCAGATTGACGAGCTCGCCATCGACCAGGCCGGTGAGGGCCAGTTCCGCGGCCGAGTCCGCGCGTGGATTGAGCAGCCAGCGTCCGTCCTCGTCTGCCAGAACACCCCCGAGCTGGCTGATGGCGGCTTCCACCACCCGCGCCTGATCCGCCTCACTGAGATCCTGTTCTGCCGCCAGGGCGGCGAAACTGCCCCGGACCCGGCTGAGATAGGCGGCGACGTCGGCGGGTGGGCCCCGTCTGGCGAGCTGTTCCAGGGCCCGGTGAACGACGATGCCGAGGACCACTTCCATCCGGGCTTCCAGCGGATCCTCGACCCGCTGGTCCGGCACGGCCAGCAGCCCGTCATAAGCGGGTACGCCTGGCGGCTGCCAGGTATATCCAGCGCGCAGGCGGGTGAAGGGCGGCGGCGACCGGTCGTCGGCATCCGGTTCGGCGTCGGCAAAGAAATCGGGCTGCAGAGGCGGGCGCGCGGCGCGCGGGCGCTCAACGCGCAGGCCGCCGGTGTCACCCGACTCCAGCTGCGGCCAGAGCAGGGACAGCATGGCGGTCTCCGGCGGCCGTTCCCCGGCGCGGGTGAACAGCGTCAGACTCCGTTTCGCACGGGTGCAGGCCACGTAGAACAGGCGCTGACGCTCGTGGCGTTCCCGGAACCGGTTTTCTCTCGACAGCCACGCGAATGGCCCGTCGTCGTCCTTCACGCCCATGAGCAGACCCTCCGGCAGGGCACGCCAGAGGAGGAGCTCCGCGTCGTCCGATCGGGTGATGCGCTCCAGATAGGGGAGGAGCACGTGATCGAACTCCAGGCCTTTGGCCTTGTGGATGGTGAGAATCTCCAGCCGGCTTTCGCTGAGGTCCGCGGCGAACAGACTCTGAGCGGCCTGTTTCAGCGCTTCGACGTTCCGGGCACCGGGACCGGCCGTGTCGAGCAGCCCCAGCAGCCGGCTCGCGTGGGTCAGTGCTGCCGGGTCGGCGTAGGCATCCGCGCCGCCGAGCTTCAGCCAGAGCGTCTCGACCAGTGAGCGGAAGGGCAGTTCGTGTATCTGCGCCGGATTTCCGGGCCAGTGCCGGGCCAGGCGCTCGAGCCTCATCAGACCGTCGTCGCTCAGACCGGGGATGGGGTGACCGTCGCGAATCGAACGCAGCATCGCCGGAAAGTCTTTCGTGTCGGCAAAGGCCCCGAGGTCGGACAGACGCAGGCCGAGGAAGGGCGCTCTCAGAAGCGCCAGCCAGCGCAACCGGTCATGCGGATCCGTCAGGGCGCCCACGAGGCTGAGAAGATCCTGGACAGCGGGCCGATCCAGGAGCAGGTCGATGTCGTTCGCACGCCAGCCGATGCCCCGGTGTCGGAGCGCCGGAATGAGATCGGTCAGCTGTGCCCGGCTGCGTACGAGCAGCGCCAGGGTGCCGTCCGTTTCCGCAAGCAGCCGCTCGATCTCGACCACGATCGCTTCGGTCTCTGCCTCGGGCGTCTCGAGCTCGAGCAGCCTGACCGGGCCTCCGTCCGAGGCAGCGGTTGCCGCGGGCCGGGTGGGTGCTGCCGGCGAGTACGCGATCTGGCCGAGGACGGGGTCCTGCTGGCCGCCCATGATCCGCTGGAACGCGTGATTGGTCCATTCGACCAGCGGTGCGTCCGCCCGGAAGTTGCTGCTGAGCACCACGGTGTCGAGACTGAGATCGGCGATGCCCCGGTGCCAGGCCCGGTAGTAGAGACCCACGTCCGCGTCCCGGAACCGGTAGATGGACTGCATGGGATCACCCACCGCGAAGAAGGTGTTTCCGTCGCCCGGCGTCCAGCCCCGGAGCATCTGCTCGAACAGCTGAAACTGGGAGACGGAAGTGTCCTGGAACTCATCCACGAGCAGGTGATGAATCCGGTAGTCGAGCGTCAGGGCGAGCTCGGATGGCGCCCCGGCGTCTCCCAGTGCGGCCCTGGCGTTGAGAATCAGGGCGGTGAAATCCGTTTCGCCCGCCTCGGTGAAGGCGGCGCTGAGCTCCGCGTTCGCCAGAGCCAGATTGACGCAGACGTTGACCAGGCGATCGATGCTTTCCGGCTCGAGCACTTCATTCGGCAGAAAGCGCAGGTTGGCGGCGAGACCGGCAAGACCCTGCTCACCGATGCGCTCGATCAGGGACATGAGCGCCGCCTTCTCCTCACGAAAACCGGTGCTGAACCCTTCCCGTTTGGTGACCTGTTTTCTGAGCTCGCCGCTTTTCGTGGTCAGAATCTCGCCGCTGAGACGGAAACGATCGCTCCGGTTCGCCAGTGTCCGACCGAGCTCCGAACCGGCATGTCGGGTCAGCCGCTCCAGCTCGTCGAGCGCGTCGGCGCCGAGCGCTTCCTCGAACCGGTCGATGACCGCGTCGTTCAGACCCCGGAGCCCGCGCCTGAGCACCTCGGTGACCTGATCCGGCTGCTCACGGTGGGTCGCGACCACGCTGCCCACCACGTCGAGCCACTGGTCCCGTTTGGCCAGCATGCCGGTCACCAGACGCTCCGCCCGGGTCGCGTCGTTGTCGCACTGGCGCAGAAAGTCGGCGATCTCTTCCGTGAGCGGATCGTCTCGATAGAGTCTGAGCAGAAGCTCGGTCGCGGCTTGTGCGTAGTGCGGTTCCGCGCGCTCGGTGAGTCCGAGTGCGGGATCGACCCTGGCCGTGACGGGCAGGCCGCGGGTCAGGGACAGAGCCAGACTGTCGATGGTCTGGATCTTCAGCCGGGCGGGGTGACGGACCAGATCCCAGCCTTTTTCGATGCTGTGCCGTACGGCTGCCCGGGCCGGATCAGAGTCTTCGGAACCGGACGCGCCATCCGCAGGGAGATCTGTCTCGGCGCGCTCGAGCGCAGCCAGCACCCGGGTGGCCATCTCGCTTGCCGCCTTGCGGGTGAAGGTGATGGCCAGAATTTCCTCCGGCCGGTCGACCCGTGCGAGCAGTTTCAGAAAACGTTCCACGAGCAGGGTGGTCTTGCCGGATCCGGCCGGCGCCTGGACGATGACCGAACGGCGCACGTCCGTCGCGCGCAGCCGTGCTTCATGATCGGGTGGCCTGTTCACGATCCGGCCCCGTCGGTTTCCGCTGCAGTGTCTGCCGTGCGGATCCTGCACAGGGCCTGCAGGTGACAGAGCTGACAGGCGCGTTTCTCATGGGGGGTGACGGTCGCAAGCCCCGCACGGATCTCGTCGGTCAGGGTGTCGATCTGCGTGCGCCAGTGGGCGCGCTGGGCGGACCAGCTGCCGCCCGCCGGTGCGTCCAGGGTGGCCTGATCGACCTCCATGGCTGCCACGCCTCTCAGCCGCGGTCGTTCCTCGTCGACTTCCGCGTACAGCACGCCCTGCACGGATTCGTCGGTCAGGGCATACAACGGCAGCTGGGGGTCGAGAAGCCGATCGTGGGTGAGGCGCTGGCCCATGCGCCCGGTTTTGTAGTCGATGACGATATGGGCATCGCCGAGACGATCGATCCGGTCGATCCGCAGATTCAGCCCCAGGCCGCCGAACTCGGCGCTGACCGCCCGTTCCAGATCTTTGATCGTCACATCGTCACGCCGGGTCTCCAGTGCGTTCCAGGCGGTCAGCAGCGCGATGAGCCGCTGCTTTTCACGGCGGCGGAAGGGCTGGGGAAAACGTGCGTAGTGCATGGCGAGCGCCTGATCCGCCGCGTCGGCGAACTGGGTTTCCGACAGCGCTTCCGGACGCAGCCCGTCGTTGCCGGCGTTCTCGTAGAGACGGTGCAGCGCCTCGTGGATCAGGATGCCGCGGTCCAGAGCATCCGGGAGCCCGTGGGGTGTGCGGGCTTCCTTGAGCCCGAGGCGATGGATGGCGTAGCCGCGGAACGGGCAGACCGCCTGATCGCGGATCCGTCCGGTGCCGCCCCGATGCATGCCGGTGGGCAGGGGCAGACCTCGCGGATCGTCGAGCGTCTCGAGCTCGTCGTGTCCATGCTCGAATCCCGGATGAGGACGTTCCGGCTGCAGATCCGGCAGCGTCTCACTGGGCAGTGGACGGATCAGGGGACTCGGCCGGCGTTCGGACTCCTCCACGTGGCGGGCATGACTGACGATCAGCCGGTCGCTGCTCCGGATCCACTGATCGAGACGCTCCGCGGCAAACGTGCGCTCGCTTTCCGGCGTGGTGCGCGGCACGTTTTTCTCTTTCAGCAGCCGGGCCGGCAGGAACGGATTCGGCGTCGGTACCCGGGGCCAGCTTTCATCGTCGAGTCCAAGGACCCAGAGATCGGTGAAATCGAGACCCGTGGTCTCCAGGTATCCCAGGACCTGAATGGGTGCGGGTGCCCGTTCTGCGGCGAAGATCACGCTGTGCAGAAACTGCTCGATCTGACGGAGCGCGTCGTCCGCACCGATCATCCGCGGGTCCGGCCAGCGGGAGAAGCGCTGGAGCCGGTCGCCGATCTCCTGCCAGGCCTGGTACTGACCACTTCCGGCCTGCCGCCCGGTCCAACCCGACATCGCCAGATACCGCCTGAACAGGTTCAGCCAGTCCTGAAGCGGTTTCCGGCCCCCCCGTTCCTGCCGGACGAGGGCAGGGATGCCTGGATCCAGGTCGTCGAGTTCCGTATGCCGGAGCAGCTGCAGCAGATCCACGGTGGGGGGCATCTGCGGGGGTAGCACCGCCAGAGCCGGGAGATCCAGGTACGGGCTCGTGAGGCACTGGCGGGCGCGTGCGGCTGGAAGCCGGGCGAACGACAGGGCCAGCCAGTCCCGGGCCGGTTGCCAGATGGGTTGTGCGGCCAGGGGCATGCCGCCGCCGATATCCAGCACGCCCTGGGTGCCCGTTTCGAGGCACGGATCCAGAACCGCCGTGAACTGACGGAGAACGGGCTCATAGCGGGCGGCCAGGTCCGGTACCACCACGCCGATGCGGGCGTTGCGTGGGTCGGCCTCCAGCCGCTGACGCGCCCACTGGGCAACCGCGGCAAGCTCCTCCTGGGGCGTATCGAAGCTTGTCCTGACTGCCGCGGGTGCCCGGGAAGCCGGTATCCGGGGCGAGAGCGGTACCCGCTCTGCAGGCTGCCGGACGAGCCACTGCTCCAGTGCCCCGGGCAGCTGCTCGAAGGCCAGACAGGTCAGAACGGGCTCGCGGGTCAGGAGCGTCTCCACAGCCGGCAGCTCCGCCCGGGTGATGGCGTTGAGACCGGCCAGGCGTCGCTGGACCCGTTCACACCAGTCCGAGAACGTCTGTCCGTTCTCGGTTTCCCTGAGGCCCGGATGATCGATGGGAATCTCCCACTGATGACACAGAGTCCAGGCCTGCCGGGCCAGTGGAGCCAGGTCCCGGGCGCCTTCGGGTGCGGTGGAACGGAAGAGCTGATATTCGGATTCACTGCCGAGCAGCAGGGGCAGGTCCGGTGCGTCCACCCGGCGCTCCTGATACAGGATGCCCAGATAGCCGTTCAGAGTCTGGACCCGCGGTGTGGGCCAGACCGTGCGGCCGGCAGCGAGCTGTGCGTCATTGAAGGCGCGGATGAGATTCCGGCGCAGGCGTTCGTTGGTGGTCAGCACCAGGCTGTGCGCGATGGCATCGGCGAGCTCGGGATAGAGATGAACGAAGGCGTGGGGCACCCGGGGATTCTACTCGACCCGCCGGCGCTGCCCAGGCCTGTCGTCCGTATCCAACTCCGGGGCGATTTGCCTTACACTTGCGCCCACTGAAACGACCGCCGGACGTACAGATGTGGTACCTCATTGAAGATTTCTTCGAGCAGAGCCTGGTGATGAAGGCCGTGATCGGCTGGGGCTGGCTCTCCATCCTGATCATGGTGACATCCGTCATCTTCCAGTAAACGGCCGATTGCCAGTAGAAGGCCGATGTGGCTCTCATCCCTCACCAGCCGACAGCGCGAGGCCCTCATGGGTCTGGCGCACAACGTGGTGGTGTCCGACGGCCTGCTCGATCCGAACGAGGAGGGCATGCTGGACGAGTTCAAGCGGGAGATGGAGCTGACCCAGGTGGATGTGGAATACCTGGAGCTTTCGGGGATCGAGGAGGTCTTCGATTCACGCAAGAGCCGCGTGATCGCCATCGTCAACCTGCTCCGGCTCGGCTATGCGGACGGCGCCTTCGAGATCGAGGAGGAATGCCTGCTCCGGGAGGTCTGCAAGGCTTTTCAGCTGCCGGACGACGAGTTTCTTCTGCTGGAGAACTGGGTCCGCCGGCTGGTGGCCCTGGAAGACGAGGCCAGAACCCTGATCGGGGACGCCTGACGGCGGCGGTTCAACCCGCGTCCGCTGCGTCCGTACCGGACAGGCGTGCTTCCAGCTCCGCCAGTTGACCTTCGATCATCAGGCGATCGAACTGCTGGTCGGACTGCGTCCGGAACCGGATGCCGCAACGGAACCCCGACGCCACGTTCACACAGTTGTGGACCACGCCGATGATGCGCTCGAGCTGGGTCATGCCGTGCCTGAGCGTGAGATAGACCACCTGTTCCGCAGGCAACGGCTGATGCAGCTGTATGGCAGCACCGTGTCGATTGAAGTCGACGATCTCCACGGACAGCCGGCCGAAGCTGCCTTTCCGGCGCACGTAGGCCGAGATCTCACCGCCCGCATACCGTGGCAGGGCGCGTCTTTCCCGCGTTGGCTGAGTGGAATCGACTGGCATCCCCGGAGAGTAGGCCAGTTTTTCTGCGGGTCTTGTGACCCGATTGGCAATTCTGCGCTCAAGTTGCCGCTTTGAGCAGCACCCGCTTCGCCTCGTTGAGCTGCTGCGCCAGGTAGTTGGACCCGCCGCGGTCCGGATGCACCTTCTGCATGAGCCGTCGATGGGCGGCGATGATGTCGTCCCGGCTCGGATTGGCCCCGAGACCGAGAATTTCCCGGGCTTCCTCGAGGCTCATACCGCCCTGACTGCTGCCACCGCTGCCGCCGTTCTCCGATCGCCGGCCGTACTGCTGATAGGCACCGAACAGGCCCTTGAAGATCGGCAGGTAGCGCAGCACAGAAACGCCGCGGCGCAGGAACGGCAGCAGGGCGGCACCCACGGCGGCGATCCAGTGCAGTCGCCCGGTTGCCGCCAGAATGCCCAGCCCCACCAGCAGGCTCAGCGTGGCCACGGTGATCACCGTAGTGGGCGTGGATGGCCGTTTCGACAGCCACAGCAGTCGGGTCAGCACGATGAAGCCGGTGAGGGCGAGAATGGCGGCCAGAACGATGACCATGGGCCCGGTGATCTCCTCCCGATCTGCGGTTCCGCCGGGCTCTGTGGCGCATTGACCGGCCCCGGCGAGGCCGTATGATGCCATGGAACGATAGAGCGGGTGCTGAGTGGATAACGCCGAAATTGAGCGCTGGCTGACGCAGCTCAGAATAGAACATCGGGACCTGGACGAAGTGATCCACCACCTGATTGAGAGCCGTCACCACGATCTGATGCGGATTCAGAGATTGAAGAAGCGTAAGCTGAAGCTGAAGGACATGATCGCCAAACTGGAAAGCGAGCTGATTCCCGACCTCGATGCCTGAACAGAATCCCAGTCTCACCATCGCCATCAGTTCCCGGGCCCTCTTTGACCTGGATGAAAGCAACCGGGTGTACGAGGAGGAAGGGCTGGAAGCCTACCGGCGTTACCAGATCGCCCACGAGGACAAGGTTCTCGAGCGCGGCGAGGCTTTCTTCTTCGTTCAGAAGTTTTTGAATATCAATCGGTTACTCGATAAACGTCGAGTTGAAGTCATCCTGCTCTCGCGCAACTCCGCCGATACCGGATTACGTATCTTCAACTCCATCGCGGCCCACGGGCTGGACATCACCCGGGCCGCCTTCTGTGGGGGCGAGAGCCCGTACCGTTACATTCATGCCTTCGGCGGCAGCCTGTTTCTATCCACTCAGGCGGATGACGTGGCGCACGCACTCGAGCACGGCGTGGCGGCCGCCACCCTGCTCGGCGGCAGCGGCGAGGGCCGGGGCTCGGCCAACGACGATCTGAGACTCGCCTTCGATGGCGACTCGGTGCTGTTTTCGGACGAGGCGGAGCGGGTCTATCAGTCCGAAGGGCTGGCGGCCTTCGCGGAAACCGAGGCCCGTCAGGCGGCGGAAGCCCTTGAGGGCGGACCGTTCAAGGGGTTTCTGCGTTCCCTGCACGATCTGCAGCGTGAATTTCCCGAGAGCGACTGCCCGATCCGCACGGCCCTGGTCACGGCCCGGGGAGCGCCGGCCCACGAACGGGTGATCCGCACCCTGCGAGCCTGGGACGTGCGCCTGGATGAGTCGCTGTTTCTCGGCGGGATGGAAAAAACCGAGTTCCTGCGTGCGTTCGGAGCGGACGTCTTCTTCGACGATCAGAGCCAGCACGTGCAACGGGCCAGTCCTCACGTGCCGGCCGGCCACGTCCCGCACGGCGTGGCCAACGCGGGCTGATCAGCCGGAAACCTCGTCCGCGCAGATGCCGATGCTGCCGGACATGGTGCGGATGCGCACTGTCCGGTCACCGGCGCCGGAGCGGAACCGGAGCGAGCGTTCCGGTGAATATCCTTCCCGTTTGCTCTCGAGTCCGAAACAGTTCTCGATGTCACCGGCGAACGACTGGAGGTCCAGATCCAGATCCGCATCGTGATCGAGCCGGACGTTGACGCGGCCGCTGGTGGAGCTGATGTCGTAGCGTCCGCCGGAGGCGAGCCCGCCTTCGAGCGTCATGCGGCCGCTGGTGGTGCCGAGCCGGGCCCGGTCGAGCAGGCCGGCGTTCACCTCGATCCGACCGCTCACCGTGCCGGCCTCGAGCTCGCCATCGAGGGCGCTGGCCTCGATGCTGCCGCTGACCGTTTTCAGAGAGACGATGGACGGTGCGCCCGAGCCTTCCACATCAAGATCTCCGCTGACGGACTCCGCCTCCAGATCGCTGCCCGCCAGCTCCGTTTCGATGTCGCCGGATACGGAATTCAGCCGCTGGCGCCCGTTCACACCCTCCACGTCGATGCTGGCGCTCACGACCCGGACTTCGAGACTGCTCTGCTCGGGCACCTTCACCACGAGGTGGCTCGCCTCGCTCCGGCCGGCCCGCGGGTAGATGACCTCCAGCAGAGTCCGGTCGTCGTCCACCTGGAATTCGAGCCGTTCGACCCCGCGGCCGAGCGTGCCGGTCACGGCCACTTCGCTCCGTTCCCAGCCGATGACCTCCACGCTGCCCGAAACGTTGACGATCTCAACATGACCGTCCGCCAGCACGTCTCTGCGCTCGTCGATGGACGTCTGTGCCAGCGCGAACATGGGATAAAGGAGGAGGGTTGCGCAGAGCAGAAGGGGACCGCGTTGGTCGCATGCGGGGAAAAGGGCCCGCCGCAGGCTGCGGACGGTCTGCCGTCTGGACAGAGCATGGTGGATGAGCGCGTTCATAGCAGAATCTCCTGATTCGAGTGGAGTACCAGTTGCCTGACGCTGCCGAGCAGCGCGAGCTGGTCCACGTAAAGTGCCATCAGTACCTGACGATCGAGTCCGGATGGCGGCGCTTCGGCCAGAACGGCATCGATCTCGTCCAGGGCGGTGCCGATGGTGGCCAGATTTTCGATGACGACAGCCTGGGCGTCCGGCGGCAACCGGTGCAGGCCGGCCTCGATTTCGGCAGCCATGGTCCGCCGGGTTTCCAGCAGTCCGGCTGCCTCCACCAGGCTCACCGGCTGAAGCGCCGTCGCACCGTTGGAACCCTCCGGAGTGCCGCGGCCTGCGCCGTAGCCGATGAGAAGTGCGAGAACCAGCGTGGCCGCAAGGGCGGCCGCTGCCGGCCAGCGGTTCCTGCCGGGATCGCGTCGCCCTGCCGGGGTCGCGTCCGCAATCGCCGCTTCGATGCCCGGCCAGAGGTCTCTCTCCGGCGGTATGTCCTTTCTCAGGCGCGATGCCTGGTCCAGCAGAGTCTGCTCGTCGTGTGTCGTCATGTCTGTGTTCCCAGCCGGTCCATGAGCCGGCGGCGGGCCTGATGAAAATGGGCTTTGCTCGTGCCGACGGCCATGTCGAGCATCCGGGCGGCTTCCTCATGGGGGTATCCGTACACGCCCACCAGAACGAACACCGCCCGGTTGCGTTCCGGCAGCGCGGCGATGGCGCGCTCGAGATCGATGTCGGTGCCGCTGCCCGGAGCGCGTGCCGGAGGTTCCTCGTCGGCACTGTCCACCTCGTGACGCGATTCCCGACGGAAATGGCCTCGCACCTCGTTCACCGCGATCCGGTGAAGCCAGGTGGACAGCGCCGAATCACCACGGAAGCGATCGAGGTTACGCCAGGCCTGGAGATAGGTCTGCTGGACGCAGTCTTCCGCCAGAGCGGGATTCGCCGTCAGGCGCAGGCAGAGACCGTAGACGGCGTCCACCGTCTGCCGGTAGAGCCGCTCGAAGGCCCGACCGTCACCGGATCTGGCCGCATCGACCAGTGCTGCCAGCCCCCGCTCGCTGCCGCCGGGCAGGGCGACGACGGCAGAGTCGGAGGTCGGGGCGGGATCGGTCATTGCCTGCAACATACCCCTTCGATGCAACCGGGTCGAAAAGGGTTTAGCCGCGTCCGGGTGCGTGGCAGTAGCCCGGGCGAGATTGCATAAGAAAAGCGAATTTCTGTACTATCGGTTATAAGTGGTGGGGAAGGCCACGTTATCGAAAGCGGTTCGGCGGAGGTCCAGGATGAAACTTCAGCAGCTGCGATACATCTGGGAGGTCGCCCATCACGACCTCAACGTCTCGGCGACCGCGCAGAGTCTGTTCACGTCCCAGCCGGGCATCAGCAAGCAGATCCGGTTGCTCGAGGATGAGCTGGGTGTGGAGATTTTCGCTCGGAGCGGCAAGCATCTCACGCATGTGACCCAGGTGGGCGAGACCATCATCGAGATGGCCGGGCAGATCCTCCGCGAAGCGGAGACCATCAAGCAGATCGCCCAGGAATACAGCGACGAAAAGCAGGGCAGCCTGTCCATCGCCACCACGCATACCCAGGCCCGCTATGCGCTGCCGCCCGTCATCGGCGAGTTCCGCACCCGGTACCCGGACGTGACGCTGCACATGAACCAGGGAACGCCCGCTCAGATCGCCGAGCTCGCCGCCACCGGCCAGGCGGACTTCGCCATCGCCACCGAAGGACTGGATCTGTTCAGCGATCTGGTCATGATGCCGTGCTACCGGTGGAACCGGGCGGTGGTGGTGACCCGGGATCATCCCCTGGTGGAGAAGGCGGGCGGCTCCGAGGGACTGACCATAGAGGACATCGCCGCCGAACCCATCGTGACCTACGTGTTCGGATTCACGGGACGTTCCCGTCTGGACGATGCGTTCAGCAAGGCCGGACTCACGCCGAACGTGGTGTTCACCGCCACGGACACGGACGTGATCAAGACCTACGTCCGTTTGGGTCTCGGGGTCGGAATCATCGCCACCATGGCCCTGGATCCGAAGATGGACGACGATCTGGTTGCGCTGCCGGCAGAACATCTCTTTCAGTCCAGCGTCACCCACATCGGCTTCCGGCGCGGCACGTTCCTGCGCCGATACATGTACGACTTCATCGCCTGGTTTGCGCCGCATCTGGACAAGGAGACGGTCGATGCCGCCATTGCCTGCAGCACGCGCGCGCAGCGGGAGGCGCTGTTCGCCGAACTGGACCTGCCCGTCCGCTGACCGCTTCGGGTAAGCTTCGCGCTTCTCAACGACTGGAGCGCCGCTGGTGAACGTACTCTGTCTCGATCTGGAAGGTGTCCTCATTCCGGAAGTCTGGCTCGCCGTGGCCGAGGAAACCGGGATCGACGCGCTGACCAAAACCACCCGGGACATTCCCGTCTATGACGACCTGATGCAGATGCGCCTGGGTGTGCTGGCGGAGAACGACCTGCCGTTGTCGCTGATCGAGACCGTCATCGACCGGCTGGAGCCACTCGAGGGTGCGCGGGAGTTTCTGGACTGGGCCCGGCAGAGATTTCAGGTGGCCATCATCTCCGACACTTTCTATCAGTTCGCCATGCCGTTCATGGCGAAGCTCGGCTGGCCCACGCTGCTCTGTCACAGGCTGGTGGTCGAGGATGACCGCATCACCGGATACCGGATCCGCCAGCCCGATCCGAAGCGATGCTCGGTGCGCGCGTTCCGCTCCCTCGAGTACCGGATCCTGGCTGCCGGCGATTCCTACAACGATGTTTCCATGCTGGAGGAAGCGGACGCGGGCTTCTTCTTCAAGGCGCCCGACAACGTCCGGGCGGACTATCCTCAGTACGCGGCTGCCGAGGACTACGAAGGTCTGCAGACGCTGCTTGCCACCGCCGACGAGAAGCTCAGAGCCTGAGCACCCTGAGATCCGGGTCCGGACTGCTCCGGTCCCACAGGTAGTCGAATCTTTCCATCAGGCGCTCGGTCTGAACCGGATCGTAGGCGTTGGCCATCGCCTGGTATTCCCGGTGGTCCGGGAGCAGGAAGTAGCCGCGCTCATCCGCCAGCACGAAGCTGGCCCGGTCGGTGGCGAGCTCGCCGGGTACCCGCCGGATCTCGATCTTGCTGTCGAGCCGCCGGGCCAGCTCGAGCAGCTGATGCCCGCGGCTGATGATGGCGTGGCTCGAATGAATGAGGATCTGCAGCCGCACGGGGGGACCATGGCGGACGAACGCGGAGAGGGCGTCGGTCACGTCCGACCGGTCGAACAGCGCATGATCCAGTTCCTGGCTGTAGATGCGAACGGCACGGGAGGGTGTGCGGAGAATCTCGAGCAGCCCTTCCATCGCCGCCAGCTCGCCGCTGAACTGACGGAACTCGGCCTCCGCAGTTTCCGGAGGCACCTCGGTTGGGCGCACCTCGACGGCCGGCACCGTATCCGGTGCTTCGAACGGGATCGGCAGGGTGAGGGCCATGGCCTGATGAGGGATGCCGGCCTCCATGAATTCGCCGCCCTCCGGCAGAAATCCCGACTTCCGGTAGAAGTCGATCACGGCGGTCTGCGCATGCAGGGTCACCCGTGTGAGGCCCAGCGTCTCGGCTTTCTCCACGGCAGCGTCGAGAATCTGCCGGCCGATGTTCCTGCCCCGCCAGGCCGGAAGCACGGCCATGCGGCCGATTCTGCCGTTCGGCAGCAGCCGGCCGCAGCCGATCCGCTGGCCGGTTTCGTCGATGGCGAGGAAATGATGCGCCTGATCGTCCTCGCCATCCCACTCGATCTCCCTGGGCACTCCCTGCTCCTCGATGAAGACGGTGGCCCGGATGGCCTGCAGCGCTTCCCGATGGGTGTCCCAGTCAGCCGGAAGAACGTGGACTTCCACGGCGGCTAACCCGGTTCTGACCGTTGCCGGGCCAGCGCGGGTGCCAGGCCGACATAGGTGGACGGGGTCAATGACTCGAGCTCACGCCTGGCCGCTTCCGGGATGTCCAGTCCGGCGAGCACCTCGCGGTAGAGGGCTTCGTCCATCTGCTGCCCCCGGGTGAGCGTCTTCAGCTGTTCGTAGGGTTCTTCCGCGCCGTACCGGCGCATGACGGTCTGTACGGCTTCCGCGAGCACCTCCCATCGGTTCATCAGGTCGGCGGTGATGACGGCGGCGTTCACTTCGAGCCGGGAGAGGCCCTTGAGCGTCGCCTCGTAGGCGACCAGGCAGTGGCCGAGTGCTGCGCCGATATTGCGCAGGACGGTGGAATCGGAGAGATCGCGCTGCCAGCGGGAGACCTGCAGCTTGGCGGCCATGTGATCGAGCAGGGCGTTCGCGAGCCCCAGGTTGCCCTCCGAGTTCTCGAAGTCGATGGGGTTCACCTTGTGCGGCATGGTCGAGGAGCCGGTTTCGCCTTCCACTTTGCGCTGCCTGAAATAGTCGATGGAAATGTAGCTCCAGATGTCCCGGTCGAAATCGAGGAGCACCTGATTGAAGCGCATGAAACCATGGAACCATTCCGCCACGTAGTCGTGAGGCTCGATCTGGGTGGTATGCGCATTGAATCCGAACCCGAGACCTTCCACGAAGCCTTTCGAGATGCCCGGCCAGTCCGCATCCGGATACGCGCTGAGGTGAGCGTTGAAGTTGCCTACGGCACCGTTCATTTTGCCGAGGGCTTCGAGACTCCGGATCCCGTCCGCCTGCCGGGCCAGACGTTCCCGGACGTTGGCCATTTCCTTGCCGAGCGTGGTCGGCGATGCCGGCTGTCCGTGGGTCCGGGAGAGCATGGGCAGGTCGGCGTTGGCGTCGGCAAGCGCACCGATCTCCCCGATCAGACGTTCCATCACCGGCAGCAGGATCTCCCGGGCCCGGGTGAGCATCAGGGCGTGCGACAGGTTGTTGATGTCTTCGGACGTGCAGGCGAAATGCACGAACTCCACATGGGGTGCCAGCCCATCGATCGCGCGGATCCGGTCTTTGACAAAATACTCAACGGCTTTGACGTCGTGGTTGGTCGTGCGCTCCAGCTGTTTGATCGCAGCCGCATCTTCCACGCTGAAGGCGGCATGGATGTCCGTGACCGCCTGCTGCTGCGCGCCATCGAGCGCAGGCAGGTCCGTCACTGCTGCCGCACCGGCCAGGGCCTGAAACCACCTGCACTCGACTTCCACCCGGGCATGCAGCAGCCCGTATTCGCTCAGCGCATCCGCCAGCGGTGCCACTCTGGCACGATATCGGCCGTCGAGGGCGGTAATGGCGAGCAGGGGGTCGAGACTCATGGGATCGGATTCCTCAATGGATGGTGGATTCGAGAATCGTGTTCAGTGCTTCCATGGCCCGCAGCAGCTGCTTGCGCTTCAGCACCAGATGCCAGCGGCGGCCGCCGAGCTGCTGCCACAGCCAGGCGAAGCGTACGCCTGCCAGGAGGAGGGCGCGAATGTCGTCGGCGGTTTCATCGAGTTTCAGGAGTTCCGGATTGCCGGTCACCTGAATGCGCTTGCCCAGGGTGCTGATCGATGCCTGATAGACCCGGGCCAGCTCCCCGTCCGTGGGATCCTGTGGCAGCTGATCGAGCTGCTGGCCGAGGGTTGCCGTCACGGCTTCCGAGCGCTTCAGCAACCCGGCCAGCTCGATGAGCTGCAGGGCATACCGGAGCACCTCGGGACTCTCCGGCTTCCCTTTCAGGGCATCGACGGTCGCCCGGACACCGGAGCGGAAATCGCCGATGGCGGGGAAGACGTCTCTCAGGCTCTCCGCGTGCTGAGAGGTGATTGCGGCCTTCACGGCGGCAACCGCGGCGGGATCCCGGTGCCGGCCGTGCGCGGCGGCGTCCACCAGTCCCGCCGCGAGGACCACGCCGGCCAGGGACAGGGATCGATAATCGGTGAGATCGTCCACGACCGCGTTACGCTGCCACGCTCAGAAGACCCGCGGGCACGTCGGCTCCACGATCGCGGCTTTCGATCACGCCCCCGCCCAGGCAGACGTCGCCGCTGTAGAAACACGCGTACTGCCCCGGTGTGATCGCCCGCTGCGGGCCATCGAAATAGACGCCCAGGGAACCATCGGCCCGGGGCGCGATGCGGCAGGGCTGGTCCGCCTGCCGGTAGCGGATCTTGGCGGCCGCCTGCATGGGCAACCCGGGTGGTGCGACCAGCCAGTTCACATCGCGGACCGAGCACCAGATGCCGTTCAGGGCTTCCGGTTGCTGGGTGACGAACAGAGTGTTGCTCGGCAGGTCCTTCTCGACCACGAACCAGGGTGCTTCGGGACGGCCGGGCAGACCGCCGATCCCGAGCCCCTGGCGCTGACCGATGGTGTAGTAGGGGAGTCCCTGATGCGTGCCCACCCGGCGTCCGGACAGATCCCGCATGGGGCCTTCCGCTTCCGGAAGATACCGGGCGAGAAAGTCGGCGAAGCGCCGTTCGCCGATGAAACAGATTCCGGTGCTGTCCTTTTTCCGGTGATTGAGAAACCCGGCCTCCGCCGCGATCTCTCTGACCTCCGACTTGTTCAGTTCTCCCAGCGGAAAGAGACAGTTGGCGAAACGCTCCCTCGGCACCGCCTGGAGAAAGTAGGTCTGATCCTTGCTCCCGTCCCGGGCTTTCAGGAGCTGTACGCCTCCGGTTCCGTCGCGCTGCGTCCGGGCGTAGTGGCCGGTGGCGATGAAGTCGGCGCCCAGGGAGACCGCATGGTTCATGAACTCCTTGAATTTGATTTCCCGGTTGCAGAGCACGTCCGGATTCGGCGTGCGGCCGGCGGCATACTCCTTCAGAAACTCCTCGAAGACGTTGTCCCGGTATTCGGCGGCGAAATTGGCCGTGTGCAGCTCGATCCCGAGCGTGTGGCAGACCTGATCCGCGTCCAGGAGGTCGGTGGCCGCGGTGCAGTACTCGGTACCGTCGTCTTCATCCCAGTTCTTCATGAACAGGCCGACCACGCGGTAGCCCTGCCGCTTGAGCAGCAGGGCGGCCACCGAGGAATCCACGCCGCCGGACATGCCGACGACGACGGTGGCGCCAGTTCTGGAATCGGTCGGTTCATTCATGAAAGCTATTTTACATGGGTGGCGGGATCACTGCCCGGCGCGGATAATCGACGACTTCTCTGAATCTGGACCAGATGGATGACGGCAGGCAGCGGCTCGGGCCCATTGAGCCACCTCAACGCGAAAGGCGAGGCCAACATGGTGGACGTGTCCGCCAAGGACGAAACCCGGCGGGTTGCGGTGGCATCCGCACGGCTGACCATGGCGCCGGAAACGCTGGCGCAGATCGTGGACGCCGGGGTCCCCAAGGGTGACGTGCTGGCGGTTGCCCGGGTCGCCGGAATTCAGGGCGCCAAGCGCTGCGCCGATCTGATTCCGCTGTGTCACCCGCTGGCCCTGTCGAAGGTGCAGGTGGATTTCGAGGTGTCGGAAAACCAGCTTCTGATCCGAACCTCCGTCACCGTGACCGGTCGAACCGGTGTGGAGATGGAAGCACTCACCGCCGCCAGCGTCGCGGCGCTGACCGTATACGACATGTGCAAGGCGATGGACAAGGGCATGGTGATCGAGGCGATCCGGCTGGAGGAAAAGACGGGCGGTAAAAGCGGCGACTGGGCCCGGGAGGCGCAATGAGCACCGTGCAGGCCCGTGAGATCCGCGTGCTTTTCTTCGCATCGCTGCGGGAGGCGGTGGAGACCGATACCCTCAGCATCGACATCACCGGGCCGGTTTCTCTCGACGAGCTGCTCGCGCGTCTGAAGGAACGTCTGCCGCCGACGGCCATGACGGCGCTGACGGCGGAGAACGTGCGTCTGGCCGTCAACCAGACCCTCATCAATCCGCCGGTGATGGTCCAGCCCGGCGATGAAGTGGCCTTTCTGCCGCCGGTCACGGGAGGCTGACGCCGTATGACCTCGAACAGCCCGGCGTGCGTGGTTCAGGTCCGGATCACAGAAGCAGATTTCGATGCCGGTGAGGAACTCCAGTCGCTGTATGCCAGAGCGCCGGGAGACCTGGGCGCCGTGGCGACCTTCGTTGGCCTGGTCCGGGATCTGGCGGGCGACGAGCCGGTCTCCACCCTGCATCTGGAGCATTATCCGGGGATGACTGAGCGCAGCATCGAGGCCATCGTCGAGCGGGCGGGAGAGCGCTGGCCGCTGCTCGACGTGCTGGTCGTTCACCGGGTCGGACCGCTCGCTCCGCGCGCGCAGATCGTTTATGTGCAGACCGCATCCAGCCATCGGGATGCCGCATTCGCCGCCGCGGAGTTCATCATGGATTATCTGAAGACGGACGCCGTGTTCTGGAAGCGGGAGAGTGGCCCCAGCGGTGAGCGGTGGGTGGAATCGACGGCGGCGGACCGGCAGCGGCGGGGCGCCTGGGACGGGAGCGATGGCGCGGTCTGAGAGACAGACAGCGCAGACGGCCGCCGGGAAGGCGGCGCTCGATCAGGATACGGTCAGCTGGAGCGGCCGGCTTTCAGGCCGGCATGCTCATTGTCCGGGACCGACGGCGTCAGTGGAGAGTCCTCCACGGTGACGGAAACGACTTCCGAAGTGGCCGCAGCACCATTGGCGTGCTCAGCGACTTCCGGAATGCCGTCCATTGTCATGTCCTCATCACCCGCCGACTGTATGTTGGTCGCCTGCAGGCCTTTCGGGCCTTCGGTGATCTCGAACTCGACGGGCTGACCGGCCTTCAGGGTCTTGTAAC
>JAUIAV010000013.1:0-117500 GCA_030425195.1 Gammaproteobacteria bacterium | reverse complement strand
ACGCCGCCGCTGGCAACCAGCTTCCGCGCCTGACCCCGGGAAGGCGCAAGACCCGAGTCGGCCAGCAGGGTGAGCAGGCCGACTGAGGCGTCCACCGCCGTGGTGTCCATACCGTCCTGCATCAGCTGCACCAGATCCGCCTCGGTCAGCGACCCGATGTCGCCGCTGAACAGAGCGTCGGTAATCCGGCAGGCGGAATCGAGCGCGTCCTCTCCATGGAGCATGCGGGTCACTTCCGCGGCCAGGGTCTTCTGCGCCAGACGCTCACCCGGCGCTTCACGGAACTGTGTCAGGAGCGCGTCGATCTCGGTGACCGGCAGGAAGGTGAACACCTTCAGGAAGTGCTCGATGTCCGCATCGGCCGTATTCAACCAGAACTGATAGAAGCTGTAGGGAGACGTCCTCTCCGCGGACAGCCACACAGCGCCGGATGCCGTCTTTCCGAATTTGGTGCCATCCGCCTTGGTGATCAGCGGAACGGTCAGCGCATATGCTTCGCCGCCGTGCTTCCGCCGCACGAGATCCATGCCGGACACGATGTTGCCCCACTGATCCGAACCGCCGATCTGCAGCGTGCAGTGATGCCGCGCCGCCAGTTCCGCGTAGTCCATTGCCTGCAGGAGCATGTAGCTGAACTCCGTGTAGGAGATGCCCTGATCGTCCCGGTCCAGCCGGTCCCGCACGGAATCCCGCTGGATCATGGCGTTGACGGAAAAATACTTGCCGATATCCCGGAGAAAGGAGATGACGTCCATTTCCGCCGTCCATTCCAGGTTGTTCTCGATGATGGCCGCGTTGTTGCCCTCGAAGCTGACCAGCCCTTCCACCTGGCGGCGGATCTTCTCCACCCATCCGGCCACCACCTCCGCCTGGTTCAGCGAACGCTCGTCCGTTCTGCCCGACGGATCGCCGATCAGTCCGGTCGCACCGCCCAGCAGCAGAATGGGGCGGTGGCCGTGCTGCTGGAAGCGCCGCAGGGTCAGCAGAGGCACCAGATTGCCGATATGCAGGCTGTCCGCGGTCGGATCGAAGCCGCAGTACAGAGTCCGGGATCCGGATTCGAGATGGTCGGTCAGTCCCGCCTCATCGGACACCTGGGCCAGTAGCCCTCTGTCTCTCAACTCGTCGATCAGCCCGTTGTTCACACCTGCACCTGTCACCTAACTGCCAACTACCTGGCTGGCAACCACCTGGCCCCGGCCACCGGCGGCCGGGGAAGACGCGCACCATATCAAATACGTTTTGCCAGACAAGCACGCAGACATTGTGTGATGGGCCACAGACCGCGTCCGCCAGGCTTTTCTTTGGGATTCAAATACATATACTGACAGTGCGGCACCCTGCCTAGCATTAAAAGTGCCTCGTAACTATCGGATATTGAAAGGGTATTCAGTGGTAGATCGAGACAGGTAAGTAAGAGGCAGGTTACAGACAGCTAACAATCAGCCAGTAGATCGCGGACTGATAGCCGGTACCGTCAAGAGCCGTTCGACAGAGGACTGATCGGCCTAGATGAATCGACGACAGACAGGGCGGAAGCCAGAGCAAAAGTCAGATAAGTCGACAGTAGTAAGGCTGCCAGGGCGTTTTAAAAAAGGACATAAAAACCCGTCGTGAGGTTCCCCAAAACACATCTCGTCATGGTCGCCGTGATCGGCCTGGGTCTGGCATCTTTCGTCGTGGCGAAGTTCCGTGACGACGCGACGGACGACCGTTTCAGCACCGACGCCGTTCTCAGTGAGATCCCCGAGCAACCGCTGGCCGGCCCGATACCGGAATCCGAAAAGGACGACCTGCCCCTGGTGGCGGAGATCGCGCCCGAGCCTGCCGCGGAGCAGGTGCTCCGCGAACTGGTCCACGAGGTTCGATCCGGTGACAGTACGGCGCGGATCTTCACCAGTCTGGAAATTCCGCAGCGGGAGCTGAAGCTGCTGGAACGGACCAAGCCGCACGGTCAGCGCCTGGCGGACATCCATCCGGGCCACACCTTCACCTTCACCGTCAACGGCAACAACGAGATCATCAAGCTCACCTATGCACCGAGCCGGCTCGAGAAACTTGCCTTCGAGCGGGCCGGAGACGGATTCATCGGTCGCGAAGTTCAGCGCGAGCCCGACGTCCAGACCGCCTACAAGTACGCCACCATCGACTCGAGCCTCTTCGTCGCCAGCCAGCGCGCGGGCCTCGACGACTCGCTGACCATGCGCCTGGCGCAGATCTTCCAGTGGGACATCGACTTCGTCCTGGACATCCGCAAGGGCGACGAGTTCTATGTGCTCTTCGAGGAACGCTACCTCGACGACGAGTTCATTGGCTACGGCGATATTCTTGCGGCGGAGTTCATCAACCAGAAAGATTCCTACCGGGCCGTCCGGTACGTCTCCGAGACCGGCAAGAGCGGCTACTTCAATCCGGAAGGACGAAACATGCGCAAGGCCTTCCTGCGCGCACCGGTGGAGTTCTCCCGTATCAGCTCCAACTTCAACCTGCGCCGCAAGCATCCGTTGTACAAGCGTACGATGCCTCACCGGGGCATCGACTACGCAGCCCCCACGGGCACACCCATCCTGGCGTCCGGCGACGGACGTATCCAGAGTGCATCCAAGAGTGACGCCAACGGCAACTACATCGTCCTGCAGCACGGTGAGGAATTCACGACCAAGTATCTGCATCTGTCCCGCTTCGCCAGGGGCGTGCGCAAAGGCAGCCGGGTGGAACAGGGGCAGATCATCGGCTACGTGGGCTCAACAGGCTGGGCCACGGGTCCGCACCTGCACTACGAATTTCTGGTGAACGGTGTGCACCAGAATCCGCGCACGGTGAAGCTGCCGGATGCCAGACCGATTCCGCAGGATGAGATCCCCCGGTTCGCCAACACCACGACCGCGTTCTTCGGTCAACTCGACGAGTACAAGCAGCAGATCCAGCTCGCCCTCGCCGACTAGGCTCTCAGCATGCCGGACATTCGATCTCCGGACCCTCAAGCGCCGGACGCACGATCAGCGGACGGCAATCTTTTCCTCGGCACCATCACCGGCACCAGCGTCGACGGGCTCGACATCGCCCTGGTGGATCTCGCGGGAGGGATCCATCTCATCGCCGCAGAAACCTCGGAATTTCCGGAAGCTCTCAGGCAGGGCCTGCTCGATCTGGGCCAGCCTGGCAGGGACAGCCTGGAACAGGTGGGGGAGCTGGATGCAGAGCTCGGCGACTTCACCGCCAGGGCCCTGCTCGCGTTCCTGAATGGACTGGGCATCGCACCTGAGCGGATCACGGCGATCGGAAGTCACGGCCAGACGATCCGGCACCGCCCGGACGCGGCACACCCGTTCACCTGGCAGATCGGCGATCCGAATCGGATCGCCGAGCGGACGGGGATCACCACCGTTGCCGACTTCCGGCGCCGGGACATGGCCGCCGGTGGTCAGGGGGCGCCGCTGGTTCCAGCCTTCCACGAAGCGCTGTTCAGAACCGCCAGTGAAACCCGGGTGCTGCTGAACATCGGCGGTATCAGCAACATCACCCTGCTGCCGGCTGACCGGTCGCTTCCCGTCATCGGATTCGACACCGGTCCCGGTAACGGCCTGATGGATGCCTGGTGCCTGCAGCATCAGAACCGGGCCTACGACGAGGGCGGTGCCTGGGCAGCCGGCGGCGAACTGCTTCCCGACCTGCTGGAATCACTGTGCTCGGATCCTTACCTGGACAGACCACCACCCAAGAGCACGGGGCGGGAGGTGTTCAATCTCCCCTGGCTGGACGCACGGGCGGACCTCACGGATTTCGATGCACAGGACGTGCAGCGCACGCTCGCCGAGTTCACCGCGGTCACCGTCGTCGAGGCGGTGAACCGTTGGGCCGCAGACGCCAGCCGGCTCGTGGTCTGCGGTGGCGGACGCCTCAACGGTCTGCTGATGGCCAGACTGACGGAACTGGCCGGTATGCCTGTTCAGACGAGCGAGATGCTGGGTTTCGACGGTGATGCCATGGAAGCTGCCGCGTTCGCCTGGCTCGCCGCGCGGCGGATGGCGGGACTGGCCGGGAATGCGCCCGCCGTCACCGGTGCATCCGGAGACCGGGTGCTCGGGGCCGTCTACCCCGGGAAGCCTGACTGACCGCTCAGATCGCGAACGAGTTGCCGCAGCCGCAGGTGGCCGCCGCATTGGGATTGGCGACCACGAACTGGGCGCCCTGGAGATCCTCGATATAATCGATTTCCGAGCCCAGCAGGTACTGGTAGCTCAGAGGGTCCACCACGAGGGTCACCCCCTCCTGCTCGACCACCGCATCGTCGCCTGCCACCTCCTCGTCGAAGGTGAAGCCGTACGAAAAACCGCTGCAGCCGCCTCCGGCCACGAACACCCGCAGCTTCAGGGCGTCATTGCCCTCCGCCTGCATCAGCTGCCGCACCTTGGCGGCGGCCTGATTGGAGAATCCGATGTCTGCGTGCGTTGCCTGCATGGTCAGTTAGACCCCGACGCTCGGGGCCGGTTCGCCTGGAAATGAGGGCCTGCGATTATTGGCCAGGGTGGCGTCAATCGCAATTCTCCGGTTTCAGTCACCGCTGCTCGCCGCTTCGGCGTTTTCAGGAAACGGGTGTACGTTGGGCTGCTCTGCGCCGAGCGTCTCGTCGTGGACCAGTTGTCCGTCGACCATGGCACCGAGCTGCATTTCGATCAGCTTGTAGTACACATTGCCTTTGACCTCGGCATTCCGGGCAAGCTCCATCCGGCTGGTGGCATAGACGTTGCCTTCCACACTGCCGTTCACCACCACGTTGGGAACCCGGATCTCACCGGTGACCGATCCTTCTTCGCTGACGATGACGGTAGCGTCGCTGTCCGCATCGGCGGTGATGTTGCCCTTCACATGACCGTTTATGTAAAGCTGGTTAACGAAATGAAGATTGCCGCTCACTTCCGTGTTCGCCGCGATCAGGGTGACGCCTTTCTCCGCGCCGCTCTTTTTCTGTCTCATGCTGTGTCTGCCTGCACGCGCACGCGTCTCCGCGCCCGCGTTGTCATCCTGTCCAGATCCCAGTCTGCCGCCGAAGGATAGTCTGATGCCAGCCATCTTTCGCCCTCATGGTACTCCAACCCGCAAAGCATTCGGCTCTTCCGGTGAGCCGGTTCAGCCGGCGACGGCCCAGTCGAAGGTACGGCTCAGGGGTTGCGTGCTTGCGCCCCGCCTGCCGGCTTTGACCACGATCCGCTCGGGCTCGAATCCCCGCGGCAGACTGATGATTCCGGTGAGGTCCTGGAAGTACCTGAACCGGAATTTCAGAGGATACGAGTCGCCTTCGCCGATTTCTGTGAGCGGGAGCACCATCGGACCGTTAACCGTCGCGGTTTCGCTACCACCCGTCTGTGCCGGTTCGCCGCCCTTCATCCTCCCTTCCACCACCACTTCGGCCTCGCCCTGAACCCAGTCGCGACGGCTTTCCACCTGTGTGAGCAGCAGGTGGAAGCGGTAGCGGCCAGGCTCTTCCAGGGCCGTGAGCTCGAAATCCGCGATCTGCAGCCCCTTGGCCAGCGAAGAGGGGGCCATGAGGCTTTTGTAGAAAGTGACTTCCTCGGTGAGCGTGGCGACTTCGTCTCTGAGCATCCGCAGGTCCTGCTTCAGGGCCTGTGTCGCCTCTTCCTGCACGCCCCGGGACAGATCGGACTCGATGAGCTCCGCTTCCAGTTGCTCTATCGTCCGCTGACTGGCGTCATACAGACGCTGCATGGATGCGAGGTGGACCTCGTCCAGCTCGGCGGTCGATCGGCCCAGCTGATACGCACCCAGGGCGCCGCCGAAACAGACCAGCACCACGGCGGCGATGCTGAGTCCCTGCCGCCAGGGCTGGTGCGGAACCACGCGCACGGCCGCCGCCCCCCTGGGTTTCTTCAGGGGCATCCTTCGCCCCGCGTTCGATCTGTCACCCGGCTCCCTGGTTCGAATGGCGTTGGTATGGGCGCTTATACTAGTGTGCTGTACCGAATCTTGCTCGATTTATCCGCCAACCCGGGATCCAGCCCCTGAGACTGCCAAGCTTCATCAATCCTGAGTTTTTCCAGCAGCGCCTCGCCCACGTGGAGGCGCTGCCACAGCTCTCGATCCTGGCGGTCGCGGTGGGTTTGTTCACGGGCCTGGTGATCCTGCTCTTTCGAGCCGGCGTGAACACCCTGGCTGCCGCCATCCTGCCGGACGGACCAGAGTCCTTCGAGGCGCTGACACACATGGAGCGGTTCGGGCTCCCGCTGATCGGTGCCGTACTGCTCTCCGTCACCCTTTCCAGGCTGAACGACGCGGACCGCCGGGTGGGTGTGGCGCACGTCATCGAGCGCCTGAGCCGGCACCAGGGCTATCTGCCGGCCAGAAACGCCCTGGTGCAGTTTTTCGGCGGCATCCTGGCGCTGGTTACCGGTCAGTCCGGCGGCCGGGAAGGACCCGCCGTCCACCTGGGCGCCGCCAGTGCCAGCCTCATGGGTCAGGCGTTCCAGCTGCCCAACAACTCCCTTCGGGTGCTGGTCGCCTGCGGCACCGCCGCAGCCATCGCAGGTTCGTTCAACACACCGCTGGCCGGCGTGATCTTCGCCATGGAGGTGGTGATGATGGAGTACACGCTGGGCAGCTTCATCCCGGTGATCGTCGCCTCTGTCGTGACAACGGTCATGTCCCAGTACCTGTTCGGTGCCCAGCCCGCGTTCCTGGTCGCCGAGCAGAAGCTCACCTCTCTCGTCGAACTGCCGTACATCATGCTCGCCGGTGTCTGCGCGGGATGTGTGGCCAGCCTCTTCATCCGCACCGTACAGGTGTTCGCCCGTCTGGCGGAACGTCCGTTCTGGCTGCGTGCCATGTTCGCGGGGGTGCTGACCGGCATCGCCGCTCAGGTCGCGCCGGAGGTCATGGGGGTCGGATACGATACGGTGAGCGGTGCCATGCTGGGTGAGCTGGCTCTCACATCTCTCATGCTGATCGTTGCTCTGAAGCTCCTCACCAGCGCGGCAGCCGTCGGCCTGGGCCTGCCGGTGGGACTGATCGGCCCCATTTTCGTGGTCGGTGCAGCTCTCGGCGGCGTGCTCGGCTACCTTGGCCACTACCTGCAGCCGGAAGCCGGTATCTCCGTTGCCCTGTACGTGATGCTCGGCATGGCGGCCATGATGGCGGCGGTGCTCCAGGCGCCGCTGGCAGCCCTGATGGCCGTGCTGGAGCTGACCGCGAATCCCAGCCTGATGCTGCCGGCCATGCTCATCATCGTGGTAGCCACCCTGACGACTTCAGTGCTGTTCCGCCAGAAATCCGTCTTCCTCTCGACCCTGGATACGCTGGGACTGAAATACCCGCCGGATCCGGTTACCGCGCACCTGCAGCGGGCCGGGGTGACTTCCATCATGAACCGGAACCTCGTGCGCCTGCCCGCGCTCTGTGATGCGGCGGAAGCGGTGGAAGCGATGCGCAAACAGCCAAGCTGGGTGGTCGTGGAGTCGGAACCGGGCACCGTTCGCTGTATATTGCTCGGCGCCGACCTGAGTACCTATCTGGAAACGGATCTGCCGAGGCCGATGAATCCGGAAGCGCCGGAAACGGTCGAGGCAGACGCGGCTTCCAGGCCGGTGGATCTTCTCGGGATCCCGGCCCAGCGGCTGGATGTGGCCAACCTGGATTACCGGTCCACCCTGGCTGAAGCCCAGGAGGTCCTCAAACAGAAACAGGCAGAGGCGTTGTGCATCCGGAGAACGACGGCGCCCATGATCGAGACGGTGCTGGGCGTGGTGACTCAGCGGGACATCGACGACTATCGGAACCCTCAAGAGAGAAGTAGCTAGTGGCCGGCGCATATCTATGGCTCAAAGCCTTTCACATCATCGGGGTGGTGACCTGGTTCGCCGCCATGTTCTACCTGCCTCGACTGTTCGTCTATCACAGCACCACCGAGGACGAAGCCGGTCGGGCGCGATTCCGCATGATGGAAGACAAGCTCTACCGGATCATCATGCGGCCTTCCATGCTCGTCGCCGTGGTCTTCGGTCTCTGGACCCTCTACCTCTCCTGGGATGCATTCGCGTCCAGCATCTGGTTGTGGATCAAACTGGCCGGCGTGGTGCTGCTGCTCGGCTATCATCACTACTGTGCCCGTCTCGTACGGGCCTTCGCCGAGGATGTCAGTCCCCACAGCGAGCGCTTCTACCGCATGTTCAACGAGCTGCCGGCACTGCTTCTGGTCCTCATCGTGATCCTCGTCGTCGTCAAACCCTTCTGAAACGAGCCAATATGTCACTCAAGAATTCCGAACAGCTGATCGAACGCGCGTGCAGGTCCATTCCCGGCGGCGTCAATTCACCGGTAAGAGCCTTCAAGGGTGTGGGTGGCACGCCCATCTTCTTCGAACGCGGCGAAGGCGCGTATCTCACCGATGCGGACGGCAACCGCTACATCGACTACGTGGGATCCTGGGGCCCCATGCTGCTCGGCCACGGCAATCCGGACATCGTGCGCGCGGTTCAGGATCAGGCAGAGAAAGCGCTGGGATTCGGTGCACCTACGGCTCTGGAGATCGATCTGGCGGAGCAGGTGATCGGTATGGTGCCTTCCATCGACAGGTTGCGGATGGTCAATTCCGGCACCGAGGCCACCATGTCTGCCATCCGCCTGGCCCGGGGTTTCACCGGACGGGACATGATTCTCAAATTCGCCGGCTGCTATCACGGCCACTCGGATTCTCTCCTGGTGAAAGCGGGCTCGGGCCTGCTGACTCTCGGGATACCCAATTCTCCCGGGGTGCCCGAGGCTGTGGCCGCCAACACCCTCACCGTGCCGTTCAACCATGCGGACGCGGTCGCCAGTGCCTTCGAAACCTACCCGGGCAGAATTGCCTGCGTCATCGTCGAGCCCGTGGCCGGCAACATGGGCTGCATACCCCCGTTGCCCGGATTTCTGGAGGCACTCTCCGAAATCACGGCGGCCAACGGCGCTCTGCTGATCTTCGATGAGGTAATGACCGGATTCCGGGTATCCCGCGGCGGGGCCCAGGCCCTCTACGGCATCACGCCCGACCTCACCACCCTGGGCAAGATCATCGGCGGCGGCCTGCCGGTCGGGGCATTCGGCGGTCGTGCTGACATCATGGACCACGTCGCCCCGGTGGGTGACGTCTACCAGGCCGGCACTCTGTCAGGGAATCCCCTGGCCACTGTGGCAGGCCTCACCATGCTGCGGGCGCTGGACGATGCGCTGTACGAACGTCTGGCGGCGGTAACTCGAAGACTCACCGACGGACTCGCAGAGCGGGCGGCGGCGGCCGGGATTCCGGTCTCACTGAACCAGGTCTGCGGCATGTTCGGCCTGTTTTTCACCAGCGGTGCGGTCACCGAGTTCGACCATGCCGCCAATTCGGACGTGAACCGCTTCAACCGGTTTTTTCATGCCATGCTGGACCGGGGCGTCTACCTGGCGCCATCCGCCTTCGAAGCCGGATTCCTCTCCACTGCGCACGATGACACGGTCATCGACGCCACTCTGGACGCCGCCGAAGCGGCGTTCACCAGCCTCAACGCCTGACCCGGGAGATAGAAATCCACATGTACGATGTTTACGGACTGGGCAATGCCCTGGTCGATATGGAATTCACCATCGAGGACAGCTTCCTTGCCAGCCACGGAATACCCAAGGGGCACATGACCCTGGTCGACGAACCGACCATGGATACGCTGGTGAGCGGTCTGGATGGACATGCGCCCCGGCGCATGAGCGGCGGGTCCGCCGCCAACACGCTGATCGCAGTTCAGGGATTCGGCGCCCGCACTTTCTACTCCTGCAAGGTGGCCGACGACGATACCGGCCGTCATTTCCTGGACGACCTCAGCGCGGCCGGTGTGGTGACCAACGCCAACGCGGCCAGCGCGGAAGGCAAATCGGGGCGCTGTCTCGTACTGATCACGCCGGACGCCGAGCGCTCCATGAACACGTTCCTCGGCATCTCCAGTGAGCTGACCCGGATGGAGCTGGACGAGGCCGCACTGTCCAGATCCCGCTATTTTTACGCCGAGGGCTACATGAGCTCAGCAGACGGCAGCCGGGAGGCAGCGATCACCGGCCGGCAGATGGCGGAGCAGGCCGGAGTGAAGACGGCGCTCTCTCTGTCCGATCCGAGCATGGTGGAATTCTTTCGCGATGCACTGGTGGAAATCCTCGGCAACGGCGTCGACCATCTCTTCTGCAACGAGGAGGAGGCGCTCACCTGGGCAGGCACCGATCGACTGGACGTGGCGATTGCCGAGCTCAAGGACATCGGCCGCAGCCTGAATGTGACCCTGGGCGCAAAAGGCAGCCTGGCGGTGACGCCGGACGGGCAGTGGATGGTGGACGGCTATCCGGCGGATGCCGTGGACACCACGGGCGCCGGCGACATGTACGCGGGCGGCTGCCTGTACGGCTGGACGCAGGGTTTCTCGCCAGCAGAGGCCGCAGGGCTCGGTAACTATGCCGCGGCCACCCTGGTCAGGACCTACGGCGCGCGCCTGAGAACCAATGCCGAATACATCGAAACGCTGAACGCCTACCGCGCTGCGCCCTGAGGCGCCACGCGCTGATCGGAAAGATCCACGGGCAGCGCCGACTCGATCCGGATTTCATCCGGCTCGATCCGGCAGCCGAAGGCATGTACCTCGACGCCGCCCGCTTCAGCAGCGCGCACCGCCGCGCCGTAGGTGGCATGAATTTCGTCTGCGAGAGTCGCACGAAGCACACCCGTGTGCTGAGCACAGAAAACGAGCGCGGCACGTTCATCCGCCGCCGCCCGGCGGGCCAGCGCGTTCACGTGCCTGACCGCCCGCTCGCTCACCGCATCGGGAAAGCTGCCACGCCCTGTCTCATCACACAACGTCATGTTCTTCACCTCGATCCAGCAGGGGACGCCTTGATCGTCTTCGAGCAGGAAATCGAAACGCCCGGACTCGTCCGGTATGGGCGCCTCTGCCCGGATGAAGCGTGACTGCGCAAACGGCGGCAGGCTGCCCTCCGAGATGGCTTCTGCAATCAGCTGATTGGCCCGCGCCGTGTTCACTCCCACGCGCCCGTTCGCACTGACCACCACCTCCAGCGTATTCGGATATTTGCGTTTCAGATTGTCCGACGAGGAATACCAGGCGGGGGAGCCCGGCTCGGCGCAGCCCAGCATGGCTCCGGTATTTGGACAGTGCACGGTGAGCGGCGTCCCCGTACCTACATCGAGGTCGGCCAGAAAACGCTTGTAGCGGCGAATGAGCGTTCCCTGCTCGAGCGGCGGCTCGAAGTTCAACTTCGACTCCAGGCCTCGAGGGCATCGCGGATCCGGGCGAGACCCATATCGATGTCCTCGTCGCCGGTGGTGTAGGCGAACCGCACATAGCGGTCCGCCAGATGACTGCCGAAATCGATCCCCGGCGTGACCGCCACCTGATACTCGTCGATCAGACGCCAGCAGAAGGTCTCGGAATCGAGGCCGGACGCGGACACGTCCACATAGAGGTAGAACGCGCCTTGTGGGTCCACGGGAATACTGAGCCCGAGATCCCGGAGCCCCGCGGACAGCCGATCCCTGCGCCGGGCGAACTCACACCGGCGCGCCTCGTGAATCTGCATGGCATCCGGTTCGAAAGCCGCAAGCGCCGCATGCTGCGCGATGCTCGAAGGCGAGATGAACAGGTTCTGCGCCAGTCGGCTGACCCCATCCAGATACGCTTCCGGAAGCACCATCCAGCCCAGCCGCCAGCCGGTCATGCCGAAGTATTTGGAGAAGCTGTTGAGCACGAAGATGTCGTCGCTCACCGTCAGTCCGCTCCGGTACTCCGGCTGATCACCGGTCTCCCCGTAAATGAGACCCTGATAAATCTCGTCCAGCAGAAACACCCCGTCACGTGCATGAACGGCGTCGATGAGGGTCCTCAGACGCTCTCTGGAAGGCAGCGCCCCTGTCGGATTTGCCGGTGCCCCCAGCAGGAGGCCCCGGGCGCGATCAGTCCAGGCACGAGCCAGCCCGTCCGGCGTGACCTGGAATCCCTCGTCCGCCTCCACGTTGATGCGCGCAGGAGTGGCGTTGACCATTCCGACGAAAACCTCGTTGCACGGATAGCCCGGATCCGGCATCAGCAGCTCATCGCCCGGGTCCAGCAGCAGGCCCGCCAGCAGGAGGAGGCCGCCGCTCGCACCGGACGTCACCACGATACGCTCCGGCGCTACCGAGATCCCGGCACTCTCCTCGTAGTAGCGGGCAATGCGCGCACGGAGCTCCGGAGTGCCCAGCGCCTGAGTGTATTTGGTGTGTCCGGCTGCCAATGCCCGCTGGCCAGCCTGAACGATCGGGTCGGCCGTATCGAAATCGGGCTCACCCACCTCGAAATGCACGACCCGATGGCCCTGGGCTTCCAGCGCTTTGGCCCGTTCCATGAGCTGCATCACCCGGAACGGCGCAATCCTGTTCAGTCTCTCTGCAATCATCGACTGGTTGTCACAAACCGTGCGCATGATGCGCGCTGGGCGGTTTGGCCACAACCTTGCCGTTTCTCCGGCGGATCCCGATGCTTTGTGAACGGGTAAAAAAACCCTGAAAACGCCTGTAGCGAACGCCCATCGGTTCTGGTAGCTTACGCGCCCTTCGATTTTGGGGCCGATTCGCCCTCCTGAAGAGGATTGATCTGAGTATGGCGTCCACTGCACGCAAGAAATCTGCTTCTAAAACGGCCGATTCGCCGTTCAAGAATTTCACCCCCTACAAGCCCAAGAAGAACGAGCCCTACATGAGCGAGGGCCAGCTGGACCACTTCCGCAACATTCTGGGGAAGTGGCGTCAGGAGCTGATGGAAGAAGTCGACCGGACCGTGCATCACATGCGCGACGAGGCCGCCAATTTCCCCGATCCTGCAGACCGGGCAACCCAGGAAGAGGAGTTCAGCATCGAGCTGCGCACCCGGGACCGGGAACGTAAGCTGATCAAGAAGATCGACCAGACCATCGACCGGATCGATCAGGAAGACTTCGGCTATTGCGACACCTGTGGCGTGGAAATCGGTCTCAGGCGCCTCGAAGCCCGGCCGACGGCGACTCAGTGCATCGACTGCAAGTCGCTGGACGAAATCAAAGAAAAGCAGCTGCACGGGTAGCCCCGGAGCCATCCATGGCGGCTGATGCGGGCCGGTTTGCGCCTTCCCCTACCGGTCCCCTTCATTTCGGCTCTCTTCTCGCCGCAACCGCCAGCTTTCTGGATGCCCGCCAGCAGGGCGGCGACTGGCTCGTCCGTATCGACGACCTGGACACACCGAGAAACGTTCCCGGCGCGGAAGATGCCATTCTCGCCTCCCTGGAGGCACACGGGCTTCACTGGGACGGCCCTGTCATCCGGCAGAGTGAGCGCGTTTCCCGGTACGAGGAAGCCATAGACCGGCTGAGCCGGGCTGGACATACCTTCTACTGCACCTGCTCGAGAAAACGACTGAAGGGGCAGACGCGTTATCCCGGCACCTGCCGGCATCTCTCCCTTTCCGCGGCGGGCGCCGCGCTCAGAGTGCGCACCAATGCCACCCCCATCGCCTTCGAGGACCTGGTGGCGGGGCCGATCCGAGAAACGCTCACGGATACGGTCGGCGATTTCGTGATCCGGCGCCGGGACGGCATCGTCGCCTACCAGCTGGCGACGGCTGTGGACGACGGCCAGGCAAGGATCAAACGGGTGATCAGGGGCCGGGATCTGCTCGACAACACCGCCCGCCAGATACACCTGATCCGGCTCCTGGAGGGCGAAACGCCGGCGTATGGCCACATTCCCCTGCTGGTGAACGGGACGGGCCAGAAACTGTCCAAGCAGACGTTCGCCCAGGCACTCGACGACCGGCGTCCCACCGCCAATCTGATCCACGTGCTCCCGGCCCTCGGTCTGTCCCCACCGGCGGAGGCACGGGCCTCCACACCTGAGCAGCTGCTGGCCTGGGCGGCTGGGACATTCTCCCTGAAGGCGCTCAGGGACGGCCCGTCAAGCTACCGTCACTGACCGCGCTTTTTGTTAACATCCGCTTCCACATGAATCGAATACTCGTGCTGGACTCCGGTTCGCGGCTGACGCGACACATCGACGCCCTGCTGGCAGATGCGGAGGGTTTCGAGTCGGTGTCAGTCGCCACTCCGGGAGAGCTGGCCGGACTTGCCGCCGCTGCCAACGCAATCGTCTGTGCCTATGAGCGCCTGACGGACGCCTTGTCGGCCCGGTCGCTGCCTGTACTCATCCTCGACGAAGAACCGGACATCCGCCGGGCAGTGACCGCCATCAAAGCAGGCGCCTGCGACTACCTGGCGGAAACCTGCACACGGGAAGAGCTGCTCGACAGTCTCGGCCGTGCGATTGCCGGATGTGAAGACGCCGTCGATGCGGCTTCCCGTACCATCGGTGCAAGCCCGGCCATGCAGACCCTGGCAGACAACGTCGCCAAGGTCGGTCCCACGGATTCCACCGTGCTCATCTCCGGAGAATCCGGCACCGGCAAGGAGCTGGTCGCCCGGGCGGTGCATGCCGCCAGCGGCCGAAACGCAGCCCCGCTGATTTCTCTGAACTGCGCCACCGTTCCGGGTGATCTCATTGAAGCGGAACTGTTCGGAGCGGGCCCGGACAACGCCGGCGGGCTGCTGTTTACGGCCACGGGTGGAACGCTGTTTCTGGATGAAGTCGGCGAGCTGCCATCCGGCGCCCAGGCACGTCTTCTGCACGCGCTGGAATCCACCGTGGACGTGAGGCTCATCGTCGCCACGACCCGGGATCTGGAGAGTCTGGTCAGCAGCGGCCATTTCCGCAGAGATCTCTACTACCGGCTCAAGGTGGTCGCGCTCGAGATACCGCCGCTGCGTGACCGGGGAGACGACGTGCTGCTGCTGGCGGAAGAGATCCTTACCCGAACGATGGAAAAGCTCGGCAAACGCGATCTTTCCTTCGCCGCCGGGACCCAGACAGACATGCTCCGCTACCGCTGGCCAGGTAACGTGAGAGAGCTGGAGAATGCCATCCAGCGGGCGGTGATTCTGTCCGATGGGGGCGAGATCAGCACCGCCATGCTCGCCATCGAGCCGCCTCGAAAGGAAGACACCGTCCCGGCGTCCACGCCGGCGCCGGACCAGACGATCGAGGACTACTTCGTCAACTTCGTGACCACCCATCAGGACAGCATGACGGAGACGGAGCTGGCGGAAAAACTCGGTATCAGCCGGAAGAGTCTCTGGGAGCGTCGACAGCGGCTGAACATCCCGCGCAAGAAAACCAAGAAACGGGGCCGAAGAAGAGATGTCAGTTGAGCTTGACTGAAGTACGGCGTCTGGACGCCACGGAACACGGCCTCACCTCGGAGCGGGTCAGCCCCAATGCCCTGGATGTGACGGCGAAGCTGCAGGCAGCCGGCTACGCGGGACTGATCGTGGGAGGCTGCGTGAGAGATCTCCTGCTCGGCCTGACCCCGAAGGATTTCGACGTGGCGACCGACGCCACACCGGAAGAGGTCCGCGACCTGTTCCGCCGCTCCAGGCTGGTGGGCCGGCGGTTTCGCATCGCACATGTGCGCTACGGCCGGGAGCTCATCGAAGTCTCCACCTTCAGGCGGGCGGTGGCGGAGGAAGAGGACGAACGGGCCCATTCCGCTGCCGGCATGATCCTTCGCGACAACGTCTACGGCACCCTGGAAGAGGATGCCTTCCGGCGCGACTTCACCATCAACGCGCTCTACTACGATCCGCAGACCGAAGAGATCCTCGACTACGTCGGCGGCCTGGAGGACCTGGAATCCGGACACCTGCGTTTCATCGGTGACGCGGCCACCCGGGTCCGTGAGGATCCGGTCCGGGCACTGAGGGCCATAAGATTTCAGGCCAAGCTCGATTGCGATCTGGATCCGGAAATCTCCCAGTGTCTGCCCGAGGCCGCCAGCGCACTCGCAGCCGTACCACCCGCCCGGCTGTTCGACGAGATTCAGAAGATCCTCATGTCCGGCCAGGCCGAGCGGGCCTGGGAATTTCTCGTAGCCACGCCCCTGCGCGCCGCTCTGTTTCCCGGATGCGATCCGAACGATCCCTTGGTCCCGAGAGCCATGCGCAACACGGATGACCGGATCCGCGAAGAAAAGCCCGTCACGCCGGGATTTCTGCTGGCCGTGCTGCTCTGGGCCGACTACCAGGCGCGCGTGGCGGACCTGCTCGAAGAGATGAAGCCCGCGGAGGCCAGAGGCCACGCCGCCACCGACTGCCTGGCCGAGCAGCAGCAGATCATGGCCGTGCCGCGCCGCTTTTCCCAGTTCATCCGGGAAGTCTGGCAGCTTCAGGAACGGCTGATCGGACGGCAGCCCAGGGCCATCCACCGGCTGGCAGGACATGCCCGGTTCCGGGCGGCTTACGACTTCCTGCTGCTGCGGGCCGAGGCAGGCGACACCAGCATCGGTACGGACGAGGAAGCCGCCGCGATCACCGAGGCCGCGGAATGGTGGACCCGCTATCAGGAAGTGAGTGAATCCGAACGCAAAACCATGATCGAGGAGCGCCGGGGCACCGCGCCCGGCAAGAAGCGCCGGCGGCGCAGACGGCGCAAATCCCCCGCCTCCACCGACGGAAACGATACCGCTGCCTGAGAAGACGCTGCCATGCCCGGGTTGGGCTATGGCAGCCGGGCCAGATCTGGCAGACTCCCAGCTGTATGACCAGCGTTGCCCAAGAGCCAGTAACGGTCGATGTGACCGCCGGATCCCGCCAGATGCTGGCCGGCAGACACCTGCCCGGCTACATCGCCGTGGAGGGGCCGATCGGGGTCGGCAAGACCACGCTCGCGAACAAGCTCGCGCAGACCCTCTCGTACTCGCTCCTTCGCGAACCCGCCAGCGAGAATCCGTTTCTGGATCGTTACTACCGGGAAGGCAAACGGCACGCGCTGCCCACACAGCTCTTCTTTCTCCTGCACCGCGCGGAACAGATTGCGGATCTGAGAAATCAGGATCTTCTGGCACCCAATCTGGTTGCCGATTTTCTGATGGAGAAGGATGAGCTCTTCGCCCGGCTGACCCTGGACGACAACGAGTTCGGCCTGTACCAGCAGATCCGTCAGAGTCTTTCCATCGAACCACCCCGCCCGGATCTGGTCATCTATCTGCAGGCGCCCGCTGACGTGCTGATCACCCGCATCCGTGCCCGGGGCATCGAGTCGGAACGCCAGATCAGCGCCGACTATCTGAACGCGCTGATCGACTCCTACACCGAATTCTTTCACTTCTACAACGATGCACCGCTGCTGGTGGTTAACGCCACCGAGATCGACCTGGCCGGCAATGCCGGTCACTTCGATGCCCTGCTGGAGCAGGTGATCGCCATGGATGGCCCCCGTCAGTACTTCAATCCCCATCCACAGCTGATCTGAATCGTGAAGCCGGAGACCACCAGTCAATGGAAGGCGCTTTCCGTGCTGGCTTCGAAACAGGGGGACACCGAACCTGAACAGCTGAAGCCGCTCACCGTGGACGCAGCAGGCCTGCATGCCGATCTCACCAAGCAGCAGCTGACCCCCGAAGTGCTCGCGGCTCTGATCGCGCTGGCCGGGGAAATGGGCCTGCCGGAAGCGATCGAGGCGCAGTTCGACGGCGCCGTCATCAATCACAGCGAAGACCGGCCGGCCCTGCACACGGCGCTGAGAGCGCCGCCGGATCAGATGCCGGAGGTCGCCCGCGAGGCAGCCGGTGTCCTCCAGAAGGTGCTGGAGCTTGCGGAAGCGGTCAGAGGCGGCAGCTGGCGGGGGGCCACGGGTGCCGCCATCACCGACGTGGTACATATCGGTATCGGCGGCAGTCACCTGGGACCGGAGCTGGCGGTGGAATCCCTGCGCCAGCCACATACGGGAGGGCCGCGCATTCACTTCGTCGCCAATATCGATGGTGCGGCGCTCGGAGATGCACTCGCAGGCCTGAATCCCGAACGGACCCTGTTCGTGATCGTCTCCAAGAGCTTCTCCACGCTCGAGACCCGCGTGAACGCCGAGAGCGCGCGCCGCTGGTTCCTCGAACGCAACGGCGACGCGGCGTTCATCGCCCGGCATTTCATCGCCATTTCGACGAATCTCCAGGCCGCTGCGGCGTTCGGCATCCCCGATACCAATGTCTATCCCATGTGGGACTGGGTCGGGGGCCGGTACTCGGTCTGGTCGCCGGTGGGGATTCCCCTGGCGCTGGCCCTGGGCCGGCAGGGGTTCCTGGAGTTCCTAGCCGGTGGCCGGGCCATGGATGAACACTTCCGGGGGACGGCCCTGGAGCAGAACTTGCCCGTACTCATGGCCCTGGCCGGTATCTGGAACTACAACTTCCTCGGTGTCACGAATCAGGCCATCCTGCCCTACGCGGAACGTCTGCGGTTGCTGCCCGATTTCCTGCAGCAGCTCATCATGGAGTCCAATGGCAAGAGCGTGCACCAGGATGGCAGCGACGTCTCCGTACACACGATGCCCGTCGTCTGGGGGGGCAGAGGCACCAACGGACAGCATGCCTACCACCAGCTGCTCCATCAGGGCACCCGTTCCTTCGCTGCGGATTTCATCCTGGTCGCGGAGGGAGCGCCACCTGCTGAGCATCATCGCTGGCTGAACGCCAATGCCCTGGCACAGAGCCAGGCCATGCTGCTCGGCGCGGGCGATGAGAATCCGCACAGACGGGTTCGCGGCGGCAAGCCCACGACGACCCTCGTTCTCCCTGCTCTGACTCCCGCAAGCCTGGGTGCTCTGATCGCGCTCTATGAGCAGGTGGTGTTTTGCCAAGGTGTGATCTGGGACATAAACTCGTTCGATCAATGGGGGGTCGAGCTCGGCAAACGCCTGGCCATTCCGATCTTCGAGCAGCTCGGCGGCAGGTCGGCGCTCTCGCAGGACGGCTCGACCCGGGGGCTGATCGAATACCTGACCACTAAGGACTAAGTCATGTCTGAGATTCAAAATGTCTGAGATACACGTTGTACCCGTCCCGGAATCGGTAAGGGACCGCTGCTTCATCAACGAAGACCAGTACCAGGCACTCTACGACCGCTCGATCAACGATCCGGAAGGCTTCTGGGCGGAGCAGGCGGACATCTTCGTGGACTGGTTCGAGAAGTGGACGGAGATATCCGAGGCCGACATGCCCGCCGGCCGGGTGAGCTGGTTCAAAGGCGGTAAGCTGAACATCGCCTACAACTGCATCGACCGGCACCTGGAAACCCGGGGTGATCAGACCGCCATCATCTGGGAAGGCGATACCGGCGATGTGTCCCGCATCAGCTACCGGGAACTGCACGGGCACGTCTGCCGTCTGGCCAACGCACTGAAAGCCCGAGGTGTTTCGAAGGGCGACCGGGTCTGCATCTACATGCCCATGATTCCGGAAGCCGCCTACGCCATGCTGGCCTGCATGCGCATCGGCGCCGTCCATTCCGTGGTCTTCGGCGGCTTTTCACCCCAGTCGCTGCGTGATCGGATCCTGGATTCGGATTGCCGCCTGCTCATCACTGCAGACGAAGGCGTGCGCGGCGGCCGGACCGTGCCGCTCAAGGCGAACGCCGAGGAAGCACTGGCCGACTGCCCCAACGTGCATACGGTGCTCACCGTGCGCCGAACCGGCGCGGACGTGGCCTGGCATCCGGAACGGGATGTCTGGTACCACGAGCTGGTGGCCGAACAGGCTGAGCTCTGCGAACCCGAGATCATGGATGCGGAGGATCCTTCCTTCATCCTCTACACCTCCGGGTCCACGGGCAAACCCAAAGGCGTTCAGCATGGCACCGCCGGCTACCTGCTGCAGGCCGCCATGACGCACAAGTACGTTTTCGACTACCACGATGGTGACATCTACTGGTGCACGGCAGACGTGGGCTGGATTACCGGACACACCTACATCGTCTACGGTCCTCTGGCCAACGGTGCCACCACGCTCATGTTCGAAGGCGTACCCACCTGGCCGGACGCAGGCCGGTGCTGGGAAGTGGTGGACAAACACGAGGTGAACATCTTCTACACCGCGCCTACGGCCATCCGGCAGCTCATGGGCCAGGGCAACGAATTCGTCACCCGCCACTCACGCAAGAGCCTGCGTCTGCTGGGCAGCGTGGGCGAACCCATCAATCCGGAAGCCTGGGAGTGGTATCACAAGGTGGTGGGCGAAGAGCGATGCCCCATCGTCGATACCTGGTGGCAGACGGAGACCGGCGGGATCATGATCACACCTCTGCCCGGCGCCACCGCACTCAAACCCGGCAGCGCCACCCGGCCGTTTTTCGGCGTCGAACCCGCACTGGTGGACGCGGAAGGCAAGGTGCTCACGGAGACGGAAGCCTCCGGCAACCTGGTCATCACCCGGAGCTGGCCCGGTCAGATCCGTACGGTTTACGGGGATCACCAGCGGGTCATCGACACCTACTACAGCACCTACAAAGGCTTCTACTTCACCGGTGACGGTGCCCGCCGGGATGCGGACGGCTACTACTGGATCACCGGTCGCGTGGACGACGTGATGAACGTCTCCGGACACCGCATCGGCACGGCCGAGGTGGAAAGCGCGCTGGTGCTGCACGAGGCGGTGGCGGAAGCCGCCGTGGTGGGATTCCCGCACGACGTGAAGGGGGAAGGCATTTACGCCTACGTGACGCTGATGGCGGGTAACAACGAGGATCCTGACAGGCTGCGCGAAGAGCTGATTCAGCTGGTCCGCAGCGAGATCGGACCCTTTGCGCGACCGGAGCACATCCAGTTCGCCCCGGGTCTGCCCAAAACCCGCTCCGGCAAGATCATGCGGCGCATTCTGCGCAAGATCGCGGCGGACGATCTCGACAATCTGGGAGACACCTCCACGCTGGCGGAACCCGCAGTGGTGGACGATCTGGTGGAGAACCGGGCCGGCGCCTGAATTCAGCGCAGGCGCTTAGGCTTCACCGTAGGCGCTCCGGCTTCACCGTAGGCGCTCCGGCTTCACCGGAGCGATGCCAGCTTGAAGTTGTCCCAGGTGACCTGGCTGTCCGGCGTGAACACCATCCAGCGTCCGTTCGCCCCTCGCGCCGTCGCCGAATTCGGCGGCGGATCGTCCGAAGGCGGCTGTCCATGGCCACCGTTGTATTTCCGGCCCATCTGATTTCTGACCTCGTCCAGGTGGGCGTCGGCCGCTTCTGCATCGGCATCCTCGAGCACCACCGCCCTGCCCTGCATCATGATGGCCTGCAGCTCCGGAAACTTCTCGTTCCGATCGACGATGATCGTGCATTCCGGATTCCGCCTCAGATTCACGACCTTCTGCCCGCGGCCGTATATGTAGACTTTTCCGCCGCCCCAGCCGAACCACATGGGGGTCAGGTTGATCCGAGTGCCCGGGCCCACGGTAGCAATGCGGCAGTTCCAGGTCGTGGTCATGATCTCCTCGATCTGATCTGCATCGAGGGCGAGTTTTCTGGATAAGGGCATGTGTGTCTCCTCCCGTTCAGACGCTATCGTACCCTGAAAACGAAAACGCGCCCTCGAGGGGCGCGTTTCTTATCGCGGATGCGAAAACGCTACGCGGATGCGAAAACGCTACGCGCTTTCGGCGTAGTTCTCCACTTCCTTCATGGAGAGCTTGATCCGGCCACGCTGGTCCACGTCCAGGCAGACCACTTTCACTTCCTGGCCTTCGGTCAGATAGTCACTGACGTTCTCCACCCGCTCTTCGGCGATCTGGGAGATGTGCAGCAGCCCGTCCTTACCAGGCAGGATGGTGATGAAAGCGCCGAAGTCGACGATCCGGGCAACCTTGCCCTCGTAGATCTTGCCCACTTCCGCCTCGGCCGTGATCTCTTCGATCCTGGCTACGGCGGCCTTCATCGAGTCGCCGTCCGCGGCGTAGATGCGCACACTGCCATCGTCCTCGATGTCGATGTCGGCACCCGTCTCTTCGACGATGCCGCGGATGGTGGCACCACCCTTGCCGATGATGTCGCGGATCTTGTCCGGATGGACGTTCAGCACCCGCATGGCCGGCGCATTCTCGGAGATCTCGGCCCGGGATTCCGACAGCACCTTGTTCATCTCACCCAGGATGTGCTGACGCGCGTCCAGGGCCTGAGCCAGGGCGATCTCCATGATCTCTTCGGTGATACCCTGAATCTTGATGTCCATCTGCAGGGCGGTTACGCCCTTGGCGGTACCCGCCACCTTGAAGTCCATGTCGCCGAGGTGATCCTCGTCGCCCAGGATGTCGGTGAGCACGGCGTATTTGTTGCCTTCCTTCACCAGGCCCATGGCCACGCCGGCAACCGGCGCTTTCAGAGGCACGCCGGCATCCATCAGCGCCAGCGAGGTACCGCACACACTGGCCATCGAGGAGGAGCCGTTGGATTCGGTGATCTCGGAGACAACACGCAGGGTGTAGGGAAAGTCGTCCACGTTCGGCAGCACTGCAGCCACGCCACGACGGGCAAGACGCCCGTGACCGATCTCACGGCGCTTGGGACCGCCCATGAAGCCGGCCTCGCCCACGCTGTAAGGCGGGAAGTTGTAGTGCAGCATGAAGTTGTCTTTGAACGTCCCTTCCAGGGCGTCGATCATCGCCGCATCCCGCATGGTGCCGAGGGTGGCCACAACAATGGCCTGAGTCTCGCCCCGGGTGAACAGCGCCGAGCCATGGGTCTTGGGCAGAATGCCCGTCTCCACGAAAATGGGCCGTACGGTGCGCAGATCACGTCCGTCGATGCGAGGCTCGCCGTTGAGGACCCGGTTCCGGACCAGGTTCTTCTCGACCTTGCCGAACGCACCGGTCACGTCGTCCGCGCTGTAGGCAGCATCTTCGCCACCGGCCAGCGCTTCGACCACGCTGCGGCGCAGCTCGGAAACCTTGCCCTGTCGCTCCATCTTGTCGGTGAGGCGGTAGGCTTCGCCGAGGTCTGCTTTGACAGCGCCTTCGACTTTCTCTGCCAGGCTGGTGTCCGCCTCCGGCGGTTGCCAGTCCCAGGCAGGCTTGCCTGCTTCTGCCGCCAGGGACTTGATGGCTTCGATGGCCACCTGCATCTCCTGATGGCCGAACAGCACCGCACCCAGCATCTGATCTTCCGTCAGCTCGGACGCTTCCGATTCCACCATGAGGACGGCGGCATCGGTGCCTGCCACCGTCATGGTGAGACTCGATTCACCCAGCGCTTCGTAGCCTGGGTTCAGCAGATAGGCACCATCTCGGTAACCGACCCGGGCGCAGCCGATGGGGCCGGCAAACGGAATGCCGGAGATCGCCACTGCAGCGGAAGCGCCGATCATGGCTGCCACGTCCGGATCCTGGTCCTTGTCCGCGGACATGACCGTGCAGATCACCTGCACTTCGTTCAGGAACCCTTTCGGGAACAGCGGACGAAGCGGCCGGTCGATGAGACGGGAAGTCAGCGTTTCCTTTTCGGAAGGCCGGCCCTCACGACGGAAGAAACCGCCCGGAATCTTGCCCGCGGCATAGGTCTTTTCCTGATAGTTGACAGTCAGCGGGAAGAAGTCCTGACCGGGACGGGCATTGGGTGCGCCGACCACGGTACACAGGACGACGGTGTCACCCATGCTGACCAGTACGGCACCGGTTGCCTGCTTGGCAACCCTGCCGGTTTCCAGAACGACCTTCTGATCGCCGTACTGAAATTCTCTAGTGACTGGATTCAAAATTTGTTACCTCCAAGTTGGATATGCCGTCGGCTGCCTCGCCTGTCAGCGACGCAGTCCGAGCCGCTTGATGAGATCCGAGTAGCGGTTCGCGTCTTTCTGCTTCAGGTAATCCAACAGTTTGCGTCGCTGGTTGACCATACGGATCAGGCCGCGACGGGAATGATGATCTTTGTGGTGCGCCTTGAAGTGATCCTGCAACCCGTTGATGTTGTGGGTTAAGAGCGCTACCTGTACTTCCGGGGACCCCGTGTCCCCTTCTTCCAATTGATACTCCTTGATGATTTCTGCTTTGCTTACGGCATTCAGTGCCATTTCCAATTACTCCGTTTAATGTGCGCTACGTTTTCCGGGATCACCGTGCACATTTACAGTGACCTCGATGGCGGCAGACATTCTCTTTCAGTCCACCGCGGACTACTTTCCATGCTCCACCACCAGACGGCGGGGAGCCACTCTACCGTCGTCGAGAACCTCACCCACCCCGATGAATCTCGTGGTGTCGTCCTCTTCGACCTCGGACAACCGCACCCAGCCGCTGGTCGGCGCGTGCGGTACGATCACCGGCTGGCCCTGCCGCAGATAGTAGGCCGTGTTGTCGGTCAGTCTGACCTCCGGCCACTCTCTGACGGCGCTGCCCACCGGCAGTAGAAACGGATCCAGGGATCCCTGCTCGAGCGCTGCTTCCAGCGTCTCGAAGGTCACCAGATCGTCTTCCGTGTACGGGCCGGCGGCCAGCCTTCTCAGCTCGACGACATGGGCGCACGAGCCCAGCACTTCGCCGAGTTCCTCGGCGATGGTTCGAACATAAGTACCCTTGCTGCAGTGGATGGACAGCGTCAGGCTGTCCCCATCGAAGCTTTCGAGCTCGTTCGAAAAAACCGTTACCCGTCGAGCTTCGCGCTCGATCTCGATGCCCTGCCGGGCCAGCTTGTACAGAGGCTGACCCTGGTGCTTGATGGCGGAAAACATGGACGGGACCTGTTCGATCTCGCCGCGGAAGAAGCGCAGCGCGTCTTCCACCTTGTTCGCATCGATGCCTTCCACAGGGCATTCGCGGATCACCTGACCATCCGCATCTCCGCTGTCCGTCGCTACGCCGAGCCTGATGCGGACCCAGTACTTCTTGTCCGAGGACAGCAGGTACTGGGAGAACTTCGTCGCTTCGCCGAAACAGAGCGGCAGAACGCCGGTCGCAAGTGGATCCAGCGCACCCGTGTGCCCCACCTTGCGCGCGTTGAACAGACGCTTCGCCTTCTGCACCGCTTCGTTCGAGCTCATGCCCTGGGGCTTGTCCAGCACCACAATGCCGCTCACATCGCGTCCGCGCCGACGTCTAGCCATCCTGATGATTCTCCGCGTCGGCCTGCACGGCTTTCTCGATCAGCGACTCGAGCGCCGGCCCCCGTTCGATCACCACGTCGTAGTGAAAGCGGGGTTTGGGCGTCGTCCGCATGCTGTGCCGCTTCGCCAGCTCCGAGCGGAAATACCCGGCCGCCTTGTTCAGAACACCGATCAGCGCTGCGCGCTCCTCGTCCGTTTTCGTCTCGTGAGAAGACACGTATACCTCCGCCCAGGAGAGGTCCTTGCTGACCTTGACTTCGTTCACGCTCACCATGCCGATACGCGGATCACGCATCTCACGCTGGATGATGGAAGCCAGCTCGTCGCGGATGAAATCCGCTACCCGTTCTTCTCTGCCGAACTCGCGCATGCCGCCTTACTGAAGCTCTCGGGCCACTTCCCGGGAATCGAAGACTTCGATCAGATCGCCCACGCGCACGTCATTGTAGTTGCGCACGCCGATACCACACTCCGTACCGTTGCGGACCTCGTTCACGTCGTCCTTGAACCGGCGCAGCGACTCCAGCTCGCCCTCGTAGATGACCACGTTGTCGCGCAGCACCCGGATCGGCTTGTTCCGGTAGACGTTGCCCTCGATGACCATGCAGCCGGCGATCTGGCCGAATCGCGGCGATCGGAACACGTCACGGACTTCCGCCACACCGACGATCTCTTCCCGGATTTCGGGTGCCAGCATCCCGGACAGCACCTGCTTGACGTCGTCCAGGAGCTCGTAGATCACGCTGTAGTAGCGCAGGTCCAGACCTTCCCGTTCGATGATCTTCTTGGCCGAGCTGTCTGCACGGACATTGAATCCGAAGATCGCCGCACCATAGGTGAGCGCCAGGTTCGCGTCCGTGGCGGTGATGCCGCCGATGCCGGACCCGAGCACGTTGACCGCCACCTCGTCGTTGCCCATGTCGATCAGCGCCTGCTGTATGGCCTCGAGGGAGCCACGGACGTCGGCCTTCAGCACCATTTTCAGGATGCGCTTCTCGCCTTCGCCGATGTTGGCGAACATGTTCTCCATCTTCGCGGCCTGCTGCATGGCGACCCGCTGTTCCTGGGATTTGTCGCGCCGGAACTCCGCGAGCTCCCGGGCAGTGCGCTCATCCGAGGCCACGGAGAAGTCGTCTCCCGCCGCCGGCGTTCCGCCCAGCCCGAGAATCTCCACCGGATCCGAGGGCCCGGCCGTCTGAATCTGTTCGCCCAGATCATCGAGCATGGCCCGCACCCGGCCGTGAAACTCACCGGCAATCACCACGTCGCCCTGGTTCAGCGTGCCGTTCTGCACGAGCACGGTGGCAACCGGGCCGCGGCCCTTGTCGAGACGGGATTCGATGACCACACCGCGGGCAGGACCTTCCTCCACGGCCTTAAGCTCGAGGATCTCCGACTGCAGGAGCACGGCTTCCAGCAGCTCCTCGACGCCCTGGCCCGTGTGCGCGGACACCTTGATGAACTGGGTATCACCGCCCCAGTCCTCGGGAACCACTTCCTTTGCGGCCAGCTCGTTGGTCACCTTCTCGGGATCGGCCGCCTCCAGATCACATTTATTGATGGCGACCACGAGGGGCACACCTGCCGCCCGGGCATGCTGAATCGCCTCTTCCGTCTGCGGCATCACGCCGTCGTCTGCGGCCACCACGAGAATGACGATGTCCGTGGACTGCGCACCCCTGGCACGCATAGCCGTGAACGCCGCGTGGCCGGGCGTGTCGATGAACGTGATCGGACCATGCGGTGTTTCCACCCGGTAGGCGCCGATGTGCTGCGTGATACCACCGGCCTCGCCGCTGGTTACCCGCGTTTCGCGAATGTAGTCCAGCAGAGACGTCTTGCCGTGGTCCACGTGACCCATCACCGTCACCACCGGTGGACGCGGCACTTCCTCGCCTTCGAGCGTCAGTGACTGTTCGAGCGACTGCTCGAGGGCGTCCTCGTGGATGAGCTTCACCTTGTGACCCATCTCCTCCACCACCAGCGTGGCCGTATCCTGGTCCACGGTCTGGTTGATGGTGGCCATCACACCCATGCCCATGAGCGTCTTGATGACTTCACCCGCCTTCACTGACATCCGCTGGGCGAGATCGCCCACGGAAATCAGATCCGGCACTTCCACTTCCCGCGCGATGAATTCGGTGGGACGGAACTCGCCGCCCTGCTGATCCACCTGAATAGGCGCCTGATGATGGCGACGGCGCGCTCTGCGCTCCGTCTTCAGCGACAGCTCCCGACGCCGATCGCCGCCGCCTTTCTTACGATCGTGCTCCTTGCCCTTGGCGCGTTTGCCGGCCCGTTCGGCGGCCTGCGCCTTGGCCTGTGCTTCCGCGGCAGCCTTTGCAGCCGCTTCCGGATCTGCGGCCTGCGCTTCTTCCTTCGGCGCTTCGGCAGCCTTCCGCTCGGCTTCGAGCCGGGCTTCCTCTTCCTGACGGGCGAGCTCTTCCCGGCGCCGCTCTTCCTCTTCCTTGCGCTCGGCTTCCTGGCGGCGGGTCTCCTCTTCGGCAGACTTGCGCGCCATTTCCTCTTCGCGGATTTTCTGCGCCTCGATCTCCAGCGCGCTCGGCGCTTTCGCCGCCGGTTTAGCCGGCTCGGCTTCCGGGGCGGCAGCCGGGGCTTCCGGCTCCACGTCGGCCCGCTTCACGTAGGTGCGCTTGCGCCGGACTTCCACGTTCACCGTGCGCCCGGTACGTCCCTGGCCTGTCTTCAGGGTGCCGGTGGTACGACGCTTCAGCGTGATCTTGCTCGGCTGGGATGCCGCCTTGTCTCCATGGCTCGCTTTCAGAAAGGCGAGCAGCTTCTGCTTTTCCTCATCGGAGACCAGCTCATCATCGGTCGAGTGCGACAGACCCGCTTCCTGCATCTGCTTGAGCAGGCGATCGACGGGTGTTCCCACCGTCTGTGCGAGTTGCTTTACCGTGACGTCGGACATTCCTTAACCTCTTCAGTCTACTCTTCGGCTTCCTCGAACCAGGGAGCGCGGGCTGTCATGATCAGCGCCGCCGCTGCCTCTTCGTCGAGGTCTTCCACGATCTCCTGCAGATCGGGCACCGCCAGCTCGGCGAGATCTTCCATGGTGACGACGCCGTGGCTCGCCAGCTGGAACGCCAGCCTGCGTTCCATCCCTTCCATGTTCAGCAGATCCTCCGCCGGTTCCTGTTCGCCGAGAGCCTCTTCGCTGGCGATGGCCTTGGTCAGCAGGGCATCGCGGGCACGGTTTCTGAGCTCCTCGACGATCTCTTCATCGAAGCCTTCGATGGCCGTCATTTCCTCGATCGGCACGTAGGCCACTTCCTCGAGCGTGGTGAAGCCTTCTTCGACCAGGACGATGGCCACGTCTTCATCGACCGCCAGCGCATCCATGAACTCCTGGATGTACCGCCCGGCTTCCTCCTCCTGTTTGGAGATGGCTTCTTCCTGGGTCATGATGTTCAGCCGCCAGCCGGTCAGATCACTGGCGAGGCGCACATTCTGACCGCCACGGCCGATGGCCTGCGCAAGATTGTCTTCCCCCACCGCGATGTCCATGGACTGGGTTTCCTCGTCCAGAACGATGGATTCCACTTCTGCCGGTGCCATGGCGTTGATGGCAAGCTGCGCCGGATTCTCATCCCAGGGAACGATGTCGATGCGTTCACCGGCGAGTTCACCCGAAACCGCCTGCACTCTGGACCCGCGCATTCCGACGCAGGCACCAACCGGATCAATCCGACCGTCATTCGTCTTCACCGCGATCTTGGCGCGGGAGCCGGGATCCCGGGCAGCACCCCGGATCTCGATGACGTCCTCGGAGATCTCCGGCACCTCGATCTTGAACAGCTCCACGAGCATCTTCGGCGAAGTACGGGTGAGGATCAGCTGAGGACCCCGGTTATCCGGCTTGATCTCCAGCAGCAACGCCCGGAGACGGTCACCGACCCGGAAAGTCTCCCGGGGAATCAGATGCTCCCGGGTCAGCAGGCCTTCCGCGTTGCTGCCCAGATCCACGATCACGCTGTCACGGCCGAGCTTCTTCACGGTGCCGCCGATCAGCTCACCGACCCGCGGCAGGTAAGCTTCCACGATCTGAGCCCGCTCGGCTTCGCGCACTTTCTGCACGATGACCTGCTTGGCCGTCTGCGCGGCGATACGGCCGAACTCCACGGATTCCACCGGTTGTTCGATGGTATCTCCCAGCTCCAGGCTCGGGTCCTTTGCCTTGGCCTCCTCGAGGGTCAGCTGCGCTTCGGGATTCCACTCCGGCTCCTCCGGATCATCGCTCGGTTCGGCAACCGTCCAGACGCGGAACGTCTCGTAGTCGCCGGTTTCCCGGTCGATGGCCACCCGGAACTCCGCGTCTTCGGTGTAGCGCTTCTTCGTGGCAGTCGCCAGCGCCACCTCGATCGCATCGAAGATGACTTCCTTGGATACGCCCTTCTCGTGGGATACGCCTTCCACCACGAGAAGAATTTCTTTGCTCATGTTGCTCATCGAGTCTCAATCAAACCGCGGTACGACGCGCGCCCGCTGAACGTTCTCCAATGGCAGTAAATACTCGTCCTCACCGGACCGGACGACGACTTCATCGCCTTCGAGCCCCATCAGGACACCTCTGATGCGCTTCGTCCCGTCAACCGGGTAGTTCAGACGCACCTCAATCTCTTCACCGGCACAACTCTCGTAGTGCTCGGGCTTGAACAGAATCCGATCCATGCCGGGGGAGGAAACTTCCAGGGTGTAAGCACCTGTGAGCACTTCCTCCACATCGAGCACATCGCTGACCCGCCGACTCACACGCTCGCAGTGATCAACACTGATCCCCTCGTCGCTGTCGATATAGATGGCGAGCTTCGAGTGCCTGCCCTGGGCCCGGTACTCCACGCCCCAGATCTCACATCCTTCCATGGCGACGACGGGCGCGATCAGTGCCGCGATGTCGTTCTCTTTTCTGTTCACTCCTGCTTTCTTTCGAGCTTCTCAGGCCTGCTTCCAGACCGTCTTCTAGGCTTTTCTTCCAACCAATAAAAAATGGGCTTACGCCCATTTCCCGAATCTCCCCTTTCGGGGAGCCTGATGTCCGGCTCTCGTTTCCGGACTCATGATCCGGCTTCGACAGCCATGGGCGACCCGGCCTAACGCGGCGAGCCACCTGAAGGATGCCCGGGTGCATCGCACCCGGCGGCTACAAAAAGGCCCCTGATCAGGGGCCTCTATCCTTGGTAGCGGGGGCAGGATTTGAACCCACGACCTTCGGGTTATGAGCCCGACGAGCTACCAGACTGCTCCACCCCGCATCAGCAAGGGCGGGATTATATGTGCGCATTTCCCGACCCGCAACCGCCAATGACCTACGGAAGCATCATTTCTGTGCATAAAAAAGCCCCGGATTCCGGGGCCTTACGCTGTACCCGCGGCAGACCGGTGGCCTGATGCGAATATCTGGTGCCGAAGAGAGGACTCGAACCTCCACGGGCGTACGCCCACTACCCCCTCAAGGTAGCGTGTCTACCAATTTCACCACTTCGGCCAAAATCGTTTCCGGATGCTCAAACATCGGGGATGTCGGAATCTACACTTTCAGATTCCTCAGTCAACTGCTCCGTGGTGCTTTCGGCAGCCTCGGATCCCGCTGCCACCGCCTCTTCCGAAGGTTCCACCTCCTCTGCAGGCAGGTCGATCGCCGGTGCTTCGACCTGCGGTATCCCCAGCGAGCCCATGCGGGCTGCACGCTCCTTCGCCGTCCAGGCCAGACCGAAGGATATCGCGAAAAAACCGATTGCCAGCCAGACGGTCAGCTTGGTCAGAAAGGAGGCAGACCCGGTGCTGCCGAACATCGTATTGGATGCGCCGCTACCGAATGCAGCACCCACGTCCGCACCGCGCCCCTGCTGAAGAAGTACGAGCGCCGCCAGAGCGATGGCGTCCACCACCAGCAGCATCAGCAGTACCAACTCTAACGTAGACACCGTCTACCCCCTGAATACCATCATTTACTGTTCATACCTCGAGCGCGCGGACGATCTCTGCAAACTCGTCCGCCTGCAGAGAGGCACCGCCCACCAGGCCTCCGTCAATGTCCGGCTCGCCGAACAGCGACCGGGCATTGCCGCCTTTCACGCTGCCGCCGTAAAGGACCGGCAGACCGTCCGCCAGCGCGTGCGAACGCTCTCTCAACACGTCCCGGATCACTGCGTGCATCTCCTGAGCCAGATCCGGCGTCGCCGTCCGGCCGGTACCGATTGCCCAGACCGGCTCGTAAGCGACTGCGGCGAGACCATCCGCGTGCTCCGCGAGCACCGCTTCGAGCTGTCTCACCACCACCTCGCGGGCTCTGCCCGCTTCACGCTCCGCTTCGGTTTCTCCAATGCAGAGCATGGGCTTCAGTCCGGCCCGGAGCGCGGCTCCCACCTTCTGAGCCGTCAGCTCATCGGTCTCTGCCGCGTACTGCCGCCGCTCGGAGTGTCCAACCAGCACCCAACCGGCACCGAGATCAGCCAGCATCTCGCCGGAGATCTCGCCAGTGAACGCCCCGGAAGGTTCCGTATGCAGCGTCTGGCCACCGAGACCGATCACTGCACCGAGCCCGGCACTCTGGACGGCCTCGGACAGTACCGAGAGGTGGCCGAACGCCGGAAACAGCAGCACCTGCCCGGCCGGCCGATAGCCATCGAGACCACCGGCCAGCGCCTCCACGTACTCCGCGATGAACTTTCGGGAGCCGTGCATCTTCCAGTTTCCTGCTGCAATTCCGCGCTTCATGGATGAATCAGCACCCGGCTCGGAGGGCGCGCAATGTTAACGGCAGTTCGAGCGGGCAACAAGGGCGGCTCATTTCGCGGCGCTGACCACTCCCACGAGCTCATCGGCTACGGCCTCGACCTCCGCCGGGTCTTCGCCTTCCACCATGACCCGCACCACGGGCTCCGTCCCCGAAGGCCTGATCAGAATCCGACCCCGGTCGGCCAGCGCTTCGGTCTTGGCCGCCACTGCCGAGCGGACCGCGTCGCTGCCCGCCCGCTCTGCCGGCGCCGCTACGGAGACGTTCTTCAGCACCTGAGGCATCTTGCGCATGCCGGCGGCCAGAGTACCCAGGCTGCGGCCGCTTTCCCGAACGGCATGAAGCACCTGCAGCGCCGCAACGATGGCATCGCCGGTGGTGGTGAGATCCAGGCAGATGATGTGGCCGGATGACTCCCCGCCCAGGGACCAGCCATGATTCTTGAGAGACTCCAGCACGTACCGGTCACCCACGTCCGCACGATGGAAGCCGATACCGGCATCCCGGAACGCGATCTCGAGCCCGAAGTTGGACATCAGCGTTCCCACCACACCGCCCCCCAGGGTGCCACCTGCCGCACGGTGCATGGCGATCACGTAGACCAGCTGATCACCGTCAACGACCTCACCGCGCTCGTCGACCATGATGACCCGATCCCCGTCCCCGTCGAGAGCGATCCCGAGGTCGGCACCTTCAGCGACCACCCGGGCGGCCAGCGCCGCCGGCGCCGTGGAGCCGCAGCCTTCGTTGATGTTGAAGCCGTCCGGCTCGGCGCCCATCACGGTGACCTTTGCACCAAGCTCGGTAAACACGCCCGGTGCGGTGTGATAGGTCGCACCCTGGGCACAATCCAGAACGATCTTCAGTCCATTCAGTCGGAAACCACGACGGACCGAAGCCTTGCAGAATTCGATGTAACGTCCGGCCGCATCCTCGATCCGTGTGGCCTTACCCAGATCATGGGAATCCACACACTCCATCGGCAGCTCGAGCTGGCGTTCGATGGCGAGCTCCACTTCATCCGGGAGTTTGTTACCCGAGGCATCGAAGAACTTGATGCCGTTGTCGTAATAGGGGTTATGCGAGGCGCTGATGACGATGCCCGCATCCGCGCCCAGCGTCCGGGTGAGGTAAGCAACACCCGGCGTCGGCATGGGACCCATCAGACTGACGCTGGCACCGGCAGAGACGAGACCGGACTCCAGCACGGACTCCAGCATGTAGCCGGAGATCCTGGTGTCCTTACCGATCAGCACATAAGGAGCCCGCCCGGACTTCTCCCCTTCCGCGAACACCTTCCCCACCGCCCAGCCGAGGCGCAGGCAGAACTCCGGCGTGATGGGGGGACTGCCAACCCGGCCGCGAATGCCGTCCGTCCCGAAATACTTCTTTTTCATGTCTCATCCACTCCTACAGCCTCCAGCACGCTGAGCGCCTGGACGGTTTCGGCCACGTCGTGCACCCGGACGATGTCCGCCCCCCGGGTTGCCGCGATGACGGCGGCGACTATGCTGCCCGGCATCCTGGCGTCCACGGCCGCGCCGGTGAGATCGCCGATCATCCGCTTCCGGGAAAGGCCGACGAGAATCGGCCGGCCATCTGTCCGCAATGCCGGCAGTGCCTTCAGCAGCGCCAGATTGTGCGCCAGCGTCTTGCCGAACCCGAAGCCCGGGTCGAGACAGATGCGGTCTTTCCGGATGCCTGCCGCCCGGGCCGCGGCATACCGCTGCTCGAGAAATCCCCGGACCTCCGCCACCACATCCACATAGCTGGGGTTCGACTGCATGCTGCCGGGCTCCCCCTGCATGTGCATGACGCAGACGGCTGCATCCGACTCCGCCACCGCCTCGAGCATGTCGGGGTCGCGCAACCCGCACACGTCGTTGATCAGATGGCAGCCTGCAGCCAGTGCCGCGCGCGCCACGTCGGGTTTTCTCGTATCAACGGAAATCATGGTATCCAGATCGCGGAGGGATTCCAGGATCGGGATCACGCGGGCGAGTTCTTCCGCCACATCCACCGTTGCGGCCCCCGGCCGGGTGGATTCGCCGCCCAGATCGAGGATATCGGCGCCCGCGGCCAGCATGGCTTCCGCCTCGGCACGGACCCGGCCGGTATCGATGCCTCCGTCGCCGCCGAAACGACCGCCGTCCGAAAACGAATCAGGGGTGAGATTGAGCACACCCATGACCCGGGTGCGCTCGAGCGTGAGCGTCCGGCCGCCTCCTTCGAGGCACCGGCTGATCAATGATCTTCGGCCGGACCTCCGATGGGCGATTGCGCATCGCCATCCTTACCGCCCGGTGCCGAGGTGGAGGGCGGAGGCACGTCGGCGGGATCGCGCGGCTTGGCCCCCGCCATGATGTCGTCGATCTGATCGCTGGAAATGGTTTCAAACTCCACGAGCGCGTCCGCCATCATGTGCAGCTTGTCCTCGTTCTCCTCCAGCAGACGCTTGGCCGTCCCGTAGCATTCATCAATGATCTTGCGGACTTCTTCGTCGATGGTCCGGGCCGTCTCATCGGAAAACGCCTTCGGTTTCGGGCCGCCCGACATGCCGAGGAAAACCTCTCCGTCGTCGTCGTCATACATCACCGGGCCCAGGTTGTCGGAGAGACCCCAGCGGGTGACCATGCTGCGCGCCAGGGACGTGGCCCGTTCGATGTCGTTGGAGGCACCGGTGGTCACATACTCCGGCCCCAGGATCATCTCCTCCGCGATCCGGCCGCCGAAGAGCGAACAGATCTGGCTCTTCACACTCTGCCGGGACAGGCTGTAGCGATCTTCCTCAGGCAGGAACATGGTCACGCCCAGCGCCCGACCCCGCGGAATGATGGTGACCTTGTATACCGGATCGTGGTCCGGCACGAGCCGGCCGACGATGGCGTGGCCTGCCTCGTGATAGGCCGTGTTCCGCTTCTCCTTTTCCGACATGACCATGGATTTGCGCTCGGCGCCCATCATGATCTTGTCCTTGGCCTTCTCGAACTCTTCCATCTCCACGAGCCGCTTGGCTGCCCGAGCGGCGAAGAGCGCGGCCTCGTTGACCAGGTTGGCCAGGTCCGCGCCGGAGAAGCCAGGCGTTCCCCGGGCGATGATGGCCGGATCCACGTCGTCGGACAGCGGCACCTTGCGCATGTGGACCTTGAGAATCTGCTCCCGGCCGCGGATGTCCGGCAGACCCACGACCACCTGACGGTCGAAACGCCCCGGACGCAGCAGCGCCGGGTCCAGCACGTCCGGCCGGTTGGTGGCGGCGATGACGATGATCCCGTCGTTCGCCTCGAATCCGTCCATCTCCACCAGCAGCTGGTTGAGGGTCTGTTCGCGCTCGTCGTGACCGCCGCCGAGTCCCGCACCCCGATGCCGTCCCACGGCATCGATCTCGTCGATGAAGATGATGCAGGGCGCCTGCTTCTTGGCCTGCTCGAACATGTCGCGGACCCGGGAGGCGCCGACCCCGACGAACATCTCGACGAAGTCGGAACCGGAAATCGAAAAGAACGGCACCTTGGCCTCGCCGGCAATGGCCTTCGCCAGCAGCGTCTTACCGGTACCCGGCTGCCCGACCATGAGAATGCCGCGGGGTATGCGGCCGCCGAGACGCTGGAACTTGCCCGGATCCCGAAGGAACTCCACAAGCTCCTGCACGTCTTCCTTGGCTTCATCCACGCCCGCCACATCGGCGAACGTGGTCTTGATCTGATCTTCCGAGAGCAGGCGCGCCTTCGATTTTCCGAATGCCATGGGGCCGCCGCGGCCACCGCCGCCGCCCTGCATCTGTCGCATGAAGAGCATGAACACGGCGATGATGATGAGGATGGGGAAGCTGGCAATCAGCAGCTGTGACCAGATGCTCGGCTGATCCGGCAGCTTGCCTTCCACGTGCACGTCGTGGTTGTAGAGATCATCCAGGAGCTTCGGGTCTTCCACATTCGGACGCACCACCTGGAAGTCTTCACCATTACGCTTCTTGCCACGGATCAGCGGTCCGTCGAATTCCACACGGTCGATCTGGTCGGTCCGGATCTGCTCGATGAACTCGGAGTAACTGACCGACAACGGTTCCTGCTTGACGTTGAAGTTGTTGAAAACAGTCAGCAGCACTGCGGCGATAATGAGCCACAGAAGCAGATTTTTTCCCATATCTGTCAAGGGGTTATCCTCTTCTACCCCGTCCGCTGGGTAGGTATTCCTGGTGGGCGGACGACTAGCCTACACCACTTCTTCAAGACTTTCTTTCGACAGGTTGTGGCCGGTAATTCTGAGCCACCGCGTACATTTCACGGGAATCCGGCCGTGACGCATCCGGCTTCACCTGCTTGAAGGTGCCGAACTTGGCGCGCATCCGGCGTATCCAGTCTTCCACGCCTTCTCCCTGAAAGATTTTGACCACCATCGCGCCCCCCGGTTTCAACCAGCGGTCGGCGGCGGCTTCAGCCAGCTCGACGAGTTCCATGGACCGCGCCTGGTCCGCGGTGCGGATACCACTGATATTGGGGGCCATATCCGACAAAACAAGGTCGAGCGTTCTGCCCTCTGCTTCTTCGTCAATTTTAATGTCAACTTCAGGGTCGCCGGCCAGCCCCTCGATGAGAACGGTATCCGCGGTGATGGCAACGGGGCGTGAATCCACGACGATCAGACGTCCTGCCCGCCCGATCCGCTCTTCCACGTAGCAGGTCCAGCCACCCGGCGCCGCGCCCAGCTCCAGCACCCGCATGCCCGGTTTCAGCAACCGGAAGCGCTGATCGAGTTGCTCCAGCTTGAAATGCGCGCGGGAGCTTCTGCCCGTCGCAGCCGCCTTCCTGGCATACGGGTCCCGACGCTGCCGGCTGAGCCAGCGCTCACTGGATTTGCTGCGACGGCGGCTGCCGCCTTTTCTGCTGTCTGCCATCCCCGCATCATACCCGAGCCCATCTTGCACCCGGCGGACAGAGGCCTAAAATGCGCCTCCCCCGATCCATCCAGGAGACACCGTTGGACAGTGCCGAGCGGAAAGCACTTCGCCGTATCGCCCATCACCTGCATCCGGTCGTCATGATCGGCGACGCCGGGGTATCCGAGTCGGTGATCGCAGAGACCAACCGTGCTCTGGACGATCACGAGCTGATCAAAGTGAAGGTGAATGCCATGGAGCGGGACGACCGCAATCAGCTGATCGATGCGCTGGCCGGAGCCTGCGGCGCCGCGGCTGTACAGCGGATCGGAAAAATCGTCGTTCTTTACCGGAAGAACCCGGAAGCCAAGCCCGCGCTCTCCAATCTGACCCGGCACCGGACGGAGCGCTGATCCGGCTCCATCCGCCTCTCAGAGGTGCTCGACGGTATCCACCTCGTACTCCAGCTCGCCGGAAGGCGTCTGCACCACCACCACATCGCCCTCGCTCTTGCCCACGATGGCCCTGGCAATCGGTGACATGATGGAGATCTTGCCCGCCTTCAGATCCGCTTCGTCCTCACCGACGATCTTGTAGCGGACCTGGTCGCCGCCGTCGGCATCGATGAGCGTCACCGTGGCGCCGAAGATCACTTTGCCGGAAGGCTTGATCTTACTGACGTCGATGACCTGGGCGTCTGCGAGCTTGGATTCGATCTCCTTGATCCGGCCTTCATTGAATCCCTGCTGCTCACGTGCCGCATGGTATTCGGCATTCTCCTTGAGATCGCCGTGCTCGCGCGCCTCGGCAATGGCCTGGGTGATTTCCGGGCGCAGCACCGATTTGCGGTGCTTGAGTTCGTCACGGAGCGCGTCGGCGCCCTCCTGGGTCATGGGGATCGGCATGAACGGATTCTGCCTGGAAACAGGGGGGTTGTGCCAGGGGTGGATCAGAAGGCGCCCGTAAAATTGAGGAAAACACCCTGATGGTCGTAGCCGAGGTCGGTGAGATCATCCGAGAACTCGGCAAAGTTGTAGCCCGCTCCAACCTTGAAGTGATCGCCCACATGGCGTGACAGGGCCAGCAGCGCACCGGTACGGGTCTCCTCCAGGTCGTTCATCTGCAGCATCCGCCCCTCCACGAGCAGCTCCCATCGGTCCCGGAAGCGCCAGTCCGAACGGAGCACGTACAGACTCGCGGAGTTGTCGAAGAAGGTAGGGTCCTCCCGGTCCAGACTGATTTCACCCAGCCGGTGTGCGTACTTACCGCCAATGCTCAACCGCGCGGTCAGGTCATAGGTCAGGTCCAGCGAGGCCACATGGCTTTTCTGCACGTACTGGGCGGGCGCGTTCGACTGAGTCACCTGTCCGGCCGTGGGCACGTTGTAGAAATAGGTGTATTTGGCGAGCGCGTTCAAACGGTCGTGGCGTACGGGCCGGAAGGCGTATCCGACCACCGCTTCCGTGTACTCGCCATCGAAGAACGCACCCTGTGAGCTGTCGCTGGTGGAATAATTCAGCCGGCCGAGCAGACGGGAAGCCGGATTCATCTGCCAGCGGAAGGTGTTCCGGTACAGCCAGGATCTGCGCTTGATCGTAGAGGCGTCGATCTGCTCAGCCTCGTCGTCCCGGTACTCCACTCCGGTGGACAGCTGCAGCGCCTGCGTGCCGTAACCGATGCTCAGGCCGCCTGCGACCCGGTCGGTTTCTGCGCCTGTATCCCGTTCCTTCAGCGTGCCGATGTCCGAGCTGATCGAGAAGCTCCAGCGTTCGTTCGGCGCGAGCTGCACCCCCGTTGCATGCGTGAGGCCGGTCTGAGTCCGGCCATGCTGGTAACGTTCTTCCAGGAAGACACTCGTACTGTCGGACAATCGCGTTTTCATGCCGCTGACCAGACTGCCGCCGGGACCGCGGGTTCCCCGGAGGCCGTTGTCGGTTCTCTCGTTCTCCAGCGCGTAATTGAGATAGAAGCTCGTCCTTTCGGAGTGCAGGTAGCTGGTTCCGACCCGGCCACCCGGCCCCAGGTCGCCGTCGGAGACTTCCATCTCCAGACGCAGGCGATCGGAAATCATGTAGTCCCCACCCACACCGTAACGCCCGTTGGTCTCCCGGGTTTCACTGGTAACCAGGGAATCCTGCACGAACCCGTATGCGCGCCACTGGCCTCGAGCGTCATAGCCGAGCTGCATGACGGCATCGGTACGGACACCGGTCTCCTGGATGGGGAGCGGCACGGGAGAATCGTCCTTCCGGTTGTCGTGGCGCAGACCGGTGCTCAGACTCCAGCGGGGATTGAACCGATAGTCGAGATTCACCTCGTGTGCACGGGTGCTGAGGCTGTCATCCCGGCTCAGGATATCGGATTTGCCCCTCAGTGAGAGGGCGCGGGTCAGTTCCACCTCCAGGGCGCCACCGTACGCCTGAGTGTCCGTCAACGCCTCGAGCCCGGGCGCTGAATACCCCGACTCCAGTGTCTGGCCATACAGGGTCAGTCTTCCATCGAGCCGCTCGGAGAACTCTTCGAGGCCGACGCTCAGATCCCCGCGGTAGGCGTCCGCGGTACCGGACAGGAGAACGGGTGCGCTCGAGGACGCAAAGTCGTAACCGCCATCGGCGGAGGTGAACGACTGTGCCAGCTGGCCTTCACTGCGCCCCGCCTGAACTTTCATCCAGGTACCGGCGCTCAGACGCACGGTCAGATCGGCGGCCTGCAGGCTGCTGTCGAACTGGCTGTCGTCATTGCTGTTCTCGTTGGCGACCAGCCCGACCTTGACCCGGTCGGTCAGCCAGTAGTGTGCCTGCCCACCGGCGGACAGTGCCTCGATCTCGTCGAACCCCGGTGTGTATTCGTAGCGCACCACCAGATAGGCCTCGTCGCCGCTGTTGCCTCCCGTACGAACCAGCAGATCGTCATTGACGGTTCCGGACAACGGCTCGCTGAGCAGCACAGTGCCCTGCAGATAGTCGATGTCGTAGTCGGTGGAAGGGCTCAAATTCACCACACCGGTCACGATGCCGGATGCCTTGTCGCGGATCTCGATCCGGACCCGCTCGGAACCCATGAGAATGTCCTGGTGCCGAAGGTAATAGAACGAACCGCCCGTCCCCAGAAAATCCTGACGGCTCGGTACGGTGCCAGGCTCGGCTCCGAAAAGATCGGCCACCAGACGTTTCTCGCCGAACTCCGTGGTCGCCACCGATTCGTAGTGGCCCTGGGCGCCATAAAGACCGCGATCCACCTGGGCCAGCTCGTTGTTCATGTAGCCGATCTTGTAGTTGCCCCAGAGCCCGTAGCTGTCGTTCTTGTCCACCTTCAGATACAGACCGCCCTGGGTCGGCGCCAGTTCGGTGACGGTGCTGTCGTCGCCGAAAGTCGGATAATGGCGATCCGGATCCAGCCGCCGGAACAGTGCGTCCGGACGCTTGTCAACAACATTGCTGAACAGATTGCCGAGCTCATCTTCCCGGGTATCGACACTGGTCGTCAGGCCCCATCCGGTACCGAACTTACCCGATGCGTAGAGGGCGATCCGACCATCCAGGGAGGAGTCGAAATCCTCAGTCGCATTGTCGCCCACGTAGAGATCGGCACTCTCGCTGTTGCTGGTTTCAGTCCAGGTGAAGTCCGCGAGACCGGCATAGAACCAGTCGTTCTGCGCCAGCGAGATATCACGCAGATAAAGCTCACCATCACCTTCGTCATCGACCAGGGCGACCTCCACCGTGTGTCCGCCATCGGGCAGCAGCACTTCGGACACGAAGCTGCCGCCAGCATCGACCGGGACCCGGGCACCCGCCACCCAGACTTCCTTTCCAGGCGCCAGGTTGTCTCCCTGCACGGTAACGGTACCGGTGCCGAGCGGAATGTTCTGCAGCGCCAGACTGCTGCCGCCGTAACCGCTGGCCAGCAGATCCGGTCCGGCGGCATCCGGGGCGGCGTATTCCGGATCGTTGGACCGCTGATACAGATCCAGCGGCAGCAGTCCGGAATGCGCCACCCAGATCGGTTTGGGTCTGGTTTCATCGAAGATCCCGCTGCCGTCGTAAGCACGGAGCACGTAGATCAGCTCGTCCACCGGCCCTCTGAAGTCGCCCACCTCCGGCCGCCACAGTGCGTAGCCGTCCGCGTCGACGGGAAGAACGGCCAGCGGTGTCATCTCGGTGGATTCACCGGCACGATAGAGACGCACTTCGGCTCGATCGATGAACGCCTGATAGTTGGCGTACATCCGGAATCTGACGGGTGCTGCTACGGCGACTTCCGGGTTGATCGTGTGGATGTCCACCGACTGCGTGCTGGCGGCCACGTCGAGTCTGGGCGAAGCAACCAGCGTATCGAAACCGAACCGGACGTCTTCGGCTTCCAGAGCGACGTCGGTGCAGCGCTGTACGTCGGCAGAGCTGCGATTCGGATCGTCGATGGGCTCGCCATCCACGGTGATCCGCATCAGGTTCAGCGCGAAGGGATTTTCCGGTGTCAGCTCCCGGGTCAGCGGCGAGACCGTGACACCCTCGTAATCGTCCAGAGTGGCCAGCTCGTCATAGACCACCTGCACCTCGACGTAAGAGGCTTCTCCCTGAATGAACCCGGCATTGATCACATCCTTGGAATGCAGGTAACCGCGGCCCTCATGCTCCGTCTGGGCAGGTTCCAGCTGGAGCTCCCGGGCGACCTGTTCCATCGCCCGTCGCGCCCTGGCGGCGGAAAGACCCACATCGTCACCGTAGATACTGGCCGTCCGGCGGTCCAGGGGCTCGTTGCCGGTATAACCGACAAAGCGCAGCCTGGCATTCGCTCTGTCCTGCACATCGGCGAGCGCACGCTGCATCCTGCCGAGATCGGCGCTGGAGAGCACCGGCTGCCCGAGCTCGAGACCGATGACGGGGATCGTTCCCCAGGGAGGATCGTAAACCCGGGTCACCAATTCGGAAGCCGCATCCGCCGGACAGAGCTGAGGCTCGTCCGGGAGTGCCTGAAGCGAATCGTCGTACCAGAACTCCACCTCGATCCTTCGATTCAGTGCCCGACCCGCTCTGGTCAGATTGCTGGCGGCGAGTCGGGTGTCACCGAAGCCGTCGCTCTGTACCGCCGCGGCTGGCAGTTCAAGGGCCTCCTGGACCGCGAGCGCCACCCGATGAGCGCGGGCTTTCGACAGGCTGAGATGATTTCCGTAAATCCGTGACTCACGCTCGGTCAGCGGTGCATCGTCCGTGTGTCCGATGAATTTGACGACCACGTTCCGGCGATCCTGGAGGTTCTCGAGCGTCCGGCCGATCTGCGAGAGAAAGATCGGGGTGACGGTCAGATCCGCGCTCCGGTACCGGAGAGGGGCAACGAGGTTCTGCACGCGGGCTCTGCGTTCGTGGCCCTCCACATAGCGGAGCTTGCAGACGGTTTCCATCCGGCACACCTTCACGGTTCGGACATCTTCACTGACGACGAACTCTTCCTCGCCCAGGGCCTCGGTGAGCACGTCATACCAGACTTCCACCTCCACCCGGCGGTTCTTCGCCCTGCCCGCCTCGGTGGCGTTGGTGGCGACCGGCTTCCGGTCACCGGCCCACTCATAGGAGACTGCCTCCGGAGGCAGGTCGAGCGAACGCTGGAAAAATTCCGCCACTTCACCGGCCCGTTCGCGGGACAGACTTTCGTTGTCGCCGTAGCGGGCCTGAAGTGCCGCCGACAGCGGCTGATTATCCGCGTGGCCGACCAGATTGAGACGGACGTTTGCCCGGTTACGCATGCGCTCGAGTACGTTTCTGAGCTCGGCTACCGTACTCTCCGGGACCTTTGCCACCCCCGATTCGAAGTAGACGGGCGGAACCAGATCGTGCAGCTTCACGGTTTCAGGCTCCGCGACCAGCACCTCCCGGGTTTCCAGCCGGTCACCGGCTTCGAGCGCCAGCCGGTCCGCATCCTTCGTCCACTCGGTGAGTTCCACGTCCGGCAACAGATGGCGCTCCACCGCCTCGCCGATCGGCACGTCCTCAACGTCCGACCAGGCGATCAGAGGCGCAAGCAGGGCTGGAATCAGAAGCCGGTGCGGGCTCATTGCTCTCCCTCTCTCAGCGCCGTCAGACGTCCGTCCCTGGCTGGTGGCTTCCCGGTCCGCCAGAAAATTTCCTGTTCGATACTGAGACGGTAGGTCGCGTCCCTCGCCTGCCAGGCATCGTCGAGCATCCTGCGCAGCGCCTTGACCCGCCGCTCCACCAGTTTCTGATCCTCAACGTCAGCCAGATAAGAGAGTCTCAGCACCGCCGGCGCCTTCTCGAGCTCGTCGAGAAGCAGCTCGACCCTCGGACGCCACTGAGGCCGCATTTCCGTGCTGTCCGGGACGAAGACCGCATCGGCCACGTCCAGCCCCACCACACGGTAGATGGAGGCGCCGAAGCTGAAGTGCAGCGCCTTACCCCTGGTCGCGCGTTTGATCTGGAACGGCCTGGTGGAGGCACGGAACCCGCTCGGCAGCGTCCGGTCATCCAGCTTGAGCATGAAGTTGCTGCCACGTCCCTCATGCGGGACCACGGCGCAGGTGATATGGAAACGGCCATGCTGATCGGTCAGCGCTGCCAGACCCGTGGGTGTGACCAGGCGGGCCCCCTGAATGCCGCCTTCCTCTGCGTCCTGCAGGCCGTTACGGTTGCTGTCGTTGAAGACCTTACCCGTGACGTCCGTGCAGTCGAAAGTCGGATCCGGCACCAGGCGGACCGTCGCGGTCGCCTCCTGCGACAGGGCCTCGGAGGTGAGGGCAAGCTCCGCCTGGGCCCGGTTCACGTATTCCCCGTCCACGACGCCGGCCCCGGGCGCAAGCAGCAGCTCGATGGTGTGCTCACTCTCCGCGATCAGGGTCAGGTCCGCCCAGACCAGCTCGCCGTCCACGATCTGCGGTTCGATCGGCTCACCGTCGAGACGGGCCGATCCTTCGATGTATCTGAACCCCACCGGATAGCGGTCGATCACGTCCACGCCGGTCATGTCGATGGGCCAGCTGCTGCGCACGGTCAGCGTGTACGGCACCATCTGACCACGGGTCACGTTCACCATGGGCGTGGTCTTGCTCATGGTCACCAGACCGTTCAGCACCGGGTCCAGGGGGATGTGGTTGTTGAAGAGCTGACTGGTGCCCGGCACACGGCTGTCATCGAACAGCAGATTCAGATGGTATGCGGTGGCTGGCGTATCGGCTTCGGCGCCGATGGGAGGCGCGAATTCGGAATCCTGAGCCTCACAGTGAACGCCCGTAATCGGCACCGCATCATTCACCGTCCCGGGGCAGAACGGCACATTGAACGGCGCAGTGGTCTGATCCGAGACCGGAGGAACGAACTCCGACACCCCAGGCTCATAGGCGGTACCGCCCGCCACCTCGACCAGGTAGCTGCCACCGCTCGGGCAGCTGGGGTCAGAGAAGTTGAGATCGAACTTGTAGTAGCCCGCCGGGAGCGTGATCTGACCCTGCTGATTCGGGTCGTCGAAGCATTCCGCCGCCACCGGCGCGCCACCGGCGCTGGTCAGGGTCAGTCTGGCACCCGCCAGCGGCAGCCTCGAAAGCGCGTCGTAAACCACGCCATTCGGATCGATCGGCAGATTCAGATTCTGAAGATTGCTGCCTGAACGGATGACGATGTCGTAGATCCGCTGCGGTCCGTTGGTGAAATCCGAATCCGCCTGCCCTAGTGAGGCACTGTTCTGCCCGGCACCCGGCGCCCGGAAACGCAGCTCATAGGTGTTCTCCGTTTCGTAGTTCGGTACGAGACCGCCGATGGCATAGGCGCCGGCAGCATCCGTCGGCGTGCTGGAGATCACCTGCCCGTTCAGCAGCAGGTCGACGATCCAGTCCTGAAGACGTCGCTCACCGTCGTCCGCCAGATCGTCGAAGTCCGAGTCATGCCAGACGGTACCGTTGAGCATGCCGATGCCCGGCGTACCGCCCACATCCAGGCTGACGGCCGCGCGCGCGGTCTGATCGGTGTTCCAGGTGACGTAGGCCTCGTTGACGATGGTGGTCCCGATCGGAGCGTCATCGTATATCCGCGCGCGGAACCGCAGCACGAATACCCGCCCCGGCAGCAGCGGTCCGTACTCGGCGGAATAGTCCGCCAGGATGACCGGCTCGGTCACGTCGATCCCGGCCACGCCATCGTTCAGCATGGCCGTCTGATCCTCATAGATCAGCTGGCCCGCCGTCGGCTCGTCCAGATTGTCCGTGACGTATACGTCGTAGGCCGGCACAGCGCCCGTATTTCTGACCGTGACCAGATACTCCAGCAGCCCCCCCGCCAGCGCCGCACCGCCATCGACGACCGCCACTTCCTTGGTGATGGTCAGCAGCTGCCCTGGCCCCACCCGAACGATGGTCGGCTCAGGCCCGTTGGCCGGATCGCCATCCGCGTCTGTGAGCTGATCGCCGAGCTCTTCCGTGCTCACCGTTGCCTGGTTGGTGATCAGGGTGCCGCGGGGCACATCGTCGTCGACCCGCACGTCGAACTGCACGGTCGCCGCCTCGAGGGATGAGATCACGCCCTCCCCCGGGCCTGGCACCGGCGGCGTCAGATCCGAGGAACTCACCCAGATACCGGCCTCGAGCGGAAACACTCCGTTGTCGGGTTGGTTCACCGGCTCTCCGTTCAGGGTGAGCGAGTCCGCCACGTAGGTCGTGTTGGTGGGCACGACGTCCGACAGTCGCACCATGGTGGCGTCAACGGCGCCGCTGTTCCGGATCAGGATGGTGTAGCGGAGCACGTCTCCGGGATCGACGATGTCCGGCGTGTCGTAGTCGAGCAGCAGCTCCGCGGTCTTCAGCGGAAAGATCAGCGGATAGTTGCCCACCACATCCTCGGTCGGATCATCCACCTCGGGGGTGCGGGGGTCGTCCGACGGCTGATCCAGGCTGCTGATGACGGAGCTCGCGAACGCCTGATTGGAAACGACGGTGCCGTCCGCCGCAGCGGGATCCACGGTCACGTAGAACTCGACGACGGCCGCATTGTCTGCAGCGGGATCGGCGTCCGCACGCAGGTAACCGTCCGTCGCATCTTCGGGTGCGTTGATGTCGATGCCGGCAGTCAGCGGCAGCTCACCGCCCGGCGCGTCGGCGATCGGGCTGCCGTTGAGCGTCGTGCTGCCCGCGACGTAAGCCGTGTATAGCGGCAGCGCATCGCGCAGCCGCACGTCTGTCGCATCCTCCGTGCCCACGTTTCTGACCGTGATCGTGTATCGGAGGCGCTCACCGGCCAGCAGGGCGTTGGGATCACCGTCCACGTAGGCGGAGACCTTGTCCACGTCGAAGTAAGGCGCAGAGAGAATGCCCACCCGGGTGGGATCCTCATCGTCGGCCACGTTCGGATCCGCCGGGCCGTTGATGTTCGGATCGTCGCTGACGGCAATGGGTAGACCACCCGTCAGCAGCTCGGCCTGGTTTTCGACGTAACTGCCGTTCGTGAGCGCGGGAGCAAGAGCCACCTCGAACTCGACGAGCACGACTTCACCCAGCCCGCCAATGCTCAGATTTCGGATATCGACGACGCCGGTGCCCGCCGTCCCGCCGGTGGCACTCGTATTCGTCACATCGGCACCGGACGGCACGGTGATCAGGTTGAGCGTGCCCGCAGCAAAACCCGGGGTCGGATTCAGCGCGTCCAGCTCGTCGACGATGCTGAAGTCGTCGATGGCAACGTCACCGAGATTCTCGACCAGGAATCTGTAGCGCAGCGTGTCACCCGGTGTTGCGACAGTGGCGGGATTCTCACCCGTCGTCACGTTGACCGCCGTTTTCTCGAACCGGAGAACGGGCAGATCGACGGTCACCTCGTGCGCGTCCTCATGATCGTCCGTGCCGACGGTGCCGTCGGTCAGCGTCCGCAGATATTCGATCCGGGCCGGGTTCGATGCCGCATCGCTGAACCAGGCGGTTGCACCCGCCACGTTGACCAGCACGGTACCGTCCTCCGAATCGGTGTCGAGCTGCGTGCGGTAGGTGATGATGAGACGTTCGCCGATGTCGATGACGGCGGCGGCACTGAGCGTCGTGAACGTGAGGGTACAGGCAGCGCCGTCATAGGCGAGGGTGTAGTCCGACCCCTGCGTAAGCGGGCCCTTACCCGGTACGAGGGTCACGCCATCGGCGGCGAATACCTGCGCACTCAGAATCTCCGGCGTGGTATCGCACATTCCGCCCGTCGGTCCATCCGGGAGAAGATCGACCACGGTCACATCATGGGCATTCCAGTCCCCGTCGTTCTGCACATCGAGGCGGAATTCGCCCCACTGTCCCAGCCGCATGGACGTCGGGCCGGATTTCGTGGTTCTGAGTCCTGGCGGCAGCGTGAACTCTCCGACCAGGCCCGAGCTGTTGACGGTACCGCCCTCTCTGGTGATGAACTCATCCACCGGACTGCCGTTGTCGAGAAAACTCATGTCCAGCGTGTAGTCCACGCCTCCCACGTTGAAGGTCGTGGGATCGGCAGAGGCGACGATGGTCACGCGGTCCGTACACCCTTCTCCAGGCGGAGTCGGGTAGGGGCAGGTGTCGGGCGGCGTCGGATTGTTGGGCGTTTCCTCGTGATTGAACGTGAAGGTGAACGTCAGCGGACCGGTGGGCACCCCATCCACGGCCAGGACGAGGATCACATCGAGCTGAACCGACGTCAGGGAAGGATCGTCGACAGAAAAGTTCCGATGCTGGAAATCCCCTAGCGAAAAGAAGGGAATGGGCCCGGGCAGCTGGAAAGGTGCCGGCAGCGTCGCCGTGAAGTCGTAGCCGCTCTGAGAGCCGGTGGTGGTGCCCCAGCTGATACTCGAGGTCGGGTTGCCGTTGGTGATGACGGGGTCGCCCGGCTGACTCCCCGGAACGTTGTCCACCGGATCATGCCAGATGCCGGTTACTGAGACATAGGTGATCTCCGCCGCAGACGCACTGCCGGCGGCAAAGAGCCCGGCGAGCACCGTGAGCAGCAGGAACGCGAATACCTGCGGTGTGCGGGATTCCGCCCTTCTCTCTGCCTTCTTGCGTCTTTCACCCATTTCCGTACTTCCCGGCTGCTGTTTCGGCGCTAGGCCGTGGGGAGAAAGTCGATGGGGTAGAGAATCGTGATGGCCGGGACCTCCTTGGCGCCAAAATCAAAGCCCAGCACCCGGGAAACGACCTGCTCTGCCAGGGTCGGCGCGTTCATGTCACTGGCCTGCAGCGAGCAGATGGATACGGATCCATCCGGCTCGATGGTCAGCTTCAGCACCATCTGTCCCCTGAGCGTCGGGTCCCTGCGCAGTTCCCGGTTGTAGAGTCTGTAAAGTGCCGCCTTGTATCGGTCGAAGACGATCTGGATCTCCTCGTCCGTGCGGCCCGCGACCGCACCGGAGCTCAGCGGCCGGTTGCCACCCGTGGCACCGATGGAACTCGCGACCCGACTGAGCGCCACACCCGCCATCTGCTCGCCGTTGCCCGAGCCGCCCACATCACGGCTCAGACTCGCCATGTTGATGCCACCACTGCTGCCCGGGCCGGCAACGGCCACCATGGAACGCTGGGGCATGCCCACGGCCTGCTCACCGGCATCGCTGACCCGAGCCTCGGATCCGAGACGTGCAGAGGGGCTGCCCGACGCGAGATCGGAGAAGCTCTCCCGGAAAGCCAGCAGTCCCGTTGACGCCACCTTGTCGCGCGGCGCCTCGGGTGCCACCTCCACCTGTGGGGTTTCGGCAACCTGGACTTCCGGTTTCGCTTCGGGCTCGGGCTTCTTCTCCGGCTCCACCTCCGGAGGTTTCTCTTCGACGGTGCGCTGCTGAACCGGTTTCGGCTCCGGCATCGGCCGCAGCGGCTCCTTGCGGATGAGACGCGCGAACCGCTCCGGAACCTCGATCACTTCCTCCTTGTCCGGAATCGGGATGTCAATCAGCGGAATCATCAGGCCCAGCAGCAGTGCGGCGACCGCGGTCCCCGTGAGTGAGCGATGGAACAGGCTGTCTTCTTCCAGATTCCTGGCCCAGGGCAGGATCTGGAGTCGGGGCTTGAGCTCGGTGGCGTCGCGCTCGGGGATCCATTCGAGACGTTTGCGCTCCTCCGCCTCGATGGCCTGCAGCAGATCGCCTTCGATCAGCGCGACCCTGTCCAGATGCTCCCGGACCTCTTTCCGCGCGGCTTCGTATCTGGCCTGCGCCTGAAGCTGTTCGCCGGCTATGGCCTCGATCCGACCACGTACCTCTGCCAGGTGCTCGTCGACCTGAGCGTCCGTGGCCCGTTCTCCCCAGAAGGTGCGCGCGAGACCAGCGGTCTCCAGCTTCTCGAGCGTCCGGCAGGCCTCCTCCAGCGGCTCATACTGCACCCGCTTGTCATCCAGGCCCTCGAGTTCCGCACCAACGGCGGCAAGGTCCGCCTCGCGGACCGCGAGGTCCCGTTCTGCCTGAGCCAGCTCGTCCCGAAGCCGTTGCTCATCTTCTGTGAATTGATCGCTCGAAGCGCTCATGGGTGTCTCTCTCCCTCAGATCTGCGCCACCTGCCCTGCTGAAAGTTCAACGGATTGCCCTTTCTGGATCACGGCCAGGGATATCCTGCTGTACCCCTGGCTCGTACAGGTGGACATCACCTTCCGGATCACATCGAAGGGAATGGAACGGTCAGCCAGGACGGTCACCTCCTGGCTGCCCGCCACATGCTGAGTGCTCGATCCGATGACCTGCTCCTCGAGCACGGCAAGCCGGTCGATGATGGGTCCGATCTCTCCCTCGCCCATCTGCGCAATGGCCTCCACCTTGGCCACAGGTTCTCCCTGCACCACCACGTCCTCGGTGCCGATGAAAATCACCACGGTTTCCCTGGGTTTCACCTCGACCACCGACTCCGGCAGGACCATGTCCTTCGGTGTCTCGAGCACTTCCGGCGTGCCGGAGTTGACCAGCAGAAAGAAGACCAGGATCGTGAAGACGTCCATCAGCGAGGTCAGGTTCATCTTCCCGATCCGGACCTGGTTACGGCTCATCCGCTTCATGCGGCGTGTGGTTTTCACGGCGCTTCTCCTACCGAGATCTGGGGGAACAGCGCCAACTGCACGAATTCCTCCTCATCCTCTTCGGAGCCGGGCACCTGAATGCTGCGCACCACATCCATCACCTGGATCAGGTAGTCGTAGGGAATGGTGGGTTCGAGCAGCACCGAGGCGGATTCCTTGGCCGGATAATCCTCCTTCAGCGAGACCACGTAGCTCGAAAGGGTCTTCAGGTCGTATTCGCCATCCTGCTTCGGCAGGGCGGCAATGATCGATTTACCATTGCCGACCTCCAGTCCGGTCTCCCGGACGATCACCTCGAGCCGGAACTCCGGCTGATTCGGGCTGCCATCACCCGTACTGGACGGGAGATTCAGCTCGACGATGGCGATCCTCGAGAACACCGCAGTGATCAGCAGGAACGGAACGAGCACGACCATCAGATTGAGAAAGGTCGTCACGTCCAGTTCATGAGGCTGTTCCTTCGAACGCCTCCGGTAGTGGTGCTTACGAGCCATTTGCTGTCCCCATTGAGCCCGTGTATCAGGCAGCGATGTCCAGCTGACGGCGGGCCCGGCTGGTGATCACGCTGAGCGCTTTGACCGACGCCATTTCCAGACCGTCGACGATCTCGTTGGTCTTGGTCGTGAGCACCGCATGCACGATGAGAAGCGGGATACCTACCATCAGGCCGAAAGCGGTGGTGTTCATCGCAACGGAGATGCTCGCCGAGAGCAGATCGGCCTTCTCGGCCGGGTTGGCGTTGGCGACCGCCGTGAAGGCCTGAATCAGACCCATGATGGTGCCGAGAAGACCCAGCAGCGTGGCGATGTTGGAAGCCAGAGCCACGTACGGCGTACGCTTCTCCAGCTGCGGTATCACCTCCGTCATGCCTTCCTCCATGGCGATCTCGACATCCTCGCGGCGGCGGACGGCACCCTGAAGCGCGAGCCCCAGGTTCAGAATGCGCGCCATGATCGAATCCTCCCTGGAGGCAATCTCACGGGCCTGGTCGAAGTCGCCCTGATTGAGCAGCGGCTGCAGGGAACTCCAGGCAGCGTCGTTCTTCTGGGTGATCGCAGACAGCGTGATGAACCGTTCGATGGCTATCGCGCTTCCAACCGCGAAAACCAGAAGGATGGGATACATGAACGCCCCACCTGAGGCGAAAAACCCAATGATTGAGTAGATAACATCCATGGCTTGGTCCTCTTAGAAAGAGCTGGGGTTCGGTTCGGAATTGGTCCCTAACAATTCCTAACAAAAAGACTATTGTTTGCTTGAATCCGTGGGAGTGACGGACCGCACGTTCGACGAGATCTGCGGAAATACCTTCATCAGCGCACCCCTACATCCAGGCTCTGCCCGGCCAGATCGTCAGGTAAAGTGTCGCCCGAACGGATGTAGTAGTAGTCGAGTTCCCGCCCGAAAACATCCCGGTCAACGGGCATGGGTCGGTTGCTCAGACTTTCCACGACGCCGATACCATCGCCGATCTGGGAGCTTTTCCATGGAACGATCACCAGCGCTTTGGGCGCTTCGTTGTTCCCGAGTACCGACATGCCCGAAAGCGTCTTGGTCCCGCTTTCCGGAGCCGCTTCCTCCGCGTAGCCGGTGCTGCCGACGAGCAGAATACTGACAAGCATCACAACGTATCTCATGAGCTACTCCCCGCCAGCCCGGCTGAGCCGGCTCTCGACATCGGCAATCCAGATATCGATCTCGGGATCATCGATCACGATTTCGGCGTACTTCGTATAGCTGGCATGCGCACAGGCGAGATCTTCCAGATACAGATCACAGAGCACGCCAAGATTCAGAAGGGCAAAGTGGAACCCCGGATGTATGGCCAGCGCCCGTTCGTAGCTCTCCCTGGCGACCGTAAACCGACCCGCACGACGCTGGAGAATGCCCATCTCATTGAGCGCCACAGGATGATTCGGCGCCAGTGACAGCGCCGCGCGCAACGCGGCCTCCGCCTTTCCATCCTCACCCAGACGGGCATAGGCCATGCCCAGATCGATGTGCGGAATGGTGACCTCGGGCGCGCGCTCCACGACGCTCTCCAGCAGTTCTGCACCCGCCTCAAGCTGTCCCGCGTCCAGCAGAAAGGTCGCCTGCTGATAGTCCCTGCGGACGTCGCTGTCGATACGCACGATCTCACTCACTGTGAAACCGGAGCCATGGGTCTCCACCGTCGCCGGTTTCCGCGCCTTCCGGGCGGCGGGCGGGGCGTCCGGACTGCTCGCGCCGGACGGTCCGGAGGTGGCGGTACAGGCCGACAGCAGAGCCGGTATCAGCACCGCCATCAGAACCGCCAGAAACCGCCGCCGGTGGCGCTCAGATCTGTACATCGCTCACTCCCGCCAGGTCTACGTTCAACTCATCCGCTTTGCCGTCATCCGATTCGTTCAGCGCACCGAGCTCCTCGGCAGAATCCACGGGATCCGGCTCGGGAACGTACGGTGACTGATAGGCGTACTGGTCGATGGTGCCAACGAAACCGCTGCTCAGTTCATGCTTGGCGTAACGACCCGGCATCAGAAGCGCGAGCTCATCGAGGCTCTCCTGAATCCAGTCGTTGAAAATCCCCGTGCGCATGAGCTCCAGGTTCTTCTGGTGCACGGCGATGGATTGCTCTTCGAACGGAAAGGCCTCCTCCTCGATGACGAGTTCGTAGGCATTCATGTCCGCAGCGCTCAGTCCCTCGGGCCGCTCGGATTCAATCAGCGACCGACTGAAGTTCCCGTAGATCCGGGCCAGGTAGTAGGTGGAAGCCGCCGTGACCTCGCTCACCTCATACGCCACCAGCGCCTCGAAACCTGCGAGCGCTCCGCTCATGAGGCGCTTCTTTCTTTCCAGACTTTCCTCGAAGGGCTGAGTCAGCCGGAGGCCGGCGAATTCATCGAACAGCGGCCTGGTCAGGACCAGCGCAGACCGGGCCGCCAGATACCGGGTCCGATCCGTTCTCGAGCTCCCGGAATCCGCATCGATATCGACGATGGCGGCGAGCTGTTCGAGATAGGCACCCCGGTCGCCAGCCTGCTCATACATGCCCGCTATCTTGAAGCGGATTTCCAGACCGGTTTCGAGCGGTTCCGGAAACTCCGCCACATAGCCTTCATAGACTCTCAGGGCTTCGGCTGCGCTGCCGGACTGCTCATAGAGATCACCCGCGACCAGAATGGCTTCGCGGCGGACCGCAGGATCGTCGGCCTCCGACGCGATCCGTTCGTATTCGCTGGCGGATCGGTCCAGCTCTCCCGCATTCTCATAGACGACCGCGAGCTGTCTGGTTGCTTCGCCGCCAAGCTCGTGCTCCGGGTGTGTCGAACGGAAGTCCTCGAGCACCTGGGCTGCTGCCAGCCAGTCTTCCAGATGAATGAGTGCAGCAGCGGCATCGTATTCCGCTGCCGCGCGGATCTCTGATGTGGGCGCTTCGGTTTTGACCCGCAGGAAGTGGTCGGCTGCGGCGGCATAGTCTTCGAGCAGCCGTGCCTGCTCGCCCTGCTTGTAGATGGCGGCGGCCAGGTTGTCCACCACGCTCTGCCATTCCTCGCGTTCCGGTTCCGTCAGCGCCAGAACCCTGCCGTAGCCTTCCTCCGCATCCGGATACAGGGTGGTATCGAAGGAGGCATGCGCGACGATCAGCCAGGCCGTTCGGCGCAACTCCGCCTCCGCGTCCGGATATGTGCCGATCAGCCAGCGACCGGAAGTGATCGCCCGTTCGTAGTCCTGCATCGCGTAGAGATCTTCGGCAGCAGCACCGAGAACGGGTGCGGCATGCTCGTGTTCCGGGAAGACCTCGGCGAAGCGCAGGGAGCTCTCCACGGTGGCCAGGCGTGCCTCGGGCAGCTGTGCACCCGTCACGCTCTCGAGATGCTGCCGATGCGCATAGATCGCCGCATAGCCGGCTTCCGAAGCACGTTCGTGCGGCGGGTAGTCATAGGCCGTGCGCTCGTACTGTCTCGCCGATCGGCCGAAATCTCCATGCTCCAGCAGAAGATCCGCCAGCTGGTAGTTGATGCCCGGCGACTGCGTGTCTTCGGGGAAGGAGACGAGGAACTCTTCATACCAGTGCAGCGCCTGCGTGTAGTTGGCCGGCTGTTCCTCCGCCAGCGTCTCTTCCTGATAGAGCGCGTGATAGTGATTGGCGAGATCGATCAGATTGGACTTCAGATATCCGAGCACGTCGGGCATCGATGCCTGATCAAAATGCTGCCAGTACTCGGCCTGCATCCCGTATCGGTTGGCGAAATCCTTCTTCGACTCCACGACCAGCAGCGGGAAATTGCCTTCTCCGTAGATTTCGGAAATCCGCATACCGAAATGCGGCGATATCCGGTGCAGGGGGTTCAGCTCCACGAATGCCTTATAGGTCTCGGCAGCATCGTTGAAGCGGCGTTTATCGAAGTGAAATTCGGCCAGGTTGCGGTAAATACGGTCTTCGAAACTCCGGCTCCCGTAGGCCGTGAAGTACTCGTTCAGCATTTCCGGCCCACCGAGATTGGAGAAGCTCAGGCTGATCACCCGGAAGGTGTCGGCAACCCGGCGTTCTTCACCTTCGTTCTCCCGTGCGTAGTCCGCGTCGAAGTCGTAGCCCGTGGCCAGTTTGTGATCGAGCAGAGCGATGTACTGATGCAGGGCCTCCTCGTAGAGCTCCTGCTTGTAGAACGACCAGCCGAGCTTGTAGAGCGCCAGCTCGTAGAATGGCGACCGCTCGCCCATCCGGACCACGGAAAGATAGGCTTCCTCAGCGTCCATGTACTTCCTGCGCACGAAGTAGTACTCGCCGCGACGGAAGAAGACCTCGTCCACGTACCGGGAATCGGGGTATTCACCGATCAGGCGCTCGACCACGTCCATCGCCTCATCCGGCCTGCCCAGCTCGTCGTAGGCTCTGGCCATCTGATAGAGCACCTGGTCGTTGCGCTCGTACCAGGGGTACTCGGTCAGAATGCGCTCATAGGTCTCGATGGCCTGTTGCGGGCCCGCCGGCGCGGGAGCCTCGCCGGCACCATCCGGCAGGGTCAGCGCCTCGGCCGACCGGGATGCCAGAGTGTCCGGCGCACTGGCACGCCGCTCGAACTCCGCATCGGTCTCGATGACGGGCCGCGGACCCTGTGCCGCCGCGGACGCCGCAACCGCGACTTCGGCCGGCGGCAGGCTCTTCGGTGCCGGCAGCTCGATCACATCCATCGGCGCCCCATCACCGATGACCCCGTATTCCTTCTCGATCTGCAGATCTGCGAGACGCCGCATGGCTTCCGGCGCCATGGCGTGCTCCGGTGTGTCATCGAGGAAGCGCTGATAGCCTGTCATGGCCTTGACCAGGCTGTCGTCGACGGCAACTTCCTCCAGATCCGGCGAAACGGTCCGCAGCTGCGCAATCGTGGTTCGGTCGGGACTGGACTGACAGCCGGCGATGAGCAGGAAGGCAACGAAGGTTGGACTCAGGGTACGTCTCATTCGCCTTCAACCCCCGCAGGCAGGGCAGTTTCGACGGCTGCCTGCGCGGCCGTGGCCCGGTCGTAGCTGTCCGCGAGCGCATAACGGGCCCGCTCTTCGTAGCCTTCGAGTCTGCGTGATCTCGCTTCGAGCTCCCGGATGGCCACCTGCTCCAGCAGGTATCCCTGGCGGGCCATCAGTCGGTCGATCCGGCTGGAGGCCTCTCCGACCCGGGTGCGCAGGCGCTTGATCGTCCTGTCGTATCCCACGTAGCTGTGTGTGGCCGCCTGTCTGACACGCACGTAGGCGTCGTACTGCTCGGTCAGAAGATCGATGGCCTGCTGGGAATCCTGCAGATGACCGTAGAACGCCGTCAGCCGTTCGTGATAGGCCGTCTTCACCTGCCAGGTGATCAGGCCCTGCAGTCGGCCGATACGTTCGATCAGTTCGGCATCCGCGTCCGCATCGAGCCCTTCCCTGAGCGCTTCGAGCCGGGCGGAGACCACTCGCTCGCCGGTCGTCGCCAGAAACTCGGGCCGCGGCGCAACCAGCATGCTCTGCAGCCGGTCGGATAGAATCTCATGCTGCTCCAGACGCAACCGGCGCCTGGAATCCACATCCCGGAACTGCTTGTCCAGCGCCGGCAGCCTCGGCTCGAAATAGTCCCGCCGGGCGGCGATGATGCCGTCGAACGCGTCAAAGCTCGCCCCCCATCGGGACAGCCTTCTGCGCAGGTCCTCCATGTCCAGGTAGTTGGACAGGCCGGTCTGGAAGTCGTGTGACGCCATCAGCTCCATGAGGTAGTAGGTTTCCGGTGCCTCGGGCAGACTCCGCAGCCGGATCACCCAGTCCCGGTCCTTGCGGATCTCCTCCCGGACCAGCGCCTCGAGAAATCTGCCTTCCCGGATGGCTTCGATGGAGGCGTCCAGACGGTTGAGCTCTGACCCGAACGATTCGAGGGCCTGGTTGTAGAGCACGGCGGCGCGACCGTGGACGTTCAGCGCGCCATAGGCATAGGGGAGCGCCAGCATGGCTTCCTGCACCGCGGGGTCCGTCCGGTTCCGTGCCACCAGAATGTTCCAGGGCACCAGTGCTTTCTCGTACCGGCTCTGATGCGTGTCTGCCCAGCCTGCGGACAGCAGCGCCTGATTGGAAAAGGGGCCGTCGAGCCGGACCCGCTCGAGTGCAGTCTTGGCTTCGTCATAGCGTCCGGCTTCCAGCAGCAGGGTGCCCCGCACCAGGTTCGATTTGTCCCTGATCGCCCGCGTCGACTCGTCCGACGCCTTCACCGACCCGGCCTTCTCGAACTGATGGAGTGCGGCTTCCGTGTCCTGCTCCTGCAGGTCGGCAATCGCCAGGTTGTACTCCGGGAAACCGGTGAGGGCTCTCGCACCCTGCAGCCGGCGCAGAATGGGCCTGGCTTCCTCGGGTCTCGCCGTCGCCAGATAGATGTTGGCCCGCAGATAATCCACATCGTCCCGGATCTCGGCCGGCACCCGGCCATCTATCCGCTCGATGGCAATCAGCGCGTCCTTCAGCTGCCCTTTCTGAAAATGGATCCGGGCGAGACGATAGGCCGCTTCGTTACGGACCACCTCCGGTACGTTGCCTTCGAGAACGGCGGCAATGGCGCGTCCGGCCCGGTGATGCATGCGGAAATTGAGTTCGAAATCGCCCACGAAGAACTCGGCGTCGTGGATGAACGGATACAGCGTATCCAGCTCCGGCTCATCCAGACCCCGATGCTGCGTGATCTCAGTATCCAGCCGCTCGAGGGCATCGAAGTAGAGACCCTGCTTCGCCCAGAACACCGCCTCTGCGAAATACAGATCCCGTTGCGGCGCCTGGGCCGCGATTCCGGCAGGCGCCATCAGCGCAACAGCCGCGAACAGCAACAGGACATGAACCTGACGGCGCATGACTACCAGTCGTTCAGCTGGATCGCCGCCTCGCCCGCGCCAGGTCCTGCCAGCGCGATACCCAGGAGACGGGGATCGATACTCTTCTCGAAAGTGAACTGCTCTGTCTGCTGGTAGTCCTTACCCGATGGCAGTTTGCCGACCACCGTAACGGCAAGCTCGTGCTCCCCGCCCGGCAGATTACCCGTGAATATCCGCTGGACGCCGCCACTGGCCAGGGCGTCGAGCTCTTTGAAGCTGTAGATGTGATGCGCAGCCAGCTCACCATCGATGGTCACCCGGACCGCATCGAGCCGGAAAGCATCGGGGCGTTCGAGCGATACGAACACGGAAACCTGAGTACTGGACGGAAACAGCAGCTGCTCCTCCAGCGCACTCAGCTCCGCCGCGATGGCCAGCACATCCGTTTTGATCTCCTGCACCTGCTCATCCAGGCTGCGGAGCTCCTGCGCGGAAGGCTCGGCAGCCCGGGCGGTATTCCATCCCAGAGCACTGCATCCCAAAAACACTGCGGCCACGAAGGTCGCTGCAATCGGCTTTTGCATGAGGTTGTCCCTGATTCTCTCCAGATCCCTCGCACCGGACCTTCTGTCCCACCGGTGCTGCCGCGGTGACCGTCCACCACAGGCCGGCACAAAGTCTTTACGAATTGTGTCTGCGGGTTTGTGACGAACTGCACGTTTGTCCATGCCGGGCCCATCGGCGCATCAGGGTGCGCAGCCGTTCTCCTCCCGACTGCCGACAGCTGACCGGTGCCGTCCGGACGCGGAACTGCTTCACAGTTTGTGAACCGGATTGTCTGGATACTCCCGCGAAGAGGGACACTTACATGCCAGTAGAGGAAATCGTTCTGTCTCTGCCCGGGGCGGCGCGGGAGTCTGAGCTCAAGCGCACGTCCGCATCGGAGCGGGACAGCAAGCATCGTGACGAGTTGATCTCCCGGTACCGGCAGATGCTCGAAGCGCGCCGCCGGTTCGCCTGGACGCGGCGCGGCCGCACACGCCGCGAAGAAGTATTCGACGCCGCATGCAAGGGGATGGCCAAGCAGATTGCCCGACAGAGCACGGACACGATGGAGGACCGGGCCACCCGCCTGGCGGCCAGAGCCCTGGTCTACGGGGCAGTAGACGGCCTGCTCAGCACCGCGGCCAGAGAACAGCGCCGCGCGGCCTTCCGATATCACCGAGCCGTACGCTATGCGTTTCTGCTGGGTTCGCTAGGCGCTCTGACGGCGGCCGCGCTGATCATCTTCGGACTGGGTGGATTCAGCACCCCGCCGTAGCCGCCCTGCCGGCGCGATCTGCGAGCGAGAAGATCTGGGCGTGAATGCGATGCAGAATCCGGAACGATTCCGGCACCAGCTCGGTGAGGCGCTGTTCGTGCGCGCGATCGAACGTTTCGATCTCTTCCCCGGACAGGCTTGCCGCAATACCCCTGAGCGCCCGCATGCGCCCGCGCCAGCTCTCCCGGGTGAAGGGTATGGCTTCGTCGTACTCGAACAGACCCACGAGGCGGAAGTCGTCCCGGGACCAGCCCGGGAGCGGATTCGTGCGGCCATCCCAGTCAGCGCCGCTCCAGCGGGGATTGAATTCGAGCACCAGCGCCTCCGAAGCGGCGACGACGGGGTCGAGCCGGGGCAGAAAACTGAAATAGGACACCACCAGGCGGCCATCCGATGCCAGGACCCGACGCACCTCCGGCAGCACCCGGTCGAGATCGAAATACCACCAGCACTGACAGGCGCTGACCACGTCGAAGCTTCCCGGAGAAAAGGGCAGCGCTTCCGCCGCGGCGACCTGGAAGTTCACACCGACCCCATCCTCGCGGGCGGCCTGTTCCGCCATGTGGACCTGCGGCTCGGCCAGATCGATACCGCAGACGCGACTGCCCGCGGCCGCGAAACGCCGGGCCAGAAGACCGGTGCCGGTACCGATGTCGAGAATCCGCTGATCGGGGAGACCCACATCCAGCGCCTGCAGCTTCCGGTAGAAGCTGTCCGGCGGACCGGGGCGGAAACGATCGTAGTCCTCTGCAGCACGTCCCCAGTCGAAGCTGCGACCGGCGTCGATGCCCTCAAAGGACTGGTCAGGCATGCGTCTCAGCCGGCAGCCCGGCTCCGGAGCACATCCAGGCTCTGCAGTGAGCGAACCTGCTCCTCGGTCTGGTCACGGCGATAGCGGATGGCGATGGCATAGCACTCACCGGCGGTGAGCGTGGTGGTATAGCAGACCTTGTTCAGAAGCGCGAGGCGCCGGATGATGGCGGAGTCGCGGATGGACTGATGGCCTTCCGTGGTGTTGACGATCAGGTCGATCTGTTCGTTCTTGAGCAGATCACCCACATCCGGCCGGCCCTGGCCGACCTTGCTCACCCGTTCCACAGGCACGTCGTGCGCTTCCAGCACTTTCGCCGTTCCCCGGGTCGCGACCAGCGTAAATCCCAGGTCCACCAGCTCTCTGCCGAGCGGGACCAGACCGAGCTTGTCCGACTCCTTCACCGACAGGAACGCACGGCCGCCGTCCGGCAGGTCGACACTTGCCCCGGCCACCGCCTTGGCGAAGGCTTCGGCAAAGCTCTCGCCGACGCCCATCACCTCGCCGGTGGATTTCATCTCCGGGCCGAGAATCGGGTCCACACCCGGGAACTTGGGGAACGGAAACACGCTCTCCTTCACGTTCATGGTGGCCGGAAGAATCTCTTCGGTGAAGGACTGCTCTGCCAGGCTCGTACCGGCCATGCACCGGGCTGCCACCTTGGCCAGAGACAGCCCGATACACTTCGAGACGAAGGGGACGGTCCTCGATGCCCGGGGATTCACCTCGAGCACCAGAATCTCCTCACCCTGCACCGCCAGCTGCACATTCATCAGTCCGATCACACCGAGCTCCAGGGCCATGGCCTTCACCTGCTCACGGATGCGGTCCTGGACGGCAGGATCCAGACTGTAAGGCGGCAGCGCGCAGGCGGAGTCGCCACTGTGCACGCCGGCCTGCTCGATGTGCTGCATGATGGCGCCGATGACCACGTGACTGCCGTCCGATACCGCATCCACGTCCACTTCCGTGGCGTGGTCGAGAAAGCGGTCGAGGAGAACGGGCGAGTCGTTCGAGACCGTGACGGCCTCGGCCATGTAGCGGGTGAGTTCCTTGGTGTTGTAGACGATTTCCATGGCACGGCCGCCGAGCACGTACGACGGCCGGACGACGATGGGGAAGCCCACTTCCTTGGCGCCGGCGATGGCCGTTTCCAGGTCCACGGCGGTGCGGTTCGAGGGCTGTTTCAGACCCAGCTTTTCGATCAGGCCCTGGAAGCGCTCCCGATCCTCTGCCCGGTCGATGGCGTCCGGGCTGGTACCGATGATGGGGACACCGGCCTTTTCCAGGTCTTCCACGAGTTTGAGCGGCGTCTGCCCGCCGAACTGGACGATCACGCCTTTCGGCTTCTCCACGTCGACGATGGCGAGCACGTCTTCCAGGGTCACCGGCTCGAAGTAGAGACGATCGGATGTGTCGTAATCCGTGGAAACCGTCTCCGGGTTGCAGTTGACCATGATGGTCTCGTAACCGTCTTCGCGCATGGCGAGGGCGGCATGCACACAGCAGTAGTCGAACTCGATGCCCTGGCCGATCCGGTTGGGACCACCACCGAGCACCATGATTTTCTCCCGGTCACTCGGATCCGCCTCACACTGTTCCTCGTAGGTGGAATACATGTAGGCGGTGGAAGATGGGAACTCGGCGGCACAGGTATCCACCCGCCGGTACACGGGACGGATACCGAGATCCAGGCGATGCTCACGCACGGCGGCCTCGCTCACACCAAGCAGGGTCGCGAGCCGGGCATCCGAGAATCCCTGCTGCTTCAGACGGTAGAGGCGTTTCGCATCCAGATCCGTCAGCGCGATACCGGCAAGTGCCGCTTCCGTGTCGAGCAGATGCTCGATCTCCGCCAGAAACCAGGGATCGACGCGGCTGAGCTCGTGCACTTCCTCCAGCGTCATGCCGTAGCGGAACGCATCCGCGATGTACCAGATCCGCTCGCCACCGGGATTCGACACCTCCCGCCGCAGCACGTCCCGCGCGTCCTCGTGGGTGAGGTCGAGCATGGGATCGAAGCCCGTCTTGCCGGTTTCCAGACCGCGGAGCGCCTTCTGCAGAGATTCCTGGAAGGTCCGGCCGATGGCCATCACCTCACCCACGGATTTCATCTGCGTGGTCAGCCGGTCGTCGGCCTGCGGAAACTTCTCGAAGGTGAACCGGGGAATCTTGGTGACCACGTAATCGATACTGGGTTCGAAGGAGGCCGGCGTCACCCCGGTGATGTCGTTGATGAGCTCGTCCAGCGTATAGCCGACGGCGAGCTTCGCCGCCACCTTGGCGATGGGAAAGCCCGTGGCCTTCGATGCGAGTGCCGAGGACCGGGAGACTCTCGGATTCATCTCGATGACCACAATGCGGCCGTCGTCCGGGCTGATGGCGAACTGCACGTTGGAACCGCCGGTTTCCACACCGATTTCGCGCAGCACGTCGATGGAGGCGTTACGGAGCAGCTGGTATTCCTTGTCGGTCAGCGTCTGAGCCGGTGCCACAGTAATGCTGTCGCCCGTGTGCACGCCCATGGGATCCAGGTTCTCGATGGAGCAGATGATGATGCAGTTGTCGAGCCGGTCCCGGACCACCTCCATCTCGAACTCTTTCCAGCCGAGCAGGGATTCATCGATGAGGAGCTCGTTGGTCGGAGACAGATCGAGTCCGCGGGCGCAGATCTCCTCGAACTCCTCCTGGTTGTAGGCGATGCCGCCACCGCTGCCGCCCAGGGTGAACGAAGGCCGGATCACGCAGGGATAGCCGAGCTGGGCCTGCACCTGAACGGCTTCTTCCATGCTGTGGGCAATGGCCGACCGGGGCGTGTTCAGACCGATTTTCTTCATGGCCTTGTCGAATCGTTCCCGATCTTCCGCCTTGTCGATGGCGTCCTGGCTGGCGCCGATCAGTTCCACCCCGTGCGCGTCGAGCACGCCTTCGCGCACCAGATCCAGCGCGCAGTTGAGCGCCGTCTGACCACCCATCGTCGGCAGCAGCGCCGAGGGCTTTTCCTTTTCGATGATGCGGGCCACCGTCCGCCATTCCACCGGCTCCACGTAGGTGGCATCCGCCATGGCGGGGTCGGTCATGATGGTGGCCGGATTGGAGTTCACCAGGATCACCCGGTAGCCCTCGTCCTTCAGCGCCTTGCAGGCCTGAGCGCCGGAATAGTCGAACTCACAGGCCTGACCGATGATGATGGGCCCGGCGCCGATGATCAGGATGGATTCGAGATCGGTGCGTTTCGGCATCAGTGGGCGCCTTTTCCGCGGCCGCCGGCAGCATCCGTCATCAGCGTCACGAATTCATCGAAGAGGTACTCGCAGTCCTGCGGCCCCGGGCTCGCCTCCGGGTGGCCCTGAAAGCCGAAGGCCCGGCGGTCCGTTCTGCGCACGCCCTGGAGCGTTCCGTCGAACAGCGACACATGAGTGGTCTCGAGGCAGTTCGGCAGTGATTCCACGTCCACGGCGAAGCCGTGATTCTGACTGGTGATGATCACCTGTCCGGAACGCAGATCCTTCACCGGGTGATTGGCGCCGTGGTGTCCGTGCGGCATCTTCACCGTATCGGCACCGCTGGCGAGGGAAAGCAGCTGATGACCGAGACAGATTCCGAAGATGGGCAGGTCCGCATCGAGCAGAGCCCGGATGGCCTCGATCGCATAAAGACAGGGTTCCGGATCGCCGGGGCCGTTAGAGAGAAAAATCCCGTCCGGATTCAGGGCCATCGCTTCTTCGGCCGTGGTCGTGGCGGGGACCACCGTGATCCGGCAGCCGCGGGCTGCCAGCAGGCGGAGAATGTTCCGTTTGACGCCGAAGTCGTAAGCGACCACGTGGAAACGCTCATCGCCTCGACTGCCGTACCCGGATTCCAGGTTCCAGACAGATTCTGTCCAGTCGGCCCGATCTGCACGCGTCACCACCCGGGCCAGATCCATGCCGGCCAGTCCAGGAAAAGCCCGCGCGGCGGCCAGAGCCTCCGCTTCCGTCGCGTCGCCTGCAACGATGCAGCCGGCGAGCGCCCCTTTCTCCCGGATGAGACGGGTCAGACGGCGGGTATCCACCTCGGCGATCGCCACCACGCTTTCGGATTGCAGGTATTCGGGCAACGTCATGGTCATGCGCCAGTTGCTGGCCCGGCGGGGAAGCTGCCGGATGACCAGGCCACTGGCCCAGACCCGATCCGATTCCACGTCTTCGGGATTGGCGCCGGTGTTTCCGATCTGGGGATAGGTGAGGGTGACGATCTGGCGGGCGTAGGACGGGTCCGTGAGAATCTCCTGGTAACCCGTCATGGCGGTGTTGAATACCACCTCACCTGCGGACTGACCCTCAATACCAATGGACGACCCGTGAAACAGGCTGCCGTCCTCAAGGGCGAGTAACGCCGGTGTCAATGTCGTGCCCAAAACCTCGTTGCAGATGCCGGGAACTCAAGCCCCGCCCGAAAAAAAGCGGAAGCGACTGCTCCCGCTGATCTGGGGCGCGTAGTCTACCGGAGAGTGTCGGTGAAGCCTAGCCGTCTCTCGAAAAAGCCGTCTCTCGAAAAAGTCTCGAGCTCAGAGACCGAGCACATCCTGCATGTCGTACAGGCCGCGCTCCCTGCCGCCGAGGAATCTGGCCGCCCTGAGAGCGCCCTGAGCAAAATTGGCGCGGCTCTGGGCCCGGTGGGTGATCTCGATCCGCTCGCCGGTGCCTGCATAGAGCACGGTGTGGTCTCCGACGATATCGCCGCCGCGGACCGTGGCGAAGCCGATCGTCTTCGGGTCCCGGGGGCCCGTCGTGCCCTGGCGACCGTAGACGGCGTCTTCCGCCAGATCTCTTCCCAGCGCGTCGGCGAGGATCTCGCCCAGCCTGACCGCGGTACCCGACGGTGCATCGATCTTGTGCCTGTGATGGGCTTCGATCACTTCCACGTCCACCTCGTCACCCAGCACCTGGGCGGCAAGCTCCGCCAGCTTGAACACCAGATTGACGCCAACGCTCATGTTCGGCGCCTTGAGGATCGCGATGTCCGCCGCCGCCTCCTCGATTGCCGACTGCCCGGCCTCGTCGAAGCCCGTGGTGCCGATGACCAGCTTGCGGCCGGCCTCCCTGAGCACCGGCAGGAGCGCCAGGGTCGCTTCCGGGACGGAAAAGTCGATGAGGAGGTCGAACTCGTCCAGCGCGGCCGCAGGATCCGCCGCCACCGCGACGTCCAGCGATCCGACTCCGGCCAGCTCACCGGCATCCGCACCGATGAGGCTGCTGTCCGGCCGTTCGAATGCCGCACCCAGCGACAGATCGTCGGCTTCGTGGATCATCCCGACCAGGGTCTTTCCCATGCGGCCGCCGGCTCCGGTGATGGCTAGACGCATTTTCTGTCTCCCGCTCAGGACGTCAGCCCGTCGAAAAAGTCCTTCACACCCTGGAACCAGGAGCTTTCCTTCGGCGAGTGCTTGGCACCGCCTTCGCCGAGAGAGGCCTTCAGCTCCGATAGCAGCTTCTTCTGCTGGTCGTTCAGATTGACCGGCGTTTCCACGTTGATCTTGCAGAGCAGATCGCCGACGCCGCCGCCCCGCACGGGCGTGACGCCTTTACCGCGCAGGCGGAACACCTTGCCGGTCTGGGTCTCGGGTGGAATTTTCAGCTTCACCCGACCATCCAGGGTCGGCACTTCCAGCTCGCCGCCGAGCGCCGCATCCACGAACGATATGGGCATCTCGCAGAAGAGGTTCCGTCCATCCCGGCTGAAGATGGGATGCTGGCGCACCTCCACCTGCACGTACAGATCCCCGGGCGGCCCGCCATTGAAACCGGCTTCGCCTTCGCCGGACAGCCGGATCCGGTCTCCCGTATCCACGCCGGGAGGAATTCGCACAGACAGCTTCTTGCGCTTTTCCTTCCGTCCGCTGCCGCCGCACCCGGTGCAGGGATCGCTGATCACCTGGCCGGTGCCCCGACATCGCGGACAGGTCTGCTGGAGGGAGAAGAAGCCCTGGGCTACGCGAATCTGTCCTGCCCCGCCACAGTCGGGACAGGTGCTGGCCGAGGTGCCGGGTTTCGCCCCGGAGCCGCCGCAATCGTCGCAGGCCGAAAGGACGGGAACGTTGATTTCCACGTTGTCCCCGCTGACCGCCTGCTCGAGGGTGAGATCCAGGCCGTAGCGGAGATCGGCACCCCGCTGAACGGAGCTGCGCCCGCCTCTGCCACCGCCGCCGCCGAAGATGTCGCCGAACACGTCGCTGAAGATGTCGCTGAAGCTGCCGCCGGCAAAGCCATCGCCCATGCCCCCCATGCTGGGATCCACGCCGGCATGGCCGAACTGGTCATAGGCCTGGCGCTTCTCCGCATTGGTCAGCACGTCGTAGGCTTCGGTGGCTTCCTTGAACCTCTCCTCCGCCGCCGGATCGTCCGGATTGCGGTCGGGGTGATTCTTCATGGCGAGACGGCGGTAAGCCTTCTTGATCTCGGCTTCATCCGAATCCCGGTTGACGCCCAGAACCTCGTAGTAGTCTCGTTTCGCCATTCTCTCAGCTCTTGTCTGCTTCCTGGACCCGGTGCGCGGGCGCCCCTTCTTATACAGGAAAGGGGGTAAAGCTACCCCCTCCCTTCACGTCGGCGCCGGAGCACCTTCTGCGCTTCGGCGCGTTTTTCAGGGCGGATCAGCCCTTCTTGTCGTCGTCCTTCACTTCCTCGAACTCCGCGTCCACGGCATCCGAATCGCTGCCGGACGATGTACCACCGGACGCACCGTCGGCGCCATCGGCACCGGCCGCTGCGGCTTCTTCCGCATACATCTTCTGTGCGAGAGAGGCGGAGGCCTCGGACAGCGCCTGCATCTTGGCTTCGATACCGGCCTTGTCGTCGCTTTTGAGTGCTTCCTCAAGCGCGGTGGCGGCGGTCTCGATAGCCGACTTCTCTTCCTCGGAAGCCTTGTCGCCGGCATCGGTGACGGCCTTTCTGGCCGCGTGCACCAGACCGTCCGCCTGGTTGCGCAGATTCACCATCTCCTCGAACTTCGCGTCCTCTTCGGAGTGTGCTTCCGCATCCCGGACCATCTGATCGATCTCTTCCTCGGAGAGCCCGGAGGAAGCCTTGATCACGATGGACTGCTCCTTGCCCGTTGCCTTGTCCTTGGCGGACACATTCAGGATGCCGTTGGCATCGATGTCGAAGGCGACCTCGATCTGCGGCATGCCCCGGGGGGCAGGCGGAATGTCCGCCAGGTCGAACCGGCCGAGCGACTTGTTCTGCGCGGCCTGTTTGCGCTCACCCTGCAGCACGTGAATGGTCACCGCGGTCTGGTTGTCGTCCGCCGTCGAGAAGACCTGGGTCTTCTTGGTCGGGATGGTCGTGTTCTTCTCGATCAGCACGCTCATGACCTGGCCGAGCGTCTCGATGCCCAGGGAGAGCGGCGTCACGTCGAGCAGCAGCACGTCCTTCACGTCGCCGGATAGCACGGCCGCCTGGATGGCAGCTCCCACGGCCACGGCCTCGTCCGGATTCACGTCCTTGCGCGCCTCCTTACCGAAGAACTCCTTCACCTTCGCCTGCACCAGCGGCATCCGGGTCTGGCCGCCGACCAGGATCACGTCGTCGATGTCGGAGGCAGACAGCCCTGCATCTGCCAGCGCCGTTTTGCACGGACCCATGGTGCGCTCGACCAGGTCTTCCACCAGGGACTCGAGCTTGGCCCGGGTGAGCTTCAGCACCAGGTGCTTGGGACCGGACTGGTCCGCCGTGATATAGGGCAGATTGATCTCGGTCTGCTGGCTGTTGGACAGCTCGATCTTCGCCTTCTCTGCCGCTTCCTTCAGACGCTGCAGGGCCAGCGGATCGTTGTGCAGATCCACGCCGTTGTCCTTCTTGAACTCTTCCGCCAGGTAATCGATCACCCGAAGGTCGAAGTCCTCACCGCCGAGGAAGGTATCACCATTGGTGGAGAGCACTTCGAACTGATGCTCGCCGTCGATCTCGGCGATCTCGATGATGGACACGTCGAAGGTACCCCCACCGAGGTCATAGACCACGATCTTGTGATCGCCCCGCTGCTTGTCCATGCCATAGGCAAGGGCTGCCGCCGTGGGCTCGTTGATGATGCGCTTAACGTCCAGACCGGCGATCCGGCCGGCATCCTTGGTGGCCTGACGCTGGGAATCGTCGAAGTAGGCCGGAACGGTGATCACCGCCTCCGTGACGGGCTCGCCGAGGTACTCCTCAGCCGTCTTCTTCATTTTTTTCAGGGTTTCCGCCGAAATCTGGGGCGGAGCCAGCTGCTCGCCCTTCACTTCGATCCAGGCGTCGCCGTTCGGAGCCTCGACGATCCTGTAGGGGACCATCTTGATGTCCTTCTGGACCACGTCCGAGGCGAACTTGCGGCCGATGAGCCGCTTCACCGCAAACAGCGTGTTGTCCGGATTGGTCACCGCCTGGCGCTTGGCGCTCTGACCCACGAGGATCTCGCCATCGTCCGTGTAGGCGATGATGGAGGGCGTCGTGCGATCACCCTCGGAATTTTCGATGACCTTGGCATCCTTGCCTTCCAGAACCGCCACACAGGAGTTGGTGGTACCCAGGTCGATGCCGATGACTTTACCCATGACTAGTCTCCAAAACTGTTCCTAAAGCCCAACGCGCAGCCGGTGTCTATCTTTCCGGCCCGCAGCTTCCAATTGTCTCTGACGCTCTATATTTGGGCGTCCGGCGGGGATTCAACTCCTCTCCCCCACTTTTACGGCCATCCCTCAGGGGGCTTTGCTGACCACCACCATGGCCGCCCTGACCAGCCTGCCGTTCAGGGTGTAACCAGCCTGCATCACGTCCAGCACGGAGTTCGGCTCCGCATCCGGGTTCTCCACCATGGCCATCGCCTCGTGCAGCTGGGGATCGAAGGGTTCGCCAAGGGGGTGGATGCGTTCTATGCCCGCTTTCTCCAGCACGTCGTGAAACAGCTTGAGAGACAGCTCCACGCCCTCACCGATGGCCGCCGTGTTCGCGGCGTCGTCGCCCTCCGCATCCGCGGCTTCTGCCCCCAGCCGGGCCGATTCCACGGCCTTTTCGAGACTGTCGATCACGGGGAGCAGATCGGCGGCGAACTTCTCGAGGGCGTATTTGTGAGCGTTCTCCACATCCCGGGCCGCCCGGCGGCGGACGTTCTCCGCTTCCGCCTGACTGCGCAGGACCTGATCCTTCAGGGCCGCGATTTCCGCCTCGGCGGGATCGACTTCGCTGTTCTGCGCACCGCCCGGCGCACCGCTTTCCGGCTCTAGCACCGAAGCACTGTCAACTTCCTGGTCAGCTTGTTCCTCGAGATCTTCCCGCTTGTCGTCCGAATCTGCCATCTGGCCCCGTTCTCCGGTCAAAAGTCATCAGCCACCCGGAGGATGGGGGCACAGGTTTCGAATTCAAGGGGCTTCGGCGGGAAAGTCTGCGATGCCGGGGATATCAGGTGGAATTGATGGCGGCGCCAAGCAGCTTCGCCGTGACGTCCACCACGGGGATCACCTCCTGATAGGCCATCCGGGTGGGCCCGACAACGCCGAGCACGCCGGCCAACCGGCCCTGCACTTCGTAGGGGGCCGTCACGACGGACACCTCGTCAAACAGCTCGTAGCCGGATTCCTCGCCGATGAACAGCTGAATCCCGTGCGTCTCCAGGCAGCGGTCGAGCAGATGCAGGATATTGCCCTTGTGAGAGAAAGCTTCGAAGAGGGTCCGGATTCTGTCCGTGTCCGGGCTCATATTGAGCAGCCGGTTCTCGCCGGAGACCACCACCTGAGGGGTATCATCGTCCTCTTCCCGGTCGGAAACGAACACACGGGACGCCATGTCCAGGGCGGTCTGCATCAGACTGTCCATCCGGTCCTTGTCCGCCTGCATGCTGGCCAGCAACGCGTTGCGGATGCTGATCAGCGAGCTGCCGCCGAACTCCCGATTGACGAAATTGGCAGCCTGGTTGAGCTCGACGTCCGAATACTCCCGGTCCGTGTGAATCACCCGGTTTTCCACCTCCCGGTCGTTCAGCACCATAATGACGAGCACCCGGTCGCCGGACAGCGGCAGAAACTCCACCTGCCGGAGCGCCACGTGATCGCGCCGCGGCAGCGTGATCACGCAGGTCATCTGGGTGAGGTGGGACAGCAGGCTCGAGGCCGAATTCACCAGCTCCTGAGGCGACAGGTCCGGGTTCAGTTCCTGTTCGAGTCTCTCCAGCTGCCGGGCCTCGAGCGGGTCCAGCGAGAGCAGGGTATCCACGAAGAAACGCAGCCCCCGATTGGTCGGAATCTTGCCCGCCGAGGTGTGCGGAGACTGGACCAGCCCCTGGGCCTCCAGATCCGCCATGATGTTGCGCACGGTGGCCGAGCTGACGCTCACCGACGGCAGCGCTGCCAGTCGCTTCGAGGCCACAGGCACGCCCGCGGCCAGGTACTCCTCGACCAGCATCTTGAACAGCGCCTGGGCCCGGGGATCGACGGCTTCTTCCACGTGCTCTCTCACCTGCAAAAAACAACCTGAGCTGCCTGCCTGAACTCCCGTCGAAATTCTCGTCTAATGGCGGTCAAACGACTACGACTTCGAGAAAGGCATCCATTAATCTATAGCCGTTGTCTCGAGCTTGCGCAATGCTCAAAACCCTGACCGTCAGTAACTTCGCTCTCGTCGACTCGCTGGACATTCAGTTCGGGCCCGGCCTGACCGTGATCACGGGCGAATCCGGTGCCGGAAAATCCATTCTGCTGGCCGCGCTCTCCCTGGTGCTCGGGGAGCGGGCAGCCGTGGATACCATCCGACCGGGCGCCAGCCGGGCTGAGGTGAGCGCGGAATTCGATCTGGGCGGCGTCGACAGCGTCCGCGACTACCTGTCCGACCATGAGCTGGACGACCTGGACCAGCCGGACCGGGCCCTGATACGCCGGGTACTGAATGCGGACGGCCGCTCGCGCGCTTTCCTGAACGGCACGCCGGTGACCCTGTCCGTGCTGAGGGCGCTCGCCGGGGGACTGATCGACATTCATGGCCAGGACGACAACGTGCGGCTGGCCGAGCCCGCCGTGCAGCGGGATCTGCTGGACGGATACGGGGTCGATGCGGGGCTTCTGGCGGATTGCCGCAACGCCTATCTGACGTGGAAGAACAAGGCTGCCGAGCTCGCGCGGCTTCAGGCCCGGGTTGAGGGTGACGAGGATCGATCCGCCCTGCTGGCTTATCAGCTGGAAGAACTGGAGCAGGTGGCGCCGGATGCCGGTGAGTTCGAAGAGGTGGAGCAGACCCACCGGCGCCTGTCGCAGGCACAGAGCCTGCGCGACGTCGTCAGTCAGGCTCTGACCGCGCTCGAGGAGGCGGACATGCTCGGTCAGGCCAGAACGAGCCTCGGCCGGATCGACGACGGCCACCCGGCGCTCGCATCCGCCCGGGAAACCCTGACCACCATCGGTGAGCTGATGGACGACGCGCGCCACGACCTGCGCAGCTTCGAGGACAGCCTCTCGTTCGATCCCGAAACGCTGGAAGCCCTCGCACAGCGTCTGTCCGAGCTCCACGATCTGGCACGGAAGCACAGGGTCAACCCGGAGGCACTGCCCGGGCACGTGCGGGCCCTGCAGGCGGAGCTCGAAGCGCTTTCCACCGACAGGACCAGCCTCGAAAGCCTCGCGGAAGCCGTCACGGAGCTCGAGAAGGCCTACCGGAAGCTCTCCAAGAAGCTCACCGGTCAGCGCATGGCCGCAGCTGAAGGGTTCTGCCAATCGGTGAGCGAGCACATGCAGACGCTCGGCATCAAGGGCGGCGCCCTGGCACTCGCCTTTCATCCGAAGGAGTCCGAATACGGTGCCGAGGCGGTGGAGTATCAGTGTGTGACCAATCCCCGCTATCCGGCCGCGCCGCTCGGCCGGATCGCATCGGGTGGTGAACGTGCCCGGATCAGCCTGGCCATTCAGATCGTCGCTGCCGCCAGAAATCAGCTGCCGAGTCTGATCCTGGACGAAGCGGACGTGGGCGTGGGCGGCACCACGGCCGACGTGGTCGGTCGTCTGCTCCGGGGCCTTGCCGAGCACACTCAGGTGATCTGCATCACCCATGCACCGCAGATTGCCGCCCTCGGTCTCGAGCATCTGAAGGTGAGTAAGGACAGCGGGCAGGACACCCGGATCGCCGAGCTGGACACGGGGGAACGGGTGGACGAGCTGGCCCGGATGCTGGCCGGTGCCCGGGTCACGGACGAATCCCGGGACTACGCCCGCACGCTGCTCCGGGAAGCGTCTTCCTGATCACCCGCGGGCAGCCGACCTCGTAATCCAGGTTCTTTGTCAGTAACATCCGCCGCCATGCGAATGCTGCTGGTCATCGGTATCTGTGCCTCCCTCGTGCTAGCGGGCTGCAGCCTGAAACGACCGCGGCTGCCCCGGGTGCACAAGCTGACCGTACAGCAGGGCAACGTGATCAATCAGCAGATGATCGACAAGCTCAAACCCGGCATGACGCGCAGCCAGGTGGCCTTCATCATGGGTCAGCCCGTGGTGAGAAACTCCTTCAACGACGACCGCTGGGACTACATCTACACCATCGAGCTGCCGGGCGTGTTCAGCACCAATCAGCTGGTGAGTCTTTTCTTCGTCGACGAGCAGCTTGCCTACTTCACCGGCGACCTGGTGCCGACCCGGGTGACGGAAGCAGCGGCCGAAGCGGCCGCCGCGAACAATCCTGAGACCGCAGAACCGGGCTGAGCGCCCTCAGCTGCCCGTCTCCACGCGCCGCCTGCGCGCCTCCTTGGGATCCGCCTGGAGAGGACGGTAGATCTCCACCCGGTCGTCGGGTCCGAGCACCTCGTCCAGCCCGACGATCCGACCGAAGATGCCGACCGTCTGTGCCGGGAGATCCAGCGTATCGAACGGCGGAATCCGGCCGACTGCCTCCAGCGCCGTGCGCACGGTAGCGCCTTCCAGAAGCTCGAGGTGCAGCCGGTGCTGAATATCCGGCAGCGCGTAGACGACCTCCACGTGCATCAGCGATCGCCCAGCATCTGGTGTGCCCGGGCGCAGAAGGCGTCCACCATCTGATCTGCCGCCCGGTTGAAGACGCCCCCGAGGAGGGCCTTCAGCCCGGAGAACTGAAAGCTGAGATCGAGTTCCACGCGACATCCCGCATCGCCGCCCAGCCGGGTGAACGTCCAGCCCCCGGACAGCTCCCGGAACGGACCGGAGACCAGCACCATGTCGATCTTCTCGTATGGCGTGAGCCGGTTGCGGGTGGTGAAGGTTTCGGTGACCCCGCTGGCAGACAGCGACAGCGCCGCCACGACTTCGTCCGCCGTCTCCGACAGCACCACGGCGCCCGAGCACCAGGGCAGGAACTCCGGATATCGGAGCACATCGTTGACGATGGTGAAGACGTCTGCTGCCGGATACGGCAGCAGCGCCGAGCGTTGAACCCGCGCCAAGGCTCAGCCCAGAAGCGTATTCACGAAGACCACGAGCACCGCCAGAGGCGCCACCGCGCCGGCGAGAAGCTTCCACAGCACGGCCCTGAAGCCTCCGTCGATGCCGAGCTGAGCCCCGATGACCGTCTTCGGCAAAGCCCAGGCTCCGAACAGGCCGATGAAAAGTCCCCCGATCGGCAGGAGAACCTTGTCGGTCACGAATGAGGCGAAATCGAAGAACGTGGGCTGGCCGAGCACATTCACGTCCGCCCAGTAGTTGAACGAGAACACGGTGCCGAGGCCGAGGATCCAGCTGATCACCCCCAGAGAAATCGCCACCCGCCCGCGCCGGGCGTTGTATTCCTCGACCAGGTACGCCAGGGCCGGCTCACTGATCGAGATGGCCGAAGTGATGGCCGCGAAGCTCACCAGCAGGAAGAACAGCGTGCCGAACAGCGCGCCGAGCGGCATCTGCCCGAAGGCGAGCGGCACCGTCACGAACATGAGCCCGGGCCCCTGCGAGGGCTCCAGACCATTCGCGAAGACGATGGGAAATATGGCCAGCCCCGCCACCACAGCGACCAGCGTGTCCAGTCCGGCGATGATGGAGACCGTGGAGAAGATCGAGGCGCTGCTCGGCACGTACGCGCCATAGGCCATGATGGCACCCATGCCCAGACTGAGCGTGAAGAATGCCTGCCCCATGGCGGCCAGCACGGCGTCGGGTGTCAGGGAGTCGAAATCCATGCGGAACATGAACTCCACACCCTGAGACCAGCCGTCGGAAGTCACCGCATAGCCGAGCAGCACCGCCATCAGCAGAAAGAGCATGGGCATGAACCAGCGTACGGCGGTTTCCAGGCCGCTGATCACACCGCGGGAAATGATGTAGACCGTCAGCACCATGAACAGGGTCTGCCAGAAGATCAGCTCGATCGGACTGTCGAGAAATTCCGCGAACAATGCGCCTGCCTGTTCCGCGGTCGCACCCTCGAGCGCACCGCTGCCCATCTGCAGGATGTAGTAGAGGGCCCAGCCCGCAATCACCACGTAATAGGAAAGGATCAGGAACCCGGCCGCCACACCGGCCCAGCCGATCAGTACCCAGGCCGGGTGCCGGTGATGCTGCTTGATCAGATGCCGCATGGTGTTGATCGGGCTCTGCCGGCCTTCACGGCCGATGAGCACCTCGGCCATCATGATCGGGATGCCGACGAATGCGATACACAGCAGATAAAGGATGACGAACGCCCCGCCGCCATTCTCACCGGCGATGTAGGGAAACTTCCAGATGTTGCCCAGACCCACCGCCGATCCAGCCGCAGCCAGCACGAACAGCCAGCGGTTCGACCACATTCCATGCCGCGATTCGGTAGGCCCAGCCATCTCCACTCCAACGCCTGATTCCGTTGGCCGGGCATTGTGAACCAGCCCCGCACAAAACCACAACCGGAGCGGGTCCTGCCCGAAATGGCCGTATAATCGGGCCATGGCGGAAAAAAAGAAAAAGGCCGGTTCCACTACCATCGCGCAGAACAAGCGCGCCCGTTTCGATTTCGAGCTCAGTGAGAAGTTCGAAGCCGGCATGGTGCTGGAAGGCTGGGAAGTGAAGGCCATCCGGGCCGGCAACGTGCAGCTGACGGACAGCTATGTGCTGCTCCGGGACGGCGAAGCCTGGCTGCTGGGTGCCAATATCGTCCCGCTGACGAGCGCGTCTACCCATGTGGTGGCAGACCCGCAACGGACGCGGAAGCTGCTGCTGCACGCCAAGGAACTCGCCCGCATCTACGCCGCCACCTCCCAGAAAGGGCTGACCTGCGTTGCCACCGCCATGTACTGGAAAGGGAACCGGGTGAAATGCGAGATCGCACTCGGCCGCGGCAAGAAGTCACACGACAAGCGAACGACCACCCGGGATCGGGACTGGGAGCGTCAGAAAGAGCGGCTCATGAAGCACGGCTGATCAGGTCAGCCGGTTCAGGCACCGACCGATCGCCGCCAGGCAATCATCTCGATGGCTGCGGCGGCAGCTTCATAGCCTTTGTTGAACTCGTCGTCCGCCGCTCTTGCCTCGGCGTCCTCGATGGCGAACACGGGCAGCACCTCTACGATGACGGGGCGCCGGTAGCGGAGCATGGCGTCGGACAGGCCGCGCATGCATTCATTCGTGATCATCTCGAAGTGCAGGGTCTCGCCTTTGACGATCACGCCGAAGCAGATCAGCCCGTCAATCTCACCGTCCGCGTCATTCGCCAGCAGATCGGCCGCTGCCAGCGGCAGCTCGAGCGAGCCCGGCAGCGTGTGCACCTCCAGATCCCGGTAGCCGTGCTCCCGGAGTACCCGCTCACAGGTTCTGGACATGCTGCCGACGATCTCCGGATACCACTTGGACTGGAGGATGGCGATGCGGCCCGGATTCTCGATGGCCGGCAGGCCACTGAGGTCGACGACGGTTTTGGCCATGAGCTTGCTGCCCCGAGCGTTGATTGGGTGCGGAAGGCTATCACAGCTGTGGCGTCACGCCCGAGGCATGCGTATGGTGGCGCCTTTTCCACCCCTCCAGTTCACCCACAGAACGGCGCAGGGGCGCCGGGCGGAGTTCGAAACCATGCGTGATTTCATCAAATGGCGGCCGCATCCGTGGCACGGCCTCTCCATCGGCCAAGCGGCTCCGGAGCTGGTGGAAGCCTTCATCGAAGTCACCCCGTTCGACCTGGTGAAGTACGAGGTGGACAAGGAGACCGGCTACCTGCGCGTGGACAGGCCTCACAAGACCTCCTCACTGCCGCCAACGCTCTATGGCTTCGTTCCCCGAACCTACTGCGCCGAACGGGTCAGGGCACTGATGCCCGGTGCCGAATGCGGTGACGGTGACCCTCTGGACATCTGTGTGCTCAGCGAGCGGCCCATCGCCAAGGCCGAGGTGATCCTCACCGCCCGGGTACTGGGCGGCCTGCCCATGCTCGACGGTGGAGAAGCCGACGACAAGATCGTCGCCGTGCTGGCCAACGACGAAATCTGGGCGGACGTGCGGGACGTCTCCCAGCTTCCCGAGCAGTTCACCGCCCGGCTGCGTCACTACTTCAGCACCTACAAAACCCTGCCGGGAGAACGCTCGGTGGTGGAGGTGGGCGAACCCTATTCCCGGGAGCATGCGGTGAAGGTGATCGAGGCGGCCATGGCCGACTACGAGGAAGAGTTCGGCTGAAACGGGGCTGGTGGCCACCGGCACGCAGGCTATATGATCCGCGGCGAGGGAACTACTGCTTCACAGGGGAGGAAGCATGCGTGCACTGCTTGCCATCGTGGCGATCGTCTTCGCCGTCGCCGTCTACTACGTCGCCAACCGGCCCGCCGACGAGGTGCCGCCAGCGCCGGAAGCCACGCAGGAGGCGGCTGCCGGGCAGCCGTCTCCTGAACCCACCATCGGCCTGATCGATGACGAGCGCATCAAGAACGCCGAGTCCGAGCCGGGCAACTGGCTCGCGTTCGGCAGAACCTACGAGGAGCAGCGGTTCTCGCCGCTGACTCAGATCAACCGCGACACCGTAGCTGATCTCGGTCTGGCCTGGTTCAAGGACATGGGGACCAATCGGGCCCTGGAAGCCACCCCGATCGTCGTCGACGGCATCATGTTCTTCACCACCACCTGGAGCCGGGTGTATGCGGTTCGGGCCACCACGGGCGAGGTGCTCTGGACCTACGATCCTCTGGTTCCCAGAGAATGGGGCCGTCGTGCCTGCTGCGACGTTGTGAATCGCGGTGTCGCCGTCTACAACGGCCGGGTCTACGTCGGCAGCCTGGATGGCCGTCTGATCGCCCTCGACGCCGGTACCGGCGAGAAGGTCTGGGAAGTGGACACCATCATCGACCGGGACCGCTTCTATACCATCACCGGCGCACCACGGGCTGCCGGCGGCAAGATCTTCATCGGCAACGGAGGCGCCGAATTCGGCGTGCGCGGCTACGTCACCGCCTACGACGCGGAAACCGGTGACCAGGTGTGGCGGTTCTACACGGTCCCCGGCGACCCCTCCCTGCCCTTCGAGCATCCGGAGATGGAACTGGCCGCCGGGACGTGGAAGGGCGGCAACTGGTGGGAAGTGGGCGGCGGCGGCACCGTCTGGAACTCCATCGTTTACGACCCGGATTTCAACAGCGTCTATCTCGGTGTCGGCAATGGTGCCCCGTGGACCCGGGTGATCCGCTCCCCGGGCGGCGGCGACAACCTGTTTCTCTCTTCCATCGTGGCGCTGGACGCCGATACCGGCACCATGAAGTGGTACTACCAGACCACCCCGGGGGACAACTGGGACTACACCGCCGTTCAGGACATGGCGCTCGCCGACATGGAGGTGGACGGCGAGATGCGCAAGGTGCTGCTGCAGGCACCGAAGAACGGGTTCTTCTACGTGATCGACCGGTCCAACGGCAAGCTCCTCCGGGCCAACAAGTTCGCCACGGTCACCTGGGCCACGCACGTGGACATGGAGACCGGCCGCCCGGTGGAGAATCCGGAGCTCGATTACCTGGAGCAGGAGCAGTGGGTGCTGCCCGGCCCGCTCGGCGCTCACAACTGGCAGGCCATGTCCGTGGACGTGGAGGCCGGGCTCGTTTACCTGCCGGCCCAGGACAACCCGCTCATCTACGGCATGAACGACGAGTGGAAGCAGACAGGACTCTACAAGCGCAATCCCGGCGGCTGGAATACCGGGCTGGAGTTCGGCCGCATCGCTCAGCTGTTCCTCGACAACGTGGACGCTCAACCCACCCCCAAGGGTTATCTGAAAGCCTTCGATCCGCTCACCGGACGGGATGCCTGGGTGGTGGAGATTCCCCACTACTGGAACGGCGGTGTCCTCGGCACCGCCGGCGGTCTGGTGTTCCAGGGGGATGCCCTGGGCATGTTCTCCGCCTACGACAAGGCAACGGGAGAGGCGCTCTGGCAGTTCAACACCTACACCAGCATGCTGGCACCGCCCATCACCTTCGAGATCGACGGCACCCAGTACGTCTCCATTCTCACCGGCAACGGCGGTGGCGATCTCTTCTCAGGCGAGGCCATGGACCCGGTGGCGACGCCGGCTTCGGAAACCTACGGCAACTACGGCCGTCTGCTGGTCTTCAAACTGGGCGGTGACGCAGAGCTGCCGATCCCGAGCCCGGTGGATAAAAGCATCCCTGAGCAGCAGCTCGCCGAGGTGAGCGAAGACGAGATCGCGCTGGGTGAGAGAACCTACAACACCTACTGCGCCGTCTGTCACGGCCTGGTAGTGCGCTCGGGCGGCGCCATCGCCGATCTGAGACGCATGACGGCCGAAACGCACCAGAGCTTCAATCAGATCGTTCTCGGGGGCGCGTACGCCGGTAAAGGCATGGCGTCCTTCAGCGACGTGCTGACCGAAGAAGACGCCGAGCGGATTCACCACTACGTCCGCGCGAGGGCTCATGAGGATCGCGAGCATTCTCTCGGCAATACGGACGACCCCAGGCTCACCTGGCTGAACTGATCGTATCGACGGCTGTCGACGCTACTTGAGAAGCGAACCGAGGAGGCCGCGAACCAGCCGGCGGCCGAGAGAGCTGCCCATGGACCGGGCAGCGCTCTTCAGCATGGCCTCGGCCACGCTCTGCCGCTGACGCCCGCCCGACGAACGCTGTTTCGCCGACCGGGCCGCATCCTCCCGGGCAGCTTCCGCCTCGGCTTTCTCCGCGGCCAGCTTCGCCCGCTCAGCCAGCATTTCGTACGCGGACTCCCGGTCGATTTCGGACTCGTAACGGCCCTTGAGCGGTGAGCGGGCCATGATCTCCTGGCGGCGCTCGCTGCTGATGGGGCCGATCTGGGATTCCGGTGGGCTGATCAGCGTCACCGCGCCTTCCGCCGGAGTGCCGTTGGCGGTGAGCGCCGAGACCACCGCTTCGCCCAGTCCGAGCCGGGTCAGCGTATCCTGGAAGCCGCGCTGGCCGCCGCCGGGAAACCCATCCGCCACCGCCTTGACCACCTTCCGGTCCGCGGGCGTGAAAGCCCTCAGCGCATGTTGCACCTTCAGCCCGAGCTGGCCGAGCACGGACGACGGTACGTCCAGTGGATTCTGAGTGACAAAATACACACCCACCCCTTTGGACCTGACCAGACGCACCACCTGCTCGATCTTCTCGAGCAGCGGCCGGGGCATGCCCTTGAAGAGCAGGTGTGCTTCGTCGAAGAAGAGCACGAATACCGGCCGTTCAGGGTCGCCTACTTCGGGCAGCTCCTCGAAGAGCTCGCTCAACAGCCACATGAGGAAGGCGGCGTAGAGTCTCGGCGATTCACGGCTGAGCCGGGCGGCATGCAGCACGCTGATCACCCCGTTGCCGCTGAAGTCGCGCTGCATCAGATCGCCGATGGCGAGTGCCGGCTCACCGAAGAAACGCTCGGCGCCCTGCTCCTCCAGAACCAGCAGCCGGCGCTGTATGGCTCCCACGGACGCCGCCGATATGTTGCCGTACTCAGCCCGCAGCGCACTGGCGTTCTCCGATAACCAGCGCAGCATGGCACGCAGATCTTCGAGGTCCAGCAGCAGCAGCCCCTCGTCGTCCGCGACGGCGAAAGCCGCGTAGAGAATGCCTGTCTGAGTGTCATTCAGCTGCAGCAGATTGGACAGCAGCAGAGGTCCCATCTCGGAAACCGTCGTCCGCACCGGGTGGCCCTGCTCGGCGAAGATGTCCCAGAAGAGCACCGGATAACCTCGCTGCTGGAACTCCGGCAGCGGGATCAGCCCGCGGCGGCGGTCGATCTCCTTGTGCGGGCGGCCGGGGTCCGCGAGCCCCGACAGATCCCCTTTGATGTCGGTGACGAAGACGGGCGTACCCATCCGGGAGAACCCTTCTGCGAGTACCTGCAGCGTGACCGTTTTTCCGGTCCCCGTCGCACCTGCCACCAGACCATGCCGGTTCGACATGATCCCGGGCTGCGCCACGATCTGCCCATCCGTTCCGCCGATGATTACCTGATCAGTCATTCCTGCCCCCGGCACTTCCTCGAGCCACCTTACTGGAGAACCGTCTTCGGTGGCAGCGCCGGAGGCGGGACGCGCGTGAACTCGAAGCGGGGCCTGTCGCCGCCACCACCGGCCACCGACGCTTCCCCTGCATAGCCGGTTTCCTCGGGTGTCTCACCGGATTCCGAAACCACACCACGACCGATCCGGCCATTCAGCAGTTCCCCGTCCTCGATCTGCGCCATGGCGGCCTGTGCTTCTTCCGCCGCGGTCTCAGACCAGGGAACCCTGTGCGCCCTTGGCGGACCAGCCGGCAGACCCGCCTCATCCAGCGCCCGCACCCAGAAGTAGATCGTCCCCGGGGTACCGCCGGCCTTGTCCGGCTCGTCCATACTGATCCACAGCACCCGGAAATCCGTCGGCATCGGATCCGGACTTGCCCAGCCCATGAGACCGCCCAGACTGATCCAGGTGACCGCATAGAGCGCGCTGACGCCGACGACCGTCAGCCCCTTGATCCAGAGGGCAAAACGGGTAGCCAGATTCATGGTCAGCAGCAACGCCGCAACGGCGGCATAGGCGACAGAGAGCGCCAGCACCAGCGGGGTCATGACTTGGAAGCCTCCACGGCCCGGGTGAGCAGCTTCTTCTGCAGCTCCGTCGTGCCCGAAACGTTGCCCTCGGCATCGATGGTGAAACGCACGGCCGTCTGCTCGTCTCCGACGCCTTCCAGCTCCCGCGTGCCGTAGAAGACGAGAGACACGGTCGGATTCAGTTTCTCCACCTTCACGGTCACCGGCAGGGGGGCCGGATAGTTGGACTGATAATGGAGCACGTTCACCACGTATTCTCCGGGCTGCAACGCCCGGATGCTCACGGTCTCCTGATTGATGGGGTTCGAGACTTCTCTGCCATCCAGCTCGATGCGGTCGGCGAACAGACCACGGTCGTCCCGGTCCAGGTGCATGAGGCCGGTATCCCGGTTGTGATACCAGACAAGCTCACCATTCGGGCCTTCCACCAGGGTATCCACGTCGTCCGGATGGCGGTCTGCCCAGCGAACGGTGATCAGCACCTCGGCCTTGGCATCGATTTTTCCGGCATTGTCCGGATCCCGTATGAGCGCGAAGGCAGCCACGAACATGAACGCAAATCCCAGCAGCGCGTTGAAGAGCAGATCCGTGAAGGCATCCTGACCGTCCCGCTCCGCATAGATGCTGTGACGCATGGCCCGGTATCAGACCGCCGCCTGCCGGGTCGGCGGAGGCCCTTTGCGGTCGAAGTGCACGTCCACAAGCACGGAAAGGCGGGTCACCAGCGCGGCGGCAGACGCATCGAGAACGTGGTACTGAAGTTTTAGGAGCGTCGAAGTGATGAGTCCGGTCAGGGTGGTGTAGAGGGCGACTGCCATACCGCCGCTCATGGCGGTCAGCAGGCTCTGCATCATGCCTGCATCGAAACCCTCCATCTCCGCAATGGGCAGCAGCATGAAAATGAAACCGACGATGGTGCCGAGCAGCCCGAGCCGGAGAAGTGCATCGCTCACGAAATGACCGAGCGCGTGCCCGTTCGCCAGCTCATCGCCTACCGCAGTCACCAGCACCTCCGCGTCACCGCCCTCGCCTTTGCGCACCAGGTTTCTGACAAACTGACCGACGAGTCCATCCGGGAGCCCGTCTTCCCAGCCTGCATCTCTGACGGAGCCGGCCAGCACGGATTCCAGCGTCAAGGCGGCGGCACGCTCCCTGCCGAGCCGGTAGGCCAGAAAAAGCCACTGCATGGACGCAAGCAGATAGAGGCTGAGGATCACATAGGAAATACGGCTCTTGTCGGAGTCCAGAGCCAGGCGGACCAGCCCCTGGTCCAGGGCGATGAAGAAGGCAAAGCCGATCAGCCCTGCAATGATCAGGGCGCGCAGCAGAAGATGGGCATCTTTCATCTCGAACATGGCGGCCGAGTCTACGCGAGATACGCCATCGGTAACCAGTTCCCCGCGAGCACTGAATCGTCCCTAACACGTCACCGAACGGAGCCGAAAAGTTCCCGGCAGTCTGCGCAAACCGGATATCGAGTAAAAAGAACGCTTGATTTGCGCGCGGGGAAGGATTATCCCTGCACTGCGGAACTGAGCAAACCACATCGGAGCACGCGCAACATGGCTACAGCAAAGAAGGCAGCTAAGAAAAAGGCAGTGAGAAAAGCACCTGCCAGGAAAAAGACGGCGGCAAAGAAAAAGGCACCCGTCAGAAAAACCACCGTCGCAAAAAAGAAGACCGTCGCGAAGAAAAAGACAGCGGCCAAGAAGAAGGTCGTAGCAAAGAAGAAGCCGGCCGCAAAGAAAAAGACAGCACCCAGGAAGAAAACAGCAGCAAAGAAAAAACCGGCGGCCAGGAAGAAAGCTCCAGCCAGGAAAAAGGCCCCGGCCGCGAAAAAAGCTCCAGCCAGGAAGAAAACGGCTGCCAAGAAGAAGCCTGCGGCGAAGAAGACGACGGCTGCACGCAAGACGGCCGCCAGGAAGAAGACGACCCGCAAGAGCGCTCCGCGCAAGCGCAGCTGATCCATCGCGACTTTCCGGGCTGAGCCCCGGATCGCCTGGAAGAGAACGTTTCGGCCATGCAGTTCCGCCGGGACCACTTGAGGCGCCGGATGCAGGCGCCCGGACGGCGGCGTTCAACGCACGTCGCCGTCTTCGCCCTTCTGATGGCGCTGTCGCCTCCGGCCCTGACCGCCAGCGGTACAGCCCTCATCTACGACGCTTTCCTTTCCGGCGCCCCCGTCGGCACCGCACGTCTGACCTTCAATCGCAGCGAGTCGGGATACCGGATCGAGGGGACCGCGTCAGCCGATGGTGTAGCGCATCTGTTCAGCAGCTGGCAGACACACTTTCAGGCCGTCGGGGGTTTCCGGGAGGGACGGCCACAGCTTCAGCGCTACGCCTATGACGAACGGGAGCGCAGGAAGCGGCGGGTCCTGAGCCTGGCTGAAGGCATGGTCCACCAGGTCAAAGACGGACAGGTACGATCCTCGTTTCCTGTGCTCTCCGGAACCGACGTTCTCACCGCTTTCTTCGTGGAACCCGGATGCTGGCCCGACCGGCTGCTGCATACCGGCAGGTACAACTACCGGATCCAGGGCCGGCCCGCGAAGCAACCGGACAGTTGCGACTTCGTGATCTCTGACGATGAGGGGAGCCAGACACGCATCCACGTGCGTTTCGGCATGCATGAACGCTTTCGCGTGCCGGTCCTGGTCCGCACGCGGGGTCTGCTCCGTGCCAGTGTCCGCCTGAGAGAGTCCCCGTCTGCGATCCAGCTGGCCCGGAAGCGCGAGCTCTAGGCACCCATCTCCTCGAGCACCGGTGCGAGTGCGTCCACATACATCTGCACATGCTCGAGCCTGCCCATACTCACCCGGGACCAGTTGTCGTAGTCGCGGTAGATGCCGCGGATGAGCACGTTGCGGTCCGCCATCTTCTGTCTGAATATCTCCGCATCCAGATCACCCAGGTTCACGAACATGAAGTTGGTCGAGGACGGAAGCGCACTGAGGCCCGTCTTGCTCAGACCGTCGAGCACCATCCCTCGGGCTTCGATGATCCGCGACTTGGACATCTCGAGAAAACCCAGGTCGTTGTAGCTTGCGACCGCCGCCGCAACACCCGCCTGATTCATCGCATAGTCTCCGAGCCCGTAATCCAGAACCATGGACTTCGTGACCTCCGGCGCGGCGATGGTGTAACCCACCCGCATCCCTGCCATGCCGTAGATCTTCGAAAACGTCCGGGCAATGATGATGTCGTAGCCTTCCCGGACCAGATCGACCATGGACGTGTACTCCGGGTTCTCCGTGAGCTCGTTGTAGGCTTCGTCCACCAGCACGGTGACCTTGCGCGACGCCTTCTTGCAGAAGGCCCTCAGCGCCTCACCATCGAGCGCCTCTCCTGTGGGATTGTTCGGGTTGGTGACCTGAACCAGTGAAACGTCATCCGTGATCGCGTCGAACATGGCATCCAGGTCGATACTGAGGGTCTCGTGCTTCGGCAGGCGGATCAGATCGCCGCTGTGCCGGGTGCCCATGCGCGCGGTGGTATCCCAGAACAGGTCCGGACCCAGAATGCTGCCTTTGTCCGCCGCCGCCGTGGCGATGTAGGTCAGCGCCCCGCTCGACCCGCTGGACAGCGCAACGTGATCGGGCGTTACACCATGTCGCTCTGCGATCATGGACTTCAGCATGGGCACCGAAGCACCCACGTAGTAGGCGCCGAGCCTGGTAGCTTCCAGCGCCTCCTTGATCGCCCCCGGGCTCGGCCCGTACGGGTTTTCATTGGCGTTCAGCTTGGCAACGCCAGGTGCCGGTCCATACGCCGGCGCCTTGGGCTCACCGGCGGAAGCCGCCGCCGTGAGCGGTACGGCTGTGGTGAGCGCAGCGCCCGTTGCGGCAGCGCTGCTGCCCAGAAAGAGACGTCGAGAAATAGCAGACATTTTGAATCCCCTCAAACGGTGATGGATTTGTAGAACATGGTCGCTGCGACGAAGATCAGATAGAAACCGAACAGCCTCTTCAGCCGCAGCTCGTCCAGGCTGTGCGCCCAGCTGGCGCCAATGGGCGCGGTGAATATGGAGAGCGCGCTGATGGCCAGCAGCGCCGGTATGTTGATGTAGCCCACCGATCCGAACGGCAGGCCCTCCACACCAAGACCGAGAATCAGGAAGCCCAGAGTCCCGGGAAGCGCGATGATGAAGCCCACACCGGCAGCGGTGGCTACGGCCTGATGCACGGGCCGGTTACACATCACCATGGTGATCACGGTGACCGTGCCGCCGCCGATGCCGAGCAGCGCCGAAAAGCCGCCCAGCACCGAAGCGAGCCCCGCTCTGGCCACGCCGGTCGGCATGGTCAGGGCAGGAACGGCACGTTTGAAAAAACCCGGGAACAGAAAATAGAGAGAGTAGGCGAACACGCCGATGGCGAAGACCATGAAAAGTCTGCGTCCATCGGTGATGGCCGCGACCCCGAGACCGGCACAGACCCCGATGACGAGCCAGACAGACCAGTCCCGCAGCACGCCGAAATCGACCGCGCCGCGCGAGCGGTGAACCTGCACCGAGCGGGCGGAGGAGACGATGATCGATGCCAGAGACGTCCCGATCGCCACGTAGATCAGCTCCGATCCCGCCTCACTGAACAGCGGAAAGACGGCAAGCAGCGCCGGGACGACCACGAAACCACCGCCGATACCGAACAGTCCGGCCGTGATCCCCGCAACCGCGCCGGCCGCACACATGGCGACGATCAGTCCCAGCACTTCAGGCTGGAGCACTTCCATAGGAGACTACTACTCAGGCGTTTTGAGTGGCGTGGATTCAATATCCATGCCACCGCAACCCGATCCCGGAGCCGGATCGCCGGCTCAGCCTAAGTCGCTGATTTGCAACAGAGCAGTGGAAGGGACTGAGGGATCAGGGCAGAAAAACTCCCGTCTGCCTCAAACGCACACCCCAACCATCATCCCAACATTGGTGCGCCTCGCACCAGAATCGCGCGGACTGTCAGGCGCCGAGCGACTCGAGCACAGGGGGCAATGCGTCCACGTACATCTGCACGTGCTCGAGGCGGCCCATACTCACCCGGGACCAGTTGTGATAGTCGCGATACACCCCGCGTACCCGCACGTTGCGAGCCGCCATGGCTGCCTGGAAGTCATCGGCGTTCAGACCGCCGAGATCGACGAAGAGGAAGTTGGTGGCTGACGGCAGCGCCGACAGGCCCACGGATGTCAGCACCGCCTCGATCATCTCCCGGCCCTCGAAAATCTTCGCCCGGGACATCTCGAGGAAACCACGATCGTTGTAGCTCGCAACGGCCGCCGCCATACCCGCCTGATTCAGGGTGTAGTCGCCCAGCCCGTAGCTTTCGATCAATGCGGTGTTCTCGGGAGAAGCAATGGTGTATCCCACGCGCATGCCGGCCATTCCGTAGATCTTCGAAAACGTCCGCGCAATGATCACATCGTGGCCTTCGCGGACGAGATCGACCATGGAGTAGTACTCCGGATTGTCCGTGAGCTCATTGTAGGCCTCGTCGACCAGCACCGTCGCCTTCTTCGACGCGCGCTTGCAGAACGCGCGCAGTGCTTCCCCGTCCAGCACCAGGCTGGTCGGGTTGTTCGGATTGGTGACGTGCACGAGAGAGATGTCGTCGCTGATGGACGGCTCCATCACGTCGAGATCGATGGCGAGCGATTCCGTCTTCGGCAGCCGGACGATCTCACCACTCTGCCGGGTACCGCGGCGAACGGTGGAATCCCAGAACAGATCCGGGGCGAGGATGTTGCCCCGCTGACCGGCGGCCGTGGCAATGAACGTCAGCACCGCCGACGAGCCATTGGAGAGCGCCACCTGGTCAGGGGAGACCCCGTTCCGTTCGGCGATCATGGCCTTCAGCAGACTCACCGTGTCGCGTACGTAGTAGGCGCCACCCTGGCGGACCGCCTCGAAGGCTTCCTTCACCGCGGTCGGACTGGGCCCATAGGGATTCTCGTTTGCGTCGAGCTTGGCCACGTGTGCGGCAGGACCATACGCCGGGCCCGAAGCCGCCGTACTGCCCGCCGCGAGCGGTGCGCCTACCCCCGCGATCAGCCCCGCTGCAGCCGCCGTGCCGCCGAGAAACGTGCGTCGAGAAAGTTCGGTCATGATTGTCCCCTGATCCCCTCTGTGTTCATGGAACCTCTTTCCCGGACCCATTGCCAGCCTGGCAGACGAGTCCGCGGAAAGGGGTCGATTCAACCTGTCTGGTAGAAAAGTACACCCTGCCGGTCCCGGTGGCTTTCCGCCTTTCCGGCATGCCTCAGGTGCTCGAGATGCGCATAGGTCTCGCTTTCGGCCATCGATCCCCAGCTGCGCGGTCGGAACAGCTGCTCGGAAAACTCCTTCACGCTGGCAGGGCGGCCGAAATGGCGGGAGATCTCGAAAATTCTATCGAGCCGTTCGTAATGATGCGCCTTGATGTCTTCGGCTCGTCCCTTCAGATCTGTAAAGGGGTGTCCGTGGGCGGGCAGCACCTGCCGGATGTCTGGCAACTCCCCGACCCGATCCAGTGAATAGAAGAACGACAGCAGCGGATCCTCGGAGCTCGAGATCCCGGAAATGTGCGGCGTGATGGTGGGCAGCACGTGATCTCCGGCAATGAACACGCCCGCTTCCGGGTCGTGCAGGCAGAAATGGTCCGGCGTGTGTCCCGGGGTGTGCAGCACGAACATCTCCCGTCCGGCCAGGTCGATGAGATCGCCCTGCTCCACCGGATGGGTCACCTCCGGCACGTTCATGCCCCGCCCGAGCATGTGGAAAACCCGGTACAGCAGGCGGCGGGAGAGGGGCGGCCGCGGCTGAGCACCGCCCCAGGGAGAGGGTCCGCCCCACCAGCCGCCCATGTCGGAACCGCCGTGTGAATGATCGTGACCGTGCCGGTGAGCCCCGGCGCGGTCTTCCTGGTCGTCCGCTCTTCCGGCGTCGGCGTCCTGCTGAGCCTCCAGATCGTTCAGCGACACCTCCGGCTGATTCTCGACGATGGATTTCGCCAGACCGAAACGGAAGCTGCGATGCGCCACCACCGTGGCCCCGTGCTCCTTCACGAAGCGCTGCGCACCGCCGAAGTGGTCCGGATGCGAGTGAGTGATCAGCACCGTGTGAATGTCCTTCGGTCTGAGATCCGCCTGCCGGAGCCGATCCTGAATCGCCTGCCAGGTCCAGGGACCCGGCAGACCCGGGTCGATGACGGCCGCTCCACGGTCGTCGAGCAGCGCATACATGTTCACATGGCCGAGACCCGGCATGCGGATCGGCAGCTGCATACGGAGGATGTTCGGCGCGACCTCGGTCACTTCCGTACGCGCGACTTCCTGTTCCTGTCGTTGAGCCATGACGTACTCCGCTTACCTCCTCCGGTCTGAGGCTAGGCCACCGGGTCCAGACCGGGGGACCAGGGGCCGTTCACCCTCCGGGCCTCGTCGTCACCCGGCCAGGGCGGCAGGGTGACCGCCAGCACATCGAGCGGCGCTTCGCCGTCGACCCGCACCTGGAAGGCACAGCCGCTGGGGATCTCGAGACTCAGTCCGGGAGAAAGCGCCAGTATGAGTTCAGGGCCGGCAGCCGGTTTGCGCCAGATTTCGCCATGTCCTGCGCAGACATACCAGAGCTCCACCACGCTTCGATGAACGACGGCCTGACTGGCGGCGTCAGCCTGAAAACGGAAGTGCGCCATACTGGCTCCCGCCGTCCGGCAGAGGCGACGCACCTCGGAACCATCCGGTGCCAGCTCGTCGGCCGCCTCCGGCAGACGCCTGCTCCCAGGCTCAGTCATCCGACCAGCATCTTTCTCATGGACCGAGTATAGCGAATAAGTCCCGCGGGGCTTTGTGCTCGAAGCCGGCTAGGCGAAGATGACCATGGTCAAACCCTGAAGGAGGACCCATGAGGATCCGGACACTGACTACCACCGCGCTGCTGAGCCTGCTGCCGCTGTTCGCCGCCGGCGCCGGCAACGCTCCGCTCGACGCCTTTCCGGATGCACAGGCGGGGGCGACACGGTTCGTGATCCATCTGCCGGAGATGGCACGCTCTGAAGAGCACTACGCGCTGGAGATCGTCGCCGGCCGGGTGATCCGCACGGACGGCGTCAATCGGGCGCGAATGGATACGGTGATCGACCCCCGGCCCCTGGAAGGCTGGGGCTTCACCTATTATGTGGTGACCGGCACGGGGCAGGTTGCCAGCACGCTGATGGCACCACCGCCGGGTATCGAGCCCGTGGAAGCCTTCGTGCACGGAACACCCTTGAGGCTGCCGTATAACAGCCGTATGCCGGTGGTCATCTACGCTCCGGAGGGGTTCGAGCTCCGCTACCGGATCTGGGCGGCTGCCGACGCGTTTCTTCCGGTTGGCGAAGGCTGACGGGCCACGGCGCTTCTTCCCGGAGTCTGCTACATTGCCGGGACATTCAGAGGGGAGTGTCACGATGAGCATCACCGGTCAGTGTCTCTGCGGCAGCGTCCGCTACGAGTTCGACAACCCGCCGGCCTTGAGCGGCGTCTGCCACTGCAGAAACTGCCAGCGACAGGCGGGATCCGCATTTTCGACCATCGCCGGCGTACCTAGAGCAGAGTTCCGCCTGACCGCGGGGGAGCCGAAACTCTACGAGGATACCGATACGGTCAGCGGAAATCGTGTGGAACGATGGTTCTGCGGAAACTGCGGATCACCCATCTACTCCGCGCTCGAGAACAGCGCCGACATGATCTATCTGAAGACGGGAACGCTGGACGACACCAGCGCTTTCTCGCCTCAGTTTCACGTGTGGTGCGACAGCAAGCAGGCGTGGGTGGACATCCCGGAAGGCGTTCCGGCCATGGCCACTCAGTAGCCGCCTCCATGCTCACACCGGGGGTCACCCGGGTTTACCGGAACCACCATCTGGATTCGACCCGCTGGGCCGGCTTCCAGCCACGGGACGGCGACATCATCGTCACCACTTCCTACAAGGCCGGCACCACCTTCACCCAGTGCATTCTGGCCAGCATGATCTGTGGGGGTGTCGAAAGCCTGCAGAAGGTAGAGGACGAGATTTCACCCTGGATCGACGCGCGGCCGAATCCGATCCTGCTGGATGCACTCTACGCCATGATCGAGGCACAGGATCACCAGCGCTTCCTGAAATCCCATCTGGCTCTGGACGGTCTGCCTTATTTCGAGAACGTTCACTACATCGTCGTCGCCCGTGACCCGCGGGACGTGTTCATGTCGTTCGCCAACCACTACCGCAACTACACAGACTTCGCCTACGCACAGTTCAACGATGCGGAACTGCCTGGGGAACCTCTGCCACGGGCGGAGCCCGACATCCATCGGCTGTGGAAAAACTGGATCACCCGCGGCTGGTTCGAGTGGGAGTCCGAAGGCTATCCTTTCTGGGGAAACCTGCATCACACCCAGTCCTACTGGGATTTCCGGGCGCTGCCCAATCTCCACTTCCTGCACTATGCGGACATGCTCGCGGACCTGCCGGGAACGATCCGGAGGATCGCCGGCTGGGTCGGCCACCCGGTGACGGAGGCGGAAGTCGAGCGCATCGCCGGCGAGGTGAACTTCACCAGCATGAAGAGGAAAGCGATTCAGGCAGACGAGACAGCACCGGACGATGAACCTCAGTTCTTCGAAGGGGGAAATGCCACCTTCATCAACAGAGGCACCAACGGACGCTGGCGGGGCGTGCTGACGGACGAGGACCTCGAGCTGTACGAAGCAGCGAAGGCGCGCGTCCTGACGCCAGCGTGCGCGGCCTGGCTCGAGCAGGGGGGAGATCCCGCCTAGCAGCCCATCCGCTCATCGACAGCGGAACTGACAAAGCCGTTCAGAATTCAGACAGTTTCGGTTCATCCCCCGGTCAGCCCGTCGGCGTCATGGTATGCGTGTCATCTGCACTAAGGAGACACCATCATGACTACTCTCAAACGCCCGTCTCTCCAACGCCCGCTGGTTCACTGGCTGGCCGCGGCCGGCACCGCCGCCGCGCTGCTGGTTCCGTTCAGCGCCAGCGCGAGCCAGAACAATGGCGTCGTAGAGGTGCTGGCCAGCGCCGCCGTGGCCTATGTGGTCGTCGACGCTGTCGGCGGCTTCGACGACAAGGACAAGAAGCACCGCAAGGTTCATTACCGTGATCACCGCCATGGTCATGCATACCGGTATGCCAAGAAGCACCGGTACTACCATGATCGCCGCTATCACAACCGGCACTTCAGATGGCACTCTGACCGGCATCACTGGCGCCACCAGGATCACAGACGCGCTGACGATCATCGCCGCAAGCACGACCGTCATCACGCGAAGGATCAGGGCAGACATCAGGATCGCAGGTCCCCCCATCGCGGCAACAAAGATCAGTACCGCCGGATCGCCTGGCACTGATCTCCGACACGCCGGAACAGCAGGAAGGGTCCGTTGGGGCCCTTCCTGCCATTTCAGTAAGCCGTTGGCGACAGACTGATGATCGAGATCGCAGACAGGAGAGCCATGACCACGGTGGCCGCCGCCCAGCCACGCTCGGATCTGAGATAGCCCGTCAGCAGGAGCAGAATGCCGAGCCCGGGATCCTCGAGATTCATCAGACTGAAATATCCGATCTCAAACACCACCGCGTTCACGATGGACGCGAGAAAGAAGTAGGCGGCGAGCACGATCAGCGCCCAGCGCCCGTCCGCCTGGAACTGAGCCAGCGCATCCCGCGTTTCATCGGTCGCCCTGGGCACCACCAGGCTGCCGGCGACAAAGAGCAGAAGCGCCAGAGCCAGCAGCAGCAGAAAGTGCACGCCCGTCCAGGTGGTCTGGAGCGTGTTGAGTTCGAAGATGGCCCACAGAAACTGCATCTGCCAGGCGAAGACGATCGCGGCCCAGGTCAGCGGTATCCAGTGCAGCTGCGCCGTCTGGCGCCGGCGGAACGCATTCACGACGTCGCTGAGCAGTTGGGTGACGCCGATGCCGAGAACCAGCAGCACCATTGCGGTTACGTACTCGAATATGTCCAAGCGCCGCTCCCCGACAGATTATCTCTCTCTGCCTGCATCTGAGTTCTTCCGGCGCTGAATGCCGGCCGTCAGGACCAGGCGCATGGCCTCTTCCACCCGGAGATCCAGTGCCGTCAGACGGGACCGGTTGACCAGCAGCGTCATGCCGCCAATCTGATAGCTGAGCGGCAGATAAACGGCCACCTGCTCCTCGGCTCCGGGTTCCGCCAGCACGGTGGGAGTGGCATCGGTCACGAATCCGATCAGGCGGGTGTCGTTGTCGAAGAGGTCCACGCTGACCACGAAGGCACCGTCCGATGGCCGCCGGGAGAAGAAATCGAAGAAGTCACTCAGCGCGTTGTAGACCGTCTTCACCAGCGGCAGCTCTTCGAAGATGCGCTGAACGGAGTCCCACAACCTGCCCACCAGAAAAGAATTCACCAGCACACCGACCACGTAGATGGCCACGACCGCCAGCAGGAGCCCCAGACCCGGCAGATAGAACTGTTCCGGCAGCAGAAACAGAAAGATCGGACGCAGCAGGGCTTCCGCCGACCGCGCCAGCCAGACCACGATCCAGATCGTCAGCACGGCCGGTACCACGGCGGTCAGACCGCGAAGAAAAGTGGAGGTGATGTTCGCCATGGCCCTCTCGCCCTGTTCAGACGCTGAGCATGTTAGCACCGGGATCCTGCGCGCAGGCTGGCGGCCTTTGACCTGCAATTCACGGCCCGGCGTGTGTAGTACCCCTGATGAACAGCGGAACAGCTGCATGACGTTCGGTGAACTCGAATCTCTGCTCAGAGCCGGCGGTCACGCCGATATCGAGCTGCACGCGGTCGACGCGCGGATCTATCAGCCGTTCCAGCGGTTCGGTGAGCGACTTCTGCCGCTGACGGCCGATGGGGGCGCCGCCCGCTACAGCAGCCGCTTCGCGGCCTGCAAGGCGCTCGCGGATCTCGGTCTGGATCAGGTGGACTTCGTGCACCGGAGTGCCTACTCAGAGATGATCGGTCTGGAAACCCCTTTCGATCAGACGGAACTTCGGCAGCGGATTGGCATCGCTCACCTCCGGGACTAAGCTCCCTGCCATGAGCACGACAGTCTCTCTGCCTGTACTTCTGGCTCCCGTAAACGAGGCGCTTACCCCGGCGCTGCGTCTCGGATGGATCAATCCCCTGCCCTTCACCACGGGCATCATTCTGGTGGAAGTTACCGGGCGGATTTCCGGCAGGGTGCGTCAGATACCGCTCGTCTGTACGGACTACGGCGACACGCTCGCGGTCAGCACGGTTCGGGACAACTCGCAGTGGATCCTGAATCTGGCAGCCACCCCGGTCGCGACGGTGTGGCTGCGCGGCAGGAAGCGCACGGTGGATGCGCAGGTCTATGTCGCCGGCGAGCGCATCTCCGGCGCAGCCTCCCATACGGACTGGCGCAGCGACCTGGCGGCCTGCGCAAGCCGGGCTGGCAGGATGAGCGTGGCGCTGCTGCGGCTGCGTTGACACGCCTGCCACTCACCCTTCATAGAGAGATGCGCATGCGAAGTCCTGCCACAACCAGTGTCGACGCCTCCGGTGTCAGTGCGGGATTGAAGATCAGCTGCAGGTGCGGTGTCAGCGTGAACAGCGGCCCGAACTGAAACCGGTAGAAACCCTCCAGGGTGACCTGATCCGAGTCGCCGACGGTCGTGTTCGCCCAGCTCACTGCTGCGCCGATTCTGTCGAAAGACCTCAGCAGATAGGCAGCACCCAGACTGACCGCCTGATCCGTCAGCGTGGTGCGCCCTCTGGACAGAGCCACGCGGGCAAAGGCGACCGTCCGTTCCCGATAGCGCGTGGAGAGCGTCAGGGCGGCGCCATAGTCCTCCAGCATGCCGGCGTCCGGGTTCGACGCCTGATGCCAGAGAGTCACATGCGCGTTCTCGACGAACCGATCCGCGAAGGAGGGTGTAACACCGACCTCCAGGTGGCTGAAGTGGGCGCTGTCTCTGAAAAACCCTCCGAAATCGGCATCACCCGCAACCGCGGTGCCATCCGCGATTCCAGCGGAGACGTAGTACCTGTCGCTGGCAGCACGCAGCATCAGACCGGCTCCGGGATCCGGTTGCGGCATGGTTGGCGTGCCCGAGAACGCGTAGCTCGCGAAAGACAGCAGCGGATCGTTGAGGGCGTGATGGTCCACATAGTCCGTGGTGTCGACGATGCCGGCCACCAGGCTGACGCGGTCACCTCCCAGCTGCTGGCTCCAGTACAGGTTGTTCAGATGCCATCCGGTGTCGGCGAAAGATGCCGTGGGCAGGGCGGAACCGGCGAGCTGGCCTGCAAGCTCGGGGGATACCGACCCGTAGGCGTGCTGATTCTCCAGGAGCAGGACCAGCGTTCCGGAACGATCGGTCCCGTGCCCGCGCAGCGTCCAGGAGAGGACGGCGTCGAACACGCCCCCGGACGCTTTCGTATGCGACCTGCCGTCGTAGGTCTGACCCAGCGCGTTGTAACTGACGCCAAACGCCATCCCGTGATTCTCGAACACCCGCTTCTTCCAGGCAAACCAGCGATCGCCGAGCCGGTCCGACCACCCCGGGATGGCGATCGTGGCCGCTTTGTGAAGATCGTCCATGGAGAGGCGTGCACCGGCGCTGGTAGGCCCGGCGTGCTTCGGAACGTCCTCGTAGCCCGAACGCGTTTCAGGGTTTTCGGGCTGGCGAGGTTCAGACGGGACTGCATCGTCGTCCGCGGAACCGGCGGGCGCGGCGAACGATTCGAGCGAGAGCAGCAGAACGAGCGAAACCGGCCAGGCGCGAGCCATCGAAGCCGCTACCAGCTGAGTGCCGACAGCCCTTCTACGATCGGATGGCTCACGGCGGCAACGACGGTGAGCTGCAGAGTCCATATCACAGCGACGAGCAGATAGGCCGGACCGGGGTAACGGCCACGACCCGCAACGGCGGCCTGCAGCCGGACATCTCCCGCGCCCGTCCCGAACCGCACCGGCGTCCCGGGCTCGATATCCGTCGGATCAGAGGCAACCACCTGAACGGCCCTGCTGAACAACGCAGGGTCGCCGTACTCACGCAGGGCAACCGCATCGCACGCCTGCTCCGCATCTTCCGCCAGCTCGCTGCGGATCCGTTCGGCGTTTCCGGCCGGCCACAGCGAGGTCGCCCAGCGCGCGGACAGATTCCTCAGGTTGTCGAAACGCGCCTCGTGAGCGCGTTCGTGGGCAAGAATCACTTCCAGTTCAGACGCACTCAACCGCTCGGCCAGGGCACTGGAAATCACGATGCGCTGCCTGAACAGACCGCAGCACCAGGCGAAGAGCCGGTCGCTTTCCGTGATCAGGTGCTTCTGCCGGGGCGTGCTCAGCGCAAACAGAACGGCCAGACGCCGCCTGCCGGTGATCAGCACACGGCCGGCCGTCGCCGCGAACGCAGAGGCGAGAACCGCCGTGACGGCCAGAAGGCCGATGCCGCCAAGAGAATTCGACGTGATCATCGGTGCATGGCCATCGCAGAGACTCCCGTGGCAGTGTGCGAAGACGATGGACTGGGCATGGGCCGGCGACAGGTAGATCAGCAGCGTGAAGAGGCCGACGGCGGGTGCGATCAATGCGAACCAGAAGGTGGCCAGCGATCGGGTCGCCGGCGCGTATCCGGCGACGGCGCGCCGGAACGAGGGATAGAGCACCCCGGACAGCACGGAGGCCAGCGCCGTAGCGACCAGCAGCACGCCGGCAATCTGCACCACCGGAAGCACGCCTTCACCCACGACGGTGCCTCGACGCTTCGATCAGTGCCATGAGCTCACGCTCGACTTCCGGATCACCACCCGCAACGAAGCCCGCGAATCCGGACACGATCGGTGCAAGATCGCCGCCGCCTACGTCGCGGGCCAGATCGTTCAGCACCTTGCGGACGATGTCCGCGCGGCCGACGACGGCCGCGTAACGGAAAGCGCGTCCGTCCTTTTCCCGCTCCACGAGTCCTTTTCTGTGCAACCGCTCCAGCGTGCTCTGAATGGTGTTCAGGGACACATCGGCATCCTGCATCCGCTCGCGGAGCTCCAGTGCCGATGGCCGGTCCGAACGCCACAGGTGATCGAGCACTTCGAGCTCCCGGTGGCCGAGCGCGGGCATGCCGGACTCCCGGAATCCCTCCAGCCAGTGGGTCAGCAGATTTCTCTTCAGGTCCAAAACGAAAACCGATCCATTCTCGGTGTTGATCCGGTTGCCTAATATCGGCCGGACAGTATGGACAGACCACGATGAAAAAAACAGGACGACGGCTGCTGGCGCCTCTCTTCACCGTCACCGGCTGCCTAGCCACCGTATCCGCCCCCGGCGTCGATGCACAAACCGGCAGCGAGGGCACCGGACCCATCGAGGAGCTGGTGGTGTACGGCCGGGCCGAGCGCCTGATCGGTGTCGCAGGCTCTGCCTCCGAAGGGGTAGTGGGGTTCGATGACATCCGCCTGCCGCCCATGCTCAGAGTGGGTGAGCTGGTGGAATCGATACCCGGCATGGTGGCCACCCAGCACTCGGGCACCGGCAAGGCCAATCAGTATTTCATTCGCGGCTTCAATCTCGACCACGGCACCGACTTCGCCGCCAGCGTGGAAGGCGTGCCCATCAACATGCGCAGTCACGGTCACGGCCAGGGCTATCTGGATCTCAACTTTCTCATTCCCGAGCTGGTGGAAACCACCCGCTACCGGCGCGGACCCTATTCCGCCCAGGTGGGGGATTTCTCATCCGCCGCCAGCGTGGAATTCGACTTCTACGATGCGCTGGATGAATCGTTGCTGTCCGCCACCATCGGCGAGTATGACTACTATCGGGGTCTGGCCGCCGGATCGGTCAGCGCAGGCGACGGCAAGCTCACGGGGGCCCTGGACGTGACGGGCTACGAAGGGCCCTGGGAGCTGTCCGAGGATCTCGAGCAGCTGAAGTTCTTCGGCGCTTACAACGGCACACTCGGCGACACGAACGTGCGCATCACAGTGCAGGGCTACGACAGCGAGTGGAACGCCACCGACCAGATCCCGCAGCGGGCGGTGAGCGAGGACCTGATCAGCCCGCTCGGATTCATCGACGGTGACCTCGGGGGAGAGACCGCCCGCTATGCGCTCACCGGTCAGGTGGATATCGGGGCCTGGTCCATCAACGCCTACGCCATCGACTACGACTTCACCCTGTTCTCGAATTTCACCTACTTTCTCGACGACCCGCTCGACGGCGACCAGTTCGAGCAGCGGGACAGGCGTCGGATCTACGGCCTCGGCATCCGCGGCGGCACGGAAACGCCCGCCGACGGTCTCGCCCTGCGATGGGGAGGCGGCCTTCGTTTCGACGACATCGACGAAGTCGGCCTGTACGGCACCGTGAACCGTGTCCGATCCGACACGATCCGGGAAGACCAGGTGGAGCAACTCTCGCTCGACGCCTGGACAGAGGCCGAATGGGCCATTACCGATCGGCTGCGCACGATCCTCGGTCTGCGCGCCGACTGGTACGACTGGGAGGTGAACGCCTATCGGGACGCGAACTCCGGCAGCGACAGCGATGCCATCCTCAGTCCCAAGGCCACGCTGGCCTGGCGGTTTTCGGATCACGCCGAGGCCTACCTCAATGCGGGCCGGGGCTTTCATTCCAACGACGTGCGGGGCACCACGATCAGCATCGATCCCGTGAGCGGCGATCCCGTGGACGCCGTGCCGGCGCTCGTGCGCTCGGATGGCGCCGAAATCGGTCTGCGTTTCGAGCAGGGCCGGAATCTGAACGCAACCCTCACCCTGTTCTGGCTCGAGCTCGATTCCGAACTCGTCTACGTGGGGGACGCGGGCACCACCGAGCCGAACGGCGCCACGGAGCGGGTCGGTTTCGAAGGTGCGGTGTTCTGGCAGGCGGCACCCTGGCTCGCGCTCAACGCCGCCTACACGAACACGGATGCAGAATTCAAAGAGGACGCGGGCGGCGGGCGCGAGATCCCGGGGGCGGTGGAATCCACATTCACCCTGGGCCTGAACGGCGCCTGGGAGAACGGTTTTTCCGCCAGCGCGCGCGTGCGGTGGCTGGGGGAAGCGCCACTCACCGAGGACGGAACCGTGCAATCGGACGACTCGCTGCTGGTGAATGCGGGCGTGGCTTACCGTCGCGGCAGCGTGGAGTTCCGGCTGGACGTATTCAACCTGTTCGATTCGGACGATTATGACATTTCCTACTACTACGCCTCGCGGCTCGACGGCGAGCCGCCGGAAGGCGTTGAGGACATTCACTTCCATCCGCTGGAGCCGAGAAGCGTGCGGGGAACCGTGACCTGGTACTGGAACTGACCCCGACCCAGGACTTCGATTGCCTATCTCCCCTGCGCTGACCTTGACTACACTCCCTGCTGACAGGAGCAGGGAGCGCGCTTATGAGAGCTGCAGGGAGACGGGCGGAAACAGAAACAGCGGCACCAGCGCCATCGGCTGAACGGCGGCAGCTTCGGAGGCATACGGTCCACCGGAGCGGCATGCTCTGGTGGCTGCTGATGCTTCTGCTTCCGATCACCGCCTATTCCGCCTGTGATGACGACGACACCGATGGTCTCGACGTCGCACTCGTGCTGAGCGGGGGCGGCGCTCTCGCGACCACCCACATCGGCGCCCTGAAAGCACTGGAGGACCTGGGTGTGCCCGTGCATTGCGTGGTCGGTACGAGCATGGGCTCGGTGGTCGGCGCGCTCTATGCGGCCGGGTACGATGCCCAGGCACTGCAGCAGATCTTCCGGGACAGCCGCTGGCCGGACGTCTTCGCGGGACAGCAGAGCCGGCGCGACGAGCCTTACCTGCGCAAGGAACAGGACGACCTCTACTTCAGCGGCTACGTCGCGGGGATCGCCGACGGCGGTCTCAGGCTCCCGGGCGGATTCCGCAGCATGGCAGGACTGAAGAGCCTGTACCGTCAGCTGCTGCGACACGTCCCTGAAAGCACGGACTTCGACACGCTGCCGATCCCGTACCGTGCGGTGGCCATGGATCTGAGCAACGGAGAAGCGGTCGCGCTCGGCGACGGTGATCTGGTGGAAGCCATGCTGGCCAGCATGGCAGTTCCCGGAGTCTTTTCGCCCCGTCGGATCGGTGAGCGCGTTCTGATCGACGGCGGTCTGGCCGCTCAGCTCCCGGTGTCGTTCGCCCAGGCGATGGGTGCGGACCTGATCATCGCCCTGGACACCACGGTCGCCCCTCCCGAGGCCGGCGCGTCCTGGTCAGTCGCCCAGGTTTCTCAGCAGGTGATCCGGCTCACGGTCTGGCGGAACTGGCTTGATCAGCAGGACCGGCTGAGTGAAGAAGACGTGCTGATCCAGCCTGACATTTCAGGACTCACCACCTCGTCCTTCGACCGTGCCGAGCTCGGATTCGCGGAAGGTGAAGCGGCGGCCCTGCAGCACCGGCAGGCCCTCCTGAACATCCGGCGTCTGGCCGCGCCTCCAGATCCCCGGCCCGATCCGGGAGAAGCCGCCGAACACGCACCCGCCAGCATCGTCGTACGCAACGATTCCGTGATCGACGACGTCCTCATCGAGCGGCGGCTGGGCTACCAGCCCGAGGACTTCACGAATCCGGACCGGATAGGACGCAAACTGAGAGATCTGGCCAGCTTCGGCCCGTTCAGCGAGACGGATCTCGTGCTGCGGGACGCAGACACCGCGGTGCTCGACACCCGCTCCCTCGGTCTGGGACGGAACCTGCTCAGCGCCGGGCTGCGGGCTTCCAACAACTTTGAAGGGGACAGCACTTACTCGGTCCGAGGTCGTCTGTCACGCAGGCCGTTCGGTCGCAGTGGCAGTGAGCTGCGCATCTCGGGGGAGGTGGGGACGGATCTCGGTCTGGCAGTGGAGTTTTACCAGCCGTTCGGCACCGAGAGCCGATTCTTCGTCACACCCGCCGTTGGATACCGTGCCGAGGAACTGCTGCTGGATCTGGACGACGTTCGTCTCGGCGTATTCTGGCAGCAGACGGCGGAGGGTCGGATCCGCCTGGGGCGCGAGCTGGGCGACTGGGGCATCCTGGCAGTGGACGGCATCGTCTCGGCCGTGGAAACGGACACCCGGGTGGCCATCCTGCCGCTCCTCGGATCCTACTCGGACAAGTATGCGGGCGGCGGTATCCATTTCGGGGTGGATACGCTGAATCGACTGGAATGGCCAGGCACGGGTCTGCAGCTGCAGGCTTCGGCGCGACGGCTCGAAGAACTCGAAAGCGACGGCGGCGAGAGCGATCGATACCGCCTGCGGTTCGTCAAGCCGTTCCATCTGCTGGGGCTGGACGTGGTGCTGCGCGGCGACGCTCACACGGTGGACAACGACCAGAGCAACCCCATCGACTTCCTCCGCCTGGGCGGTTTCCGCCGCCTGAGCTCGTTCGCCGAAAATTCTCTGCTCGCCGACAGCTATCTGCTCGGCTCCGTGGAAATCTTCCGCCGTCTGAACCCATCGGAAGCGCTGATCTCAGTGCCCATGTTCTTCGGGATCCTTCTCGAGTACGGCGATCTCGAGCTCGAGATTCTGGATCCGAAGCTGGAAGACAACTATCAGTCGATCGCCGCCTATCTGGGCGCGGAAACGGCATTAGGGCCTTTCATCCTCGGTACGGGCTTCGGCCGGGACGGCAGCGCCAGCGTCTTCATGCACTTCGGCCGATCTTTCTGAGGTTTGACTCGCCGGCGGCGACGGGTGAGAGTAACGGGGGAACATGGAGTGCGGGATCGTGAGCAGGCGTAACCCTGAACAGCCTCGACAGACAGACGCTGAGCCGTTGTCCGGCCCGCTGGACCGGGTGCTCGGATACGTACAGGCGCTGGCAATCGTCGCAGGCGTTGCCATGCTGGCCGCCTATGGGGCCAGCCGCGTGGACGCGGCTTCCGGAAGCGCTGCAGCGCTTGCGGCTTTCGATGCCGAGACGGCCGATGCGGATCCTGTCGAGGCATCCGTTCGCGAAGTCAGGCAGCCGGTATCACTCGACAGCGATGCCCTGAAGGAAGCTCAGCATGACCAGAGCCTCTGGTCAGACAGCCGCAGGGCAGCCTATCAGGAAAGTCTTTCCATCAGCGCCGGCATGCCGGCCGGGGTGCTGAGCATCCCGCGTTTTTCATTGCGCGTGCCCATCTTCGACGGAACCGGGGAATTCGAGCTGAACCGGGGCGTGGGGCACATCGAGGGGACCGCATTTCCAGGAATGTCCGGAAACGCAGGCATCGCAGGGCATCGCGACGGCTTTTTCCGGGTGCTCAAGGACATCGAGGTCGGCGACGTGATATCGGTGCGTACCCGCGACGGGGATACGGCCTATCGCGTGGAAGAAACTCTGATCGTCGATCCCGAGGATGTCTACGTCCTCGACCCCACCGATCACGCGAGCATCACGCTGGTGACCTGCTATCCGTTCTACATTGCTGGCAACGCTCCGCGCCGATTCATCGTGCGCGGCACCCGGGTACCCGCACCGGCCTGACGAGCGCCCCTCAGCTGAGAGGCGCCCTCCTCAACCGCTAGCTTGTCCGCCGACGGCGTATCCAGCCGAGCAGGCCACCGAAGGCCACGAGCCCGGTGCCGGCAAGACCAACGGCCGGCCAGATGCTGGCGGTACCCGGCAGGGTGGCGGCCGCCATGTACTCATCCTCGCTAGATTCCTGAATCGCGACCGTGGTCACCGTCGCCGCCGTGGCGAACTCCTCGGGCGACTCATGATGCGCCAGCACCCACTCGTCCTCAGGAATATAGATGCTGAGCTCCTGGCGGGGACTCAGATTGCGGACCGAGTACCTCCGGCCATCAATCTGGACGCGGAAGTTGGCGGGCGGGGTGAAGCTGACCGGGTCACCGAACGTCCCATCCGGCCGCTTGAATCTCAGGTGCACCGTCCCGCCGCGGACGCGCGTCACCTGGCCAATGAACTGAGCAAAAGGTCTGCCGTCCCGCTCCACCACGCTCTGACAGAACTCACCGGCTGCGGGATAGTTGGCGGTTACCGCACCGGTAAACTCCAGGTCTTCGCAGGTGAGGGCCTGCGCCTGAACCGGCGCGACCATGGCAACACCAGCAGCCAGGCTGGCGGCGCCCATTAAGGATCTGATCTTCATTGATGAATCTCCCTTTCGTGTGCTTCCAACCCGGCGTCCGGGAAGGCTCGAAATGCGACAGACGGCCGGCCGATCGGACAGCACTCCCTCGCCATCGCACCGCTTCAATATCGGGAAGTTGGAATGGGGAGTCAACAGAAAGCGCGAAATGACCGGAATGAACCGGCCAGGCAGCCGGGATCAGCCTTCGGCCGCGTTCGGGTAGCCGCAGGATATCGCAGGCACGTCGATCACCGCCTCGCTCGATTGCACTTCCCGTATGTAGCGGTTCTGGACACGGTACGCCTCGCGTTCCCGGGCAATGTTCTCAGGACATGAGCCCGTGGCGAACGCACCGTTCACGTGCTGGAGATAGTGGGTAAATTCGTGAACCAGAAGGCTGGGCCCGATCGCACCGTCGAGATCCTGGAAGCGCCGATCGATGTAGATCGTGCCCTGATCATCGTACCAGCCGACCACCCGGCACGGAGAACGCCGGCAGACACGGGTTTCGAAGAACGCCCGGTCCTCGAAACGCACCGTCGGTTTCTCATCCGGGAAGGGATAGCCGGAGAGGTTGGCAGCCAACCCCAGCAGAACGAGCAGCATTGCGTCCAGATCCATCTCGTCGGGAATCCTCCTTGCTGACACCGAAAAGACTAGGCAATGGCAAGCGCTACATATGTGCGCGGACGCACGTTTCGCGCCTTCGGGATGGCGTGCTTCCAAAGGAAGATGAGGGCGGTTTCCGGCATGTTGGTGGGAACGCCGGCGGCATGGTTACCATGAGCGCCGGCTTCTGAACTGACAGCTCACCGCGGAGGGGGAGTGACATGGCTGGTTTCACACGCAGGGATATCGTCCACGGCGCTCTGGCGCTGCCTGTCGCCCTGGGCGGCCGTGCAGGCTCGGCATCGGAGACGACAGCCGGTCCGCCCTATCCGCCCGGCCTTACCGGTCTGCGCGGCAGCCACGTGGGTTCCTTCGAAACCGCGCATGCGCTGGCGCGGGAAGGGCAGCAGGACTTCGGACCCGTGGCGGGAGAGACAGAAGCCTACGACCTCATCGTGGTGGGCGGCGGAGTCAGCGGTCTGGCGGCGGCCTACTTCTATCGACAGCAGAACCCCCGGGCGAGCGTTCTGGTGCTGGACAATCACGACGACTTCGGCGGCCATGCCAAACGCAACGAGTTCATGGCGGACGGTCACCACCTCATCGGCTACGGCGGCAGCCAGACCATGGAGAGCCCTTCCGCCTACAGCGAAGTGTCGAAGCGGTTGCTCAACGAGCTCGCCGTGGATATCGATGCTTTCGGCGGATACTACGACCAGGACTTCTACCGACGGCACGGCCTCTCCGGCGGCCTCTTCTTCGATCGCGAGACCTACGGACGCCCGGCATTCGTCACTGCCAGCCTCTTCGGTGCAGCTGATTTTCTCGGCCTGGCCCCGGGGCAGCTGAGCGAAGCGGAAGCGGTGGAGGCCATGCCCCTCAGCGACGCCGACCGGGCGGCGATGATGACGCTGCTCACCACGACGAGCGACGCAGTGCAAGACGTCGGCCTGCTGGATCTGCCCGGTTATCTGAGCAGCATCAGCTATCTGACCTTCCTCGAGGAACGGCTGGGCATCACGTCACCGGCGCTGATCAATCTGCTGCACGATCTGCCGTCCGGCTACTACGGTATCGGTATCGATCAGATTCCGGCCGTGGAAGCCCTGATACTGGGCATGCCCGGCGGCAGGCATCTGGGGGTACCGGGCTTTGAATGGCTGCGCGGTCTCCTGGGTGGACTGGCCGACCCCTACATCCATCACTTTCCGGACGGAAACGCCAGTATCGCCAGACTGCTGGTGCGTTCTCTCATTCCGGAAATAGCAGATGCGTTCGAGCCAGCGGAGCTCGTGACCTCGCGCTTCGACTACAGCCAGCTCGATCGGCCTGCACACAACGTCCGCGTCCGCCTCAGCAGCACGGCAGTGAACGTCACGCAATCCGGTTCAGAGGTCACCGTGCGTTATGTGCGCGGTGGACGGCAGCACGAAGCCAGCGCCGGCAGCTGCGTTCTGGCCTGCTACAACGCCATGATTCCCTATCTCTGCCCGGACCTGCCGGAGCGTCAGAGAGCGGCGCTGGCGCAACAGGTCAAGGTCCCGCTCGTATACACCAACGTGGTGCTGCGGCAGTGGCGCGCTCTGAAGGCTCTGGGTATCGGCCAGTGCTTCGCTCCCAACATGTTTCACCAGAACATGATGGTGGACTTCCCCGTCTCCATGGGCCGCTATCAGTTCAGTGCCGGACCCGATGACCCCGTGGTGCTGCATCTCTCCAGTGCCTTCGGCCAGAGCGGCCTGCCGCCGGCGGATCAGTTCCGCATCGGCCGGGCCCGGCTGCTCGGCACCCGCTATTCCGAGATCGAAGCGGACATCCTGAACTTTCTCACGCAGCTGCTGGGTGAGGCAGACTTCGACACTGCCCGGGACATCGCCGCCATTACCGTGAACCGGTGGCCGCACGGCTATGCCTATGGCCGTTATCCTCTGCACGATCCCGAGTACGCACCCGGCGAGGCGCCGAATGAGATCGGCCGGCGCACCTGGGGTCGCGTTGCGATCGCCAACTCCGATGCGGGGGCCCGGGCCTATCTGGATGAGGCCATCGACCAGGCGCATCGCGCGGTCGGCGAGCTGATCTGACGTGCTAGCCTGATTCTTCGCAACGCGCAGGAGCACGCTATGCACTTTGTCTTCGAGGTCCGGGTGAGGCCGGGCCATACGGCTGAGCAGTACGCCGACGCCTGGGTCCGGGCCAGCCGCCTGATTCAGCAGTCACCCGGCGCACAGGGCACGCGCCTCCATCGCCGGATCGGAAGCAACGACCGCCTGCTCGCCATCGCCACCTGGGCGTCAAAACAGGAACGTGATGCCATGGAGACGGTGCGGGATCCGGAGATTCAACGGATCATCGAGGCGCAGGCGGAGTTCGTGGACATCAACGTGATCGGCGAATTCGAGGAAGCAGAGTGGGTCGTGCTTCCCGGCGGGGACTGAACACGCGGGTCGCTTTTGTGATGATGGCTGAAGGCTCATCAGTCCCGCGACCAGACATCCCCCGCGCAGGGAGTAGAGCACGAACCGGCGAGCGTGCTCGCCCGGATCTAGAGGCTCGCTTCCAGCTCAATATGCTCGGCCAGCCGTTCGAGGACGAAAACCAGCGGCAGCCTGACCGGCGTCATGGACACGCCGTCGACGCGATAGCAGTAAACCAGCTCATCGCGAGGCTGGTGCCTGGCAATGACGTAGGTGACCTCGCCGAGGAAAAAACGCTGCCCGCTCATACAGTGCCTTTTCTGCTCGCGCCAGGCATTGCGGGTGGCGCTTCTGCCGACGGGCGCAGCCTTGGCCGGCGGGCGGGCGGCCGATTGCCCGAATACATGTCGCCCCAGGTTCCGTCGATGCTGAAACGGCAGTGACATGTCGCGCGCCAGAATCGGCTGGTCAGAAACACCGGTGACGTATTCAGCGTCGAGCAGAACGCCGGTGACGGATCTGATGCTTTCTTCAACGTAGTGCTTCAGCAGGCTGAGACTGCCGTTGGACAGGTACAGCACACATCGAACCACCCTGGGTGTGCTCAACTCCGGACGATCGATCAACGATCTGGCCGCTGCAACATCATCCTCGTCGAACTGCCGATCGATGAACAGATCGACATCATCTGGTAACGCCCCCACGTTCGCCTCCCGGAACCCGAATGGGCTCGATCCTCAAGCAGCTGTCCCCGCTGCACTCAAGTGTCCGCATTCGGCAATAGTCTTGTATTTTTAGTAGGTTATGCCGAACACCTCTAACCTACATTTACTGCATTGCTTTGTAAACAGGGCCTAACCATCTGATTTTATTGAACAGTCAGGAAGGAAAGACTTTCGGTGCGCGAGTTCCAGGTTTCCCTGGCCTGCAGGCGGCTACAGAGCCGACATGACGCAGATTCGAGTGAGAACACCCGCCGAAAGTCCGGACTGACCGGCGCCGGTTGCGGCCGCCATGCCCATAGCGGTAACCGTCAGCGAGCACAGCGTCTGCAGATTCGGCTGGGGTATCTGCGCACAGATGTCCAGATTGGAGTTCCCCAGCGCGTCGTTCAACTCGAGCAGACCCAGCCCGTTGATTGCCGCCGACGCCGTAATGAAAGGCACCGTGAGACCACAGCCGGCCGCAAGCGACCCTATCTTCAACTTTCCGTGGATCGCCGCCAGATCCTTGAGATACTCGGGTATCACCCCGCCCCACCCGTTCGCCAGCATGCTCAGCGTGCCGCCCGTCAGGGGATCGACACGCCACCACGCATCGCACTGTTCAGGCGCGCCCACGACCAGAACCCGGTCTCCATTCGAGAGATCCCGGAGCACTGTCTCTCTGGCCGGCACCGGGACGGATTCGACAGACACCTCTGATGCGCCGTCGAGGACGGAAAGTTCGCCGCCCGCCTCGAGTCGCTGGCTGAGACGCCCATAGGCGGATCGGCTGGAATCCTCCGGTGAGAACAGCTCCTGTTCCAACCAGCTGTCTACGACCCCGTTGAGGACCGTCGTCCGCATGTCCGGTCTGGCCGAGTCCATGGCTACCGCCCGGCGCGGCGTATGGACGATATCGAATCCATCACGACTCGCATCGATTCTGCCGTATGGCAGGAAGCGCGCCACGATGGCCGGCTCATTCCTGAACGACAGCGACTCGGTATTCCCGGCGGCAGCCAGGTCCGACATCAGCAGGAACGATTCAGCGTCCAGCGAGAACTGAGCAAGGGTGCTCTCTTCCAGCTTGAGTGGCGTTGCCGACGTCAGGGAAGTGAGCAATGCCCGCTGCGCACCGAGGGTGCGTTCCAGAATCTGAGCGGGCGAAACCCGCCCGGTGGCTACTCTGAAATAGGCGGTGCGGGCCAGAGATTTTCTGACTTCCGTCGCATCATCCTGCCAGCGGGCGATGTCGCGCACGATGACTTTTGACGGCTGGCCAGGGCGCAACAGCGTGATCTCCAGCCAATGACGGGTCACATACGCAATCGGCGCCTTCCCCTCCGAAGCATTGCCGCTCAGTTCCTCTGCTGCCGCAAGAAAACCCTTGCTCACCTCTCCGAAAACACCGGCCATTGCGCTGGTTGCATCGTCCGCCGACAGAACGTTACCCATGGAATCAAAGGCCTTGTCCAACCGGGCGCTACCGAAGTCGAACACGGGGAAAAAGAGGTTGGAAACGGCCAGCGCCTCATCTGCACCTTCGACCACAGGACCCTCTGCGGAAAGAAACGCATCGGGGATGACAGAGTATCTGAAGGTGACGCCGGTCAGGTTCGCTGCCGGGAACTCATAGGGACCGGCCACGAGCGCTTCTTCGAGCGTTCCGCCTCTGGAGCGTTCGATGAAGGCCTGCACCCGAATGCGATGCTGCAGCTCGGGGTCGATGCTGTCCGCGATGTAGCCTGAAGGCGCGAGCTCCGGCTTCGCACGAGGGTCACCCAGAGCCGGGTGTACGGGCTGCCAGCCCCCCGCGCTGGCGTCGCGGTACTCGACCCAATAGTAGGGACTCTCCATCAACGCGGAGGGCACCGAAGCAGCCTGCCCACGCTTCGTCGCCTCGAACAGGTCGTCGGACCAGCCGAGCACGTCCTCGGGGATCTCCAGGACTTGCGACCCCGCTTCGCCATCGAGCGGCGCGCCCGGCGGCCCATCGTTCAGAAGCGCGGCCGCACGCTTCAGCGCTGTCGGATCCCTGAACACGGACGGACTCGCAGCGTGTCCCCTCAGAGCCGGCCGCACCGGTTCGGCATCTGGCGCGACGCCGCTGACGATGCGGGCATCCAGCCCCATGTCTTTCAGCAGACGCGCCAGCAACAGTGCCTGGTCGAGGCTGTTTCCTGAACGGCTGATCAGAGTGCCCTCAGCGCCTCTCAGAACTCCTTCATAGGGCTCGTACGCGATCTCGGTGGAAACGAAATCGATGGCCTGCACTTCGTCGTAGTCGAGCACATCGATCAAAGCGAACAGATCGAACTGGCTGCGATCGATCGCGCCCAGCATTTCTTCCAGCGCGCCTGCCAGCTTTGCGCTCTTGTGTTCCGGTATCGGGGTGAGCGGCTGATCGCCGGGTTCGGCGCTCAGGCCTGCCGGAGACAGCAGCCCGGCCAGACAGATGACTAGGAATCGAGCGATCATGGTCCTCTTTCCATTCTCCACTGGGTGCAAAGATATCGCATTCCACACTCGCGGATGCAGCTGCTCAGCAGAGCGCAGTCTGCGTCCGACGGGCCTAGCGGACGCTGATCTCCTGCTGATCTTCACCCAGCACGATGACGTCTTCGAATACCTGCACCGGGTCGGTCGCCACGGTGACGCGATAGATACCCGGCTCCAGCTCGACGGCATCACCGCCCACCTGGCCGCTGGCGACCTCGTTGCCGCCGGCATCCAGCACCTGGAAGGGCACGCGCAATGCCTGCGCCAGCGCCTCGCTGAGACCGGCCTGGTCGGCTGCGCCGAAGTAACGGCCGCCACCGGTGGCCGCCCACCGCTCGAACTGCGCCGCCAGGTCGGGCTCGTCGATGGCGAAACCGACGATGTTCAGGGTGACGTTGAAGCCCTTGTCGCGCAGCCCTTCGATCACCGCGGCCGGGTCGCCGTCGCAGGTTTCCTCGCCGTCGGTCACCAGCACGACGGCGCCGGCGGAGCGGCCGCCCAGGTCGCCGGGTACGGCCGCCAGGGAGTCGGCAATGGGCGTGCGCGCCAGGTTCATGGCCTGGATACCGGCGATCTTTTCCGCTGCGGCGGCAGGGTCGAGCGGGCCCAGCGGGATCTCGAGGTCGGTCCGGCAGGAATCCACTTCGCGGTGGCCGAACACCCGCAAAGCCACCGGCGTACCGGCGGGAATCTGCTCGCGCACCGCCTCGGTGAGGACCTCACGCGCGACGGCGATGCGGCGCTTGCCGTCCACGCGCTGGAGCATGGAGCCGGAAGCGTCCAGGATCAGCGCGATGGCGGCGCCGCTCGACCCCGGCGCACCCTCCCCCCGGACAACGCTCAACAAACCGGGCCCGGGTGCTTCGTTGAACTCTGTATCCGCGGTCAGCACGTACTCGGCCGGCCGGCGCATCAGGGTGGCGGCGCGGTTGTACGCCACCTCCATCTCGCCGTCGTAGCGCAGCTGGCTGAAATGCCCGGCATTGACGCTGGACCAGTCCCGCATCACGTCCAGGTTCCAGCGTGCTTCGCCCGCCACCTGCAGGCCGAAGACCCGCGGCCGGGTTTCGTCCAGCGCATCCCAGACGGCCGCATCCGGCGGGGTGGCTCCGTCGGTGATCACGAGGATGGCCTTGGAGCCGGCACGCGGCGCCAGGGCGATGGACGCCTGTTTCACTGTCCTCTGCGCGTCGCTGGAACCCAGCCCGCGGTCGTACTCGTTCAGCGCGGTCTGCAGGATGTACGGTTCGCCCATCCATTGCCTGAGCAGCAGGCCCGACGCGAAGGGCATCAGGTTCACGGCCTCGCGCTCCGGGACGACCTGGCTGCTGTAAGCGACGAGCGCGTTGCGAATGCGCGGGATCATCGGGGCGACGCTGGGGCTGGTGTCCCAGGAAAATATGACGTTGCGTGGGGGCTCGACGACCTGCATCCAGACGGTGCCGCCCGGGTCGGTGGCAGCCCGGAAGACGTTGACATTGGCCTGGTTACCCGGGTCGGTACGGCGCAGGGGCAGCGGCTGGCCGGCCTGGTCCTCGAGGGCGAGCACCGTGCGCACCGTGTGCTCGCCGTTCAGGTCGAGAATCAGCGTGTTGTGCTCCGGTGGCAGGGTGATCCGGTACCAGTGCGTGGTACCGGACTGCAGCGACACGCGGCCGCGCACCGGGGTGCCCGGGGCCAGACGCGCCGCCTGTTCCCGGCTCGTGTTACCGGAAACCCACTCGTCCGGCGCGGCGGGCACGCCCGCCTGGTGCTCATAGAATGCGCGGTACTCGACATCACCCCACTCGCTCAGCACCGACCGGTATTCATCGTCGACCGGCCGTTCCCAGACGCGGATACGCTCCGGCGCCAGCCCGACCTTGAGACCCGGTTTGTACCGCGCCGAAACGCGTATGAAGCGCGCCCACTCGGGCTGCGGCAGGACCACCTCGGCACGGACCTCGCCATCGACCAGGTCGACTTCACCCAACGATACCCACGGCCCCGACGGCGACTCCAGGCTGGCCAGGACTTCGATGTGATCGAAACCGTGATCGTCGCCTTCCAGCTGGATCCACTCGACACGCGCCACCTGCGCGGTGCGATTGCGGTTGAAACCGATGACATAGTCGCGGGTGGTCGACCCACGGGAATCGAGGTACGCCCGATGCCCATCGGTCTCCAGAACCGGTGCCGGTTCTCCGTCGGTCGGAATCTGGCGCACCACGTGGCCACCCAGTTCCAGGCTGGCGATATCGAAACCCTGGCCACCGGACAGGTCGAAACCGGGCGCCAGGATGACTTTCCATTCACCGGCCTGCACGGCATGGCAGTAACTGGCTTCCTCCCAGTTGGCATCGATTCGAAGTTTTACAAACCGCGCGTCAACGGGCCGGTCGGCGGCAAACGACTGTTCGGTCATCAACGGCGGCACATCCGCCGTGAGCAGAGGCGTCCATTCAACGCCGTCGCCCGAGACCAGCAGCGTGGCCCGCCGCACCATCTGGAACGGCTTGTCGATGCCGAAATGATTGAGCGCGAAGCCCGCCACCGGCACCGGCTGATCGCCCGGCAGGTCGAGGGTCCACGCCGGCATACCCAGCTCGTCGCGCTTGCAGCTGTTGAACGCGTTGGCGCCGAACAGCACCATGCCGTCGCGCAGGTTTGACTCCCGGCCCACCGGATTGGGGCTGTCCACCCAGGTGGCGCCGAACATCGCCCAGGCGGCATTCAGGCCACCGCGCAGCGGCCCGGCGATCGGCCAGTGCATCCTGGAACCCACCGGTAGGGCGTCGGGGTCGACGGCGATCTCCGACCAGGTCTCGGCCTGGCGTCCACCCGCGTCCCGGGCCGCCATGCTGACGCGGACAGGCCGGTCGGCCCAGGCATCGTCGGGCACATCGATGGTGACGGGGATGGCGAGCTGCGCACCGGCGGCCAGCTTCGCGCCGGGCTCCGGCAGGCTCACCTGCCAGCGGTGGTCGCTGGTCGCCGCCTGGAACTGCAACGCCAGTTCGGCATCCGCGCTGCTGGAAAGCAGCAGCTGGCCTTCCACGCGCTGTCCGTGGCGGCGAAAGGCCGCCACGGTGTCGGCTTGCAGTTGCAGCTTAAGCGTGACCGGGAGGACTTCGGTCACGGGCTCGATCTCACCGTTGGGGAACACCAGCTGCAGGCGATACCCGGCGCCACGATGGTCCACCATAAGGCGTTGCGCCGGCCCGGCCGGCACCTCGAACTCGTAGCCGCCCAGCTCGGCGTCGTAGGTCAGCCGGGTGCTCTGCCAGAATGCTTCACCCATCGCAAATCCGTTCATGGCCTCGGTAGTCATCACCTGCAAAGTCGTGGGGTTGTCGAAAGCAGGCAGCTGGTAGATGTCCCAGTCGCCCCAGTCACCGTTTCGGCCCTCCAGGACCAGATCGGACGGAAGCGGTGCCGCCAGCGGTACCGACTTCATGCCATTGGGCTCGCAATCGGCCGGGCAGCTGAACCGCGGCAGCCGCTCCAGGGACAGGGTGTATTCGGCATCGCTGGGCTTCTGCGCCGCCAGCTTCACTGAGTAATCACCCGGCGGAAACAGGCCCTCGATGACGAGCGGCTCACCGGGTCGTGCCGGGCGGCCGTTCCCCACCTCGGCGGCGTACCAGTACATGTCCATCCAGATGTGTCCGTCCGCCGGCGGCGTCAGCTTCAGGCGAATGTGATCCTCGGCCGGCAGGAAAAAGCGGTACCAGTCCTGGTCGACCGTGTCGGCGACCAGGCCGTTGCGGGTCTGGCCGAAGGCCAGCCGCTGCTTGTTCGCCGGGTCGTTGGGCTCCAGTTCGCCGTCCGGGTCCGGCGGGCCGAGCGGCCGCGCCAGGACGGTGTACTCGCCGCCGGCCTGGCCGTCCCGCGCGTACAGCGCCAGGTAGTGGGTTCCCGGCAGCAGGTAGATGTCCTCCAGGCGCACGCGGCGCTGGCCGGGCGGGGGGCGCTGTTTCACGCGCTCTTCGCCGGCGCCGTTGACGTACACCAGCTGGTTCAGGTTGTCGCCGATCACCTGGAAGCGCCAGAGCTGCGCCGCGTCGGCGACCTGGAAGCGGTACCAGTCCACGTCCTGGCCGTTGAAGCGCCCCCTGATGCGCTGACTTTCGGGTACCCCGGTGGCGAACATCCGGGTGTCGTTGGGCTCGGCCTCCAGCCCGGGCTGGATCGCCCCCCGCGTTTCGAACGACACGCTGTACTCGGTCTCGTCCGCACGGGCGATGCCGACGCCCCACGAACCCGGCGTCAGTTGCAGGTCCTCCAGTTCAAGTGGCGCAACCTGGTCGCGACATTGCGTGACAGTCCATTGCGCGTCATAGAGGCAGACCTGCATGCGCGCGGGCGGGGTCGATTCGACCTTGAGCGCCAGCACCTGGTCTGCCAGGTTGTCGTCGATCTCGAAGCGGAACAGGTCGGCCGTATCCGAACGATTGATGCGACCGGTCACGGCCCTGCCCGGTTCGATGCGGTTGGCCAGGGCGTTGATGTTGTTCGGTTCAGCCTCTTCACCATCGACCCGCTGGCCGGCGGCCGTGGCAAAGACGGCCTGGATGAATCCCGGCTCCTGCGTGGTCAGCTCCAGGTACCAGGTGCCCGGTGCCGGCGCGAGATCGGGGAAAAGGATACGGCCATGGCTGTCCGCCCTGCCTTCGACCAGGTTCAGGCCCTCTGCGTCCACCAGCCGGGCCCGCAGTTCGCGACCGATGGGCGAGCGGATCTCGATATCCCATCGCTGGTCCGCGGCGTTGCTGTCGAAAGTGAACGAATACCAGGCCGTTTTCAGCGGCTCATAGGTGGCGTAATAGCTGCCCAGGCGCACGGCTCGCGCCTGCTCCCGTTGCTCGCTGCCTCCGGGATTCCTGCCGACGCTCAGGGTGCCGCTTTCACGGATGGCAAACTGCCAGGCATGGGCTCCGTCGTTTATGGGCTCGACGTCCGTGTCTGGAGCGCTCGCTTCCACCGGCCCGGGTTCCTCACCGAACGACAACCCGACCGCCGGAGGGCGATAGATACCACCGCCCTGTGCCGGCCCGCCGGCATGGGCCAGGCCCAGCAGGTATTCGCCGGGCTCGAACAGCTGCCCGCGGTGGATGGCAGGAGTCACACCGTCACGGGTACCCATTTTCATCAGCCTGTCGGCCGAAGCGACTTCGCTGCCGTCTCCGGTCGGCTGGACCTTGACCAGCTCGACGATGGTCAGCGCCCCGGGTATGCCATGCAGCTCGAAATCCCAGGTCTTGCGGGCATCGTCGTCGGTGACCGTCCAGATGAATCCATCCTGGTCCTCGCCCTGCATACTGCCGTACAGGTTGACCGCGCCGGTGATGGGATTGGCGTCCAGAGGGGTGTCGTTGGGCTCGATCTCGTAGACGGTGGTCTGGGCATAGGCCCTGGTCGCGCCAAACCATCCAGCAATCGCCAGGGCGAAACAGAACAGATACCGATGAACCATCACCACTCCATCACCAGATCACGCGCCTCAACGACACAGGACGGGGCCTTCTACTTCTTGATCTGGAACCAGCCGTCAATCGCGGCTTCCCGACGGTTTCCGGAACCCTCCGAAGAAGCAAAGCATTCGACTTCCCCTGAAATCACAGCCCGGTCACCCTGGACGTGAATGCGTGCTTCACCAAAATTCGCGCACTGCACCGCATCATCGTTGTACCTGATGCTCAAATCAGACTCTGGATTGTCCCGGGTCAGGGTGAGGCTGATCGTGGCTTCTGAACTGGCCAGGGAGTAGTTACCGTATCCGCCCGCCGTAACGCCCGTGATCGTTCGGCCCGAGAGCGCGGGGCGACCGTCAACGTCTAATTCCCACCGGGGTTCCCGGCTTTTCGGCTTCGAGCCGGCGTCCTCTGCTACATCTGTATCGCGTTGAACGGTTTGGCGGCTGTCTGCATCGTCCTGTCCGCCATCACAGCCACCGAGCACAACAGCCAGGAGCGACATCAAGAGAAACCTCGGCATGGATCTGTTCCCGTCGAAAAAAGAAGCAGATCCTACAGATTCGCCCCACACCGACCAACCTCGCCCGATGACGCGCAGAACAGAAAGAAGGAACGAGCGCCGGGGCAGGAATAAGAGCGGGAGCGCTATGGTCGATACTTCGCTGGACCGACCTCGCCGTTTACCGGAAAGCACTTGCTGTAAACGGCTGGCTTCCACCCGGAGACGGTCTATGAAGTGCCACCCATGTGCTCGACCCATTAAGTGGGAAGAGCCGGGTCGTGTTGGTGGAGGCGGCGGGAGTTGAACCCGCGTCCGTTGGCGCTCGGCAGTCGGCTCTACATGCTTAGAGTCCGTCTATTGATTTAGCCTCGAGCGACCCAACGGTCAGGGTGCTGTCGGCGAGCCCGATTGGTTTTAACGCTTCAGCCCCGGGCGAGACATCCACGCGATCCTGCGAACTTTGCCGTCGATTTCTCCCCGCAGGCGCGGATCATCGACGTAAGCGGGGTTTTTAGGCCGCTAGTGCGTAGTTTTCGTCGTTGGCAACTATAAAAGTTACAGCGATTGTTTAACGAGAGTCACTACCCTCTCGGCATGCACCTTCTGCTCTGCTACCCCCGTCGAAGCCAAGTCGCCCCCATGAAGGTATGTTCGTGAGTCTATCATGAACCCAATCACGCCAGGGTGATCCAAGTCTGGCAAACTCATTACCTTAGATGCGGGCGGATCGGACCAGTTCAACCCTGCGGGACATCAGTTGGGACACTATTTAAGACAATTTATTTGCTCTTTCCTGCTGGCTATTGCGGCGGCCGGTGCAGCCGCGGACACCGTGGATGCCCGCGCCTACATCGATCGCGCCATCGACCTCATCGAATCCGGCGACTATTCCCTGGCAAGGACCTACCTGGCACCGGCGCTCATCGATCCCCGCCTGCATCCCGCGGAGCGCTCACGCGCCTATTACCTCCGGGGCTACAGCTACTACGCAGACGGACTGCCGGTATCGGCCAGCAAGGACTACTCGCGGGCCCTGGAATTCAATCCGGACAACGCACCGGCACTGGTCGGGCTGGGTGATCTCTATCATCGCGGCGATGGGGTGGACGAGGATCCGGAGCTCGCTTTCGCGCTCTTCGAGCGCGCTCAGGCCCAGGATCATCCGGATGCGGATCTTTTCATCGGCTTTGCGTTGCTGCAGGGGCGGGGCGTGGATCAGGACGTGGACAGAGCCCGGGAGATCCTGACGGAAGCCGCCGAAGGCGGCAGCGCCCAGGCCATGCTCTATCTCGGCCGCAGCTACCGGGAGGGTTTCGCGGAAACACCGGACCCCGCGCTCGCCCGGCAGTGGATCGAACGGGCGGCTGAGGAAGGCTCGGCGGAAGCGACCGCCACCCTCGGCTACATGCTCTACAAGGGGGAATTCGGCGAACCCGATCATGCGGCAGCCGTCCGTCTGTTCGAATCCGCGTCCGCCGAAGGCTCGAGCAGCGCCGACGTGGCCCTCGGCCACATGTACCTGGTGGGCGATGGCGTGCCTACGGACCCCACGCTCGCCCGGGAGCTGCTCGAACGGGCTGCACAGGCTGGCGATCTGGCCGGCGCGCTCAGCCTCGGGCACATCTACGAGGCGGGCATCGGCGTCGAGCAGAATCTGGCCCTGGCGGAATCCTGGTATCGGAAAGGAGCACATGCCGGCTTCGGCCAGGCGCAGCTGCGCCTCTTCTATCTCCTGCTCAGCCGGGGAGAGGATGCGGACGCCGTGCACTGGATCGCCAAGGCTGCGGAGCAGAATCTGCCTCAGGCCCAGAACGACTATGCCTGGCTTCTCTCCACCAGCCACCTGGAGGATCTCCGGGACGGTGAGCTGGCGCTGACCTATGCGGAGAAGGCCGTGGCCCAGGTGGAGAGCGCCGCCTATCTGGATACCCTGGCAGCGGCCTATGCGGAGCTCGGCCGCTTCGCAGACGCCATCCGTATTCAGGAGCAGGCGCTGGCGCTGGTCTCCGAAGCAGGCACAGACGAAGCGACCGCGCTGGCCGAGCATCTGGCCGCCTACCGGGCCGGTGAACCCTGGCGGGAGTAGGCCGATTCTGGTACAAAATGCCGCCCGCCTCTTGAGCGGGCTTTTTTCGAGAGACAGGCCTTGAGCACCGACAAGCTTCGCACCAACCAGGTATTCACCACGATCGAATCGCTCGCGGAGAGCGGCCTTGCCGAGTTCAGGCCCGGCCACATCGCCGACCGCCTGCGGGAATCCGGACGGCCCCTGCTCACCTGGGAAATCCGCGGGGAGCTGGCACGGCTGGAAGCTGCCGGACTGATCACCTCCGACGAAGAAACCGGCGCCTACCGGCTTGCCCAGGCCGCCCGCAAAGCCGGCTGACCCGCCATGGCAAAGAGCAAAGCAGAACCCGCCGCCGATGATCTGGCGGAGGTGCCGTTCGAGACCGCACTGGCCGAGCTCGAATCGCTGGTCGAAAAAATGGAGACGGGCGACCTCAGCCTGGAAGACTCCCTCACCGCCTTCGAGCGCGGCGTGAAGCTCACCCGCCACTGTCAGTCCGCACTCCAGGCTGCCGAGTTGAAGGTGAAGGTGCTCACCGAGTCCGGCGACCTCGAAGATCTGGACGTCGAAGACCTCGATGACGCCTGAGCTCAGATCCCTCAGAGACACCATCGAGGACGCCCTCACTCATCACCTGCCGGTGAACTCCGAGCATGCTCAGATCCTCACCGACGCCATGCGCTACTCCGTGCTCTCCGGCGGCAAGCGGATCCGGCCGCTGCTGGTGTGCGCCACCTGCACGGGCCTAGGCGGTGATCTGGAAAATGCGCTGGCACCCGCCTGCGCGGTGGAGTTCATCCACGCCTATTCCCTGCTGCACGACGACCTGCCGGCCATGGACGACGACGATCTGCGGCACGGACTGCCAAGCGGACATGTGAAGTTCGGCGAAGCCAACGCGATCCTGGCGGGCGATGCGCTCCTGACGCTGGCTTTCGAAACCCTGGCGACTGCCCCCATCTCACGCACGGACGTGCGCCTCACTGCCATTCAGCTCCTGGCGGAAGCCGCCGGCTGGCAGGGCATGGTGGGCGGACAGGTGTTCGACATCGAGTCCGAGGACAAGCAGCTCAGCCTCTCCCAGCTGCAGTCCCTGCACGCGGCCAAAACGGGCGCGCTCATCCGGGTGGCCGTTCAGATCGGTGCCCTGTTCGGCAACGCCAAGGTGGACGCGGAGACCTACGTGCTGCTGACCGAGTTCGCCACCCGGATCGGGCTTGCCTTCCAGATCATCGACGATGTGCTGGACGTCACCCAGAGCACGGAAACGCTCGGCAAACCGGCCAATTCGGACCAGAAGGCAAAGAAAAGCACCTATACCTCACTGCTCGGAGTGGACCAGGCCAGGTCTCAGGCGGAGGATCTGCTCTCGGAAGCTCTGTCGATGCTGAGCCGGGCGCATCTGAAACACCGGCTGCTGGAGGAACTGGCGCAGACCATCGTGCTGCGCGACCACTGACGGTTCAGAAATTCTGAACCAGCGTCATGACCCCGCTCTGCTCCCGGATCGATACCTGCTTCAGAAACGACATGCCGAGCAGAATGTCGACGGGGTATCTTCCGGTGATGATGGCCGCCTGCACGTTGTGCGCGGTTATACCTGCCACCGTGATTTTATCCAGCGACATGAAATAGGACTCCGCGTTGCCCTGGGCGGTCTGCACCGAGCCCCGCTGCCCGCGGCGGTAGTCGATGCCGAGGGAATCCGCATGCGCGGACGACAGCGCCACCACGGAGGCGCCCGTGTCGATGAGAAAATCCACATAGTGATTGTTGATGGCGCCGCGGATCCGGTACTGGCCGAGATCGTCCGCCGGGATGGACACCTCGGATACCTGGGCTTCCGCAAAACGCCCGGCCACCTGCTTGGAGAGCCCCAGGGTGTGTTCCTCACCCCGCCAGCGGACCACGGCTTCCTGCGCATCGGCACGCAACAGCGTGACCCCGGAAGGCGTGGTATCACCTACCTTCAGAATCTGCTCACCGCCACCGGCACGAATGACGGCACGATCCTTGAACAGACCCACGATCTCCACGGGGACGACCCCGTGCGCAGAGATGGAGACGGTCAACGCCGCCAGCATCGTCAGTTTTTTCAGCATGACACTCACAACCGCTGAAACATCCAGTTGCCCGAAGTGTACTGGAAGGCGCGCG
>JAUIAV010000045.1 GCA_030425195.1 Gammaproteobacteria bacterium | reverse complement strand
CCCTGCAGGAAACGGACACAGACCATGACAGAACACTACCTGACCGAAGAACGCCGCATGATCCAGGACGCGGCCCGCCAGTTCACCCTGAACGAGGTGCTGCCGGTGGCCAATGAGCTGGATCCTCAGAAAGGCGACATCCCCATGGATCTGCGGCAGAAGATGGCCGACATGGGTTACTTCGGCATCCGCATGCCCGAGGAGTTCGGCGGCCTGGGTCTGGGCGTGTTCGAGTACGCGCTGATCGCCGAGGAACTGGCCAGGGGCTGGATGAGCGTGGCCAGCATCATCGCCCGGGCCGGCTCCATGATGGGCGTGGGCGGCTGGCCGCTCGAGAAGCGTCAGGAGCTGACCCGCAAGGCGGCTCAGGGCGAGTGGCTGTCCGCGGTGGCGCTGTCCGAACCCAACGTGGGCTCCGATCTCCGCGCCGTCGCCTGCAAGGCGGTCCTCGACGGCGACGAGTGGGTCATCACGGGGAACAAATACTGGTGCACGTTCGCGGACGGCGCCGACTACATCAATCTGCTCGCCCGTTTCGACGGTGCGGATGCACAGGCAGCCGGCTTCAAAGGTACGGCTCAGTTCATCATCGAGAAGGCCCGTGGCGAACTGCCCGAAGGCTGCCAAGGTGCCCCGATTCCGAAGATCGGCTACTTCGGCTGGCGTACCTGGGAGCTCGCTTTCGACGGTTGCCGGATACCCAAGGAAAACCTGATCACCGGCGGCGAAGGCGGCGGCGAGGGTTTCAAGAATGCGGTGAACTGGCTGAACGCAGCCCGGGTGCACACGGCCGCCCGCAGCATCGGTCTGGCCCGCGGCGCCCTGGAAGACGCCATGAACTACTCCGGCGAACGGGTTCAGTTCGGCGTGCCCATCTCGGACTTCCAGGAAACCCGGTTCAAGCTGGCGCGGATGGCGAGCGAGATCGAAGCGGCCCGGCAGCTCATGTACCACGCGGCCACGCTCATGGACAGCGGCGACCGGGCCGACAAGGAGGCCTCCATGGCCAAATGGTACGCGGCTGAGATGGCCGAACGGGTGACTTCCGATGCTCTGCAGATTCTGGGCGGATCCGGCTACACCACCCTGCACGCGGTGGAACGGCACTGGCGGGACGCGCGCCTGACCAAGATCTTCGAAGGCACGAGTGAGATACAGCTGCGAATCATCTCCGACCGGATGCTCGGCAAACCCACGTCCCGCGGAGCCGTCTAGGCGCCGCGCCGGAGCCGTCTAGGCGCCGCGCAGGAGCCGTCTAGGCTCCGCGTCTCAGCGCCAGAGCCGGGAAGAGGCCTTCATGAACCTCAGCATCATGATCATCGAAAGGATCTTCGACGCACTGCCCGGCTCGTACAGCGCGGCCTCGTAGTAGAGATATTCCGTCTTCGGTGTTTCACCCACCGCCAGCACCGTCGACTGGCACTCGTAGTCGTGCTCGACGAATACCGGACCCTGGTGGAGCTGCAGCTCGATGGCGCCGAACAGACCGACGCCATAGTCCCCGTTCCGGGGCAGCATGCTGCGTTCGCCCGGTCGCATCACCTGCACCTGCAGCGCGGGCGTGGCGATCCGTTCGCCATAGATGCTCGCATCCGTGTAGGCCGGCAGCGGCTCGGTGATCACCGCCAGCCGGTTTGCCAGTGCCTCCCCGCTGATCCTCGTTGGCAGCCGCTCTCCCGTCGTCCCGGCCTCCACGTCCGCCAGAATGCGCAGATCCTCAGGTGCCGGCATGGCTGCCATACGCTGGCGCAGCGTCGAATCCGGATCAGGACCGCCGAGATTCGCGCTACCGTCCGCCACCCGGTGGTCCCGGGCGTCGTCCATCCAGACGTCCGTCCGCCTGTCGCCGGCTTCCGGCGCCCTGACAAAGGCCTGCACCGGCTCGTTGTCCGTGGTCGCGTACTTGAAATAGAGTGACAGGCCGCCCGTTCGCAGCCAGTCTTCGCCGAAGGCGGCAACCAGCAGCGGCGGAAACTGCTCCATGTGCAGAGAGCCCGCCACCGTACCGCCTCTGAATCCCAGTTTCTGCGCCGTCGCATCGTCATGGATGCTGCCGGCGCCGAGATGTTTTGCGCTGTTGCGCGGTGAGCGGACGGGGCCGGCGAGCACGCCGTCCCGTTCTTCGTAGCTGAAAGCTTCGTTCATGATTTCTCCCCTGTGCATCCTGTGCTGTCCTCAGTCCGGAAGTCCGAGCACCCGCTTGGCAATGATGTTCAACTGCACTTCCGATGAGCCTCCGGCGATGGTGCCCGCCTTCCTGCCGAGCCAGAACCGGGTCTCCTCGAGCTCTTCCGGACCGAATGGCGACCCCTCCCAGCCCACACCCCGGGTGCCCATCATGGATACGATGAGCTCGGTCCGGCGTTTGGTGAGCTCGCTCCGGTAGAGCTTGAATATCGATGTGGCAAAAGTCTGGGTGCTGCCGTCACGGTTTTCCTCCCGGGCCCGCTTCTGTGTGAGCGCGAAGGCCCTGGCGTCCATCTCGTGCCGGGTGACTTCCGTTCTGAGCGACGGATCGCTGATCCGGCCGGCCGCCACACCCAGGTACCGGCTGGCCACCTCGGGAACGGAACGGGTCTGCGGCGTGGCGCCGGAGATGGAGGAGCGTTCGTGCTGCAGCAGGCGCTTGGCAATGGTCCAGCCACGGTTGAGCCTGCCCACCAGGTCTTCCTTGCTGGCGATGGCGTTGTCGAAAAAGCACTCGCAGAACGGCGATGCGCCGCTGATCAGACGGATCGGCCTGACGGTGACCCCGGGCTGATCCATGGAGAACAGCACGAAGCTGATACCCTCGTGCTTCGGTGCATCGAAATCCGTGCGCACCAGACAGAAAATCCAGTCCGCGAAGTTGGCGCCGGACGTCCAGATCTTGGAACCGTTGATCACGAAATGGTCGCCCGCATCTTCCGCGCGGGTTTTCAGACTGGCCAGATCGGAGCCGGCGCCGGGTTCCGAGTAACCCTGGCACCAGCGCATTTCTCCCGTGGCGATCTTCGACAGGTGTCTTTCCTTCTGCTCCGCCGTGCCGTGCTCGAGCAGCGTCGGTCCTATCATGGTGGTGCCCATGCCTGCCAGGGGCTGTGGCGCGCCGACCTCCGCCATGGCCTGGCGCAGCGCCTGGTGCGTTTCCGGCTCGAGTCCGGCGCCTCCGTATTCCACCGGCCAGTGCGGCACCGTCCAGCCCCGCTCCACCATGGCGTCGAAGTAGCGCCGCCGATCCGGGTCCTTGATGGGCTGCCGGCTGCCGCCACCCGAAACCGCTTCCCGCAGGCCGATCAGGCTGGCCGGGCAATGCTCCCTGAGCCAGTCCGCGGCCTCCTCCCGGAAATCTTCCGCACTCATCGATACTCCCCCCAGCGATCGATCGCTTCAGTTAACCCGAAGACGTCCGGAAATGCGACTACCGGCGCAGGGATTCCGCTCATTTGCCAAGTCGGGGACCGGTGAGAGACACTGACTTCAGGAAGTACGAACGGAGGTGAGACGATGGCAGATCTGTCCCCAACCGGGCCCGAGGGGCTGGTAAAAACTTTCGGGGAGCTGAAGGCTTCCGGCTACCAGGTGCTGCCGGTGAAGGCGGAGGTCCGTCGCAATCTGATCAACCGTCTGCGCGACCGGCAGCCGCTGTTTCCCGGCGTCATGGGCTATGACGATACGGTGGTCCCGCAGCTCACCAATGCCATCCTCGGCAGTCAGGACATCATCCTGCTCGGCGAGCGGGGCCAGGCCAAATCGCGCATCGTGCGCGGCCTCACCGGGCTCCTGGACGAGTTCACGCCGGTGATCGACGGCACCGTGGAGGCGCGGATGCGCGTCGGCTGGGGTTCGGCGACCATCGGCATGTTCGCGCGCCAGTGGGCGCCGCATGTGGACGAGGTGGTGGTGGTGGACGACC
>JAUIAV010000036.1 GCA_030425195.1 Gammaproteobacteria bacterium | reverse complement strand
CCACTTAGTGGCAACCGATGTACCAGAGGCTGCGCAGACGATGCTCAATACCTTTCTAAGCGGCCAGCCTTTTCTCCCGCCCGCGCGTCAAGACGAGAGCTGAGTCGTGTTCCTGCTCATGCGATCAATGCCAAATTATATTTTCTAAATCAGGTGCTACAGCTCATCACATCATGTTCTTAGGAATCGATATCGGCACGTCGGCTGTCAAGACGTTATTGATGGACGAGAACGGTGCCATTCTGGCCGAAGTTGATAAGCCACTGACAGTAAGCCGGCCACAGTCTTTATGGAGTGAGCAGAATCCGGCGGACTGGTGGCAGGCGGTGGACGCCAGTGTGCTGGCTTTACGGGCTCAGGCCGGGGTGGCACTGGCAGGTCTGCAGGCCATCGGCTTGTCAGGCCAGATGCATGGTGCAGTGGTGTTGGGGGCCGATATGCAGCCGCTACGACCGGCCATACTCTGGAATGACGGCCGCTCACACGCACATTGCGCCCAGCTGGAACAACAAGTACCTAGCTTGCCAGCCACCGCCGGTGTAGAACCGGTGCTTGCCAGTCGCCCTGATGGCGCGCCCACTGGCCAGCTTCAATTCGAAGACTGGCTTCTTGCCCACGCACCAGACTTTGTCTGATCGCGCCGGAACGATTTTCTGATCCTCGCTCATGGCGAGCACTTCAGGAGTTTCGCCCACGAGCGACTCGGTCGGCACTCTGCGGCCATCCGCCAGGTTCACCAGAGTATCGCCCACCACACATTCGCGAAGGTCGCTCATCACCGGGCGCCGATCCGTGCGCGACTCCAGGCTCCGGTTCAGCTGCGAGAGGGCGATCACCGGGCACTCCATCTCCTTGGCGATGGACTTCAGCGACCGGGAGATCTCGGCAATCTCGTTGGTCCGGTTTTCCACCTTTCCGGCGACGCGCATGAGCTGCAGATAGTCCACCACCATGAGCGACAGTCCGCCCGCCTCCCGGGCCACCCGACGGGCCCGGGTGCGCAGATCGTTCGGCGTGAGCGCCGGCGTGTCGTCGATGTACAGGGGTTTGTCTTTCAGCTGAGCCACGGCGGAAGTGAACCGGGGCCAGTCATCCTCGTGCATGTCACCCGTGCGCATGCGGGTCTGGTCGATACGCCCCAGGCTCGAAAGCATCCTGAGCAGCAGCGCATCCGACGGCATCTCCATGGAGAAGACGAGCACGGCACCTTTGCTCGACTCCATCACCGCATGCTCGGCCATGTTCATGGCGAAGGACGTCTTGCCCATGGAAGGTCTGCCCGCCACGATCACCAGATCAGCCGGCTGCAGACCGGCCGTCATCTTGTCCAGATCATCGAAGCCCGTTGGAATACCCGTTATCGCACCGCGGGTCTTGTAGAGCGTCTCCATCTTTTCCACCGCGCGCCCGAGCAGCGGCACGATGGATTCCGGTCCGCCGCCTTTGATGCGGCCTTCCGAGATCTGAAAGACTTCCTGCTCGGCCAGATCCAGCAGTTCCTCGCTGGGACGCCCGTCCCGGGCGAAGGCAGATTCCGCTATCCGGTTGGCCGCGCCGATCAGCTGGCGCAGGGTAGAGAGCTCCCGGACGATCTGCGCATAGGCCACCACGTTGGAGGCACCGGGTGTGGATTCCGTGAGCTCGGCGAGATAGGCGATACCGCCCGCCTTGTCGAGCATGCCCTTCGCCTGCAGACGCTCGGATACCGTCAGCGCATCCAGCGGCTGATTCTCTCCGGACAGATCCATCATCGCCTCGAAGATGATGGTGTGCTGGGCACGGTAGAAATCGGTGGCCATCACCACTTCGGCCACGTTGAACCAGGCATCGTTGTCGAGCATGAGCCCGCCGAGAACGGACTGCTCCGCTTCTAGGGAATGCGGCGGGACTTTCAGCGCGCTCACGGCGCCGCGGCTGGTGGCTTTCAGCCGGTCCGGCTCGGGTGGTTCGAATGGCTCGGGCTGGAAGTCCGCCTCGCCATATTCAGGCACCAGGATCTCGTCGTCCCGCCGGGAGTCGTCCTCCGGCGGTTTGTCTGAACCTCCTCCAGATGGGATTTCAGACATCGGTGTGCTGCTGCTTCCGCATGAATGGCTACTGGTTTCTGCTTCTGTTTATGGTGGGTTGTTTATGGTGGGTTGCTTATGGTGGATTGTGGCTTCAGGCCGGGTTGCGCCGGAACGGCGCGGGAGGATTAGACTCTGATTTTCCGCCCGCCTTTGCAAGCGGAAAATCAGTCATCGGCGTCTTCCGGGGTGAGACGCGCGGTTGCTGCTACTCGGGCACCACTGCAAGCGCAATGGTCACCGTGACATCGGAGTGCAGCTGCACGTCGATCTCGTATTCACCTGTGGAGCGGATGACGCCCTCAGGCAGACGCACTTCGGCTTTCGCGACTTCGATCGCCTCCTCGGTGATCTTGTCCGCGATGTCCTGGGTTCCCACGGATCCGTACAGCTTGCCTTCTTCGCCGGCCTTCACGACCAGCGTCAGCGACAGGCCTTCGAGCTTGGCGGCTCGGGCTTTCGCTTCGTTCAGCTGCTCTTCCGCTGCCTTCTCGAGCTCCGCGCGGCGCTCTTCAAAGACGGCTCTGTTCTCGGCGCTCGCGCGCACCGCCTTGCCTTGAGGGATGAGGAAGTTACGGGCGAAACCGCCCTTGACCACCACTTCATCCCCGATATCGCCCAGATTGGTCAGGCGTTCCAGAAGAATGACGTTCATGGCTACCTCTTATTTATGCTGGTCGGTGTACGGCAGCAGTGCCAGGTACCGGGCCCGCTTCACTTCCGCCGCCAGCTGACGCTGCTGACTCGCTGTGGCGCCGGTGATGCGGCTGGGCACGATCTTGCCCGTCTCGGTGATGTACTGCTTCAGCAGGTCCAGGTTCTTGTAGTCGATCTCCTGACCTTCTTCACCGAGCCGGTTGAATTTCTTGCGGGAAAATCCTCTACGCATCAGGCTTCCTCCTTCTCACTGCTCTCGGCGTCGGCGCGTTCGCCGTCCGAATCATCTCCACTGTCGTCTTCATCGGACGAAGCAGCCCGGGCGCGGCGTTCCGCGTACTCCTGCTCACGGCGCTGCTCCCGCTCCTTCTCTTTCTCCTGCTCGCGCAGCTCTTCCTCGTAGATCTTGGAGTTGCCGGTGATGGCCGCTTTGCGCCGGAGCACCATGTTGCGGATGACCGCATCGTTGAAGCGGAAGGCGCTTTCCAGCTCGGCCAGCGTATCGGCCTCGACCTCGATGTTCATCATGATGTAGTGGGCTTTGTGGATCTTGGAGATCGGGAAAGTGAGCTGCCGACGTCCCCAGTCCTCGAGGCGGTGTACCTTGCCTTCGCCCCGTTCGATCAGGCTCTGATAGCGCTCGATCATCCCCGGCACCTGATCGCTCTGATCGGGATGCACGAGGAATACGACTTCGTAGTGCCGCATGGAATGCTCCTTTGCTGGCCGCGCACGGCTTGAACGTGCGCCTGGCTCCTTGTGGTTAAAGCCTCCGCCCACCCGGGGAGGGTGACGTGAAGCAAGGACCTGTTCCGGTGTCCGGATCAGGGGAGGCGCATTCTAGGGGCAGGCTACCGGGCTTGCAACCGACGGACTCCATCCGGGCGCAACATAGTTGACTTAACTGGCTTGGCTCAACCGGTGCGTCGCTGTCGAACCACCTCGAACAGCACAACGCCGGTGGCGACCGAGACATTCAGGCTCTCCACGCCTTCCACCATGGGAATGCGAACGAGCTGATCGCATTTCTCCCGGGTCAGACGTTTGAGCCCCTTTTCCTCTCCGCCCATCACCAGCACCGTGTCGCCGCTGAAGTCCGCCTGATAGTAATCGGCCTCCGCCTCCCCTGCCGCGCCGACGATCCAGGCACCGTTGGCAGCGAGCCATTCGAGCCGACGGGCCAGATTGGTGACGCTGACCAGCAGCAGCCGCTCGGCCACACCGGCGGCCGTTTTCAGGGCCGCGGCATTGACCGGCGCGCTGTTCCTTTTAGGCAGAAGCACGGCCTGCACACCGGCCGCCCCGGCGCTGCGCAGACAGGCACCCAGATTGCGCGGATCCTGAACGCCGTCCAGCGCCAGTACGAGTCGCGGCGATTCGAGGGCCGTCCAGGCCGACTCGAATGCCTTCTCATCCGCAAGACTGAGCGCCTGGCTCTGCGCCAGCACGCCCTGATGCGCGCCTTCTGCCCGTCGATCCAGCCAGGCCCGGTCGACGAACTCCACTCTCAGTCCGATATCCCGCGCCGCCGCCACCAGCGCATCACGGCGGCTGTCCCGCCCCTTCTGAACATAGAGCACCCGGATCCGTTCCGGTGCCTGCTCCAGCGCCGAGGTCACCGCATGCAGGCCGAAGATCTCGCTCATCGCCGCCGCTTCCTGCCGCGATCGGCGGCGCGGCGACGTTTCCCATCGCCGTCTTTCTGTCTGCCCGGTTTTTTCTGCTTCGTCGGACGGCCTCTGCTGCCGGCGGGACGGGTGGGATCGAGCCTGAGATCCAGCTTCCCTTCCTCCGGCACCACATCCGTGAGCACCACCGACAGAGAATCCCCCAGTGTGAACCGGCGGCCCGAACGTTCGCCCACCAGGGCCAGACTCTGGGGCTGATACTGGAAGTAGTCGCTGCCGAGCTCGGAGATGTGCAGCAGGCCCTGCACATAAAAACCCTTGAGTTCCACGAACAGGCCGAACTCCGTGACCCCCATGACGATACCGTCGAACGTCTCACCCACCCGGGGTGCCACGTACTCACACTTGAGCCAGGCGTCCACCGCCCAGCCGGCGCTCTCCGCCCGTCGTTCCGTCGCGGAGATCCGCATGCCTGTTTCCAGGAGGGTCTCGGTATCGTATGGCGCCTCGCTGCCACTCAGGATGGCCTTGATGGTCCGGTGCACCACCAGGTCCGCGTAGCGGCGGATGGGCGATGTGAAGTGCATGTAGCGGGCAAGTCCGAGACCGAAATGGCCCTTGTTGTCCGGGGTATACACGGCCTGCATGAGCGAGCGCAGCACCAGCATCTCGAACAGCCAGCGGTTCTCCTTACCCGCAAGCTGATCGGTGGCCGCCTTCAGCCCTCTGGGCGTGAGATCGCCGTGAGGCAGACGCACACCGGCCAGGGCAAGTGCCTGCTGCAGCTGCTCGAGCTTCTCGGCAGCGGGCGGCTCGTGCACCCGGTACATGCCCTGCTTGGGCCCGTAGGCGCGCTCGATGTACTCCGCCGCGCAGACATTGGCCGCGATCATGGCCTCCTCGATCAACTGGTGTGCCGCCAGACGATGGACCGGATGGATGGCCTTCACACGGTTGTCCTCGAGCTCTAGCCCGGCTTCGTGGGTATCGAAGTCGAGCGCCCCGCGGGCTTCGCGTGCGTCGCGGAAGGCCCGGAAGACCGCCTCCAGCTCGGTCAGCGAGCGGCAGACCTCCGGTTCCACATCGAGGGCGCCTTCGTCGAGAAACTCCTGAACCCGCTCGTAGGTGAGACGCTGCCAGCTGCGGATCACCGCCTCGTAAAACTCGAAGCCGGTGACCTTGCCGGTCCGGCTCACATTCATGTCACAGACCATGGCGAGCCGTGCGACCCGGGGATTCAGGGAGCAGAGGCCGTTGGACAGCACCTCGGGCAGCATGGGAATCACCCGGTCCGGCAGATAGACGCTGTTGCCCCGCTCGGCGGCATTCTGATCCAGCGCCGAGCCCGGCTTCACATAGTGGGCCACATCGGCGATGGCGACGATCAGCCGCCAGCCCCCGCGCCGTTTCTCGGCAAAAACCGCATCGTCGAAATCCCGCGCGGTGGCGCCGTCGATGGTCACCAGGGGCGTGCCCATCAGATCGACCCGGTCCCGGTGACGGCCGGGCGTCACCTTCTTCGGCAACCGGGTGAGCTGGCCTTCCACATCGGGCTCCCACTCGGTGGGAATGCCGTGCGCGTTGATCATGGTCACCACGGCCTGAGCCACGCCGCCTTCGCCGCCGAGATGCTCGACGATGCGCCCGGCGAGCGCCCGTCGTTCTTCGCCCAGGATTTCGACGGCGACGGTTTCCCCGTCCACGGCCTCGTCCGGATTCAGCAGCGATACCCGCCCCCGGTAATCGGGGCTCAGCGATTCCACATAGGGGTAGCGTCCGGTGGCCCGGGTGATGCCGATCACCGGGCGCGTCGATCGCGTCAGCACCTCGAGGACGTGCACTTCCTCACCCACGACCCTGGCGCTGACCTCGTCACCCGGACGCAGCAGCATGCGCCGCTGGCGTTCCAGCGGCAGTCCCTGGAAGGAGAGCGTCATCCCGCTCGACTCGATCAGACCGCGCCGGATACCACCGGCGCCGGCCGGGTGATAGGCACCGCGATGGTCCTGGTCCAGCTCACCGCTTCTGACCATGCCTTTCAACAGGTTCCGCAACTTCCGCCGATCTTCCCCGGACGCAGCGTTCAGAGCCACGACCAGATCCCGCCAGCCGAGCGGGCCCTGCTCGCGGAGCAGGCTCAGAAGAGATCGGGCATCGGCTTTCAAGGGGGTTTCCTCATCGGTTGCGGGCAGCCCTGCGAGGGCTGGCCGCTAGTTTGACAGAAAAGGACGACTTCTATTTAATTGCGCGCCCTGCCAGTCGCTGCGGCAATCGGGCCGCCAGACGAACTGTCTCATGCCGAGGTGGTGAAATTGGTAGACACGCTAGCTTCAGGTGCTAGTGGGGGTAACCCCGTGGAGGTTCAAGTCCTCTCCTCGGCACCAATTCCGCGCTACCGCCGCTGACACTCCATGGAGCTTCGGTACCTGCGCGTCGCAACCTCCCCGCCATAAATACGGTTTAATGTTCCCATCAGACAGGGGGCAGCCATGACAGTGGAATTCGGGATCGGCCTCAGACGGCTGGACAGTGTCGCCGAGGACGCAAAACACGCCGAGGATCTCGGCTACGAGTTCGTCTCCACCGGTGAGCACGTCTTTTTCTACGGCCCCATCGGCAACAGCCTGATCTCACTGGCGGCAGCCGCCGGTGCGACCGGGCACATCCGGCTCATGAGCAGCATCACCCTGGTGCCGCTGTATCCCGCGGCCCTGCTGGCCAAGCAGGTGGCGGCGCTGGACCGGGTATCGAACGGCCGCTTCAACCTGGGCGTGGGTGTGGGGGGTGAGTTCGCGAAGGAGTTCGAGGCCTGCGGCGTGCCCGTCAGCGAACGGGGCGCCCGGACCAACGAAGCGCTGGAAGTGATGCGGCGCCTCTGGACGGAGGACGACGTTCACTTCGACGGGTCCTTCACCCGGCTGCCCGGTGTGACCCTGGACCCCAAACCCGTCCAGCAGCCGCATCCGCCCATCTGGATTTCCGGCCGCAGCGAAGCCGCCATGCGCCGCTGTGCGCGTTTCGGCAGCGGCTGGCTGCCCTACATGTACACGCCGGAGCAGCTGGCAACGAGCCTCGCCGATATCGCCCGATTCTGCGAAGAGGAAAAACGGGAAACGGCCGTTTCCGCCGGTCAGTTCATCTTCTTCGCCGTGCATGAGGACCGCAAGGAGGCCGTCGGGATGGCGACCGAACGGCTCAGCCGGCAGTACAACCAGGATTTCTCGAAGCTGGTCGGCCGCTACGCCCTGGCCGGCGATCCGGACGACTGCATTGCCCGGCTGCAGGAATACATCGACGCCGGCGCACGGACCATCATCCTGAACTCCGCCTGTCCGGCCGGCTACATGGCCGAGAACGAGGCGCTGCTGGCCACCGGCGTGCTGCCGGCGTTGCGTTCACGGTTCCCTGAATGAGCCCACCGCTAGAAGGCAGATTGGCCGTATTGCCGGTGCTACCCGAGGCGCCGGCTGCGGTACAACAGCTCAGGGATCAGCCGGGACACCAGGATCTGGTGGCTCGGCTCACCGCGCTCATGCCCTGACCGTCCGGCTTCAGCTCGCGTCGGGCTTCAGCGATACGTCCTGGAACTGCAGCTGATTCAGCGTGTAGTAGATGCCTTTCCGCGCCATCAGCTCGGAATGGCTGCCGAGTTCCCTGACCTCGCCGTCCTTCAGCACCAGGATCCGATCCGCTTCCTGGATGGTCTGCAGACGGTGGGCGATGAGGATCGAGGTCCTGTCCGTCATGATGGCCTTCAGCGCATCCTGAATGAGCTGCTCCGTTTCCGTGTCGATGCTCGCCGTGGCCTCATCGAGAATCAGGATCTCCGGGTCGGCCGCCAGCACCCGCGCGAAGGCCAGCAGCTGCCGCTGACCCTGGGAGAGATTCTGACCCCGTTCCACCAGAGGCTCGTCGTAGCCACCGGGCAGCGCCTCGATGAAGGAATCGGCGTGGACCATCTTCGCCGCCCGGATGGCATCTTCCCGGCTGATGGCCGGATTTCCGAGGTGGATGTTGTCGAGAATGGTGCCCGAGAAGATGTGGAAATCCTGCAGCACCACGCCCACCCGGGCCCGCACGTCCGCCGCCGGAATCTGATTCAGATCGATCCCGTCCAGGAAGATGCTGGCGTCCGGGAAATTGTAGAAACGGCCGAGCAGCCGGATCAGCGTGCTCTTGCCGGAGCCGGTGGGACCCACCACCGCGAGCTTCTCGCCAGGTGCTACGCTGAACGAGACGTCGTGCAGCACCGGCTCCCCCGGCGCGTAGCCGAACGTGAGGTGGCGGAACTCGATGTGGCCGCGCAGCCGTTCCGGCAGACGGGCCGGCACCTCCGGCTCCCGTACCTGCTCGTGCCAGTCCAGCGCCTGAAAAATGCGCTCCGCGCTGGCCATGGCCCGGAACAGGATGTTGTACTGCTGGCCCAGCACGCGGATCGGACGGATGAACATGTCCACGAACTGGGAAAAGAGAATGACCGAGCCCAGGGAGATGGCATCCTGAAGGGCACTGCCACCGCCTACCCAGATGATGACCGCCAGGGCGAGATTCACCATGTTGTCCATGAAAGCACCGTAGCTGGACTCCAGGTTGATCGCGTGCAGTTCGCGGCCACGGTTCTCTTCGTTGATTTCACGATAGCGTGAAAGATTCCGCGCTTCCCGGTTGGACAACTGCACCACCTGCATGCCGGAGAGATTCTCCTGCAGGTTCTGATTGAGCTGAGACACGGTGTTGCGGATCACCCGGTAGACACGCCGGGTGGCCTGGCGGAAGAAATAGGTGATCACACCGAATATCGGCACTGCGATGAGCAGATAGAGCGTCAGCTCCACGTCGATGGCGAGCATGATGGCGAGCCCGAGAAAGAAGGGCACGAATTCGCCGATCAGCATGCCGAGCCCCATCATCAGGTCGAACAGCGCCTGCACGTCATTGGTGATCCGGGTCATGATCCGACCCACGGCCACCCGATCGTAGAATGAGGACGGCCGGCGCTCCATGTGCGCAAAGAGATCCTGCCGCATGTCCCTGAGGGAAGAGAGCACGGTCTTCGAGAAGCTCACCCGGTGCAGGTGATAGAGCGCCTGACAGGCGAGGGTGAAGACGGCAAAAATGGCACAGGCGCTCAGCAGCGGCGACAGTCCGGTCACGCCGGCCACCCAGCCGTTCAGCGCATTCATCCCGAAATCCGGCAGCAGCGCGTTCGGTTCGCCCATGATCACGCCGTCGATGACCACGCGGCTCACCACCACGGGCAGTAGAATGGCGAGCGTCGAGGCGCCGAGGACCAGCAGAATGCTGCCTGCGGCAAGCCGCCTGTGGGGGCCTACCCAGCCCAGCAGGCGCCGCAGGTACTGCATGTTCATGGCCTGACCTTCGATGTCGGCCTCGAAGATCGAGTGGTCGAGCGGCTCGTTCTCCGTGTGCACGGTCTGTTCTCTGCGGCTCATCCGGCCGTCTCCACGCCGAGTTCTGCCGCCGCCGCGAGCCGGTTGCGCTGCGACTGCTCGAGCTGTGCATAGAAGCCACCGCGCGCAAGCAGCTCCTGATGCGTGCCCATTTCGATCAGGCGCCCTTCCTCCAGGACGATGATGCGGTCCGCATGACGGGCGGTGGACACCCGGTGGGAGACCAGGAGCGTGGTGTGATCGCTGCGCACCCGCTTGAGTCCGGTGAGGATCTTCTCTTCCGTCTCCGTGTCCACGGCCGAGAAGCAGTCGTCCAGAATCAGCAGCGGTGTCCGCCGGATGAGCCCCCGTGCCAGGGCCGTGCGCTGCTTCTGACCGCCGGAAAGGGTAACCCCGCGTTCGCCGAGGATGGTGTTCAGGCCTTCCGGGAAGCCCTCGATGGTCTCCTCGAGCGCGGCGGCCTGGGCCACTTCCAGGATCTCCTCATGATCCCGGCCCGGGTCGTCATAGGCGATGTTGTCGCCCAGGCTGTCTGCAAACAGAAAGGGATCCTGGAGCACCAGGCAGACCCGCTCGCGCAGGAACTTCAGCGGAAAACCGGATATGGAATGGCCATCCAGAAGGATGTCACCCGAGGTGGGATCGATCAGGCGGACGAACAGCCGAAGCAGCGTCGACTTGCCGGAACCCACTCTGCCGATCAGGGCGATGGTCTCACCCTGCGCCACGTCGAAGCTCACGTCATCCAGGGCGAACTTTTCCTTGCCTTCGTACCGGTAGGAGAGATTCTGCACCGATATCCGCCCGCTGAGCTCCGGGAATTCGTTGGAAGGCCGGTCTTCGATTTCCGGTTCGTAGTCCATGATCTCGAACAGGCGGGCGGTGCCGGACGCACCCCGCTGCCACTGAGTGACCAGCGCACCCGCCTCCCGGACCGGCCAGAGCACCAGGGCCAGATAGGAGAAAAAGGCGGCAAAGGTGCCGATGGTGATGTTCCCGCGCTCGAGCAGCACGCTGCCGTATCCGATGATGATGAGCGTGCCGCTGGCCGCCATCACCGGCATCAGGGCACCGAGGAAGGACGTGGTGCGGAACAGGGTCAGGTTCCGGTCGGCGAAGTCCTGATTCACGCCACGGAAGCGCTCGATCTCCCGATCCTCCTGAGCCATGGCCTGCACCGTTCGGATTCCGTTGAGATTCTCCTGAACGAAGGTGGAAAGTTCTGCGAATCCCTCCTGAACGAGACGGCTCCTGGCATAGATTTTCTTCGAGAACAGGTATGCGACGAGGCCGATCAGCGGCATGGGCATCAGAATGGCCAGAGTGAGCGCCGGCGACAGGCTGAACATGAACAGCAGTCCGATCACCGCGGTGAGCAGCAGGATCAGTGTCATGCGGATGGCACCGGCAAGAATCTCCCGGCACAGCGTGATGTCGTTGATGGCGCGAGCCATCAGATCCCCGATGGTGTAGCGGCTGTAGAAGCCCGGTCCCTGCAGCTGCAGGTGCTCGTAGAGACGGTTGCGGAGATCGAAAGCCGCGTTGACACCGATCCGCCGCATGGCGATCCGGTAGGCGATGGTGACCAGCATCTGCAGAAACACGCAGCCGACGATGGCGAGTGCGGGCCCGGCCAGGGCCGCCGAGGCGGTCTCGAAATCCAGCCGCCCTTCCGTCAACGCCGCCTGGCCTTCCGCAATCCGGTCGATGCCCGTTTTCACGAACAGGGGGATCAACCCCTCGAATCCGCGGGCGATGATCATCCCGAGCACGGCGAGCCCGAAGGAGACGCGGTACCGCTTCAGATAGATGGCGAGTCGTAAAAGAGACTGCATGGGTGCCCCGGAAAAGCATGTACCCGCCGGGTCTCTCTCTCCCGGCCGGATTCGATCCTGCCCGTTCCCGCGCGATCCGGAGCTGACCAGCAGGATCCGTCACCGGCGGCCGTACGGATACTTGTTGCAGGCCGTGCCGGTGGATCGCAGAGCGGAAGGACGTGCGCGAAAACGCGCGAAAGTTCTGCGCGGTGACGCGCGGTCATGATAACGGAGGGGTTACGGCCGCGCCAGATTCACCGGCGGAAAAGGCGGATTCAGTCCCGCCACCAGGACGTGATCGCGTCCGGAGACTTACGATCGATCACAGGCACCTTCGCGTCGGTAGCGGGAAATCCGGCGACCACGATGAGGAAGGGCCGCTCGTTCCTGGGCCGCTTCAGAATCTTCCGCAGAAAGGCCATGGGCGAAGGGGTGTGAGTCAGGGTCGCGAGACCGGCGTTGTGCAGCGCCGCGAGCAGCATCCCGGTGGCAATGCCCACCGATTCGGAGACGTAGTAATTCTTGTGCCGGCCGCCGTCCGCGTCGGCTTCGAAGCGCTCGGCGAAAACCACGATCAGCCAGGGGGCCGTCTCCAGGAACGGCTTCTCGGCATCGGTACCGAGCGGGGCCAGATCCTCCAGCCAGGTTTCCGGCGCCCTCGTCTCGTAGAAGGCCCGCTCCTCCACCTCCGCGGCTTCCCGGATGCGACGCTTCTCGGCAGCGCTGCCTACCACGGCGAAGTGCCAGGGCTGCCGGTTCGCGCCGCTCGGTGCCGAGCCCGCAGCCCGGATACAGTCGGCGATGATCGTCTCCGGCACGGGGCTGTCGGAGAATGCCCGGATGGTCCGCCGCCGGTGCAGGTCGTCAGCAAAGGCGCGGGCCCGGGACTGCATTTCCGCCAGAGGATAGCGCCGGTATTCGTTCCAGGGCCGGAACGGATGCTCGGCCGTTTCCCCGTTCATCTCAGGGTCCGGCTGCCGGCTCGATCATTTCCACCACGGCCGAATGATCGCCCGCGCGCTCTGCCTCGATGAACACCCGTCGGATGTTCGGATCCAGGGCCTTGATCGACCGGTTCAACCGGGTGACGGTTGCTTCCAGCACGGAGGAATCGATCCCGTCCACGAAGTCCACCGACAGCGTGACGATGATGTCGGACGGACCCATGTGCAGGGTGATCAGCTCGTTGACCGACAGCACGTGTTCTTCCGCGGCCACCAGCGCATTGACGGCGGCGACCGTCTCGGGTGCTGCCGACTCACCGATCAGCAGTCCCTTGGCCTCGAAAGCGAGCCAGGCGGCCGTCGCCGCGAGAATCAGGCCGATGCAGATGGAGGCCGCCGCATCGAAGACGATGTTGCCGGTGATCTGATAGAGATAAGTCGCCGCCAGCGCCACCACCAGGCCGAGCATGGCCGCGCTGTCTTCGAACACCACCACGAACAGGCTCGGGTCCTTGCTGCCCCGCACCGCGGCCATCACGGACCGGCCACCGCGGCTCTTGTTGAACTCCCGCACGGCGACGAACAGCGCGCCCCCTTCGAAGACGATGGCCAGACCCAGAACGATGTAGTTCAGCGACAGATCACCCAGCGGCTCCGGATGGCTCAGGTGGCTCCAGCCCTGGTAGAGCGATATGCCCGCACCCAGACCGAAGATCAGGATTGCCACCACGAAGCTCCAGAAGTAGACCTCCTTGCCGTGACCGAAAGGGAACTCCGAATCCGGCGGCTTCCGGGCCCGTTTCAGGCCATAGAGCAGAAGCACCTGATTGCCCGAGTCCACCACGGAATGGATGCCTTCGGAGAACATGGCCGCCGAGCCTGAGACGGATGCGGCGATGAATTTGGTCACCGCAATGAGCGAATTCCCCACCAGGGCGGCATAGATGGCGGTTTTCGAGGATCCGGCCATGCTGCTCAGCGCTTTCTGAGGACCAGCGAACCGATCGAATAGCCGGCGCCGAAAGAGCAGATCACGCCGCAATCTCCCGTCACCAGATCCTCGTGGTTGAGACAGAAAGCAATGATGGAGCCGGCCGAGGCGGTGTTGGCGAATTCATCCAGCACGATGGGGGCTTCCTCCTGAGTCGCATCGCGTCCGAGCAGACGCCTGGCGATCAGCAGGTTCATGTTGATGTTCGCCTGGTGCAGCCACCAGCGTTTCACGTCCGTCACGTTCAGCCCGACCCGCTCGATCTGATCCTGCAGGTGTTCGGCAGCCATGGGGCAGACTTCCTTGAATACACTGCGGCCATTCTGATGGAAGAGGTTCTCCTCGCAGTACGGGTCCACGTCCTGCGCATAGGCGACATAACCGAAATTCGACCGGATGTTGTTCGAAAAAACGGTCTGTGAGCGGCTGCCGAGCACGTCATAGGCATGCGACGACGTGCAGGTGTCCGCGTTCTCCAGCACCATGGCCGTGGAGACGTCCCCGAAAATGAAGTGGCTGTCCCGATCCCGGTAGTTGACCTGAGGCGAAGTGAGTTCCGGGTTGATCACGAGCACGGCCCTGGCAGAGCCCGCCGCGATGGCATCACACGCACGCTGCAGCGCAAAGGTGGCCGCGGAACAGGCCACCAGCATGTCGAATCCTGTGCCCGTGATGCCGAGCTCGTGCTGGACCTCGATCGCGATGGCCGGGTAGGAGCGCTCCGTGTAGGCGCAGGAAACGATGACCAGATCGATGTCTTCCGCCGCCTTCTGCGCACGGTCCATGGCCTGGCGGGCCGCATGCAGCGCGATTTCCGCCTGGTGAGAGAGCTCCGACTCGGCGCGTCTCGGGATCCTGGGCCGCATCCGGTCGACGTCGAGAATGCCGTCTTTCACATAGGCATAGCGGCGCTGGATACCGGAGGCCTTCTCGATGAATTCCGCGCTGGAGAGGGGAATTTCCTCTTTCTCGCCCGCGGCGATCGCATCGGCATTGGCGGCGTTCTCACGGCTGGCATAGGCGTTGTAGGCCTCCACCAGCTCCTCGTTCGTGACCACATGCCGAGGCTTCCACAAGCCGGCGCCACTGATGACCACCTGATTCATGCGCCCCTCCCCAACGGACGTGATCTGTCAGGGCTTCGGCAGATATCCGCCTTCTACCCCTTTGATGAAGATGCCCACCGCATCGTGCGCATGCAGCGACTCGTGGTGCTCGATACGCACCCAGAAATCCGCCAGACGCCCGTCATGCTCGAGCGCATCCTTGAGCTTGCGCCCCGCATCCTCGATGAACATCAGATTCTGGCCATTGAGCAGCGCGAACATCTGCTCGTCCTCCCGCTTCACCGCGGTCTGTACCGGCGTTTTCAGCGTCTCCTCCACCGTGTCGATCAGCTCGGTGATGGGAAAATGCTCGATGCCGTGATCGAGACGGACCAGAATCCAGGCATCGCTGCGCTGGCTGTGGGGCGTGGCCACGATGCCCTGCTCGGAACCGAGCCATTCGTTGACCGTTTCCACCGAAACCTGCCCGCTGGCGCCGAAATCCGCCTCGAACTGCTGCTGAATCAGCTGCCGCGCAAGCGCGGCGGATTGCGGGCAGGTGGACGAGTACTGAACATTGATCTTCAGCTCGAGCGAAATCTCTCCGTCGATGAGCTCCCCCCGGATGGAGACGGGATAACCGTTCCAGCCCGAGTTCTCACTGACGAGGGCGGATCGCCGCAGGTAGTAGTCGAAATCGAACTGCACGAACGCACGGCCGGACAGCTCCCGATGCGATTCCAGCATGCTGCGCAGCAGCAGCTTCAGGCCCGCGGTGGTGAGCGGCCGGGTTTCCGAGTGCTCGTCCAGAATCAGATAGAGGCGGGACATATGGATGCCTTTGGCCCGCTCGTCGCCCAGATCCACGTAGATCTGAACCTTGGACTGCACCTGAGCGACCCGGGCGCCATCCTTGATCGCCAGGGGCTGGTGGATGCCGCTCATACCCACCCACTCCAGAGTGTTCTGCGGCATCTGCAGCTCATGGCCGGCCACATCCGGCATGCTGTTCAGGGTGAGGCGTTCCGCCTTGTTCATCTCTCTACTTCCACGACATCCACCACTTCCACCACTCCCACCACGGCGTGTGGCCGATTTCCGTTCGGCCCGGCATTGTAACGAATCGACACACTGCCTGTCCCTCACCCCGAACGGGGTTCAGGGAGGCCCGAAATGCCCGTCACATCAGTCTTTCAGCGAGTCACGCTCGCTTTGCGTGAGCTGCCGGGCTTCCTCTTCCAGCATCACCGGAATGCCGTCGCGGATTGGGAACGCCAGACCGCTGGCCCGGCACCAGAGCTCGTCCGAGTCCTTTTTATAGGTGAGTGAAGCCTTACTAACCGGACAGACCAGGAGCTCAAGCAGTTTCGAGTCAAGCGCCATGGTCTATTCCCTCCTGAAACGGGTCTTTCAGCACGATGGTTTCCGCCCGGTCCGGACCCGTGGAGATGATGTCGATGGGAGCACCCACGGTCTCTTCGATCCGGTGGATGTAAGCCCGGGCATTTTCCGGCAGACCGTCCACTTTCCGGATTCCCAGCGTGCTCTCCTGCCAGCCCGGGAGAGTCTCGTACACCGGCTTGATGTCGGCATAGTACTCGCTGGCAAAGCGGGGGGTGCCGGCCACTCCGTCGGACTGCTGATAGCCGGTGCAGATGCGGATCTCCTCGAGGCCATCGAGCACGTCGAGCTTGGTCAGGCAGAGTCCGGAAATGCTGTTGATCTGCACGGCCTGGCGCAGTGCCACCGCGTCGAACCAGCCGCAGCGCCGGGGCCGGCCTGTAGTGGAGCCGAATTCGTTGCCGCGTTCCGCTAGGCGGCGGCCCACGTCATCGAACAGCTCCGTCGGAAACGGCCCGGATCCGACCCGGGTGGAGTAGGCCTTGGTGATGCCGAGAACGTAGTCCAGGTAACGGGGGCCGAAGCCGCTGCCAACCGCCGTGCCGCCGGCCGTGGTGTTGGATGAGGTGACGAAGGGATAGGTGCCGAGATCCACATCCAGCAGGGCACCCTGGGCGCCTTCGAAGAGGATCGGTTTTCCCGCTTCCCGCAGCGCATGCAGCATGGGCACGATATCCGCCACCATGGGACGGATCTGCTCCGCCACCGCCGCGCACTGATCCAGGGTCTCCGTGAAATCCACCGGTCTGGTCTTGTAGTAACTCGTGAGCATGAAGTTGTGGTACTCCATGACCTCTGCCAGCTTGGCCGCGAATCCCTGCCAGTAGAACATGTCGCCCAGCCGGACGCCGCGGCGCGCGGCCTTGTCCTCGTATGCCGGACCGATCCCGCGACCGGTGGTGCCGATCTTCTGCTCGCCCCGGGCCTCCTCACGGGCCAGATCGAGCTCCACGTGGTAGGGCAGGATCAGCGGGCAGGCGGGCGAGATGAACAGCCGTTCCCGCACGGGCACGCCGCGTTCCTCCAGACCCACCACCTCCTTGAGCAGCGCATTCGGTTCCAGCACCACGCCGTTGCCGATGAAGCACTGCACACTCCGCCGCAGAATGCCGGAGGGGATCAGGTGCAGAACGGTCTTCTCGCCGTCGATGACCAGGGTGTGCCCGGCGTTGTGACCGCCCTGAAAGCGCACCACGGCACTGACCTTCTCGGTGAGCAGGTCGACGACCTTGCCCTTGCCTTCGTCACCCCACTGCGTGCCGATGACGACTACGTTTCGTCCCATGGAAATCGCTCGCTCTAATTCAAATGACCGGATCGGTGATCCATTCACCGTTCCGGCTGATCAATACGCTCGTGCACCGCATCGGCCGCTCGTCCTCGACACTCAACGCGACGACGACCGCCGTCCCGTCGCGCCGGAGCCGGCGGATGGCCTGCTCCCGGTCAGGGTCGGCACCGTCCATCCATGGCACCCAGACCGCGGCCACGTCCCCGGTCACCGTCGCGGCCAGCTCGTTCAGATTCACGTCGAAACCCGTGGCCGGACGTGCCCGTCCGAACGCCCCGCCGATCCCGTCGTAGCGACCACCCCGGGCCAGAGCCCGGCCCGCCTGGGCATGATAAGCAGAGAACACGGGGCCGTTGTGATAGCCGTAGCCGGTCAGCTCGGCAAGATCGAAACGTACCTGGGCGTCCGGCGCGGACTCGAGCACCAGATCCGCCAGCCTTTCCAGCGCGTCCATGGCTCCGGCCACCGCCGGTCCGCTTCCTGAAAGCAGCGCACGGGCCTCATCCAGGATGGCCCGTTCTCCCATGAGACCGGGAAGCCGGACCAGCACCTCCGTCTCCGGACGGCCGTCGAGCAGCCGGGCAATATCCGTCTGCGCCTTGCTCTGCACCGCCGCGAACAGTTCCGCCTCGAGCGCAGGGGACAGATCCAGGGGTTCGACCAGGTGCTGATAAATACCCATATGCCCGAGCACGAGTATGGGATCCGTCACATCGACACCGGCCAGCACCTCCAGCATCAGCGCGATGACCTCCGCATCGGCCGTGAGGGTCGCCGCACCGAACACTTCGGCGCCGGCTTTCAGCGGGACCCGGTCATCAAGAGACGAGAGCGGATTCGCGAAAACCACGTTACCCGCATAGCACAGCCGCTGGACGCCGGGCTCCGGGCGGCTGTGCGCGTCCACCCTGACCGCCTGTGCGGTCATGTCGGCACGCACGCCCAGCAGACGGCCGCTTTTCGGGTCCAGCGCCTTGAGCGTCTGGAGGTCCATGTCATCGCCGGCGCCCACCAGCAGCGCGTCCAGATACTCGACCACCGGTGGCTCGATGTACTCGAAGCCCCATGCGCGGAAGACGTCGAGAACCCGCCTGCGGGTGAGCTCCAGGGACCAGGCATCGGGCGGAAGCAGCTCGCCGACCCCCGCGGGGAGTCTCCAGTTCCGGTTGCTCACACTCCGCCCGCCCGCTATCTGATCAGGTAGAGAAGCAGCGTGCCCACCAGCATGCTGACAAGCCCGGCAACGCGCATGGCGCCATCAGAAACTTCCGCCAGAGTCATGGCGAGGGCCCGCCATCGACGCGGGTATAGAAACGGCATGATGCCTTCGATCACGAGCACCAGACACAGGGCGATGGCGAGTTCGTTCCACATCGTTCAAGTCGGTGTTCCTGGTACTCGCAGTCAGGGACCGCTTTCGTCACCTTTCAGATACTTGAAGAACTTGCTGTTCGGGTCGAGCACCAGCATGTCGCCCTTGTCCTGGAAGACGTTGGCGTAGGCGTTGATGCTCCGGTAGAACTCGTAGAAATCCGGGTCTCTGTTGAAGGCGTCCGCGTATATCGAGGCAGCGCGGGCGTCGCCGTCACCACGGATCTCCTCGGCCTGCTTGTAGGCATTGGCTTCGATGACCACGGTCTGACGGTCGGCGTCCGCCCGCACACCAAGGGCGAGTTCCCGGCCCTGTGCACGGTACTGGCGGGCCTCGATCTCACGCTCGGAATTCATCCGGTCGTATACGGAGGAGGAGACTTCCGTGGGCAGGTCGATCCTCTTCACCCGCACGTCCACCACTTCGATCCCGGCATCCCGGCGCATCACCTCGTCGAGGTCGGACGTGAGATCGAACATGAGCTTGTCCCGCTCACCGGACACCACCTCGTGCATGTCCCGGCGGCTGATCTGGTTTCTCAGGCCCTCGTTCACCCGTTCCTGGAGGATGCGCGTGCCGATGGTCTCGTCGAACGAGGTGGCGGTATAGAACCGCTCCACGTCCGCGATCCGCCACTTGGCGAAGCTGTCCACGATGAGCGGTTTCTTCTCCAGGGTGAAATAGGTTTCCGCGCTGGCATCCACGGTGAGCACCCGGGCATCCGCCTTCTTGATCTCTTCCGCGATCGGCAGCTTGAAGTGCAGACCGGGGCCAACGTCCGCATCCACAACCGCACCGAAACGCAGAAGGATGGCGCGTTCGGTCTGCTGCACGGTGTAGACGGAATCCATGGCGAGCAGGATCACCAGGGCACCGATGACGATGAGAATGACGTTCTGCAGACTCATAATGCTCTCCGACTCCTCTTAGCGGTTTTCTCTCATCCGACCGGAAGACACCCGGTCGTTGAGCTCTCTCAGGATGGCATCGGCGATAGAGCTCACCGTTTCGCGGTTTGCACCCTGAATGGACGCGGACGGCTGATTCAGACGGTCGAGCGGCAGGTACATGAGATTGTTGCCTCCCTCCACGTCCACCATGATCTTGCTGGACCGGCTGAGCACCGATTCCATGGCATCGATATACAGACGGTCACGGGTGACCTTCTCGGCGAGCTGGTATTCGGTGAGCAGCTTGTTGAAGCGATCGGCTTCACCCTCGGCACGCGCAATCACCCGATCACGGTACGCGTTCGCCTGCTCGATGGCTTTCTGAGCCTCACCGCGGGCTTCCGGGATCACGCTCTCGGCATAGGCGTTGGCATCGTTGATCGTACGCTGCTCGTCTTCCTTCGCTTTCTGCACATCGTTGAAGGCTTCCCGGACCTGGTTCGGCGGTGCCGACTCGTCGATGTTCACCTTGCTGATGAGAATCCCTGTGCCGTAGCTGTTCAGATACGTCTGCAGGCGCTCCTGAACTTCCGCCGCGACTGCCGCCCGGCCATCGGTAATCACCTGATCCATGCCGGAGCTGCCGACCACGTGCCGCAGCGCGCTTTCCGTGGCGTGGTCGAGGCTCACCTGGGGCTGCCGG
>JAUIAV010000044.1 GCA_030425195.1 Gammaproteobacteria bacterium | reverse complement strand
GTGGCCAAGCTCATCGAGCTGACCCTGGAGCACAAGATCTCGGGGGTGCCGGTGGTGGAAGGCGACGCCCTGGTCGGCATCGTCACCGGACGGGACGTGCGTTTCGAACGGCGGATGGATGCGCTGGTTCGGGACGTGATGACGCCCAAGGAGCAGCTGGTCACCGCGAGCGAAGACGCGGACTTCGACGAGATCACCAGCCTCCTGCACGAGCACCGCATCGAGAAGGTGCTGCTGGTGAACGAGAAGTTCGAGCTCCGGGGCATGGTGACGGTCAAGGACATCAACAAGGCCAAGGCCTATCCGATCTCCTGCAAGGACGGGCACGGTCAGCTCCGGGTCGGTGCCAGCGTCGGTACCAGTCCGGATACGGATGACCGGGTCGCAGCACTCGTGGAGGCAGGCGTGGATGTGCTGGTGGTGGATACCGCTCATGGTCACAGTCAGCGGGTCCTCGACCGGATCAGCTGGATCAAACAGCGTTACCCGGACCTGAACGTGATCGGCGGCAACGTGGCGACGGCCGATGGCGCCAGAGCCCTGCTGTCGGCCGGGGTGGATGCGGTGAAGGTCGGTATCGGTCCCGGATCCATCTGCACCACCCGGGTGGTGACCGGCATCGGTGTTCCGCAGATCACCGCGGTCTCTGCAGCCGCGGAAGTCGCGGCGAAAGAAGGCGTCCCGGTCATTGCCGACGGCGGCGTGCGCTATTCCGGCGATATCGCCAAGGCCATCTCGGCCGGCGCCAACGTGGTCATGCTGGGCTCGCTGTTCGCGGGCACCGATGAGGCACCGGGTGAGGTGGAGCTCTATCAGGGCCGCACCTACAAGTCCTACCGCGGCATGGGGTCGCTGGGCGCGATGTCCGAATCGAACGGATCCTCAGACCGGTACTTTCAGGAGGCCGAAGGCGATCACCGCAAGCTGGTGCCGGAAGGCGTCGAAGGCCGGGTGGCATACCGGGGCCCCGTGGGTCCCATCGTCCACCAGCTGATGGGCGGCCTGAGAGCTTCCATGGGGTATACGGGCTGCCGAGACGTGGAGGAGCTCCGTACCAAGTCTCAGTTCGTGCGGGTGAGTGCCGCGAGCATGTCGGAATCGCACGTGCACGACGTCTCCATCACCAAGGAAGCACCCAACTATCCGGTGAGCTGACAGGACCGATTCACAGAAATGGCAGTAAACATTCACGATCAGCGCCTGTTGATCGTCGACTTCGGCTCCCAGTACACACAGCTCATCGCCCGCCGGGTCCGGGAGTCGGGCGTGTACTGCGAGATCCATCCCTATGACGCCCCGGCGGAGTTTTTCACCGGGTTCGATCCGCGTGGTGTGATCCTGTCGGGCGGGCCGGAATCGGTAACCCGGGAAGGGTCTCCCCGAATCGCGGAGGCGATTTTCGACCTCGGCGTTCCCGTGCTGGGCATCTGTTACGGCATGCAGGCCATGGCGGAGCAGCTCGGCGGGAAGGTACAGGGATCGGCCAAGCAGGAGTTCGGGCACGCGGTGGTCGACGTCACCGGAACCGACGGATTTCTCGGCGTGGTCAACGGTGGCGGTGGAGGTGAGCTCCCGGTCTGGATGAGCCACGGCGACAAGGTGGTCACACTTCCGCCGGATTTCACGCTGGTGGCGGCAACGGAATCCGCACCCATCGCTGCCATGGAATGTGCGTCCCGGCACCTGTACGGCGTGCAGTTTCATCCGGAAGTGACCCATACCCGGCAGGGCGCGGAGATTCTCGGCTACTTCGCCCGGGAGATCTGCGGCTGCGAAGGTCTCTGGACGCCGGCGAACATCGTCGACGACGCCATTGACCAGGTCAGACAGGCCGTGGGTGGTGACCGGGTGGTGCTCGGTCTGTCGGGGGGCGTGGATTCGAGCGTGGTGGCCGCACTCCTGTCCCGGGCCATTGGCGACCAGCTCACCTGCGTGTTCGTGGACAACGGGCTGCTGCGGAAGAACGAACGGGAAGAGGTCGAGGCCGCCTTCGCACCGTCGAATGCGCTGACCCTGAATCTGGTGACCGTTGCCGCGGAGGATGAGTTCCTCGAGAAGCTCGAAGGCATCGAAGAGCCGGAAGCCAAGCGCAAGGCCATAGGAAATACGTTCATCGACGTCTTCGACCGGGAAGCGCACCGGATCGAGAACGTGGCCTGGCTGGCCCAGGGCACCATCTATCCGGACGTGATCGAGTCCGCGGCGAGTCAGCACGGCAAGGCCCACGTCATCAAATCTCACCACAATGTGGGCGGTCTGCCCGAGCGCATGCATCTGAAGCTGGTGGAGCCGCTGCGCGAGCTCTTCAAGGATGAGGTCCGTGCCATCGGTCTGCATCTGGGGCTGCCGAAGTCACTCATCTTCCGGCACCCGTTTCCGGGCCCCGGCCTGGGTGTCCGAATTCTCGGTGAGGTCAGCCGCGAGAAGGCCGACGTGCTTCGGGAAGCCGATGCCATTTTCATCGAGGAGCTGCGCTCGGCCGGTCTCTACGATTCGGTGAGTCAGGCGTTCGCGGTCTATCTGCCTGTGAAGTCGGTGGGCGTGGTCGGCGATGCCCGTCGTTATGCGGACGTGATCGCCCTGCGGGCCGTGGAAACCATCGACTTCATGACGGCCCGCTGGGCGCATCTGCCCTATGAATTCATCGAACGGGTCTCCAACCGGATTATCAACGAGATCGGCGGCGTTTCACGGGTGGTCTACGACGTCTCGAGCAAACCGCCCGCCACCATCGAGTGGGAGTGAGTCGTGTCCGGGTTACCTGACGCACGCACGGGTTGCGTGCACGAGCACTGGATGCGCGTGGCCCTCTGCATGGCTGATGAGGCCGAGCGCAGGGGCGAAGTACCCGTCGGTGCGGTGCTGGTCGGGCCGGAAGGTGAAATCGCCCGGGGTGGCAATGCGCCCGTGCAAGCTCAGGATCCCACGGCGCACGCGGAGATCGTCGTTCTCCGGGCTGCCGGGCAGAAGCTGGGTAATTACCGGATGCCGGGCACGACGCTCTATGTGACGGTGGAACCCTGCACCATGTGTGCGGGCGCACTCATCCACGCGCGGGTAACTACGGTGGTCTTCGGAGCCCGGGAACCCAAGGGCGGAGTCCTGGTAAGCCGCGCCCCGAACGACGGCAGAGGCCTGCTGGACGGGCTCAACCACAGTCTCACCGTGATCGAAGGCGTGCTCGCCGACGAATGCGGTGCTCGACTCAGCCGGTTCTTCGACTCACGGAGAACCCGATCGACATGAACACGGATAACGCATGGAACTGATGATTCTCGACGGGCCGCCGGCCCTGTCGAAATTCGCGCTGGTCAAGCATCAGAATTTACTGGTCGAGAGTGCAGGGCAGGTGAACGGCCTTTATGCCGAGTACGTTCATCTGCTCAGTCTTTCGGCTCCGCTGGATGAGTCTGAGCTGGCCCGGGCTTCCGCGCTGCTGCACTACGGTCCGGAGCAGGATCTTCCGGTCCGGACCGGGCAGGAGATCGGCGTCGTGCTGCCTCGGCTCGGAACCATCTCGCCCTGGTCGAGCAAAGCCAGCGACATCTTCGCCATCTGCGGTCTCGACAAGGTCCTGCGGGTGGAGCGCGGTGTTCGCTGGTTTGTCGACAGCGGTTTGGAAGCATCGGAAGCGGACGCCGTTCTGACGGCTTCGCACGACCGGATGACGGAACGGGTGGTTGTTGACGGAGATTTCACCTCGGTTTTCGATACGCTCACGCCGCAGCCGCTGTCAACGGTGCCCGTGCTGTCCGGCGGCCGTGATGCGCTGAGCGAGGCAAACCGTCAGCTGGGGCTGGCGCTGTCCGAAGACGAGGTGGCCAAGACCAAGCGCGCACGGCTTGTGATCCCCGCCGGCACCTATCCGGGTCAGGCCGAGGACGTGGTGACGACCTCGCTGCCCGTGGTCGCCTACACCACCACCC
>JAUIAV010000043.1 GCA_030425195.1 Gammaproteobacteria bacterium | reverse complement strand
CTGATCGGGATCAGATGAACGTGAGGCTCTTTCTGAGCGCCGTCACGAATCGATCGACATCGTCATCTGAATTATACAGACCGAAGGAAGCCCGGACGGTTCCCGGCACGCCCAGACAGGTCATGAGTGGCATGGCGCAGTGATGGCCCGTGCGCACGGCTACACCCTGCTGGTCGAGAAGCGTGCCGATGTCGTGCGGGTGGCTGCCTTCCACCAGGAAGGATACGACGCCCGCGCGCTCGGCCGGCTCCCCCACCAGACGGACCTCGGGCATCTGCCGGAGCTCGGCGACACAGCGGCTGATCAGCCGCTGCTCGTGGCTGCGGACGTCGTCCCAGGAAAGTCCCTCGAGGAACTCGATGGCCGCACCGAAGCCGATCACGCCGGCGATGTTCGGCGTGCCCGCTTCGAACTTGTAGGGCAGGGCATTCCAGGTCGAACCGGTGAGTGTGACCTCTTCGATCATCTCACCGCCGCCCTGCCATGGTGGCAGCGCCTCCAGCAGCTCGCGCCTGCCGTACAGCAGCCCGGTTCCGGTAGGTCCGTACATCTTGTGTGCCGAGCCGGCGTAGAAGTCACAGCCCAGGGCCTGCACGTCCACCGGCAGATGCGCCAGCGCCTGCGCGCCGTCGATCACCGTGATCGCGCCCGCATCCCGTGCTGCACGGATCATCCCGGCGATGGGGTGCACACTGCCGAGTGCATTCGAGACGTGGCCGAAGGCGACGATGGCCGGTGCCGGCTGGAGCTTCTTGTGGAAGTCGTCCAGATCCACGTCACCGCTCTCCGTGACCCGTGCGGCGATGAGCGAAGCACCTGTACGCTCGGCCAGCAGCTGCCAGGGTACGATGTTCGAGTGATGTTCGAGCTCGGTGATCAGAATGCGGTCGCCCCGGCCGAGACGGGAACCCAGGGTGGCAGCCAGCAGATTGATGCTCGCGGTGGTCCCGGAGGTGAAGATGATTTCCTCGCGATGCGCGGCATTGATGAAATGCCGGAGCCGATCTCTCGCGCCTTCGTAGGCGCGGGTGGCTTCATCCGCCAGGCCGTGTGCGGCCCTGTGAACGTTGGCGTTCGAGGTCCGGTAGTACGCGTCCATCGCGTGGAGCACCAAGGCCGGCTTCTGGGTGGTGGCCGCATTGTCGAGGTAGACGAGCGGGCTGCCGTTCATCTCCTCCTGCAGGATGGGGAAGTCCTGGCGCCGCATCAGACGTTCGTCCAGTTGCCGAGCAGAACGGCCTCCGCAGCTTCCGCGAGATCGCCCTCGATGCACTCGCCGATGAACGCGCGGCAGAGTATGCGTCGCGCGGCGGCCGGTGAGAGTCCGCGGGAGCGCAGGTAAAAGAGGCTTTCCTCGGAGATCTGTCCCACGGTCGCGCCATGAGCGCAGCGCACGTCGTCGGTATAGATCTCCAGTTCCGGTTTGGTGTTGATCACCGAATCCGGATGCAGGGCCAGATTCCGATTGGACAGCGCCGCGTCGGATCCCGGCGAATTCTCGTGAATGTGGATGCGCCCGTTGAATACGGCCGTCCCCTTGCCCGCACCGATGCCATGGAAGCGCTGCCTGCTGCGCGTATCCCGGGCACGGTGCTCCAGCACGATCTGCTGGTCGAGGTGCGTACCGCCTTCCACCACGAAGGCGCCGGTGATCTCGGCCTCGGCCCCGGGTTCGTTGAGCAGGATCTGCGTCTCCGTGCGCCGCCGATTGGCGCCGGTGACGTACTGCTGGCGCCGGTAGCGGCTTCTGGTGGCTTGTGCCACCTGGGTCATGGCCCAGTGTGAGCCAGCACCGGTGAGGCCGGTGAACGCGTGATCCAGGTGTGCGTCACTGCCCAGGTGAACGTAGAGGGAATGATTCAGGAATTCGGCCGTCTCAGCCCGCTCGATGAGCCGCAGGATGGCTTTGGGAGCGACCTTCAGCACGACCGGGGTCGAGAGCCCCGGTCGGTAATCGATCTCCAGGGGGTGCTCGACGGAGCCTTCCACTTCGATGAGCAGCACTTCCCCGGCCAGGAGCAGGGCGATATCGGCGAGCGGAAAACGTTCGACGCTGGCCGGGTCCTGCACGGTCTCCAGGCTGCCGTCGGCCAGTGACAGCGTCCGGCAGGATATCCCTGCCTGGCCGTCACCGCGGATGTCCGGCGCCGAGCGGGGTACCTCCGCGAGGGGATCGATGAAGGCTGCCGTGGGCGTGTACTTCCAGAATTCCCGGAACTGTTCGCTGGCCGCACCGGCGCGTGCCCGGGCGATGAGCCGCCCGGCGTCGGGAAAGTCGGAGTCCGGCAATGCCAGGCTCGCCAGGCGTTCGGCGGGCGTCAGTCGGTCAGCCATGCGTAGCCTTTTTCCTCGAGTTCCAGCGCCAGACCGCGATCGCCGGAGCGGACGATGACACCGTCGGCGAGCACGTGCACCTGATCCGGGACGATGTGCTCCAGCAGCCGCTGATAGTGGGTGATCAGCAGCACGCCGTTCTCTGCATCGCTGTAGGCGTTCACACCATTGGACACCACCTGCAGCGCGTCGATGTCCAGGCCGGAATCGGTTTCGTCGAGCACGGCCAGAGACGGGTCGAGCAGCAGCAGCTGCAGGATCTCGTTCCGCTTCTTCTCACCGCCGGAAAAGCCTTCGTTCACGCCCCGTTTCAGGAACTCCGGGTTCAGATCCAGATCGGCGGCAATGGCCCGGACCCGGCGCATGAACTCCACGGTATTCGGCGCTTCTTCGCCCCGGGCGGCGGCCAGGTTGTCCATGGCCGCCTTGAGAAACTCCATGTTGCTGACACCGGGTATTTCCACCGGATACTGAAAGGCGAGGAAAACGCCCTGCTGGGCCCGGACTTCCGGCTCGACATCGTTCAGCAGCTGGCCCTTGTAGTAGATCTCGCCGTCGGTGATCTCATAGCCCGGCTTGCCTGCGATCACGGCCGCCAGCGTGCTCTTTCCCGAACCGTTCGGCCCCATGATGGCGTGAATCGATCCGGCTTCCAGGGTCAGGTTGAGACCTTTGAGGATCGGCTTGCCTGCAACCTTCACATGCAGATCTTTCACCTCGAGCAGGCTCATCCTACGGCTCCCTCGAGACTCACCTCGAGCAGCTTGCCGGCTTCCACTGCGAACTCCATGGGCAGCTCCCGGAAAACGTCTTTGCAGAAGCCGTTGACGATCATGCTCACGGCTTTCTCCGGATCGATCCCGCGCTGCTGACAGAGGAACAGCTGATCATCGCTGACCTTGGAAGTGGTGGCCTCGTGCTCGATGATGCTGCCGGGGTTGCGGTTCTCGATGTAGGGGAATGTGTGCGCACCGCAGCGGTTGCCGATCAGCAGAGAATCGCACTGGGTGTAGTTCCGGGCGCCGGTGGCGGTGGGGGAGGTTCTCACCAGCCCCCGGTAGCTCGACTGGCTCTGTCCGGCGCTGATGCCCTTGGCGACGATGGTGCTCCGGGTGTTGGGGCCCAGATGGATCATCTTCGTGCCGGTATCCGCCTGCTGATGATTGTTGGTGAGCGCGACGGAATAGAATTCACCCACGCTGTCCGCGCCGCGCAGGATCACGCTGGGGTACTTCCAGGTGATGGCCGAACCGGTCTCCACCTGAGTCCAGGAGATCTTCGAACGGTCGCCGAGGCATGCGCCTCGCTTGGTGACGAAGTTGTAGATCCCGCCCTTGCCGTCCTTGTCGCCCGGATACCAGTTCTGGACCGTGGAGTACTTGATCTGCGCGTCTTCGAGAGCGACCAGTTCCACCACGGCTGCGTGAAGCTGATTCTCGTCGCGCATGGGTGCCGTGCAGCCTTCCAGATAGCTCACGTAGGCACCCGCATCGGCGACGATGAGCGTACGTTCGAACTGGCCCGTGTTCTGGGCATTGATCCTGAAGTAGGTGGACAGCTCCATCGGGCAGCGCACGCCCGGCGGCACGTAGACGAAGGAGCCGTCGGAGAAGACGGCGGAGTTGAGCGTGGCGTAG
>JAUIAV010000035.1 GCA_030425195.1 Gammaproteobacteria bacterium | reverse complement strand
AAACGGCGGCCGTAACTATAACGGTCCTAAGGTAGCGAAATTCCTTGTCGGGTAAGTTCCGACCTGCACGAATGGCGTAACGATGGCCACACTGTCTCCACCCGAGACTCAGTGAAATTGAAATCGCGGTGAAGATGCCGTGTACCCGCGGCTAGACGGAAAGACCCCGTGAACCTTTACTACAGCTTCACACTGGACTTTGACCTAACTTGTGTAGGATAGGTGGGAGACTTTGAAGCGGAGGCGCCAGCCTTCGTGGAGTCGACCTTGAAATACCACCCTGGTTACGTTGAGGTTCTAACTCAGGTCCGTTATCCGGATCGAGGACAGTGTGTGGTGGGTAGTTTGACTGGGGCGGTCTCCTCCCAAAGAGTAACGGAGGAGCACGAAGGTGCACTCAGCATGGTCGGAAATCATGCGTTGCGTGTAAAGGCATAAGTGCGCTTGACTGCGAGACAGACATGTCGAGCAGGGTCGAAAGACGGTCTTAGTGATCCGGTGGTTCTGTATGGAAGGGCCATCGCTCAACGGATAAAAGGTACTCCGGGGATAACAGGCTGATACCGCCCAAGAGTTCACATCGACGGCGGTGTTTGGCACCTCGATGTCGGCTCATCTCATCCTGGGGCCGAAGCCGGTCCCAAGGGTATGGCTGTTCGCCATTTAAAGTGGTACGCGAGCTGGGTTTAGAACGTCGTGAGACAGTTCGGTCCCTATCTGCCGTGGGCGTATGATATTTGAGAGGAGCTGCTCCTAGTACGAGAGGACCGGAGTGGACGAACCTCTGGTGTTCCGGTTGTCACGCCAGTGGCATTGCCGGGTAGCTATGTTCGGACGGGATAACCGCTGAAAGCATCTAAGCGGGAAGCCCCCCTCGAGATGAGATCTCACCAAATCTTCGGATTTCTGTAGGGCCCTCGTAGACTACGAGGTTGATAGGCAGGGTGTGTAAGCGCTGTGAGGCGTTGAGCTAACCTGTACTAATTGCCCGTGCGGCTTGACCATATAACCGAGTCTGTGGAAACACAGATCGGTTGTTAGGAAACAGCTGACCCAGAATGTCCAAGAGACATCTTGATACGCACAGTCGACGACAGTCGACCGGCCTACATATCCTCTGAATGACCTGTCCCGTCATGACTGTGAAAACAGTGACGAGGCAGGCAAAAGGATTCTCACCGTTGATGGTGGTTTTCGAACGAGTTTGCGCAGCAAACTCCAAGGAACCCGCCGTAGGTGAGTCCCCTTTGTCTGACGACAATAGCGAATTGGAACCACCTGATCCCATACCGAACTCAGCAGTGAAACGATTCAGCGCCGATGGTAGTGTGGGGTCTCCCCATGTGAGAGTAGGTCATCGTCAGGCTTTATTTGAACACCCGGCTCAATCGAGCCGGGTGTTTTTCTTTGTGCGGCACGAAAATAGTGCGGCACGAAAATAGTGCAGCGCGAAAATAGTGCAGCACGAAAATACGCAGTATTGAAAGTGCGAAGCCCCAAGAGCGGAGACTTGAAAACGGTTCGCAGCTTGAACGAAGGCGCAGCACTCAAGAAAGCCCATCCTGAAAACAGGTCAGCCGATGCCGAAAGATGAGCCGGAGACTCTGAGCCCCGACGCGCTCGAGGTGCAGCTCGCGCCGCTGTTTCGCCAGGGTGCCGCCCCGCTCGCCGGAATCGACCTGTCCGCCGACATGCTTGGCGCTCTCGGTTTCGACATCGAGGGCGAACGGGTGGTCATTCCCCCTCACGTGGAGCGGCTGAATCCCCAAGCCATTGCCGCAGCTCTGAGCGAGCGGGCGCGGGGCTGGCTGGCGGACCTCAGCACGCTGGAAGTGGTGGGTTCGACGAACACTCTGCTCGGTGAACTGGCCGCGGCCGGCGCGGCACATGGTGCCGTCCGAATTGCCGAGCTGCAGGTCCAGGGCAGAGGGCGCCGGGGCAGGAGCTGGCAGAGCCCTTACGGCCAGAACCTGGCGTTGTCGCTGGGAGTTCGTCTGGCGGTCACGCCCGACGCGCTCGGCGGTTTCAGTCTCTCGGCCGGGCTTGCCGTCGCGGACGCGCTGCAGACGGCGGGCGTGGATACGGTCTCACTGAAATGGCCGAACGACGTGCTTGTCGACGGACGGAAGATCGCCGGTATTCTGGTGGAAATACACCCGGCGGGCCCGGCAACGGACGTGATCGTCGGTATCGGCATCAACTTCCGCATTCCGCAGGCTGCTCGATCCCGGATTGATCAGCCGGTCATCGATCTGCAGGAACTGGGTGGGGAATTTTCCAGAAACGAGATCGCGGGACGGTTGATCTCGAGCCTGGTGGATTTTTCCGAGGGATTCGCAGCCGGTGGTTTCGCTCCCATGCGTGATGCGTTCAACCACCTTCACTGGTACCACGACCGCGCCTGCATGCTGCTGATGGGCGATCAGACGGTGAATGGCCTGGTCAGAGGGGTGACGGAAACCGGTGAGCTCATGCTCGAGCGCGAAGGGCGCATCCACACCTACGGTGCCGGAGAAGTTTCGCTGCGTGCCGGCTGATCGATATACTGCGCGCGCCCGGGCCCGATTTCGGGTCCGGATGCAGCCGAGGACGAATTCGAACTGATGGATCTGACCATCGAGCCCAGCCGCCTGTCGATGACCAGTCGGATCCTGCTCGGCGCGCTGCTGCTGCTCAACCTGATCGTTCTGCTTTATCTGGTGTTTGCCGAGCCCAGTACCGTGCGCAGTCCGCAACAGGTGCCCGAATTCCGGGAAGATCAGAGCCTGACCCTGATCCAGGAGATGGATCCCGCCGAAAGTCAGCCTCGAGAACTGGAGGAGGAACGGACGTTTTCTCCACAGACCGCGGAGACTGCCCCGCTTGCCTGCCGGGCCTGGGGTCCGTTCGCGAATTCGGAGGTACTCGACCCGATCAGAACCGCCCTGACGGAGGCGGATCCTGCGGCCAGGGTGGTGTCTTTCGAGGTCGAGGCGCCGCCGGACTATCTCGTTTTCCTGAGATCTGACAATAATCTTGATAACGCTCGCCGTATCCTGCAGGAACTGGAGAGTCAGGGAATTGAGGCTTACGTGATCGCGGGAGGCGAGTATGTCAACTCCGTATCTGCTGGTGTTTTCAGTAATCGGCAGGGAGCCGAGGGTCTGGTGGCGGAACTCGAGGATCTGGGCTACCTGCCGACCCTTAAGGCACTGGAAAGAACGCAGCAGGTCTCCTATCTCCTGGCTAGGGTTCCCGCGGATATCGAGCTGACCGGAGCCGAGGCTTCACCCTGTGATGCGATTGCGCAGCTGAAGGAGTTTCTATAGAATCCGGCTCCCATTTCGGCCGCCATAGCTCAGCTGGTAGAGCAGCTCACTTGTAATGAGAAGGTCCAGGGTTCGACTCCTTGTGGCGGCACCAGTGCACGCCGGCCGGCCGGAAGGGTAGAGAGACAACGCCGAGTAGCAATATAAACACCGTAAGTGGTTGCTGCTAAAGGAATTTCAGCCGCCCCGCTGATTCATCAAGTTAGCGGAGGTGGGTTTTTTTGCTTCTGATTTCAGACGAGGCAGGGCAGATATAGGACGGTAGTCCAGAGGGCGCAGAAAAATCCGGAGGGGTTCCCGAGTGGTCAAAGGGACCAGACTGTAAATCTGATGGCTTAGCCTTCGAAGGTTCGAATCCTTCCCCCTCCACCATTTTTCGGTTCTCGAGGAGCGTGAAGAACGCGCGGGTATAGTTCAGCGGCAGAACCTCAGCCTTCCAAGCTGATGACGCGGGTTCGATTCCCGCTACCCGCTCCAGAGTCGTAGTCGTGATTTCGCCCAACGAAATCACAGAGGGGAGTTTCCCGCCGAGCGGAAAACTCCTGAGTGGAGAAGCCTGCGAGAGAGGCTGGTGGCGGAAACGCCAGAATTGGGACCGGTGTTTCGGCGAAACCGAAACACCGTAAGGTCCGCGAAGCGGACCAGGTAGAGCGAGTTTCACAAGGTGAAGCTCGAAGCGAAGCAGAGCTTCGCCCGGCTCACATAGCTCAGTCGGTAGAGCACTTCCTTGGTAAGGAAGAGGTCATCGGTTCAAATCCGATTGTGAGCACCATTTGTAGTCGGCTCCGGTCGCTGGCCGGGTCGAGGGAATGTTGCAGGCCGGCTTTCGGGCGGGTTGGCGGACGTCGGATGGACATCGGGTGGACATCGGGTGGACATCGGATGGACGCCGGATGACAGTCGAACAGAGACTAAGGTTGTTAAGGAACAGCAATGGCCAAAGAGAAATTTGAGCGTACCAAGCCGCACGTGAATGTGGGGACGATTGGACACGTTGACCACGGCAAGACGACGCTGACGGCGGCGCTGACGAAGGTTTGTGCGGAAGCGTACGGAGGCGAGACGAAGGATTTCGCGCAGATTGATAATGCGCCGGAAGAGCGGGAGCGGGGTATCACGATTGCGACGTCGCACGTGGAGTACGAGTCGAGCAACCGTCACTACGCGCACGTTGACTGCCCGGGTCACGCGGACTACGTGAAGAACATGATCACGGGTGCGGCTCAGATGGACGGAGCGATTCTGGTGGTATCGGCGGCGGACGGCCCCATGCCTCAGACCCGCGAGCACATTCTGCTGTCGCGTCAGGTGGGTGTCCCGAAGATTGTCGTGTTCATGAACAAGGCGGACATGGTGGACGACGAGGAGCTTCTGGAGCTGGTGGAGATGGAAGTGCGCGAGCTTCTGGACCAGTACGAGTTCCCGGGTGACGATACGCCGATCATCATTGGCAGCGCGCTGAAGGCGCTGGAAGGCGACACGAGCGATATTGGTGCCCCGGCGGTACAGAAGCTGGTGGAAGCGCTGGACGACTACATTCCGGAGCCGGAGCGTCCGGTGGATCAGCCGTTCCTGATGCCGATCGAGGACGTGTTCTCGATCTCGGGTCGTGGCACGGTGGTCACGGGGCGTGTGGCACGTGGGATTGTGAAGGTGGGCGACGAGATCGAGATCGTGGGAATCCGCGATACGCAGACGACGACCTGCACGGGCGTGGAGATGTTCCGGAAGCTGCTTGACGAAGGTCGTGCGGGCGAGAACGTGGGCGTCCTGCTGCGTGGCACCAAGCGTGAAGAGGTTGAGCGTGGCCAGGTGCTGTCGAAGCCGGGCTCGATCACGCCGCATACGGTGTTCGAGAGTGAGGTCTATGTGCTGTCGAAGGACGAGGGTGGTCGTCATACGCCGTTCTTCAAGGGATATCGGCCGCAGTTTTTCTTCGAGACGACGGACGTGACGGGCTCCTGCGAGCTGCCGGCGGACGTCGAGATGGTGATGCCGGGCGACAACGTGAACATGACGGTGACGCTGATCAGCCCGATCGCGATGGAAGAAGGCCAGCGTTTCGCCATCCGTGAAGGCGGCCGGACCGTCGGCGCCGGTGTGGTCACCTCCATTAAGGAGTAAGCGACCTTAGATGAAGGCGCTGGCCGTAAGTAAACGCTTACTCCAGTGCCAGGTTTGAACTGAACAACAGGCCAGTAGCTCAATTGGCAGAGCAGCGGTCTCCAAAACCGCAGGTTGGGGGTTCGATTCCCTCCTGGCCTGCCAGACAGGTACGGAAAAGTTGAGTACGAGTACAGAAACCACCGGAGCGAGCCTCGACTGGCTGAAGTGGCTGGTCGTGTTCGCCATCCTGGGCGGCGGCGTCTTCGGTAACTGGTACTTCGGCGACCAGTCACTCCTTTACCGGGTGATTGCGCTGCTCGCACTGGGCGGAAGCGCATTCTTCGTCGCGATCCAGACGGAGAAAGGCGGGAACGCCTGGTCGCTCATCAAAGAGGCGCGCGGCGAGATACGCCGGGTCGTCTGGCCGACTCGGGACGAGACGGTGCAGACCACGCTGATCGTACTGGTTCTGGTTTTGATTTTTGCGCTGATTCTCTGGCTGCTCGACTCGGGCCTGAGCTGGCTCGTCTCGTTGGTTCTGAGATAGGCGGACGTCGGGAAAGCGAGGTGAGTATGGAAGATCCGGTGGATCAGACAGAAACGCAGGTGCCCGGCGAGGCGACTGGCGACAATTCCGGCGAGACGGCGGCCGAAACCGCAGCTCCAACCGCGGCAGCGCTGGACGTGCACTCGAACAAGCGGTGGTATGTGGTGCATGCCTATTCCGGGTTCGAAAAGAATGTTGCCCGAACGCTCCGGGAGCGCGTCGAACTGTCTTCGCTGAAGGAGTTCTTCGGCGAGATCCTGGTGCCCACCGAAGAGGTGGTGGAGATGCGCGCGGGCCAGAAACGCCGCAGCGAGCGGAAGTTTTTCCCTGGCTACGTGCTGGTGCAGATGGAGCTCAACGACGATACCTGGCACCTGGTGAAGGAGACGCCCAGGGTCATGGGCTTCATCGGCGGCAAGGCGGATCAGCCGGCACCGCTGACGGATGCGGAGGCCAACGCGATCCTGGATCGGGTCGCCGCCGGCAGCGAGAAAGCGACGCCCAAGACGGTGTTCGAGCCCGGGGAGATCGTCCGGGTCATCGACGGGCCTTTCAACGACTTCAGCGGTGTGGTCGAAGAGGTCAACTACGAGAAGAACCGTCTGCACGTGGCGGTCACCATTCTCGGACGGTCCACACCGGTAGAGCTCGATTTCGACCAGGTCGAGAAGGGCTGACAGACTTTACAAACGCGCAGCCGGCCCTGCCACGGCGGCTGCGCCAACGGGGAGTGACGTCCCGGAACTGCCGAAACGGCGCCGGAAACGCACGTTGGAACCCAATCAGGAGAAACTGAATGGCGAAGAAAGTAGAGGCCTACATCAAGCTGCAGGTACCTGCAGGCCAGGCCAACCCCAGTCCGCCCGTGGGACCCGCACTGGGTCAGCACGGTGTGAACATCATGGACTTCTGCAAGGCGTTCAATGCCCAGACCCAGAGCCTGGAGCAGGGCATGCCCATTCCGGTAGTGATCACCGTCTATGCGGATCGCAGCTTCACCTTCATCACCAAAACACCGCCTGCCGCGGTTCTGCTGCGCAAAGCGGCAAACATCAAGAAAGGCAGCGGCACGCCGAACACCGACAAGGTGGGCAAGGTGAACCGGGCGCAGCTCGAAGAGATCGCAACACTGAAGATGCCCGACCTGACCGCCGCCGACATGGATGCGGCCGTTCGGACCATCGCCGGTAGTGCCCGGAGTGCCGGTATCGAAGTGGAGGGTGTGTAGATGGCCAAGCTGACCAGAAGGCAGAAAGAGATTGCCGAAAAGGTCGATCCGCTGAAGAGCTATGCGATCGACGAGGCCGTCAGCGTCCTGAGCGATCTGGCAAAAGCCAAGTTCTCAGAGTCTTTCGACGTCTCGGTGAACCTGGGCGTGGATCCGCGGAAATCCGATCAGGTGGTGCGTGGTGCCACCACGCTGCCGCACGGGACGGGCAAGTCCGTCCGGGTTGCCGTCATTGCTCAGGGTGAGAATGCCGACAAGGCGCAGGCTGCTGGAGCGGATCTGGTGGGATTCGAAGATCTCGCCGAGACCATCAAGGGCGGCACCATGGATTTCGACGTGCTCATCGCCACGCCTGATGCCATGCGTCTGGTGGGCCAGCTCGGCAAGATTCTGGGTCCGCGCGGCCTGATGCCCAACCCGAAGACGGGGACGGTGACGCCGGATGTGGAGACCGCGGTGCAGAACGCCAAGGCCGGTCAGGTGCAGTTCCGGACGGACAAATCCGGCATCATCCACGGTCGTGTAGGCCAGGTGGGCTTCGAAGCCGACAAGGTAAAAGCGAATCTCGAGGCGCTGATCGATGATCTGAAGAAAGCCAAGCCGGCGTCGTCGAAAGGTGTGTATCTGAAGAAGATCACCCTGTCGACCACCATGGGCCCGGGCCTCTCCATCGATCAGGCCTCACTGGAAATATAGTTAGTCTGAAGGCAGCGCTATAGCGTCAGCGGGGTGATGAGTCCAACGTCGCGCAGCGTGGCCGGAAAAGAAAAGTTTTGAAGGGCCGGAGAGATCCGGTGCCGTCAAAAACCACAGGAAACCGGCAACGGTTTTAAAAAGCCATCCTGTGTAGACGGTGTTACCTGCTAGCGCGCATCCGTGCCGCGATCGGGTCGCCGTAAAACTGGATATCGGCGATATCCGATTGGAACCATGTCCGCCGCCGCCGGTTCGCCGGCATGGCAGGCATTTAGGAGAAACCATGGCATTAAGACTTGCAGACAAACAAGCGATTGTTGCCGAGGTTAACGAAGCCGCGACCAATGCCCTGTCCGCAGTGGTCAGCGACTATCGCGGTCTGACCGTGGATCAGATGACGGAGATGCGTGCGAAAGCGCGTGCGTCCGGCGTCTATCTGCGCGTCGTCCGCAATACGCTGGCGAAGCGGGCCGTCGAAGGTACCGAATACGAGTGTCTTACCGAGACGCTGGTCGGGCCGACGATGTTCGCGTTCTCTCAGGAGGACCCGGGCTCGGCTGCACGGCTGCTCAAGGACTACGCCAAGGAATGGGACGCCCTCGAAGTGAAGGCGCTTTCCATCGGTGGTCAGCTCCTGGGCCCGGGCGACATTGATCGCGTGGCATCCCTGCCGACCCGTGACGAGGCGCTCGCGCTTCTCATGGCCGTCATGCAGGCGCCGATCACCAAGCTGGCGCGCACCATGAATGAGGTGCCCGGCAAGCTGGTTCGGACCCTCGCAGCAGTTCGTGATCAGAAGCAGGCTTCTGAATAGCAGGTAACAGATAGGGCTCTCTTGAGCTTTTAGGAGAAATTTAGAAATGGCACTGTCCAAAGACGACATTTTGAACGCCATCGCCGAGATGAGCGTGATGGAAGTGGTTGAACTCGTTCAATCCATGGAAGAGAAGTTTGGTGTTTCCGCCGCTGCAGCCGTAGCTGCGGCGCCGGCTGCTGCCGCCGGCGATGCCGGTGCGGCTGCGGCCGAAGAGAAGGACGAGTTCGACGTCGTTCTCACTGCCGCGGGCGATAAGAAAGTCAACGTGATCAAGGCTGTACGCGCGATCACGGGTCTCGGCCTCAAGGAAGCCAAGGCTCTCGTTGACGAAGCACCGTCTCCCATCAAAGAAGGCGCCACGAAAGACGAAGCAGAAGACTTCAAGAAGCAGCTCGAAGAGGCTGGCGCAACGGTTGAGCTCAAGTAACCAGATTACGGTCTTGAGTTCTTCCACCAGGCTGGATGACCCCGCAGCGTTCGCGCCGCGGGGCACCGGCCTTTCGTCGTTGGGTCGTCAGGAAGGCACGACCCGGCAGACGCTGAAGAGAAACCGGGCAACCGGGGCGTAAGGATCTGAAACAATCATGCCGCTCGTCTGTGATCGACAGGCAGCCGAGGGGTGAATCGCCAAGCGCAGGAGATTCGAATGGCTTATAGCTTTACTGAGAAGAAACGCATCCGTAAGGACTTCGGGAAGCTCCCGACAGTCATGGAACTGCCCTATCTTCTCTCGATCCAGGTGGATTCTTATGACAAGTTTCTGCAGCTGGATCTGGCACCCGGAGAGCGCGAGGAAATCGGTCTGCACGCCGCATTCCGTTCCGTGTTCCCCATCGTCAGCTATTCAGGGAGCGCGGCTCTCGAGTACGTCGAGTACCGCCTTGGCGAGCCCGCGTTCGACGTCAAGGAATGTGTGCTCCGGGGTATCACCTACGCCGCTCCGCTGCGCGTCAAGGTCCGCCTGATCATCTATGACAAGGAGTCCTCGAACAAAGCGGTCAAGGACGTGAAGGAGCAGGAAGTCTACATGGGCGAGATTCCGCTCATGACGGAGAACGGCACCTTCGTGATCAACGGCACGGAGCGCGTCGTGGTCTCCCAGCTGCACCGGTCGCCGGGTGTCTTCTTCGATCACGACCGCGGCAAGACACATTCTTCGGGCAAGCTCCTCTACTCTGCGCGGGTAATTCCCTACCGTGGTTCCTGGCTGGATTTCGAGTTCGATCCGAAGGACTGCGTGTTCGTCCGGATCGATCGCCGCCGGAAACTCCCTGCAACCATCATCCTGCGGGCGCTCGAGTATTCCTCGGAAGAAATTCTGGACATGTTCTTCGAGACGAACGTGTTCCATGTGAAAAAAGATGGATTCTCCGTGGATCTCAGGGCCGAGCGGATGCGCGGTGATGTGGCCTCCTTCGACATCATGGACAAGGATGGCAACGTGCTGGTCGAGGTCGGCCGGCGGATCACTGCCCGCCACGTTCGTCTGCTCGAGGAGTCCGGGCTGAAGCGTCTGGACGTGCCGCGCGAGTATCTCCTGGAGCGGGTTACCGCCAAGGATCTGGTGGACGAAGAGAGCGGTGAGATCATCCTCCCCTGCAACTCGATCATCACCGACGAGGTTCTCGACCAGCTGCTCGAGCGGGAAGTAAAGGAAATCGAGACGATCTATACCAACGATCTCGATCAGGGCCCGTATATCTCCGACACCCTGCGCATCGACTCCACCACCAACAAGCTGGAAGCGCTGGTGGAAATCTACCGGATGATGCGTCCGGGTGAGCCGCCAACCAAGGAAGCGGCGGAGAATCTGTTCACCAACCTGTTCTTCTCCGCTGAGCGCTACGATCTGTCTGCCGTCGGCCGGATGAAGTTCAATCGTCGTCTCGGTCGTGAAGACATCGTCGGCGAGGGCATTCTGGATCGCGAGGACATCATCGAAGTCCTGAAAACGCTGATCGACATCAGAAACGGTAACGGCTCAGTAGACGACATCGACCACCTGGGTAACCGGCGGGTCCGGTCTGTCGGCGAAATGTCCGAAAACGCATTCCGCGTCGGCGTGATCCGGGTCGAGCGGGCGGTCAAGGAGCGCCTGTCCCTGGCGGAGTCCGAGGGCCTCATGCCGCAGGACATGATCAATGCCAAGCCGGTCGCCGCTGCCATCAAGGAGTTTTTCGGTTCCAGCCAGCTGTCTCAGTTCATGGACCAGAACAACCCGCTGTCCGAGGTGACGCACAAGCGCCGGGTGTCCGCACTCGGTCCGGGCGGTCTGACCCGCGAGCGGGCCGGATTCGAGGTCCGGGACGTGCATCCGACGCACTACGGCCGGGTCTGCCCCATCGAGACACCTGAAGGTCCGAACATCGGTCTGATCAACTCGCTCGCCACCTACTCCCAGACCAACGAGTACGGCTTCCTGGAGACGCCGTACCGCCGGGTCGAGAACGGCAAGGTGACCGACAAGATCGACTACCTGTCCGCCATCGACGAAGCGGAGTACGTGATTGCGCAGGCGTCCGCGCCGCTCACCGACAAGTGCGAATTCGTCGAGGAGCTGGTGGACGTCCGGCATCAGAACGAGTTCACCAAGACGGCCGCAGAGAACGTGGACTACATGGACGTGTCGCCCAAGCAGGTGGTGTCCGTGGCCGCGTCCCTGATTCCGTTCCTCGAGCACGACGACGCCAACCGGGCGCTGATGGGCTCCAACATGCAGCGCCAGGCGGTACCGACACTGCGTGCGCAGACGCCGCTGGTAGGCACCGGCATGGAACGCAACGTAGCCCGTGATTCCGGGGTGTGCGTGATCGCCGATCGCGGTGGGGTGGTCGACAGCGTGGACGCAGGACGGATCGTCGTTCGCGTCTCAGACGCGGAAACGGAAGCCGGTGAAGCGGGTGTGGATATCTACAACCTGACCAAGTTCACCCGCTCCAATCAGAACACCTGCATCAACCAGCGACCGCTGGTCACGCCTGGCGACGTGATTGCCAGGAATGACATCCTCGCGGATGGACCGTCCTGTGATCTGGGCGAGCTGGCGCTGGGTCAGAACATGCGCATCACCTTCATGCCCTGGAACGGCTACAACTACGAGGATTCCATCCTCGTCTCCGAGCGTGTGGTGCAGGAAGACCGGTTCACCAGCATCCACATCCAGGAGCTCACCTGCATCGCGCGGGACACCAAGCTGGGTCCGGAAGAGGTGACCTGCGACATTCCGAACGTGGGCGAGGGAGCCCTCTCCAAGCTGGACGAGTCCGGCATCGTCTACATCGGTGCCGAGGTGGGCGCAGGCGACATTCTGGTGGGCAAGGTCACGCCGAAGGGCGAAACCCAGCTCACGCCGGAAGAGAAGCTGCTGCGCGCCATCTTCGGTGAGAAGGCGTCCGACGTGAAGGACACCTCTCTGAGGGTGCCCACCAGCGTCAAAGGTACGGTCATCGACGTGCAGGTCTTCACCCGTGACGGTGTGGAGAAGGATCAGCGGGCCAAGGACATCGAACGCTCTCAGCTGGCGCAGATCCGCAAGGACCTGGATGACGAGTACCGCATCGTCGAAGCAGCGACCTACGAACGTCTGCAGCGGGCCCTGGTTGGCCAGAAAGCGGCCAGCGCACCGGGCAAGTCCAAAGGCCTGACGGTGGACGAGGAGTACCTCTCCGGTCTGGAGCGGGACGACTGGTTCAAGATCCGGATGTCGGATGATGAGCTCAACGCCATGCTCGAGCGCTCCGAAGCTCAGCTCAAGGAGCGAAAAGAGCGTCTGGATGCCATCTATGCGGACAAGCGGCAGAAGCTCGAAACCGGCGACGATCTGGCGCCGGGCGTACTGAAGATCGTCAAGGTCTATCTCGCCATCAAACGCCGCATTCAGCCTGGCGACAAGATGGCGGGGCGGCACGGCAACAAGGGTGTGATCTCGGTGATCATGCCGGTGGAAGACATGCCGTTCGACGAGAATGGTGAGCCTGTGGACATCGTGCTCAATCCGCTCGGCGTGCCGTCGCGGATGAACGTGGGCCAGGTGCTCGAAACCCACCTCGGCTGGGCTGCCAAGGGGATAGGCGAGAACATCGGCCGCATGCTCGAGCAGGAGAAGAAGGCGGCGGAAATCCGCGACTATCTGGAGGAGGTCTACAACTCCACCGGCGGCGAGCGGAAGGAAGACCTGAAGTCGCTCAAGGATGCGGAGGTCATGGAGATGGCCCGCAACCTGGTCGGCGGCGTGCCCATGGCCACCCAGGTGTTCGATGGTGCGGCCGAGTCCGAGATCAAAAGCATGCTCGAGCTCGCCGGCCTGCCGACGTCCGGCCAGACCACGCTGTACGATGGCCGTACGGGCGACAAGTTCGACCGGCAGGTGACCGTTGGCTACATGTACATGCTGAAGCTCAACCACCTGGTGGATGACAAGATGCATGCCCGCTCCACCGGCTCCTACAGCCTGGTTACCCAGCAGCCGCTGGGCGGCAAGGCTCAGTTCGGCGGCCAGCGCTTCGGTGAGATGGAAGTCTGGGCTCTGGAGGCATACGGCGCAGCCTACACGCTGCAGGAGATGCTGACGGTGAAGTCGGACGACGTGAGCGGTCGGACCAAGATGTACAAGAACATCGTGGACGGCGACTTCAAGATGGAGCCGGGTATGCCGGAATCCTTCAACGTGCTCGTGAAGGAAATCCGCAGCCTGGGCATCGATATCGAGCTGGAAACAGAGTGATTGCGCGCTGCAAACAGCGCGTTAGAAGTTCGGGCGGAACGCCCGAACTTCAGCAGCTACAGCGCAATCACCGTGTAGCTACTCGATCAGAGAATGAATTGTTACGACTCCGAATGGAGGAGAGAACTTGAAAGACCTACTTAATCTGCTGAAGTCTCAGGGCAGCGTCGACGAATTCGACGCACTTCGCATCGGCCTGGCCTCGCCGGAGATGATCCGGTCCTGGTCGTTCGGCGAGGTGAAGAAGCCCGAGACCATCAACTACCGAACGTTCAAACCGGAACGGGACGGTCTTTTCTGCGCTCGTATCTTCGGTCCGATCAAGGACTACGAGTGCCTGTGTGGGAAATACAAGCGTCTCAAGCATCGCGGTGTGATCTGCGAGAAGTGCGGCGTTGAAGTCACCCTGACCAAGGTGCGCCGAGAGCGTATGGGTCACATCGAACTGGCGAGCCCGGTGGCCCACATCTGGTTCCTGAAGTCTCTGCCTTCCCGGATCGGCCTGCTGCTAGACATGACCCTGCGTGATATCGAGCGGGTGCTCTACTTCGAGTCCTTCGTGGTCATCGACCCAGGCCTCACCGATCTGGAGCTCGGTCAGCTGCTGACTGACGAGGAGTACTTCCAGAAGCTGGAAGAATACGGCGACGAGTTCGACGCCAAGATGGGTGCGGAAGCGATTGAGGCCCTGCTGCTGGCACTGGATCTGGAAGGTGAGATCGGCCGGCTGCGCGAGGAAATCCCGGCCACCAACTCCGAGACCAAGATCAAGAAGCTGTCCAAGCGGCTCAAGCTGATGGAAGCCTTCCAGGACTCCGGGAACAAGCCGGAATGGATGATTCTGTCGGTGCTGCCCGTGCTGCCGCCGGATCTGCGTCCGCTGGTCCCGCTCGACGGCGGCCGCTTCGCGACCTCCGACCTGAACGATCTGTACCGCCGGGCCATCAACCGGAACAACCGCCTGAAGCGGCTGCTCGATCTGTCCGCCCCGGACATCATCGTCCGCAACGAGAAGCGGATGCTGCAGGAAGCCGTGGACGCGCTTCTGGACAACGGGCGCCGCGGCAGAGCCATCACCGGCTCCAACAAGCGTCCTCTGAAGTCCCTGGCCGACATGATCAAGGGCAAGCAGGGCCGGTTCCGTCAGAACCTCCTCGGCAAGCGGGTGGATTACTCCGGCCGTTCCGTCATCGTGGTGGGTCCGACCCTGAAGCTGCACCAGTGCGGTCTGCCCAAGAAGATGGCGCTCGAGCTCTTCAAGCCCTTCATCTTCGGCAAACTGGAAGGCCGTGGTCTGGCGACCACCATCAAGGCTGCCAAGAAGATGGTGGAGAAGGAAACGCCGGAGGTCTGGGATATTCTCGCCGAGGTCATCCGCGAGCATCCTGTGCTTCTGAACCGGGCGCCGACCCTGCACCGTCTCGGTATCCAGGCGTTCGAGCCGGTGCTGATCGAAGGTAAGGCCATCCAGCTGCACCCGCTGGTCTGCACCGCCTACAACGCGGACTTTGATGGCGACCAGATGGCCGTGCACGTGCCGCTGACCCTCGAAGCCCAGCTCGAGTCCCGGGCGCTCATGATGAGCACCAACAACATCCTGTCACCGGCATCCGGTGAGCCGATCATCGTGCCGTCCCAGGACGTCGTGCTCGGCCTCTACTACATGACGCGGGAAATGATCAACGCCAAGGGTGAGGGCATGGCGTTCGCCGACCTCACCGAGGTGGACCGTGCCTACCATGCCGGACAGGTGGACCTGCACGCGCGGATCAAGGTACGTATTCCCGAGCAGCAGGTATCCGAGGAAGGTGAGATCTCCGATACGGTCACTCTCTACGAGACCACCGTAGGACGGGCTCTGTTCTACGAGATCGTGCCGAAACTGCTGCCGTTCGAGCTGGTGAACAAGCCGCTAGACAAGAAGTCCATCTCTCATCTGATCAACACCTGCTACCGCAACGTGGGTCTGAAGGAAACGGTGATCTTCGCCGACCAGCTCATGTACACGGGCTTCGGCCATTCTACGGCCTCCGGCGCCTCCATCGGTGTCGAAGACTTCGTCATTCCGGAAGCAAAGGCGACCATCATTGCCGACGCGGAAGCGGAAGTGGCCGAAATCGAGTCCCAGTACGCCTCCGGTCTGGTGACCCAGGGCGAAAAATACAACAAGGTGGTGGATATCTGGTCCCGCGCCAACGATCTGGTGGCCCGTTCGATGATGGACGGTATCTCCAAGGAGACCGTCACCAACCGCGAAGGTGAGGACGAGGAACAGGATTCCTTCAACTCGGTGTATGTCTATGCGGACTCCGGTGCGCGGGGTTCACCTGCTCAGATCCGTCAGCTGGCGGGTATGCGGGGGCTGATGACCCGTCCGGACGGCAGCATCATCGAGAACGCGATCACCGCCAATTTCCGGGAAGGCCTGAACGTGAACGAGTACTTCATCTCGACACACGGCGCCCGGAAGGGTCTTGCGGACACGGCGCTCAAGACCGCCAACTCCGGATACCTGACCCGCCGTCTGGTGGACGTGGCTCAGGACGTGGTGATCACCGAGATCGACTGCGGCACCGACAACGGTCTGCTGGTCTCCGCCATCATCGAAGGCGGCGACGTGGTGGAGCCCCTCGGTGACCGGGTGCTCGGCCGGATCGTCGCGCAGCCGGTATACGAGGCGGACGAGAAAACCATCCTCATCGAAGAGGGCACCATGCTGGACGAGTACTGGGTCGACCAGCTCGACAGCCTGGGCGTGGACGAGATCGTCGTCCGCTCCGCCATCACCTGCGAGACCAAGTTCGGCGTCTGCGCCTCCTGCTACGGCAGGGATCTGGCCCGGGGCCATCAGGTGAACGTGGGTGAGGCCGTCGGCGTCATCGCCGCTCAGTCCATCGGTGAGCCGGGTACCCAGCTCACCATGCGGACGTTCCACATCGGTGGTGCTGCATCGCGGGCAACCGCCATCGACAGCATTCAGGTCAAGCACGGCGGCTCCATCCGTCTGCACAACCTGAAGACGGTGACGCGCGATTCCGGCGAGCTGGTGGCGGTGTCCCGATCCGGAGAAATCGCTGTGGCGGATGACAACGGCCGGGAGCGTGAGCGCTACAAGCTGCCCTACGGTGCCGTGATCTCCGTGGACGAAGGCGATCTGGTCGAAGCCGGTCAGGTGATCGCGCAGTGGGACCCGCACACCCACCCGATCGTGGTGGAAGTGGCTGGGACCGCGCGTTTCGAATCCATGGAGGAAGGGCTGTCCATCAACCGGCAGACGGACGAGCTGACCGGTCTGACCAACATCACCGTGCTGGATCCGAAAGACCGGCCGTCCGCAGGCAAGGATCTGCGACCGGCCATCAGCCTGGTGGACGGCAAAGGCAACGAGGTGATGCTGCCGGGCTCGGACGTGCCTGCGCACTACTTCCTGCCGCACAACGCCATCCTGAACCTGGAGGACAACGAGAATATCGGTGTCGGCGACATCATCGCCCGTATCCCTCAGGAAGGTTCCAAGACCCGGGACATCACCGGTGGTCTGCCCAGGGTTGCCGACCTCTTCGAGGCACGCAAACCCAAGGAGTCCGCGATCCTGGCCGAGGAGACCGGAACGGTCAGCTTCGGCAAGGAAACCAAGGGCAAGCGGCGGCTGGTGATCACGCCGGCGGATGGAGATCCGGTGGAAACCCTGATTCCGAAGTGGCGGAACATCGGCGTGTTCGAAGGCGAGCAGGTGGAGAAAGGGGAAGTGGTCGTGGACGGCCCGCCGAGTCCTCACGACATTCTGCGTCTGAAGGGCGTCGAGGAGCTGGCCAAGTACATCATCAACGAGATCCAGGAGGTCTACCGTCTCCAGGGTGTGACGATCAACGACAAGCACATTGAGGTGATCGTCCGGCAGATGCTGCGTAAGGCCGAAATCGTCGATCCGGGCGAATCCAACCTGATCCGCGGCGAGCAGCTGGAGTATATACGGCTCTCCGAGGTCAACGAGGAACTGGAAGCGGAAGGCAAGCAGCCGGCCGACTACCTCCGGGTGCTGCTCGGCATCACCAAGGCATCGCTCGCCACCGAGTCGTTCATCTCCGCGGCCTCCTTCCAGGAGACCACGCGGGTGCTGACCGAAGCGGCTGTGACCGGGAAGCAGGATTTCCTGCGCGGCCTGAAGGAGAACGTGGTGGTTGGCCGACTCATTCCGGCCGGTACGGGTCTCACCTATCACAGCGAGCGCAAGCGCCGCCGTGAGGAGGAGATGGCCGCGCGCATTGCCAAGGAGCAGGGCGCCACGGCAGATGAGGTCGAACAGGCGCTGTCCGAAGCGCTGTCGGGCGAGGGCTCCTAGAGCCCTCGGCCCCGGCCGGGTCCGGTCCCGTGAATCCGTGGAAGGGATTCCGTTGTAAAAAAAGAGAGCGGCGATTAGAATGCCGCGCTCTTTTGGGGCTGGATCCAGGATCCGCCGGGAGAGGAGAACCTCGAAAGAGTCTTTCCGCTCCGATAACTGATTGAATTATAGGAATTTTTGAATGGCTACCATCAGCCAGCTGATCCGGAAACCACGCAAGCGCAAGGCTGACAAGAGCATCGTGCCGGCGCTGCAGGGCTGCCCGCAGAAACGAGGTGTCTGCACCCGTGTATACACGACCACACCCAAGAAGCCGAACTCGGCGCTTCGGAAGGTCTGTCGGGTGCGTCTGACCAACGGTTACGAGGTCACCTCGTACATCGGCGGTGAGGGTCACAACCTGCAGGAGCACTCTGTCGTGCTCATCCGCGGCGGTCGTGTGAAGGACCTGCCCGGTGTGCGTTACCACACCATCCGCGGCACTCTGGATACCTCCGGCGTATCCGATCGCCGTCAGGGCCGTTCCAAGTACGGCGCCAAGCGGCCGAAATAACCCGCAGCTTCAGTGAAGCCGTAACAAGCGAACCAGAAAATCCACCAACCAGATAGTTTCAGAACCACATTGCGAGTGAGGAGATTGCGAAGCAATCTCCTCTAGGTGCCGCGAAGCGGCACCCCTCCAGTAAGGCCCGGCCGAAGAAAACGAACAGGTGCCGGGACCACCTGAAGCAAAGGAGAAACCCATGCCAAGACGCAGAGTCGTCGCCAAGCGCGAAATTCTTCCCGATCCCAAGTACCACAACCAGACCGTGGCGAAGTTCATCAACCACGTGATGGTCAGCGGCAAGAAGGCCGTTGCCGAACGCATCGTCTACGGTGCGCTGACCCGGATCGAGGAACGCAACAATCCGGACCCGGTCGAGATCTTCGAGAAGGCGCTCGATGCCGTCGCACCCTTCGTCGAGGTGAAATCCCGCCGGGTCGGTGGTGCCACCTATCAGGTGCCGGTCGAAGTCAGGCCGTCCCGGCGTCAGGCACTCGCCATGCGCTGGCTGGTGGACAGCGCCCGGAATCGCGGTGAGAAGTCGATGGCTGCCCGTCTTGCGGGTGAGCTGATGGACGCGGCGGACGGTCGCGGCAGCGCGGTCAAGAAGCGCGAAGACACGCACCGCATGGCGGAAGCCAACAAGGCCTTCTCCCACTACCGGTTCTAAGCATCAACTTTTACGGAGAGCATCATGGCTCGTAAGACCCCCCTATCCCGTTACCGGAACATCGGTATCGTGGCCCACGTGGACGCCGGCAAGACCACGACCACCGAGCGGGTCCTTTTCTACACCGGTCTGTCACACAAGATCGGTGAGGTACACGATGGTGCTGCCACCATGGACTGGATGGAGCAGGAGCAGGAGCGGGGAATCACGATCACGTCTGCTGCCACCACCTGCTTCTGGAAAGGCATGGACCAGCAGTTCGACGAGCACCGGATCAACATCATCGACACCCCCGGACACGTGGACTTCACCATCGAGGTGGAGCGTTCGCTGCGGGTCCTCGACGGTGCGGTCGTGGTTTTCTGCGGTACCTCCGGGGTCGAGCCTCAATCCGAGACGGTCTGGCGTCAGGCCAACCGGTATGAAGTGCCGCGGATGGTCTTTGTCAACAAGATGGACCGGGCAGGCGCCGACTTCCTCCGCGTCGTCCAGCAGATCAAGGACCGGCTGGGTGCGAATCCTGTGCCCATCCAGCTGAACATCGGCGCGGAAGAGAATTTCAAGGGCGTGATCGACCTGATCCGGATGAAGGCCATCCTCTGGAACGAGGATGATCAGGGCCTCACCTACGATCTGGCCGACATCCCTGAGGAGCTTCAGGCGGACGCCGAGCACTGGCGTGAGCAGATGGTGGAAAACGCTGCCGAAGCCACCGAGGAGCTGATGGAGAAGTACCTGGAAGAAGGTGAGCTCTCTGAGGACGAGATCAAGCAGGGCCTCAGGATCCGCACCCTGAACAACGAGATCGTGCTGGCCATGTGCGGCTCGGCGTTCAAGAACAAGGGCGTGCAGGCCATGCTCGACGGCGTGATCGAGTACATGCCGGCCCCCACCGAGGTGAAGCCCATCGAAGGTGTGCTCGAGGACGATGAGACGGTGGAAACCCGTGCGGCGGACGACGAGGCGCCGTTCGCGGCCCTGGCGTTCAAGATCGCGACGGACCCGTTCGTGGGCACCCTCACCTTCTTCCGCGTCTACTCCGGCGTGCTGAACTCCGGTGATCAGGTCTACAACCCGGTGAAAAGCAAGCGGGAGCGGGTCGGCCGGATGGTGCAGATGCACTCCAACGACCGGAACGAAATCAAGGAAGTCCGGGCCGGTGACATCGCCGCGGCCATCGGCCTCAAGGATGTGACGACCGGTGACACCCTCTGTGCCCAGGATTCCATCATCACGCTGGAGCGGATGGAGTTCCCCGAGCCGGTGATCTCGGTAGCCGTGGAACCGAAGTCGGTGCCGGACCAGGAGAAGATGGGCGTGGCGCTCGGCAAGCTGGCCCAGGAAGACCCGTCCTTCCGGGTGGAAACCGACGAGGAGTCGGGCCAGACCATCATCTCCGGTATGGGTGAGCTGCACCTGGACATCATCGTCGATCGGATGAAGCGGGAGTTCGGCGTGGAGGCCAACATCGGCAAGCCTCAGGTGGCCTACCGGGAGACTATCCGGTCCACCATCGACCAGGAAGGCAAGTTCGTCCGTCAATCCGGCGGCCGGGGCCAGTACGGACACGTCTGGGTCAAGCTCGAGCCGTACGTGAACGAGGAAGAGCCCACCAAGATTTATGAGTTCGTGGACGAGATCGTCGGCGGTGTGGTGCCCCGGGAATACATCCCTGCGGTGGACAAGGGCATCCAGGAGCAGATGCAGAACGGCGTGCTCGCCGGGTATCCGCTGATCGGCGTGAAAGCGACACTGCACGACGGCTCCTTCCACGAGGTGGACTCATCGGAAATGGCCTTCAAGATCGCCGGTTCCATGGCGCTCAAGGAAGGCGCTCTGAATGCGTCCCCCGTGCTGCTCGAGCCCATCATGAGCGTCGAGGTGGTCACTCCGGAGGAGTACATGGGTGACGTGGTCGGCGACCTGAACCGTCGTCGAGGCATGATCGCGGGCATGGACGAGAATCCCGCCGGAAAGATCGTCCGCGCAGATGTGCCGCTCTCGGAGATGTTCGGTTACTCGACCGACCTCCGGTCCGCGACCCAGGGACGTGCGAACTACACCATGGAGTTCCACAAGTATTCCGAGGTGCCTGACAGCATCGCGGAAAGCATCATCAACCGTTCGTAACCAGGCTGTAGGAGGGCTCCGGAGCCCGAGGACTACGGAACAAACCAAGTAAAGGTAAGGAAAGAGGGCAATGGCCAAAGAGAAATTTGAGCGTACCAAGCCGCACGTGAATGTGGGGACGATTGGACACGTTGACCACGGCAAGACGACGCTGACGGCGGCGCTGACGAAGGTT
>JAUIAV010000012.1 GCA_030425195.1 Gammaproteobacteria bacterium | reverse complement strand
GGGCTGCGCCGCAATCTGGCGGCGTCCCGGGCCGTCACCGCAACCACGCCGGATGGGGTAGTGCTCGCCCTGTCGAGGCTCTCCAGCCAGGTGCGGCGCGGCCAGTCCGGTCTGGATGCCTTTTTCGAGCTCGATGCGGAACCCGGCGCACCGGAGACGGCACTCGGACGCATGCTCGAGCTGTCCATCACGCTGCCTGAGGAAGCGTCGGTGGTGGCCCTGCCTGTGCAGTCCATCTACGAGAACGACCGGGTCTATGCGATCCGGGAGCTGATCTCAGAGGACGCGGCCCTCAACGCCGACGGCCACGAATTCCGGCTTCAGGCGATCAGCGTGGAGCGTGTTGGCGAGGCTCAGGGACCCGACGGACAGCACCGGATTCTGGTCCGGTCGCCGGAGCTGGTGCCCGGACAGAAGATCATCACGACCCAGCTGCCGCGGGCGATCTCAGGGCTGCTGGTGGAACCTGCCTGACGGTTTCGTACAGAGATCTCCTGGAGGCAGCATCCTCCTCTGATCAGTCCTGCTAAAGTCGCGTCATTGCCGGCAGCTCGGTTTCAAGCGACGGCAGCCGAACGCCGGCGAGCCGGAGCAGGAGGTTCTCGAGGGACAGCCAGGCATCGCCCAGCAGCTGGCCTTTGCCCTGCTGATCCACGAGCGCACACTGAGCCAGCACCCGGTCCAGGGCTTCCAGCGAGCCGAGGCGCTTCACCAGCCGGTCTGCCAGCCGCCGCCGGAACTGCGGAACTCGGCCATCGGCAATCAGCCGCAGCTGACTGGTCAGCGCTCCGAGAATGGCGAACATGGCGACTCCCTCGGCTCTGAGACCCCTGACCATCCTGGTGATCCTGGGACCCTCCCCGTTGAAGACCGCGTCCAGCAGCTCGAACACATCGTAGTGCGCCGAGTCCTCGAGCACGGCGGCCAGCGCGTCCACCGTGATGGGGGAATCCATGACCGCCAGCCGGAGCTTCTCCACCTCCTGCACCGCAGCCAGCAGGTTGCCTTCCACCCGCTCCGCCAGATAAGCAACCGCCTCCGGCTCCAGCGTGAGGCCGGCGCGCCTGAGCCGCGCGCCGAGCCAGCGCGGCAGCTCGTGTGCGTCGATGGGCCAGATCTGCACCGCCACTCCGGCGGCGTCCAGCGCTTTGAACCAGGCCGTGCTTTTCTGCTTGCCGTCTATCCGCGGCGAACGGATCAGCAGGAGGTTGTCCTCAGGCGGCTTCGCGCAGTATTCACGAAGCACCTCTGAGGGGACCTTGTCGAACTTTCCGGACGGATTCCTGAGATCGATGATCTTCTTCTCGGCGAACAGGGACATGGCTGCGCCCTCCGCCAGGAGCTCATGCCATTTGAAGCCGCCTTCCGCGTGGAGAATGGTCCGTTCCGTGTATCCGGCCGCTCTGGCGGCCGCCAGAACCGTATCGGCGGCTTCCTCCACCAGCAGGGTCTCGTCGCCGCTCAGAAAGTAGACCGGCGCCAGGGGGCCCTGCAGGTGTCCGGTGAGATCGTGGGCCTTAACCTGCACCGCTGCTGCCCGCCGCGCCGGCAGCGGGTGCCGTGACCACCGCGTTCACACCCCGGATGATCTGATGAACCAGATCGTCCACCATCTCGCGTTGCAGCAGCGCCTGTTCTTCACTGGAGCCCACGATGTTGTCCCGGTCCACGGTATAGATCCGGTTCGCCTGGATGCTTCTCGGTTCCGAGAGACGGTTGCCGCTGCCGTCCCGTACCGCGTAGACCACCGTCAGCGTGGTCTGGTATTCCGCCGCCCGGGCCTGATCGGTCACCGAAACCGCACGCCGGCCGGTCCGGTCGCTGATCAGCTCGATGGTGACGTCGGCATCACCCTGCTCCACCACCTCCACACCGGCGCTCTCGAGGGCCCGGCCGAGGGGACCCGCGACGGGATTTCTGAGATTGGAGGTGATCTTCGCCGTTTCGACGTTCCCTTCGAGCTCCCAGGTGCGCAGGTGAAAACCACAGCCGGAGACCAGGAGCGCTGCCAGGAGCAGCAGCCAGGTGGGGCCCATCGAATGGATCCTGCTTCTCATACGCTCCGATCAGCCGACGACGATGTTCAGCAGCTTACCCGGGACCAGGATCACCTTGCGAGTGGTTTTACCGTCGACGAAGCGGGCGACGTTTTCCGTGGCCAGCGCAGCCTCCAGGGCCTCGTCCCGGGAGACCTCTGCCGGCACTTCGATCTTCCCGCGCACCTTGCCGTTCACCTGCACCACCAGCTCCAGGGTATCCTGCACCAGTGCGGATTCGTCCACCGCCGGCCAGGATGTTTCCACGAGCAGGCCTTCCCCGCCGAGCGCAGCCCACAGCGATTGTGTGGCATGCGGAGCGATCGGGGACAGCACCAGCACGGCGGTGCGCAGCGCTTCCCGGATTGCCGCATCATCCGCCGGTGAAACGGATTCCGTCTTCGCCACCTGATTGACAAGTTCGTGCACGGCAGACACAACGGTGTTGAAAGAAAGACGCCGGTCGTAGTCGTCGTCCGCCCGCTGCAGCGTCTCATGGGTCTTGCGCCGCAGATCCTTCCCGGCCGGACTCAACGCGTCCGGATCGAGCGACGGCACATCACCCGCTTCCAGGTGGTCGTGCACCTGTTTCCAGAGGCGTTTCAGGAACCGGCCCTGACCTTCCACGCCGGCCTCCGACCATTCGAAAGACTGGTCGGGCGGTGCAGCAAACATCATGGCGGTGCGGACCGCGTCGGCGCCATACTTGTCGAGCAGGTGCTGTGGATTTCCCGCATCACCGGCGGACTTGGACATCTTCTTGCCGTCCTTCAGCACCATGCCGAGCATCAGGAGCCGCTTCCAGGGCTCGTCGGAATCCAGAAGGCCCTCGTCGCGCATCAGCTTGTGATAGAAGCGCGCATAGAGCAGGTGCAGAATCGCGTGCTCGATGCCGCCCACATAGTGGTCCACGGGCGTCCAGTACTTGGCCCGCTCGTCCACCATGGGCCGGTTGGCATCGGGAGACGCGAAGCGGGCCTGATACCAGGAGGATTCCATGAAGGTGTCAAAGGTATCGGTTTCCCGGCGCGCGGTACCGCCGCATTCCGGGCAGGTGGTCCTGTAGAAGCTCTCCATGGTGGTCAGCGGGGAACGGACGCCCTCGAACTTCACGTCCGTCGGCAGCACCACGGGGAGGTCTTCGTCCGGAACCGGCACGGTCCCGCATTCGGCACAGTGAATCATCGGAATCGGGCAGCCCCAGTAGCGCTGCCGGGAGACGAGCCAGTCTCTGAGCCGGTAGTTGGTCTGGCGCCGGCCACGGCCTTTGTCCGCCAGCGCCCCGGCAATGGCATCGAAAGCCTCCGCCGATGTCAGGCCGCTGAAATCACCGGAGTTCACCAGCCTTCCATAGGATACGTAGGCGGCCTGCGACAGATCGCATGCCTCGTCGCTCCCGTCCACCGGCTCGATGACCTGTCGGATGGGAATGCCGTACTTGCTGGCGAATTCCCAGTCACGCTGATCGTGACCGGGGACGGCCATCACAGCACCCGAGCCGTACTCCATGAGCACGAAGTTGGCGACCCAGACCGGCAGGGCCTCACCCGTCAGCGGGTGTATCACCTGCAGGGCCGTGGATACGCCCGCCTTCTCCATCGTCGCCAGGTCCGCCTCGGCCGTGGTGGCCTTCCTGCACTCCTCGGCGAATGCGGCCACCGCCGCATCGGTTTCCGCCGCCTGGCGCGCCAGCGGGTGCTCGGCAGCCACTGCAACGTAGGTGGCGCCGAGCAGCGTGTCCGGACGGGTGGTGTACACGGTCAGTACTTCATCCGAGCCGGACACGGGGAAGTCGATCTCCACGCCTTCCGAACGCCCGATCCAGTTGCGCTGCATGGTCTTCACGGAGTCCGGCCAGTCGTCCAGATTGTCGAGCTCATCCAGCAGTTCTTCCGCGTAATCGGTGATCTTCAGAAACCACTGCGGCATCTCCCGCCGCTCGACGATGGCACCCGACCGCCAGCCGCGCCCGTCCTCGACCTGCTCGTTGGCGAGCACCGTCTGGTCCACGGGATCCCAGTTCACCACCGAGCTCTTCCGGTAGACGAGGCCCTTTCTGTAGAGCCGGGTGAAGAACCACTGTTCCCAGTGATAGTAGGAGGGATCACAGGTGGCGAACTCCCGGCTCCAGTCCATGCCGAAGCCCAGGGCCTGCATCTGTCCACGCATGTAGGCGATGTTGTCCTTCGTCCATACCGCCGGCGGGATACCGTTCTTGATCGCCGCGTTCTCGGCCGGCAGACCGAATGCGTCCCAGCCCATGGGATGGAGCACGTTGAAACCCTTCAGCCGCTTGTAGCGGTTGATCACATCACCGAGGGTGTAGCAGCGCACGTGCCCCATGTGCAGCTGGCCGCTGGGGTACGGAAACATGGACAGGCAGTAGAACTTCTCCTGGTCTTCAGACTCGGTGGTCTTGAAGCACTCGGATTCACTCCAGAGGCGTTGCGCATCCTGTTCAACCGTGCGCGGGTCGTACGGCGTGCTCATAGCGGCAGTTCGATCGCAAAATTCGGGGCGCGAAGGATACCAGCTATTTCTGCGCCTTTCGAAACCGCGCCTCCACCGCCGGTCGCACCGTGAGCGCGATTCCGGCCAGGAGGATCAGGGCGTGCAGGGGCCATGAACCCAGGCGATTGAAAGGCGTCCGGCCCGACATGATCCGGTATTCGCCGCGCAGCACGCCGGCTTCGAACTGCGGCAGCGACCCGGTGACCCGGCCCCGGTCATCGACGATGGCGGTGATGCCGTTGTTGGTGGCCCGCAGCAGCCAGCGGCCGTTCTCGAGCGCCCGCATCCGGGCGATGGCCAGATGCTGATGCGGGCCGATGCTGTCGCCGAACCAGGTGTCGTTGGAGATGGTCAGCAGCACGTCCACCGGGTCGCGGACCAGCTCCGGATAGACGATCTCATAGCAGATGGCCATGTTCGCGGGACTTCCGGCCAGCTCGAGCGGCGGCTGATCCCAGTCCCCCGCCTCCGCATGTGACATGGGCAGGTCGAAAAACCCGATGAGGCCCCGAAGCAGCGCCTCGAGCGGGACGTATTCCCCGAAGGGTACCAGGCGCCGCTTCACGTACCGGCCATCTGCCAGCCCCAGGCCGCGTGCGGTGTTGAGGAAGGCATATTCACCACCCGGGTAGGCCTGCAGGGCCGGCAATCCGAGAACCAGTGCGGATCCGGATGCCCGGGCCCGGTCGTCCAGGGTGTTCAGCAGCGCCTCGGCCTGGTGCTCGAACGCGGTAATGGCGGCCTCCGGCCAGAGGATCAGATCCGCACCCCAGTGCGGCTCCGTCAGCGACCGATAGCGTTCGATGATGGGCAGCCGGTTGTCCGGATCCCATTTCGTGGCCTGATCCACGTTGCCCTGAACGAGCGCGGCGCTGCGCTCGGCGCCAGGCTCTGTCCAGCGGATGCCGTCCAGCGCCCCGGCCAGCAGCCAGGGTCCCACCGCAACGAGCAGCAGCGTGGACAGCCGGCCCCGCGCGGCCAGCCGGTCCCGCTGAAACACGCGCAGCGCAAGGGTCAGGGCGAGCCCGCTGACCAGCACACCGAAAGACACCAGCGGAACCCCACCGAGCGGCGCCAGCCCCGACATGGGCGAGTCGATCTGCCCGTAGCCGAGCGCAACCCAGGGGAAGCCGGTGAGAAACCAGGTGAGCAGCCATTCGAGGCCGACGTAGAGCACGGCGAACAGCACGGCCTGAGCCGGCTCGCCGCCGGATCTGAGGCGCACGAACAGCCATCCAAGCAGCATGGGGAACAGGGCCATCGAACCGGCAAACAACGCCACCAGCACCCCGGCAAGCAGGGGCGACGCGCCTCCGTGCTCGTGAATGCTCACGTATATCCAGGAGGTCCCGATCCCGTAGAGGCCGAGCCCGTACAGCCATCCGGCGAGCAGGCCGCGGCCTTTCCCGTCGAGCAGAACCTGGAACAGGAGTCCCGCCGCCACCGGCCCGAGCAGCCAGAGCTGGAAAGGTGCCATGGACAGCGGCACCAGGGCGCCGGCCGCCAGAGCGAGAAGAGCGCGACTCAAGAGGCGCGGACTTGGAGCAGCCGCACCCGACGGGAGTCCGCGTTCAGCACCTTGAACTCGAGGTCGTCGATATCCACCCGCTCGCCCCGTTCCGGCAGGTGACCGAACGCCTTCAGAACGATGCCGCCGATGGTGTCGAATTCCTCCGCATCGAACTCGCGGTCGAAGTACTCGTTGAAATCCTCGATCGTGGTGGTGGCCTTCACGTTCCACGTCCTTTCATCGAGCTGCTTGACGTAGCTGTCGTCGTCCACGTCATGTTCGTCCTCGATATCGCCGACGATCTGTTCGAGCACATCTTCGATGGTGACCACGCCGGATACGTGTCCGTACTCGTCCACGACCACGGCCATGTGATTGCGTGTGCTGCGGAAATCCTGGAGCAGGACGTTCAGGCGCTTGCTTTCCGGCACCACGGTTGCGGGGCGGATCCAGTCCTTGATGTCGAAATCCCGTTCGGTGTCGAGAGCCAGCTGCAGAAGATCCTTGGCGTGCAGGATGCCTTTCACGTCGTCCAGGTCGTCGCCGATCACCGGGAACCGGGAATGTCGGGCTTCCACCACTTTCTCGAGAATGGCCTCTTTGGACTCATCGTCATTGAGGCAGGCCATCTGCGTGCGCGGGATCATGATGTCCCGGGCCTGCATGTCCGCCACCTGCAATGCGCCGAAGATGATGTTCAGCTCATCGCCGTCCATCAGCTGCCGGTCAGCGGCATCCCGCAGAGTCTCACGGAGCTCCACGCGATCTGCCGGTTCTCCGGAAAACATTTCAGACAGCCAGTCGAGGATCGACCGGCGACTTTCGCCTTGCTCGCTCATGATTCTGGTTCCCGGGCGGTCAGTCGGCCGCGTATGGATCGGCGATTCCGAATCCGCCCAGGATCTCCCTCTCAAGGTCCTCCATCACATCCGCCTCGGCCGGATCCTCATGATCATGACCGTACAGATGCAGCGTCCCGTGCACCACCATATGCACATAGTGATCGTGCACGCTCTTTTTCTGACTCCGCGCTTCCTTCCGAACGACCGAGTCACAGATCACGATATCCCCCAGTATGCGCGCCTCTGCCGAAGCATCCGCCGCTTCGATCCCGGCGGGTATCGTGACATCCGCCGGAAAGCTCAATACGTTGGTTGACCTGTCGATGCCGCGGTAGGTTCCGTTCAGCATCCTGGATTCCTCTTCGCCCACAATCCGGATGCATGCGTCGACGGTCCGCGGATCCGTGCCCATCCTCCGCATGACGGCCTCGGCGCTGTCGACGATGCCCTTTTCGTTCAGCGCCGATGAAACAGCGTCCACGATCTGCACCTCAACCGACACTCTGCTCGCGTCCGGGCGGCGCGTAGCTGTCGTAAGCATCGACGATCTTCTGCACCAGCGGATGCCGGACCACGTCTTTTGAGCCGAAATGCGTGAAGCTGATGCCTTCCACACCATCGAGCACCTTGACCACATTGATCAGTCCGGACTGTTCGCCTCTCAGATCGATCTGCGTGACATCACCGGTGATCACGGCGGTGGAACCGAAGCCGATCCGGGTGAGGAACATCTTCATCTGCGCCACCGTGGTGTTCTGCGACTCATCCAGAATGATGAAGGCATTGTTCAGCGTTCGGCCGCGCATGTAGGCAAGCGGAGCAACTTCGATGATGTTCCGTTCGATGTACTTGTTCACCCGTTCCACACCCATCATCTCGTAGAGAGCGTCGTACAGCGGGCGCAGGTAAGGGTCGATCTTCTGCGCCAGATCACCCGGAAGAAAACCGAGCTTTTCGCCCGCTTCGACAGCCGGGCGGACGAGCAGGATGCGGCTCACCCGCTGGGACTCCAGCGCTTCCACGGCGCAGGCCACGGCGAGGTAGGTTTTGCCGGTACCGGCCGGGCCGATGCCGAAATTCACATCGTGACGGCGGACGGCTTCCACGTAGCCCGTCTGATTGCCGCCCCGCGGCTTGATGGTTTTGCGGCTGGTCTTGATGACGTCGGTACCGGGGAGCTCTGCGGCCTCCGATTCCCGGGCGAGCAGCTCGTCCACGCCGGCTTCCTGCAGGAAAAGATGCACGGTGTCCGGGTCGATGCTCTGCTCGCCGCTGGTCTCCCGGTACAGCTGCGACAGAATCGCACCCGCGGCCCGGATCCGATGCTCGGGCCCGCTGATCTGAAACAGATTGCCCCGGTTGCGGATGTTGACGCCCAGCCGCTTTTCGAGATGGTGGATATTCTGATCGAAGGGTCCGCAGAGTGCTGACAGGCGTGCTGAATCGTTGGGCTCTAGCGTGAGGTTGGTGGTAAGCGCTACCACTCTGGAATCCGGCGCGGTGGTGTCCGGCGCGCTGTTATCCGGTGCGGATTCCCTGACGTTCGAGGAGGCCGGATCGGATTCCGGGCCGTCAGTTTCACTCCGCATTCCGGAGGAGTTGTTGTCCAAAGCTCAGTCTTGTCCTTGCGCATCGACCGCGCGTCCAACGAGATCACAGAATATCTGCCCCGGCAGGTCTGTCAAATGAACTTTCGGCGCCTTCCGACCGGCCTGCGGAACCGCCTTCGAGCCGTCATTCGCGGCATTCCGACGGGGTCAGAGTGCCGCGCAGCGAGTTCGGCAGCGCCGCATCGATCCGCACGTCGGCGAACCCGCCGATGAGGTTCCGGCTCCCCGCGAAATTCACCACCCGGTTGTTCTCGGTCCGGCCGTTCAGTTCTCCCGGATCCTTCCGGGAAGCACCCATCACCAGCACGCGCTCCACACCGCCCACCATGCGGCCCGCAATCTCAGCCGCCTGCTCGCGAATCCGTGTCTGCAGACGTTCGAGCCGCGCCTTCTTCACGGACAGCGGCGTTTCGTCCGCCAGCGCGGCTGCCGGCGTACCCGGCCGGGCGCTGTAGATGAAGCTGAACGAAACATCGAAGCCGATCGTATCGATCAGATGCATGGTGTCCTCGAAGTCCTGATCGGTCTCGCCGGGAAACCCGACGATGAAATCCGAGGACAGGCTGAGGTGGGGGCGGATGTCCCTGAGCCTGCGGATCTTTTCCACGTAGTCTGCGGCCGTGTGTCCGCGCTTCATGAGCCGGAGGATCCTGTCCGAGCCTGACTGCACGGGCAGATGCAGATGATCGACCAGCTCCGGCACTTCAGCATAGGCTTCAAGCAGACTCTCACCGAACTCCACCGGGTGTGACGTGGTATAGCGGACCCGCTCAATACCGTCGATGGCAGCCACGTAGTGAATGAGCTCCGCCAGATCCGCCACGTCCGCCTCGATGGGCCCGCGATAGGCGTTCACGTTCTGTCCGAGCAGATTCACTTCACGCACACCCTGGCCGGCCAGATCCGCGACCTCACGGACCACGTCCGCCACCGGGCGGCTGACTTCCTCGCCCCGGGTGTAGGGCACCACGCAGAAGCTGCAGTACTTGCTGCAGCCTTCCATGACCGACACGAAAGCACTGGGACCATCGGCCCGGGGTTCGGGCAGCCGGTCGAATTTCTCGATTTCCGGAAAGCTCACGTCCACGAGCGGCAGCCGCTCGAGATCCGTCCGCGGCTTCACCATCTCAGGCAGCCGGTGCAGGGTCTGCGGTCCGAAGACCACGTCCACGTAAGGCGCGCGCTGCTGAATGGCCGGGCCCTCCTGGCTGGCGACGCAGCCGCCCACCCCGATTTTCAGGTTCGGATTCGCGGCCTTGAGCCCTTTCCAGCGACCCAGCTGATGAAAGACTTTCTCCTGGGCCTTTTCCCGGATCGAGCAGGTATTCAGCAGCAGCAGGTCCGCCTCTTCCGGGGTGCCGACGAGCTCGTATCCCTCTGCTTCCTCGAGCAGCTCGGCCATGCGCTTCGAGTCGTACTCGTTCATCTGACAGCCGTGAGTCTTGATGTAGAGCTTCTTCATGGACGGTTTCAGGGACGGCGCGTTTTCGGGGGGCGGCGATTATAATGACTTGATTCCGGATCAGACACCTCAATATCCCTGACCGGAGACGGGAACCGGGAACACACATCCGCCTGATCGGACTGCCGAACAGGCAATTATATTTACATAAAACGGATATCCGAAGACACAGCATGAGCGACACCCAGCAGCACATCTACAAAGTGGTCTTCCTCAACCAGGGCCAGATCTACGAGGTCTACGCACACAACATCTATCAGAGCGACCTCTATGGATTCATCGAGGTGGAGGACTACATCTTCGGCAGCAAGTCCCAGCTGGTGGTCGATCCGGGTGAAGACAAGCTCCGGGCGGAATTCGACGGCGTCCAGCGGAGCTTCATTCCCATGCACGCAGTGATCCGCATCGACGAGGTGGAAAAAGAAGGCGTTGCGAAAGTGACCGAGACAGATGGTTCGAACGTCACCCCGTTTCCCATGCACATACCGAGAGACGGGGGCTCTTCCTGATCCCGACAGATCCTCTCCGGGCAGATGGACCGCTGCACCCGCTGCACCACGCGGAAAAGACGCCCGAGCGGGTCGCCTGGTACTTCGACAATGAGCCGACGACCTATGCCGAGCTCGGCCGGCTCGCCCTGAAAGGTGCCCGGGCGCTGCGGCGTCTGGGTCTCAACACCGGCGACGGCATTGCCGTGCTGGCGGAAAATCACCCGGATACGCTCGCCCTGTTCTGGGCAGCACAGCTCTGCAGCCTCTACTACACGGCCATCAGCGTTCAGTTTCAGCGGGCGGAAATCCAGCATATCCTCGACGATTGCGAAGCCGATCTGCTGGTCTGCTCCCGCCGGGAGCGGGCAAAGGACTTCAGAGCGCCGCAGCGGATCCAGCTGGAACTGGAGGACTGGCGGCAGCTCATCGAGGCGGAACCCGAAACGCTGATCCCGGATGCGGCCGAAGGCGCGGAGATGCTCTATTCCTCCGGGACGACGGGAAAGCCCAAGGGTGTGAGGGCGGTGCGGCCCGGCGCCCGTCTCGGTGAGGTTTCCGAGCTCTTCCGGCGCCGGCTGGCGCTGCACGGAATCGACCGGGAAACCCGGTATCTCTCCACCGCGCCGCTCTATCACTCGGCACCCCTGCGCTACAACAACATGGTTCAGCGTTGCGGCGGCACCTGCGTGATCATGCCCCGGTTCGATGCCGCCGCGTCCCTGGCGGCGATCGAGCAGTACTCGATCACCCACAGCCAGTGGGTGCCGACCATGTTCGTCCGCCTGCTGCGCCTGCCGGAGACGGTCAGGAGCGCGCACGACCTCTCGAGCCACCGGTACGCGATTCACGCAGCCGCACCCTGTCCGGTGACCGTCAAAGAGGCCATGCTCGCGTGGTGGGGCCCAATCCTCTACGAGTACTACTCCGGGACCGAAGGCAACGGCCAGACCGCCATCTCGCCGCAGGAATGGATGCTGCACAAGGGCTCGGTGGGACGACCCATTCTCGGCGAGGTGAGAATCACCGATGATACGGGACGCGTGCTGCCCGCCGGTGAGACCGGCCGGGTCTACTTCGAGGGCGGCCCCAGGTTCGAATATTTCAAGGATCCGGAGAAAACGGCGGGGGCCTACAACGCGCAGGGCTGGTCCACCCTCGGAGACATCGGTCATCTGGACGAAGCGGGGTATCTGTACCTCACTGATCGCGCCTCGCACATGATCATCACCGGCGGCGTCAACGTCTATCCGAGGGAGGTGGAGGACGTGCTTCTCGAGCATCCCGCCGTGCAGGACGCGGCGGTGTTCGGCGTGCCGGACGAAGAATTCGGCGAATCGGTCAGGGCGGCCGTTCAGCTGGTTCCGGGCCGATCCGCGACCGCCGCGGAGCTGATCGATCACTGCCGGGCACGCCTGGCACACCTGAAATGCCCCCGCCACCTGGACCTGCATGCGGAACTACCTCGCCACCAGACCGGGAAGCTGTACAAAGAACTGCTTAAAAAGCCTTTCTGGCCGGATTCATAGGGGCCGAACGAGGTGTTCGTCACGGCAGGCCCGTGACACTCATGATTCCATCCCGCTTTCGAGACAACGACTTCACGACGGGGTTCATGGGCACGCGAAAAGAACGAGCAGGATATCGGGTTGAGCGCCAGCTGATGGCCGTTCTCTCCGTGTTCGCATGCTCCGCAGTCGGAGCCCTGAGCATCATCGCGCTCAACCTGGTTGATCTGCCCGTCTGGATATTCACCGGTGCGGTGACCGCATTCTTCTTCGTCTGTGCCGGGCTCACCGTCCGTCTGCTCCGCCGTCGTTTCGCCCTGCTCAACCGGCTTGAGCAGCTGACCCGCCATATCATCCGCGGCAACTACGCTCACCGGGTGACAGTGAAACCGACCGACGAGTTCCAGTCTCTCGGCAACGCCTTCAACGAGATGACCGATCAGCTCCAGGCGTCACTGAAATCCAGTCAGTCCGTGGCGGACATCGATCGGCTGATCCTCTCGTCTGCGGATCTGGACACCGTCGTGCGCAAGGTGCTCCTGACCGCACGGATGGAGCGCGTTGAGATCTCTCTGCTGCTGCGCCTTGGCAACTCTCTCGTACGCTACCGACTTCAGGAACGTGAACTGGTGGAGGAGCCCATCACGCTGCCGGAAGCCTCCGAAGACAGCCTCCGGGACGAAGACGGCTACCGCCGTATCGCTGCACGGATCGTCGGAGAATCGGTTCGCTCATGCCTGCCGATCGCCGCGGACGGCGCGATCACCGGTGCTCTGATCGCCGGCGCCGACCGGGCTCTGCTCTCGGCAGAAGCCAAGCAGCTGACCGATCTCGCGGACCGCCTGTCGGTCGCCATCACCAACATCCAGCGTTCCGAAATTCTCTTTCAGAAAGCCCACTTCGACGAGCTGACCGGACTCATCAACCGCCACGCGTTTCAGGAGCGGCTGCGCGAGCACATCTCCCGTTCCTGGCGCGGTGAGCACGGCGCCGTCCTGTTCATCGATCTGGACGGCTTCAAGAAGGTCAACGATACCGAGGGCCACAAGGCCGGCGACCGGCTGCTCTGCGTGATCGCAGAACGGCTGCGGGAGTGCCTGCGCGAAGTGGACACGATTGCCCGCATGGGCGGCGACGAGTTTGCCGTCATCGTACCGGGGTGCGAAGACGAGAAGTCCATCTCTCAGCTGTGTGAAAGAATCATCGGCTCCGCCATTCAGCCCGTCGTCGTCGACCGAATGGAGCACACGATCGGCGCATCCATCGGTGTGGCCCTGTTCCCCGATGACGGCCAGAAGGTGGACGAACTGATCATGAAGGCGGATTCCGCCATGTACCGGGCGAAAGAGGCCGGCCGATCCCGGTTCGCGTTCTTCGACGACACTCTGAACGAAGCCAACCGGCACCGGGTTCTGGTTGAATCCAGGCTGCGCGGCGCGCTGTCCCGTGGAGAGCTGGAGCTGCACTTTCAGCCGAAGCTGAATCTGGCAGACCGCTCCGTGACCAGCGCGGAAGCACTCATCCGCTGGACGGACGAAAAGCTGGGCACAGTCCCGCCGGACGAGTTCGTCCCCATCGCCGAGGAAACCAATCTGATCCACGATTTCACCTCGGTGCAGGTGGACAAGGTGGCGGATCTCATCGCCGCGGCGGACGCCGTGAACATCCGTCTCGACACCGTCGCCATCAACGCGTCCGCCAAGCAGCTCATGACCGAAGGATTTTCCATGTCGCTGCTCTCCATGCTCGACCGGCGGCTGCTGCCGCACGAAAAGATCGAGATCGAAGTGACCGAGTCCGTATTCGCCCACGACAAGCAGATGGTGGTCCAGGAGCTCGAGATCCTTCAGGCCGCGGGTATCAAAATCGCCCTGGATGACTTCGGTACCGGATTCTCCTCACTGAACATGCTTCGCGAACTGCCGCTCGACATTGTCAAGATCGACCGGTCGTTCATCACCGAGATCGAAACCTCCGACCAGGCAAGAGTCCTCGTTCAGCACCTGATCAGCATCGCCACCACCCTCGGTAAGCAGGTGGTCGCCGAAGGCGTGGAGACGGAGGTCCAGCTGAAACATCTGGAGGAAGCCAGCTGTCATTTCGTGCAGGGGTTTCTGGTCTCGCCGGCCAAAGCCACCGAAGACTTTCTGCACCTGCTGGCCCACTGGCAGAATGAGGAAACGCGGCCACAGCTGCACCTGGTCTGATCCGGCGTCGACGCTGCCCTCAGTAACCCTCTTCCAGAAGCGGAAAAGCACTCAGCACGTGCGGTATGACCATGGGCCTGCCGCGCTCCAGCAGCGCAGGGCGCAGGCCGGCGAGCTCGTTCACACCGAGCAGGGCCATGCTGGTCCGGATCTCGTGTTCGACGATGGTCAGTGCTCTGACCAGCGCCGGGCTGCCACCTGCAGCCATGGCCAGACCTTCCAGGCGCCCCATGGCGACCAGATCCGCGCCGAGGCACAGCCCTTTCACCACATCCGCACCGCGGAGGAAACCACCATCGACGATCACCGGCACCCGGCCTTCCACCGCTGAGACCACCTCGGGCAGAGCATCGATGCAGGCCCGCGTGTGATCGAGCTGCCGGCCGCCGTGATTCGACACCCAGATGACATCCACGCCGGCTTCCACGCAGCGTCTGGCGTCGTCACCCGTGTTCACGCCTTTGATGTACAGCGGAATGTCGAACTCACTTTTGATGTGCGCGACGGTATCCCAGGTGATCCGGGCCTGATAGCTGAAATCCGCCTGGTCCGACCGGCTGCCTGATGGCGGAACGAAACCTTTCGCGATGTCCCGCTCGCGGCGCGAGTAGGTCTGGGTGTCCACGGTCAGGCAGAAGCCCGTGTATCCGCAATCCACGGCGCGCCGGATGATGTCGTCCATCCATCCCTGATCACCCATGAGGTAGAGCTGATAGACGCGGGGGCCCGGCACCTTTGCCGCGACCTCCTCGAAATCGGGGGTGCAGACGGAGCTGAGCGTCTGCAGCACGCCGAACTCCTCTGCGGCCCGGGCCACGGATTCTCCTCCGCCCGCCTCGAAGACCTGCACCGAGCCGATGGGCGGCAGCATCACCGGCATGCGCAGAGGCACGCCGAGCAGCTCGGTGCCCGCATCCACCTCGCTGACGTCGTTGAGCACGCTGGGACGGAAAACCCAGCTGTCCAGTCCGAACCGGTTACGCTTCACGGAAGACTCGGTGTCGGCCCCGCCGATGAGGTAGTCCCAGTGGTCGTCGGAGAGATTCTCCCGGGCCAGCTTCGCCATCTCGTGCAGCGTGTTGAATTCGGCTCCTGACATGTCACCAACCCTGGTTTCTTCTCCTGCAGATGCTAGCACGCTGGACTAGAATGCACGCTTTCTGGGCTCAATCGAGGACGCTTCAAATGGCAATCGTAATCGTCGGCGCCGGTCATGCGGCCGGCCAGGCCTCGGCCAGTCTCCGCCAGGAGGGTTTCGAGGACGAGATCATCATCATCGGCGACGAGGCGCACATACCCTACCAGCGGCCGCCGCTTTCCAAAGCCTACCTGTCCGGAGAGCAGGGCATCGAACGGGTCTATCTGCGGCCCGAGAAGTTCTACCAGGACAAGAACGTCACGGTGAAGGTGAACACGTCCGTGACCGCCATCGATACCGGCGCAAAAACGGTGACCACGGATGCCGGGGAAACCATTGCCTATGAGAAGCTGCTGATCGCCACGGGCGGCCGGGTCCGGAAGCTTCAGATCCCCGGCAGCGATCTGGCCGGCATTCACTACCTCCGCACCATCGCGGATGTGGACGCCATCAAGGGGGATTTCGGCGAAGGGAAGAAGCTCGTGATCGTGGGCGGCGGCTATATCGGCCTCGAGGTGGCCTCCGTTGCCGTCAAATACGGTCTCGAGGTGCACGTGCTGGAAATGGAGGAACGCATCCTCCAGCGGGTGACCACCCCGGAGATGTCCAGGTTCTACCACCAGCTGCACAGCGGCCGCGGCGTACACATCCATACCGCCACCATGGTCAGCGGCTTCAGCGGCGATGGGCACGTGAGTGCCGTGGAATGCGGCGATCAGTCCTTCCCTGCGGATCTGGTGATCGTGGGCATCGGCATCATTCCGAATACGGAGGTCGCCGAGGCGGCCGGGATCGAGTGCGACAACGGCATCGTGGTGGACGACCACTGCCGGACGTCCGCACCCGATGTTTACGCGGCCGGTGACTGTACCAACCACCCCAACCCCCTGCTGGACCGGCGTCTGCGCCTGGAGTCCGTGCCGAACGCCATGGAGCAGGCCAGGGTGGCAGCCGCGAACATGACCGGCGGAGACAAGATCTACGCCTCCATTCCCTGGTTCTGGTCCGATCAGTACGAGCTCAAGCTGCAGATGGTCGGTTTCTCCTCGGACGGCGACACCCAGGTGATCCGCGGCGATATGGATGCCAATGAGTTCGCCGTCTTCTATCTGAAGGACGGCAGGGTGGTGGCCGCGGATGCGGTCAACAGTCCGAAGGAGTTCATGATCTGCAAGCAGCTGATCGGCAAGGCGGTGGATGCAGCCGCGCTGGCCGACCCGGATACGGATCTGAAGAGTCTGATCGCCTAGGTAGAATCCCTGGTATGCCGTTCAGGCGGATTTGAAGATACTTTGACTCAGCAGCGGGCGGGAACGTCTCCTCCTCTCCTCTCCCGTCCGCTGATTAAGAAGACGCCGGATCTACGGATCCGGCGTTTTTCTGTCCGTTTTCCCGAAGCTCAGAGTCCCAGCACCTGCTTGGCGATGATGTTGTGCTGAACCTCACTGGTACCCCCCGCGATGGTGTAACCGCGGTGGTGGAAGAGGCCCGATGCCACGTATTCCGCAGAATCCGGCCCGACAGGTTGCTCCGCAGGGCCGGAATCCACCGGCAGCAGCCAGTGGCCCACCAGATCCGCGAGCAGCCTGTCCATGTCCTGGACGAGCTCGCTCCCCTTGAGCTTCAGCATGGAAGGCTCTGCGCCGATCTGACCGCCGCGATCCGCTTCCGCGAGGATTCTCAGGCTCGTCATTTCCAGTGCCGACAGCCGGATAGTCAGCTCCGAGACTCTGTCCGCAATCGGGATGGCGACTCCGGTCTCTGCCTGCACCTCGGTCATCACCTCCAGAATCCGGCCGAGCATGCGCCTGTTCTCCGCGACCCGGGACACCAGCAGCCGCTCGTCGCCAAGCAGACTCTTGGCCACCGTCCAGCCGTGATTCTCCTCCCCGAGCCGGTTCGCCACCGGCACCCGCACGTCCTCGAAGAACACCTGGTTCCACAGCCGCTTGCCGTTGAAGGCAATGAGCGGCTCCACGGTAACGCCCGGTGTCGCCATGTCGATGAGCAGGAAGCTGATTCCGCGCTGGGGTTTGGCCGCCGGATCCGTTCGCACCAGAGCAAAGATCCAGTCCGCATCTTCCGCCGCACTGGTCCAGATCTTGGAACCGTTCACCAGGTACTCGTCGCCATCCCGTTCCGCCCGGGTACGGACCGTGGCCAGGTCGGAACCTGCCTGGGGTTCCGAATACCCCTGACACCACCACAGATCCGCATTCAGGATCTTCGGCAGAAACCCGGCTTTCTGTGCATCGCTGCCGTAGCGGATGATGGCCGGACCCACCATGTTGAAGCCGAATCCGGAGAGCTGCGGTGCGTGTGCCGCACGGCAGGCGACGTCGAACAGATGCCGCTCGACCAGGGTCCAGCCCGTGCCTCCGTGCTCGGCGGGCCAGTTCGGCGCCGCCCAGCCTTGCTCGTTGAGAATCCGGGTCCAGGTACCGAGCATCTCCTTGCCCACCGCCTTCCCGAGCTTCACCCGCCCCGAAATCTCTGCCGGCAGCTTCTCATCGAGAAAGGTCCTGACCTTTCCGTCGAATGCCGCCTGCTCCGGCGTCAGTGCGATCTGCATGTCTCCTCTCCCGGTTAGATGGTCGCGGACAGAATCCGTGAAACCTGACAGAACGGCCGCCCGCTCTCCGCGTGCCACTGATTGAAGGCACTCTGAACCGCAGCCAGCGCTTTCCTGCTCGTCGGCGCTTTCTCGATGACACCCTGACCGATGAGCGCTCTGACCACGTCTTCGGAAAGCACGGGTGTATCCCAGCCCACGAAGCGCAGAAAGAAACGGCCCGTCTGGCCGCCGAGCCGGTCACCGCGCTGCTTCAGACACGTCCACATGCCCGTGAAGTCTTCTCTCGGCCAGCCGGCGAGAAAAGCGCCGAAGCTGCCCTGCTCGTCACGGACGTCTGCAATGAACTGGGCATTCGCCCGAACGCTCTGAATCTTCCTGGCGTTCCGTACGATGCGCTCGTCCGATGCCAGCCGTTCCAGGTCCTCGTCGGACAGCATGGCGCAACCGCTCACGTCGAAACCGTCGAAGGCGGCCTCGAAGCCCGGCCACTTGTTCTCGATGATCTGCCAGACGAAACCGGATCGGAACACGCACTTCGTCATCTCGGCAAGATAGAAGCTGTCTTTCCGGCTCCTGAGCGTTCGGTCGGAGACCGCACCCGGCAGGATAGCCTCGAGCTCGGCCACCCCGCCCTTGCGCTCGGCTGCGCGCTGAAAGATGCTATCGAATGAATCCATGGACCTGTCCCCAATCCGAACCAGAGCCGGCCGCCTATGATCGATGTGCTGGATGAGGAGCGTCAAGAACTCGACCCGAAGCTCAGGGAAATCGTGGACCGTGAGCCCATGGAGCGCCGCGATCTCCTCGTCTGCGCCAGTTGCGGTCACGGCATCGGCCGACAGTCCGACCGGATCGAGGTCGACGGCAGCTTCAGCCATTTCTTCACCAATCCGTACGGCATCGAGTATCACGTGGGCTGCTACGCCGCCGCACCCGGCTGTGCCATTTCCGGCAACCGGATGGCTGCGGATACCTGGTTCGCCGGCTACCGCTGGCGGCTGGCCAGCTGTGAAGCCTGCCACCAGCACCTGGGCTGGTACTTCGACAATCCGGATTCCTTCTTCTACGGACTGGTGCTCGACTACGTGCGTGAGCAGGACTGAAGGCACCGACGTGGTAGCATGATCCGATGTCAGCGCCGTCATTCACGACCATCGAAATCAGCAAGGATTACCTGCATTTCAACTCGGCGCACTTCACCATCTTCTCGGACACGGAAAGAGAGGATCTGCACGGCCACACTTTCTATGTGCGCGCGTACGTCACCAGCCTGGTGGACGAAAACGGCATGGCCTTCGACTACAACATCCTCAAATCGCGGATGCTGGCCCTGTGCGATCACCTGGACGAAAAAGTTCTGCTGCCTGAACGGTCTCCGCATCTTTCGCTCGCCGAGGAGGACGGCTACCTGGTCGCCCGCTACGCCGAGGAACGCCTGCCGTTCCTGCCGCGGGATGTCCGGACCCTGCCCGTGCGGAACATCACGGTCGAAGAGCTGGCCCCCTGGTTCCTCGACGCACTCATGGCGGATGCAGACGTTGCGGCCCAGCATATCCACCGCCTGGAAGTTCAGGTCTCTTCCGGGCCCGGACAGTGGGCGGCGGCCGTCAGCAAGGAGAAAACACTGTGAAATGCCTGCTCATCACCGGCGCCAGCGCCGGAATCGGTCTGCACACCGCGCAGCGGTTTCTCAAGGAAGGATTCACCGTCATCAACCTATCGAGGCGCCGCTGCCCCATAGACGCCGTTCATCAGATCAACTGCGATCTGGCGGTGCCCGGGTTTCTCGAACCCGTCTCCTCCCAGATCACACCGACGCTCTCGCAGGCAGAGCAGATCGTGCTCATTCACAATGCGGCGAAGAACGCACACGACACCGCCGTGGAGACGCCGTCCAATGCCTTCCGTGAAGTGCTGGAGGTCAATCTGGTGGCGCCGAACAGCCTGAACTACTACGTGATTCCCTTCATGAAGCCCGGCTCTTCGGTCCTCTACGTGGGTTCCACCCTTTCCGAAAAAGCGGTACCGGGCAGCTTCAGCTATGTGGTGAGCAAGCACGCAGGCATCGGCATGATGCGGGCAACCACCCAGGACCTCGCCGGCCGTGGCATCCACACCGCGTGCATCTGCCCCGGATTCACGGACACGGAGATGCTGCGCACGCATGTGCCTGAGGAAGCCATGTCGGCCGTGCGCAGCATGTCCGCGTTCGACCGCCTGATCGACCCGGACGAGATTGCCGAATGTCTTTTCTGGGCATCCGGGAATCCGGTGATCAACGGATCCGTCCTGCATGCCAACCTGGGACAGATAGAGCGCTGACGTGCCCATCCGCGGCGTCGGGTACCGGCCCGAATACGGGCTGGAGGTGGTGAAGCTCTGGCGCCGCGCCTTTCAGCGCGCCATGGGCCTCTCCGAGCAGGACCCGTTCGAAGAACTCGACGGTCATCTGGACTTCTTCGCGAGCCTGGACCCGGCCTGCCATCATCTGCTGATCGAATCGGACAGCAGCACGATCGTCGCCTTCATGTCCCTGTCTCCGGGCTATCTGGCCCATCTCTATGTGCACGTCGACTGGCAGGGACAGGGACTCGGCAGACGGCTTCTGGAGCAGGCGAAGGCGCTGTCGGGCCGGGGGCTGGAGCTGCATACGTTCGCGCGGAACACGTCTGCGCAGGCTTTCTATCTGTCCCAGGGCTTCGCGGAAGTCGAGCGGGGGTTTGCCGACATCGACGACAATCCCTGGGCCACCTCCCGGGACCAGCTGGCCGACATCCTCTACCGGTGGAACCCTGCCTGAGCTAGCCGAAAATCATCTCGTCACGGGCCTCTTCGTTCTCCTTGAGCCCGAGATAGGGTCGCAGCCAGCCCACCAGCAGATAGATCGGAACCGTATCCAGTGCTGCAATCACCAGCTTGAACACGTAGCCGGAGATGATGAACGTCATCAGCTGCCCGAAGATGGGGGCATCCGGATCCACCGGCAGCGCATGGGCATAGAAGTGCGTGATCAGAATCACTGCAGTGGTATCCACCATCTGGCTCGTCATGGTGGAGGCGTTGTTGCGGATCCACAGGTACTTGCCTCCGGTGAGCTTCTTCCAGAAATGAAAGAGCCGGACGTCGCAGAACTGGGCCGCCATGTAGGCCACCATGGAGGCAGTCACCGCACCGAAGGCGAGCTCACGGATCTCGAAGAACACGGGCAGCCGGCCGGCCTCGTCCGGCACCGGCATACCGCTCTTCGGATCCATGTTCTCGAACCCGGGCAGGATGCCGCCCAGCCAGAGCAGAAAGATCACCCAGACGTTCAGGATCACGCCCACCCAGACCATGTCCCTGGCTTTCTTCTCGCCGAACAGCTCGCTGATCAGATCCGTGCAGATGAACGTTGCCGGATAGGGCAGCACGCCCACGGCCACCACCACCGGGATGTTGACTCCGAACACCTCGAAGGACATATCCAGGAAACGGCTGATGCCGAGCACGTTCAGCAGCGCCAGCGTACCGAGAAAGATTCCGGACAGCACCAGAAAGACCCGCTGCCGGCGATGGTGGTAAACCACCTCCATGTTGTCAGGCGTGTCACTCATACCGACGCTCAGACGCTGTCTTGCAGATAGGCGCCGTTGACCACGTTCTGCAGCCTTCCTTCATCCAGATAGGTGAGCGCGACCTCGCCGCCTTTGAAACGCATGTCGTACACGGACTCCGGCGTGAAGAACGCGGAGTGGGGCGTGATCAGGAGCCGATGATCGATCCACTCCTCGTTGGCCGCCCAGGCACGGATGAGCGGATGATCCGGGTTGGCCGGTTCTTCCGGCAGGACGTCCAGGCCGACCGCCTGCACCTGTCCGGCTTTCAGGGCATCGTGCAGCGCGTCCAGATCGATGATGGGGCCTCGAGCCGTATTGATGAGCACGAGCCCGGGCTTGCTGGCAGCCAGCACCTCCGCATTGATGAGCTTCTCGGTTTCGGCACTCAGTGGTGCGTGCAGGCTGACGATGTCGGATTGGCTGAACAGATCCGTGAGTGAATGCACACGGCGGATACCCAGCGCAAGCTCGGAGCCATTGCTGATGTAGGGGTCGTAGACGATACAGTCCATGCCGAACGCCTTCGCCCGGAGCGTAGCGGCGGTGCCGATCCGGCCGAGGCCCACCACGCCGAAGGTGCAGGCGGACAGACGCTTTCCGAACGGATTCAGAGCCGGGCGCCAAAGACCTTTCGGATCCTGCTTCAGCTCGCGGGTGTGAAACGTGATGCCCTTCATCAGCGACAGCAGCAGCGCCATCGCGTGATCGGCCACCTCCTGCGTGCCGTAGTCGGGAACATTGCAGACCGGAATCCCGAGCTTTCCCCAGGCTTCGAGATCGATGTTGTCGAACCCGACTTTCGGGGTGACGAAGATGCGGCATTTCTCGAGCTTCGCCCGGTACTCCGCGGGTATGTCCGGTGCGCAGACGATGGCATCGCAGTTCGCCCACTGCTCGTCCGTCACCTCCGAAAAGGCATTGCAGAACTCCGCCTGACCGATCCCGCCCATGCTGGCGAGCTCGATCTCCCGCCCTTCCGGCCAGCGCATCATTGGCCAAAGTACTCGATAGGTCACTGAATCCTCCTGCGTGAATAACGAATGGCTCAGCCGATGAGCTCCGCGAGCCCCGCCATGGAGGCTTCCACATCGGCGCGATCGACACCGGTGATTCTCAACCGGGTAACGATCAGGTGGCTCAGGTTCAGCCGCTCACGGTACTCGGCCACCCGGTCCGCGACCAGCCCCGGATCGCCGATGATGGTCCAGTCGTCCACCTTCGCATCGTCGCTGAGCCGTCCGGTCTGCCGGGCCTGATCGTGCACCCGGGCACGGATGGCTTCGCCCTGGCGCCGGTTCCGGGTGAGAAAAACCGTCCGCATCACCGGGACCGTGTCGATATTCCCGTGCCCGGCTTCCGCCGCCGCCTGTGCATGGCGGGCATAGTTGTCCGCCAGACGTACCATGGTTTCCATCGGAGAGGCCAGATAGGGCAATCCGAGCCGGCCTGCCTGTGCCAGGGCCTTGGGTCCGAAGGCGGCCACCCACAACGGCGGATGCGGTTTCTGCACCGGCAGCGGATCGAGGACGACCTGCTCATCCTCGCCGTCTCCGACCTGCACCGGCGCCCCGCTCCAGGCCGCCTGCATCACGGTGAGGCAGCGCTCGAACATCCTGCGTTTCTCGCTCGGCACCACTTCAAAGGCCTTCAGCATGGTCGGCGCAAAACCGCGGCCCACGCCCAGGGTAACCCGGCCGCTGGACAGCCGATCCAGCACGGCCACCTGCTCGGCGGCGAGGAAAGGGTTACGGAACGGCAGCAGATAAGAGGTCGTCGCGAGCCGTATCCGGTCAGTGGCCGCGGCAACGGCCGCAAGCAGCATGAGCGGATCGGGAATGGCGTTGGCGTTGAAGTGACTTTCCGGCAGCCAGAACGACTCGTAACCCAGCGCCTCCGCCCTCGCCGCCTGTTCGGACAGAGATCGGGCATCGAAGCCGGAGAAGTCCCAGGGCGTGACGCCGATTTTCAGACCGTCTTCCGGATCAGGGGGCACTGGCAACGGTGTCCCGCATGTTCATCTGCATCAGCAGCATGGCCGACAGCGTTCCCTGAATGGCATCCCGGTGCCGGGCCAGCGCGAATTCCGCATACAGCGGGTCGTCTTTCAGCAGCACGCAGCGCTCGCCGCCTGCACAGCGGAACTCCGTCCTCCGGCCGAAAGTATTGCCTGCCGGGCCATAGTCTCCGAACCCGTCACCGCCCGCGCTCGGCCGCCAGAACGCGGTCCAGTCGGTCGGCAGGCCCGCAATGGGTTCCTCGACGGCCGCCAGTGTGCGGCCCGCAACGCGCGTGAGCACCTCGCCGTAGCTCTCGGACGGTGAGTCCAGAAAGCTGCAGTCGCCGTCGACGGCGGCAATGAGTGCTTCCTCGTCCAGCGGGAAGCTGTCGAACCGGTCGGAAAAACTGAACCGCCAGAACCGGGCCACATAGACGGGCACCACTCTCGGCGGAGAGCTGACGAGCTGCACATAGCTGAGGACTCTGCCCAGGTCCTGATAAGCCGAAACCGGATCGTCGACCAGACGGAGCCGTCCGGAAAGCTCATCGAAGTGTTCGTGGAAACGCGTGTCCACCACCCACATGAGACTCTGTTGCGACTGCTCGGCGCGATCGTAGTAGCGCCAGTTGAACATCCGGGCAAACACGCTCCGATCCGCAAGACCCGTGTTCGCTCTGGCGACGTAACGCACCTGCAATGGGGTCAGCGCCGGAATGTCGGTACCTTCCACGCATCGGTTGAACTGCTTCGCCGCAAGGAAGGTCATGAACTGATGCACCGAGCCGTCATAGGCCCCAGCAGACGGGGCCACCAGGGACAGGATGATCAGGATTCCGGCGCCCAGTCGGTTCACGCGGCACTCTCCCCGAGACGTTCAACGGCTTCATCCGTCTCGAGGGCACGACGGAGCTCGGTGATGCTCCGCCCGCTGCCCGGCCAGACCGCATCCGGCAGCACCTCCTCCGCCGGGGCCAGCACAAACAGGCGATCGACCGCACGCGGATGCGGCAACGTGAACGTCCGACTGTCTCTCATCTGATCGTCGAACAGCAGCAGATCCAGATCCAGCTCCCGGGGTGCATTTCTGACCAGCGCGGCGCCGCGGCCGTACTCACGTTCGAGCGCCTTGAGCGCTTCCAGCAGGGCCTCCGGCGTGAGACCGGGACGGGCAACAAAGGCAGCCGCGGCATTGATGAAGTCGTCCGAGTCCGGCGGACAGTCCACGGGCGACGTCCGCCAGAGGCTGGAACGGCGCACCTCACCGGCCGCAAAAACCGCCAGGCGCTCCATCGCCTCCTGCACAATGCGCCGGGAATCACCCCGATTGGACCCCAGTCCGATCAGTACCAAATCGACGTGCCTTCGAAACCCCCTTTGGACCGTCGATAGTAGTAATCCCGACATCGGTTTGGCAAACTCGATCGCTCACTGAATCACTTCAATCACGGCAATTTTAGGGAAGGGAACGGGCATGAAAGCGGCAGTTCTGAGAGAGATCAACAAGCCCCTGGAAATCGAAAACATCCAGCACGGGGACCCGGCCCCGAGGGAAGTGCTGGTGCGCACGGTGGCGGCTGGCGTATGCCACTCGGACCTGCATTTCCAGAACGGCTCCTATCCCTATCCGCTGCCCGCCGTACTCGGACACGAGTCGGCGGGTGTGGTGGAAGCCGTGGGCAGCGACGTCACCTACGTGAAGCCCGGCGACCATGTGATCACCTGTCTGTCCGCGTTCTGCGGCCACTGCGAGCACTGCCTGACCGGGCACATGTCTCTGTGTCAGGAACCGGAGCTGCAGCGGGCGCCTGAACAGCCGCCGCGGCTGGCCAATGGCGACGAGGCGGTCTGGCAGTTCCTGAACCTTTCCTCCTTCGCCGAGCACATGCTGGTGCACGAGCACGCCATCGCCAAGATCCGGCCCGACATGCCCATGGCGCAGGCGGCTCTGATCGGCTGTGGTGTGACCACCGGCGTGGGTGCGGTCATCCATACCGCGAAAGTGGAACCCGGCTCCACCGTTGCCGTGATCGGCTGTGGCGGGGTGGGTCTGTCCGCCATCAACGGCGCGGCCATCGCGGGTGCCGCCAGGATCATCGCCGTGGACATGGTGCCCTCGAAGCTGGAACTGGCGCGTAAGTTCGGCGCTACCGACGTGGTCAACGCCGGTGAGGGTGACCCGGTGCAGGCCGTGCAGGAAATGACCGGGGGAGGCGTTCACTACTCATTCGAGGCCATCGGCCTCAAAGTCACCGCCGAGCAGGCCTTCAAGATGCTCGGCCGCGGCGGAACGGCCACCGTGATCGGAATGATTCCGGTCGGCACCAACATCGAGCTCCATGGTCCCGAGTTCCTGATGGAGCGGAAGATGCAGGGATCCAACATGGGCTCGAACCGTTTCCGGGTGGACATGCCCCGGTTCGTGGAATTCTACCTGCAGGGCAGGCTGCATCTGGACGACCTGATCTCGAGAAAGATCAAGCTGGAGGACGTGAACGACGGTCTGGCGGCGCTGGAAACCGGCGAAGTCGCCCGCTCGGTCATCATGTTCGACTAGCAGCTGGTCAGCGAAGACCCACGTAGCCGAACTGTCCGGCCCGGTACACTCTGAGCAGCAGCTGGTCACCGCCTCGGGCGAACTCCCTCAGCTCCGCCAGATTCCGGACGTTCTGGCGGTTCGCCGCGACGATCACATCGCCTGGCCTCAACCCGTAGCGCCAGGCGTCGCTCGAATCGTCCACTTCGGTCACCACCACCCCCGACCCGGCAGTGCCGCCCTCGCTTTTGAAGTTCTGCAGAAAGGTGCCGGACAGTCGCCGGTCCACCCGCTCACCACGCATTTTCTCCCAGCTGTTGTCTCCGATTTCAACGGTCACGGTGCGGCGTCTGCCGTCCCTGAGCACGTCCATCTCCACCTCGTCGCCGACGAAGATCACCGCCGTCTGGCTGTGGTAGTCGGAGACACGCCGGATCTCCTTGCCCTCGACCCGGGTGATGATGTCGCCGTCCCTGAGCCCCGCTTCACTCGCCGGACTCTGCGCCTCAACGTCGAGCACCACCACGCCGTTGGTCTGCTCGACGCCGAAGGCCTCGGCCAGCTGCGCATTCATGCCCTGCACGGCGATGCCGATGTAACCGCGCTGCACCTCACCTTTCTCGATCAGCTCGCGCATGATGGCTTCCACCATGTTCGACGGTATGGCGAAGCCGATGCCCACGTTGCCTCCGCTCGGCGCAATGATGGCGGTGTTGATGCCCACCAGGTGCCCGTGCAGATCCACCAGCGCGCCGCCCGAGTTACCCGGATTGATCGAGGCATCCGTCTGGATGAAATCCTCGTAGCCTTCGATGCCGAGGCCGCTGCGGCCCAGAGCGCTGATGATGCCGCTGGTGACGGTCTGGCTGAGGCTGAAAGGGTTGCCGATCGCCACCACGAAGTCGCCCACCCGGGCCTCGTCGGAGTTGGCAAAGCGGATTTCCGTCAGGTCGTCCGGCTCCACCTTCAGCACCGCCAGGTCCACCTGCTCGTCCGCGCCCACCAGCGTCGCGGAGAGACTCCGGCCGTCGGAGAGCGTCACCGCAATCTCGTCCGCGCGCTGCACGACATGATTGTTGGTGACGATGTACCCGTCCTCCGCATCCACCACCACGCCCGACCCGGCGCTGCGCGTCCGCCTCTGCTGATCCGGAATGTTGAAGAAGCGCCGGAAGAAAGGATCGTCCAGCAGCGGGTTGCGGACCTGGTAGGTGGTGTAGGTGGCAATGTTGACCACCGCCGGTGATGTCTGTTCGAGCATGGGTGCCAGGCTCGGCATGGCTTCGCCATTGGTCCACACTCCGGGCATGGCCGACTGTGCGGGCAGGGCCGCACAGAGTGCCAGCAAGAACGCCGGCAGGAGGCCACAGAGCTTCCAGACCGGCTGAATACGGCAGATTTTCATTTTCGAGACAGGTCCTGATGTCATCCGTTCAGCCGTGTTCCCTGCCCGGCCCCGCTCCGGCGCCGTACATCACAGCACAGGCTGCCAGCGACATACCCGCTGCGCAGAGATACGCGAACTCATAATCCCGGAAATCATAGAGAAATCCGAGCAGCGATGGGCCGCCGGCCACACCGATCGTAGTCAGGGCGTTCGACAGCGAGAAGATTTTCGGGTAGTCCCGCACTCCGAACGCCTCCGCCAGCCAGAGCGGATGCAGCATGAGCAGGTTGCCGACCGTGGCACCGAACATCCCCGCGCCGATCAGGATACCGGGGGCACTGTCCGCGGTGGAAACCAGCGCCAGCCCGGTACCCTGCCCGATGAGGTTGGCCAGCGTGAACGCCCGCAGCGACACCCGGTTCACCAGGAGCCCGCCGAGCAGGCGGCACAGAATGCTCATCACCGTCAGCGCCTGCACCGCGGCAGCCGCCACGGCATATCCCACCTCCCCTTCGGCGCGGTTGTACAGATGTGAAATGCCGCCCACCTGGGCGCCCATGCACAGCACGTAGCCGAGCGTGATCAGAACGAAGAACCGGGAGCGGACGGCATGACCGAAGGACCAGCCCTGATCCAGCGGCATGGAACCGTTAGCGGCATCCGCTTCCGGACGCGGGCGGAGCACCAGGACGACCACCGGGACGATGACGGCGAAGAAGGTGAATCCGAGCCAGGGCATGACTGCGTCGACGCCGAGATCGTTGAAGAGCCGGGCCGACAGCGGTGTGAGCACCACACCGCCCATGGAAAGGCCCGTGGAAGCCACCGACAGCGCCACGCCCCGGTTCCGACCCGGGAACCAGCGGGTCACCAGCGTGGTGCTGGTGACGATCGATACCGCACTGTTGCCGATGCCGAACAGCACGTAGAGCCCGTACAGCTGCCAGAGCCGGGTGACGAAACCGGTGCTGCCGAGGGCCAGAGCGGCGAGCAGCGCTCCGCCGATCATCACCAGCCGGACATCGAACCGGTCCAGCAGTGCGGCCACCCACATGCCCGACACGCCGCCGACGATGAAGAACAGACTCACCGCCACGGACAGGGAAGAAACACTGAATCCGGTCTCTGCGGCCAGCACGTTCATGTAGACGGACAGGTTGTAGAAACCGAGGCCGGAGGAGACCGTGAGCACCAGGAAGAGCCCGGCGACGATGAACCAGCCGTAATAAATCCGTCCGCTCACCGATATACCTCCGGGGATTCAGATGACCGGGGGAGGATGATATGGCGATCAAGAATATCTTCGCGGAGCTCGAGGCGAGAAAGGCCGACATCGAAAATCTGAGCATCGACGCGCTGCTCGACGAAATGGCTGCCAACGACGACCTCCTGCTGGTGGACCTCCGGGAGATCCAGGAGCGGGTGGATCTGGGGACCATTCCGGGCTCCACGCATGTGCCGCGCGGCATGCTGGAATTCTGGGCTTCTCCGGCAAGCCCCTACTATCGGGACTACTTCCAGGAGGAGCGGCGGACGATCGTCTTCTGTGCCGGCGGCGGCCGTTCCGTGCTCGCCGTGCTCGCCCTCAGGGACATGGGTTTCAAAGACGTGGCTCACGTGGAAGCGGGATTCAGGGGCTGGAAGGAAGCCGGCCACCCGATCGAAGATGCGGCCGCCACCAGCCGCTGGGTGCGACGGGAGAGCTGAAGCACCGTCATCTTCCGTTCGGACCCGGATGCCTGAATACGAAGCCGTCGATCAGCCCCAGGAAATAGGGCCGGGGCGTTTCCATGAAAGCGGCGTGATCGCCGCCGGGAATGACCGCCCAGACCTTGTCCTTCGTTTCCAGCGTCTGAAACAGCAGGCCATGGACGTCCGTCAGCGCCAGCGGATCTTCTGCTGCCTGCAGGAGCAGCACGGGGATCCGAACATCCGTGCCGTCGAGGGCCCGCCACTGCTCTAGCGCCCGCCAGTCCATACGCACCGGATCGTGAGTCAGCGCGCTGGCGACGAACGCTTCCACCGCCGCGTCGCTGATGGTGCCGGGCAGAATGAAATCACTGGCCGCGGCTTCCGCCGTGGTCGGCGCCCGGAGCGGTTCCGCGTTTTCCGGACTGCGATCGAAACCGGGACGCAGGGGATAGCCGAACAGGATCAGACCGGAGGCGGACTCCGGCGAACGCTGTACGGCAAGCTGGGAAACCATGGCGCCATAGGACCAGCCGAAGAGGACGGGACGGGCCAGCTCCGGGTGACGCCGATGAATCCACTCCAGCACCGCCGTCACGTCCAGCGCCGCCCGGTCGGGGGTGAGCCAGCCGGTGGCATCCCGGGCCGTCTCGCCGTAACCCCGGAGATCGAGGCCGTAGGCGGCGATGCCGAGGTGCACCAGGCCGTCCATCAGAGAGAGATCCTCACCCGGCACCTGCAGATCGAAATCGGGGCGCGTGCTCCAGGTGCGGCCATGGATCAGCAGCATCACGGCCTCCGGGTTCTCAGGCGCCTTGGACCAGACGGCAAACGGATGGCCTTCGACGACCACCGCATGGCGCTGCAGGGATGCGGCCTGAAGCGGACCGCTCCAGAGCAGAATCAGGAGCGCGGCCAGCCATGGACGCATCATGGACAGGCTAAGCACGAGGCGTCTTTCCCGTCAGCACCTCGGCCAGCACCGGCGCATCGATGTTCCCGCCAGTCTGGATCACGGCAACCGGCCGGCCGTCGAACCGGGTAACACCTGCACGTTCGATATCTGCCATCAGCGCTGCCAGCGCTATGGCGCCTGCCCCTTCCGCCACGTTGTGGGTGTCGGTGTACAGGATGCGGATGGCCTCGGCCACCTGTTCGTCCGGCACCTCCACGAACCGCTCCACACCACCGCGGATGAGCTCAGCGGCCTGGGGATCCGGCACCCGGCAGGCCACGCCGTCGGCGAAGGTCCGGGCTTCGTTGGTTTCCACGATGCTGCCGGCTTCGAAAGTGCGTGCGTAGGCTGGCGCGCCGGTGGAGACCACGCCGACGATGCGGGTGTCGAGCCCGAGCAGGTCTCTCACCGTGACCAGGCCGCAGATGCCCGAGCCCATTCCGACCGGCACATAGACCGTGTGCAGGTCCGCCACGCCGGTGAGCAGCTCATGGGCGTAGGTGCCCACACCGCGGACCAGGTCCGGATGAAAGGACGGCGTGAATGAGAGTCCCCGCGCTTCCGCCACGCGCGCACATTCCATTCTCGCCTCGTCGAAATCGCTGCCGTACACCACCAGCTCGGCGCCCCAGGCCCTCATGGCCCGGTTCTTTTCGGCGCTGTTGCCTTCCGGTACGTAGACGGTCACCGGCACGCCGTATCGACTCGCCGCGAACGGGATGCTCTGGCCATGATTACCCCGCGTGGCGGTGATGAATCCGTCCGGCAGCGCGTTCTGCCGATGGAGGCTGTCCATGAAAACGAGACCGCCCCGCACTTTGAATGCCCCGGTCGGCGTGTGATTCTCGTGCTTGACCCAGACATTCAGGCCGCACCGCTCCCGGAGCAGGGGCCAGCAGTACTGCGGTGTCGGCGCCATCACCCGGCCGACGACCTCCCGCGCCTGGTCCAGCGCCTCCAGGGAAAACAATGTGGACATGCGCCCGATTCAATCCGTTGAGGGGGCGAGCACTATAGAATCATGCGGGCAGAAGTTCTAACCCGTAAGCGCGATCAGTCCGCCAGCTGCCGGTTGTAGGCTTCCCGCGTACTCTGAAAGCGCTCGAACGGAAACTTGATGGGCACGCCTTCGATGGCCGCCAGCAGCATCATCAGATGCGCCTCCCAGCCGGCCGCCGAGCGCGCCATGTCCTCATCGTCCGGCGCCGTCAGCTTGAGCACGAGCCGGGTGCCCTCTCCCGCCGGAGTGAGTTCATAACGGACGGGACGCTCCGGCTCGCCCGGCGATGACCAGGAATACTCGAGCACGCGCTCCGGCTCACAGGCCGTCACCCGGCTGTCTATGACGATGCCGCTGTCCACGAAATTGAGCTTCGCAGCTCCACCCTCGACGAGTTCGATCTCGCCCGGCGCCAACCAGTCCACGAACCGTGCCGGATCGGTGAGCATGGCCCAGACGGTACCCGGTGCATGGGGAATGTTCCGCTCGAGACGGGCAACGTAGTTGCTGCCCTGATGCTCTATACGTCCCAGTGATTCGTTCTGTCTGTCAGTTCCGTCAGCCATGTCGGCATCCCCCGGTTGTTGAGCTACTTCCAGGGCCGGGAAGAACTCGCTGAGCGTCCCATCGTCAGTCTGACGTGTAAGCCCGAACCAGCCTGTCCAGGAACTCGAGCCCGTCGTAGAACGATTCCACCATGATCCGTTCGTCCCGGCCGTGAGCGCGCACGTCGTCAATATCACCGAACAGACCCGACACGCCATATACGGGAATACCGGCATTGCGGAAATACAGCCCGTCGGTGGCGCCCGTGCTCATATTCGGCACCACTTTCACACCGGGCCACATGGCCTCCGTGATCTCCTGGATCGGTGCCATGACTTCTTCGGTGAGTGGCGAAGGCGGGCTCGGGGTCGGCTCCGCGACCGGCGTGATCTTCACCCGCTCGTCCGACACGACTTCATGGAGCTTGGCCAGCACAGACGCCGGATCAACGCCGGGCAGAATCCTGCAGTTGACCGTAGCCGTTGCCCGCTGCGGGAGCGCATTGTCAGCATGTCCGGCTTCCAGCCGGGTGGCCACACAGGTGGTGCGCAGTCGGGCATTGAACGCCGGAATGCCGGAGAAATACGCCACCGCTTTCTTGTCCGGCGGTTGCCGCAGCAGTCCCTCGACGAGCGCCTCCTGCTCCGGGGACATGGATGAGGCACTCTGACCGAAGTAAGCCCGGGTGACTTCGTTCAGACCCAGCGGGAAGTTGTAGCCTGCGATTCTGGTGAGCGCCGCTGCCAGCTCGTTGATGGCGTTGTCCTTTCTCGGCACCGAGCTGTGACCGCCGGGGTTCACCACCTCGAGCTGATAGGTCTGGTAGACCTTCTCCGCCGCCTGCACCGAGTTGGCGATGCGTTTCCCGTCCTGGATCGCGCCGCCGCCGCCCTCGTTCAGAACGAAAGCCGCGTCCACCAGTTCCCGGTGGTTCTCGAGCAGGTACTGCACACCGTTGTGCGTACCGCCCTCCTCATCCGCGGTCAGCGCCATGATGATGTCCCGGTTCGGCCGGTAGCCTTCCTGCTTCATCCGGATCATGTTCGCCGTGTAGATGGCAACCTCGTCTTTGTCGTCCGTGGTGCCGCGTCCGTAGAAATAGCCGTCCCGCTCCAGAAACTTGAATGGGTGCACGGACCAGTCCCAGGGACTCGCTTCCACCACGTCGAGGTGAGCGAGCACCAGAATGGGCTTCTGCGTCGGCGCGGGTGAGCGCAGACGGGCGACGATGTTGCCTTTGCGCTCCGCCGGCACGATGACGTGCACGTCTTCCGGCGGAAATCCCGCAGCCAGAAGCCGGGCTTCCACGGCCCGGGCCGCCTGCGTGTTGTCACCCTGTGAATGGGTCGTGTTGATCTCGATGAGCTCTTCGAAGATGTCCCGGGCAAGCTGCTCGTGCTCTGTGAGCTCGGCGGCAGCCAGAGGCTGGACGATCAGCAGGAAGAGCGCCACAGACAGACGTCGGGACCATCGAAATGGGCCGGGTGTCCGCAGAAAGCCATCGATGGTCATGAGTCGGTTCCTTGTCGCTGTTGTCGTTGTTTTCGTTGTCATCGTTGCCTGCCGATTTCATTCGCCGAGAGTGCAGGGTGCGCCCCGCAGCAGCGGATTGCAGCGCATGCCACCGGGGACCATGACCTGGTAGTCGGTACCGAAGTGTGCGGCCGGCCGGTAGTAGTCCGTGCTGATGAGCTGCGCGCCGCTTGCGATCGCCGCTTCCCGACGGCGGGTGTCGTTCTCGCGCGCTTCCTTCGTGTCTGCATCCGCCCGTGTCCGGACGATGAACCCCTGCCGGACGAGCGACCGGATCCGCTCGAACGAGCCCAGGGGATCGTTGACGATCAGCACGGCTGCACCCGGCTCGGTCTCCGCCAGATTGGCGAACATCGCCCGTTCCCGCCAGCGGGCGGCGTAACCCTCGAGCTTCTTCCCGCCCTCGTCCAGGATCGCGAGATAGCCGCCGCGTACCGAATCAAGCAACGGCCACCGGATCCCGCCTTCGCCGATGACGTCCGCCGGTTCGATCAGCCGTTCGCCGAGCACGGATCGGATTTCCGCGTCCATGGCGAGCCAGGCGTCCTCATCGAAAGGCAGCGGCCGCAGAAATCCCGGCCGGTCGATGACCGCATCCTTCGCATTGAAGGAAATGAAGACCGGCACGTGACGCACATGCGCTTCGGACCAGCGCTGGATCTCTCCCAGGCAGGTGAGGAGATCGGCGCAGTTGGACCGGTCATCCAGGTTCTGTACGTGCAGGACGGGGAACGCGCTGCCGGACGCCACTCTGCCCGGGAACAGAGTCCCACCCGGGTCGTAGAAGACGTCGAGCTCGAGCTTCCGGATGCCCAGATCGAGCTGGGCACTCAAGGTGTCGTGCGTGTACTCGAGGGAAGCCGCAGTTTCCGGATTGCTTTCTGAAAGTGCCGTGAAGTTCTCTGCGGACATGGCGAGCTTGTAGCTGTTGTGGCTGCCCAGCACCTGAATCTCGTTGAGCCTGAGCGGACCACCGTCCGGTTGCCCGCCCTGTTCGGCATGTGCGGTGATCAGGCAGCCCGCGAACAGCAGGGCCGCCCACAGACCCGCGGATCGGGCTCCCCGATGCCGGCGGGCTGTCATTCCGCAAGCAGATCCGACACGGCGCGCTCCGCCATGACCCGGACCAGATTGGCCCGATACTCGGCCGACGCGTGGAGGTCCGAATTGAAGTTGCCGGCGGGCACTTCGGCCGCCCTCGCCACCGCCGGGGTCAGATCGGCGCTCAGCGCTTCTTCCATGGCGGTGGCACGGAAGGCGCAGGGTCCGGCACCCGTGACGCCAACCCGGATGCTGCCGCCGAAATCCGCAACCAGCACGCCGGCAACCGCATATCGGGAGGCCGGGTTGGGAAACTTACGGTAGGCGGCCCGATCGGGCACCGGAAAGTCGATCCGGGTCAGAATCTCGCCGGGTTCGAGTGCCGTCTCGAACAGGTCCTGGAAGTAGTCGTCTGCGGCGATGGTGCGGCTGCTGGTGTGTACGGTCGCGCCCAGCCCGATCACCGCAGCCGGGTAATCGGCAGCCGGATCGCTGTTGGCGACGGAGCCGCCCAGGGTGCCCATGTTCCGAACCTGGGCGTCACCGATCAGGCCTGCCAGCGCGGACAGCACCGGCAGCGTCTCCCGTATGACCCCGCTGGCCGCGACTTCCGCATGTCGGGTGAAAGCACCGATACTGACCACGCCGTTTCCGGCTTCGATGCCTTTCATCCCTTCGATACCGGACAGGTCGATGAGATCCGACGGCGATGCGAGCCGCTGCTTGAGGGTCGGAATCAGCGTCTGTCCGCCGGACAGATAGAAACCGTCATCGGCCTCGCTGAACAGTCGCGTCGCTTCCTCGAGGGTTGCGGGTCTGTGGTAGTTGAACTGATACATGATCTCTTCCCCTCAACCGTGCAGCGCACGCCAGACTTTTTCAGGCGTCGCCGGCATGGACAGGCCGTTGTCTCCGACCGCGTCCGTCACCGCGTTCATGATCGCCGCCGGCGAGCCGATGGCACCTGCTTCGCCGCACCCCTTCACACCCAGCGGGTTGTGGGTGCAGGGTGTGACCGTGGTATCGACCAGGAAATCGGGCACGTCGTCGGCCCGCGGCATGCAGTAGTCCATGTAGGAGCCGGTGACGAGCTGACCGAAATCATCGTAGATCCCGTGCTCCAGCAGCGCCTGTCCCGCGCCCTGAGCGACCCCCCCGTGCACCTGACCGTCCACGATCATCGGATTGATCACGTGTCCGAAGTCGTCCACCGCCACGAAGTTGACCAGGGTCACCACACCGGTGGCCGGGTCGACTTCGACCTCGGCGATATGGGTCCCGGCGGGATAGGTGAAGTTCTCCGGATCGTAGAAAGCCTTCTCGCTGAAACCCGGCTCCAGATCCGTGGGGTAGTTGGTCGGCACGTAGGCGGCGAACGCCACCTCGCCGAACGACAGCGCCTGATTGGAATCCCGGACCAGAAACTGACCATCGCTGAATTCCACGGCATCCACGTCCGCCTCCAGCATGTGCGCGGCGATCTTCCGACCTTTCGCGATCAGCTTGTCCGCCGCACTCACCAGCGCGGAGCCGCCGACCGCCAGGGAACGGGAACCGTAGGTCCCGAGACCGAACTCCACCCGGCCGGTATCGCCGTGCACGATCTCCACGTCCTCGAAAGGAATGCCGAACTTGTCCGACACCACCTGCGCGAAGGTGGTTTCGTGGCCCTGCCCGTGACTGTGCGAGCCGGTGAACACGGTGACGTTTCCGGTCGGGTTGACGCGGATCTCTCCGCTTTCGTACAGGCCCACGCCGGCACCGAGCTGGATGGCGAGCTGGGACGGCGCCAGACCGCAGGCTTCGATGTAGCAGGCAAAACCGATGCCGCGCTTTCTCCCTGCGGCTTCGGATGCCGCCCTCCGGGCAGGGAACCCGGCGTAGTCCACGTGCTCGAGTGCCCGGTCCAGGCTCGCTTCGTAGTCACCCGTGTCGTAGACGAGGGCGACCGGTGTTTCGTACGGGAACTGGTCCGGACGGATCATGTTCAGACGCCGCAGCTCTGCCGGATCCCGGCCGAGTTCCCGGGCCGCGGTCTCGACGATCCGTTCGACCACATAGGTGGCTTCCGGCCGTCCGGCGCCGCGATAGGCGTCCACCGGTGCCGTGTTCGTGTAGACACCGGCCACTTCCACGTAGATGTTGGGCGTGGCGTACTGACCGGCGAGCAGCGTCCCGTAGAGATACGTCGGCACCGATGATCCGAAGGTGGACAGATAGGCTCCGAGGTTGGCCGTGGTCTGCACTTTCAGCGCAACGAAGCGTCCGTCCGCATCCAGTCCGAGCTCCGCGTGGGTGACGTGATCACGGCCATGGGCGTCTGCGAGGAAAGACTCGCTGCGATCGGCCGTCCACTTCACCGGCCGGCCCACCTTCCGCGCCGCCCAGATCACTGCCGTCTCTTCCGCGTAGACGAAGATCTTCGACCCGAAACCGCCGCCCACATCCGGCGCGACGACTCTCAGCTTGTGCTCCGGAGCGACCTGCACGAACGCCGACAGGATCAGCCGCTCCAGGTGGGGATTCTGGCTGGTGGTGTAGAGCGTGTGCTCGCCCGTGGCGGACTCGTAGACGCCGAGTGCCGCCCGCGGCTCCATGGCGTTGGGGATCAGCCGGTTGTTGGTCAGATCGATGCGGGTGACGTGCGCAGCACCAGCCAGCGCTGCTTCCGTGGCCGCTTTCTCGCCCAGCTCCCAGTCGTAGGCGAGATTGCCGGAAACGCCTTCATGAATCTGATCGGCACCTCTTGCCCCGGTCAGGTCGACGATCGGTTCCAGCTCATCGAACTCCGTCATCACCAGCTCGGCCGCTTCCCGGGCTGCCGCCAGGGTTTCAGCGATGACGATGCCGTAAGGCTCGCCCACGTAGTTGGCGACGGTATGGGCCAGCGGCGGATGAGGCGCCGATACCATGTCGGATCCGTCTTTCTGCTTCACCAGCCAGCCGCAGGGTAGATCACCCAGCCCGTCTGCCGCCATGTCCTGCCCCGTGAGCACAGCATGCACGCCGTTCACAGCCAGCGCGGCCGAGCTGTCGACAGCGCTGATCTTCGCTCTGGCATGAGGCGAGCGCAGAAAGACCGCATAGGTCTGGCCCGGCTGATTGATGTCATCCGTATAGCGTCCGCTGCCTGTGATGAAGCGGACGTCTTCCCGGCGCCGTACGGAGGCCCCGATACCCGTGTCACTCATGTCATCCCCCTTTGCTGTGCGGTCAGGCCCGGGTGGCGTCTGCCGCCAGAAGCACGGCTTTGACGATGTTGTGGTAACCCGTGCAGCGGCACAGATTCCCCTCCAGTCCTTCCCGGACCGCCTGATTGCTGAGATCGGGCGATTTCTCCACCAGATCGATCGCACGCATGATCATGCCGGGCGTGCAGAATCCGCACTGCAGAGCGTGACATTCCCTGAAGGCCGCCTGCATGGGATGAAGATCATCGGGGGTTCCGATACCTTCGATGGTGGTGATCTCGGCACCATCTGCCTGCCCCGCCAGAATCGAGCAGGACTTCACCGCGCTGCCGTTCATGTGCACCGTGCAGGCCCCGCACTGGGACGTGTCACAGCCGACGTGTGTGCCGGTCAGCCCGAGATGTTCCCGGATGATGTCCACGAGCAGCGTGTTGGCCGGCACATCCAGCGCATGCGATGCACCGTTCACCGTCAGTGAAATCTGCATGGTTCCTCCCTTTACCGCTCCCCTTCGAGCGTGTTCTACCAGGCGAATATCATCGCCAGCAACAAAGCAGCAAACACGGCGAGCCAGATTGCCCACTGTCCGCCGGTCTCGTAGCGGCTGGTTTCACCGGCTTCGACGACGGTGGCCTCGGGGGCCTCACCGCTCACCACCTCACCGAACGCTGCAAAGAAATCGTCTGCCATCTTTCTCGCCGCACCATCGATCAGGCGGGATCCCACCTGAGCGAGCTTGCCGCCGACGTTTCCTTTGACCTGATATCTGAGGAGTGTGGCACCGGGTGCTTCGGCATCCTCCGCCAGAGCCACTTCGGCAGTCCCTTTGCCGAAGCCGGCCGCCCCGCCTTTCACGTTCGCGTTGATGGTGTAGGCAGTGGGCGCTACCACGTCGGTGAGCTGAAGCTCCGCCTGAAAGGTCGCGCTCACCGGACCGATCTTCGCCTTGACGGCTGTTTCGAACCGGTCGTCACCGACCTTCTCCATGGACTGGCAGCCGTCGATGCAGCGTGCGAGCACGTCCGGATCGTTGAGCCCCGCCCAGACGTCTTCGAGCCCCGCCCTGATGCGGTACTCACCCGTTTGCTCCACGCTCCCCCCGATTCCGATCAGCCAAGCAAGAGCCGGTTAAGTTCGCACGATTGCCTGAGCCGTGCAAACCGCGCCTCCTCTGCCGTTCACCCACAGCGGGCACCCGTCTTGACTGACAAGATCCTTTTCGAAATAATGGGCCTCACGGTGCCGCCCTCTCGCGGGATCGTGCAAAGGACTACCCGGAGCAATCGCGAGGCTTGATATGGAAGATCAACCACCCGAACTGCTGATGCGCGGCCTCCTGCGTGCCTACTACTGGATGGACGAAAGTCTCCAGAACGGGCTGCAGCAGGCCGGCTACGCCCCCCGAACGCGCACCCAGACCATGATTCTGATCAATATCTCCGACGGGATCACCCGTGCGGCGGAGCTGGCTCGCGTGCTCGGCGTGTCGCGCCAGGCCATTCAGCAGCAGATCAACGAGCTGGAGCGCGAGGAGCTGGTCACCCAGATCCCGGACCCGAACGACCGACGGGCAAACCGGATCGTGTTCAGCGAGAAGGGCTCGGAGCTCATCAACGCAGCACTGGCAACGCTCAGACAGGCGGAGCAGGCACTCGCCATGCGGCTCGGCTACGAGACCGTCAGCAATCTGCGACGGGCGCTGATGTCGGACTGGGGTTCTGTGCTGGGCGAGAAGCATCCGCCGGGGCGGAAGCGAACCGTCGCCAGCTGACTCCGGTCAGTCCAGGTTCATACGCTGAACGATCTCCGCCAGCTCTCCGGAGCGGCGGAGCTTCTCGATCTCGTTCCTGATCCGCTCCGCATCCTCCGGATCTTCCGCCCCCAGGATGAACCGCCGGGGCTCGTCCCGCAGCACCGCATCGTCGGCGCGGGCCAGATTGTTCACCCGGATGATGCCCTTCAGCGTGTCCACGTATTCCTGTCCGCGTTCCGAATAGGCAGTCAGGCCGTCTGCCAGATCCAGTGACCTGAGCGATTCCCCGGCTGCCCGTCTGGCGGCCCTGAGGTCTCTGAAGGCCGCATAGGCCGGATGTGACATGAGATTCAGGAAGTACGCCCGGACGCTGTCGAAGGGCCAGTCGAAGGCCGCGATCCGGTGATCGCCCAGAGACTGGCGCTGCTGCTCCGGCTTCAGACCTTCGCCGCCGAACGTCCACTGCCCGAACAGCGCGTTGCCTTCCGATGCGAATCGCGAAGTGCCATAGCCGCTCTCGTAGGCGGCCTGCCCCAGAGCCAGACCCGCAGGAATGACGTCGAGCTTGAACAGGAGTTCGTCGAGCACGGCGGGCAGATCCGGATCGGATTCCGAAAACTCCGCCATCTGCTCACGGGTGCGGATGCGCAGGATCGGCGCAAACCGTTTCACTTCCGCCAGCTCCGCGGCCGTCAACGCGCCCTGCGACTGGAACCGTTCCCTGGCATCCACCACGGCCGCCCGGCCACTGAGCACCATGTCGTTCGCGTGCAGGATCAGCGGCAGCAGAAACCGGTAGAAGACCTCCTTCTTCTCGCTCACGGGCAGGGTCGAGGAGGTCTCGCGCCAGCGCTGCGGGATGCCGGTGATGAGCACGTTGGGTGCCGAGAGCTGCGTCTCCCGGTTCACCTCACCCCACCAGTTTTCCGCGGCAAGCCAGTCCCGCGTCTCATGAAATCCGGCCAGGACGACCACCTCCGGTTCCGCAGCCCTGCTCTGCACAGCGAGCGACCACAGAAACAGCAACCCCATCATCGAAACCCATCGCCAGCTCTTCAAAACCCCTGCACTCCTCACCCGTTCACACCCGAGCATACCGATTCACCCCTGCTTCTGACCATTTCGTCGCACAGTCGTCCAGTACCGGTTGAGCATCCCCCAGATTGCAGCTTCCCAGGGAAGACAAGGAGCCGAAATGACCCTGATCCGGAACCTCATCGCGCGAACGCTGCCTGTACGAACGGGATTGCGCCTGATTCTCATCTGCGCGGGCATCGTCACCCAACCGGCGTTTGCAGCGGACCTCGACGTGACCATCCGCGGCATCCACAGTGCCACGGGCATGCTCATGATCGCCGTCGTCAACAGTGAAGCCGCATTCAATGGCGAAGCACCGGCCGTGCTGTCGCTCCTTCTGGCCCCCCGTGAAGGTGCCGTCTCCTTCAGCACGGATGCGCTACCGGAAGGCGACTACGGCATCCGGGTGATGCACGACGAGAACGGCAACGGCGACATGGATTCCAACATGGTGGGGATGCCCACGGAGCCCTGGGGTTTTTCGAACAACGCCATGGGCAGCTTCGGACCGCCAGGCTGGTCGGACGTCCGCTTCACGCTGGACGGCAGCGCCAGCACCACCATCGATCTCAATCGCTGATTCGGAGGCATGATCATGCTCAGACGCCAGTTCATCCATCGCACTGCCCTTTCCATGCTCACCGGAGCAGCCGGCAGCCTGCTGCCGAAAGCCGGCCTGGCCACAGTCGACTCCTGGAAGTCGGCGTTTGCCGAAGCCCTGGACAACAACCCCTGGCTGCTCGCTTTCCGGTCCACGACCAGCGACAGCTTCGCAGCAGATGCGGACCTCGAGGGACGGATACCGGAAGGTCTCACCGGCACCTTCTACCGGAACGGACCTGCACGGCACGAGATCGGCGATTTCCGCTACCACCACTGGTTCGATGGCGACGGCATGATGCAGGCCTGGCGCATCCAGCCGGATGGCGTCACTCACTCGGCCCGGATGATCACTACCCGGAAGTACCTGGCGGAGACGGATGCCGGCCGGGCACTCTACCCCGGATTCGCCAGTGTCCCGCCGGACCCGAAGCCGGTGACCAGCGCCGATTCCGTGAACGTGGCGAACATCAGCGTGCTGCCGCATCACGGCAAGCTGTATGCACTCTGGGAAGCCGGCTCGCCCTGGGAGGTGGATCCCGCGGATCTCAGCACCCGAGGTCTGCACGCCTTCTCGACGGAAACCGAGGGCCTGCCCTTCTCCGCTCACCCCCGAGTGGAGCCGGATGGAACGCTGTGGAACTTCGGCTACGTGAGCGCCGCGAAGAAACTCGTCTTCTGGCACATCTCACCGAAAGGACAGCTGGTGAAAGCGGGCCTGATCGATTGCGATCCCATCGCACCGGTTCACGATTTCGTGGTCACGGAACGGTACCTGGTGATGCTGATTCCGCCTCTCAACTTCGAACCCACCGGTGGCGGATCTTTTCTGGACCAGCACCAGTGGCATCCGGAACAGCCGACCCGGGTACTGGTGGTGGACAAGAACGACTTCAGCCGGCACCGATTCTTCGAGCTCCCCGCTCAGTGGGTTTTCCACTACGGGAACGCCTGGGAGGACGAAGCCGGTATCATCCGCTTCGACGCGGCACGGGCACCGGACCCGATGGCCATGATCGACAGCTTCCGCGTGATCATGCGCGGCCAGGTCGTGCCGGATGGTGGCTCCTTTCATCACCAGTACCGTCTCGATCCCACCCGAGGCACCGTCGAGGAAACGCCCCTGCTCGATCAGGGAACAAGCAGTGAATTTCCGACGATTGACCCTCGAGTGATCGGCCGGAGATACTCGCGGATCGTGATGCTCACCCGGAGCAGCAGTGCAGAGCACGAGATGCTGAACGAAGTGTCGAGCCTGAACCTCGACAGCGGCAGTCTGGATACCTACCGCTATCCGGACGGGGTGATCCCGGAGGAACACCTCTACGTACCGCGCCGGGACCTGGCGCCGGAAACTGGCGGCTGGGTGGTCGGCACGGGTCTGAACTATCGGAAAGAACAGACCGAGCTGCGAATCTTCGATGCGGACCGTCTGGCGGATGGGCCCGTGGCGATCGCGGCACTCCCGTACGCTCTCCCGATGGGTCTGCATGCCAAGTTCGTCTGAGCATGGCTCTGTCCGGCGCCGGGAAATCGGCGGTGACTATTTCCGCACCGCCATTTTCTGTACCGCCATCGCGGTCACCATCTGGCTGCTGAAACTGGCGGAACCCCTCTGGGCCGCCTTTTTCGTCTCGTTCGCCATCGGCTTCTCCATCACCACCGCGTCTCTCCTTCTCCATCCTCCGCTGCTGCGCTGGCTGCCGCCCATCATCGCTTCGATCATCACCACCGGGGTAGGCATCGGCGTCGGCCTGCTGATCGGCGGCTTCGGCCTGTACGGTGACCTGCTGCTCTTCCTGCGCCACGAGAGCTACGGCACCCCGCTGCTGGCGCTCTTCTTCGGCGTGCTCGGCATTCTGTTCTTCGGAACGCGGGAGCGTCTGCAGGAGGCCGAGACAGCACTGGCCAACGCACGGGCGGAACAGCTTGCACGGGAGAAGACCCACCTGGAGACTCAGCTCAGACTACTGCAGGCGCAGATCGAACCCCACTTTTTGTTCAATACGCTGTCGAACGTGGTCGGAATGATCCGTACGAAGCCCGACGCCGCAGAGCGCATGCTGCTCGATCTCACCACGCTGCTCCGGGCAAATCTCAAGCGCACCCGCACGGAGCGGACCACACTCGGAGACGAGCTGGCGGTGGTATCCGCACTGCTGGAGATCAATCAGATCCGCATGGGAGAACGGCTCACCTGGTCCGTGGACGTCCCGGAACCGCTCAGAACGCTCGAGCTGCCGCCCATGCTGCTGCAGCCGCTGGTGGAAAATGCCGTGAAGCACGGCATCGAGCCTCTGGAAGATGGCGGCAGGATCCACATCACAGCTGCCAGGCGGGAGGACACCCTCACTCTGACGATTGCGGATACCGGCCGGGGGCTGGAGACAGATCCTCCATCTGCCGCCAGCGGCGTCGGCATCGCAAACGTGCAGCGCCGGCTGCAGGCGCTGTTCGGCGACGGCGCCTCGCTTGCGCTCACCGAGAATGCGCCGCGGGGACTGATCGCCACCCTGACGTTGCCGGTCCCCGCCACATGACCACGGCCGTGCTCGTCGATGACGAATCCAATCTCACGGACTACCTGGCCCGGCAGCTGGCAACCGCCTGGCCGGAGCTCGAGATCGTCGGCACCGCCGTCAATGGACGCCAGGCCCTTGCACTGTGCGAGGAGACGGCACCCGACGTGGTGTTCCTGGACATTCAGATGCCGGGCCTGAACGGACTGCAGGTTGCAGAGGCGCTGGATCCCGAAATCCGAGTGGTGTTCGTGACCGCCTTCGATGACTACGCCGTGGAAGCCTTCGAAGCCGCAGCGGTGGACTATCTGATGAAGCCCGTGGAAGACGCGCGCCTGGCTCAGACGGTCGCCCGCCTGAAAGACAGCTCGGAAACACCGGATAAGCAGACCCTGGCCGAGCTCATCAGCCATCTTCGGCACCCGTCTTCCAGGCACCTGAGCTGGCTTCGCTGCCAGCAGGAGGGAACCACCCGGCTCGTACCCGTGGATTCGGTCATTTTTTTTCAGGCAGACGGCAAATACACCTCCGTCGTGACACCGACCGAAGAACACCTGATCCGGATGAGCATCCGCGAGCTCGAAGCGCAGCTCGACCCGAACCGGTTCTGGCGCGTTCACCGGGGCACTATCGTTCGCGTGGACGAGATCACCGAAGCCCATCGGGATCTTCGAGGCCGGTACGCTCTGAGTTTGCGTTCGCGGCCCGAGACGCTGCGCACCTCCCAGAAATACGGACATCTCTTCAAAGGCATGTAACACTGCCTCTCTCAGAGGGGAGAGATGCATGTCGGAATCGAAGCGCAGGCCCGCGAACGCGGTGGTCATCCTGCTGGACAGCCTGAACCGGCACATGCTCGGCTGCTACGGCGGCAGCGAGTTCGAGACACCCAATCTGGACGCGTTCGCCGCCCGGGCCACCCGGTTCGACAACCACTACGTGGGCTCACTCCCCTGCATGCCGGCACGGCACGACATTCTGGTGGGCGCTCTCGATTTTCTCTGGCGGCCCTGGGGGTCCATCGAACTCTGGGAGGAGCCGGTAACGGCGCCGCTCCGGGAAAAAGGCGTGACCACCATGCTGATCAGCGATCATCCGCATCTCTTCGAAACCGGCGGCGAGAACTACCACACGGAGTTCCGCGCCTGGGACTATGTGCGCGGTCACGAGAACGATCCCTGGAAAACCCGGCCGGACCCGTCCTGGCTGGGTACGCCCGCGCTGCCGGCCGAAGAAGGCCGCGGCCAGTACTACCGGGAATCCCGCACCTGGTTCAGAGAGGAAGCGGATTTTCCCGGACCGAAAACCATGCAGGCCGCCTGCGACTGGCTCAGCGTGCAGGCGGGCGCCGATGACGGCGAGCCGTTCCTGCTGTTCGTCGACGAGTTCGATCCCCACGAGCCGTTCGACACGCCGGAACCCTGGGCGAACCGCTACGACCCGGACTGGGATGATCCGCTGATGATCTGGCCGCCCTACTCGGTGAACACGCTGGCGAAAGGCGTGCTCACACAGCGGCAGGCACGGCATGTGAGAGCCAACTACGGATCCAAGCTCAGCATGATCGACCACTGGTTCGGGAAGGTGATGGCGACCCTGGATGCCCGGGCGCTGTGGGACGACACTGCCGTCATCGTCTGTACCGATCACGGTCACTATCTCGGCGAACGGGACATCTTCGGTAAACCCGGTGTGCCGCACTATGAGCCCATGGGCCACACGCCTCTGCTGATCCACTGGCCCGGTGTCGAGTCCTCTACCGTCGAGGCTCTGACGACCAACGTGGACATACACGCCACCCTGTGTGACCTCTTCGAGGTGACCCCCCGGCACCGCGTCCACGGACAGTCTCTGATTCCGCTGCTGGAAGGCAGCAGCAACCGGATCCGGGAATGGGCCGTAGCCGGGGTCTACGGCCGATGGGTGCACGTGCTGGACGGCGAGCGGAAGTACGCGCGCGGTCCCGTGACCGAGGAGAACCTGCCCCTGTCCATGTGGTCGAACCGCTGGTCGACCATGCCCGTGCACCAGATGCCATCTCTGAAGCTGCCCATGCCGGACCGCAATGCCCGGCTCGACTTCATGCCGGGCTCAGGGATTCCCGTGATCCGGCAGCCTTTTCAGCCGGGCGACATGCTGCCCTACTGGTGCCTCGGTCAGAAGGCAGACTGGCATTGTCTCTACGACATCAGAAACGATCCGGACGAGACCGAAAACCTTCTCGATACTCCGGAAGAACAGCGCATGATCGAGCTGCTGCGAACGGCGCTCAAAACGCTGGAGGCACCGGACGAGCAACTGGCGCGGCTGGGCATCGCCTGATCCGGTTCATGCCAGGCCCTCGGCAAAGGTACCCCTCGATACCAGCTGCGTCCGGCCGCCTACCCGTGTCGCAGCACCGTCCCTGATTCTGAGATAGAGCCGGGATGGGCGCAGCATCTCCACGCCCTGATCCACGACCACGTCGAAGCTGCCGCCGTTCAGGTCCCTGAGGTAGGCGGCAAAGGCCGTATTCGCGCTGCCGGTCGCAGGATCTTCCCGCAGGCTTCCACCGCTTTCGAAGAACATGCGGCTGGCATAGTCCGCTTCCGGCCCATAGCTCTCGGCGGTGAAGACGAAAACGCAGAGATTGCTCCTGCCCGGCTCGGCATAGGTCTGGTGCCGTGCGGCATCAAGCCGCGCTGCGCGCAGGGATGCCAGGTCCTTTAGGCCGATGAGGAGGAACCGGGGGCCGACCTCTGCAAAGCGCACGGGCCACGCCGGTTCCAGCGCCTCCACCGGCAATCCGACCAGGGCGGCCGCTTCGGCAGGATCGCCGGCCGCACCGAGCTGGACCGCCGGCGGTGTCATCCAGCCGATGCCGGACTCGAAGCTGACCGGCACAGTGCCGGCCGCCAGGTTCAGCCCGATGGTACCCTCGCCAGCGGCGAGCACCCAGGCGGTGCCCACCGTCGGATGTCCGGCGAAGGGCAGCTCCGAATCAGGTGTGAAGATCCGGACGTCCGCTTCGCCTGCACCTTCCCGGATGACGAACGTGGTCTCGGAGAAGTTCATCTCCCGGGCAATCCTCTGCATGGACTCGTCGGAGAGCCCGTCGCAATCGCGCACCACTGCCAGCTGGTTTCCGGCAAGTGGCTGCTCCGCGAAGACGTCTACGATCGTCAGTTCCATGTCCTGTTCTCCATGCTTGGCCGTCGAATCCGATAGTCAGAGCCGCGCATTGTCCCAGGAAACGATGTGCGCCGGTTCGAACACGATCCAGCGCCGGCTGCGCCCGCTGGCGGTGATGGCGTGAGGTCTGACCTCGCCGGTTTCGTCCCGCTGCCTGTTCTTGGCGCCGATATCGCGTTGTGCCTCGGCGAGATGCGGATCGGCCGCTTCGGCCCCTGCATCTTCCAGCACCCGGGCACTGCCCCGCATCATCACGCCCTTCAGAGACCGCCAGCTGTCGCCCACGTCCACCAGCACGGTCGCGGTTGGATTTCTGCGCAGGTTCGCCACCTTCTGACCCCGACCGAAGAGATACACCCGGCCGCCCGCCCAGCCGAAGGTCATGGGTGTGAGGTTGATCTCCGTACCCGGCCCGATGGTGGCAATCCGCAGGCGCGACTCTGCGCGCATGAGCTGATCGATGTCCGCATCGGTCATCCGGAGACGATGATCGATTCTGGCCATCAGCTCGACCCGCCTCGGGCGGTCAGGCCGGCCAGTGGATTCAGGAAGTCCGTCAGCTCGCCCCATCGGTCCGCGAGCAGATCCCGGTTCGACGTCCTGGCGACCACCTCGAGCCGGATACCATCGGGATCTTCAAAGAAGGTGGCGTAGTACTCCGGGTGATACTCGGCGTAGTAGGCGGGTTCCGTGCAGACCACACCCAGCGCCTTCAACCGGCGGCAGCATTCGTCCACCACTTCAGGACTGTCCGCCTGGAAGCAGAGATGATGCAGGCCGCTGCGATAAGCATCGAACGGCTCACCGCTGCGTGCGGGACGGATACTGAGCTGGAAGGTGGGTGCCAGGTAGTGCGCATGCGACTCACCGGCGATGGTCTTGTCCCCTTTCCTGAGACCCAGGGTCTCCATCACGCCATCGTAGAAAGCTTCTGCACGATCGAAATCGCGCACGGAAAGGTAGATGTGATCGATCCCGCGAAGCAACGGCTGCATGGACTTCTCCCTCAGACTGCTCTGAACATGGCAATACGTTCCGTCAGACCGTGGGCCGCCTCGGCAGCAAGCGCTTCGGTCAGCGGCTCATCCAGATCTTCGACCGGCAATCGGGCGAATCCCATGGACTCATAGAAAGGCCCGTTCCATGGAATGTCGGCGAAGGTGGTGAGGCTCACGCCCTCGAGCCCGAGGACCGCCGCCGTCTCGATCACGTGCTGTACCAGCGCCCGGCCGTGGCCACGGCGACCATGATCCGGATGCACGGACACCTCATCGAGATGCAGCCGTCCGCCGACACGGGTACAGACCGCAAACCCCGCAATCTCTTCTGCCGCTTCCATTACGAAAAGCAGCGATTCCTCCACTGCCGCTTCCAGAAGATGCCGGGGATAGGTCTGCTCCAGGTCCGGAATCCGGCCCGCGGGAAACAGGCGACCTGCCGCCAGTTCTATCCGTGCAAGCCGTGCCAGATCATCGCACGTCCCCAACCGGACCTGCCCGGGCCCCGTCGTGCTCATGCCAGATTCAGCCCGAAAGCGGCGAGCAACGCCCGGAACTCACGGGCACCGGCGCCGGCATCGAAGACAGCCCCCTGCATACCCGCAGTTCGGGCGGAGGCCACATTGTCCGGATGATCGTCTACGAACAGAACCGTGCCTTCGGGTTGATTCAGGTGGCCCAGAACCGCCGCGAAGTAAGCCGCCTCGGGTTTGGCATGGCCCACGTCGCAGGAGAAATAGAGGTCGTCGAACCGGCTCGAGTATCCCAGCGAATCAGCCATGAAGGCCGCCCGCTCCGCCTGCTGATTGGTGGCCAGCGACACTCTGCAGCCCCGGGACCGCAGATCCGCCACCACCTCGAAAATCTGCTCCTGTGGTTGTATCAGCTGCCATACCTCGATGGCCTCCTCGACGCTGACCGGACTTCGCCAGCGATCGAGCACCGCCGAAAGGGCCGGTCTGAAGGCTGCCTGCCCCGTCAGGGCCGGCTTCTCCGCCACGAACACCTCGGCGAGAAAATCGTCACGCCGCTCGGGAACACCGCAGAGCGCGCCCAGTCGATCCAGCCAGCCCGTGACAGGCAACTGCACGACGCCATCCGCATCGAGCAGCACCGTGGTCACCTCTGCGCTCACGTTGCCGTCCCGCCGGAGGACACCGCGAACGTCGTCTGCAGGTGCTTCATGGCCGACGCGAGCCGATCGACCGCCAGGTCGTAGCAGGGACTCACACTGTCCGGCCATGGCGTGCTGCCCTGCACCCAGATGGCGCGGAAACCCCGGGCTTTACTGCCCTGGACATCGAGCAGCGGATGGTCGCCAACGAACCAGCTCGCATCCGGATCGATTCCGAGACCCTCACAGGCCGCAAGAAAGATGGCCGGATCCGGCTTCTTCACACCCACTTCCTCGGAGATGAAAACGGCGTCCACCCGGCTTCCCAGTGCGGTGTTTGCGATCTTCCTTCGCTGAACGGCCGAGCGGCCGTTGCTGACGATGCCGAGCGGCACCCCGGCTGCTGCCAGGCCCGCGAGGCCGTCCAGCGCGCCGTCCATCAGCACCGGTGCCCGCCAGACCGTTTCGAGATAGTGAGATTCCATGGCCGCAGCATCGAGGCCCACTGCAGCGAACTCCTGCGCCAGCTGTCCGAAAAACGCGGGCCTCGGCACATAGCCATTGCCATCCAAAGCGACGAAACGGTCGATGAATGCTGCCTGGTCGATTTCAATCCTGTCGGCATGCAGAGTCCAGAAATCGCCCGCGTAGGAACGGATGGATGCGCTCCGGTCGATGAGGGTCTCATCCAGATCGAACAGGATGCCCGCACGATCAGCACCCATGGTTTGTGTGTACAGACTTCCTCATGAGCAGCGACCATACTTCAGACATCCGAACCGGACCAGAACCTGCCTTGGAAATTCAGGAAGACGACCTTCGCGGAGGGGCCATCGCCGCACTGCTCGAAGAGCATCTCACCGACATGCATGCCATCACGCCGCCCGAGTCGGTGCATGCCATGGACCTGGAAGCGTTGCGTCGGGATCCCGCCATCACCTTCTTCTCGCTATGGGAGATGGACGCGCTGCTCGGCTGCGGCGCGCTGAAACAGCTGGATGCCCTGACCGGCGAGATCAAATCCATGCGGACGGCCGAGACCCACCGGCGCCGGGGTGTGGCGGCGAAAATTCTCGAGCATCTCATCGCGGTTTCAAAGCAGAAGGGCCTCGCGACCCTGTATCTCGAAACAGGGGCCATGCCGGAGTTCGCAGCAGCGCGCAGTCTCTACGAACGCCGGGGATTCAAATACTGTCCGCCGTTTGCAGAGTATGCGGAGGATCCGAACAGCGTCTTCATGCGCCTCGACCTCTGAGGGCGTTCAGGTTTTCAGAAGGCGATACGCCATGGCGGCCACGGCGATCACGCCAAGCACCAGCACTGCCCAGAGCACCCACGTCCGCCAGTCGATGGACGGCTCTGCATCAAGGAGCCGGTCCGGTCCGCCGAGCATCTGGGCTTCGCCCGCCCGCGCGACAGGCACATCCGCCAGGTCCATGGGCGCTTTCCCGTTCAGCTGCCGTAAGAGTTCCGTCAGCGGCCATTGCCGGGCCTGGACACCGGCCTGTCCATAGGCAAGGACGTAAGGCGCCGGGCCCTGTTTGAGAAAAACGACTTCATCCGGCAGCCAGCCGATATCGAGCTGCGGGCCGTCGATCCCCTCTCCTTCGAACTCCAGTCGCCAGAACCGGTCTCCGTCGTCGATGGCGAGCGCCGAGGACTCGACGATGACGCCGCCGATCCGGGAACGATAGAACGTCCGCAGGCCCCGATCCCGCCAGGCGTCCGTTTCATCAAGCCTTGAAAAGAGGCGCGCCGTAACGAGGAAGTTCGCACCATCCGCATCCACCACCTTGAGCCGGTCCACGGGAAACCAGCCTCCGGAAGAGAATTCCCAGCCGCCGTCCTCCGGAGTGCCCGTCAGTGAGCGCCATCGACGCTCGGGCAACTCGGAGCGCCGATGCCGCACCTCCACCCTGTCGACTCCGAGCGGCGTGCTGCCTTCGAGCTGACGGATCCGCAGGTAACGGGCCTTCCGCTTCGGCAGCTCGAATTCATTCACCCCGACCTGCCGTCCTTCACTTGCCAGTCTGGCGACAGTGACGTCCGCCCCCAGCGCCTGCCAGCGGTTCAGGTCGCCACTGGTCTCGAACCTCAGACGGCTGACCACATCCCCTTCGCCGCCCAGCACCAGCCGGATGCCCGTCGGCACCTCCTCCAGGGCCGTGGCGTCGACGAGAAACGCGCGAGCCGTGCCGCCGGTACCCGACGCACCGCCGAGATCGATGATGGCGCCGGCCTCGCTCACCTCGATTCTAAGCCGCGGATCCGCAGATCCATCGCCGGAGTCCTGCGGGAGCGGAAACAGCGGCAGAGACTGCCAGGGAGAGTACTCCTCGGTACGCGCCGGCCGCCGTACGTTGTAGGGCATCTCCTCCTGATCCCGGTTGAAAACCCTGAGATCGCCCAGATCCCTTCGCACCACCCATTCGTAGACGTCATCCGGAACGGAGATGCGCTGCACGAAGGCGGCATCGTTCGTATCCAGAACTCTGCCACGAGCGAACTCCGACTGATCCGCAGCCGCCACGAAGGCCGCGAGCAGGGTTGCCAGTGCCGGGATGATGGTTCGCCAGTTCATGTCTGTGCAGTCTCCATGGGGTCTTCTTCCGAGCGTCTGGGTGGCAGCGGGGCAAAATAGCCGATCACGAGCATGAGCACGCCGACGCTGATGAACGTTACGATCCTCCCGACGAGTGCCAGGTTGCCCATATCCACCAGGAACAGCTTGAGGATGACGATGCCGAGCAGACCCGCGCCAACCATCCAGTAGCCTCGTTTCGAACGTCGGGTTGCAATGCCCATCAGCAGGAGAGCGATGACCGTCCAGAGTATGGTGACCGTGGTGAGGAAGGCGTCCGACTCGATGATCCGCTCGATCGGATAAGGCACACCCGCGTAGTGGTGCACGGCTCGCGCCACCACGGTGTTGATCCAGAAGAACGCCAGACCGCCCAGGACGATCCGACCGGCCCGGGCCTGGCTCTGCTGCGCCTGGTCCGGCAGGCGTCTGACCCACTTCACGCAGGCCAGCAGAATGCCGATCTGAACCAGCTCCACCGGATTCACCAGCACCAGGTAAGGGACCGGGTCCGCGTCTCCGCGAACGAATCCCGTCGCCACCAGCCAGCAGGCCAGGTAAGCGACCGCCACCGACCAGCCCCAGCCGAAGTACGCCCCGGGGCAGGCATTGAACGGCCATTGGTCACGGCCCTCGAAACGCAGTACCAGCAGGCTGGCTGCCAGCGGCACCGCGCCCCAGACGACATAGACCCAGACCGAGCCGGTCACGAACTCCCCGGCCGCGCGGACCAGAGCGGCCGTGTTCCAGGCAACGAACAGGGTCAGAAACCACCAGAACAGCGCATGCCACGGTGAGGCCATACGATGCTCCGCCGGCAGCTGCTTCAGGTGCCAGTAACCGACGGCGAAGAACACCGGCCAGGCCAGCCACCCGAAGTCCGAGAAGGCCGTGTCTCTGACCCAGGTCACGTCCAGCTTGAAAAGGACGGCCACCGCGATGGGCAGCAGCGCGAACGCAGGTGAAAGCCCCTGCCGCCAGTTCACCCGATTGGCGATGAAGACGAGAGCTGCCGCGGAAGTGGCAGCGTACAGCAGGAAGAAATGCTCGCCGAGATTGGTGGCCTCGAAGCGTCCTTCACCGGGCGTGTACCAGGACAGCTCGCGGAAGCCGCCGGCCAGCCACCACAGCACGCCCCATGCCAGCAGCCCGACACCCAGCAGGGGCTCGAAGCGGGACAGACGTGCGGCGTTGCGACCGATCAGCGAGGCGGTGAACATACCCGCCAGTCCGAGGAATGCCGCACCCAGGTAGGCGCTGTTCAGGAACAGCGTGTCATCCACCGTCCGGCCGATCTCCGAGACGAAGGCGAAGCCCGCGGCAAACTGCAGCAGCACGCCGAACGCTCGCGGCAGCCGCTGGGACTGGCGTACACCCACCCAGAAGATGCCGGCGCCCTCCAGTGCCCAGGTGGCAGCGGTGAAGCGCTGGTTGTCGAAGGCGAATGGGATAGCCAGGGTGGCGAACACCACCGCGAGCGCGATGAACGACTGATCGAGCAGTTGCGCGAGCCGACCCTGCCGCTTGAGCCACCAGCCGAGCCCCGCATAAACGATGGCAACCGCGAGCGCGGAATAGGCCAGACCGAATTCCATGTCCTTCACGAGTCCGGCCTGAAGCGCGAAGGCGATCACGGGCGTGCCGAACACCAGCGTGCCGTCCACCACCCCGGTCAGCTCCACCGCCTGCCGTCGGGCGAACAGCATGCTGACTGCCAGATAGAAGAAGAAGAACAGGATCAGGAAGGGCTGGGTCGAGGCATAGTATTCCGGCTGGTAATACTCGACGCCCCAGCTGGCACCGATCAGAAAGGTGAATACGAAGCCTGTCCAGTTCAGCCAGCGCCAGTGCCGGAACCAGGCCATGGCCAGAATTCCGGCGTTCAGCAGCGCGTAGTAGGAGAACAGCGCCACGTGGCTGCCCTCGCCGGTGGAGGTGAGCACGGGTGCCAGGAAGCCGCCGCTCATGCTGAAGATGGCCAGCGCCTGGCTTCTCTGTGCCACGGCAAGCACCGAGGCGCCGGTCACCAGAACGACCAGCATGCCGAAAGCCGCACTCATCGGCAGCAGCCCGTAGAGACGGGAAGCAGCGAAGACGGTCAGATACAGGATGGCCAGCCCGGCCCCCTGCAGAATCAGTCCGTAGGTGTCGGCGCGCTCACGCAGGCGCCAGCCGAATCCGAGCAGCACGATGCCGCCGAGCGCGGCACCGGCAAGCCGGAACTCCACAGGAACCAGGGCATGCTCATAGGCATAGCGCATGAGATAGGCGACACCGATGAACAGAACCACCGCACCGATCCGGACCACCGGATTACCCGTGGTCGCAAAGCGGAAGATCGCGGCACCCAGCGCGCGCATGCGCTCGTCGAGCACGGACGGCTTTCTCGGCGGCGGAGTCCATTCCTCGGCCGGAGCGGGTTCGGAAGATGGCGGCGGCGGACTCGCTTCCGCGGTAACCGGCCCGGCCGGCGGCACCTGACCGGCTCGCGCAGGCGCGGCTGGTGTGACGGGCGGGGCAGCGGCAGCGCCACCGCCGGCCAGTTCGTCCAACCGGGATTCGAGCTCGGAGAGGGTTTTGTTCTGACGCCAGATCAGCCCGCCGAAAAAGCCGGTGACCGCACCGATGAGAAAGCCGCCGTCGATACCCAGAAGCGATCCCAGCAGGGCACCGACCAATGCCAGTACGAAGTGCATGAAGCATCCCGTTCACGTCACAGTCGGCCAGAATGCCGAACAGCAGGAAGTTATGCCAGAAAAATCAGTAAGTTAGCCTTCAGTACGTGAACGACATCCCGTTATCCGGCCGCCTCGTCAGGCGCCTTCCCAGCCAGACGTTCGGGGTCTCGGATCCAGGCCATGGGTACGTCGGCTTCCACCGAGCCGTCCAGATTGCGGATTCGCTGCCTGAACAGCCCCTCCCGCTCGAACCCGAGCGATTCATAGAAGCGGATCGCTCTGACATTCGTTTCCCTGGCGATCAGCTCGACCCTCTCGATGTCGGGTCGTTCATCGATCACTTCCCGCATCAGTCGGGCGAAGAGTGCGCGGCCCAGCCCCTGACCCTGAGCTGCCAGATCAACAGCAATGGTCAGATCCCCCAGCACGTGCGCGAAGCAGTAAAGGGACGGCGAGCAGGCATGGATCTCACCCAGCACCCGATCGCCGGATACGGCCACGAAACTCATACCCCGTTCAAGAGCACTGTTGAGGAATCCTTCGACGTACCCGTGAGAGACTTCGTCCTCCAGCCGGGCCAGGCCACCGGGCATGCGCGCGACTCTGCGGTAGAGTTCCAGCACTTCCGATACATCCGCCGCCCTGGCAGTTCGTATTTCTGTTACTTCCGTCACTCTGACCTCGAACACATCCCATGCGGCGATTCTAGCAGCGGCACTCTCGCGCCTCTGCCGGGTTCCATGCTATATCCATGCGTCCGATTTCCGGTGGAGGGGAATTTCTTTGAGCAGCACGGCGGCATCGATTCACGAAGGCCCACTGGAACGCAAACCCATTTTCTGGTTCTACGGCTCCGCTTCCGTCGCCTACGGCATCAAGGACAACGCGTTCAGCTACCTGTTGCTGATTTTCGCCAATCAGGTGCTGGGGATTCCCGGCTATCTGGCTTCACTGGCCCTGGCTATCGCCATGATCTGGGACGCAGTCTCCGATCTGCTGCTGGGGCACTGGTCGGACAAGACCAGCTCAAAACTGGGCCGCCGCCATCCCTTCATGTATGCGGCGCTGCTCATACTGCCTGCCAGTTTCTATGCGCTGTTCAATCCCGTGATCGATCTGGACCCGGACAGTGCTTTCTTCTACGTGCTGGTGATGGCGCTGCTGATCCGCACGGGCACGACTCTGTTTGAAGTGCCTTCCACGGCTCTGCTGCCGGACATGGAGCAGGACTACGACCGTCGGAACAAATGGCTCGCGCTGCGCCACGGATTCGGCTGGTACGGCGGCAACGGCATCCACACCATCAACTTCTTCTTCTGGGTAGGCGCCTATGGTGTGACCGTTGGCACGGGATACGCAATCTACGGGACCGTCGGTGCGCTGATCATCGCCGCGGTGATTCTGCTCTCCTCACTCGGCACGCAGAGTGTCGCTGCAGAACTCCCCCGCCCTGCAGACACCTTCAGATTCCGGGAGATCACCCGTGAAGTGGCGCAGATTTTCCAGTCCGTTCGAAACAAGAACTTCGCCGCTCTGTTCTTCTACGGTCTTACGGTCGGCATTGCCGCGGGGCTGGGTACCGCCCTCTACCTGTACAACACCACCTACTTCTTCGGCTTCTCCGGCGCTCAGATCGCCACCACCGGTGTTTTCGTACTGATTTCACCGCTGGTGGCCTACTGGGCGGCGCCGCATTTCGCATACGGACACGGCAAGAAGAAGGTGGCCATCGGTGCGCAGGTGTTCCGGCTGGTTCTGTATCCGATTCCCTACATCCTGCTGCTGAATGGATTCTGGCCGGATCTCGGCAGCTGGCTGAGCCTGGCCATCTACTCCGTGTTCATCGTGCTCGAGGTCGTCGGCGGCATCATCGCCGGTGTGCTGCTCGACTCCATGATGGCGGACGTGGTGGAGGACAGCGAAGTCGTCACCAGCCGCCGCTCGGAAGGACTCTTCTTCGCGGCCCGCGGATTCGCCGCTAAGGCCGTCTCCGCGGGCGGCATCATCGGCGCCGGCACCATCGTTTCGCTCGTCGGCCTGGACGGGGTCACGAGCTTCGAACAGGTGACCAACGAAATCCGCTACGACCTCGCCATGCTCTTCCTGCCCGTGTACATCGGCCTCTACCTGCTGGCGCTGGCCATCGTCTCCCGGTATTCCATCGACCGGGACGGGCACAACACGAACCTGCACACCCTCTCCGGAAAGGAAACGAGAGACGCAGTGACCCTGGCCGGAACGTCCGCCGAGCACGATCAGCCCGAAGGCATGGCCTGATCGATCATGAGCGGGCTGTCCCGAACGCAGCTCGACGAGGTCGGCATTCTGCTTGGCGGACGGGTCTCCGGCGTGGTGCCGATGGCCGGTGCCACTTCCTCCGACCTCTACAGACTCGAGACCGCCGACGCCGACGCCGTTCTCCGGATCTTCCGGACCGAGCGGTGGGTGGAAGCAGCCAGTAAGCTTTCTGCACGGGAATCGAAGATTCTGGAAGCGCTGGCGACCAGCGGAATCGCCGCACCGAGACCGCTCGGCATCCTGTCGGACAACGGTGTGCTGATGAGCTGGCTGCCCGGGCGGGTTGATCTGCCCCGGCACCCGGATCGCCACTGGCTCGATCAGCTCGCTCGAACCCTGGCAGACGTTCACGGCCTCCCTCTGACCGTGCCCTACCGATATGAATCCTGGAACGATACGGAAGCCGGGGAACCGCCCCGGTGGTGGAGAGACCCGCAACTCTGGTCCGAAGTGCAGTCCAGCTCGATCCGGCTGCCAAGATTCGAGCCCCGCTTCATTCACCGGGACTATCACCCGGTCAACGTGCTCTGGGAAAATGGCCGCATCTCCGGAATCGTCGACTGGATCAACGCCTGCATGGGCCCGGTGGGCATCGATGTTGCCCACTGCCGTTTGAACCTGGCTCTGATGTACGGGCTGGCGGCCGCAGCGGACTTTCTCGACTTCTATCGGCTGGCGGCGCCGGACTACCGGCACCACCCGTTCTGGGATCTGGAAGATGCACTGGGGGCGCTGCCTGACGTGGAGCCTTATCCGCCGTGGGCCGAGTTCGGCCTGACCGGACTGACCGCCGGGATCGTTCAGGCGCGTCTCGAGACGTTCGTGGCGGCCGCCGTAGGCGACCTCCAGAGTTCAGCCAGCCTTTGAATCAGCCTTTGAACTCGCCGATCACCGAGGAGATGGACTCCTTGGCATCACCGAACAGCATCCGGGTGTTTTCTCCGAAGAACAGCGGGTTGTCCACGCCGGAGAACCCGGAGGCCATGGAGCGCTTGAGAACGAAGACCGTCCGAGCCTGATCGACGTTGATGATCGGCATGCCGTAGATCGGGCTGTTCTCGTCCTCTCTCGCCGCCGGATTCACCACGTCGTTGGCACCGATCACCACCGCCACGTCGATATTGTCGATGCGCGGGTTGATGTCCTCCATCTCCACCAGCTGATCATAGGGGACGTTGGCTTCGGCCAGGAGCACGTTCATATGTCCCGGCATCCGGCCTGCCACCGGGTGAATGGCGTAGGTGACTTCCGCGCCGTTTTCCTCGAGCAGCTCGCCGAGCTCACGCACCACGTGCTGAGCCTGCGCTACCGCCATGCCGTAGCCGGGCACGAAGGTGACGGAAGAGGCGGCCTCGAGGATCAGGTAGGCGTCCTCCGTATTGATCGGCTTCACCTCGCCTTCCACCTTGGTAGCCGTCTTCACGGCACCGAAGCCCGAGAACAGCACGTTCGCCAGCGACCGGTTCATGGCCTTGCACATGATGTTGGTGAGGATGATACCCGCGGCACCCACGAGTGAGCCGGCGACGATGAGGATGTTGTTGTGGATGGCAAAGCCCGCCGCGCAGGCCGCCAGGCCGGAATAGCTGTTCAGCAGTGAGATCACCACCGGCATGTCGGCACCACCGATGGGAATCACAGCCATGACGCCGAACACGAGCGACAGCACGATCACCGCGTAGAAATAAGGCGAATCGAGGACAGGATCCATCGCGAACATGACGCCGCAGTAGATCAGCGCCACCAGGAGCAGCGCGTTCACCACCCGTTGCGCGCCGAACACGATCGCACGGCTCGTCATCACCTCGGAGAGTTTGCCCCAGGCAATGATCGAACCCGAGAACGTCATGCCGCCGATGAGGATCGAAAGCAGGATGGTGACGATGGTGAACGTGGTGTTACCGGAGTTGTAAAGCGCAGCCCAGCCCACGAAGAGACTGGCGACGCCGCCGGAGCCGTTGAACAGGGCCACCATCTCGGGCATGGAGGTCATGGCTACCTTCTGGGCGGCCAGCGCGCCGACGATGGCACCGACCACCACAGCAGCGGCGATCCACTGGTATTCGATGATTTCCCGTGAGGCCAGAGTGACCACGATCGCGAGCAGCATGCCGACCGCGGAAAACAGGTTGCCCCGTACGGCGGTAGCAGGCGAGCTCATCTGCTTGAGCCCGAAGATGAAGAGGATGGCCGCAACGATGTAGATGCCGTTGATCAGCTCCACGCTCATGACTTATCTCCCGCCGGACCTTCCTTTTTCTTGAACATGCTGAGCATGCGGTCGGTGACCATATAGCCGCCCACCACGTTGATCGTGGCGAAGAACACGGCCAGCGCACCGAGCCAGGTGGCCCATTCGGACAGGCCCGCACCCGCCGAGGTGAGCGCACCCACCAGGGTGATGCCGGAAATGGCGTTGGCGCCCGACATCAGAGGCGTGTGCAGGGTGGCCGGGACTTTGGAGATCAGCTCGAAGCCCAGGAAGATGGACAGCATCAGAACAAAGCCAAGAAATACCGCTTCCATGATTGGGACTCCGCTTACAGGTTCTTGATCGTTTCGTTGACGATGGCGCCGTCTCGCGTGATCACGCTCGACCGCACGATCTCGTCCTCCGGGTCGAGCTCGAGCTGCTTGGCTTCATCGTCCCAGAAATGATCGATCAGGTTGAAGAGATTGTTCGAGTACATTTCGCTGGCGTTCTTGGACACTTCGGAAGGCAGGTTGCCCTGGCCGACCACTTTCACGCCGTTTATGTCGACGACGCGGTCGAGCTCCGAGCCTTCCACGTTGCCGCCGGATTCCACCGCCATGTCCACCACCACGCTGCCGGGCGCCATGGCTTCCACCATGTCCCGGGAAACGATTTTCGGTGCCGGCCGGCCGAACACCTGGGCCGTGGTGATCACCACGTCCGACTGACCGATGACCTTCTTCTGACCGGCTTTCTGGAGCTCGATCTGCTCCGGAGTCAGCTCCTTGGCGTAGCCCTGCTCGGTCTGACCGGTGTCGCCCAGATCGATTTCGACGAACTTGGCGCCGAGCGACTGCACCTGCTCCGCGACCACCGGGCGGGTGTCGAACGCTTCCACTCTCGCACCCAGGCGTTTGGCGGTGGCGATGGCCTGCAGGCCCGCCACGCCGGCACCGATCACGAAAACGCGGGCCGGCGCGATGGTGCCGGCGGGCGTCATCATCATGGGCATGATCTTGGGGCAGTGAAAGGCCGCCTGAATCACGGTGACGTATCCGGCCAGGTTGGCCTGAGAAGACAGGGCATCCATCTTCTGTGCCAGCGTGGTCCGGGGGATCATCTCCATGGAGATGGCGGTCACACCCTTCGCGGCAAGATTGTCCACCAGGGCTTTCTCGTTGAAGGGGTCGAGGAAGCTGATGTGGATCGCACCGGATTTGAGCGCTGCAACGTCATCCGCATCCGGCTTGCGCACCCGCAGAACGATGTCGGCCCGGCCGAGAAGCGCCGCCCGATCCGTCTCCACCTTCACGCCGACCTCCTCGAAGGCCGCATCCGGGAATCCCGCACGCTCTCCCACACCGGACTCCACGGCGATCTCGAACCCGTTTCCGATCAGCTTTTTCGCGTTCTGCGGCACGAGTGCGCTGCGCAGCTCGCCCGGCCAGGTTTCCCTCGGCACAGCGATTAACATCAGAATCCCCCAATCCAGGTAATTAAAGGCGCGCGCCCCACGCGCGATCCGGCAACTTAGCTAAACACCCGGGTGAAAACAACTCGCAAAACCGCATAACCATGTGACTGCCGCCGGATCCGGCAACTTGCATCCACCCGGCGGAAGTTCTCACAATCGGCACTGGGCTTCAGGGGGGTCAAAGCTGCATGAACACCACGAACAACCGCGCCGGAACGGGCGGCAGGGCCTTTCTGGCGGGACTCATCGTGGCGTTCGTGACCGGTGTGCTGATTTCCCTCGCCATCCGCCCGCCGGGCAGCGCAGCGCCCTCCATGGCCGACAGATCGGTTGAAGGGCCGAACCCGGCCCGGATCCGCTGGCGGATGCCCGTTTCCTTTCAGAGCACCATGCCCGTGCTCGGTGACAATCCCATCTACGTGGCCGACCAGATCCGCAAGTCCAGCAACGGGGAAATCGACATCACCATCTACGAGCCCGGCGAGATCGTGCCGGCGTTCTCCATCACCGACGCGGTCCGGGACCGCAAGGTTCCCCTGGGATACACCTGGCTCGGCTACGACCAGGGTAAGGTGCCCGCGTCCCCGCTCCTGGGCGCCGTTCCATTCGGCATGGAACCCTGGGAATTCGCGGCCTGGTGGTATGAAGGCGGCGGCCGGGAGCTGGGCCAGAGCCTCTACCACAAGCAGGACGCTCACATCCTGCTCTGCGGCATGACCGGGCCGGAGACTGCCGGCTGGTTCCGGGAGCCGGTGAACTCACTCGCGGATGTGGAAGGCCTGAAGATCCGCTTCGCCGGCATCGGTGGAAAGGTCATCGAGCGGGCCGGCGCTTCCGTCACCATGCTCCCCGGTGGCGAGATCTTCCAGGCGCTGGAGAAGGGTGCCATCGACGCCACCGAGTTCGCCCTGCCCATCGTGGATCAGGCCCTGGGATTCAACCGCATCGCTTCCTACAACTACTACCCCGGCTGGCATCAGCCTGGCACCTTCTCTCATCTGGCAGTGAATCTGGATGTCTGGCAGGACCTCTCAGAGGCGGATCAGGCGCTGCTCGAAACCGCCTGCACCGCAGGCGCCATGCGCAATCTGGCCAAATCCGAGGCCACCCAGGGCGCCATCATCGCCGGCTTCCCGGAGGTTGGTGTCAGCGCGGAAACGCTGCCCATGGAGGTGCTCCGTGAGCTGGAGCGCATCACGGAGTCCGTGATGGAAGAGGAAGCAGCCAAGGATCAGGATTTCGCGGCGATCTACGCCTCGCAGAAGGCCTTCCGGGACGACTACCAGCACTGGAAATCCCGCGCCTACCTGCCGAGAGACTTCTAGGGAGACCCGGAGCCAGTGGATCTTCCGGAAACAGCCCTGTCGCGGATCGTGGATCCGCTGATCACACGGATCGGTCTGTGGGCATCCTGGCTGTGGGTGCTGCTGCTGGCCGTGATCGTCCTCAACGTGGTGCTCCGCTACGCCTTTGGCGAAGGTCGGGTGGAGTTCGAGGAGATTCAGTGGCATCTCTATGCCACCGGGTTCCTGCTGGCCCTCGGCTACGGCCTGCAGACCGACTCTCACATCCGGGTGGACGTGCTGCACGAGCGATTTTCACCCACCCTGCAGGCCTGGGTGGAGTTCTACGGCATCCTGCTGTTCCTGCTGCCGTTCATCGCCCTGATGCTCATCTTCTCGGTACCGTTCGTGCTGGCCAGCTTCGAGCTTTCAGAAGTTTCAAACGCGCCGGGAGGGCTGCCCTTTCGATGGCTCATCAAAGCCATGCTGCCGCTCGGCTTTCTGCTGCTCGCCCTCGCCACGCTGGCCCGGTTGACCAGGGTCTGGAAATTTCTGTTCGCCGGTGAGGGTGCCGATGCCGGCTAACGAGATTCTGGCCCTCGCCATGTTCCTGAGCTTCATCGCCCTGGTGTTCACCGGATTCCCCGTCGCATGGATTCTGGGGGGCCTGTCCGTCCTCTTCACCGCTCTCGCCATCGTCCTGGAAGTGGATTTCGCCATCCCCATCGGCATGGGCTGGGACTACACCTCACTGACCGTCGACCGGGTCTGGAACGTGATGGAGAACTGGGTGATGGTCGCTCTGCCCATGTTCATCTTCATGGGTCTGCTGCTGGACCGATCCGGCATCGCCCGGGAGCTGATGATCAGCTTCTCGCGTCTTTTCGGCGGCATCCGCGGCGGCCTGGCCATCACGGTGACGCTGATCGGCCTGCTGCTCGCCGCCACCACGGGCATTATCGGCGCGTCGGTGGTGCTGCTGGCCCTGCTCGGCCTCCCTGTGATGCTCAATCAGGGCTATGACAAGGCCCTGGCATCCGGAACCGTCTGCGCGGTTGGCACTCTGGGGATTCTGATCCCACCCAGCATCATGCTCGTGCTCATGGCGGATCGGATGTCCATGAGCGTGGGCGACCTGTTCCTGGGCGCCGTTTTCCCGGGCATGCTGCTCGGCGGGCTCTATATCGGCTATCTGCTGGCGTATGGCTTCCTGCGGCCCGAACGGGCGCCCGCTGCGGCGCACGATCCGGTGGACTGGTCCGCCATCGTCGATCTCTTCAGGGCGATCCTGCCGCCCGCCTTTCTCATTCTCGCGGTGCTCGGCAGCATCTTTCTCGGGCTCGCCACGCCGACGGAGGCCGCAGGGGTGGGTGCGGCCGGTGCCTGGCTGCTCGCAGCGCTGAAGAAACAGCTCGGCGGCGGTGTGATGAAGGACGTTCTGGAGGAAACCACCCGGACCACCGCTTTCATTTTTGCCGTGCTGCTCGGTGCAACGGCTTTTTCGCTCGTCCTGCGCGGCCTGGGTGGTGATGAGCTCATCGAAGGCGCTCTGCTCAGCCTGCCCTTCGGCGCCACCGGTATCGTCATCTGCATCCTGATCGCCACCTTCATCCTGGGATTCTTTCTGGACTGGATCGAGCTCACGCTGATCATTCTGCCGCTCGTCTCGCCGGTGGTGACCGGGCTCGGCTTCGATCCGGTGTGGTTCACCGTGCTCTTCGCCGTCTGTCTGCAGACGAGCTTCCTCACCCCACCGGTGGGTTTCGCCATCTTCTATCTCAAGGGCGTTGCGCCGGAGGGTATCGACGTGCGCACCATCTATCGCGGTGTGGTGCCCTTCATCCTGCTCCAGTTGCTCGGGCTCGTGATCCTGTTCAACTGGGAGGCGCTTGTGACCTGGCTGCCGGCGCAGGCCTACGGCAGCTGAGTACTGCTCCGGAGCGCTTCGCTGAACGCCACCAGATCCGGGAGACTGTGCAGATCCCGGTTGAAATGGGGCACCAGATGCCGCGGTTCGTCGAGCCGCTCGAGCACGGCCAGAGACCTTGCATCCGCTGCAGCCAGCCGTGCCGCATCCCCGAGTGCAGCCTCTACGCGCTCTGAGAGGCGGCTTCGATCCGCGCCTCCGAGCGCATCCAGCCGCAGACGATCCGCATCCGTCAGCGTGACAGACGGCACCGGAAGGTGCGCACGGTTCACGAGCACACCGGCAATATGCATGCCGTCGGCTTCGAGCCGATCCGCGAATGTGCCGGCCTGATTGAGGCTCACGGGTTCCGGCGCACAGACCAGCAGGAAGCGGGTCCCGGGTTCCGACATCAGCGCCAGAACGCGCTGCGACCGCTCTTTCAGACCTTCGAACATGCTGGAGAACGCGAGCAGGAAGTTCGACAGATCCGCGAGCATCTCCAGTCCGGTGAGACGTTCGAGAAACTTGAGGGTCAGCACCGACGACTGCCGGAAAAAGTTGAACTGCGCCCGTGCGGCCAGCCCGTAAGGCGCTACCAGCATCTGTGTGAACGATCCATCCAGCAGATCGATCAGACGCCTTGGCGCATCCAGAAAGTCCAGGGCATGCTGTGCCGGTGGCGTATCCACGATCAGAAGATCGTGATCCCCGGTATTGAGGATCTCCAGCACCCGCTCCATGGCTATGAGTTCACGGGACCCCCCGAGCGTGGTGGAGAGCTGCTGGTAGTAGCTGTTCGCAAAGATGGTCTCGCGCACCTTCTCATCCGGCGCATACGTTTCGACCATCCGGTCGAAGGTACGCTTGGTATCCAGCATCATGGCGGACAGCCGACCCGGCGCATCCAGCGCCACCGCCTGCGGGTCATTGTCGAGACCGTCCAGCCCCATTGCCTGAGCGAGGCGCTTTGCCGGGTCTATGGTCATCACCACCGCTGAGCGTCCCGACCGCGCGGCCAGCACACCCAGCGCCGCGGCGGACGTCGTCTTACCCACACCGCCCGAGCCGCAGCAGACGATCACATTCTGTTCCCGGACGAGCCGGTGGAGATCCAGAGCCTCAGCCATCGCGAACGATTCCCGCCAGGTGGGAGACGAGCCCTTCGAGGAGCGCCGCCGCCTCGTGGTCGATCACCCTGGGAAGGTTCCAGACGGCGCATCTGCTGCCGGACAGCGGTGCCGCAGATTCCTTCTGACTGCCGGCGAGTTCGTGCTCCCGACGGGCGGCCTCCATGGCGATGGCTAGGGCCGAATCCGGCTCGGTCACCGAATCCATGGCCTGGATCTCTTCCGCGCCGAACCGGTCCGGAACCCGCTGGTTGACGATGACGGGACCTACACCCATGCGCCGCTCGCGGCAGAAGCGCTCGAGCTCCAGGGTTTCCTGCACGGCCAGTTCTTCCGCCAGGGTAGCGAGCACGACCCGAGTCTTTTCCGGATCCATCAGCAGATCCTGAATTTTCCGGGCGTTGTGATTGAGCGGACCGACGAGCACCGCTTTCAGCGTGGCGGCCGGCACGTCGATCAGGGTCTTCAGATGGCCGGTCGACGGGGCATCGAAAACGACCCGCTGGAACGCCGAGTCCGTCGCCAGGTCATAGAGCTTGCCGAGGCACATGAGCTCCTCGAAACCAGGCGCCGCTTCCGCGAAATCCCGGAACATCCGGCTCTTCAGGAAGGTCTCGTACATTCCGGAGAAGGGAACCTTGCGGCGGACGTACTCCCGGATGGCTGCAAACGCATCCACCCGCATGACCCACAGGTTGCTGGCCGCTTCCTCCGGTTCGTATCCGAGCGGCACATCGAACACCGGATGCCGGTCGAACTGCGCATCGAAACTCACGAGCACGGTCTTCTCACCCGTCTGACCGGGACCGGCACCACGGGCAAGGAGATCGGCGATCGTGCTTGCGATCACCGTTTTACCAACGCCGCCCTTTCCGCTGACGACGATCAGACGCTCTTTAAACACCAGCCTCCGCCGCCAGTGAGAATACGGACTTCCTATTATCCCCCGTTCCGGCAGAATACGGCCATAAGCGCGGAACGAACGCCGCCCCAAGCGCCACGAGCACTCATATGAGCACCTACGAAGTGGTGGCGAGGAATTTCTCCGCCGCCCACGAAAACAGGATTCACAGTGACGAAGTCGCCAGAAAATACGGCTTCGAGGGCGCCCTGGTACCTGGCGTGGCGGTCTGGGGCCATCTCACGCACCCACTGGTAGGGCGTTTCGGAGAGTCGTGGCTCAGCCACTCCGTGAATCACACCCGATTCTTCAAACCGGCCTACGATGGCGACCGTATCGTGATCAGCACCGAAGATCGCGAAGACGGCATTCTCGTTCAGGGACATGATCAGGCAGGCACGCTGCTGGCGGAGATCCGCTCACAGATGCCCGATGCGCTGCCCGCACCGGAGGCCGACGCCCTGTTCGAGAACCCGAGACGGAGTGCGTCCCGCCTGGAGATGAGCTGGGACACGATCGTCGAGGGAGAGCCGTTTCCCGAATGGCACTTCCAGATCATCACGGACGAAAACCAGCGCTACGCCGATGAAATTTCAGACACCCTGCCCGTCTACCAGCATGTGGCGCATCCCCACTGGCTGCTGTCCGTAGCCAATCAGGCACTCACCCGTGAATATGTGATGCCGGCATGGATTCACGTCGGATCCGAGGTGCGCTTCAGAGAACTGGTACGGGTGAGCGACACGCTGGCAGTGAACGCCGTGCCGGTCGAGAAATGGGAACGGAAGGGTCATCAGTTCCTGCGCCTGTACGTCACGTTTCACCGCCTCGACGTGCTGACCACGGAAATCTTCCACACGGCGATATTCAGGGTGGCGTCGTGATGCGGATCGCGGCACTGGCCTCCCATGGCGGTACGATCCTGCAGTCCGTCATCGATGCCTGCGAATCCGGCGAGCTCGCCGCAGAGGTCACGCTGGTCGTCAGCAACAACAGCAGCTCCGGCGCCATGGAACGGGCACGTGCTCACGGCATCGCCACCGCCCATCTGAGCAGCAGGACCCACCCCGATCCGGATGCACTGGATGCGGCCGTTGAACAGGCTCTGCAGAACGCCGAGGCGGACTGGGTGCTGCTCTGCGGCTACATGAAGAAACTGGGGCCGCGTACCCTCGAGCGCTTCCGCAACCGCATCCTGAATACCCACCCGGCGCTGCTGCCGAAATACGGCGGACAGGGTTACTACGGCAGCAGGGTCCACGCTGCGGTGATCGCTGCAGGAGACACCGAGTCGGGTGCCACCGTCCACCTGGTGGACGGCGAGTACGACACCGGTCCAATCCTCGCCCGGGTGAAAGTACCGGTTCGGAGCACGGATACGGCGGAAACGCTCGAAGAGCGGGTGAAGGAAGCGGAGCGGAAACTCATCGTCGCCACGCTCGAAGAGCTGGTGAACCGTCGGGAAGCCTCCTGAGCCTCCCCGTCGAGCTGCGTGCGCTCACCGCCGACGATGGAGAAATCTATCGGGACTTCCGGCTCTTCATGCTGCGAGAGTCTCCGAGCGCATTCGGGTCGGACTACCATGAGTCCGCCGCACGCCCGCTGGCTCACTTCCGCGATCGGGTACGGAACGACCCGGAGAACTTCATCATCGGCGCTTTCACACCTGAATCCCCGGGGGGTTCTCGAACCATAGTCGGATCAGCTGGCGCCTTCCGCGAGCAGGAAGCCAAACGCAGGCACATCGCCACGGTCGTCGGCATGTACGTCCATCCCGAATATCGTCGCAGGGGCATCGCGAGGGCGCTGCTGGCCGGTGTGCTGACCCGCCTCGAAAGCCTTCCGGGTCTGGAACAGATTCAGCTGTCGGTGACCTTGGGCAACGAACAGGCCCTGGCCCTGTACCGTCAGGCCGGATTCGAGATATACGGGCGTGAGCCGGCCGCACTGAAGGTGGACGGCCGGGACTACGACGAACTGCTGCTCAGCCGCCGCTGTCCCTGACGGTCTGGGTGCGGATCTCGAGATGGCCGGTCAGGGTGCGATGCACGGGGCAGCGATCGGCGATCTCCATGAGCCGGGCGCGCTGATCCCCGTCGAGCGGCCCGGTGAGCTGGATGGTGCGGTTGAGCACCTCGAGCCGCCTGTTCTGCTCGTCACAGTCCCCACAATCCGAGCGGTACTCCCGGTTGTGGGAGAGATGCACCTGCACATCTTCCAGCGGCCAGGATTTTCGATTGGCGTACAGCCGGATCGTCATGGACGTGCAGGCGCCCAGAGAGGCCAGCAGATGCTCGTACGGATCCGGCCCCAGGTTGTCGCCCCCCATCCGTCTGGGTTCGTCGGCGAGCCAGTAGTGATCATCAGAGTACAGGTCTCTGAGAAACCGGTGGTTGCCTTCTCTGACGTGGATCATGCCCTCGACGACCTCCGGCGTCTCGGACACCTCCGCAGCGGGTAGATACATCTCCGCCCAGGCCGCAATGGTGTGAGCCGCATACTGAGCCCGCCTCAGATCGCTCAGCAGGTGATCGGCACCTTCCAGTGAAACGAAGCTCTTGGGATGGCGGGCCGCCTCGAAAATTCTGCCCGCCTCGTCGATGGAGACGATCTCGTCCAGCGGCGCATGCATCACCAGCAGCGCGCGCTTCCAGTGGCCGATCACAGAGTCCAGGCTGCGATTCCTGAGATCCTCCAGAAACTGCTTCTGAATCCTGAACGTCCGTCCGGCAAGACTGACCTCCGCCTCTCCGCTCGCCTCGATCTCGTCCAGGCTGACGGCGAACTCCTTGAGCACGTGGTCCGGGCTTGCAGGCGCGCCAATGGTCGCCACCGCGACCACCTCCGGTATCTGCGCACCAGCGAAAAGCACGGCGGTTCCGCCAAGACTATGCCCGATCAGCAGCGAAGGCGCCCGGCCGGACGCTCGCAGAAACTCTGCAGCCGCGATCAGATCCTCCACATTGGAGGAGAAGTTCGTGTTCGCAAAGTCGCCATCCGAACCGCCGAGTCCGGTGAAATCGAACCGCAGAACGCCAATTCCCTGCGTGGTGAGACCTCTGGAGATCCGTGCGGCAGCGGCGTTGTCTTTTCCACAGGTGAAACAGTGCGCAAAGATCGCGTAAGCGCGCGCCGGCTCATCGGGCAGTTCCAGCAACGCCGCGAGCGCTTCACCACGCCCATTGGCAAATTCCACCTTTTCCCTGCCCATCACATGGTCCCTGTTCATGGTGAGTGCGGGCAGTGAACAAAAGAAAGGCGCCCAAGTCGAGGGGAGCGACTTGGGCGCCTTGTGTGTAACACCGACATGGGTCTGTAGGGGAGAGAGATGCGCCAGTGTTACTCGGGATACTTATTGCAGAAGGCGTGCCAGTTTTATCAGCCCGCTGAAAAAAGTCGCCAATCAATGAATTTGCTGAGTTTCCGCTCGTCGGCTGGTATCTGCAGGCCGCAGCCTCGTGGGTCGCAGCCTGGCGCCGCACCAAAACGGGTCATTGCACCGCAGAACGCGCCAGGATGGGGAGCCTCAGGCGTTCAGTACCTCGAGGGCCCGCCGATGCAGCGTCTCGTTGGCCGATGCGAGTACGGTTCCCCCCAGGCTGGGATTCTCTCCCGCATAGGTGCTCACCACCCCGCCTGCACCTTCGATGATGGGGATCAACCCCTGGATGTCATAGGGATTCAGCGTGCCATCAGTCGCCAGATCGACGAAACCCATCGCGAGCATGCCGTAGATGTAGCAGTCCCCACCGTATTTCGAGAGCTTCACTTCTGACTCCAGGCGATGGAACCCCTCGCTTTCCGCGCCTCTGAAGTATTTGGGCGACGTGGTTGTGAGCACCGCCTGATCGAGCTGCAGACAGTCCCGGGTATGAAGCGCCCGAACCAGATCACCGCGCTGAAACTCGGCCCGACTGCCATCTCCGCTCCAGAGCTCCCCCGTGTAGGGCTGGTACATGACCCCGACCACAGGACGCTCGCCATTGAACAGGCCCAGCAACAGTCCCCAGTGGAGCATGCCGCTCATGAACGCCCGTGTCCCATCGATGGGATCGATCACCCAGGTGAGTCCGTCACCCTCCTCCAGTCCGAACTCTTCGCCGCAGATTCCATGCGCAGGGTAGCGCGCTCTGATCCGTTCCCGGAGCACCAGCTCCGCGGCCTTATCGGCCTCCGTAACCGGATCGAACCCGCCATCGCTCAGCTTGTTCTCAATGATCGTCTCTGTCCGGAAGAAAGGCAGCGTGCTGGCCCCCGCCTCAATGGCAGCGGCTTTCGCAAACTCAAGCAGTTCGATTCGCTGCGGCGCTGAAACCGCGACCGCTGGGGAAAACTGAAGCATATCCCATTATGTACCAGCGGTTACTCTGCATGCAGTCATATTCTAAGATCTGCCGCATCACTCAATGGAATCGGGAGCAGAGAAGATGCCGATCGATGTCGTGAACCCAGCCGCTCACAAGAAGACGGCTGATACCTTCCATTTCTCCGCAGCCGCCCGTGCAAACGGCCTGCTCATCCTCTCCGGGCAGATCGGAGCCAATCCGGATGGCTCCCCGATTTCACCGGAGGATGAGTTCCGCAATGCCTGGCAGGGTATCGGTGCTGTGCTCGCGGAGGCAGGCAAGGGATTCGAGCACATTCTCGAGTACACCAGCTACCACGTGAACATGCACGATCACCTGGGCGCCTTCATGAAGGTGCGGGACGAGTTTCTTTCGGAGCCCTGGCCGGCCTGGACCGCCATCGGGTGCACGGACCTGGCGATTCCTGGGGCTCGGGTTGAGATTAAGGTTGTGGCTGGCTGATCGGCTTTCTACACACTGCCAGATCACAGTAATCACGGTAGCATGGCTGTAGCTCTTCAACCTCGAATCCTGCCTCTGTCAACGCAGAACCGAATTCCGTCGTCGAGTGCAGCCAGTAAGCACCATCCTGTTGATTCTTCGATCCTCTGGAATTTTGCTTGTAGATTTCCGCGCAACTCAGAAGGAACCGTGCGCATTCGGCAACGCCATGATTCCTGATCATACTGCTGATGAAATACCAACCCCAATCGATCATCCGAAACCGGCGACCGAAGTCTATGACGAAGAAGACACCACCAGGTTTCAACCAGTTTCGAATTTTATCGAGAATCGGTTCCTGCGGAGACATCGCATATAGTGCATTGACGCAGATGACCAAATCGAAGGATTCATCCGGAAACTCCGCCCGTTGCACATAGGCTTCGTGGATCGAAACCCGCTCTAACCCAAGACTCTTATACTTGTCTCGTGCTATGTCGTTCATAACCGAATCGAAGTCGACATGCGTATAGGTTGCCTGAGGTCGGGCACGAAACAGTGCTGAAATATAGTTGCCGGTGCCCGCCCCTAGATCGCATATCTCCGCGTCTGAAGGCACCCCCCATCTGTCAAGTCCGCCGCGTAGTAGCTCAATGTTCTCGTGATAGCTAGGGTTGTACTTAGCCATGAGATCATATTGAGTGGCATAAGCGTCCCAATCGATCCCCGGCTCCATCTCAGTAGAGTGAGGTCTTAGCAGTACTTCTTCTTGACTTGTGGACAACCGGCTGCTCCTACTACTTTGTGTTTCTGCCCATAGCCCAGACTAGGGACCTGGGCATGAGCGCCGTGTTGTACACAAGCGCCATCACAATTACCAGCGCCGAGCAGATTCCAAATGCAGAGTTCATCTCGAACTCGGATAGCATTAACAACGAAAAACCACCCGACAATACGACCGATGTCGTAACAATCGCGGTAGCCGTTCGATGAACGCTATAGCCCGCGGCCTCATCCGCCGAAAGGCCTAATTCCCTGATCCCGTCATGAAACCGATACAGCAGATGAATCGCGTCATCAATAACCACACCAATAGTAACGGCAATTACCAAGGTTGCAGCCATACCGATTTCGCCCACTAGAGCCGCCCAAATTCCGAACCCGGACAGCACAGGAACAGATATTCCCAACAACATGACTAGTACGATACGCATGTTTTGGTAAATCCAGCCAATAAGCAGCGAAGAGAACGCCAGACTTAAGGCGATACCAGTCATCAACTGTCGAATGGAATTCCCAGAGAGATGAGCAGTAGGCACACCCTCTCCCGTTACGATCAGCGACAAGTTACGCGGCAACTCTGTCGCAGCCCAGTCATAGGCTTGACTCTCGAACTCTCTTATGTCGGTCATGGACACATCGCCGAAAAGAACCGATACCCTCACATATCGATGATCCACATCGACAAAATCGGTCGTGCTTTGACCCTTCTCAAGAGCAAGCTCAAATGAGAGGAAGAACTGGGCTAGAGAGTCAGCATCCAAGCCCTCCAAAGATTCGCGATTGTCGAGCGCCAAAGCGACTTCTCTCAATATGTCCGCCACAGAAAGCACATTTGCAACACGCAAATCAGAGCGGAAATGCTCAGCAAGAGCATCCACAACCCGGATCACTTCGGGATTGTAGATACCTCCTGCTGCTCCAGTATCTACAAGCACCTCAACATGGTAGGGACCTGCGAGCCTCTCAGTCATCTGCTCAGAATCATGCCGGAACTTGTTCGTTTCTCCAAAGTATCGAACGAAATCTTCGTCGATTGCCATCAAAGGCAGGAGACAAACTAACATAGCAAACAGCGCTGCAAACCATGCCGGACGCTCCGATCGAGCCTCGATTCTCCTCGCTTGATTGTTGAGCAGTCGCTGAACAACAACCACCATCTTTGAGGGCCGCACTCGATTCATCATTGCAAGAAGACACGGCGCGACTGTCAGTAGCAGTGTTGTTCCCACAAACACGCCAAAGGCGGACAGTATCCCAAGTTCCTTGATCGGGGGCGCCGAGACAAAAACAAGCGAAAGAAGCCCTACGATGGACGTCGCAGCGGCAAGTAGAACAGGTCGCAAATTCGCTGCATAAGCTCTTTGGATTGAAGCAAGCACCATCTCGCTCGTTTCGGCAGGCTCTCTGGCAAGGTAAAGAAAGACGTGCATCGAGCCGGCAACTACCAGTGTAAAAATTACCAGCGGTGTTGTGGCTGTAGCGGTGTTCACCGTGTGGCCAAGCCATCCTGCCACCCCCATAGTAATAACTATCGATGCTACGCCGATAAGGACCAGTATCGACGTAAGCGCCAGACTCCTCAGAAAAACCCAAAGCAATAGGACGAACAAGGCCACTGCCATGAGCAGCAGCCCTCCCAGATCAGCATTCGACGCGTCCATGAAAGCTTGCATCATCGGAACCGCGCCCGTCACAAACAATCGCAGGTTCGGAAATTCATCTGAAAACTCTTCCCGCAAGTCTTTGACCTCGCCGCTGATACGGGAAACAGCCACGCTATCTTCAACATCCAATTCAACGGATGCGATCACAGAAAGAGTCTGGCCATCAGCGCTGATGAGCCGGCTAACCAAGTGTTCTTTGAGTAGGCCTTCTGGGCCCAGATCACTACAGACTTCAGGGCAGAAAACGTCCGCCAAGTTACTCAGACGAATCGACTCTTCGGAGTACACACCAAACGGATATGTAGCAATTGAGTCAACGCGAGTAACGCCATCGATACGCCAAGAGCGATCTGTAAGCCAACGCACCGCGTCGACTAGCACAGGATCTCGAGAAACATCGGCGTCTGAGCTGATACCGAACAGCAGGCTCGTATTCGAACCAAAGTCCGCTTCAAAACGAAGTAGGGACGAGAACTGCGAATCTTCTTCCCCAAAGAAAACTCGGTTATTAGGATTTAGTCCCAGGGTCGAAGCACCCTTCAATGTCCATAGTAAGACAACCGTAAAAATGACCAGAACATACCAACGATACTTCAGCACTTCCGCGCTCCCCTAGCGAGCCTGACTATTTCGTCTTCTTGCGCTTGGGTCGTCGAACCTTTGCTAGAAAATCAACCACAGGAGAAAGCGAGCGGTACGCCAGCAGTCTGACCTTATCCAAACCGGTCGGAGTAACTGCCTGTTGTTCCATAAGCAGATCTGCCAGGTCTTTCCAAAGCATGTTCCAATAGAGCGGATTCACATCGCGACCTAGTACCATTTCAGAAATATTAACAATCATAATGTTAAGAACTCGGTCATCTTTCCAAATAGGCTCCGTATGTCGCAAACCTGTCTGGTGAAAACCAATCTTCTTATAAAACGGGACCATATGATCCAAACACGAAACCACCACCCAAGGACGCTCAGGTTGAACACAGTTCTGACATGAGAATCGAAACAGCGCTGCTAACAGGTCGTTCCTTCTATAGTCTGGGTGCGTTGCCACGCGAGACACTTCTATAATCTGGTCCCTCCTAGGCAATTCTTTGGGCCAGACAACATGCGCTTCATGCTCCAAAGGCTCATCAAGTTCGTTGTATCGAACTCTGGCGGTGGCAACGACCTTGCCTCGATACTTGCCTACTACGATACGGGCTCTTGCGTCATTTATATCGCCCATATCGAAGGCAGAAACTTCGAATTTCAGATTTCCATCAAGACTGTGTGAAAGTCGCCTGAGCTCCAAGACTTCTAGGTAGTCTTGTTCACTTTTCAAGATGTAGAAGTCAACTCCCAATGACACCGACTTTGGTGCCAAACCTTCGGACCGCAGAGCCTCAAGGGATTCAACGTCCCCAAATTGGATCAAATACTGACCGATTGCCTGACGTGCAAATCCCGACAACTCAATGAAGCGCGCGCCGACCACCAGCTTATCTTTCCCGCCGATTGAGGTAATTCCTACGCGCGTGATTTCAACTTGCAGGTTCGTGACACTTCCCATGGGAAAAACCGCAATGATCCTCAGCCTCATACCTGCGATTAGAAACTTGTTTCTCAAACTGCAAACAAGTTGCATCCCGTCAGTCGAAATATCTCGAATCTGAAAGTACACGAAGTCATCGAAACGGCCAGGTGTTGGAGCCATGCATGTAGGCAGGAACTCATCGCTACACAACCATCGCGTTGCACGACGACGATCGTCTTGCGGCAAGCCTTCTTCGCTTCGCTTGGACAATCTGATTCCGAGCAACTCGATCGACTCCGCAGTCTCTACGAGATCGACAACCAGACCTTCAAAACGCGTTCTCTGTCCAGCAAGCGTTATTTCCAGATCAACCTGATCGCCTTTCTGAAAGGTCTGCTCCCCTTCCGGTTGAACCAACTCAACCCCAAGAGGACTTAGCTTCCAAACACGAATAGATATGAATTCACCAGCAGCGCTATCTCTGCGGCGGATACGACCTAGAACTCGGTCGGTGTCTCGAATGTCGGAAGGATGAATAGCAGAATGGATGGCACGAAAATCAACGTCGAACTTGCTACGCCGCGTCGAGCTTTCGGTTTCCTGTGATTCCATACTCCCCTTCTCGAATGTGACTTTGCGCCCTCGAAACAGCCGAATAGTTGGCGTCCGTAGCTTTGAGCGAGTATATACAACTCACCTCCGGGAAGTCTCGGATCGATACCCCCTTGGGCAGGGGTATCTTACGCATCTCCAGATCCGGAACCAGCCTTGAGATGGTCTTGGCGGACCGATCGCAAAGGATTAGATCTCCCGGTTCTAGAATGTCTTTCATCTGGGAGTGCTTGGTTAGTTCATCCACTCTACTTAGCAGATTTACCGGAGATCCGAGAGCAGTGATCTCGATAGATGAGTCCAATCCTCCGAGATTGCCCACCAACGCCTCCCCACAAGAAAGCAGTACATAACGGTGGATCTGAACCGTTGATGACGTTGCATTCATATCATGATTAAGACGGGCGATTTCCATGCCGCTAAGGACTGCACCCAAGATGTTCCGGTCAATACTCGGATCGTCATAATAGGCGAATAGAAGATCGCCGATCTTTCTCGGAATACCCCGAAACTTCTCAACCGCGTCTGAGCATACTTTCACTTCTGGCATAACACTCTGCCCGACAAAGGTCTCGAGATCTTTGGAGCCTTGAGTAAACCCTCTGATATCGCTAAACAGACACGCGACATCTTGCTTCTTAGGCGCGAGAACCTCTATTGAGGCCTCAAGCACGGTCATTCTCGCGCGCTCCACGTAGTCCTCCATGCGTTCTGCTATGACCCGAGGAATAAAGGAGCGGATCCTTTCTGAGAAGTCTAAGTTCAACTCAATGATCTTCTTCTGGGCGGCAATATTCTCCTGATTAACTAAAAAAGTTTTGACCTCTGTTAAGTACGAGGATCGAGCAACAATCGTGAATGCAAGGGCCACCATCGAACCGGTAAAGATATATGTTGCCGCTATCCCTCCATCTAGCAGAACAGGTGCCTGTGTACTTACCGTGAAAGCAACAAAAAACGAGCTCAGTAGCGCCGACATTCTTAGAGAGACGACAACTACTGCTAAAATCACATAACAGAAAATCCAGCTTTCCAAGCCATACCAGTAAGCGACATACGCTTGCGCTTGACAGAAACACCAACAGGCGACAATCGCAGGCAGCTTATACCACCGTATCCGACGGAGGGGTGACAGGTAGAATCCAAGCGTTACCAATGCAACGCTCACCATCGCTAACCGGAAGAGAAACCAACTCTCGATTGGTTCAAGATTGTTTGGCAAGTCATAGAAGAAAAAATGGAGTGCGTAAACTAATGCCGCGACAGGGTAGAAGATCTTGGCAGTGGCCAGAAAAGATTCCTTGTCCTTCTCAGCCCACATGCTTTTCCATGGTGTCCCGTCCACCAGAATAGTTGGGAAAAGCCAAGAAATTGTCGACTCAAACCACTTCATCTTCCAGATAGATCGATGGGGCAAACCGACGCCCATCCAGTTCCTTGCTCCTTCAAAGACTGTTTCGCACATACAAATGTGTGCATCCAAATTATGAACGACATAGAACCTAGGTTTGGGAACTTCGTCACACTTTGGTTGAGCCTGATAATACGACCACAACCGGACACTCCCAGCGCCCCCAGACAAACGGTACTAGTCAAGCGACAGATAGTCTCTGATAGACGGCCTACCCTCTGGATAATGTCCTACAGACTGATCGATAGGACAGTCGTATTCTTCAATAATGACGCAGGATCGCAAAAAGTGCTGGATTCGTCTTGGGATATCGATGTTGGAACGGGACATATGGCACATCCGTCCGGACTGCATGCGTACTTCGCTCACAACCTTAAAGAGGATAGTGAGTATGTACAGTGCATAGGACCCTTTTCTTCCCACAGGCACCGACTGAAGGCGAAAGACGCAAGAAACTACATTGCTGACGTTATTGGAGACATCGAGTCAATGCAGGAGTTTCGGGGAAAGATCACCTACTGGGGCAGTCTAAGTCGCAAACTACCCTCGCTCCCAACTGTGTCAATCATGGATCACGAGTTCGGATTGATTCCCAATCCTTGCCTACGATCAGACATTCTGATCGCCGCGCAGCGAACCGATAACGATCCGTCCCTGTTGTCACGAGAATGGACTTACTTCAATGGGAACAAAATCGAACACAAACTTGGCTCTCGATTTTCATTTCCCGTTAGCGAGAGGAATCGACTAAGCATAGGAGGACGTGTTGAGAGTATTCCAGACGATATCCTTCGACTAGATCCGGCTCTTCGGACAGTGACACTGAAAACTCTTGGAAGCCTTGCAGTCGTAGTTCTATCTAAACTCGATAGCGGGTTTGCTCATGTTGGACTAAAGAAACTCAAGTTAAAGTACCCGACATGTAAGCCTTCATGATCGCTGGTGAAAAAATCTGCCGCCGCGAATGAACAGATTCACGAGATGGTCACTTTCCCTTGACCGTGCGGCCAAACGAAGCGCTCTATATTCTCAAGACCATTTTAGGCTACTGGGCTGGCTCGCATGGCTTATACCAGTAGCAGGCATCGTAGACTATGTAGTCGGTCAACCGACATACGACACCATTGTAGTTCGCACCTCTGCAGCAGTTCTATCTATACCACTTATACTCCACAGGAGGATCCCCACCAGACTATCTCGATACCTCTACCTCTACTTTGTTTTTCTAACCACCTACTGTTTTCCGTTCACCTACGGATTCATGCTGGCCATGAACGCTGCTTATGCGCCAACTGGAGAAGAAATCCACATAATTTGGATTCTGCAGTACTTCATCGCGCTTTTTCTGTTCATCCAGCTAATCGTAAACGGCGCCCTAGCAACGCTTCTCTGGCTCGTAGCTAGCACGTGTGCACTACTACCTGCGCTCTCCTATCCAAACGCCAACTTCTCGGAGCTTGAGAGAGTGTTTGTATACCCGATCACCGGCTACCTCACAGCACTAGGCTTTGGGATTCTCACGAATCGGAAAACAGCAATCATCAATTCGGAAAAAGCTGCTGCCGCCTCCGCCATAGGCGCCAACCTAGCCCACGAACTCCGCACCCCTCTCGCCAGCATCAACGCCCTTTCGAAAGGCGCAGGAAATCTGCTGCCGATCCTCACCGATGCCTACGAGAAGGCGAAAACGGCCGGGATCGAGGTCGGTAAGCTGCGGAAGAGTCAGGTCGATATTCTGAGCAACACGCTGGGGACAATCCGGAACGAAGTCGAGTACTCGAACACCATCATCGACATGCTGCTCGTAAACACCGCGGACAAGTCACTGTCCGATGTGGAGATGAATCTGTTCCCGGTTCGCGAGGCAGCAGAAGAGGCTGTTCGACGTTATCCGTTCAACAATCAGCGGGAACGCGATCTCATCCGCATCGAGATTGACGAGGACTTCGAGTTGAGGGCGCCTCGTCTGCTGGTGATCCACATCCTGTTCAATCTGATGAAGAACGCCCTCTACTTCGTTCAGCAGGCAAGGAAAGGACACATCAGCATTCGGGCAGAGCAGGATTCCGCACACTGGAGAATCCTGGTGCATGACACCGGCTCCGGTATTCCGGCGGCGATCAGACCCCACATCTTTGAGCGCTTCTATACCACCACGCACACAGGGCAGGGCGCCGGTATCGGTCTCAGCTTCTGCAAGCTGGTTATGGAGTCGATCGGAGGCTCGATCCGCTGTGACTCGGAAGAGGGTGAGTATGCGACCTTCACCCTGGAGTTCCCCAAAGTCAGAGCTTGAACACCGCCTCCGCGTTCAGACCGAGCTGCTCTCGATCACCCGGCACGTGCGACGCCACATCCAGGGCATCCACATGCGGATAGTCGCTTCCCCAGAGAATGTTCTTCTGCCCGACGAGCTCTAGCGCTGAGTCGATCGTTCGCTCGCCCTGCTCCGCCACGAAGTAGCAGTTCTCGCGGATGTGATCGCTCGGTTTCCGATCGAAGGGAAGGATTTCCCTGAACGCTTCGAACTTCGCATCCAGACGGTCCATCAGGTACGGCGCATACCCGCATCCTGCTTCCACGCTCACGACTTTCGCACGGGGAAACCGCTCGAACAGCTGATCCGCTATGAGGCTGCTCATCGCTGGGATCAGCTGACCGGTACCGCCCAGCCCGAAGCTGAATACAGGCCCTGGTGTCGTTTCCAGCCATTCGGCGAAGGGTCGCGCCGCGCCGCTGAATCGGACGATCACATGGAAACAGCCTGGTAGATCTGCCTCCTGAAGCCGTGACCAGACAGGATCGAAATGCGTGCTCGCAGGGCGATGGCCGGATATCGTTTCGGGAGGAACGAAAACACCACGACAACCCAGCTTTAGACATCGATCCAGTTCCTTTACCGCTTCATCCAGGTCATGCCAGTTGATGACTGCAACGGCAGCAAGCCGGTCAGGGTCTGCCTGGCAGAACTCGGCCATCCAGGTGTTGTAGGCACGACAGTAGGCGCTTGCGAGGTCCTGATCATCTGTCGGAAACGGCAGAATACAGATGGTGGGAAAGAGGACACTCCTGCGGATTCCCCATTCATCCATGCGCTTGAGTCGCGCATGCGGGTCATAGCTGTCCAGCGGATTGTCCCGGACATATGAACGCTGCCCTGAAAACAGCGCGGCCTTGCTGTCCTCGGCACCACCGAGCCCGGCCACGACGCCCTGCAGCACCACCTCTTCGCCGATGATGAGCTGCTCCGCACCGTCCTCTTCCTCGATCCGGATAGCGCGATCCCGATATCGCTCTTCCAGATAGTCCTGCCAGAGGGTGGCCGGTTCCAGTACATGCGCATCGGAGTCTACAACCATGGTCATTCCCCGCTCACTCGAGAATTCCGTAAACCGCTTCGGCACAGGTGACCGCCGAAGTGCCGCCCGTCACCACACCCGCCTGCATCTGGTTCATCACGAAACAGAATCCCACTTCGGCTGACGGGTCATAGAATGCCATGGATCCGCCCGCACCCGCGTGGCCGAAGGTGCCGGGCCGAACGCCAATGGGCGCCTCGTCCGCGTGAACCATGAATCCGAGACCGAACTGCGAAGGCGCACAGAGAACCTGATCCCGGCCTGACGAATGCACGCGTGTCGCCTCCGCGAGCAGAGGCTCGGGCAGCAACGCCGGTAGACCGGCATACAACCGGGCCAGATCCCTTGCAGTGCCGTGTCCGTTCATCGCCGGCAGTTCCGCCTGCCGGAACTCAGTCGTGTTCATGTAGCCAGGTCCCGGCGAGGGATTCTGAAACGCTGCCCAGGTGGGGGTGGTTCTGTCCTGCATCGCCTTCATCATCTCTCGGGCGCTCACCGGCATACCACCGCCGCCGGCCTTCACCCTCGCCGGGAGCATCTGTGCACACCGTCCGAGGTTCGATTCGGTGAGCCCGATGTGGAGATCCAGCGCGTTCGGACCCGCCAGCTTCCTGCTGAACCACTCGCCGATGGTCAGACCGCACCTGCGGCGCAGCACTTCACCCAGCAGAAAGCCGAAGGTTCTGGCCTGATAGCCGTGCCGGGTTCCGGGTATCCACCAGGGATCCTCTTCAGCCAGGGCACTGCAGAAGCCTTCCCAGTCATAGAGCAGACTGCTCTCCACCGGTGCATGGAAGCCGACCATCCCGGATCTGTGGGAAAGTACCTGGCGGAGGGTGATCTCCGCTTTTATCTCAGTGCCGAATTCCGGCCAGGCAACGCAGAGCGGTTCATCGAGATCCAGTGTTCCTTCCGCCACCGCCTGCAGCACACAGATCGCGGCGATACCCTTGGTTGCGGAGAACAGACAGCACAGCGTGTCTGCCTGCCAGGGTTCGGTCTTCTTCCGATCCCGGTGACCGGCCCAGAGATCGACGACCAGCTCGCCGCCAGCCACCACGGCAAGCGCGGCACCGACGTCGCGACCTTCCGAGAAGCCGGCCAGGAACGCCTCTGCCACGGGTGCAAAGGCCGCATCGACATCTCCCTGGAGTTCAAGTTGAATAGCGTCTTCCCCAAAAGGCGCCTGACCGGTCGCAGCATAGCAGTTAATGTCGAGCAGAGACCTGAGTCAGGGCCCCGTCACCACTTCCCTGCTAAAGCTGACGGCACCGATGATGGCCGGCATTTCGGCCAACATCATCGTGGGCATGCTGGAAATCGGGTTCATCGGCCAGCTCGGCACGCAGCACCTGGCAGCCATCACCTTCACCTTTCCCGTGGTGATGATCCTTTCCAGCATCGCGCTCGGAATCGGTATCGGCACCTCCTCGGTGATCGCAAGAAGCGTGGGCGCAGGAGCATCGGGCGACGTCCGGCGTCTCGGCACCCACGCCATGCTGCTCGTCTTTTTCTCGATGTCCGTGCTCTCGCTGATCGGCTACCTCACGATCGATCCGGTCTTCCTGATGCTCGGCGCTTCGCCCGATCTGCTGCCCCTCATTCACAGCTATCTGGACGTCTACTATCCGACCATCCTGCTGTTCACCATGACCATGGTGACCGGCAACATCATGCGAGCCAACGGCAACGCGAACGTTCCGGGCCTGGTGATGACGCTGGGCGCCCTGGCAAACCTGGCTATCGATCCGATTCTCATTTTCGGCTGGTTCGGTCTGCCACGCATGGAGCTGACCGGTGCAGCCGTCGCAGCCGCCATATCCCGTTTCGGGACAGCGGCCGTGCTCATCTACTACGTGCATCGTGGCGGGCTCATCAGCACACACAACCTGTTCGAAGGCTTCGCAGATTCGGTGCGGCGGATCATGCAGGTCGGCTTCCCGGCCATGGCGACTCAGCTCATCGGTCCGGTCTCCAGCGCAATCATCACCCGCATGCTGGCCGGTCACGGAGAGGTCGTGGTGGCCGGTTTCGGTGTCGCCACGCGCATCGAATCCGTGGCCGTGATGGTGCTGTTCGCACTATCCGCGAGCATCGGTCCGTTCGTCGGCCAGAACTGGGGCGCCGGCCGGCCGGAGCGGGTCCGAGAGGGATTGCGGGTAACCTATCTTTTCTGCATCGGCTGGGGTCTCCTGGTGGCGCTGCCGCTGATGCTGCTCGGTGAACCCGTATCCCGCATCGTGGACAACTCGGAGGCCGTGATCAGCACCGCCGCCTGGTATCTGGCGGTGGTGCCCTGGTCCTACGGTCTGTGGGGTGTCCTGATGATGGCATCCGCTTCCTTCAACGCGCTCGGCAGCCCGCTCCCTTCCACGGCACTCTCCTTCTCCCGCATGTTCGTTCTCTATGTGCCGCTGGCCTATCTGCTGGACATGCTGCTCGGCTACAAGGGGGTGTTCATTGCCACCGCCATCAGCAACGGGGCAATGGGCATCCTCGGCTTCCTCTGGTTCAGGCACCGTTTCTTTCCGGATGCTGCTGTCCCGGCAATGCGTTAGTGTTCAGCCAGTCGTCATTTCCCGGGAGAAGACCATGGTAGGCGTTTATCGGATCCACGAGCCCGGCGGGCCTGAAGTGATGCGCTGGGAGGAGGAGGATCTCGGAGCTCCGGGTCCGGGCATGGCTCACGTCCGGCATACGGCGATCGGACTGAACTACATCGACACCTACCATCGAAGCGGCCTGTACCCGCTGCCATTGCCCAGCCGCCTCGGCGTGGAAGGTGCCGGCATCGTTGAGGCGGTCGGAGAAGGCGTGGAAGGCATTACCATCGGCGATCGGGTCGCGTACTCCGGCGGGCTCGGCGCTTATGCGGAAGCCATCCACATGCCCGCCAGCCGTCTGGTCAGGCTGCCTGACGGGGTCAGCGAGGAAGTCGCCGCGGCGAGCCTGCTGAAAGGTCTGACCGCCGCCTATCTGCTGACCAGAACCTTCCCGGTTCGAGCCGAGCACGACGTGCTCGTGCACGCGGCAGCCGGCGGTACCGGACTCATTCTCTGCCAGTGGGCCCGCCATCTCGGGGCGAAAGTCATCGGCACGGCCGGCAGTCCCGAGAAGGCCGCGATGGCCCGTGACAACGGCGCGGACCACACGATCCTCTACCGCGAGGAGAATGTGGCCGGGCAGGTGCGCGCGTTCACGGACGGCAAAGGAGTCAATGTGGTCTACGACGGTGTGGGCAAGGACACCTTCGAGGCATCGCTCGACAGCCTCGCGCCTCTGGGCATGTTCGTGAGCTTCGGAAATGCCTCCGGGAACGCACCGAGTGTTGCCCCGCACGATCTGCAGAACCGCGGCTCACTGTTCTTCACCCGACCTTCTCTCGCGCACTACAGTGCCAGCACGGAAGACCTGCGCACGCTCGCTGAACGGTTTTTCGAAGTGCTGAGCAACGGTGCCGTGAAAATCCACATCAACCAGCGCTATCCCCTCTCAGAACTGGTCCAGGCACACACGGATCTCGAGGGCAGGAAGACCACCGGCTCCACGGTCATCGTTCCCTGAAACTGTCGAGGTCAGCATGGACAAATCAGATTTCTTCGCCGAGGCTCGAGAGGATCTGACCGGTCCGCTGGCGGGTATCCGGGTGCTGGAAACCACCACCACATGGGCCGGCCCCATGGCCGGCTGCATCCTCGCGGACTACGGCGCGGACGTGATCAAGATCGAGCACCCCGATGGTGAGGTCATCCGTCGGCTGCCTCCACTGATTCCGGATTCTTCCAGCACCATCCCCAACGAGACGGTAAACCGGAACAAGCGGAATCTGAGTCTGGATCTCAGAACGGATGGCGGCCGTGCACTGTTTCTCCGCCTCTGCCGCAGCACCGACATCCTGATCGAGAATTTCCGGCCCGGCACCCTGGCGGACTGGGGTCTCGGCTATGAGCACGTCCGCGCCGCCAAACCGGACATCATCTATGTCTCCATCAGCGGCTACGGTCAGTTCGGCGAGCTGTCCGACCGGGTCGGCTACGATCCCGTCGCCCAGAGCTATTCCGGATTTTCTTCCCTCAACGGCAATCCGGAAGGCGGTCCGGTCAAAGCTCCCACGTTCCTCGGTGACGATCTGAGCGGCCTGCATGCGGCCATGGGGGCCATGGCAGCGCTCAGGCACCGGGACCAGACCGGCGAAGGCCAGCACCTGGATGTGGCACTGGTCGACAGTCTGTTCTTCCAGAGCAACGGCCTGCCGACCGCCGGGGCACTCGGCATCGATCTGCCCCGTTGGGGTAATCAGTTCGGCATCGCGGCCCCGGTGAACGCCTATGACTGCACGGATGGTCTCGCGTTCGCCGGTGTGCTGCTGGACAGTCACTGGCGGACGCTGGCGGATCTGATGGGCCGCAATGATCTGGCCGGGCTGGATCTGCTCGCGCGGCTCAGCCGCCGGGACGAGCTCGACGGACTGCTGGCCGGGTGGTGCGCCGGGCGCAGCGTGAGCGAGGTGGTGGGCACCTTTGCCGATCTGGGGCTGCCCGCCTGTCGGGTGAATACCTATGCCGAGGCTGCCAGCGACAGCCACATCCGCTCCCGGGACATGATGCAGACCGTGGAGGTGGACGGGCAGGAGATCCCCCTCGCCGCTCCGGCCGTGAACTTTTCCCGCACACCGGTCAGAATCCGGACACGAGCCCCCGGGATCGGTCAGCACAACCGGGACATCCTGGCGGAACTCGGCGTCGAGGCTGACGAAATCGCCCGACTGATCGACGAAGGCGCCATCGGGCCGACCCCGGCGGGATGACCGGGGCCAGTCCGGTTACCGCTCAGCTCGGTTCGGCGATCTTCAGCATCTGTTTGCCGATGTTCTGACCGGTAAAGAGGCGATTGAGTGTCGCCGGAATGTTCTCGAACCCTTCCTGAACGTCGTCTCTGTGCACGAGTTCGCCGCTCTGCATCCAGCCCGCAAGCGCTGCCGCCCCTTCGGCGAACCGGTCCACATAGTCGATGACGATGAACCCCTCCATGCGCGCACGCATGACCACCAGATTCATGAGGTTGGTCGGGCCCGGCTGCGGCTCCGTCGCGTTGTAACCCGAGATACCGCCGCAGAGCACGATGCGGGCCCGCAGATTGATGTGATTGAGGGCTGCCTCGAGGATGTCGCCGCCCACGTTGTCGAAGAAAACGTCCACCCGGTCCGGACACAGTTCCCCGATCCGGCTGTCCACATTCTCGGACTTGTAATCGATCACGTCGTCGAAGCGCGCCTCCTCCTTGAGCCAGCGGCACTTGTCCGGGCCTCCGGCGATGCCGATCACCCGGCAGCCTTTGATTCTGGCGATCTGGCCGGCGACTGATCCGGTGGCTCCGGCCGCGCCGGACACGAGCACGGTCTGTCCCGATTCCGGCTGGCCCAGATCGAGCATGCCGAAGTAGGCGGTCTGCCCGGTGGTGCCCAGCACGCCGAGCGCCATCTGGGGTGTCACCCCGGGCGGCAGCCGGGAGAGCCCGATCCCGCCGGCACTCCCGTCCACGACGAGATAGTCCTGCCAGCCGCCCAGGGTCTGCACCAGATCACCGGCGGCATAGCCGGGATGATTGGACGCAACCACCTGAGCGACGGAGCCCGCCCGCATGGGTTCACCGATTCCCACCGGCGGCATATAGCTCTCCCGGTCTTCCATCCATCCCCGCTGCGTCGGGTCGAAAGACAGATACAGATTGCGAACCAGCACCTGGCCTTTACCCGGTTCCGGCACCGGCGATTCCCGGTACTCGAAGTTCTCTTCCGTCACCATCCCCTGTGGCCGCCGGGCAAGCAGCCATTGTCTGTTTACCGTCATCTCTACTCCTCCTTGTATTAGTGCTGCGTGATAACATGCCCCGATCACCGAGGAGGCGCAATGAGCGATCTCGCGTTCGCATCCGCCACAGAGCTGGCAGCCGCCGTGAAACGGCGCGACATTTCCGCCGTGGAGCTGCTGAAGATGTATCTGGCCCGGGTAGACGAGTACAACGGAGCGCTGAATGCCATCGTTGTGGACGTCCGCGAACGGGCGCTCGAAGAAGCGGCCGCCGCCGACAGAGCCGCTGCCGGAGGCGGTCCTCTGGGACCGCTGCACGGCGTGCCGATGACGATCAAGGAGTCCTACAACCTGGCCGGCACACCCACCACCTGGGGCAATCCGGACTGGAAGGACAACATCGCCGGCGAAGACGCCGAAGCCGTGAAACGACTGAAGGCTGCAGGTGCCATCATCTTCGGGAAGACCAACGTACCGCTCTCTCTGGCGGATTTTCAGAGCTACAACGACATCTACGGCACCACCAGCAATCCGTACGACCACGATCGGATTCCCGGCGGCTCGTCCGGAGGCTCCGCCGCCGCGCTGGCCGCCGGTCTGACGGGGCTCGAGGCCGGTTCCGACATCGGCGGCTCGATCAGAAATCCTGCGCATTTCTGCGGCGTCTTCGGTCACAAGCCTACGCACAATCTCGTCTGGATGCGTGGCCACTCACCACCGGGTGACATCCGCAGCACCTCGGACATCTCCGTGATCGGCCCCATGGCCCGTTCCGCTGAGGATCTGGATACGGCGCTCCGGCAGATGGCCGGACCCGACCCCATCCGCAGCCGCGGTTTCAGACTCGATCTGCCCGAGTTTCCGACAGAAGGCCTCGAGGGGCTCAGAGTCGCGGTATGGAACGACGACGCACAGTGTCCGGTGGATACCGAGGTGCGGGCCCGCGTGGACGCGGTAGCCGAGGCCTGTCGAGCCGCCGGTGCCGAGGTGAACGCCTCCGCAAGACCGGCTTTCACCGCTGCGGAATCACACGAGGTGTATCAGAACCTGCTGCAGGCGACCATGGCGTCCCGTATGCCGGAAGAAAGCTACGAATCGCTGCAACGCTATGTGGATCGCCTCGATCCCGCCGACGCGAGCGAAGCGGCAAAGGTATTCCGGGCTCAGACCTCGAGCTTCAGAACCTGGAAGGCGTACAACGAACGGCGCGACCATCTGCGCTGGCACTGGCACCAGTTCTTCGAGCAGCATGACGTACTGATCACGCCTGTGATGCCGACAGCCGCATTCGAGCACGACCAGCGGACCTTCGGGGAACGCACGATCCGGGTGAACAACGAGGAGCGGCCTTACTTCGATCAGGTCTTCTGGGCAGGGCTCACCGGAGTCTCTTATCTGCCATCCACCGTGATTCCAACGGGCCTGAACGGAAAGGGCCTGCCCATCGGCGTGCAGATCGTGGGGCCGGAATACGGCGATCTGGTCACCATCGGTGCCGCCCGGGCCCTGGAGGCCGAAGGCTTCGCTTTCGTTCCTCCGCCCGCCTACCTCTAGCCGCCCGTGTCCGTCACCGCAATCGCGCACCCCAACATCGCGCTCATCAAGTACTGGGGCAAGCAGGCGGGAGACGGCAACCTGCCGGCCACACCCTCCGTCTCCATCACGCTGGACGACCTGGCATCCACCACCCGGCTGACATCGAGCCCGGACGCGGACGATCACATCACCCTCAATGGCGAATCGGCGATTGATCCGAAGATCTCTGCCTGTCTGACCATGCTGAGACGCGACTTCGGGATCCCGCCGGTATCCATCGACAGCGACAACAATTTTCCCACTGCGGCCGGTCTGGCTTCCTCCGCCTCCGGATTCGCCGCCCTGATCACGGCGATCGACGCCTTCGCGGGGTTGAACCTCCAGGACGACGATCGTGCGGTATACGCCCGCAGAGCGTCGGGTTCCGCTGCCCGCTCCATCTACGGCGGCTTTGCGACGCTTGGACCGCCAGACTGGGTCGCCCGTCCGGTCCTGACCCCCGAAGCCTGGCCGCTGAACGTGGTGATCGCCATCACCGACGAGAACCGCAAGAGCGTCTCCTCCTCCCTCGGCATGAAGACGTCCGAGGAAACCTCGCCCTACTACGAGCCCTGGGTAAGCAGCACCGCCCGGGACTACGAGGCGGCACTCAAGGCCATAGCCGATCGGGATTTCGAGCGCCTGGCGGATCTGTCGGAATCCAGTTGTCTGAAGATGCACGGCGTGATGCAGTCCAGCCAGCCGCCCATGATCTACTGGCGGCCGGCGACACTCTCGTGCATTCACGCGGTCCGGGAAATGCGGGCCCGGGGCCTGCCCGTGTTCTTCACCATCGACGCCGGGCCCCAGGTAAAAGCCGTCTGCCTGCCGGAAGCGGTCGACCGGGTAGCGGATGCGCTCGCCGACATCACCGGTGTTCTTTCCACCCGCACCGTAGGCCTCGGCGCCGGGGCCCGTCTCCTCGAGACATGATCGAATACGCCGCACCCGGTAAAGCGGTGGTGTGGGGCGAGTACGCCGTGCTGGAGGGTGCGCCAGCGCTGGTGATGGCCGTGGACCGGTATGCGACGGCCAGCGTGCAGTCGGCCGACGGCGGCTGGCAGCTGGATGCGACCGGCTTCGAGAGCCATGCGAACCTCAGTGCGGATGTGCTCATGCGCCTGCGGCCCGGACAGGCTGAGGGTGTTGCGGGACTGATCCGGTCGGTTCTGGCCGCTCTGGGCGATCCACCCCTGCCGGAAGGCGCCGTGGTCAGAACGGATACCCGGAACTTCCATGCCGGTTCCGAGGGTGGGGGTGCCGGGGAAAAGCTGGGGATCGGCTCGAGTGCGGCCATCTGTACCGCAGCCAGCGCGGCAATCGCCGAATTACTTGACATAAAATTCGACCCGTCCATACCACTGGCCGCCCACCGGCTGCTCCAGGGCAAGGCAGGCAGTGGCCTGGACGTGGCCGCCGCCTGCGCAGGCGGCGTCATCCGTTTTCAGTCCGGCACTGCCGTCGAGACCGTCTGGCCCGCCAATCTCCATTTCCGCTATTTCTGGGTGGGAAAGGCGGCGAAAACTACCGAGCACCTCGCCCGGTTCGGCGACTGGCGGGCATCCGGAGACACCAGCAGCCTGGACGCGCTCTGTGAGACGTGCGAACGCCTGTTCCGGACACCGGATCTGGCGGGCCTCGCCGAATACGCCGAACGGCTGAAATTCATGGACGATAGAGCCCATCTGGGGATCTTCAGCGAGGCACACAACCGACTCCACGCACTTGCCAATCGCGCTCAAGTAGTCTACAAACCGTGCGGCGCTGGAGGCGGTGACATTGGCATCGCCATAAGCGACGATCTATCACTCCTCGATGAGCTCATCGCCCTTGCCACCCAAGACGAATTTCTGACACTGGATCTGGAGATTGCTGCCCATGGCGTCCACCGAATCCGCAGCTAGCGGCTCACGTATCCCCAATTTCTTCAAGATGACCGTCGCTGAGCGGATTACGGCCCTCCGGGAACGACAGCTGCTCACCGAGGAGGACGTCCGGGCACTGGCGACCTCCGACCATACGCTGCGACTGCCCGTGGCGGACAAGATGATCGAAAACGTGGTCGGCGTGTTCGGCCTGCCCATGGGCCTCGGGCTCAACTTTCTGATCAACGGACGCGACTACGTGGTACCGCTGGTGGTGGAGGAGCCTTCGATCGTGGCCGGGCTCTCGGGAGCCGCGCGCATGGCCCGCCTCAGCGGCGGCTACACGGCCACCAGCACCGACCCCATTCTTATCGGTCAGGTACAGACCGTGAATATCGATGACCCGGAGGCAGCCAGGGAGAAGCTGCTCGCCGAGAAGGATGAGATCCTCGCGCTGGCCAACAGCCTGCACCCTAAAATGGTGGCCAGAGGTGGCGGTGCTCTGGATGTGGAAGTCTTTCTCCATCATGCGCCGGAAGACGGCCGGGAGATGGTGGTGCTGCATCTGCTGGTCGACACCCGGGACGCCATGGGTGCGAACCTGGTCAACACGATGTGCGAAGGCGTCGCCTCCCTTGTCGAAACCATCACGGGTGGCAAGGTCTTCCTCCGCATTCTCTCGAATCTCACCGACCGGGCGGTAGCCTCCGCCAGCGTCCGCATTCCAGCGAAGAATCTCGAAGGCAAAGGTTTTACCGGTGAAGAGGTACGCGACGGCATCATTCTCGCCACCGACCTGGCTACCGTGGACCCCTATCGTGCGACCACCCACAACAAGGGCGTGATGAACGGTGTGGACGCCGTCGCCATCGCGACCGGCAACGACTGGCGCGCCATCGAATCGGCCGCGCATGCTTACGCGGCGCGGGATGGTCAGTACCGCTCGCTCACCCGCTGGTATGCCAACGAGCAGGGCGACCTGTGTGGCGAGATCACGATTCCCATGAAGGTCGGGACCGTGGGCGGCAGCCTGGAGACCAACCCCAGCGTGCGCATCAATCACCGCCTGCTCGGCTCGCCCTCCGCCACCGAGCTCGCCGGCATCATGGCCGCGGTCGGCCTGGCTCAGAATTTCGCCGCGCTCAGAGCGCTGTCCACCGACGGGATCCAGCAGGGTCACATGACGCTGCACGCCCGCAGCGTGGCCAGCACCGCGAACGTTCCGGAAGATCTCTTCGACGACGTGGTGGAAGCGCTGATCGAGTCGGGAGAGATCAAGGTCTGGAAAGCCCAGGAGATCGCAAAGAACCTGGCCCGCAGGTCCGTGGTGCCCGATCATGGCGAGCGCAGCTCCGCCTGCGGAAAGATCATCCTTCTGGGCGAACACGCCGTCGTCTACGGACGCCCGGCCATCGCGCTGCCGATTCCGCTGGCTGTGGAAGCCATCGTGCGCAAAGGGGGCAACGGCATCGACCTGGTGATTCCCCGCTGGGGACTCGAACAGAAGGTCAAATCAGGCAGCGGCCAGGGACTTTCCGGGATCCTCCACTACATTCTGGAGCAGCTGGAACTCGATCAGGAGAACATGACCATCGAGGTCATTCCCCATGTTCCGAGAGCCATGGGTCTGGGCGGCTCTTCGGCGCTGGCAGTAGCCATCATCCGCGCCGTGGACGCAGCGTTCGACCTGCAGCTCTCCAGCGAGAAGATCAACCGGCTGGCGTACGAATGTGAAAAAGCAGCACACGGCACTCCGTCGGGTATCGACAACACCATAGCCACCTACGGCGCACCGCTGCTCTATCAGCGCAACGCCACTCAGGACGGCGAAGGCGGCGCGGCAGATGCCCGTTTCGACACCATCAAGCTGGCCGAGCCCCTGCCTCTGGTGATCGGCATCACCGGCAGGGAAAGCCTCACCGCCAACACGGTGGCGCGGGTACGCTACGCCTGGGAAACACATCAGGCGCGCTATGACGGCATCTTCGATCAGATCGCCGCACTCACCCGGGCCGGTGTGGACGCGCTCAGGGACGGACACTTCCGCGAAATCGGCGAGCTCATGAATCTCTGCCACGGCTATCTGAACGCGCTGCAGCTGTCCACGCCGGAGCTCGAGGAACTGGTGCATATCGCCCGCGCTAACGGCGCGCTCGGCGCCAAGCTCACCGGTGGTGGCGGAGGCGGCTCCATGATCGCTCTCTGCCCGGACACTCAGGATCAGGTTTCCGCTGCCATGGAAGCAGCAGGCTACAAGACTCTGCGGGTCATGCCGGGTTAAACCGGCGGGGAACACTCCGGCTAGGAGTTCTCGACCAGCGCAATATGAGAAACATCCGGCGCTCTGGCCTCTGAGGCCCCGGACGGTGATCCGATATCCGCGCCGACTTCGGCAACTTCGAAATCCAGCGGGCCCACCTCTACCACCGGTATCTGAGATCTCTCAGTGAGCAGGTCCACACCCACTTCGGCCAGCTCGAAATCCACATCCGGCGCAGGCGGCGGAGCATCTTCGCGCGCGTCTGACAGGTCGCTGCCAACGGCGGCAATCGAGTAGTCCGGCGCTTCGATTTCGCCCCGCGGTTCGGCAGGTGGTGGAAACCAGGTGCTCTGAACTTCGAATGCCGGCGCTTCCTTGCCGGTGTCTGAACCGGCATCAGGTGCAGCACTGGGCGCCGGGCCTGCTTCCGCATGCCCGGAGGAATCGGCGGCGTTCGCTGCACTGACACGCAGTCGACCGCCCGCCTTCTTGAACAGAGCCTGATATCGAGCGGCCGTCTCCCGGTCCACGTCCCGTTTGAGAATCACGGGTTTGCCGCCAAACAACCTGTCGACCTGAGCGTCCTGCAGCTTGAGCAGCTCGGCCAGGCGACGCTTCACCACCGCCCGGTGCTGACCATCCAGGAGTTCGCCGCGGAATATCAGACGATACCTTTCGTCCATGCGCTAATCTTAGCGAAAAGCCGGCGGCTGCGGGTGCAGGAAACGGAATTGGATCTCATGCCGCCTGAGAGACTCATCTCACCCTGCGCCTCAGATATCGCTTCAATTTTGCGGCCGCTATTGGTAGGGTTCGCGTGTCCCAATGACACCATGAGAGACCCATAAGTGAAAAACGTACTCTTCGCCCTTGCGGCAGTATTTCTGTTCACCGGATGCGCATCCCAGGAAGCACTGGATGCACTCGCGAACCGCGTTTCCGCCCTGGAAGGCCAGGTATCCAGCGCAGCTGATGCTGCCAGCGATGCCGCTGCCTCTGCTCAGGCCGCAAGCCGCGAAGCGAGCGCTGCCAAGTCTGCTGCCGATCGCGCACTGAATGCGGCTAACGAAGCCAATGAGCGCGCCGAGCGCATGGCTGAGACCTGCTGCTCCCGCAAGTAAGGCTTGTATCCGGCTGACCTCGCGACTTCCTCCGGGACCTTCCCGGGATAGATCGCGGGGTCAGATCCTTACCGGAATCCCTTTCAAGTCTGTCAGCACCTCGGCCACTTTCTGCCAGTCGGGGTCCGATCCAAGCTTCTGAACTCTGTCCGCCACCACCTCGGTGAGCGCGGCCACGTCCACGTCTTCGTACAGATCTCTGTGCCCTTCCAGGTACAGCTCCTCATAGCGGACACCCAGCTTGATCGGCTCGTTGACGATGTAGACCGGCGTCCCGTTCGGCACCATCTCTGCCAGCGTCAGAATGTGCTCGTTGTGCAGGCGGATGCAGCCGTGGCTCACCTTCTGCCCGACTCCGAACGGCTTGTTGGTGCCGTGGATGAAGTAGCCCGGCTCCTGCAGTTGTATCGCCAGATCCCCGAGCGGATTGTCCGGGCCCGGAGGCACGACGTGAGGCAGGACGTCACCCATCTCGGCATGCTCCCTGCGAGCCGCCGGCGTCGGCGTCCAGCTCGGATTCTCGATCCGGGTGATCGTTTTGGTCTGGATGACCGGAGTTCGGAACTCGGACCGGCCGACACCCACCGGGAAGGTGATCACCCGATCCGTATCCTTGGGGAAGTAGTAGAGCCGGTACTCGGCAACGTTGATGATCAGACCATCGCGAGGCGCATCCGGCAGAACGTACTGTGTCGGCAGCTCGATCATCGTGCCGTCACCCGGCAACCAGGGGTCGACGTGCGGATTGGCATCCACGATCTCCCGGTAGCCGATGCTGTAGCGTTCGGCCACGGCCGCGAGGGTGTCTTCGTAGGCCAGCTTCATCCGGGTGACCGCGCCCACCACGTTGTCGCCGTTTTCAGGCAGACGATAGGATGCGGCCTCTGTCGATGCAGCGGCGGATAACAGGCAGATCAGGGCAACTGGGGGGAAAATCGATCTCAATGTCTTCTCACCGATCTCGGGTGGCGGCAAGTTTAACCGAAAGATCCGGGGCTTACATGAGCCGGATGGGATGCGCTAAATTAGTCCGATTACACCAGATCGAGGACATGCATCGTGCCCATCAACCCAGAGGCCGTCGGCGAAACCGGCACTCCGACGAAGCGAAGCTGGACGTCCAAGGATGCTCTGCTCTATGCAGTCGGCGTCGGCGCCGGCACTGACGAGCTGCAGTACACCACTGAGAACACGAAAGACACGCCACAGAAGGTGCTGCCGACCTTCGCCGTGATCATCGGTGGCGGCGGCGTACCCATGGACAAGGTCGGCTCGTTCAACCCCGCGCTCATGGTTCATGGCGAGCAGGCGATCGAGCTCTACGATGAGATTCCGCCGGACGGCGAGATCGAGAGTGTCGGCCGGGTCACGGGCATCTACGACAAGGGTTCCGCGGCGGTACTGGAGTTCGAATCCACGTCCACGAACCTGGCCACGGGTAAACCGCTGCTGAAGACGTCCATGAGCCTGTTCTGCCGCGGAGAAGGCGGCTGGGGCGGTGATCGCGGCCCCACGGAGAAGATCGTGTTTCCCGACCGAGCCCCTGATCACGAGGTCACCTACACCACCCGGGAAGATCAGGCGCTCACCTATCGCCTCTCAGGCGACCGCAATCCTCTGCACTCCGACCCGTCCTTTGCAGCCCTCGGAGGATTCGACAAGCCGATTCTGCACGGGCTTTGCACCTGGGGATTCACCGGTCGGGCACTGCTCAACACTCTCTGCGGTGGCGATGCGAGCCGCTTCAAGAGCATGAAGAGCCGGTTTTCCAAGCCTGTCATACCCGGTGATTCGCTCACGGTCTCCATGTGGGTGGACGGCCATACGGCTCTGTTCAGAACCACCAATCAGAACGGGGACGTGGTGATCGATCAGGGTGTGTTCACCTTCGAGTGAATCAGGCGACATGATCCGATATCCGGTACTGATCCTCATGGGGGCGCTTTCCGCGCCCCTTCTGGAGATCCTGGCCATGTTCTGGATGCAGGTCCTGCCGGCAGGTTTCGACCTGACCGCGCACTATTTCACCGCCGTGGTGCTGCCTGTCGCCCTGTTCCTGCACTTCGTGATGGCCATCGTGCTGTGGAAGGCCTTCGAGCCCGCACCGCTCTCCGGCGGCGCCGCCTACCTCGGAACGCACCTGCTCGTTCAGGGCATCATGCTGAAGGGCTTCTTCAATCCGCCCCTGGATATCGTCTACTTCCTGTCGGTGCTGCTGATGAGCGGCTGTCTGATGCTGTTCGTGTTCAACCGGTATTTCTGGTGCCCCCATTGCGCCAGCGCGGGCTGAAGCGGATCAGACCGGCAGGCTGACTCGAACCCGGAAGCCACCTCTCTCCCTTCTGAAGTCGATCGTCCCCCGATGCCGCTCAACGATCCGCCGCGCAATGGCGAGACCCAGCCCTGCGCCGCCGGTATGACGGCTGCGTGATCCTTCCAGCCGTTCGAAGGGTGCCATTGCCTGCTCGGCGCGTTCCGGCTCGAAGCCCTCGCCGGGATCGATGACATCCACGTGCACGGTGTGCTCGTCACCCGACAGCCTGATCGACGCGCTGCCGCCGTAACGAAGTGCGTTTTCGAGAAGATTGCCAAGCGCCCTGCGCATGGCCGCTGGCTGGACGGTCGCGACCAGCGGAGCCGCGCCACTGAAGCTCACATCCGAACCCTGATCCGCCCAGTCATCCGCCAGGGTCTCCAGCAGCGCATTCAGATCCACAGGCTCTGCCTGTTCGTCCGTCGCTTCGTTCCGTGCGTAATCGAGCGACTCTGACAGCAGCACGGTGATGTCGTCGATGTCCCGCTCGCAGGCCGCGCGGGTTTCCGACTCAGGCATGGATTCCAGCCTCAGCTTCAGCCGCGTGACAAGCGTGCGGATGTCATGAGAGACAGCACCGAGCATGGTGTTTCTTTCTGCCAGCAGGCGTTTCACGCGCGCCTGCATGGTGTTGAACGCCGCAATCAGCCGCTTCAGCTCACGGGGTCCGCGGGACTCGAGCGGCCCCGGATCCGCGGTGCGGCCCACCTGTTCTGCGGCATCGGCAATCTCCGGGAGCAGGCGTGTGAATCGGCGCGTGGCTGCCAGCACCGCAAAGAGGATCAGCGTGGCCAGTAACGTGGTCCAGACGGTCGCCACTGCGGTGTGACCCCGGGCATCCGGTCCGAGCGCCCGGACGATCAGCCAGCCACCCGGCCAGGGCAGTTGCAGCACGAGCCGGGTGTTCCGGCGATCCGCGGCATACCAGAATCGGACCTCGTCCGCCGCCTCGAAGCCGAGTTCCGTGAGCCGGCCCGTCAGTACGGCGCCGATCTCCTCCGAATGGGGCCAGACCCTGTCCGGACGCTGGAGCGGTTCCTGGATCACGGACAGCTCAAAGGCGGGAGTCGACAGCAGACCGAGCAGATCCGGTTGCTCCCGGGCCGCCTCGGCAATCGTCAGCGCCCGCTCCGCTGTCCCGGCCGCGAACACCCCGGCTTCCGCCACCATCTTCTCGTGGTTGAGGTACAACACCGTGCCCCCGTGCAGGAGCAGGAAACCGACAACGATGCCGATGGCGACCCGGCTGAACAGGCTGCCGGTCAGCGCCGCCTCAGACATCGTCCGAGCCCTTTCCGGTGCGCACATCCGGAGCGAACAGATAACCGCCGCCACGTACGGTCCTCACCGGATCCGGTTTGCCCAGCTTGCGTCGCAGCCGGGACAACTGGACATCGATGCTCCGGTCATAGCCATCGCCACCCCTGCCCCGGGTCAGTTCGAGCAGCAGTTCGCGGCTGAGTACCTGCTGGGGATGGGTGACAAGGGCCAGCAGCAGATCGAACTCGCCGCCCGTCAGGGTAACCAGGGCCCCTCCGGGATTCCGGAGCTCGCGGCGATTGGGAAACAGCCGCCAGCCATCGAACGCGTAGCAGCTGTGGAATCCCGGTTCGTGGACGGACGGACGCGTCTCCGTGCGCCTGAGCACTGCCCGGATTCTGGCCAGCAGCTCCCGGTTTGAAAAAGGCTTGGTGAGATAGTCGTCGGCGCCCATCTCCAGGCCCACCACCCGGTCGCTCTCCTCGGCGAGCGCGGTGAGCATGATCACCGGCAGATTTCTCTTCCGGCGCAACTCCCGGCAGAGGGTCAGGCCATCATCACCCGGAAGCATCAGATCGAGCAGAACGAGATCCACCGGGTACGCATCCAGAATTCCCGGAAGCCGCGCGCCGTCCTCAAGCTCGTGCACCACGAGCCCGTGTTCCGTCAGGTAGGCGCTGACGAGCGAACGTATGTCCGCGTCATCATCCACCATCACAACATGCACGGGTCTTTCCAGCTGCGCCATGAGTCAGGTCCCGAAGCCAAGCGCCGATTATATGAGCAGGAGGTCCGGGGAACCGCTGCGGATACCGGGTAATTGGTTACGCGGTGTAACAGATCCGGATTCCGAAATCTTCTGTAACAATCCGTCGCTTTAGAGAGACCCGATACGCACCGCTTCCCTCCAGACTGGATCCCGGATCGAAGGAAACAGGGAATCACACCATGAAGACTCGCAATCTGCTGCTCACATCCATCCTCACCGTCACCGTGCTCGGACTGTTTGGTGCTGTCCTCTCCTCCAGTCTTCTGCCGGGCACGGCGAGTGCGGGTGCCCTCATCGCAGGTCACATGGGCGGCGGCCACGCGGCTGGCGGTCATGGCGGGCACTGGCGGCATGGCTGCGGCAGCACGGACGAACGCGTGGTTGAACTCGCCAGCACCTGGGTGAGTCTGTCGCTGGATCTGACGGACGATCAGGAAGCCCATCTGCAGCCGGTTCTCGCCGTTCTCAGAAGCTGGCATGACGATGCCACGGTTCTGTGTGAGCCGGAACGGCTGGCGACCGCTCCCGAAGCACTGCGGGAAGCCGGGGCTCTGCTCGACGCCACCCGGACCTCTCTGGAAGCGCTTCTGCCCGTCTTCGACGTGTTCTACGGTTCGTTGACGGCCGAGCAGCAGGCACGATTGAATGAGTGGCTCAGCGGTCACCACGGACATCGATCATGACTCCGCCGAAGATCCTGCCGCCGCACTACTTCCTGCTCTCGCTGGCGATCATCGTCGCTGTGGGCCTCCTGGAAGACGGCGGACTGCTGCCGTCGCCCTGGCAGTATCTGGGCACACTGCCCATCCTGATCGGTGTGGCCGCGGCCACCCAGGGATCGAGGCTCTTTGCCAGGGCCGGCACCAACATCATCCCATTCACGGAATCCACCGCGCTGGTTACCAGCGGCGTGTTCTCCATCTCCAGGAATCCGATGTACACCGGCATGGTTCTCGCGCTGGCCGGTACAGCGCTGGTCATGAACGGGTGGTGGCCATGGCTCGTCGTCGTCGGATTCACGGCCGTCATCCGTGGCCTGTTCATACGCACGGAGGAGCGGCTCATGGAGGAGACTTTCGGTGACGCTTACCTCGCTTACAAGCAACAGGTGCGACGCTGGATCTAGTTCAGGGAATCGGCCGCTCGTGGAAATCGAAAGCGTTCTCCAGTGCCAGGGCAACGCGGAACAGGTTGCTTTCCGCCAGCTTCGGCCCGATCAGTTGTATGGACAGCGGCAAGCGCTCGCTGCTGAGACCGACAGGCAACGACAGAGTTGGATGACCTGAGTAGTCGAACGGCGCCGTGAATGTCAGACCGTTCGCCCTGGCGGGATCCGCTGACAGATCGAGAATGCGCTCCGCAGGCGGCGCCAGATAGGGCATGTTCGGTGCGATCATCACGTCCAGACCCTGGAAGCACCCGTCCAGCTCCCCGGTGAACGCAGCGCGCAGTGTCTGCAGCTGCTCGTAACTGCCCGGGGGCGGCCGGCGTCCGAGCTCGATGAGCTCTGCAAGCACCGGTCCGTAAAGATCTTTCCGCGCCGGATAGTAAGCCGCGTGAGCGCGCGCACATTCCACCGCGCAGGTGATGCCCCACTGATCGACCAGCATCCGATAAGCTTCCGGCATCCGGTATTCCCGCACCTCCACGCCGGCCTCAGCCAGGTGCTGCAGCGAATCACGCACCGACTGCACGAGGGGCTCCTCCACACCTTCGCTCACATAGTCCCAGTCCACACCCACGCGGATCCCGGCAACCGCCGTCTGCATCTGTGCGCCATAGTTGGGCACGGGGGCGTCGAGCGAGGTCGCATCCCGCGGATCCACGCCGGCCATGACACCGAGCATCCGTCCCGCATCGGCCACGGTCCGCGTCATTGGGCCGACGTGGTCCAGCGTTTGTGCGAGCGGAAAAGCACCGTGCCTGCTCACCCTGCCGTATGTGGGCTTGACCCCGACGGTGCCGCAGCTCGCCGAGGGAAATCGGATGCTGCCGCCCGTGTCCGATCCCAGCGCCCCGAAGCAGAGTCCAGCGGCCACGGCAACGCCGGACCCGGATGAGGAAACACCCGTCCAGCGATCCGCAGCCCAGGGATTCACCGGATCCACCACATCCGGGTGATGGACACCATACGCACCTTCCGTCAGCTGCGTTTTGCCGATCATCACCGCGCCTGCCGCGGTCAGTCTGGTGACCACGGTCGCATCCTCGTCGGGAACGAAATCCGCCATGACGCGGGTTCCGCTGGCCGTGGGCAGCCCTCTGGTGAAGAACAGATCCTTGAGCGCGATGGGGACACCGTGCAGCGCGCCGAGCAGGTCGCCGTTGCGTCGTTTCTCATCGAGCGCATCCGCCTGTGCCAGGGCCTGATCCGCGAGCACCATCACGTACGCATGCAGTGTTCCATCCAGCGCGCCGATGCGGGTCAGTGTGTGCTCCACCACCTCCCTGGCGGTCAACTCACCGCTTTTCACACGCGCACAGACCGCGCCTAGGCTCAGGTAATGCAGATCGGTCAACCGGCCGCCTCCAGGTCGAAGATCTTGCCGGGGTTGAGAATTCCCTTCGGATCGAGCGCACGCTTCAGTGTGCGCATGAGCTCAATTTCGGTTTCGCTGCGGGCGATCCCGAGATACGGCTTCTTCTCCAGACCCACACCGTGCTCTGCGGATACCGAACCCGCGACATCCGACAGGGGCTCGTAGACACAGGCTTCCACTCCCGCCCGATCCGACTTCCCGACCGAGATCACCAGATGCAGATTGCCATCGCCCATGTGCCCGAACGTGAAGTTGTGCACGTCGTCATAACGTTCTTCCAGCCGACGATTCACCTCGGCCAGATACCCTTCCATGCTGGATATCCGCATGCTCACATCGAAGGCATAGTTCGGTGCGTAACGGAACGTCTGCGCCACGTCGTCCCGCATGGCCCAGAGCTGCTGTCGCTGGGCTTCCGACTGCGCGACCACCGCATCGACGATCAGCCCTTTCTCGTAGGCATCCGCCAGCGCCGCCTCGGCACGCTCGTTGTCGGCACCCATGGCCTCTACGAGCACGTAGTAAGGATAGTCCTGCGATATCGGTGGCTGATTGATGGCCGGCTCGGTGGTGACCAGCGTGTAGAAGTTGTTCCACATCACCTCGAACGCGGACAGACAGCCTCCGAGCGAAGCATCCATGTGCTTGAGAAAATCAGCCAGGCAGTGAAATTCCTGGACCGCGACGAACAGCGTGGAAAGATCCGCCGGTTTTTCGCGCAGTCTGAGGACGGCCCGGGTAACCACCCCGAGGCTGCCTTCCGTGCCGATGAAGAGCTGCTTGAGATCGTAGCCGGCGTTGTTCTTGATCATCTGGTTCATCGACGAGACTATCGTCCCGTCCGCCAGCACTGCTTCGAGCCCCAGCACCATATCCCGGGTCATACCATAGCGGATCACCCGGTTACCGCCGGCGTTCGTGGATATGTTGCCGCCTATGGTGCAGCTGCCACGGCCACCGAGATCCAGCGGAAACATGAGTCCGTGCTCCTCTGCCGCTTCCTGCAGGGTCTGCAGCACCACACCGCTGCCAACCACCATGGTCCGGTCCACCGGATTGATCTCTTCGATCCGGTTCAGCCTCTCGAGCGACAGCGCCACGTCCCCGGGAGACGCAATGGCGCTTTCCACCAGGCCGGTCAACCCACCCTGGGCCACCACCGTCTGACCACGCGCGTGGCAGATGGCCAGCGCCTGACTCACCTGCTCGGTGGAACGCGGCCGGACGATGGCCTTCGCCTGAATCGGGTCACTGCGCCAGATGCCCGAGGCGCGTTCGCGCACGGCCTCGCCAGTGAGCACGCAGTCTTCACCCAGGGTTTCCGTCAGTGCGGTCACCACGTCTGTCATCCGTCTTCCCCTTTCTGAGCAGCCGCGATGAGGATACCTTAAGCAGCTGGAGGCTGTATCGCAGCACAGCGGACATGCGCAGGTGAGCGAACGATTCGACAAGACATACTACGACCGTTTCTACCGGGATCCCGACACACGCGCGGTCACTCCGGCGGCCGTCCGCCGTCAGGCGCAGTTCGTCGCTGCCTATCTCAGGTACCTGGAAGTCCCGGTCAGGCAGATTCTGGACATGGGTTGCGGCACCGGCATGCTGCTGCGGGCACTCGGCAGGGCGTATCCGAAAGCCGGACTCCGCGGCGTGGAGTTCAGCCGCTATCTCTGCGACACCTACGGCTGGATGCAGGGCTCTGTGGTGGACGTGGATGCCGGCGGAGAAGCTGATCTGGTCGTCTGCAACGACGTGCTCGGATACCTGAACGACAGCGACTGCGCGCGGGCCCTGGAAAATCTGGCCCGGCATGCCAGTGCCGCACTGTATCTCGGCGTGCTCACACGTGAAGACCTGTCACTCTGCGACCCGGCACGCACGGATCAGGCACAGACCGCCAGACCGCTGGCCTGGTACCGGCGTCGCCTCACCCGGGATTTCCTGCCGGTGGGCGGCGGCCTGTTTCTACGCAAACCCGTCGACGTGACGGTCTGGCACCTGGAAAGAGGCTGAACGGTCAGACTCCCCGCGAGTCGGCTCAGAGAAACTTCACGTTGTCGTCCGGATTCCGGTCGATCATCTTCACGTAGGGGTCGATGCCCACCCGGCCCGGCCGTTCGCTGACGGTGAAGGTGAACGTCTGCTCTCCTCCCGTGATCCGCGCCCGTTCCAGATGCAACGCTCCCGGCAGGTCGTCGTCCCCGAGCTCGTCCGATCCATCGGCAAACACCGCCACATCGAGCATCTGATCAAGCGGTACCGCCACCTCCCTGCCGGCGCCATCCGCTTCGAACTTGGCCGCTTCGACGGTCATGGTGACCTCGAAACCGTTCGCGGTTTCCTCAACTTCGGTATCCGTGACCCTCAGATCATAGATGACGATCTTCTCGAACAGGTCGGTGATCAGATCCTGGTGCTCTTCGCCGGCCACAGCGCGGAACTCATTGATCAGGTCCGTGGAAGTGGGGAAGAGGCCTTCTCTGAAGCCCCACTTTTCGATCAGATTCCTGAGCGCCTGCCTCACCGATGGCATCCTTGAGCGCGTACATGACCAGGCTGCCTTTGCGATAGTGGATATAGCCCTGATTCTCCACCCGGTTGATCGGCAGCTCCTCGATCAGCTCACCCCCGCGATCCTGAAGATAGCGATCCAGCTCGTACTTCAGGAACCGGCGCATCTTCTCCTCGCCGAAGGCTTCCTCCATCACCATGAGCGCCGAATACTGGGCCAGGGTTTCCACGAGCATGGTCGCACCCTGCATGTTCGCTCCCACCACCTGATGCCCCCACCACTGATGTGCCATCTCGTGAGCGGTCACGTAGAAGACATAGTCGATGCGCTTCTCGTCACGCAGATCGGCGACGAAGCCGATGGCTTCAGAAAACGGAATCGTGTTGGGAAAAGACTGGGCAAAGGTCTGATATCGCGGGAACTCGAGAATGCGGAACTGCCGGTACTGATAGGGCGAGAATTCCCGGGTGAAGTAGTCGAGCGATGCTTTGGTGCTCTCGATCATGTTGCTCACGTTGAAGTCGTGGGCAGGGTCGTAGTACACCTCGATGTTCACGTCATTCCACTGATCTGTTGCCACCGCATAGCGGGCAGAGGAGAAAGACACGAACGGCCAGATGGGCGCATCCATCTCATAGGAGAAATACCGCCGTCCGTTCTCCACCCAGTCGCGGGTGAGATATCCGGGCGCGATGGCAATCTGATCCGGCGCCGTGCTCACCACCGCGCGGAAGGCCGTCCGTTCCCCCACCGAGAACTGCGCTTCGCCCAGGTGGTCGGGGTCGCCCAGCTTTGGCGCCCGCTCAACGGGTGGCAGGCCGTGCTCGCGCCGGATGTTGTTGTCCTCGAGCTCGCGATCCACCTGATAGCCGGGCAGCGGCATGATCTCGGTGTTGTTGACGAAAGTACCGTTTTCCACCACCCGGGTGGTACCGCCCGAATTGGGGAATCCGCTGTTGATCCAGGACAGGTCCCACTCGAGCCGCGTTTCCTCACCCGGAGCCAGGGGCGTTTCGAATCTGTACTGGTAGTACGCCTGCTCCTCGTCCACCGTCTCGAGAACCGCGCCATCCAGCGCCATCGCATTGAGGGTCAACGGCAGCGGTAGCGTGAGGTGGAGCACCTCGACCGCCTCTGATTTGCGGTTCACGAGCCGGGCGGCACCCCGCGATTCCAGGCGTCTTTCTTCGGGGTAGACGTCCACCGCCATGTCCAGGTCCACCACCTCCAGGTTCGGCAGATCCTGGAACTGCTTATACGCTTTCTCGTATTCCGCCTGACGCAGCTCCCGATCATCCTGGGTGACATATTCATTCAGGATGTTGGTGTTGTAGAAGATCCAGGTACCGGTGCCGATGAAGACCGCTGCCAGCAGGCCGGTCCAGGCAGCCACCGGCCCGTTCCATCGTTGTCCGGCCACGCTCAGCTGAGCCCTGACACCATCCGGGTAACCGCGGCGGAAGAAGAGATGGGCGACGACGACCATCAGACCTGCGAACGCCCCCCAGTAGACGACGAAACTCACGAGTCGGGTCACGAAGTGACCGTATCCGTTCATACCGGAGTACGGCGCCGGTGGGATGGCGTACTGATAGAGATAGTGCTCGAAGTCCAGGCTCGGCAGAGTCTGCAGACCGAGGAACAGGGCCAGGAAGATCACCATGCCCAGGAACTTGTTCGGGGACAGAACCTGCACGAGCACCGCCGGCACACACAACAGGAAGTACCAGGACCCGAGCACCCCGAACAGGCCCTTCAGGTACAGCGGAATCTCGAACCGGTAGTAGTCGTTGAAGACCTGCACCAGCATGGCGCTCAGCATCACAACGAGCAGCATGGCGGCGATGACGAACCAGAGCGCGCCGATCTTGGACAGCACCATGATCCAGTTCGGATACGCGGTCGCATCCACGATCTCGTGCACCATGGCACCCCGCTCCCGGTGCACGAGCTCTCCGGAGTAGTAGATGACGATGATCAGCACCGCCAGGCTGAAGCTGCCTCCGACGAACAGAATCAGCGTTCCCGTGAGGGGATACACGGGCGTACCGAAGATCTGGGTGGTCGCCGCGATGGTGCTGCCGACCACCTGCAGCATGCCGAAGGCCAGCAGCACGTAGAACGGAATGCTCCTGGTGATGCCACGAACGTCCATATGCAGCTGCGACAGGAAGCGGGCGAAATCGCCCCCATCGACCGGCGAAACGGCCAGCAGCTCCGCCCGGGCCGCGGGAGCAGACTTCGACGGACGGGGTTTGCGTCCGGCCTTGAGCCGGGGGGCCGGTGCCAGACTGAACCGATAGCGCCACGCAGCCAGCAGCAGCACGCCCACGCTGATCCCGGCCCAGATGAGCCGGTTGTACAGCAGGGTCGAGGTCACTTCCGGCATACCGAAGTTCCGGTCGAAGACCGTCCAGTAACGGGTGATTTCCCCGAAGGCGGTGAGACCGAACGGATCGAACAGCGCCATCACGCCGATCGTCTCCTGATCGGTGACGTTGCCGACCACAATGTAGGCGATGAAGAAGCCGAGTGCAGCCACATAGGCCGCCATCATGGAGCGGGTGAGCGCGGCGACCGCAAAGAACAGAGCGCTGATGATCAGCAGGTTCGGAACGATGACGGCCCAGACGCTGAAGAGATACGGCGCCAGGGTAAAGGGCCCCATGCGTTCCGCGTCCAGCCAGGGCATGAAGGTGCCGATCAGCGTCCCGAGCAGACCGGCGACGCCAACCAGCGAAGCGAACAGGGCGCCACCCAGAAACCGGCCGAAAAAATAGCTGTGCTCGGAAACGCCGGTGGCAAACAGGATCTGAGCGGTCTTCGCCTCGTAGTCACGGGTGATGGACCCGGCCACGAAAGCCACGGCGGGAAAGAGTCCGAGCACGGTGAGCGTGTACTGAATCTGCAGAATCGCGAAATTGGCATTCAGATTGATGTTGGTTCCCACACCGCCGACGCGGATCGAATCCGTACCGCTGATCAGGAACGCGATCAGAAACCAGAGGCCGGCGACCACCAGGAAGAGCGGCGAGCGCATCTGGTAGCGGCACTCGAAGCGGAATATCTCCGTGAACATGCCGGCTCCCTAGTCCAGTTCTACCGAGAGGCCATGACCGAGCAGGGTGGCGAAGTACACGTCTTCGAGCGTTGGCTCCACGGCGGACAGACCGCCTTCCGGCGCTTCCTCCGCAACCGCACGGATCTCCATCCGGCCGCCAACGAGCCGGGTAGACACCACCGGCAGCGATCTGCGCAGCACGGGCGCTTCATCCAGGGGGACGGTTTTCGACCAGAGCCTTCCCGAGAGCTTGCGGATCAGGGCTCCCGGCTCGCCTTCCACCAGAATCTGGCCGTCGCCCATGATGGCCATGCGCGGACAGAGGTCGGCCACGTCCTCGACGATGTGCGTGGACAGGAGAACCACCACGTCGGCGCTGATGCGGGTCAGCAGATTGTGAAAGCGTCGCCGTTCCACCGGATCCAGACCTGCGGTGGGTTCATCAACGATGATCAGCGACGGCTCGCCGATGAGCGCCTGGGCGATCCCGAACCGCTGCTTCATACCGCCGGAGAAGGTATCGATGCTCTTGCGCCGGACATCCCAGAGATTGGTCTGCACGAGCAACTGCTCCACCAGATCCTTCCGTTCGCTGCTGGCGATACCCTTCAGCGTCGCCAGATGCCCGAGCATCACCTCGGGGGAGGTACGCGGGTAGGCACCGAATTCCTGAGGCAGGTACCCGAGGGTTCTGCGGAGCGCCACCGGATCGGCGAGCACATCCACGCCATCCAGCCGGATCCCACCGGAGTCCGGCACCTGCAGGGTGGCGATGGTGCGCATCAGGCTCGACTTGCCGGCCCCGTTGGGTCCCAGCAGACCGAACATGCCTCTGGGAACACTGAGGTTGACGCCATTGAGCGCCTGAACGCCGTTCGGATAAGTCTTGGACAGCCCGCTGAGCTCGAGCATACACATCTCCCTCGATCGTCTCGATGGGAGATCTTAAAGCAAAGTGCGTTCCAATCCTGACCTCACGCAGCGCGCGCGTCCCGCTCCCGCGCATCGGATCGTTCTGGCGAATCCGACCAGATTTCGGCGAGCCCGACGCCTGTCGGGCACCGTCGCTCAGCGTGCCGTCAGATAGTTCGGATGGAAGAGCTCGATCTCTTCTTCCACCACCAGGGTCTGTATGACCTCGTGGAGATTGAAGAGACGGTCATCGTCCACGGCACCCGGTTCGGGCAGGACGATGCCTTCACAATCGGAAGCCTGAGCGTGCACGTAGGTGTGCTCATCCCGGCTGGTCAGATCTCTGACCACGTAGATATCCTCTCCCACGGAAAAACGCTGGCCAATCAGAAACTGATAATCCTTTCTCATACTTCGCAAGAGCCTCTCGGCTGATCCTGATGAACTGAGGGTTCAGGCCGCGCTTCACCCTGAAAAGCATCCTGTGCTTTCCGGCAACCCGCAGTGAGCGCGGCCAACACTGCCCAGTCTATCCAGACCCGGTCGAATTGATGTAAAAATCAGAGCAACGGATGTAACGCGATGTGAGTCGTGTCGGAGAGGAACACACCGGACCCGTCGGGCGGGAGGAAACGCACGGATTCTTTCGACAGAATCCTGTTCGTAGGTGCGCACCCGGATGACGCCGAGTTCCACGCCGGCGGACTCATGGTCTCCCAGGCCCGCCGAGGCAGCCGGATCGGCATCTTCTGTCTCACCGACGGCTCGGCGGGTCACCAGGCGCTCGATCGCGTTTCTCTCGCCCGGCGGCGGGCCACGGAAGCGGCACAGGCGGCCGAGCTCATCGGCGCTGAGCTGGAAATCTGGCCGGTGCCGGATGGTGAGCTCGAGCCATCTCTCGGCAATCGGCTGCGACTGATCGAAGCCATTCGCGCGTTTGCGCCCGATCTGCTCCTCACGCACCGGCTGAACGACTACCATCCGGATCACCGGGCCACGGCCCAGCTCGTACAGGATGCCTGCTACCTGCTCCGGGTTCCGAACGTGGCCCCCGGCACCCCGGCACTGAGGAGAGACCCGGTGGTGCTCGCGGCAGCCGACTTCTTCACCCGGCCCGCACCCTTCCGGGCGGATGTGGTGCTGGGCACGGACAGCGTGATCGAACCGGTGCTGGATATGCTCAGCTGCCATGCGTCGCAGGTTTTCGAATGGCTGCCTTTCATCAGCGACACACCGCTCAAAGGCGACCCGAGGCAGTGGTTGAGGGAATTCTACGGCGCCCGGCCGAAGGCGCTGGCGCGACGCCATGCGCCGGATTTCACCTATGCTGAAGCCTTCGAGGTCAGCGAGTACGGCCATCGGATGGCCGCCTCGGAGATCCAGCAACGACTCGGTGTGCCGCTGATGGCATAGTGGGCGCCGTGCACCAGCCCTACAAGACCGCCCGCTGCATCCTCTATCGCGACGACGAGTTCCTGCTCGCGGTGCACAGCAGCATGTGGCGAACCAGTCACCGCCGCTGGGGCCTGCCCGGCGGGCAGATCGAGCGGGGTGAATCACCGGAGGATGCAGTCACCCGGGAGCTCGAAGAGGAGCTCTCACTTTACCTGCCCCGGCTCATCACCGTGGGCTCCTATCCCTACAAGAAGAACCTGCACATGGTCTATGCGGCCGAGGTCAGGGAGCCGATCAGGGACTGGGATGACTCGGAGCTCCTCGACATCCGCTGGTTCAGTGTTCAGGACATCCGGCAGCTCAGCGCAGACAACCGTCTCCACGCCGACTACGAGCTTCACGCCGTGGAAACGCTGCTGGAGCTGCTGCCCGGGCCCGGGCGGAGCTGATTCCTGCTTCGTATCAGGCGCAGCAGCGATCAGGGCCGGCCGCTGTCTCCGCACAGCAGCCGTCTGCCCCGCCGGCTTCCGCAGGCTGCTCGAAAAACGTGGGTGAATCTTCGAGCACCCGGTACCACTCCCACATCAATCCCTGTGGATCATAGGCGATGGCCTTGTTCTGGCGGGCATAGCAGCAGACCTCTCCTTCCTGCCGTTCGGCGAGCAGACCGGCAGAGGCGAGCCGGTCGGCCGCGGTCGTCACGGCCTCATCCGAGGAGACCTCGAATCCGAGATGATTGAGCCGTTCAGCACCCGGCGCTTCGAACAGCACGAGTTTCAGCTGATGATCCGGCACGATGAAATTGGCATAGCCCGCTTCCCGTTTGTTCACGGGCACGCCGAACAGCGCGCCGTAATACTCGATGGCTTTCTCCAGGTCATCCACGTTCAGAGCCAGTTGCATTCGCATAGTCGACACCCTTTCTATATTTCTAGAATATTGGAAATGAATACACTATACGCATGACGATGGATACACACAAAGATCGTTTCGTTATTTCTAGAACTTTGGAAATAATGAAGCGATCTGGCTACAATGTACGTCGCAACCGGAAACCCCTGGAGCTGACTATGGATCATACGGAGGCCGTCACCGCGCTCGAGAGCCTCGGCAACGACACCCGCCTGACTCTGTTCCGCGAGCTGGTCAAGGCCGGCGGCTCCGGGCTGCCCGTAGGCAAACTGAAGGAATCCCTCTGCATACCCGGGTCCACGCTGTCCCACCACCTGGCTCAGCTGGTCAGCGCCGGACTCGTCTCCCAGACCCGGGAAGGACGCATGATTCGCTGCCAGGCCGACTATTCCGCCATGCAGGATCTGGTCGCCTACCTCACCGAAGAGTGCTGCGCCAACGACAGCTGCTGCTGATCCGAAGGATCAGCCGGATTCGTTCAGTCTGGCCCGGTTCGCTGCCATCAGCTTCGAGAAATCCTCTGTGCTGTTGGTTCTCGGATAGGGTTCGTCCGGAACCGGCACGTCGAGAAAGGCACAGAGCGGCTCCCAGCCCTGACTTGACTCAAAGACCAGCAGACGATCCGCGGGCACCTCGTCCTTCACCCGCTGGTTGTGGGCCAGGTATACGCCGATGACGTGATCGGCATCGTCCATCCGTCCGTCGAAGAGCCCGTCCCAGACCAGCTCGAACACCATCTGCGAACGGCGCTGCATCATCGGATCGTCGGACTCCCGCATGGCCAGCGAGCCGGGATAGATGGTGTTCATGATGCTGCGGTACCAGGCTTGTGGATCCCGTTCGCTCAGGATCACCTTCGCATCCGGGTACCAGGCCATCTGCTCACGCCAGAAGTTGCAGGAAGGCCAGTCCACGGATGCCTGATAGCCATCGAAGAGTCGGTCCAGGTCGACGGATTCACCCCGATGCAGGGCAAGCCACGCCAGGTCTTCGTCTTTCGACTGATCGAGTACCATCATGTGGTAACAACGGTTGAAGCCCAGCGTTTCGAGCGCCTGTTTCAGTGAGAGCGTGCCATTACGGCCGAAGCCCGCGCCGATGACTTTAATGGTCAATACGTAACCTCCCTGGAGTCTGATGCCACTTTAACAACGATCCGTCAGCAATGGAGACCGCGGCTCATCCGCCCTCGTCCGTGCTGCGGATTTCCTCGAGGATCTCCTCCACCTGGGAGAGCTCCAGACTGCTTTGGCCGAGCGCCAGCAGGATGTAGACGAACAGCTGCGCCCCCAGGGACCCGTTGTTCACCTTGGAGCGCAGATTACTCTCCGACTGCTCCACGCCGAGCGCAGCGAGCTCTCTGGCCAGGTCCCTGTATTCGAACCCACGGTAGGCCATCCGCGACCGGATCAGGCGGCGGATGGTTTCGCGCATGGCCGGTGAATCAAAAACTTTCTGTGCCATCTTTCTGTGCCGTCTTTTTACGCTGTGCCACGCCTCATTCAGGCCGCTTTCTTGCCTTACCGAACCGACTAGCGCCCAGATTATGGACTAAAAGTGGATTATAGATGACAAATGTTGTTTTTCCAGCGCAGATCGTTACCATTCATAATGTCTTCTTTGAGAGACATATGTTGTTTATTCATGACGGGAGAAATTTATGATAGACGGTTATACGGTGATTTCCCTCCTCCTGACGCTACTGGCCGTGGTGGTCATTCTTCAGGGGGTCAAGATGGTGCCCCAGGGTTACAACTGGACCGTACAGCGCTTCGGACGTTACACCCGGACTCTCACGCCCGGCCTGCACCTGATCATTCCCTTCGTGGACCGTATCGGCCACAGGCAGAACATGATGGAGCAGGTGCTGGACATCCCACCGCAGGAGGTGATCTCCGAGGACAACGCCCAGGTGATCACTGACGCGGTCTGCTTCTATCAGCTGCTGGACGCGGTGAAAGCCTCCTACGAGGTGAACGATCTGACCCGGGCGATGCAGAACCTGGTGATGACCAACATCCGCGCGGTGCTCGGTTCCATGGAGCTCGACGAGATGCTGTCCAATCGGGACAGGATCAACTCCTCCCTGCTGTCCAAGGTGGATGACGCCACCGATCCCTGGGGCGTCAAGGTCACCCGGGTGGAGATCCGCGACATTTCGCCGCCGAGCGATCTGGTCGATGCCATGGGTCGCCAGATGAAAGCAGAGCGGGACAAACGGGCGGTCATCCTCGATGCGGAAGGTGAGCGTCAGGCAGCCATCGCCGTGGCCGAAGGCGCAAAAGCGGCCCAGGTGCTGAAAGCGGAAGGCGAGCTGGAAGCGGCACGACGCCAGGCCGAAGCCCGTGAACGGCTGGCCGAAGCGGAAGCGAATGCCACCGAGATGGTGTCCCGTGCCATTGCCGAAGGCGACGGACGGGCCATCAACTACTTCATCGCCCAGAAATACGTGGACGCACTCGGCAAGCTGGCCGAGTCGGACAACAACAAGGTGATGATGATTCCGCTGGAGGCATCCTCGGTCATCGGCTCGATCGCCGGCGTTTCAGAGATCGCGCGGGCAGCCTTCGAAGGCGGCAATCCGACCGTGACCACCCCGAGGCTCGGTGCTTCGGCCTGAGGCAAACGCCACACAAACCTTGCCGCGAACCTAGGAGATCGACATGGAATGGCTCACTGACATCAACGCCTATCACTGGATCGCCCTCGGCCTGATCCTGTTCGCCGCCGAGGCACTGGGGGCCGCCGGGTTTCTGCTCGGCACCGCTGCAGCGGCTCTGGTGGTGGGTATTCTGGCCCTCTCTCTGCCCGGGCTTGGCATCGCCGCCGAGTTGACGCTTTTCGCCGTCATCGCCATCGCTGCGAGCATCCTGTACATCAAGGTCTTCCGCGACGAACAGGTAGCGACCCCGGATGCTCTGAATCACCGCGCGGAAAGCCTGATCGGCACCGAGTTCGAGCTCACCCGGGATCTGCCGGGTGGCGGTGGTCGCGTGCAGATCGGAGACACCTTCTGGCACGTGCACTCGAACGGAAGTCTGCCCAGAGGTGTCCGTGTCCGGGTGACCGGTGCGGATGCCATGCATCTGGAAGTCACGGCCCTGTAGTGCTCCCTCCATTCCGCCGGCCGTCGCCGGCGGAATCGGTTAGACTGGCCGGCGGGAGAGGAACCGCCGCGGCGGGGAGGTACACGCCGCCGTGCATCCATTTGATATCGCCATCATTGCCGGTTATCTGGCGGCCATCGTTTTCATGGGTTTCCGGCTCAGCCAGCGCGTCCACGATGCCAGAGACTACTTTCTTGCCGGCCGCTCTCTGACCTGGATCATCATCGGTCTTTCCATCATCGGCACCAACGTGAGCGCCGAAGGCTATGTGGGCGCGTCGGGCGGCGCCTACAACTCCGGCATCGCTCAGGCGAACTTCGAATGGATCGGCGCCATACCCGCGATGATCCTTGCGTCTCTCGTTTTCATCCCGCTCTACTGGCGCTCGGGTGTCTATTCCATTCCCGAATATCTCGGACGACGCTACAACCAGCCAGTGCGCGTTCTCGCTGCCCTGATCGCCAGCATCTTCGCCATCTTTGCCATCGGCGTCTCACTCTGGGCCATTGCGCTCACCCTCCAGAGCTATCTGGAGTGGCCCATCTGGGTGGGCATCGTGGTCATGGGCACCGTGGTGGGCCTGTACAGCATCTCAGGCGGGCTCGCCGCCGTCGCCTTCACCGACGCCCTGCAGGTGGTGATCATGTTCCTCGGCGGCGTGGCAATCGTTGCCCTGGGGATCAGCGACACCGGCGGCATCCGCGGTTTCGCCGATACCCTGATCTCGGAGAACCCGACCCACCTGCACGTTTACCTGCCGGCCGACGACGGGAACTTCCCCTGGCCCGGTGTGATCCTCGGCCTGGCCATCGTTCTCTCCCCCGCCTACTGGTGCGGCGGTCAGGCAATCCTCCAGCGCACCCTGGGTGCGCGCAGCCAGTGGGATGCCAGCGCTTCCATGATGTTCGCCGCCTTCGCCAAAACCCTGGTCCCGCTGCTCATCGTCTTCCCGGGACTGCTGGCGCTGGTGATGCACGCGGACATCGAGTATCCGGACATGGCGCTGCCCTGGGTGGTGAAGAACGTGCTGCCGCCGGGACTTTCCGGGCTCATGTTCGTCGCGATCATCGCCGCCCTGCAGTCTTCCATCGACTCCTCGATCAACTCCACGGCACTGATGATCACCCGGGACGTGCGCGGTGTGATCCGGGGCCGGGTGGATCCCGTGGAGGATCTGAAAACCGGACGGATCCTGACTCTGGTGGTGCTCCTGATCGGTATGGCCATCGCACCTTTCGTTGGCGAGATGGGCGGGATCTACGTCTTCATCCAGTCGCTGCTGTCGCTGTTTCAGGGACCCATGCTCGCCCTGCTCGTGCTCGGTGCCTTCACCCGCCACGCCACCCCCATGGCCGGTCTGATCACGCTGGTGACCGGCGTCCTGCTGTCGTCCCTCCTGATGGCCTCGGGCATGAACATGCTGTACGTGGCGTTCTCGAGCTTCGTCTACTCACTCCTGGCACTCTGGCTGTTCAGCTTCTTCAGCCAGCGCCTGCCGGCAGGTGAGCTCGCGCAGCTCGTCTACCAGCTTCAGATCCGCGGCGATGCCCGGAAGGAAGCCGACTGATGGAATGGCTCCAGTCCGCACCGGTCTGGTGGGCCAACGGGATCACCCTGGTGCTCTTCGTTGCCATTGCCATCGGGGTCTTCGCGGTGCCAAAGTACGTATTCATGGTCGATGCTCCCGATCAGTCCCGCTGGCGCGACGTCCGATTCTGGGCACTGACACTCGTGGCAGTGCAGCTGTGCATCTACGCGATCTTCAGTTAACTTCTGCATCGACCCCCGGGAGAGAAGAACGCATGATCCACCGTCGTATCGCCGTCCTGAGCCTGGCCGCACTCTCGCTGTTTGCTACCGGCAGATCCCAGGCAGACGTACGCCTCTACGTATTCGATTGCGGGCTGATCGGCGCAGCGGACATCAGCATGTTCAACCTCACAAACGAAGAGACGCCCGTGCGCGAGCTGTTCGTCCCCTGCTATCTGATCGAACACCCGGAAGGGCGGCTGCTCTGGGATGCCGGACTGCCGCTCGCCATGGCCGGGCAGGGCCGGATCGAAGAGGAAGGCGGCGTCTACATGCGCTACGAAAAGTCCCTGATCGATCAGCTGGCCGATATGGATCTGTCCCCGGCGGACATCGATCTCGTGGCCTTCTCTCACATGCACTACGACCACGTCGGAGCCGCCAATGCCTTCGCCGGCTCGAAGCTGCTGATCCAGAACACCGAGTACGATGCCGCTTTCAACGAGGTGACCAACCCGGTCTTCCAGCCGGACCTCTACGCCGATCTGAAGGACAGTGACCGTCTGATTCTCGAAGGTGATCACGACGTATTCGGCGACGGCAGCGTCATGATCATCTCGGCACCCGGTCATACACCGGGCCATCAGGTTCTCCTGCTCAGACTCGCCAACTCGGGCAACCTGGTGCTGTCGGGTGATCTCTACCACTTTCAGATGAGCCGCAAACTGCGCCGGGCACCGACCTTCAATACGGACGCAGAAGAAACCTTCCGATCCATGGACAAGGTGGAGGCACTGATCGAGGCGGAAGACGCCACACTCTGGATCGAACACGAGAAGGCGCTGGCGGACCGGCTCCAGATGGCGCCGGCCTACTACGACTGAGGGCTCAGATGGCACGCAAACGCTACGTCACCGAGATGGGTATGGGCACGGACGTGCACGGCGGGGATTACACCAAGGCGGCACGCCGGGCCGTATCCGATGCGATCCGCCACTCCAGCCTCAATTTCTTCCGGGCCCTCGACAAATCACCCGACGACATGAAGATCACCGTGCGGATCGGCGTTCAGGAGCCGGACCAGCTGGACACGGCCGCTATCGCCGCCGAACTGCCTTACGGCGAGGTTACCGTGGTGCCGGTCACGGGCGGACTGGACGTGCCGGAAGAAGACGGCATCGACAGACTCGTGATCGCCACGGCCGCGGTGCTGGTTGCCTTCGAGGACTGAAAAGGGAATCGGTGCTCGATGGCGGCGCACCGGCGGCAGCGCCCATCTAATCGCATATCAGCAGATACGTCCGCCACATGCTGATGGCAGGCCAGACGTCGAACCACCGGACTATCCGGAGTCCCGCTTCCTCGAACTCGGATTCGATCTGCCGCCGCCGGAAACAGTGACGACCACCGTATCCGGCCCTGGCGGGTTGCCGGCGCTTCGCCGCTCTCCGGTAACCTGCATAGTTGCCGTCCACCCAGAGAGAAACGGCCACGTGACGGCTGGAGACCCGTCGGAGCTCAGTCAGCACAGTTCGTCGGTACTCGGACATGGAGAGATGGTGGATGAACCGCATGCATGCGGCGAAATCGACGGCATCCGTCGCGAGCGGTATCCGGAACGCATCGCCCTGCACGACCATACCCTGCATACCGCCCGGAAACGCCAGATCCGAGGCACATCCGATCATGCCGGTACTGAAGTCCATGGCAACGAGTTCGCTCACGCCATGGTCGCTGAAGGTCCGCCAGAAGCGTCCGGTGCCACAGGGTACGTCCAGCACTCTGCGAGGCGAACCAGCCAGCGTCAGCGCGGCAGCAAGGCAACGCTGCTCCCGCCAGGAAGTCAGCCTTCTTCTCAGCGAGCTGTCGTGATGCCGCCGGTAGCCGGCGGCCCGTTCGGGTGTGTAGGGATCGTGAGGCGTGAAAGACGGTACTGCTGTCACTGGTTCAGAAACTGATCTGGAAGCATGTCGCACTGCTGGTTAGACGCGCCTTCCATACCAAATCAATCGCAATCCGAAGAGTTTCTTCCGCACCGACCGGTGTCCGATTGATTCCGTAACACGCCCGGGTCCTATCGATACCGGCCTCTGCAAGAGGCCAACTGACGACCCGGGAGAAAAACCATGTGGAAAACAACCATCGTGCTGGCACTGCTCATCGCAGGACTGACCCTTGCATTCAGCGGTCCCGCCAGTGCCAGCTACTACGGCGCCTGCAGCAAGCACGCCACTCTCATGCTCTACGCCTGCTATGCCGATCGCGAGGACGACTACCTCGTGCACCGGGCGGATTGCGCCTATGTCACTTCAGCCGAGGAACAGGGTGAGTGCCGGGCCGATGCCCGCGCCGAGCGCCGTGAAAAGTCGGGGGAATGCCGGGCGGTTTACGAGGCGAGGCAGGACCTCTGTGATCTGGTGGGCCAGGCCAGATACGACATCGAGTTCAAACCGGGTGATTTCGTCGATCCCGGCGACATCGGTGACAGCGTGGACCCGAACCCGTACTGGCCCCTCACCGCCGGGCACACCCATGTGATCGTCGCCGAATCGGAGGACGATGAGGGGGAACTGGTGAAGGAAGTGGTGGTGGTGACCGCCACCGATGAAGTACGGGAAGTCGGCGGCCTGCCCTGCCGGGTGATCCGGGACCTGGTCTTCGAAGAGGACGAGGACGGTGAATACTCGGCCGTGGAAGTCACCCAGGACTGGTACGGGCAGATCGGCGAGGCAGGCGAAGCCCGCGGTGTGGGTGACGCTGGTGACACCGTCTACTGCGGCGAGAACACCTTCGAAGTGGAAGACGATCTCATCGACAATACGGACGGCTCCTTCGCCCATGATACGGACCGGGCGAAGGCCGGTTTCCTCGTTCGCCGCCATCCGGTGGTCGGCGCCGGTGACCGCCAGGAAATGGCCTCGGACGAAGCGGAAGACTATGTCCGCTATGAGAATCTCATGGCCACGCCCTCTGCGGCAGAAGGCGGGGATCTGATGGATCCGCTCGCCTGCAATGGAGCCTGTCTGCAGACTTATGAAGTCAATCCTCACGATCCGGAAGATGCCGAGTACAAGTACTACCTGCCCGGTACCGGTTTCGTACTTGCCACCAAGCTCGAGGACGACGTGCCCACCGGGGAACGGGAGGAAGTCACCTGTGTCACTTCGAGCCTTGCGGACGCACTGGACATGAGCGCGGTCTGCGGCATCGAGGATCCGGAGGCACTGGTCGAAGCCATGTGCGCCTGGTCACCGGAAGCCGAGTGGTTACCCGGGGATCTCTGCGATTGAGGATCCGGCCCATCTCCTGAGAGGACCCCGTGAACGCGGGGTCCTCCAGACATCATCACCGACGATCGTATAACCTGACACCCGGGACAGACATTCGGAACCGGGATGATCGGGTGGAGTGAATTTCAGGAAAGGGCCCCTGATATTGCCAGCGCTGGACTACGGTTGCTCGAGAACGGCGAAGTTGCCTTCCTGGCTACCGTATCGAAAGGAGGACGCCCTCGTGTCCATCCCTTCGTCCCCAGGATCGTCAGGGGGCGTCTCGTCGCATTCGTCATGGATTCCTCACCGAAAATGGGAGATCTGCAGATCCGCAGGCAGTATTCGATTCACATGCTTCCCGGTCCTGAAGACGAGGAGTGTTTTCTGAGCGGAAGCGCTGAAAACTGCGAAGAGGAAACGGATTTCCGCAGAGTCGCAGCTGCCGCAATGGGATTCGCGACCGGTGTCGACGAACACCATGTCCTCTTCGAGTTCCTGCTCGACCGGGCGTTGTGGACCCGATGGATCGACTTCGGAACGCCCGATCATCGTCCGAAGCGCGCTCTATGGGTCGTTTCCCCGGCTAATCCGCCCTGAACATACGGATGGGTTTCCAGAAATAGCCGATGGCAAGCGTGGCCGCAATGGAAATGAAGCCGGCCAGCACCATCGTATTGGCCGCACCGATGGCGCCGGCCCAGAAGCCGACCCAGATGGTGCCCACATTGTTCGCCGTCTGCGCCGCAAGAATCATGAGCGCGAACGCTCGGCCGCGCATGTGATCGGGTGTGGTCAGCATGACCGTGGTCTGTCGGACCGCGACGGTCACCGCATCGGCCGCCCCCAGCAGTCCGATCATCAGCATGCCCATCCACAGGCTGCCCGCCGTGCCGAATCCCAGAAGGATCACCGCATACGCCAGCGATGCGTAGAGCACCAGCATGCCTTTCGCCCTGTAGCCGACGAACAGCAGCGCAATGAAGGAGCCGATGATCGCGCCAGTCGAGTTGGCGGCACCGAGCAGACCTGTGGCGCTGGCGCCGCCGGCAAAGAGTCCGAGGGCAAGCACCGGCAGGATCTCCCGGTAGAACGAGGCTGTGGTGATGCCCGCGTCGAGCAGAAACAGTCCCGGCAGAATCGGGTGCCGGGACACGTAGCGCAGCCCCTCCCAGGTCTGATGGACGGCGCTCTTCGGCGCATCGTCGTCGTGTCCTTCCGCAATCCCGTGCGAGCGGATGAATAGCGGCAGCAGCGTTGAAAGCGCGGCGATGGCCGCGGCTGCGAAGAACGCTTCGGTGAGGCCAAAGGCAACGGCGAGCCCGGCGAACAGAAGCGGACCGGCGATGGCGGAGGCATTCTGTGATGCGGTATCCGTGGAGGCCGCCAGCATGAGGTCCTGTTTCGGGATGACGATGGGCACCATGGCCGAGCGGGCGGGATTGGCCAGCATCTGTGAGGCAGCGGTCAGGGCGATGCCGATGTAGACGGCCGCAGGGGTCAGCAGCCCGCCGACCGCGAGCAGGCCGAGGCTCAACATGGCCACACAGGTCGTGCCGTTCGCCAGGACCATCAGACGCTTGCGATCGATCCGGTCCGCCAGCGCGCCGCCCCAGAGCAGCGCGGGGATCTGTACCAGCAGCTGCACCACGCCGATGGCGCCCACCAGGGCGGCCGAACCCGTTTCATCATAGAGCCATTGAGCCGTGCTCAGAATCCGCAGCCAGACCACAATGGTCGCAGAGACCATGGTCGCCCAGAGGTAGCGATAGTCCCGATAGAGGAAGGCGCCCCAGGGTCTGGCGCCGGGCATTTTTACCGGATCTCCGGTCATGGATCGCTCACCACACTCAGGCACATTGCCGCTGCTGCTCCCTGCTCAACCTGAAAACCGGGATCTCTCTCGAAACCCGCGCCTGATACCGTTCGAAACCCGGATAAACCGCCACCGCCATACGCCAGGCCCGCTCCCGCTCGGCGCCCGAGAGCACCACCGCCAGCCGGTCTTCCGTCTGTCCGCACTTCAGGATGCTGACCTCCGGATTCACCCGGAGGTTCGAGGCCCAGGCGGGTTCCCGAACGGCACCGCCGCCGGACCCCACGAGCAGCACGTGCTCTCCATCCGGCACGTACAGCAGCGGTACCTCACGGACCAGTCCCGAGCGTGCACCCCGCACTCTGAGCAGCAGGCAGGGAATCACGAACGACAACCGGAGACGGCCACGACTCATTTTCAGCAGCGGACGGTCTATCACCGAAGCCACCCGCATGGCCATTCGACTGACCGAAGGAATGGCGATCACGCGGCTGAAGGCCTGCCAGAGAGGCCGGCTCATTCGCCCAGTCGGTAAGCCCGGGCCGCCGTGTCGTGGAAGAGGCTGGCCTTTTCCGCGTCCGAGAAACCCGCTGCCAGCTTCTTGAAGGCATTCCAGAGCACGGGATAGGAACAGCTCTGCTTGTCCACCGGAAAGTTCGACTCGAACATGCAGCGCTCGGGTCCGAAGCACGCCAGCGCATGCCGGTAGTAGTCTCCGGTGGCCGCCACGATCTGATCCGACGTCGGTGGTCGCGCTTCCTTGTGGAAACCGAAGCCGTTCACCGGCATCACCAGACCACCGAGCTTCGCCACCACGTTCCCGCAATCAGCGAGCGCGCGGACGTCAGCCGCCCACTGATCGAAAATCTCTGCCCGCCTTCCGGCGTAGGGTCCGATTCCGAGCGGACCGCCGAAATGATCGAAAACGATGGTCGTGTCCGGGAAATCCCGGGCCAGGTCCGTCAGCTCGGAAATCTGTGGATGATAGAGCCACGCATCAAACGACAGACCCCGTTTTCCGAGCTCGGCGAAACCTTCCCGGAAGGTCGCATCCAGCAGCAGATGCTCGAAAGGATCGGTGTGGGAATTCCGGACGGCATCGTCCGGATCCCATCCGGCCGCGTGCCGGATGCCTTTGAACCGGTCCGTCACAGCCATGTGTGCATCCAGCACTTCGCCCACCGCACGGCCCAGCGTGAGGTCGGCGAAGCCGACGATGCCGAGACACGCCTTCGTGCTGCCGTACCCGCCGCTGGCGGACATGGCGGCAATGCCGTTCACGAACTCCGTCTCACCCACTGCGCGCAGCGGCTCCGGCCCACCGGCCCGGTACATGCTCGCGCACTCGACGAAGACGGTGCTGACCACGTTGTGACCACTACCGGTGTCCGCGAGCAGTTCGTCGAGCAGATAGCGGCTCTGAGCATGATCCCAGAGGTGATGATGCGGATCGCAGATGGGCAGATCCGGTTCGAGGATCTCTTCCTGCACCAGATCGAGCCATTCCTGAGTGCCGATGGCCATGCGTTGTCCCCCTGACTTCCCTCGCTCAGTAGATGACGACCGAGCGGATGCTCTTGCCCTCGTGCATGAGATCGAAAGCGGTGTTGATTTCTTCGAGTGGCATGGTGTGGGTGATCAGATCGTCGATGTTGATCTTTCCGTCCATGTACCAGTCGACGATCTGAGGCACCTGAGTGCGGCTCTTGGCGCCGCCGAATGCGGTACCGCGCCAGACACGGCCGGTCACGAGCTGGAACGGCCGCGTGGAAATCTCCTCGCCGGCGCCGGCCACACCGATGATGGTGCTTTCACCCCAGCCTCGATGGCAGCATTCCAGCGCCTGGCGCATGGTGTTCACGTTGCCGATGCACTCGAATGAGTAATCCGCTCCTCCATCCGTGAGATCGATGATCGCTTCCACCGGATCGCCGTCTTTCGGGTTCACGAAGTCGGTCATGCCGAAGCGTCTGGCCAGCTCAACCTTATCCGGATTGAGATCGACACCGATGATCCGGTTGGCCCCCACCAGCTTCGCCCCCTGAATCACGTTCAGACCGATACCGCCCAGACCGAAAACGGCCACGTTGGCCCCCGGTTCGACTCCGGCCGTATTGATCACGGCGCCGATCCCGGTGGTGACCCCACAGCCGATGTAGCAGACCTTGTCGAACGGGGCGTCTTCCCGGATCTTCGCGAGCGCAATTTCCGGTACCACCGTGAAATTCGAGAAGGTCGAGGTACCCATGTAGTGGAAAAGCCGTTCGCCACCCAGCGAGAAACGGCTGGAACCGTCCGGCATCAGGCCCTGACCCTGCGTATCGCGGATGGCGATGCAGAGATTGGTTTTGCCTGAGGTGCACGCCTTGCAGGCGCGACACTCCGGAATGTAGAGCGGGATCACGTGATCGCCCGGCTTCAGGCTCTTCACCCCTTCGCCCACCTCGACGACCACACCGGCGCCTTCGTGACCCATGATCGAGGGAAACAGGCCTTCCGGGTCGGCGCCCGACAGCGTGAAGGCGTCCGTGTGGCAGATCCCCGTAGCCTTCACCTCCACCAGCACCTCGCCGGCCTTCGGCCCTTCGAGCTGCACCGTCTCCACCTTGAGCGGTTCGCCCGCTGCAAATGCTACCGCGGCTTTCGTATCCATGCCTTCGACTCCGTCTTCATGCTTTCAGCCGGAAAGCATAAACAAGAACAAGTACAATTCGCGACCCATATACCAGCACGAAGAACCGTCTTGGCGTTCGAATTCCGGGTAAAGGACTGGCGCAGCTTCATCCCGATCATCGACGTGATCCGGGGCTACCAGCGCACCGACTTCCACCACGATCTGATCGCCGGCCTGGTCGTGGGAATGATTACGGTCCCCCAGGCCATCGCCTATGCGTTCCTCGCCGGCCTCCCTCCGGAGGCCGGACTCTATGCCTGCCTCGCTCCCATGGTCATTTACGCCATCCTGGGCTCTTCCAGACATCTGGTGGTCGGACCTGTGGCGGTGGCAGCACTCATGGTGGCCGCCGCCGTTGGGGAGCACGCACCCGCCTACTCTGATGCATACCTGGGCGTCACCACGCTGCTCTGCCTGCAGTCCGGCCTCGTTCTCTGGCTGCTCCGGCTTTCGAACATGGGCGGCGTGGTCAATCTCATGAGCCACCCCGTCATCGTCGGCTTCGTGAACGCTGCGGCGCTCCTCATCGTCATCAGCCAGCTGGGACCGCTGATGGGGCTCCAGACCGATGCCGCTCTGAATCCGGTGGAAAGACTGCTGGAGCTCGGCCGCAGGAGCGCCGAATTCAATCCGGTCGCCGTGCTGCTCGGGATCGGCGCCGGGGTCGGCATGTGGCTGGTGCAGCGACACATCGTCCGGGTGTTCGGCTGGCTGGGCATCGAGCTGCCGGACGATCACCCGGTGACACGTCTGGGTCCGCTGGTCGTGGCCATCGGCGCCGCCCTCACCGTCTGGGCGGGGGCGCTCAACGAGAACTACGACGTGGATGTGATCGGCACGGTGCCCGGTGGCCTGCCGGCTCTGACGCTGCCGCCAATGGAGTGGGATCTCTGGGTGGCGCTGCTGCCTACCTCCACCATGATCGCCCTGGTGGCCTACGTGGAGAGCTATTCGATCGGAACCACCCTGGCGACAAGAGAGCGCACGCGCGTGAACAGTCATCAGGAGCTCATCGCACTGGGGGCCGCCAACCTGGGTGCCGCTTTCACAGGCGCTTATCCGGTGGCCGGCAGCTTTACCCGTTCCAGCGTGAACTATCAGTCCGGTGCCAGAACCCAGGTCAGCTCGCTGGTCTGCATGGTGGTGATCCTTGCTACCCTGCTGTTCTTCACACCAGCGTTCACCCTGCTGCCGCACGCGGCTCTCGCCGCCATCGTCATCGTCTCGGTGCTTGGACTCATGGATTTCACCAGCGCGATCCACCACTGGAAGGTGCACCGCGACGATTCCATTACGCAGATGGTCACTCTGGCCGCCGTGCTCGTCTTCGGTGTGGAAGCCGGCCTCATCACCGGTGTCGCGCTGTCCATCGCCTTCTTTGTCCGCCAGGTGAGCCGGCCGCACATCGCCATCGTCGGCCGGGTGGGCGATACGGAGGCGTTCAGGGCCGCCCGCCGGTACGATGTGGAGACCTTTGCGCACGTAGCCGCCATCCGGGTGGACGAAAGCCTGTTCTTTGCCAACGCCAACCAGGTGGAGAGCAAGCTCCTGAAGATCATTCAGCGGCGGCCGGGAACGCGTCACGTGCTGCTGGTGTGCAACGCGGTGAACATGATCGACGTGTCCGGCCTGGAGATGCTCGAACGGATCAATGCCAACCTGCAGAGCATGAGCATCACTCTGCACCTGTCGGAGGTGAAAGCGCCCGTGATGGAACAGCTGGAAGCCGCGGACTTTCTCGAAAGTCTGCGCGGCGACATCTTCTTCACCACGGACCAGGCCATGCGGGATCTTTCGACCCGGGAGTAAGCCGAGCCCGCTCCCCTTTCTTCCGGTTCACACCCCGGGGTAAGCTCAACCTCACAACTCTGGGAGGGGCTGCCAATATGTATCCAGGCAGATGGGCGGAGGAATCTCCGGACAGAAACGCCGTCGTCCACGCAACGACCGGCGAAACCGTCACGTTCGCCGAACTCAACGACCGGTCCAATCAGCTCGCACAGCTGATGTGGGCAGAAGGTCTGCGGGCCGGCGATCACGTGGCCATATTCATGGAAAACCACCTGCGCTATTTCGAGGTAGTCTGGGCGGCGCTTCGATCAGGGCTCTACCTCACGACCATCAACCGATACCTCACGGACGAGGAGGCAGGCTACATCCTCGACAACTGCGAGGCGAAGGTGCTGGTCACTTCGAACAAGCTCGGAGAGATCGCCGCCCGCCTGCCGGAGTTCGCGCCCGGCTGCAGCCGCTGGCTGATGGTCGACGGCGTCATCGATGGCTACGAGCCCTACGAGACGACCATCGCCGCCTGTCCGGCCAGACCCCTCGAGGAAGAACCTGCGGGACAGTTCATGCTCTACAGCTCCGGAACCACAGGGCGTCCGAAAGGCATTCTGCGGCCGCTGACCGGCGCCAGTATCCGCGACGATGCCGGCCCCGTCGGGGCGCTGCAGCAGCTGCTGTGGGGATTCGACACAGACACGATCTATCTGTCTCCAGCTCCGCTGTATCACTCGGCACCCATCGGGTTCTGCACGGCCACCCTCGCTCTCGGCGGCACAGTGGTGATGATGCCCCGGTTCGACGAGATCGGCGCGCTGCGTGCCATCGAGGAGCACCGGGTCACCCACAGCCAGTGGGTACCGACCATGTTCACCCGGATGCTGAAGCTGCCGCCGGAAGATCGAACGGGCTTCGACTTCTCCAGTCACCGCGTGGCCATCCATGCGGCCGCACCCTGTCCTGCGGGAATCAAGCAGCAGATGATCGACTGGTGGGGGCCGATCATCTACGAGTACTACGGCGGCACCGAGCTGAACGGGCTCACTCACGTCACCTCCGAGGAGTGGCTGGCGCACCCCGGGACGGTCGGAAAGCCCGTCATCGGCACGATTCATATCTGCGACGAGGATGGCAGGGAGCTGCCCAATGGTGAGCCGGGCATCGTTTTCTTCGAGCTGCCGGAGATGCCGTTCCGCTATCTGAAGGATGATGCGAAGACGAAGGACGCCCAGCATCCGGAGCACCCCAACTGGTCGGCGCTCGGTGATGTGGGCTACGTGGACGACGACGGCTTTCTGTACCTCACGGATCGCGCCACCTTCATGATCATCTCAGGCGGCGTGAACATCTATCCCCAGGAAATCGAGGACGCCATGATCCTGCACGAGAAGGTGGCCGACGTGGCCGTGATCGGCGTGCCCAACGAGGAGATGGGAGAAGAGGTCAAGGCAGTGGTCCAGGTGGCCGACGGCATCACCGCGGACGATGCGCTGGCCGAGGAACTGCTCGCGTATGCTCGGGAGCACATTGCACACTACAAGTGTCCGCGCAGCGTCGATTTCATGGATGAGCTGCCCCGACTTCCCACCGGCAAGCTCTACAAGCGGATCATCAAGGATGCCTACTGGGGCAAGACCGGCTCACGGATCGTATGAATACGGAACAGCTGACTTAAGGAAGAGACCATGACAATCAGAAACGTGTTTCTAAGCATCTGCCTCCTCTCTCTGCCCTGGACCGCCCAGGCTGCAGAGCTCGGCGGCCTGATGGACCAGGCGAAGCAGATGGGCGGCGATTCCATCGTCAGCACGCTCGGCAGCCAGTTCGGCCTCAGCGGGGATCAGGCATCCGGCGGGCTCGGCGGTCTGCTCGAGCTGGCGAAGAACAGTCTCAGCTCGGAGAATTTCGACCGCATTGCGTCGGCCGTGCCGGGTGTGGACGGCTATCTCGAGCAGGCCCAGGCCATGGGTCTCTCCAGCGGGTCCATCGACAGTCTGGATGCTCTGAAATCCGGGCTCGGCAGCATCGGCATCGACGCGGCCACGGTGGAGCAGTTTCTGCCCGCGGCCGTGGACATGCTGGGCAAGGTCGGCGGTCCGGAGATCGGTCAGCTGCTGAAGCCGCTCCTGGGCTGAGGAGTCAGGCTGAGGCGCTGATCTGACGGGCAGGATGCCAGGCCGGCCGCTTCAGGCACGGTCGGCCAGCTCCGCCGACAGCTCATTCACCCGCAGCTCGCCATCCCGGGTCTGACCGCCGTTCTCGAGAAACCGCCGCATCCGCTCCGGCGCATCCTCGGTCCGCAGAAGCCTCTGAAAGAGGAAGGCTTCCTCCACCAGTCCATCCACCGGACTCGGCGCGTGTGCGTCCGTTGCCTGCTTCGCCAGACGCACGGCCTCCACAGGGAACCCGGCAATCCGACGGGCGAGCGCCTGCACCTGTTCCCCGATCTCATCCGCCTCGAAGATCCGGTTGAGATAGCCCCAGCGTTCGGCGGTTTCCGCATCCAGATCATCGGCCCCGAGAATGATCTCCAGAGCCCGTCCGCGCCCTACCAGCCGGGGCAGACGCTGGGTGCCCGAGCCACCGGGCAGGATGCCGAGCGGCACTTCCATCTGATTGATCCGGGTCCTGCCCCGCACACCGAAGCGCATGTCGAAGCTGGCCGCCAGCTCGCTGCCGCCACCGCCGACACGACCTTCGATCTGAGCAATGGTCACCTTGTCCATGGTCCGGAAACGTTCGCACATCGCATGGTAGTCGTTGAGCTCTGCAGACCGCTCCGCGGGTGTATCCGTGGGAAACATGAGAATGGCCTCCACGTCGAAGTGAGCCAGAAAGAAGTCCGGGTCCGCGCTCTTCATCACCACCACCGTGAGATCAGGATCCTCGTAGAGCGCTTCCGACAGCGCCATCAGCTCGAAGTACAGAGGCAGCGTGATCAGATTGATCGGCGGATTGCTCACCATCACCGTCGCCAGCCGACCGTCGATCTCCACACTCAGAAACTCGTATTCGTACGCCATACCTTTTACCTTTCCCCCAGTGAACAAGAAGCCCGTCCATGAGCCGAACTGAGGATACTGGCACCCGTATCAGCCGACGGCAACGCACCTACACCCTCGGGGTGCTGGTGCTGGTATTCACATCCAGTCACGTCGACCGGCAGATCGTCGCCATCCTCGGGCAGCCGATCAAGGAAGCCCTGGCCATTTCCGACACTCAGCTCGGGCTCCTGACCGGCGTCATGTTCGCCGTCTTCTACGCGACGCTCGGCATGCCGATGGCGATGTGGGCCGATCGGCGGAACCGGCGGAATCTGATTGCCTTCTCGATCGCCCTCTGGTCCGCAATGACCGCACTGTGCGGGCTGGCGCAGAATTACCTGCAGCTGCTGCTGGCGCGCATCGGCGTGGGGGTGGGCGAAGCCGGCTCCAATCCCCCCTCGCACAGCATCATTGCCGACCTGTACGGTCCCACGGAGCGGGCCACGGCGCTCGCCATTTTCGGTACCGGCGTCAATCTGGGCATCATGCTCGGTTACCTGATCGGCGGCTGGGTCAACGAATGGCTGGACTGGCGCTGGGCCTTCATCGTCGCCGGTCTGCCCGGGCTCGCCATCGCCCTGCTGGTGCGCCTGACGGTGCGGGAACCGCCGAGAGGCTACAGTGAAGGCGGAGCAGCAGGTGCAAGCGACGCACCCCCCTTCTGGGCGGTCGCGCGGACCATGGCGGGCAGCGCCGTTCTGCGGCACACCGTGCTCGCCAATACCCTGGTCAGCTTCTTCGGCTATGCGCTGGTGCTCTGGGTACCCGTGTACCTGGTGAGAATTCACGATATGAGCACCGGCGAGGTGGGCACCGTTCTGGCCGTGCTGGTCGGGCTCGGCGGCGCCACCGGCACCTTCGCCGCCGGCTGGCTGGCCGATCGTTTTTCACACCGGCAACCCGGCTGGCGGGCGTGGATCGTGGTGGCCGCCTACCTGATCGTCATGCCCCTGGCGGCCGCGGCCTTCCTGGTGGACGGCGTCGTGGCGACCATCGCGCTCTATGCGCTGCCGGCCATGCTCGCCGGCGCCTACATCGGTCCGGGATTCGCCATCATCCAGAGTAACGTGCCGCTGCAGATGCGGTCGGTCGCGGCGGCCATCAATCTCTTCATTCTCAATATCATCGGCCTCGGTCTCGGACCCTTCACCGTCGGGCTGGTGAGTGACCTGATGGCAGTGGAAGCGGGAGCCGACAGTCTCCGCTATGGCCTTCTGGCAGTCATACCATTCGGACTCTGGGGTGCCGCTCACTACTGGCGTGCCGGGATTCTGATCAACCGGGAAGCGCGAGACCCGGATTCAAATACGGCATAATCGTCGTTCGTTCAGGGGCCACAGGGGAAGGAAGACATGACCACCGAAACCATCCTGCCGGAGGACATGGCAGCCGGCATCCGCGAGCGCATCGATTCGCTCAGCGACACCCTGCTGTCCGTATCCCACGAGATTCACGCCCACCCCGAGCTGGCGTTCGAGGAGCATCGCGCCGCCGCCCTGCTGTCCGACACGCTGGACGCGCAGGGGCTGACGGCGGACCGTGGTGTCTTCACCCTGGACACCGCCTTCGAAGCGCGATTGCCGACCCGTGGCGACGGGCCCACGGTCGCCATCCTGGCCGAATACGATGCCCTGCCCGGTATCGGCCACGCCTGCGGACACAACCTGATCGCCACGGCCGCTCTGGGCGCTACCCTGGGTCTGCAGGCCGTCGCCGACGCCCTGCCCGGAACGGTCCGCCTCATCGGCACACCGGCCGAGGAGAAAGGCGGCGGTAAGGAGCTGATGGCCCGGGCCGGCGCTTTCGACGGGGTAGACGCCGCCATGATGATTCACCCGGCCGGCGTGAACCTGACCACCATGCCCTGCATCTGTGTTGCCGAGGTGGAGGTGATCTATCACGGCCGGTCTGCGCATGCTTCCGCCATGCCGCACAAAGGCGTGAATGCGCTGGACGGGCTGCTGCTGGCCTATCAGGCCATCTCGAACCTGCGGCAGCACATCCGGGACGAGGAGCGCATACACGGCATCATCAGCGAAGGGGGGCAGGCGCCGAACATCGTTCCCGACCGGGCGGTCGGCAGCTTCTACGTGCGGGCCACCACGGAGAAGACGCTGGAGGCCCTGAAGCCACGTGTCCAGGCCTGTTTCGAAGCCGGCGCAAAAGGCAGCGGCGCGGAAGTCGAGATCAACTGGGCCGGCGTCGACTATCTGGATCTGAACACCAACTGGCCGCTGGCCGACTGTTTTCAGACGTTCGGCGAAAGCATCGGCCGGGAATTTCTGTCGCCGAATCAGCTCGGTGGTGCCGGCAGCACGGATATGGGCAACGTCAGCTACCGGGTCCCTTCGATCCATCCCATGCTGGCCTGCTCGCCGCCGAACGTGGTGATCCATAATCCGGAGTTCGCCCGCTGGGCCGGCTCCGAGATGGGGGATCAGGCCGCCCTGGACGGCGCCAGAGCGATGGCGCTCACCACCGCGGAGTTCCTGCTGAACCCGGCGCTGCAGAAGGACGTCCGGCACGCCTTCGAGGTTTCGAAAGGACTCGCCTGACGCGCCGTCATGCATCTTTGGTTGTTCGGCTACGGCTCGCTGATCTGGCGGCCCGACATCGAGTATGTCGACCGCCGTCCTGCCCGTGTGCAGGGATGGGCCCGACGGTTCTGGCAGGGTTCGCACGATCACAGGGGCGTGCCGGAGGCACCCGGCAGAGTCGTGACCCTGATCCGGGAAGCAGGCTCGAGCTGCGACGGCATGGCCTATCTGGTGGATCGGGACGCGGTGGAAGAGACGTTCACCCGGCTCGATCACCGCGAGAAGAACGGCTACGAACGCCATTCCGTCAACCTGACCTTCCTGGCTGACGCGCGCAGGGAACAGGGCGTGGTGTACATTGCCCCGGTGGACAACTTCGCCTACCTGGGAGAAGCGCCGCTGGCCGACATGGCGGATCAGATCTATCGCTCGGTCGGACCGAGCGGAACCAACGTGGATTATCTTCTGGAGCTGGCCAGCGCGCTCCGGGCTCTGGACGCGGAAGACGAGCACGTGTTTCAGCTGGAAAACGCCGTCAGGGAGCTGAGCCGATGAAAATCAGTTTTTCAAAAGAACATGAAGCCTTCCGGGACGAGGTGAGGACCTTTCTCGACGCCTCGCTGACCGATGAGCTCCGGGCGGCGCAACGCGCCTGTCCCGGGATTTTTCTGGACTACGAAGACAACATCCGATGGCACCGGATTCTCCATGCCAAGGGGTGGGTGGCACCGGGCTGGCCGAAGGAATACGGCGGCACCGGCTGGGATCTGGTGCAACGCTACATATGGACCACCGAGACCACCCTGGCCAGCGCCCCGAGTCTGGCGCCCATGGGTCTCGGCATGTGCGGTCCCATGCTCATCGGTCACGGCACCCAGGCTCAGAAGGACTTCTACCTGCCGAGGATCCTTTCCGGCGAAGATTACTGGTGCCAGGGTTATTCCGAACCGGGATCCGGCTCGGATCTGGCGTCGCTGAAGCTCGCAGCCCGGCGTGACGGCGAGGACTACGTTCTCAACGGCACCAAGATCTGGACCACGCATGCGCACTGTGCCAACCGCATGTTCTGTCTGGTGCGGACTCGCGCCGGTGACAAGCCTCAGCACGGTATCACCTTTCTCCTGCTGGACATGGATACGCCGGGCATCACCGTGGATCCGATCCTGTTCGCCTCGGGCACCCACGAGGTGAATCAGGTGTTCTTCGACGATGTACGGGTGCCGGTGATCAACCGGGTCGGAGAAGAGGATCAGGGCTGGACGGTGGCCAAGTACCTGCTGGAGTTCGAGCGGGGCGGCGGCGGCACCGCGGCACACCGGAGCGCTCTGGAGCGGGTAAGGCGGCTGGCAGGTGCGATCCCGCTCGATGGCGGGACGCTGCTGGACGACGAGGACTTCAAGGCGAAGATCGACGAGACCGCGGTTCAGCTCGAAGCCAATCAGTTCACGGAATTCCGGATCATGGCCGCTCTGTCGAAAGGACAGAACCCGGGCCCGGAGTCCTCGATCATGAAAAACCTGGGCGCGGACATCGGCCAGCGGATCACGGAACTGGCAGTGGAAGCAACCGGCTTCTCCGTTCTCGTGCAGCCGGGTGGCGAAGCCGGCGACAACCGGCCCTGGCCGGGGCCGGACGGCGCGGAGAGGGCCTTCTCCCGCTACTTCAACCTGCGCGCCAGCTCCATCGCCGGCGGTACCAACGAAGTTCAGAAAAACATCGTCGCCAAGCTGGTTCTCGGCCTCTGACGCCTACAGGAAACGGCCGGGGCGGATCCGATCCGCCAGCGGATGATCCCCGCCTCTGAGCAGCGTCGCCGCCACCTCGCTCAGATGGGGGGCGGTCTGGATGCCGAATCCACCCTGCCCGACCAGCCAGAAGAATCCTTCCGCATCCGGGGCAAATCCTGCTGCCGGCTTTCCGTCGGAAAGGAAGGTACGCAAACCCGCCCAGGTGTGATTCATCCGCCGGACTTCCACCGTCGTCAGCTGCTGGAAGCGGTCGGCCGCCAGGGCCAGATCGTATTCTTCCGGCTGAGCATCGCAGGCCGGGCTCGGCGTGGTGTCAGCCAGGGACACCATGAGCACCCCGGCTTCCGGCTTGAAGTAGATCCCACCTTCCGCCCGGTGCACGAGCGGCCAGGCAGTCACGTCCATGCCCGGATCCACCAGAAACGCGGTACGGCGCAGGGGCTGCAGACCCAGAGGACGCACACCGGCAAGCTCCGCCACGGCATCGCCCCAGGCTCCGGCGGCGTTGACCAGGATTTCCGCTTCGAACGTGCCCCCAGGCCACCCCAGCCGCCAGACACTCCCGGCCCGCTCGATGCGTTCCACCCGGGCATTGCCGACGATGCGGCCTCCGTCGTCCAGCAGCATCCTGCGGAAGCTCTCCAGCAGCGCGTGCGCATCCAGGGAGAGCGCCTGCGTCTCGATCAGCGCCCGGGCCACCTTTTCCGGCCGAAGCACGGGTACCCTTGCAAGCGCTTCCGATACGGAGATCTCAACGAGTGATCCGGACACCGGCGACCAGGTCGCCTCGAAGACCGCGAGATCCTCCAGGTGATCCTCATCGGCGAGGGTGAGGCAGCCGATGGGTCTGGCGCCATGGGCCCGGTGATAGTCCATTCCAGGCACGGTCAATGCCCGGACCACCTCGTTTTCGTAGCATTCGATGGCCACCGCCGCCGAGCGCCCGGAACTGTGGTAGGCGGGCTGTGATTCCGCCTCGAGGACCGTCACCTCGAAGTCCGGCGCGGCGCGGGCGGCCAGCGAGATGCCGGCGATGCCGCCGCCGATCACTGCCAGTCTGGGTTTCGTGCTGCTCACCGCGTCTCCTGTTCTCACCGGCAAAAGCCGTGCATTATCCCTGAAAACCGTCAGGGATCGGGAGGAAGATATGTCGGATACGCCACTCGTGGACCGGGAGGATCAGGAGGGGCTGGCGATTCTCAGCCTGAACCGGCCCGATTCGCTCAACGCTCTTTCACCGAATCTGTTCGTAGAGCTGCGCGCTCACCTCGACGATCTTGCCCGGGTTACGGATGGAATCGGTTGTGTGATTCTCTGTGGCCGCGGCCGGTCTTTCTCTGCCGGCAACGATCTGAAAGCCATTCAGGCCGGCGAACGCCCTCCGTCACCGCACTTTCAGGCGGAAACGCTGGAGGCCATCGAACGTCTGCCGCAACCGGTCATCGCCGCCGTTCAGGGCCACTGCTACACGGGCGCTCTCGAACTGGCCATCGCCTGCGATCTGCTGATCGCGGCCGAGACGGCCCGTTTCTCGGACACCCATGGGAAATGGGGCATGTCGCCTACCTGGGGAATGAGCCAGCGGTTGCCGAGGCGTGTAGGGCTGCTCGCCGCCCGGGAGATGATGTTCAGCGGCCGGGTGGTGGATGGCACCGAAGCCGTCCGGATCGGGTTGGCGAACCGTGCCGTCCCGGAGGATGAACTCATGCCATCCGCCGTCGCCATGGCCAGAAGCTTTCTGGAGAACTCCTGGCACACCCTCCGGATGGACAAACAGCTCATCAACGGCGGCCTCGAGCGGAACCTCACGGACGGTCTCGCCTGGGAACGCGAGGTCAGCCCGGGAGCCGGGCCGGACACGGCGGAGCGGATCAGGAGCTTCGGGAAGTAATCCGCGGAAGGACTCAGCCGGTACGGTGCATGAACCTGGCTGCTACCCCGGCCAGCTCGTCGAACACGTCCAGCCCGGACTGCCGGGAGCGCTTGAGCACCTTGTAGCCGTGGTCGGCGGTATCCAGCCAGTGCAGCGTTGCGCGGGGGCCAAGGCTCTCAACCAGGTCCGTCATGAGCTCCGGTGTGGCCATGGCATCCCGGGTGCCGCTCATGAACAGCATGGGCAGCGCAACCCCGGGCAGATGCTCGGCTCTCTGCGTTCCGGGTTTCTTGGGCGGATGAAGGGGAAACGAGCAGAACACCAGTCCGGTCACCGCCGGTGCCGATGGCTCGAGCACCGCATGGGAAGCCATCCGTCCGCCGTAGCTGTGGCCGCCCAGATAGACGGGCAGCTCGGGTGCTGCCTCCCGCGCCGTTTCCACGGCGGCCAGAACACAGGCGACGGAGGTTGCCTGGGCATCCACCCGACGGCGGCCTTCTTCCATGAACGGAAAGTTGAACCGCAGGCTGGCGATGCCCTGGCGGGCCAGGGCTTCGCTGATCGCGAGCATGCTGGCGTGCCGGAAGTCGGCACCCGCGCCGTGCGCAAGCACCAGAAGACGGTCGGCGTCCTCGGGACGCATCAGCTCGGCGGAGAGCCTGCCGTCCACCTTGAGCGCCGCGGTCTCCACAGGCCCGATTGCTAGTCCAGCTCGTCCATACTCTGAATGATCCTGCCGACGATGCCGTATTCCACGGATTCTTCCGGACTCATCCAGTAGTCCCGGTCCGTGTCCTTCTGCACACGCTCGAGCGGCTGCCCCGTACGCTCGGCAATGGTGGCGTTGATCCGCTCCCGGGTCTTCAGGATCTCGCGCGCGTGAATCTCCACGTCCGCCGCCGTGCCGCCGAAACCACCGTGCGGCTGATGAATCAGAAAGCGCGTGTTCGGCAGGCAGAACCGGTTCTCCTTCTCCGGCGCCAGATAGATGTGGGTGGCGATGCTGCCCACCCAGCCGGTGCCCACCGTTCTGACCACCGGCTTGATGAAACGGATCATGTCGTAAATGGTGTCGCCCGACTCCACGTGTCCACCCGGCGAACCGATGAAGATGGTGATGGGGTCATCCGACTCGAAGGACAGCGCCAGCAGCTTCTCTGCCGTGCGCCGTGCCACCTCCTGGTTGATCTCGCCGAACAGGGTGATCGTCCGGTTCTTCATGAGGGTCTGATCCAGGAAACCGAACTGCTTGGCCGCTTCCGCGATCTCGTCCTCGCCGTCCAGCATGCGTCTGGTGTATTGGGTCATGTCTGCTCCGTCTCCCGGCGCCTGTGGCCGGTTGTGATTGCTCGAGAAAGCGCACATTCTACATCGAAAGCCATCACTGAAAGGGAGAGACCGATGCCCCTCGCACCGGAATATGAAGCCATGTTTGCCGCTCTGGCGGCGGAGCCCGGCCCGAAGATCAGCGAGCTCAGCCCCGCCGAGGGACGGGAGATGTACCGGATGATGCGGCCGGTGAATCCGGAGCTGGCCATCGGCTCAGTGGAAGACCGGGTCATCGAAACGGATGCCGGCGCGATCCCCGTGCGCATCTACCACCCCGCCGCCGGCGGGCCGCTGCCCATCCTCATGAATTTCCACGGCGGCGGCTGGGTGATCGGCGATCTGGACACGGCGGATGCGGTCTGCCGGAGTCTGGCGGAGGCCGCGGACTGCATCGTGATCTCGGTGGATTACCGGCTCGCACCCGAACACGTCTACCCCGCCGCGGTGGAAGACGCTTATGCCGCCACCTGCTGGGCCGCCGCCAACGCTGCCGCGCTCGGCGGCTCCGGCAGGCTGGCCGTCACCGGCGAGAGCGCCGGCGGCAACCTGGCTGCCGTGGTCTGTCAGAAGGCGCGCGACGAGTCCGGGCCTGTCATCGATTTTCAGCTGCTCGCCTATCCCGTGGTGGACCACGATCTGAGCCGGCAGTCCTATGCGGACAACGGCGAGGGCTATCTGCTCGAGACCGGAACCATGGTCTGGTTCTGGGATCACTACTGCGAGCCGGAACGCCGTTCCGAACCCGCCGCCAGCCCGCTGCGCGCCGAATCACTGGCCGGACTGCCGCCGGCCGTGGTGCTGACCGCCGAGTTCGACCCCCTGCGGGACGAGGGTGCGGCTTACGCCGAGGCTCTGGCTGCGGCAGGGGTCCGGGCAAAGCACATCTGCTTCGACGGCCTGGTGCACGACTTTCTCGCAACGTCCGGGCTGTTCGGCTGCTCCAAGGCCGCCTTCGAACAGGCGGTGGCCGAGCTCAAGCAGGCGCTGGCCTGAGCAGAGGAGGAACAACCCATGAAGTACGTTCTAGTCTGTGAAGACAGAAACGACAGCCTGGAACTGCGCCTGGCCAACCGGGAAAAGCACCTGGCTTTCATCGGCGGGCTCGGTGATCGGGTGAGCCTGGCCGGGCCGATGCTGAGTGACGACGGAGAGCGGATGGTAGGTTCCGTGCTCATCATCGAGGCCGACTCCCCCGAGGAAATCCGCCAGATCGCCGACTCGGACCCCTACGCCCAGGCGGGTCTCTTCGACAAGGTGACCATCCGCCCCTTCCGGCAGGTGATCCCCGGCTCATGAGGCCCGATCTCAGAGGCGTGCCCACCTCCGCGCCAGCGGAGGAAGCGCTGATGGATTTCGAGACCGCGCTGGAATCTCTCTACGCAAACCGGGGCGAGCCCCTGAACCTGATCCGGCCGGCGCTGAAGCAGTGGCCGGAGTGGTCGCTGCCGCACGTGTTCCGGGCCATCGTCCTGCTCGGTTTCACGGAGCGTCGGTTCGCCCGGGGTGCGGCGGGCAGCCTCGAGCGGGCAGAGCCGCTCCTGGCTCACGCGACCGACCGGGAACGGGGCCTGTACACCGCGGCCCGACACATGCTCGAGGGCAACTGGACGGAAGCCTGCGAGACTTTCGAGCAGCTTCTGATCGAATATCCGCTGGACATGCTGGCGCTGCACACGGCCCAGAACCTGGATTTCTTCCGCGGTCAGCCGGTCGTGCTCAGAAACCGGGTGAGCCGGGTGCTGCCTGCCTGGACCCCGACCACCCCCGGCTATGGCTTCGTGCTCGGCATGCAGGCGTTCGGTCTGGAGGAAAGCAACCAGTACCCCGAGGCGGAGTCGGTCGCCAGAGCCGCACTCGAGCTGCACCCGGAGAATCCCTGGGCCGTGCATGCCCTCGCCCACGTGATGGAGATGCAGGGGCGGGTGTCGGAAGGCATCGAGCACCTGGAATCCGGTGCGTCGCTCTGGGCGCCGGACAGCGGCTTTGCCTACCACAACTGGTGGCACCTGGCGCTGTTCTATCTGGATCGGGGTGACGACGCGGCGGTGCTCGATCTCTACGACCGGGAGCTGGGTGCGCCGGAAGCCCGGTTCGCGCTGAACATGCTCGATGCCGCCGCCCTGCTCTGGCGTCTGAATCTGCTGGGGATCGATGTGGGTGATCGAGCGGAGCCCGTGGCCGCCTGGTGGCGCGAACAGATCGCGGAAGGCAGCGCCTACTATGCGTTCAACGACTTTCATGCGGCCGTTTCGTTCGCGCTCACCGGAGATGTCCCCAGCCTGGCGGCCCTGCTCGAGCAGCTCGAGCAGGCACCGGCGGACTCGGGTCGCGGGGCGATCAGTCGGGAAGTCGGCCTGCCCCTGGTACGGGCGATGGTGGACTACGCGACCGGGAACCACGCCGGGTGCGCCAAGGCTCTGGCTCGCCAACGGGATGCGGCTCAGGCATTCGGCGGCAGTCATGCGCAGCGGGACCTGATCACTCTGACCCTGACGGATGCCGCCGCGCGTGGTGGAAATCCTGCGCTCGCCCGACACTATCTGAACGAACGGCGCATCATGAAGCCGGCCAGCCCCCTGGCAGACCGGCTGGAAGAAAGGATCGCCCTGCTCGCTGCCTAAGGCTTGAACCTGAGAAATAAAAAAACGCGGCCATTGGCCGCGTTTCCTGCCGTACGACTGACGCCGTTCAGTCCACCCGGGCTTCCGCATATCCGGACAGCACCGTGGTTCCGTCCTGATTCTTGGTCTCCACGGTGAAGCGGGCTATACCATCCTCCACCGACTCGACCGTCGCGGTACCGGTCAGAGAATCGCCCGGCCATACCTGGTTGGTGAAACGGACGCCGTACTTGGTCAGGCGCCCGTCACCCACGTAGTTGGTGAGCATGGCACCCGTCATGCCCATGGTCAGCATCCCGTGCGCAAACACGGTGGGATATCCGGCCACCTTGGTGGTGAAGATCTCATCCGTGTGCAGCGGGTTATAGTCACCCGAAGCGCCCGCGTACTGCACGATCTGGGTTCGCTTGAGGTCTTCGACCAGGTTCTCGCTGTAGGTGTCACCCACATTCAGATCACTTGCCTTCAATGCCATCTTCGCTTCCCCCCTAGCTGTCCACCGGGCGCTCGGTGCGAACACCCACACCCGTCGCCGTGATCACCAGTTCGCCATTCTGGTCCCGATATTCCGTGACGGACTCCGAGAACATCAGCTTGCCTGCACGCTTGCTTTCCTTCTCCCAGGTTTTGCCGGGCTTGGTTTCGGCGGTCAGCACGTCTCCGGGCTTCAGATGACGGTGGTAGACGAAATGCTGCTCGGCATGCAGACCGCCGCCGCCACCTCCACCGCCGCCGCCGGATCCGGCCTCCTTCTTCACACCCGTGGGTTCCTTGCCCGAACCGAACCAGCCGTCACCGCCCGGTTTCGGGCGCAGGAAGTAGTTCGGGTCGAATTGAGCGCTGGCCTGTGCGAAGGTCGGCGGCGCGATGATGCTGCCCGGTTCCGTGCCCTTCGCGTAGTCCTCGTCGTAGTAGATCTTGTTGTCGTCCCCGACCGATCGAGCAAACATCATGATGTGGCTCGCCTCGACGGGAAATTTATCCGCTGCCATGTCGATCTCCCCTGTCTTCTATGAAAAAGCTCTTGTAAAAAAGCGGACTGGCGAGTTTAGCGCCCTTTGAATTCCGGATCACGCTTCTCGAGAAAGGCACTGATGCCTTCCGTCTTGTCTTCAGTCTGCACCAGCGCTCCCTGGGCGTACTTCTCCAGCATCAGCGCCCCCGCCAGGCTCGCTTCCATGCCGAAGTTGACCATGGCTTTCATGGTCCGCGGCACGAACGGCGCATAAGCCGCCAGCTGATCGGCCATTCGCCTCGCTTCCGCGAGCAGTTCTTCCGGCTCCACGATTCGAGTGATCAGACCGATGGCGAGCGCACGCTCGGCACCTATGGGATCACCCATGAGCAGCATCTCCATGCCCCAGCCCCGACCGACGATCCGGGGCAGACGCGCGGTGGCGCCGCCGCCGGGAATGATGCCGAGCTTGCCTTCCGGCGTCGCGAAACGGGAGTGCGGTGTGGCGATACGGAGGTCGCACCCGAGCGCAACTTCCAGCCCTCCGCCCATGCAGATGCCGTCGACGGCCGCGATGGTGGGTTTGGGTGTCCGCTCGAGCTGGTCCGCAAGTCCCTGGACGATGGGCTCGAGAGCCTTTCTGAGGTCCCGGTGCCTGACCTCCTCCAGATCGGATCCGGAAGCGAACGCTCTGCCGCCGGCGCCCGTGATCGTGATCACCCGCACCGCGTCATCGTCTGCCGCCACCGCCACCGCAGTCTGCAGCTCGTCCAGCGTGCCGAGGGAAATGGCATTGTGGCGATCCGCCCGGTTGATGGTGATCAGGGCCATCGGGCCCTGCACCTCATAGAGAATGTTCTCGTAGCTCACCGGTTCAGCAGACCTTTCACACCTTCGAGATCCGTGCCCAGCCGTTCCTTGAGTTCCTTGTCCACGCGCTCCTCGGCCTTCGATTTCAGCTCATCCACATTCAGGTTCTGCCGTGCCAGCGCTTCGGTGGATGCTTTGACGATGGGTGACAGCAGCTGTTTGAGCGCTTCCCGGATGGTCACACCCTGCGACTTCTCACCAATCCCGGTCAGTCGGATGTCCGGAATGTCCACGGCACGCTGACCGAGCACGTCCGAGTCCAGCGACGTGCGGGCATTGGTGAATTCGAAGTTCTCGATGACGATCTTCGGCTCCGGCCCTTCTGACGCCTCGGCCGGTTCTGCCGCCCCGCTGTCGGAAGACAGATTTGCCATCAGCGCCTGCAGATTGGTCCGGGTCCCCTTTGCCACCAGCGCCAGATCGGCGGCATCCACCTCGATGGTGCGCAGGCGGATGAGGGTTTCGCTCTGCCCCAGGGGATCGAGTCCGAGCTTCACACGGCCGAGACTGAAGGCGTGCGGTCCGTCGAATCCTTCCGGATTGCCGATGACCAGCCCCTTGAGTTCTCCCGTGCCTTCCGTGAGTGAGATCTCCGCCGAGCCGAGCCGGACGTCCACTCCGAGATATCTGGGCCCATAGGTTTCCACCGCGGTCTTGATCAGGCTCCCGGAATTCATGACCACATAGACGCCGATGCCGACCACGACCAGGAACAGAATACCTATCAGCCATCCGATGGCTTTCATGAATCACCTCCAAGCAGTTGCATGTCCTCTATGAACGCCTGACTCTGCGATATGGAGGCTTCCATCTCCCGGATCAGCGAAGCGACGTCCGTCTCGATCATGCCCAGCTCGCCTTCCAGTGAGGCGATGGCCTGGGCGTTCAGATTGTGCTTCAGAAACAGCACCTGGTCCCGGAACGCATCCAGCACCGGCGGCATCTTGGCCTCCGCCCGGCGCATGGCCTGAATCAGCGCCTGATACTGCCGTCGGGAAGACTTGAGCTGATCGGCACTGGACGCGCGCAACCGGGCGTTCGTGATCTGGCCGATCTCCTGCTCCCACTCCTCGAACAGGGCTTCGGAAACCGATTCCACGGCGTCGATCCGATCGGTGACCTCCTCTGCCTGCGCCTCGGCATCCTCGAAAGCGTCCGCCAGCTCTTCATACGTGTCTTTCAGATCGGACGCCGGTACGTTCACCACGCTGGAAAAAGCGTCGAATGCGCTCTTGAACTCCGCCTTGGCGTCTTCCTGGGCCTCCGCCGCATTTTCCACCCGGTCCACGAGGATGTCCCGCTTGTGCACGCCGACCTTCTCCCAGGCTCCGTAGTAGGCGCTTTCGCAACCCGCTGCGACGACGAGAACCATCAGCATCCAGCCGGATCGGGTCACGGGCCCGGCCCATCCCTTCTTCATCCTGTCATCCCCAGAGGAAACGGCTTAGATTAGGGGAAGGCCAGGGGGCTGTACACCCGAGCAGGCCGTGTTGCGCCCGACTGTTCAGGGGCTCTTTAGCACGAGCCCACCGGATTGTGTCAAACAAGTGGCTTGGGCATTATTCGCCGCGGACAAAACCATTACCTGGGAGGGTAATCATCATGGAAGAGATATCCACCGAACAGGTGGCCGGATACGTCGACACCGGTGTGGAGATGGCAATGAACTACGGCCCGCAGCTCCTGCTGGCCTTTGTCGTCCTCATCATCGGTCTCTGGATCATCAACCGGTTCGTCCGGCTGATCAGAGCCGGCATGGAGCGCAGCAACACGGAACCGACGCTGGCGACGTTCCTCTGCAATCTGGCCTCCATCGGTCTGAAGGCGCTGCTGCTGATCAGCGTCGCGTCGATGATCGGAATCGAAACCACTTCCTTCATCGCGGTTCTGGGTGCTGCCGGCCTCGCAGTCGGTCTGGCGTTGCAGGGCAGCCTCTCCAACTTCGCCGGTGGCGTGCTCGTGCTCATGTTCAAGCCGTACAAGGTGGGCGACTTCGTGGAGGCTCAGGGGATCATGGGTACGGTGCACGCGATTCAGATCTTCAATACGATTCTGAAGACGCCGGACAACAAAGTGATCATCGTGCCGAATGGCTCCATATCCAACGGCATCATCACCAACTACTCCATGGAAGCGACCCGACGCGTGGACTTCGTTTTCGGCATCGGTTACTCCGACGACATCGCGAAGGCCAAGGCCATCATCGAGCGTCTGATTTCCGAGGACAGCCGGTCCCTGTCGGATCCCGCTCCGCAGATCGTGGTCTCCAATCTGGGCGACAGCTCCGTGGACATCACCACGCGGGTCTGGGCGAACTCGGCCGATTACTGGGGCCTGTACTTCGATCTGACGGAGAAGGTGAAGCTGGCCTTCGACGCGGAAGGCGTCTCCATCCCCTTCCCGCAGCGGGACGTACACGTCTACCAGGAAAACGGCTGAGACCTGCGGTCAGACTGATCGGGAAAACGGATCGGAAAAAACCGATCGGCAAAAAAAGAAAAACCGCCGGCCTGGAGAGGGAGCCGGCGGTTTTGAGATGACCTCCATTTCTTTCAGAGAGGCCCGCCTGCTCGGGTGTCCCTGGAGGTCTCAAGGGGATAAAGACTTTCTACCCGGAAACTGACCCGGGCTTCCTGTCTGATTCCACTATGCGCCTCAGACGTTTCGGGGAAATTACGTCGGCTCGCCGTTTTGTGTCATTTTGTTACCTACGACCGGGATGGCGGGCTCGCGCCGAACCGAGCCGACCCGGGTGACCGGCGCCAGCGTCACCACCACGTCCGTTCCGCCCCCCGGCGGATCTTCGATCCTCACCCGCCAGCCATGCGCCTGACAGAGCTGCATGACGATGGCAAGACCCAGGCCGCTGCCGCCGGTGACCACGCTGCGGGAACTGTCCAGACGGAAGAACGGCTGGAACACCTGCTCCTTGTACTCGTCCGGAATGCCGTCACCGTGATCAATCACATGCACTTCCGTGCCTTCCAGGCGGACGTGCACGCCGCTGCCGTGCTGCTGGGCATTGCTGATCAGGTTCGTCAGCACCCGCTTGAGCGCACCGGGCGCCAGCTGCAGCTCCTCCGGTGCCGGTATCCCCGGGACCGTCTCGAACGGAATGCTCGCATCATAGGCATCCACCACATCTTCGATGAAGGGAATCAGCTTCACCCGCTGGGCGGATTCGCTGGTTCCCCGGGCAAAGCGGAGCGTGTCACCTATCAGCGAATCCATGGTCTCGAGATTCCGCTCGAAACGTTCGATCAGCTTGGGGTCCACGTCATCAGGCAGCAGCTCCAGCGCCAGGCGCATTCTGGTGAGCGGCGTCCGAAGATCGTGGGATATGCCGGCCAGCAGTGTGGTCCGGTTGGACAGCAGCGCGGAAATTTCCCGGGCCATGGTGTTGAAGTTGCGGGCCAGAGAAACCAGTTCCCTCGGACCCCGCTCGGGCAACGGCTCGAAATCCTCACCGCCGCGGAACGACTCCACCCGTTCCGCCGCGGCAACCAGCGGTCGTGTGATCCGCTGCACGATGTAAAGCGACGTGAGGAATACGATGGCGGCACCGAGTCCGAAGATGATGATGCCCACGTACAGCGGCTCGATGTCCCGTCGCCCGGGCGAAAAGCCGATCTGCAGTCGATGACCACCCATGATCACATCGAGCCAGATCAGCTCATCGCCCTCGAGCAGCACCACGGGCTCCCCGAGCCGCTCAGCCAGACGATCCTGGACCAGGGACAGATAGGGCTGCTCCAGCGTCGCCACCGCCAGCTCTCTGGGTTCCGGGCTGATGATCAGATCGTGGCTCTCTGCCAGCTCGAGCTCGAAGTACGGGCGGGCGGCGGGCGGCAGCTCCACCCAGGTCTGAGCGGACAGAACCAGGAGCGCTGCCTCGTCATTCGCCGATTGTCGTGCGATGGGTTCGATCAGGTAGACGTTGAGGGCCGCGATGGAGACCAGGGCGATCAGAAGCGAGCTGACCGCCAGCGTCAGGTTGGTTCGAGCGAGCAGGGAGCCCTGCATGATGGTGGAAGGTCCGATGGCACCGGGCCCGATCGCAGATGGATCGATCGCGGATCGATCCACCGATGACGGTCGATCAGCCATCACCATCCGGACAGAACATGTAGCCCTTGCCCCAGACCGTCTTGATGAACACGGGCGCCGAGGGATCCGCCTCGATCTTGCCGCGGAGCCTCGTTACCCGGACGTCAATACTGCGATCAAACGGGGAGCGTTCGGCACCCGTGAGGAGATCCAGAATACGGTCCCTGTCCAGAACCTTGTTGGGATTCGAGACGAGAATGGAGAGCAGATCGAATTCACCTGAAGTCAGAGAAACGACCTCGCCATTGCGGGTCAGACGATGGGCGCTCACGTCCAGTTCGAAGTCCCCGAACGCCACTCTGGCGGTGGCTGGTTCCGCGGTGTTCTGCGTGCTGGAACGCCTCAGCACGGCCCGGATGCGGGCCAGAAGTTCCCGGGGGTTGAAAGGTTTCGGCAGGTAGTCGTCCGCACCGACTTCGAGCCCGACGATCCGGTCGATGTCGTCGCCCTGCGCGGACACGATCACGATGGGAATCTGGCCGTCGTTTTTCAGCCGTCTGGCGATGGCGAGCCCGTGCTCCCCGGGCAGCATCAGATCGAGCACGATGAGATCGACGGGTTCCTTTTCGAGAAAAGCGTCCATGGCCTCACCGCTGTCCACACAGTGAACGATGAATCCCTGCTGAGTGAGATAGGCTTCGGTCAGCTCGCGTATTTCGGGGTCGTCATCGACCACGAGGAGCTTGGCGACTTCCGCGTCCAAGATCTGCGGCTTAGCTTGAAGGGTCGCCGGTCTGCACCACGGGAGGGCTCACCGACGCATCCAGAGGCGGGAGTTCGGGTTTGGCCTGCGCAGGTTCGACGTGCGTCGCCGGTTGCGCGTTGCGCTGCTCGAACCCCGTGCCGAAACCACGCTTGGCCGCACCACGGGCGCTGGATCCATCCATGCCACCCTCGGCAGGCCGCACCCGGATGACTTTTGTCTCGATCTTGAGATAGCGGCTGCCGCCGCTGTAGACGCTACCGAAACGCCGCTGGGTCCGGATGACGAGCACACCGTCCGCATCCTTGCGTTGCGCCATCCGGAGCTTCACCTCCCGCAGAAGCGCTTCCCGCTCCGGTGCGCTCAGCGCATCCCAGCGGGCCCCGAGCCGGGTGAGCTCGTGGTCGGTGCTGTCGGAATAGTCGGGTGCTGAAGGTTTCAGAGGGGAGTTGCTGAGCTGCACGGCCGTGTAGGTACCCGGCTCGGAGTCATCCTGCGTCAGACCCGACTGCGCCGGCCCTTCGCTGGCTGCCAGGGCAGCCCCGGCCGATAAAAGCAGTGCGGACAGGGTCGTCATGGACCCTGCGAATCGGGAGAGACATCGCCAGTCAGGCAACAATCTTTCCAAATTTTCCTGCAAACCGATACTGCGCATAGCTTCCCGGACCGCCTCAGGGCGAGCCGCCGGTATTCTGACCGGCGGCTGTTTCACGCCCATTTCCCGCCAGTATCAATTTGTAACCAGCGGGGATGGTCGGTACGGGTGGCTTCAGGCGGCCTCGAACAGGCCCGCGGCGCCCTGACCGCCACCGATACACATGGTCACCACACCGTACTTCTTGCCCCGGCGCTTCAGCTCTCTGAGCACCAGACCGGTCTGACGGGAACCCGTCATACCGAACGGATGGCCGATGCTGATACTGCCGCCGAGAACGTTGTAGATCTCGTTGTCGATGCCCAGCTTGTCACGGCAGTACAGGCACTGGGATGCGAACGCTTCGTTCAGCTCCCAGAGATCGATGTCGTCCTGGGACAGACCGGCGTTCTTCAGCAGCCGCGGGATCGCGAAGACGGGACCGATACCCATCTCATCCGGCTCACAGCCGGCAACCGTGAAGCCGCGGTAGATGCCCATGGGCTCGATACCGAGCTGTGCGGCACGTTCTGCGCTCATCAGCAGCGTCATGGATGCGCCGTCGGAAAGCTGGGAAGCGTTGCCCGCGGTCACGGTGCCATCCTCTTCGAACGCCGGCGGCAGTCCGGCCAGGCCTTCCAGGGTGGTGGTGGGACGGTTGCATTCGTCCTTGTCCACCGTGACCTCGACCCGGGACTCTTCACCCGTTTCCTTGTCCACCTTGAGCATGGTCGCCTGCATGGGCGCGATCTCTTCGGCGATCTTTCCGGCTTCGACAGCCGCCGCGTAGCGCTGCTGACTCTGCAGTGCGTACTCGTCCTGCATCTCCCGGGTGACCTGATAACGGCGCGCCACCACTTCGGCCGTGTTGCCCATGGCCATGAAGATGTCCGGCTTCTCTTCGAGCAGGCGCTTGTTCAGCTCCGCTTTGCCCGGCTCTTGGCGCGTGCGCATGGAGATGGAATCGGCACCACCCGCGATGGCGACCTGGGTCTGACCCGAAGCGATCTGATTCGCGGCCAGGGCGATGGACTGCAGACCGGAGGAACAGAACCGGTTGATGGTCATGCCTGCGGCGGTGATCGGCAGCTTGGAGAGCACGACCGCCAGCCGGGCCAGGTTTCCGTCCTGCTCGCCGGCGTGGCTGGCAGCACCCACGACCACATCTTCCACTTCGTCGGGGCTGACGTTCGGGTTTCGATCGAGCAGCGAATCAATGCAATGCGCCAGCATGTCGTCGGAGCGGGTGAGGTTGAAGCTGCCGCGGAAGGCCTTGGCCAGACCCGTACGGACGCTGTCGACGATTACCACGTCTTTCATGAGATTCCCCCAGTTTTTCAGATAGAGAGGTTAAAAGACGGCCAGCGTCCGGCGCCGAAGCGGCAATTGGTCCACCAACCTTCAAAGTGTCAGCCCGGCATCTTAACCCCACGCCCGGCCACTGGCCAGCAGCCTGAAATGCCCCTGTGCCGCGCCTTTCGGGCGACCCGGAAGGCCATGGTATGCTCCGCTTCCGCTGGAAAGGGGACTCCAAGTGACACAGAAGCGTACCGAAACGCTCGTCGAAGGCCTGTGCTTCGGCGAAGGACCACGGTGGCGGGACGGGGCCCTGTGGCTGTCCGACATGCATGATCATCAGGTGATCCGGGTGACCGAAGACGGCCAGGTCACCTCCGTAGTCACCGTCGAAAACTGTCCTTCAGGACTGGGCTGGCTGCCGGACGGCCAGCTGCTCGTGGTCTCGATGCTGGACCGCTGCGTGCTCCGTTATGACGGCGTCCGGCTGCATCCGCATGCCGATCTCTCCGCACTGGCAGGCTTCCACTGCAACGACATGGTGGTGGATCCGAACGGCCGGGCCTACGTCGGCAACTTCGGTTTCGACCTGCACGGCGGTGGCTCACCGGCGCCTGCGGCGCTCATCTGCGTGGAAGCGGACGGCGGCGCACGGATCGTCGCCGAGGATCTGATGTTTCCGAACGGCACCGTCATCACACCCGATGGCGCCACCTTGATCGTCGCCGAGTCATTCGGCGCCCGGCTCACGGCGTTCGACATGGAACCGGATGGCGAACTGGTCAACCGACGGCTATGGGCGGAGCTGCCGAAGGGGGCGGTGCCGGATGGCATCTGCCTCGATGCAGAGGGCGGCATCTGGTCCGCCTCGCCTACCACCTCCGAGTGTGTCCGTCAGGTGGAGGGTGGTGAGATCACTCACCGGGTGGAGCTGGACCAGGGCGCTTTCGCCTGCATGCTCGGCGGTGCCGGGGGCAATACGCTGTTCATCCTGACAGCGGAATCCTCGGACCCGGCTGAATGCGCGGCGACCAGAACGGGTAGAATCGAAACCAGCCAGGCCCCGTATCCCCACGCCGGCCTGCCCTGATTCCGAGGTTTCCATGCGCTACGAGAACTACCAGTCCCCGTGGCTGGATGATGAGTTGAACATCCTCCGCGATGCCGCGGGCAAATTCTTTGACCAGGAATTCGTTCCCGAACGCGAACGGTGGCTGGATCAGGGAGAGGTGGACCGGGACGCCTGGCGCCGGGCGGGAGCGGCCGGTCTGCTCTGCGCCGAGATGCCTGCCGAATACGGCGGGGGCGGCGGCGATTACCGGCACGACACGGTGATCATGGAGGAGTTCATCCGTCGCGGACTCGCCGGCTGGGGTAATCAGGTGCACAGCTCCATCGTCGCGCCCTACATCCTTCACTACGGGAACGAAGAACAGCGGCGGCGCTGGCTGCCGGGCATGGCTTCCGGCGAACTGGTCGGCGCCATCGCCATGACCGAGCCGAATACCGGATCCGATCTGCAGAGCGTACGGACGACGGCGATCCGGGACGGTGACGAATACGTGATCAACGGCGCCAAAACCTACATCACCAACGGCCAGCATGCGGACATCATCGTCGTGGTCGCGAAAACCGATCCGAATCTCGGCGCCAAGGGCATCAGCCTGATCGTCGTCGAGGCGGAACGGGAGGGGTTCGAGCGCGGCAGGAATCTCAAGAAGCTGGGTCTGAAGAGCGCGGACACCTCGGAGCTGTTCTTCGCCGACTGTCGGGTGCCGGTATCGAACCGGCTCGGCGACGAGGAAGGCAGGGGCTTCATCCAGCTCATGCAGCAGCTGCCTCAGGAACGGCTCTCCATCGCCCAGGCGGCCATCGTTTCTGCGGAGCGCGCAATAGAGATCACCACAGAGTTCGTTTCAGAACGCCAGGCCTTCGGACAGCGGGTGCTGGATTTTCAGAACACCCGGTTCAAGCTGGCCGAGTGCAAGACGGAAGCCCTCATCGGCCGTAACTTCGTGGATCAGTGTCTGATGAAGCTGCTGAAGGGTGAGCTGGATCCCGCCACCGCCTCCATGGCGAAATACTGGTGCACGGAAAAACAGTGCTCAATCATCGACGAATGTCTGCAGCTCCACGGGGGAGCCGGGTACATGGACGAATATGAGATCTCCCGCATGTATGCGGACGCCCGGGTGCAGAAGATCTACGGCGGCACCAACGAGATCATGAAGGAGCTGATCGGAAGGACGCTGGGCTGAGGGTCGGCCGCCGCGCACCCATGCTTCAGTACTGGCGTTTCTACTGGCCGCTTGCTCTCACCGGCGTGGCCATGGTGCTGTCGGTCCAGTTTCAGAACGCGGCCCTCGCCCGCTACCCCGAGGCGGTCACGGAGCTGGCGGTGTACGCGCTCGGTTACGGGGCCTTCGGTTTCTTCCGCGCCAGTCTCAACTTCATCGCGCAGCTGACCACGGTCTTCGCCCGGAGCCCGTCCGCCACCCGCCGCTGTCACCGCTACGTTTTTCTGGTCAGCACGATCATCATGCTGCCACTGATCTATCTGGGAAACAGTGACGGCGGGGCATGGCTGCTGGCTGCCGCGTTCGGCACTGACTCCGGACTCACAGAGCGGGTGCAGGAGTACCTCGTCTTCCTCGCACCCATCGTCCTGCTCGGCGCTCAACGCTTCTACTACACAGGGCTGCTGGTACAGGCCCGGCTCACAGGCTGGGTGACCATACTCAACATCACCTTTCTGATCGCCGTGATCGCCGGCCTGGTGGCAGGCTTCAGCATGGGCCTGCGGCCCGTTTACGTGCTCGTTGGATCCGAAGCCGCAGCCATCGCCCTGCAGCTCCTGCTCACCATCTGGGTGAAACGTCTGCACTATCAGCCGCCTGCGGAGCTGGAGCACGAGCACGTCACCTACCGGGAGCTGACCGCTTTCTTCATACCGGTCTCCATGACCGGGGTCATGTTCGCCCTGTCCCGGCCGGTGCTGTTCGCTTTCGTCAGCCGGCTGCCCGAAGGCATCCCCACCATTGCCGCGCTCAGAGTCGCGTTCGACTTCTCCATGCTCTTCCAGCAGGCGGCGAACCAGTTCCGGCACTTCTTCGTGACCTTCGGTCTGGACGATCTCCCCGGCAAACGCCGGTTCATGGCTCTGGTGGGCACCGGGATCACGGGGATCATGCTCGTCTTCGCGCTGACTCCGCTGTCCGCCTGGGTCTGGCGGGATCTGATCAGCATTCCGGAGACAGTGCTGGCCATGTCCGTTCAGGTGTTTCTGGTCCTCTGCCTGATGCCCACCATCATCATCATCCGCAACTACTTCCACGGCCGTCTCATGGTGGAACGCCGGACGTCCGGCATGGCCATCGGCAGCGCGCTCCGGGTCGTCGGGATCTACTTCGGCGCGATGCTCTGCTTCAATCTGGGTATCCTGAACCACATGACCGCGGCAGGACTTCTGATCCTCGGGTTCGTGATCGAGACCCTGGTGGTGGTTCAGGCAGCGGCCAGAGGAAACGGCGACCGGGAAAATGCCACCGCAAACAGGTAGGCCACAGAGGCAAGGGCGGCAACGAACCCGGCAATCTTCAACGGCTTCGATGCGGCGCGCATGGCCAGCACGCCGAAGAGAATGTAGCCGAGCAGAGCCAGCATCTTGGCGACGAGCCAGCCGTCCGTGAACGATGCACCGATGCTGAACACCATGAAAACGCCGATGCTCAACAGCAGGGTGTCGATGATGTGAGGCGCTATGCGCACCCACTTCTGTTCCCGCATCGAAGAATCCGTTATGGACCAGAGGCCCCGGATGACAAATCCGATTACGGTGAGATAGGCCAGCGTGATGTGCAGGCTCTTGAGCACCGAAGAACCTCCCGGTTCGTTCTTCGTGACACACATCGACTATGATCCCAGGAAGCTCATCAGAACGACAGCCATCCCATGGATGAGATCATCGATCAAGCCATGCGCCCCCTGGCGGACGCGGTGGCGGAATTCATCTTCTTCTCCGTCCCCGTCGGTGATACCGAGCTGCCGCTGATCGTCGCCTGGCTGATCGGCGGCGGTCTGTTCTTCACCCTGTACCTGCGATTCGTGAACATCCGCGGCTTCTCCCACGCCATCGGGCTGATCAGCGGCCGCTACGCCAACGATGACGACCCGGGAGAGATCTCCCATTTCCAGGCCCTGACCACCGCCGTCTCCGGCACCGTGGGGATCGGCAATATCGCCGGCGTGGCGGTGGCGATCTCCCTGGGCGGGCCGGGCGCGACCTTCTGGCTGATCACCGCCGGATTTCTCGGCATGTCCACCAAGTTCGCCGAGTGCACGCTCGGGCTCAAATACCGGCAGCAGCACGACGACGGCTCCGTTTCGGGCGGACCCATGTACTACCTGGAACAGGGCCTCAGAGACCGGAATCTGCCCCGGTTGGGCCGGGCTCTCGGCACGTTCTACGCCGCGGCCATGGTCATCGGCTGCCTCGGCATCGGCAACATGTTCCAGTCCAATCAGGCGGCCGCCATCCTCATCGATGTCACCGGGGGTGCGTCGGGGCCGCTGGGAGGACAGGCCTGGCTGATCGGGATCGCCCTCGCCGCTGCCGTGGCCCTCGTCATCATCGGCGGCATCCGATCCATCGCCAGCACGACCTCGCGTCTGGTGCCCGGCATGGCGATTCTGTATGTCGCGACGTAAAGCCAAAGAGGCGATTACCAAACATGAATTGACCAAAATCCTGAAAGATCAC
>JAUIAV010000034.1 GCA_030425195.1 Gammaproteobacteria bacterium | reverse complement strand
GCCGACCATGCCGTATTCGATGCCTTCCGAGACCCGCCAGACCCGACCGATGTCCCGGGTGTAGATGTAGCTGGCCAGTCCGAACTCGGTATCGTTCGCCAGATCGATGGCTTCCTGCTCGGTGGAGAACCGGAACACGGGGGCCACCGGACCGAAGATTTCCTCCGAGTGCACACGCATGTCCGTGCTGACATCCTTCAGCACGGTCAGGTCGTAGTAGCAGGGACCGAGATCGCCCGGACCTCCGCCGATGGTGGCCACCGCACCCTTCGCCAGGGCGTCCTGGACGAGCTCGTCGATATCGGACACCGCCTGAGTGTTCACCACCGGTCCGTGCGTGGTGGTCTCGTCCATGCCGTTGCCGACCCTGAACGATCCCACCAGCGCCGTCAGCTTTTCGACGAACGCGTCGTACACGGCATCCTGCACCAGAATCCGGTTGGCGCAGATACAGGTCTGACCGGAGTTGCGGTATTTGGAAGCCGCCGCACCCGCCACTGCCGCATCCAGATCCGCGTCGTCGAACACGATCACCGGTGCGTTGCCACCAAGCTCCATGGACGTGCGCTTCATGGTGGCCGCGCACTGCGCCATCAGCGTCTTCCCGACCGGTGTGGAGCCGGTGAAGGTGAGCTTACGGACGATGGGACTGGCAGTGAGTTCGGCGCCGATCTCGCTCGAGCGCTTACCCGTCACCACCGACAGCAGACCCGCCGGCAGGCCGGCCCGATCGGCGAGCTCCACCAGCGCGAGCGCCGACAGCGGCGTTTCCCTGGCCGGCTTCAGCACCATGGCACAGCCCACGGCCAGCGCAGGTCCAGCCTTTCGCGTGATCATGGCCGCCGGGAAGTTCCACGGCGTGATGGCCGCGCACACACCCACCGGCTGCCGGATGGTGACCCCGCGACGGTCCGTCTGCGGCAGCGGGATCACATCGCCGTAAACCCGCTTGGCCTCCTCGGCAAACCATTCGATGAAGGATGCGGCGTAGGCGATCTCGCCACGGGATTCGAACAGGATCTTGCCCTGCTCCGCGGTCATCAGCCGGGCCAGGTCCTCCTGATTGGCCATGATCAGCTCGAACCAGCGCCGCAGCACGGCGGACCGGTCCTTTGCGGCCAGAATCCGCCAGGACTTCTGAGCCGCTTCGGCTGCCTCGATGGCCCGTCGCGTTTCTAGAGCTCCGCAATGGGCCACCTCCGCGACCGTCTCGCCGGTGGCCGGGTTCAGTACGGGAAACCGCTCACCGTCGTCACCGTTCACCCATTCCCCGTTGATGAACGCCTGGGTCTTCAGCAGCGACGGATCTGCAAGCTCTATGGTCATGGTGCCGTCCTCCAATACGCCATTTCCGCGCACGATAGAAACTTGTGTCCGGGGTGTCTATCGACGCACACAACCAGGCAGAGAGCAGAGCATCTCGAACACCAGGTTGGCTGCCAGCAGCGCCGTGTTTCCGGTCGTATCGTAGGGTGGCGACACTTCCACCAGGTCACAGCCGATCAGGTCGAGTCCGAAGCAGCCGCGGATGATCTCGAGGCCCTGAGCGCCGGTCAGACCACCCGGTTCCGGGGTGCCGGTACCCGGCGCCACCGAAGGATCCAGCCCGTCGATGTCGAAAGACAGGTAGGTCGGCCGATCGGCGCCGAGCCGGGCCCGGACCTCGTCCATCAGGGGAGACAGGGACGCGTGCCAGCATTCCTCCGCCTGAACCACCTGCACGCCCTGATTGCGGGCCCAGTCGAAATCGTCCGCCGCATAGCCGGTTGCCCTGAGACCGATCTGCACCATCCGCCGCGGATCCACCAGACCCTCTTCGATGGCGCGGCGGAAGATGGTGCCGTGGGTGATCTGCTCACCGAACATCTCGTCGTTCACGTCCGCATGTGCGTCCACGTGCACGAGCCCCAGCGGACCGTGCTTGCGGGCCAGCGCGCGCAGTATGGGCAGCGCGATGGTGTGGTCACCGCCCAGAGAGACGGGTCTGACGTCGAACTCGAGCAGTTGATCGTAGTGCGCCTCGATGATGCCGATGCTCTTCTCGAGACTGTAGGGATTGAGCGCCACGTCACCGGTATCAGCCACCTGAAAGGAATCGAAGGGGGCCGCCCGGGTCGCCATCCCGTAAGGCCGCACGAGCACCGACTCACTGCGGATCTGTCGCGGTCCGTAGCGCGTGCCGTTCCGGTTGCTGGTGCCGATATCGAGCGGCACCCCGACAATGGCCACATCCAGACCTTCTGCGCTCTCCTGAACCGGCAGCCGGAACATGGAGGCCTGGCCGGCGAATCGCGGCATCTCGTTGCCTGAAAGGGGCTGATTGAACTGACTCATTGAATGCGCCTCGACGGTCATCTGCTGGCCTCCACTGACTCCGAGAGCCTACACTGCCGGCTGGGAGGACGCACAGATGATCGACGACTACCGCAATCACGACGCGATGGGCCTGGCCGACCTCGTCCGCAGGGGCGAAACCACGGCCGAAGAACTGCTCGAGACGGCACTCTCAGCCGTGCTGGCAGGGAATCGGGACATCAACGCCATGACCGGTTTCTTCGAGGAAGATGCCCGACGCCGGGCGGGCGAGCCCCTGCCGGACACACCGCTGGCGGGCGTGCCCTTTCTGATCAAGGATCTGGTCTACATCGAAGGCGTACCCTGCACCTACGGGTCGCGCCTGTACGCGGAAAACGTGCCCGATCACGATGCAACGGTGGTCGAGCGCTTCCGCAAGGCCGGCCTGGTGATTTTCGGGAAGACGAACACACCCGAGTTCGGGCTCAACGTGGCGACCGAACCGGTGCTGTTCGGCCCGACCCGGAATCCCTGGAACCTCGATCACGTGCCTGGCGGCTCGTCCGGCGGCGCGGCGGCTGCGGTCGCCGACGGCTGGCTGCCCGCCGCCCATGCCACGGACGGGGGCGGCTCCATCCGGATCCCGGCCTCCTGCTGCGGGCTGGTTGGCCTCAAACCCACCCGGGCCAGAAACCCACAGGGACCCGACGTGGGCGAAGGCTGGTCCGGCATGTCCACCGGACACGTGGTGAGCCGCTCAGTGCGTGACAGCGCGGCTTTTCTCGATGCCCTGCATGGACCTGCAGCGGGAGACCCTTATGCCGCCCCGCCCTTCGACGGCTCATACCTGGAGCGCCACTCGGAAAGACTCCGTCCTCTGAGGATCGCCGTGGATCTCGACGCCCTCACCGGGCAGGCGGTCCACCCGGAGTGCGTGGCCGCCGTGGAACGTGCCGCCGGGCTCTGCCGCGATCTCGGCCACACCGTGGACGCGGCGGCGCCGGAGTTCGACCGGCAGCGCTTCGGCCTGGCCACATCGACGCTGGTGGCAGCGAACATCGCGCTCAATGTCAACGGACGTCTGCAGGCACTGGGCCGGGATCTCGCGGACGACGACATCGAACCACACACCCGGATGATGCGGGAGCTCGGCATGTCGTACACCGCCGAGGACTACGCCAGGGCCCTGCAGGTGATTCACCAGACAGGGCGGGCCACGGCCCGTTTTCACGAGCGGTGGGATCTGATGCTGACCCCCGTGCTCCTGTCGCCGCCCGTACCCATCGGCTGGCTGGACACCGGTGGCTACGACCCGGCGACGTTCAACGAAAGGTTCGTCCGGTTCTGGGGATTCACGAACCTCCAGAATGCCACGGGACAGCCTGCCATCAGTCTGCCGCTGCACTGGAGCGCGGACGGGCTGCCGGTGGGCGTGCAGTTCGTGGCGACCTGCGGCGACGAACTCACCCTGCTGCAGCTCGCCCGGCAGCTGGAGGAAGCCTCACCCTGGTTTCATCGGCTTCCGGCGGCCCGGTGACCTTTCCTGCAGTGTGATCCCGTTCACACTTCACATTTGAAGTACGAACACTTACCACTGCTGCGGGTCATCCTGTCAGACTTCTCTCCCCTACAGAACGAACCCATCCCAGAGGAGTTCAAGAGATGTACCACGTGGAAATGTCGGAATATCGAGCCAGCAGAAAAACGGTCGTCGTTACCAATCAAGGCGGCAGGCGGATCGGCAGCGCGTCCATCAATTTCGTGAAATGGATGCATGACTACGCGCCCAGAATGCAGCTGCGGCCGGAGCAGATTGCGATGGTCGAGTGGTACGGCAAACAGAACGCTTAAAAATGTTCAATCGAGCAGGAGACATTACGGTGACGGAACGGCTGCCAGTCTGGTTTCGAGCTGATAACGTATTTGACGACCAGGGTCTTTGGTATTTCGGCTCCGCGGATGGTCTCCATCTCGGGCCGTACCCGGACCGTTCGATCGCAGAGACGAGAAGCCGGCAGGCTGTGAATCGTCTTCGTGACGCTGTCTCGTCGAGTGAACAGCTGAAAATCGCCGATGCTCTGATGATCGAAGAGCAGCACTTCATACAGGACGCCAGTGGCGATGCCGACCTGCTTCTGGCGGACGTGGTCGAAATCGATCTCCCTGACGCACCTGTGCGCTCCGGGGAGCTGGTACGGAACTGGACCCGCTCAGAGAGATTCTTCCAGCTCGACGGCGCATGGTATTTCAGCACGCGAGAAGGCACTGATATCGGGCCCTACGTGTCTCTTTCTTCAGCAAAACAGAACGCAGAAGCGCTGATTGCCGGATTGATCGTTGCGAAAGACCAGGAAGAAGCCCTCCAGGTCATCGAATCACATCGAACGAATTCGGCTGTGGATGCCAACAATATCCGGTTCGCCGGTGTCCGCCAGTTCCGTCGGGTCTACTGAGGTATCGTGACACCCCAACCGCGGTAGTGCTGCCGGGCCTGTCATTCACGCCGAAGCCTCGGATAGTGATCCATTCCGGGAACGAGAGGCTGACGATCCACGTCGAGCCTCTCCGATTCAGACTGAAGCTTCAAAGAGGATACGCTCGTCTTCCCAGGAGCGGGGAGCCCGGGCTTTGCCGAACGCCCGAACGGTTACCGAACGGAAGCCCGCGAGTTTCAACATCAGCTCTATTTCCTTCTGAAAGTACAGATTGATGTCGATGGTGCTGGTTTCGACCGCTATCTGCTCGTCAGCACGGTACTGACTGGCCTGGATCTCCAGGGTCGTCGTCTGCTCCAGCGGGTCAAAATCGATCTGCCGGATGCGAATCTCCAGCTCGGTTCCATCGCCCGCCAGGCGCCGATCACCCCGCTCAGGCCAGGGTCCGGGCAGCTCGGGTTTCTCAATCCACGATTTCCAGCCCTTCGGATTCTCCAGACTCGGAAGGTGATGGTCCATGAACAAACGGCCGCCCGGCTCCAGAAAGCCATGCAGTCTTCGGAGACCCTCGAGATCCTGATCACGCGTTCCGCCGAGACCGAAAGCACCGCATACGATGATCGTACGATAGCGTCGGGGAACATCGAGCTCGTGCATCGCCTGCGGGTACAGGCTGGCGGACACCTGCTCCCGTTCGGCCTCTGTCCGGCACCAGTCGAGCATGTCGACAGAGGTGTCGCTGCCATCGATGTCGATTCCCGCACGCAGGAACGGCAGCAGCAGTCGGCCCGTACCGCAACCGGCGTCCAGTACCGGCTCCCCGGAGCGCTCGATCAGGCGGCGGAAAACATCGACGTCTTCCCCGCCCTGATTGAACTCGGCCCACCATCGTGCGACCAGTCCGTGGTGCCAGGTCCGTGTCGTTCTGCTCATGAAACCCACTCAGCCCGGATCGGGCATCACTGTTCTGCCGGCGAGCGGCTACTCCAAAACCGGAACAGGATAGCACCCACCGCAAGCCGACAGACCGCAGGATCGCAACGGTCCGGCGTCGCCACTTTGCAAACATGCGGATACAAACGGCTTTTAACGTCCCAGGGTTCGAGCATGTTTGAATGCTCTGCCTTCCAACAAGGGCAAGCGGGAAAGTGGCTGAGGACGACATTCTGGAACGGCTGGAAGGCTGGAACGAAGATTCCATCCGCCTTCTGATGGCGCTCCTCGATCGCATCGCTGAGCTGCCGGATGCTGAGGCCACCGCCCTGACACAGCGCATTCTGGCGGAGATCGACGGCCGGATGCACTGATTGACCGCTTCCGGTTCCCGAAGACCTGCAATCTTCCCAGGTGAGCGCTGGTTCTCACACCAACAAACTCACCGTTGAGAAAATCCGGGTATCTGAACGCAGGACAGGAACGACCCATGTCAGCATCCATGATCAAAGGAATCGTCGTCGGTGCCGTGGTTGCCACGGCTGGTGGGGCCATCGCGGGCTACCAGATGATGGGGGAACCGATGCCTGAGACACCGCGTTTCGCGGAAGTGGTCAGCGCGGTTCCAGCCACTGAGAAATTCGAGATCGCAAGGGAAGTTTGTGAAGACGTCGAAGTGACCCATCAGAAAGAGCTGCGCGACAAACACCGCATCATGGGAACTGCGACGGGTGCACTGGTGGGAGGACTGCTTGGTAACCAGGTCGGCGGCGGCAGCGGGAAGACGCTGGCCACCGTCGCTGGTGCCGCTGCTGGCGGTTTCGCCGGCAACAAAGTTCAGCAAAAAGTCCAGTCTGACGACGTCTACACCACAACCGAGACGCGTTGCGAGACGATCGTGGAATTCGAGGATCGCGTCATCGGATATGACGTCACCTATCTGATCAACGATGAAGAGCATCTGATACGCATGGAGAGTGATCCGGGACAACGCATTCCTCTGGCGGATGGAGTGCTCTCCCATGACGACCAGAGTCCTGCGGGGCAGTCTCCGCTGTCGTCCTAGCGTTCGAGGTCCGCATCAAACCGGCACCGCCATCGCCGCGACCCGTTCGATCACCCAGTAAGCCCCGGTGATGCCCACCAGGTAGACCGGAACGTACGCCGCCCAGGCCGGCCAGGTGAGACGGACAAGCAGCCAGCGGCCGGCCAGCACCACAGCGACGAAGACGAGCTGACCCAGTTCCACACCGACGTTGAAGAACAGCAGCGCGATTGGGATATCCGCCTGAGGCAGGCCGATGTCGGCCAGCGCGCCTGCGAATCCGAGTCCGTGCAGCAGCCCGAAGCCGAAAGCCACGAGCCAGGGCTGACGATGAGTGAGGCTCCTGTGTCCCTGCCAGCCGCGCACCACCTCCATGGCGAGGAAGACGATGGACAGCGCGATGGCCGCTTCGACAGGCCGGGACGGCAGATCGACATGGCCGAGCGTGGCCAGACCCAGCGTCAGGCTGTGCGCAACCGTGAATGCGGTGACGGTCTTCACCAGCGCCAGAATGCGCACGTCGGGCGTCGATACGATCAGCAGCAGACCGAGCACGAACAGCAGGTGATCGAGCCCTTCGAGAATGTGCTCCACGCCCAGGACCGTGTATCTGCCTGCGGCCGTCAACGGATCCTGTGATCCGGCTGCCAGCTCCGCAAGCGCGACGGTGATGACGCCGTTCTCGTTCGGAAACAGACGCCGACCGGTGGAGCCGTCCTGCCACTCGGCCGAGACCATGGCGCCGTCTCTGAGCCAGCGCAGCAGGATCTCGTCCTGGCTGCTGAGCCGGCCATCGCAGGCGAATTCCCAGACCCGCGCGGATGCCGTCTGCACACCCGTCGGCGGACTGGTGAAAGCGCAGTGACCGGGCAGTTCCGGCCCACCGTGGCGGGAAGCCATGCCGGGGGCGATCCGCGCGGCGAACTGATAGGCGTTGTCCGGCAGCTCCATCAGCAGAGCCTGGGTGATTCCGATGTCGTGCGCCTGCAATGGACCCGTGCAGGCCAGGCCGACGAGCATGGACAGCATCAGCCGTGGGAGACCTTTCACAGATCGGCCTCGATGACGACCTCATAGTCCGCCGCTACCCGGTTAACCTCCTCGCGGATCAGCTTCCGGGATCTGTCCATCATCCAGTCGCCGGCCAGATAGGCCCGCACTGATTCGTATTCGGCGACCCGCTCCGGTATTCGATCGAGCACCCGCAGGAACTGGAAACCATCGGGCATCTCAAACGGCCCCAGCCATTCGCTACCGGAAGCCGCCAGAATCGCCCGGCCGGCGTCGGTACCGAACGTACCGGCCAGCAGCGATTGCGGCATCCCGGGCTGCCGGCGCGATCTGATCGTGCCGGCAGCGAGCGCAGCATCGAAATCGTCGGGAATCAGCGCATCCGCGTCGAAAGTGACCTGCTCGATGTCGTAGCGGGCCGGCCGCACGAACCGATCGCGATGGGTCTCGAAAAAACGACGTAGTTCGTCTTCACCGGGTGCTTCGAGATCCCCCGTGATCAGGCCGCGCATCTTCAGGATGAGGTTGCGGCGCATCCGGCTGTCGCCCTGGTCGAGACCGCGCCGGTAAGCTTCCCGGTAGAGGATCTCATCCTCCACATAGCCGTCGATCACGTTCGCGCGCTCGGATGCATCCAGCACCCTGAGCTCCAGATCTTCCCGCTGCCGGATGAGATAGTCTGCGGTGGCCTGATCGATGACGATCCGGGCCTTCTGACCGGCCGAGAAATACGCCTCCAGAGCGAACAGCAGACCCGCCAGAGCGAAGAAGTGCAGCATGGGTTCGCGCAGGAGCCTCAAGGGGGCGTTCTCTCATCCGCATGACCTTCAGAGGCGAGCCGTTCGAGCGCCACCTCGAGCTCGGCCCGGGCAGGCTCAGCCTGCTTGAGGATCTCTTCCACCTTGTGGAAGTCGAGCACCGCCACGTCCCGAATCTCCACCTCGATGTACAGATCGGGCGGCCGGCGCCGGAATTTTTCCCGCACAATGCTCTTCTCTGCAATCTGAAAGGTATTGAACAGGGATTCCGTATAGGTAGGCAGCAGATCGTGTCGCGGCGTGCGCTGACCGAGCACGTCGATGGCAATGACGAAATCGCAGTCAGGCTGCAGAAGATCATAGGGCAACGGATTCACACTGCCGCCGTCAATGAGCACCCTGTCCTGCTGCAGCACCGGCTTGAAAATGCCCGGCAGGGCAAAGCTGGCCGCCACGGCCGGGATGATCGGACCATGATCGAAGACCACCTCGTCCCGGGCCCAGAAGTCCGTGGCCACGACCTTCAGCGGTGTGGCCAGCTCTTCGAAACAGCTGACCCCGATCACGTTCTCCAGCTCATCCAGGAATTTATCGATCTGAAACAGACTGCCGCGACCGATATCCAGATCGAAGTATTCGAGCCAGGCGAAAATCTGCTTGGCATCGAAGAGATCCTGGAGCGATTTCGGCGTCGCCACCAGATCGGTAATGCCTTCACGAATCCGATCCCCGCTGATGCCCGCTGCGTAGAGCGTGGCCATGATCGCGCCGATACTGGTGCCCGCAATCGCGTGCGGCCGGACGGAGAAGCGATCCAGCGTCTGCAGCATGGGGATGTGTGCGAGGCCTTTCGCCCCGCCTCCACCCAGCGCCAGCCCGATCTTCGGAAGCGCGGATGTAGCCGCGTCGTTCAAGAGTTGTCTATCCTGTGGGAAGAACGATGAACATTCTGCACGAACACGCGACCCTCATCATCGCTTCCAGCTATCTGCTCCTGGAGATGGCCGCCATTGCTGCCGCCGTGCACGCCGTGATGCACGTACGCACGGCCCAGGGCGCCATCGCCTGGCTGCTGGCGCTGATCACCATGCCGATCGTCGCTCTGCCTCTGTACACGGTTTTCGGCCGGCGGCGTTTCATGGGCTACGTGGACGCCAGGCGTGCCGGTGATGCCGCCATCGCCCACCTCACCACCCGGCACGCAGACGAGGCCGCCGCACCCTTCCACTCCCGTCTGGACACGGACAGCCGCCGCTATTTCGGTTTCGAGACCCTGGCCGACACACCGTTTCTGAGCGGAAACGAGGCCACCCTTCTGATCGATGGAGAGGCGACTTTCGAGGCCATCTTCACCGCCATCGAACGCGCCGAGCACTATGTGCTGGTGCAGTTCTACATCATCCGGGACGACCATCTCGGCGGCAGGCTGAAGTCGGTCCTGCTCGGCTGCCTCGAACGCGGCGTGCACGTCTACCTGCTTTTCGATCGGATCGGATCGCATCAGCTGCCTTCAACCTACACACGTGAGCTACGCAATGCGGGCGCCAGGGTGCAGGCCTTCACCGGCACGACCCGTCGCGTCTGGAAGCTTCAGGTGAACTTCCGCAATCACCGGAAGATCGTGGTGGTGGACGGCCGAACGAGTTTCGTGGGCGGGCTCAACGTGGGCGACGAGTATCTTGGGGCGGATCGGGTACTGACGCCGTGGCGGGATACGCACCTCCAGATCGAAGGCCCCGCCGCCATGGTGGTGCAGGTGCCCTTCCTCGAGGACTGGTACTGGTCCTCCGGAGCCATCCCGGATGTGCAATGGCCGGCCAGAGCCATGTCCGCCGACCACCACGTGCTTTCCCTGCCGTCGAGCCCGTCCGACGACCGGGAGCCCGGCGCGCTCATGTTCGTGCACGCCATTCATTCCGCCCGTCGGCGGCTCTGGATCGTCAGCCCCTATTTCGTTCCCAACGGCTCCATCATCGACGCGCTGAAGATGGCCGCGCTCCGGGGTGTGGATGTCCGCGTGCTGATTCCGGGAATCACGGACAACCGTCTGGTGGCGCTGGCGGGACGCGCTTACCTGCCTGAGCTGATGGCCGCGGACGTGCGGTTCTACCGCTTCGAAGGCGGGTTCCTGCATCAGAAGGTGATGCTCATCGATCAGGATCTCGCCACCGTCGGCACCGCCAATCTGGACAATCGCTCCATGCGCCTGAACTTCGAGCACACCATGGTCGTCGCAGACCGGCGGTTCGCGGAATCCGTGGAAGCCATGCTGACCGCGGATTTCCATGAAAGCACACAGATCCAGCCGGACGACCTGGCGGCCGATCCCTGGTGGAAATACACCGCCGCCCGTGGCGCCCGGCTTCTGGCCCCGGTACTGTAATCACCCGTCAGAATCTTCATTCACGGCCGAACGAGAGGACACGACTTCCATGAGCAGCATCGAACCCTTCCGCATCGACATCAGCAATGATGACCTGGACGATCTCAAAGCGCGGCTCGAGCGTACCCGCTTCCCGGAAGCGGAAACACCGGACGACTGGAGCCAGGGGCTGCCGCTTGACTACGCTCGAACCCTGCGTGACTACTGGCTCAACGACTACGACTGGCGATCGCGGGAGGCTTACTTCAATCGATTCCCTCAGTTCACCACCGCGATCGAAGGTCTCTCCATCCATTTCATCCATTGCCGGAGCCCGCATCCGGAGGCGACACCTCTGCTCATCACGCACGGCTGGCCCGGATCCGTGGTCGAATTCCACAAGGTCATCGATCCGCTGGTGAATCCGACGGAGCACGGCGGCGAGGCTGTCGACGCCTTCCATGTGGTTTGTCCCTCGCTGCCGGGATACGGCTTTTCCGGCAAACCGGCGGAAACCGGCTGGGGTGTGGGGAAGATCGCCGGTGTGTGGAATACGCTCATGACCCGGCTCGGTTACGATCAGTACTTCGCACAGGGCGGCGACTGGGGTTCGGCGGTCACCACCATGATCGGCATGCAGAATCTCGGCCCCTGCCGCGGTATTCATCTGAACATGGTCAGCGCGCCTCCCACGGAAGAGGCCAAGCAGAATCCCAGCGAGCGGGATCTGCAGGCATTCGCAGGCGGGCAGTACTACAACGAGTGGGGCGCCGGTTATTCCAAGCAGCAGGCAACCCGGCCGCAGACGCTCGGCTACGGCCTGGTGGATTCACCCATGGGCCAGGCGGCCTGGATCGTCGAAAAATTCTACGAGTGGACGGATTGCGACGGCGACCCGGAGAACGCACTGAGCCGGGAGGAAATGATCGACAACGTGATGTTCTACTGGCTCACGGCCAGCGGCGCCTCCTCCGCACGGCTCTACTGGGAGAGCTTCAACTCCGCGTTCGGCGGTGACGGTGCAAAAGTGGAAGTGCCCACCGGTGCGAGCATTTTTCCCAAGGAGATCGTCGCCACACCACGCAGCTGGGCCGAGCAGCGGTTCAGCAACATCGTCTACTGGAACGAGCTGGAGAAAGGCGGCCATTTCGCCGCCTTCGAGCAGCCGGAGCAGTTCGTCACCGAGCTGAGAAACTGCTTCGGACAGATGCGGGGCTAGGGGTCGCGTCAGGCGGCGGCCTGCGCCTTACGCCTGCGCGGACGGCGCCGCCTGCGGCGACGGCCTTCACCGTTGCCGGCCCGGTCCTGGCCGCCCCCGGAGCGGGCTTCGCGGCGTTTCTCCGGCTCGGCTGACGGCGCGGCGGACTGCTGCGCAGGCGGGCGATTCTCGTCACCGGGAGGCAGATCGACGTCGAGCTTGCCGGGACTGACCCGGGTGAGACGTTCGATTGCCCGCATCCGCTTCATCTCCTCAGGGTCGATCAGCGACCAGGCGACACCGCTGGCTCCTGCCCGTGCGGTGCGACCGATCCGGTGCACATAGCTCTCAGGCTCATGGGGCAGCTCGAAGTTGATCACGTGGGAGATACCGTCGATGTCGATACCCCGGGCGGCGATGTCCGTAGCGACCAGCACCCAGACTTCCCCGCTCTTGAAGGCTTCCAGCGCCCGCTGTCTCGCGTTCTGTGACTTGTTGCCGTGGATGGCTTCCGCTTCGATTCCGGCCTTGACCAGTTTCTTCGCCACCCGGTTGGCACCATGCTTGGTCCGCGTGAAAACGATGGCCCGGCTCACTTCTTTCCTGAAGAGCAGCTTCTGCAGCACGGCCTGTTTGTCTGCATTGTCCACCATCGCCATGCGCTGCTCGATCTTCTCTACGGTGACTTTTTTCGGGGTCACCTCGATGCGCACAGGCTCGAAGAGAATCTCATCGGCCAGTGACTGCACTTCCCGGGGCATGGTTGCGGAGAAGAGCAGTGACTGACGGTCCTCGGGCAGCAGCCGGAGGATCCGCCGGATGTCGCGGATGAAACCCATGTCGAGCAGCCGGTCCGCTTCGTCGAGCACGAGGTAATCCACCTCGTTCAGATTGAGATGCCCTTCCCCGGCGAGGTCGAGCAGTCGGCCCGGGGTCGCCACCAGCACTTCCACACCGCGGGCAAGTGCCTGAATCTGCGGTCTGGCACCCACACCACCGAAGATACAGGCATGGCGGATATTCGTGTGCCGGGCGTAGCCCGCGATCTCGTCCCGGATCTGTCCGGCCAGTTCCCGGGTGGGGGCAAGGATGAGCACCCGCGGGGTGCGGGGTTCGGCTTTCACCCGATCGGCCAGCAGCATCTCGAGGATGGGCAGCGCGAACGCCGCCGTTTTGCCGGTGCCGGTCTGAGCGAGTCCGAGCAGGTCATCGCCGTTCAGCAGGGGCGGAATGGCCTGTGCCTGGATGGGTGTTGGCTGTTTGTAGCCGATCTCGGTCAGGGCGCGACAAAGCGACGCACCGATGCCCAAGGCATCAAAAGTCTGTCTGTTCAATGTTCTTGTATTCCTGGGCGTTCCGCCGATACACGGATCGATGGATTGCGCCTGCCACCGTGACTGCTAACGCGCGAGAGCGACTACGGTGTGAGATGAATGGGTCGAGATGGCCGTTCGAGTGAACGTACCGCGCGTTCGACGTGCCGCACACTGAAGCCAGAGCACCCGTAAGTCAAGGACTTATCCGTCAGGTTGCGGTACGGTGCACATCCTTTCCTGAGACGGACACAGAAGGTCCATGCAGTGGCCGACGCTCGGTCCTCGAGTCCCCCGCCGGAACAATCCTCTCGCCCGGGTGCTGGGCCGTGCCTGGATGCGTCTGGCAGGCTGGCGGATCGAAGGTGAATGGCCGGATGAGCCGAAGCTCATCGTGGCGGTGGCGCCGCACAGCTCCAACCTCGATTTCATTCTGTCCGTCGCCGTCTTCTGGGGTCTGAACCTCAGAACCTCGTACCTGGCCAAGCAGTCTCTGTTCTGGTTTCCTCTCGGTCTCATCCTGCGCGCACTGGGCGGTATTCCGGTGAATCGCAGTTCGCCGGAAGGACTGGTGGATGATCTGGTGGAGCGCTATCGCACCGCCTCCCAGCTGGTGATCGGTATCACACCCGAAGGGACCCGGCGCGGTGTTCGTGTCTGGAAGAGCGGTTTCGCCCGCATTGCCGCGGGTGCCGGTGTACCCGTTCTGCCAGCCATCATCAGCTACGGGAAGAAGACCGTGTATCTGCAGCCGGCGATCGAAGGTGGAGGTTCACCGGAACGGATCCTGGCAGCCACCCAGGCGGCAGCGTCAGTCGGTGATCCCAGGTCGCGGTGACACGTTCCGGACCTCCCCGGATTTGAGTGCCGGATAGCCGCCCGGCTGATAAGTGATCACGATGGCCCGCCGCGCGTCATTCGACGTATTCGGAAGCGAACCATGCACCGTATGCGGATCGAAAAAGATGACCGATCCGGCGGGCACCTCCATCGCTACCTGATCCGCTTCGTCAAAACAGTCCGGATCCGTATAGAACCCGCCGAGCTGCGTTCCGTTGGAGGTACCCGGCAGGCAGCCCGCGAGGTGACTGCCACGGATGACCCGGAAACAGCCGTTCGTCTCGGCGGCCGGGTCGAAGGTGATCATGACGTTCGGCAACCGGTCCACGTGGCCGCAGTCGTGCACCCAGTAGGGGGCGTCCTGGTGCCAGCCGAACGCGGACCCTTCCCGGGGCCGTTTCAGGTTCAGCTTGTCGGTCCAGAGCGCAAGCGCCTCGGACCCCACCAGCTGCCGCATGGGCGCCACCAGGCGGATGTCGTCAATGAGCGCATCGAAGACCGGGTGCAGGTCGTGAACGGGCTCAATCACCTTGATGCCCGTACTGCCCGGCGTGTACTCGTACTGCACCGTCATCGGGCCCACGTCGACAAAGCGCCGATCGTCCAGGCGGTAGTTCTTCCCCCCGGCGCTGGCCGCATGGGCCTTTTCCGCCGCTGTCTCCGCCGCCGCCTGGAAGCGGGAGACTTCACCCGCGGTGAAGACGCTTTCACGAACGAGGAAGCCGTCCCGCCGGTAGGCGGTGAGCTCATTTTCGCTGAGCGAATGGGGTTCCTGCGGAATTCGATCTGTCATCGGCTTCACTACCAGAGGTTTCCTAAGACCCGGGTGAATGCTAGCTTCACACCGGCCCGAATCAAGAACCCGCAACGGTGAACTCTCTGCCACGAGCACTGACATTCCTGCTGTTTGCCACCTTCCCCTTCGCCACACAGGCCCGGGCGGCGGAAGCGCTGGTGGCCGTAGCCGCCAACTTCGTTGCCATCGCCGAAACGCTGGCCGGAGATTTCGAGAAAGGGACCGGTCACCGGCTCGTGCTCACCTCCGGATCCACCGGCAAGCTCTACGCTCAGATCGTGAACGGTGCCCCCTATGATCTGTTCCTCGCTGCCGACAGGCTCCGGCCGGAAAGGCTCGCAGACGCCGGACTGACCGCGGCCGGACCCATCACCTATGCCAGAGGACGGCTCGGCATCTGGATACCCGCCCACACGGGTGCGGCGGATCCGATAGAGAAGCTCAGCGGACTGCGTCGTATCGCTCTGGCGAACCCCGCCCTGGCGCCTTACGGTGCCGCGGCCATGGAAGTGATCGAACGCGTCCACCCCCCGGGGATCCCGAACGACCGCCTCGCCTTCGGCGAAAACGTCGCCCAGGCCTATGCCATGGTGGCATCGGGTGCCGCCGATGCGGGGGTCGTCGCTTGGTCGACCCTGGTGGACGCGGGTAAGGACGGACAGAGCTGGCAGGTACCTGCAGACTGGCACGGACCCATCGAGCAGGATGCCGTGCTGCTGCGACGGAGCGCCGACAATCCCGCTGCACAGGCGTTTTTCGCCTATCTGACTTCAGCTGCTGCCCGCGCTCTGATCGATGACGGCGGCTACCTGCCTCCCTGATGCCGGATCTGACGCCCCTCTGGCTGACTCTGAGGCTCGCCGGCGTGACCACCGTGCTGCTGCTGGTCGTCGGAACTCCCCTCGCCTGGTGGCTCGCCAGGACGCGCTCCAGATTCAGGGTGCCCGTGGAAGCGCTCACCGCGCTGCCGCTGGTGCTGCCGCCGACGGTGCTGGGTTTCTATCTGCTGCTGCTGCTCAACCCCACCGCGCCGCTGGGCAGCTTCTGGATGACGATGACGGGCGGCACCCTGACCTTTTCCTTTTCAGGTCTGGTGGTCGCCTCGGTCATCTACTCGCTGCCCTTCATGGTGCAGCCGCTGGCAACGGCTTTCGACACCGTGGGCAGGGCCCCGCTGGAAGCCGCCGCCAGTCTGGGCGCAGGCCCGCTGGACGCGTTTTTCTCTGTGGTGGTTCCCCAGGCCGCCCGCGGTTTTCTCACCGCCATCGTACTCACCTTCGTACACACCATCGGTGAGTTCGGCGTGGTGCTCATGGTGGGCGGCAACATTCCCGGCGAGACCCGGGTGATCTCCATCGCCATCTACGAACAGGTGGAGACTCTGAACTATCAGGATGCGCACGTGCTCTCCCTCGGGCTCGTGGTCTTCGCCCTGATCGCGCTTCTCATCACCTATGGCTTCGGCGGACGCCGGCATGTCGGCTGACCTGCTGCGCCTGGACATCCGACTGACGCTGGACGATTTCGACCTGGCGCTGGCTGCAGAGCTGCCGCTCTGTGGCGTGACCGCCGTGTTCGGAGCCAGCGGCAGCGGCAAAAGCTCGCTGCTCAGAACCATCGCCGGCTTCGAGCGTCCGGATGCAGGCTCGATCTGCTGTGGCAAGGATGTCTGGTTCGACTCAACCTGCTTCGTCCCGCCACACCGGCGGCCGGTCGGGTTCATGTTTCAGGAAGCACGACTCTTCACTCATCTGGACGTGACCGGCAACCTGGCCTACGCGGAGAAACGCGCACCCCGCACCAGCGCAATTCGGCGGACCCAGGTCGTTGAAGCGCTGGGCCTCGGCAACCTGCTAAAACGACGCATCGCGGCGCTGTCGGGTGGTGAACGTCAGCGGGTGGCCCTCGGCCGCACGCTGCTCACCGGCCCCCGACTGCTGCTTCTGGATGAGCCCCTGGCCGCTCTCGACCGGGGCCGGAAAGAGAACATTCTCCCCTACCTCGAGCGGCTACCCGGGGAATTCGACATTCCGGCTCTGTACGTCAGCCACGACATCGACGAGGTGGCGCACCTGGCGGACCGGGTGATGGTGCTCGACCAGGGTCGGCTTCAGGCCTTTGCGTCAACGGCGGAGATCCTGGAGCGGTTCGATCTTGCCCCTTACACCGGCCGGTTCGAAGCGGGTGTGCTGGTGGAGGGCGAAATCAGCGGTCACGACGACCGTCTCAAGGTCACGCACATCGACCTCCACGGTGCCCGCCTGGCAGTTCCCTACACCCCGCACATCGACGTCGGCGAATCCGTCCGTATGCGTATCCGAGCCCGGGACGTGGCTGTCGCCACCGAGGAGCCGAAAGGATTGAGCATCCGGAATCTGCTGCCCGGCATCATCGAACGTCTAGAAGCCGACCCCGAGACCGGTTCGGCCGAGCTGCTCATCGACATCGGCGGTCAGCGCCTGCGCGCCCGGTTGACGCTGGCCTCTGTCGAAGAGCTGACACTCACCGAAGGCCGCTCCGTTTACGCACTGATCAAAAGCGTGGGTCTGGAGGGCTCCGTCGGCATGCACTGACGCGCGGTCAGCCCCCGCCGCCCATCAGCTCGAGCAGCGCCAGCACCGTGGACTCCACACCCCGGGTCACCGACGGTTCCGGCGAGATCCTGAACAGGGGCGAATGGTGACTCGGCACGGGCGGACCGCCGGCCTCGGCCCATTCGAAGGCTTCCCGCGGTGTGCCCCCTACTGCCCAGTAGACGCTGGGTATGTCCGGGTCGGTGCTGAAGAAGGGAAAATCTTCCGCGCCCATACCCGTGCTCGTTTCGCTGACCACCTGGTCCTCGCCCAGATGTTCCACCCAGACGCCTCTGAGCTGGCGCGCCAGCTCCGGGTCGTTGATGGTGGGCGGGACGCTCTCCTCGGACACGATCACCTCCGGCAGCCTGTCCTCCGGCAGGCCCGCTACCCGGCCCATGTTCACGGCGATGCGCTCGATCCCCTCCAGCAGCAGGGTGCGGGTCTCCGGGCTGGTGTTCCGCACGGTGAGCTGCAGATGCGCCCGATCCGAGATGATGTTGTGCTTCGTACCGGCGTGGAAGGAACCCACGGTCACGACTCCGGGGGAACGGGGAGAAAGCTCACGGGCCACCAGCGTCTGCAGAGCCAGCACGATCTGTGCGCCGAGCACGATGGGGTCCTTGCCTGCATGAGGACTGGCACCATGCGCACCGACGCCGTGAATGATGATGTCCACGGTGTCGGCACCGGCATAGGGGCTGCCATCCGTGACGTTGATCTTGCCGGCCTCGAATTCCGATGCCACATGAAAAGCGAGGGCATAGTCCGGCTGTCCGAAACGGTCCCAGAGATCGTCATCCTTCATCATCCGGGCACCCAGCACCCGCTCCTCGGCCGGCTGCACGAGCAGCATCAGCGTGCCGGACCAGTCATTTCTCCTGGCCGCCATCTGCCGGGCGGTGCCGACCAGGCTGGTGATGTGCACGTCATGCCCGCAGGCATGCATGACGGGAACCATGTCACCGGTGATCGGATCCTTCTGGAGGACTTTCGAAGCGTTTTCTAGCCCGGATTTTTCCTCCACCGGCAGGCCGTCCATGTCGGCCCGCATCATCACCATGGGTCCTTCGCCGTTGGCAAGCAGCGCGACGACGCCGGTTCCTCCCACACCTTCCGTCACCTCGAATCCTGCCGTTCTCAGTTCCTGCGCCATGCGGGCGGCGGTCTGATGCTCTACGAGCGACAGCTCCGGATTCCGATGGAAGTGGTCGAAGAGGACGCCCAGATGAGCGTCGTAATCCGCCTGAATGTCGGCATCGAGGCTGGCCGCCTGAAGCGGCAGAGCGGCTGTGGCAGCCAGGGTCAGCACGAGGACGGATGACAGCGTTCGGTGCATGGTCGGTTCCTGAATCCGCAGAATGATCCCCGAGCATATTTGTTATGGTGCGGGAGCGAAACGGCCACACGGAATTCTCTCAGCGATCATGAAGCTCCACGCCACCCGTACCGGTTACTTCTGTCTGCTCGTTTTCTGTTCCAGCGCCCTTGCTGCCTGTCAGGAACCGGCCACCGGTCTTGCCATCGACAACGTCACCGTTGTCGATCCGGTGACAGGCGCTGCGGAGAAACAGCGGGTGGTTATCCGAGACGGCATCATTCTGAGCGTCTCCGATCAGGCTGACAGCGTCGAACGGACCGCCGCCACGCTCGACGCCAGTGGTCACTTTCTCATTCCGGGTCTCTGGGACATGCACGTGCACTTTCTGTACGAACCTGCGTTGAGGGATGGGATGGCCGATCTCTTCCTGGACTACGGCATCACCAGCGTCCGCGATACCGGTGGAGACCTGATTCAGATGCGGGCGCTGGCCGCTGAACTGAAGGCACGCAGCACACCGGTTCCCAACGTCTATTATTCGGGGCCACTGCTGGACGGCCGGTTCGTGGTCTACGACGGCGGCGATCCCGGCCGACCGAAGCTGGGCACGGGCATACCCGATGCGGATACCGCCCGGAGTTACGTCGCGCAGCTTGCGGAGGCCGGGGCCAGCTTCATCAAGATCTACGAACTGGTCAGCCCCGGGGTATTCGAAGTACTGGCGGCAGAAGCCCGGGAAGCCGGCCTGCCCATCGCCTCCCATGTGCCGCTGATGATGACGGCCGACCGGGCGGGACCGCTCGCCGACTCCATGGAGCATCTGCGCAATCTGGAACTGGCCTGCGCCGGCAACTGGGAAGCACTGCTGGCGGAACGGCAGCGCATCATCGGTTCCTTCGTCGAAGGCCGCGGCTATGATCTCCGTCGATCCCTGCACAGTCTGCAGCGGGTGCCGGCCATCGAAGCCTACGACGAAGCCCGCTGCGATAAGGTGCTCGGTTCGCTCCGGGACACCATTCAGGTGCCCACGCTGCGGCTGAACACGGTGGCCATCGAGCTGCCGTTCGATGACGCTGACTGGGCCCGGGCGTTGTCCGAGCTGCCGGCAGCGGTAGCCGAGGCCTGGCAGGCCAACGCCGATCAGATGCGCCGGAACGCACCGCTGGCCGATACCACCTTCAGCCGCTGGAGCCAGTTTCTGATCGGCCGCCTGAAGCACAATGGGGTACCCATCGGCGCAGGCACGGATACACCCATCGGCCTGGGGATCCCCGGCTGGAGCCTGCACACCGAGCTCGCACAGCTGGTGGCCGCCGGTCTCACACCACGGGAAGCACTGCATGCTGCGACGGTGGTTGCTGCGCGGTTCCTCGGACTCGAGCAGGAAGTGGGTCGGATTCAGCCCGGCATGCGGGCCGATCTGGTTCTCCTGGACGGCAATCCACTCGAAGACATATCCAACACCCGCCGCATCCGGCGGGTCATGCTGGATGGGATCTGGGTCCGCTGATTCTCCCGGCCGGCGCCGTGCTCATTGGTCCGCGGCCTGCCGCGCCGCGCTGATGAACGCGGCCAGCGTCTGCTTCTGCCGCCCGGCGGAGTCGAAGTTCGCCGGATCGAACCAGTGCTGGAATCCCTGCCGGATGGCGGGCCAGTCCCGGTCGATGATCGAGAACCAGGCCGTGTCCCGGTTTCTGCCCTTGTAGACCAGCGCCTGCCGGAACAGCCCCTCGTAGCTGAATCCGAGCCGCTCCGCCGCCCGTCTCGACGGCTCATTGAGGGAATCGCACTTCCACTCGTAGCGGCGATAACCCAGATCCTCGAAGGCGTGCTGCATCATGAGGAACATGGCCTCCGTCGCCATGGGCGTGCGCTGCAGCCGGGGTGAAAAGAGGATGCTCCCCACCTCGATGCTGCCCGCATGCGGTGCAATCCTGAGAAACGCCGCCCGGCCGACGCAGAGACCGGATCCTTTGTCCACCAGGCCGTAGTAGAGCGGGTCTTCCATCCGGCTCGCGCGATCCATCCACTGCTCGAGCTCCGCCCGGCTGCCCGGCGGTTCCTCCGACAGATAGGTCCACAGGGATTCCGTCCCTTCTCCGGACAGGGCATCGAACAGCGATTCCGTGTGCCGGATGGGATCCAGCTTTTCGAGGCGGCAGAAGCGGCCTTCCAGGGTGGTTCCGATCGGAACCACCGAGCCGTGAAACCCGGGCACCGGGTCGCCCACGGGCTGGCCCAGATCGTTGGTTCGCGTGCTCATGCATCCTTCTCCCGTGTTTCCAGACCGAACATGGCGAACAGCCGGCCGTCCCGCTGCCAGGAAGCCGCCAGCGACGGCACCTGCTCCACCACCGCCTGTGCAGCATCCAGCGTCTCCCGGGAGAGTGCGCGCAGACGGTCGAGGCCCGGCAGGATGGCGGCTTTCTCGCCGAGCACCTCCGGCAGGGTTCTGCCGTGATGGATCGCTGTATCCGCGAGCACCGCGATCTCGGGCACCCCCACCTCTGCCGCCCGGGCCTTGAGGCAGGCGTTCAGCGCCAGGAGCACATACAGCGGCTCCGCTCCGCGGAATTCGAGACGCCGTTCCGGTGCCCTGAGCATCCGGTCGTCCGGGATGAGGACCCCGTCGAAGTCGGCCACCCCCTGGGTGAGTTCACCAAGGAATCCGGGTGTGCGCGGCAGACTGATCCGGACCCCGGCCGCATCGGCGGGCACCGTGACAAAGCACATGCCGGTATCGGCGCCAACGCTGACCACCAGTGAGTCCAGCACACCGGCGCCGGCGATCCAGGACTTCTGCCCCGAGAGTCTGAGCCCCTCCCCGCTTTTCTCGAGATGGCAGGCCGCGCCGTCACCCGCTTCCGCTGCCGCGAGGCAGCTCCAGCCGGGTGTCGTGGCAAACTCCGGAAAGCAGCGGCGCACGGCCGCCTGGTAGCCACTGATGAATATCCAGGCAAGGCGGTCCGCCAGTGCTCCGCCCCGCAGCGCGAGCTCCGTTTCGTTCACACGGCCGCCCGACCGGGCACAGGCCGCGTGCCAGGCCGCGTGAAAGGATCGTTCGTCCGGATACTCGTGTGCAGCACTCATGGGTCTCGTCCGTCGCGGGTAGGGCCGGATTGTAGAGTCAGAGAACGCAGGAATCTTCCGCCGCGGGCGGGCGGTTCGAGAAATTGCACCGCCCGGCGACGCGTTGCAGTATGGAGCGTCTTTCAGTCACGAACTCCGCCATGCCGCTCAGTGTAGAGAATCACATCGCTCTGGGACTCGACCAGCCTCAGCCGGTGAAAGTCAACGGCAGATCCAACCTGGACATCATGAAGTCGCTGGACCACGCAGGTGACGCGCCCTATCACCCCTGTCCCGAAGCGTATCCGGCGGATGACGTGCCCGAGGGGAACCTGACCAGACACAGTGAGTGGGAAGGGTCCGACATCTATCCGGGCACCCGACGGGATCTCTACGTGTACACACCGGCCGCATTCGACCCATCCGACACCGCCCGCCTGATCGTGTTTCAGGATGGCTACGGCTACGCCGCCCGAAGCGGCGCCATCCGGGCCACCCGGGTGCTCGATGCCATGCACGCCCGTGGCGAGATCGAGCAGACCGTGGGCGTCTTCGTGAATCCCGGCATTCCGGAGGGAGTGGAATGGGTGCCCGGCGAGCGCAATGCAAAGGCCATGGCTCAGCGCAGCCACGAGTACGATTCTCTGACTCCGGACTACGGGTATTTCCTTCTGGAAGAGATCCTCCCCTATGTTTCCGGCGCGCACGGCATCGCCTTCACGGAAGACCCGGAAAACCGGACGATCTGCGGTATTTCCAGCGGCGGCATCTGCGCTTTCACCGCCGCCTGGATGCATCCCGACCGGTTCCGTCGGGTCCTCAGCCACTGCGGATCCTTCGTCGCCATACACGGCGGGCAGAATTATCCGTATCTGATCCGGACCACGGAGCGGAAACCCATCCGTATCTTCCTCCAGAGCGGTGAGAACGACGCGGAAACCCTGGCCGGCGACTGGCCGCTCGCAAACCGCACCATCGCCAATGCGCTAGCCTATGCGGGATACGATCATCAGTTCGTATTCGGCACCGGCGGTCACAATCTGCGCCACGGCGGCGCCATATTCGCGGATTCGCTGCGCTGGCTCTGGAGAAGGGCATGAGCGGACGGTTCAGCGCAGCACAGGTCGCTGCCTGGCGGCGCGACGGCGGCGTGCTGATCGAGCGTTTTTTCACGCCGGCTGAAGTCCGGGCCGTGCACGACGACTTCGTGAAGGTTTTCGGCCGCGCAGCCGGTGCGGACGCCGCCATGATCAGAAAAGCACCGGGGGAGCCCGGGAAGTTCAATGCCGCCCAGTTCTCGACCTTCGCCGCCGTGCCCTTCGACTGCTCGCCTGCCCTCAATCTCATCGGCGTGCATCCCGAGCTCATCCGCTTCGCGCGGGCGGCGCTGGAAACGGATCACGTGCACGTCTATCAGTGTCAGGCCTGGGCCAAGTTCACCGGTGACGCGGACTATGACCAGCCGCTGCACACGGACTTCAGCAACCATACGCTGACGGTGCCCGCGGAAGATGCCCGGGAAAACTCCGTCACCATCCTCTGCTACTTCACCGATGTGACCGAAG
>JAUIAV010000033.1 GCA_030425195.1 Gammaproteobacteria bacterium | reverse complement strand
TTCTTCGAGACGACGGACGTGACGGGTAGCTGTGAGCTGCCGGCGGACGTTGAGATGGTGATGCCTGGCGACAACGTGAACATGACGGTGACGCTGATCAGCCCGATCGCGATGGAAGAAGGCCAGCGCTTTGCGATCCGCGAAGGCGGCCGTACGGTCGGCGCCGGCGTGGTCACCACCATCAAGGAGTAAGCCTTGATCCAGCTGGCGGTCTCGATCACGAAACCGCCAGCATACGGAAGCGAGGCGCAGCCTCGCCCCGCTCCCAAGGATTCGGTCAGCAAACCTGCTTTAAATCTCGGAATGCCGCCGCAGAAGCGGCAGCAGCAGGTTTCGACAAGGACCGTCTGCGGCACGGATGCCGCAGCCGAGCCTACAGGGATGTATTCACGGCGTGTCCTTGGCGGAACCTGCTGCTGACGCTTCCCTGAAGAAGCGCGCGGGTAGATTATTTAATGTGAGGGTGTTGCCTGACCAATACCCGATCTGTATTATTCGCGCTCCTTTTTCACCGCCAGCCTCTCGCTCGCGGTGAAACGCGCCGCGGGGACGCACCAGGGTCAGGGTTTCGAGAGATCGGGCCGCTGGAGCAGCATTGGCGCAAGCACAATTCGATTGCCGCAATAACTAGTATTCATCGCGGCAGCCGGATCATTAACAGTATTTTTGGAGTTTCAGCGGGTGCAGAACCAGCGGATTCGTATACGCCTGAAGGCGTTTGATCATAAGCTAATTGACGTATCGACCCAGGAAATCGTCGATACGGCAAAGCGTACGGGTGCCCAGGTAAAAGGCCCCATTCCGCTGCCGACCCGAAAAGAGCGGTTAGACGCACTCATGAAGCTCGACCTGGCCGCAGGCGTGGAAGTGCAGATCAGCCTTAACTGATTATCAAGCGCCGGTTCTGAATAAGATCCGGCGCTTTTTTTAGCCGCCTGAATATGAAGCAGCGGCTTAGTCGCCTCAATAAAGAAAGGCGGCTCGACAAGGCTCCGATGGGGAGCCGGCGATGAAAATTGAACCGTTTACCAGCTCTCCAGCCTGATTCAAGGCGCGAGGACAGCGGGTAAACGGTTTTGGCATCTGAAGATCCAGGCAAAAAGCCGGTCAGCAGAGGTCATCTGAAAACGACGAAGAGATAGAGCAATGGCGATTGGTCTTGTAGGTAAAAAAAGCGGTATGACCCGGGTCTTCACGGAAGACGGTGTGTCTGTGCCCGTCACGGTGATCGAAGTGTCACCGAATCGGGTCATCCGGCTGAAGACCGAGGAAAGCGACGGCTACACGGCGATCCAGGTGACCGCCGGTGACGTGAAGCAGAATCGGGTAACCAAGCCGGCGGCAGGCGAGTTCGCCAAAGCCAGCGTTCAGGCCGGCCGTGGTCTCTGGGAGTTCCGCGTCGACGAGCTGCCGGAAGAGCTGGCAGTGGGCGGCGAGATCACCGTCGAGCAGTTCGAAGCGGGCCAGAAGGTGGATGTGCGCGGCGTATCCAAAGGTAAAGGCTATGCCGGCACCATCAAGCGCTGGAACTTCCGCGGCCAGGACAACACCCATGGCAACTCCATCTCGCACCGTGCCCCTGGTTCGATCGGCCAATGCCAGACCCCGGGTCGCGTATTCAAGGGCAAGAAAATGTCCGGCCATCTGGGCAACGTGAAAGTCACCACCCAGAACCTGGAAGTGGTCCGGGTCGACAACGAAAGAAATCTCCTGCTGATCAAGGGCGCCGTGCCCGGCCCGGCAGGTGGCGATGTGTATATCCGTCCAGCGGTCAAGGCCTGAGCTCGAAGAGCATCCGGCCTTACTTGAGGAAGACAGAGCATGAATCTGAACCTGGCATTAAACGACGGCAGCGTGGAGATCTCCGAAGCCGCGTTTGGCAGAGAGTTTAACGAAGCGCTGGTGCACCAGGTCGTGGTTGCGTACATGGCTGGTGGCCGACAGGGCACCAAGGCTCAGAAGAGCCGGTCCGACGTGCGTGGCGGCGGTCGTAAACCGTGGCGGCAGAAGGGTACCGGGCGTGCGCGTTCCGGAACCATCCGTTCACCGATCTGGCGCGGCGGCGGCGTGACCTTCGCGGCGCGCCCTCAGGACCACAGCGAGAAGGTCAACCGGAAGATGTACCGGGGTGCGCTGCAGTGCATTCTCTCTGAGCTGATCCGCCAGGAACGTCTGATCGCCTGCGAATCCTTCGGTGTGGAAGCGCCGAAGACCAGGGGGCTGCTCGCAGAGCTGAACAAGCTCGACCTCAGCAACGTCCTGATCGTGAGCGACAGTGTGGACGAGAACCTCTATCTGGCCGCGCGGAATCTGAAGGGCGTGGACGTGCGGGACGTGCAGGGAATCGATCCTGTCAGCCTGCTGTCGCACGACAAGGTGCTCATCACCGTGTCGGCGCTGAAGAAGCTCGAGGAGGCACTGGCATGAACCAGGAGCGCGTTTACACCGTGCTGGTCGAACCGCACTTCTCGGAGAAGGTGTCGATTCAGGGCGAAGACAGCAACCAGTACGGCTTCAAGGTATCGAAAGATGCCACCAAGGCGGAGATCAAGGAAGCGGTCGAGACCCTGTTCGGCGTCACGGTGGACAAGGTCACCACGCTGAACGTGAAGGGAAAGAACAAGCGCACCTTCCGTGGCATCTCCCGCAAGAAGAACTGGAAGAAAGCATACGTTCGAGTGGCCGCCGGCCAGGAGCTCGACTACATGGTAACGGACTAACAAATGGCTGTTGTAAAAGCGAAACCCACATCGCCCGGGCGCCGTTTCGTCGTCAAGGTCGTCAATCCTGATCTGCACAAAGGCAGGCCTCACAAGGGGCTGGTTGCCAAGAAGAGCAAGTCCGGCGGACGCAACAATGCCGGCCGGATCACCACGCGGCATCGCGGCGGCGGTCACAAGCAGCATTACCGGATCGTCGATTTCAAGCGGAACAAGGACGGCATCCCGGCGGTGGTTGAGCGGCTGGAGTACGACCCGAACCGGACGGCAAATCTGGCGCTGCTGAAGTACGCCGACGGCGAGCGCCGCTACATCATCGCACCCCGCAACGTTCAGGCGGGCGATGAGCTCATGAGCGGCACTACTGCGCCCATCCGTGCAGGCAATGCCATGGCGCTTCGGAACATTCCCGTGGGCAGCGTCATTCACTGTGTCGAGCTCAAGCCCGGCAAAGGTGCGCAGCTGGTGCGCAGTGCAGGTTCCTCCTGTCAGCTGGTGGCGCGGGAAGGCACCTACGCGACGCTCAGAATGCGTTCAGGCGAGATGCGCCGGGTGCTGGCCGAATGCCGGGCGACGCTCGGTGAAGTCGGTAACAGCGAACACAGCCTGCGTTCCCTGGGTAAGGCCGGTGCCAAGCGCTGGCGCGGGCAGCGTCCGACCGTTCGTGGCGTCGCCATGAACCCGGTGGATCACCCGCATGGTGGTGGTGAAGGCAAGACGTCCGGCGGCCGCCATCCGGTAACCCCCTGGGGTGTGCCGACCAAGGGTTACAAGACCCGCAGCAACAAGCGTACGGACAAGCTCATCGTCCGTCGCAGAGGTAGGAGATAAGCATGCCCAGATCGCTGCATAAGGGCCCCTTCGTCGATCTGCATCTGATGGCGAAAGTAGAGAAAGCGGCTCAGAACAACGACAAGCGACCGATCAAGACCTGGTCGCGCCGGTCCATGGTCCTGCCGGACATGGTCGGACTGACCATTGCCATTCACAACGGCCGCCAGCACGTGCCGGTTGTGATCAACGAGGACATGGTTGGTCACAAACTGGGTGAATTCGCGCCGACGCGGACCTATCGCGGTCACGCGGCGGACAAGAAGGCTCGGAGGTAAGTCATGCAGGTGAGTGCAACCGCCAAGCGACTGCAGATCTCGCCCCAGAAGGCGAGGCTGGTGGTCGATCAGGTCCGGGGCAAGCCGGTGGCAGATGCGCTGGACATCCTGAACTTCTCGACGAAGAAGGGTGCCGTGCTGGTCCGCAAGGTGCTGGAGTCGGCGATCGCGAATGCCGAGAACAACGAAGGTGCGGACATCGACGAGCTCAGAGTCTCGGAAGTGTTCGTGAACGAGGGTATGACCATGAAGCGCATCAAGCCCCGTGCCAAGGGGCGGGCGGATCGGATCTTCAAGCGGTCCAGCCACATCACCGTGACGGTTACGGACGAGTAGGAAAAAGCATGGGTCAGAAAGTACATCCCACCGGAATCCGCCTGGGCATCGTCAAGGATCACACCTCGGTCTGGTATGCGGATAAGAAGAACTATCCGGATTACCTGCTCAACGACCTGGAGGTGCGGGACTACCTGCGCAAGCGTCTTGCTCAGGCGTCAGTGTCCCGGATCGACATCGAGCGTCCGGCGCAGACTGCGCGGATCACCATTCACTCCGCCCGTCCCGGCATCGTGATCGGTAAGAAGGGCGAAGACGTGGAGCGTCTGCGAGGCGAGGTTTCCCGGATGATGGGAGTGCCCGTGCACATCAACATCGAGGAGATCCGCAAGCCGGAGCTGGATGCCCTGCTGGTCGCGCAGAACGTCGCTCAGCAGCTCGAGCGCCGGGTTCAGTTCCGCCGTGCCATGCGCAGGGTGATTCAGAACGCCATGCGCCTGGGTGCGGAAGGGATCAAGGTGCGGGTAGCGGGCCGTCTGGGCGGCGCGGAAATCGCGCGTTCCGAGGTTTACCACGAAGGTCGGGTGCCGCTTCACACACTGCGTGCGGACATCGACTTCGCAACCTGGGAAGCGAAGACCACCTACGGAATCCTGGGTATCAAGGTCTGGGTCTTCAAAGGTGAGGTCATCGGCACCGGTGGAGAGTCGGCTCAGACCGCAGCGCAAGGATAAGAAGTCATGTTGCAGCCAAAGAGAACCAAATTCCGAAAGCAGCACAAAGGACGCAACCGCGGCCTGGCGCTGCGCGGCGGCAAAGTCAGCTTCGGTGAGTACGGCCTCAAGGCCGTGGGCCGGGGCAGGATGACGGCCCGTCAGATCGAGGCCGGTCGTCGTGCCATGACCCGGCGGGTCAAGCGGGGCGGCAAGATCTGGATCCGCGTGTTTCCCGACAAGCCGATCACCAAGAAGCCGCTGGAAGTCCGCCAGGGTAAAGGTAAGGGCAGCGTCGAGTACTGGGTCTGTCAGATCCAGCCCGGCCGCGTCCTCTATGAGATGGAAGGTGTGACGGAAGACGTGGCGCGTGATGCGTTCCGTCTCGCCGCGGCCAAGCTGCCGTTCAAGACCACTTTCGTGAAGCGGACGGTGATGTAGCCATGAGTGCGGACGTGAAAGAACTGAGAGAAAAAACGGTGCAGGAGCTCGGTGAAGAGCTGCTCAGACTGCGCAAGGAGCACTTCAGCCTGCGTATGCAGAAGGCGTCCGGTCAGCTCGGCCAGGTGCACCTGCTGAAGGATACGAAGAAAGACATCGCTCGCGTGAAGACGCTGATTCAGGAGAAGCGAAATGGCTGAGGCAGAACAGTCTGCAGCATCTGAAAAGCTCGCCCGGACCGTGACCGGTACCGTGGTCAGCAACAGGATGGACAAGACCATCACCGTGCTCATCGAGCGTCGGGTACAGCACCCGGTATACGGAAAGGTGGTCCGTCGCTCTTCGAAAATCCACGCGCACGACGAAGAGAATGCCTGCTCCATCGGCGACACCGTCACTGTGTCCGAGTGCCGCCCGTTGTCCAAATCCAAGACGTGGATGCTCAAGAGCATCGACGAGAAGGCGCGCGAGGTATAAGCGGTGATTCAGACGGAAACCATGTTGGACATCGCCGACAACAGCGGCGCCCGCAAGGTGCAGTGCATCAAGGTGCTCGGCGGGTCGCATCGGCGATATGCCGGTATCGGTGACATCATCAAGGTCACCGTGAAGGAAGCGATTCCGCGCGGTCGGGTGAAGAAAGGCCAGGTAATGAATGCGGTGGTCGTGCGTACCCGTAAGGGCGTGCGTCGTCCGGACGGATCGATCATCCGGTTCGATCAGAACGCGGCCGTTCTGCTGAATCAGCAGAACCAGCCGGTAGGCACCCGGATCTTCGGACCGGTGACCCGCGAGCTGAGAACCGAAAATTTCATGCGGATCATCTCGCTGGCCCCCGAGGTCCTCTGAGGAAACGCCTGGTTGGTGGAACAGAAACTGGAACAAACGGAACAGCAGATCTGAAGCGTCGTAGTAGCAGCAGGTGCTACAGCTCAGAGCGTGACCGGAAAGAAAAATGCTCAAGATCAAGAAAGACGACGAAGTGGTAGTGATCGCCGGCCGCGACAAAGGCAAGCGCGGAGAGGTGATCCGGGTGCTCGAAGGCGGGCGTCTGCTGGTGTCCGGTGTGAACCTGGTGAAGAAGCACCAGCGTCCGAATCCGAACATCGGTCAGCGCGGCGGTATCGTCGAGCAGGAAGCACCCATTGATGTGTCCAACGTGGCCATCTGGAACGACGAATCGGAGAAGGCCGACCGTGTCGGTGTCCGTGAGGAAGACGGCAAGCGGATCCGCTTCTTCAAGTCAAACAGCAAAGCAATCGACTGATTAAGTCTTCGAGTTAGACATGGCAGATTTATATCAACATTACCTCGATGAGATCCGGCCGAACCTGCAGAAGGAGCTCGGCCTCAAGAACGTCATGGAGGTACCCAGGCTGGAAAAGATCACGCTGAACATGGGCGTGGGCGAAGCCATTGCCGATCGGAAAATCATGGAAAACGCCGTCAGCGACATGACGCTGATCGCGGGCCAGAAGCCGATCATTCAGAACGCACGCAAGTCCGAGGCTGGATTCAAGATCCGGGCCGGCTTCCCGAACGGCTGCAAGGTCACCCTGCGCCGGGCGCGCATGTACGACTTCGTGGAGCGTCTGATCGGTATCGCCATCCCCCGGATGCGGGATTTCCGTGGCCTGAACCCGAGGTCTTTCGACGGCCGCGGCAACTTCGCCATGGGGGTTCAGGAGCAGATCATCTTCGCCGAGATCGACTACGACAAGATCGACAAGATCCGCGGTCTCGACATTGCGATCACCACTTCGGCACGCACCAACGAGGAAGGTCTGGCTCTGCTGCGTGCGTTCAACTTTCCGTTCAGGAACTAGGAAGAGAAATGGCAAAGAACTCAATGATTGAGCGGGAGAAGAAGCGCGCCAAGACGGTGGCCAAGTATGCGGCCAAGCGTCAGGCGCTCAAGGCGATCATCAATGACAAGAGCGTGAGTGACGAGGAACGCTGGGAAGCTCAGATCAAGCTGCAGAAGATGCCGCGGAACGCTTCTCCGGTCCGTCAGCAGCGCCGCTGCGGGCTTACCGGGCGCCCTCATGCCGTGTACCGCAAATTCGGCCTGGCACGGAACAAATTGCGCGAAGCGGCCATGCGCGGGGATGTCCCCGGTCTGGTCAAGGCGAGCTGGTAGGCGAGGAGAAGATCATGTCCATGCAGGATCCCATTTCCGATCTGCTCACCCGCATCCGTAACGCCCAGCTGGCGCGTCATCCGGAAGTGAGCATGCCGTGCTCGAAGGCGAAGGTCGCCATCTGCAAGGTGCTCGAGGATGAAGGCTACATCGCCGGTTACTCCGTGGAGGAAGGCGGCAAGCCGACGTTGAGCGTCAGCCTGCGCTACCACAATGGCGCTCCGGTGATCGAAGAGATTGCCCGGGTCAGCCGCCCGGGGCTCAGGGTCTACAAGAACTGCGAGGATCTGCCCGAAGTGCGTGGCGGTCTGGGTGTGGCGATCGTGAGCACCAACAGGGGGCTCCTCACCGATCGGGCAGCACGGGCGGCTGGCGTGGGCGGCGAAGTCGTCTGCACGGTGTTTTAGAGATCTATTCCATTTAGACAGGTACTTGAGATGTCTCGTATCGCAAACAATCCGGTCGCGCTGCCCTCGGGCATCGAGATCAAGATCGACGGCCAGCGCATCAGCGTGAAGGGCGGCAAGGGTGCCATGGAGCTGAAGGTTCATTCGGACGTGGAAGTGAAGCAGGAAGACAACGTGCTGACCTTCGCGGCCAGAAACGCGAGCAAGCAGGCCCGGGCGATGTCCGGCACCATGCGCGCGCTCGTGAACAATATGGTGGTGGGTGTCTCCGAAGGCTTTGAACGCCGCCTGCAGCTGCAGGGCGTCGGCTATCGGGCGCAGGCTCAGGGCAAGAAGCTCAATCTGCAGCTCGGCTTCTCCCATCCGGTGGAGTACGACCTCCCGGAGGGTGTGACTGCCGAGACCCCGAGCCAGACGGAAATCGTGATTTCCGGCACGGACAACCAGCTGGTGGGCCAGGTGTCCGCCGAGATCCGGGCGTTCCGCCCGCCGGAGCCTTACAAGGGCAAGGGTGTGCGCTACCTGGACGAGCGGGTTCGCCGGAAGGAAGCGAAGAAGAAGTAAGGACGGGTAAAGAGATGGATAAGAAATCTGCGCGTCTCAAGAGAGCGCGCCGCGGTCGGGCGAAGATGCGGGAACTCCAGGCCGTCCGGCTGTCTGTCTACCGGACGCCGAAGCACATTTACGCACAGGTCATCGCCCCTGAAGGCGACAAGGTGCTCGCCAGCGCATCGACGCTGGACAAGGACCTGCGCAGCGGCACCACCGGCAACGTGGAAGCCGCCGGCAAGGTGGGACAGCTGATCGCCGAGCGGGCGAAGGCCGCGGGCGTGTCCTCGGTGGCGTTCGATCGCTCCGGATACAAGTATCACGGCAGGGTGAAAGCCCTCGCAGAAGCCGCTCGCGAAGGCGGATTGGAGTTTTAAGGCATGGCATATAGCGACGAGATTCAGGAAGAAGGCCTGGTCGAGAAGCTGGTTCAGGTGAACCGGGTAGCCAAGGTGGTGAAGGGTGGCCGGATTTTCGGCTTCACGGCCCTCACCGTGGTCGGCTACGGAGACGGACGGGTCGGCTTCGGCCGCGGCAAGGCACGTGAGGTGCCTCTGGCCATCCAGAAAGCCATGCAGGCAGCGCGGCAGAACATCATCGATGTGGAGCTGAACGGCTCTACCATCTGGTATCCGACCACTGGGCGCCATGGTGCATCCAAGGTCTACATGCAGCCGGCCTCCGAAGGTACGGGCGTGATCGCCGGAGGCACCATGCGGGCGGTTCTGGAAGCCGCAGGCGTGCATAACGTTCTGTGCAAGAGCTACGGCTCCACGAACCCGGTGAACGTGGTACGGGCGACATTCGACGCCCTGAAGAACATCCGGTCGCCGGAGTCCGTCGCCGCCAAGCGTGGCAAGACGGTCGAGGAGATCAGCGCCTGACCAGCAGGTGCGATCGGACGAATAGAGCAGTTTTAAGGTGGCAGCAGTCATGAGTGAAAAATCGATTCGCGTGACGTTGGTCAAGAGCCCGGCGGGCCGGCTCAAGAAGCACAAAGCCTGTGTCGCGGGCCTCGGTCTCCGTCGCATCGGCCACACCGTCGAGGTGGAAGACACGCCCAGCGTGCGGGGCATGATCAATCGGGTGAACTATCTGCTGCAGGTGGAAGGAGAATGACCATGCGGCTGAATTCCATCGGCCCGGCATCGGGCAGCAGGAAGTCGGGGCGTCGTGTCGGACGCGGCGCCGGTTCCGGCTGGGGCAAGACCTCGGCACGCGGCCAGAAGGGGCAGAAGGCCCGTTCGGGCGGCGGTGTGCGTCCGGGCTTCGAGGGCGGACAGCAGCCGCTGAAGCAGCGGGTGCCCAAGTTCGGTTTCCGTTCCCGCGTGGGTCTTACCACCGCGGAAGTGCGCCTGTCCGAGCTCAACGGCATGGAGGCGGACACGGTGGATCTGTCGGCGCTGCAGGCGGCCAACATCGTTTCGCGCAACATGAAACGGGCACGGGTGATCCTCTCCGGAGAGATCGGCCGGGCCGTTACGGTAAAAGGACTCGGGGTCACCCGGGGAGCCAGGGCTGCCATTGAAGCAGCCGGAGGCAAGGTAGAAGACTGATGGCAAGCAATCCGGGACAACTGGCAGGCGCTGCAGCGGGACTTTCCGAGCTGCGCGGCCGCCTGCTGTTCGTGCTGATGGCGCTGCTCGTTTATCGGGCCGGCACGCACATCCCTGTGCCCGGAATCAATCCGGAGCGTCTGGCTGCGCTGTTCGATCAGCAGCAGGGCGGCATCCTGGATCTGTTCAACATGTTCTCCGGCGGTGCGCTCGAGCGGATGAGTATCCTGGCGCTCGGCGTGGTCCCCTACATCACCTCGAGCATCATCATGAACCTGATGTCCATGATGTATCCCACCCTGCAGCAGCTTCGCAAGGAAGGGGAGTCCGGTCGCCGGAAGATCACCCAGTACACACGTTACGGTACGCTGCTGATCGCGCTGATCCAGGGTACGTCCCTTTCCGTGACGCTGGCGAATCAGGGCCTGGCGTTCACACCCGGTTTCACGTTCCTGTTCGTGGCGACCACCACCCTGGTGACGGGCGCCCTGTTCATGATGTGGCTGGGCGAGCAGATTACCGAGCGCGGCGTCGGCAACGGCATCTCGCTGATCATCTTCGCGGGCATCGTCTCCGGCTTCCCGGCGGCCATCGGTCAGTCCTTCGAGGCTGCCCGTCAGGGCGACATCAACATCATCGTGCTGCTGGCCATCGGCCTGCTGGCCATCGGCATCGTCGCGTTCGTGGTCTTCGTCGAGCGGGGTCAGCGCCGGATCACGGTGAACTACGCCAAGCGGCAGCAGGGTCGGCGCGTGTATCAGGGCCAGAGCTCGCACCTGCCGCTGAAGATCAACATGGCGGGCGTGATTCCGGCCATTTTCGCCTCGAGCCTGCTGCTTGCGCCGGCGTCCATCGCGCAGTGGTTCGGCAACTCGCCGGGCATGGACTGGCTGCAGCAGGTCTCGCTGCTGCTGTCCCCCGGGCAGCCGCTGTACATCCTGCTGTTTGCTGCGGGAATCGTGTTCTTCTGCTTCTTCTATACGGCCATCATGTTCGATCCGAAGGACGTGGCCGACAATCTGAAGCGGCAGGGTGCCTATGTGCCGGGTATCCGGCCCGGTCAGCAGACGGCCAAGTACATTGATGACGTGATCACGCGCCTGACCGTTTTCGGCGCCTTGTACATCACCGCCGTCTGCCTGCTGCCGGAATTCATGATCGTGGCTTTCAACATCACCTTCCAGCTGGGCGGCACAGCGCTGCTGATCGTCGTGGTGGTGGCCATGGACTTCATGAGCCAGGTGCAGTCGCACCTCATGTCCAGTCAGTACGCGAAGCTGATGGAGAAATCGAATCTGAAGGGCTACGGCCGCAACGCCCGGGTACGTTGAAGTAACCGGGGGTTTGAGAGGTAGAAAATGAAAGTCAGAGCATCAGTCAAGAAAATGTGCCGGAACTGCAAGATCGTCAGAAGAAATGGCGTCGTGCGGGTCATCTGCAGTGTCGAACCGCGGCACAAGCAGCGTCAGGGCTGAGAGTAACTAGGAGCGAAAACGCATGGCACGTATTGCCGGTATCAACATCCCAGACAATAAGCACGCGGGTATCTCGCTGACTTACATCTACGGGATCGGACGCACCACGGCGGCAAAGATCTGTGAGGCCGTGGGCGTGAGCCCGAGTGAGAAGATTCAGGATCTGCCTGAAGACAAGCTCGATGCCATTCGAAGTGAGATCTCCAGGATGACGGTCGAAGGCGACCTTCGCCGGGAGAAGAACATGGCGATCAAGCGGCTGATGGACCTCGGTTGTTTCCGTGGCATCCGCCATCGCCGCAGTCTGCCCGTCCGCGGGCAGCGTACCCGGACCAACGCGCGGACCCGCAAGGGCCCCCGTCGTCCGATCCGGAAGTAAGGACTAGAGGAAGAAAAATGGCGGAGAAGAAGGGCGCAAGGCGAGTCGTGGTCGATGGGGTTGCCCACATCCACGCATCCTTCAACAACACGATCATCACGATCACCGATCGTCAGGGTAACGCGGTCTGCTGGGCCACCAGTGGGGGTTCCGGTTTCCGTGGTTCCCGGAAGAGCACGCCTTTTGCCGCTCAGGTGGCCTGTGAGCGTGCGTCGACCGTGGCGGTCGAGAACGGCATGAAGAGTGTGGACGTGCTGGTGAAGGGCCCGGGACCGGGTCGCGAGTCTGCCGTTCGTGCGCTGAACGCCGCAGGACTCAAGATCAACAGTATTTCCGACGTCACCCCGATTCCGCACAACGGGTGCCGGCCGCCGAAGAAGCGGCGCGTTTAAAGGCTCGTAAGCCGAGAATATTTGAAGAGGTAGGGAATGGCCCGCTACATAGGACCCAAACTCAAACTGGCACGGCGCGAAGGTACGGATCTGTACCACAAGAGCGGCGTACGGCCCATCGACTCCAAGTGCCGGATCGACAATCCGCCCGGAGAGCACGGTGCCCGCAGAACCCGACTGTCTGACTACGCGATCCAGCTGCGCGAGAAGCAGAAGGTACGCCGTATCTACGGGGTGCTGGAAAAGCAGTTCCGCAACTACTACAAGAAGGCAGACCGACAGAAAGGTGCGACCGGCGAGAATCTGCTCAAGCTGCTGGAGTCCAGGCTCGATAACGTGGTCTACCGCATGGGTTTCGGCTCCACGCGCTCGGAAGCACGTCAGCTGGTATCGCACAAGGCGATCGTGGTGAACGGCCAGGCCGTGAACATCCCGTCCTTTCAGGTGTCTCCTGAGGATGTGGTGGCCGTTGCCGAAAAATCCCGCGGCCAGCTCCGCATTCAGGCAGCCCTGCAGGTGGCCGGACAGCGCGCGCCTGTTGAATGGGTAGACGTGGACACCACCAAGATGGAAGGCGTTTTCAAGCGGCATCCGGATCGGGAAGAGCTGCCCGCCGAGATCAACGAAAACCTCATTGTCGAGCTCTACTCCAAGTAAGCAGGCTCAAGGAGATTGAACTACATGGCACAGTCCGTAACTGAATTTCTGACCCCGCGGCACATCGACATCCAGGAGATGGCGAAGACGCGCGCGCGGGTCACTCTGGAGCCGCTCGAGCGCGGTTTCGGACATACGCTGGGTAACACCCTGCGCAGGATCCTGCTGTCCTCCATGCCTGGCTGCGCGATCACCGAGGTTCAGATCGATGGCGTGCTCCACGAGTACAGCACCATCGAGGGCGTCCAGGAAGACGTGATCGACATCCTGCTGAACCTGAAGGGTATCGCTGCCGTTCTGCACAATCAGGACGAAGCGATCATCAGCCTGTCCAAGGAAGGCGGCGGTCAGGTCACTGCCGGTGACTTCCAGCTGACCCAGGACGTGGAGATCGCCAATCCGGATCACGTGATCTGCACGCTGAACGACAATGGCGCCATCCGCATCGAAGCGCGGGTAACCCGTGGCCGTGGTTATCAGCCTGTGGACGGTATCGAGGAAGATGAAGAGGAGAGCCGCCCCATCGGCGTTCTCCGTCTGGATGCGACCTACAGCCCCATGAAGCGTGTGGCCTACAGCGTCGAGTCCGCCCGGGTCGAGCAGCGCACGGACCTGGACAAGCTGATCCTGGATCTCGAAACCAACGGCACCATCGATCCGGAAGACGCCATCCGACGTGCGGCAACCATTCTGCAGCAGCAGCTGGCCGTCTTCGTAAATCTCGAGAACGAGGATGAGGCGCCCACGGAGGAGAAGGAAGACGAGATCGATCCGATTCTGATCCGCCCGGTGGACGATCTGGAACTGACGGTGCGTTCGGCCAACTGTCTGAAGGCCGAAAACATCTACTACATCGGCGATCTCATTCAGCGCACCGAGGTGGAGCTGCTGAAGACGCCGAATCTGGGTAAGAAGTCCCTGACGGAGATCAAGGATGTGCTGGCCTCCCGCGGGCTGTCTCTGGGCATGCGCCTTGAGAACTGGCCGCCGGCGAGCCTGCGCACCGACGATTAGAAGGCGCTCTGGCAGAGCGGCCGGAAGACAAGAGGAATAAGTAATGCGTCATCGCAAGAGTGGACGACAGCTGAATCGAAACAGTTCCCATCGCCAGGCGATGTTCAGGAACATGGCGGCGTCGCTCATCGAGCACGAAGTGATCAAGACCACTCTGCCCAAGGCCAAGGAGCTGCGCCGGGTGGCGGAGCCTCTGATCACGCTGGCAAAGACCGATTCGGTGGCAAACCGGCGGCTCGCGTTCGCGCGCACGCGTGACAAGGCGGCGGTAGGTAAGCTGTTCAGTGAGATCGGGCCCCGTTATGCGGACCGGCCCGGCGGCTACACGCGTATCCTGAAGTGCGGGTACCGTGCCGGTGATGCGGCACCCATGGCATACATCGAGCTGGTCGACCGTCCGCGTGTGGAAGAGGAAGACCTGGACTACGATGACGAGGAACTGACGGAAGCGGAAGCCACGGAAGAGGCTGCCGAGGCCGAAGAGAACCGTTAGAAACCACATCGCCGGCCGCTCAGGCCGGACCCTGAACGCCCGGAACGGAAGCCCGTTTCGGGCGTTGTCGTTTCTGGGCCATAATCCCCGGGAACGGGAGGGGAGAGTCTCGAGTGCGGGATCACCGGGAAAACAGTCTGGAGAGCCGTCGGGAGAACAGACTGGATGGCAGCGAGACCGACGGCGCTGGCATGCGTCGGCGCCTGTTCATTCTGTCGAATCTCGCCATTTTCATGATCGGGCTTGGGTTCGCCGTCCGGGCCAACATCGCGGCCGATCTCCAGGGCGACATCTTCAACCTGCTCGACCTGACCCGCTCTGCCGCCATGGTAGGCGAGGTGATCGGGGCGACCTTCATCGGTTTCGCGTTGACGCTCCTTTTCGGAAGCGCGCTGCTCGATCGGGTGGGTATGCGCGCCATGCTGCTGTTCGCGGCCGTGGGCTACCTGACCGGCAGCGTGATGGTGATCGCGGCCGCCCTGATCGACGAAAGCTGGACGGCCTACTGGCTCGTATATGGTGGTCTGCTGCTCACGGGTCTTGGCTGGGGCGCGGTGGAGGCAGGCACCAATCCCCTGGTGGCTGCCGTATACCCGGAAGAGAAGACCCACCGTTTGAACATCCTGCATGCCTGGTGGCCGGCGGGGATCGTGGCCGGCGGCCTGCTCGGGCTGGCCCTGGATGCCCTGTCTATGCCCTGGGAACTGAATCTGCTCCTTCTCTTTGTCCCGGCTGGGGTACTTGCCGCGCTCGTCTGGACCGCGGATTTTCCGGTGACCGAACGGGTTGCCGCAGGGATCGGCTACTCGGAGATGTTCCGGGAGATCGGTCGCTCTCCCGGTTTCCTGGTCTGGTTCTTCTGCATGATGCTCACCGCCACCTCCGAGCTGGCACCGGGTCAGTGGGTGGATCTGGCGCTGTCCAACGTGGTCGGGATGCAGGGCATCATTCTGCTCGTCTATGTGAGCGGACTGATGTTCGTCATGCGCCACTTCGCCGGCCCCATCGCCGAGCGGGTTTCACCGGTCGGGCTGCTCTGGTTTTCGAGTCTGTTCGCGGCCATCGGGCTGTACGGCCTTTCGGTGGTCGATTCGCCGCTGCCGGCATTCGCCGCCGCTACCGTCTGGGGAATCGGTGTGTGCTACATGTATCCGACCATGCTGTCGTCGGTTTCCGAGCGCTATCCCAGGGGCGGTGCTTTCTTTCTCGGGCTCATGGGTTTCGCGGGCGGTCTGGCCGTGCAGTTCGTGCTGCCGGTCATCGGCGGCGTGTTCGATTCGGTGAAGCTCGAGGCAGCTGGCGGTGCCGACGCGCTGGCGGCGATGAGCGGGGAGGAGCTGGCGGAAGTCATGCGGGTGGCGTCGGCCACCTCATTCCGGGCTGTGGCGCTGGTGCCCATCTTCCTGCTCCCGGTATTCGGCGTCATCTGGTGGCTGGATAGAAGGCGCGGCGGCTATCGGCCGGTCCGTCTCGGCGGGGAAAACGTCACGGAGACTGTCTCATGAGCACGAATCGCCGGGATGCGCTGAAGTCCATGGGTCTGTTCGCGGGTGCTGCGCTGTCAGCGTCCTGCCAGCGTGCGCTGGATTCGGGTGCAGACCTCTCCGCCCCGCCGACCGGCGGCAGCCTGTCGGAGGCCCAGCTGGAGACCATCGCGCAGCTGGCCGAGCTGATCATTCCGGAAACGGATACTCCGGGTGCGATTACCGCCGGTGTTCCGGCGTTCATCCATCAGATCGTGATCGACTGGTATACGCCGGCGGAACAGCAGATCTTCCTCGACGGCCTTGGCGAAATCGAGTCCATCGCCCGGCAGCACTGGTCCGCCCCCTTCACCGAGCTGGATCCCGAGCGGCAGGCCAGAGTGCTGTCGGAGCTGGAACCGCCCAGCGAAGGGGCTGGCCCGGCCACGGCCGCCGTACCCGCCGGCGCATCGGGTGAGCTGCCGTTCTTTCTGAAGATGAAGGAGCTGACCGTTCTCGGCTTCTACACCTCGCAGGCCGCGGCGAACACGGAGTTCGACTACCAGCCGGTGCCCGGGCACTACGATGGGGATGCCCGCTTCGACGAAGTGGGTCGGCAGTGGGTGCGCTGAGATGAGTGCGGATGCAGGTGGTTACGATTTCGACGCCATTGTCGTCGGTTCCGGCATCAGCGGCGGCTGGGCGGCAAAGGAGCTGACGGAGAAGGGCCTGAAGACTCTGGTGCTCGAGCGGGGTCGGCCTCTGCAACACGGTGCCGGTTACCTGGGAGAACACCAGCCGGCCTGGGAAACCCCGTATCGAGGCCTGCCGCTCAGGGATCTGTATCGCGAAGAGTATCCCATCCAGAGCACGAGCTATGCGTTCAACGAAACGACCCGGCATTTCTGGAACAACGACGCCGAGAACCCGTACGACTACAACCCGGACAAACCTTTCGAGTGGCTCCGTGCCGGCGTGGTCGGCGGCCGGTCGCTGCTCTGGGCGCGGCAGACCTATCGCTGGAGCGATCTGGATTTCGAGGCCAATCTCAGGGACGGGCACGGCATCGACTGGCCCATCCGCTATGCGGACATCGCGCCCTGGTACGCCTACGTGGAGAAGTTCATCGGGGTGAGCGGCCAGGCAGAAGGTCTGCCCCATCTGCCGGATGGCGAGTTCCTGGCGCCCATGGAAATGAACGTGCTCGAACGGCACGTGCGGGAACGGATTGAGGCGAGCTTCCCCGAGCGGACCATGACCATCGGCCGGGTGGCGGTGCTCACCGAGCCGCTCGAGCACTCACAGCGAGGTGTTTGCCACTACTGTGGCCCCTGCCATCGTGGCTGCTCGGTGGGTGCATACTTCTCGAGTCTTTCGTCCACGCTGCCGGCAGCGGAGGCGACCGGCAATCTCACCCTGCAGGCGAACGCGGTGGTGGCCGGTCTCGACTACGATCCGGAAAGCGGCCGGGTTTCCGGTGTTCAGGTGGTGGATGCGGAAACGAAAGCGCGGCGCACGGTCACCGCCCGGATCGTCTTTCTCTGCGCGTCAGCGCTCGGCAGCACCCAGATCCTGCTGAACTCGCGCAGCGAATCCTTTCCGAACGGGCTCGCCAATCGCAGTGATGCGCTGGGCCGCTACATCATGGACCATACCTATGGTGCGGGTGCCCGGGGTGTGTTCTCCGGCTACGATGCGTTCTATCCCCAGGGTTCGCGGCCGAATGGCATCTACATACCTCGCTACCAGAACCTCAGCGACGACGAGGAGCGGCCGTTCGTGCGCGGTTACGGCTTTCAGGGCGGCGCCGGCCGCATGAACTGGCAGTCCATGGCCCGACTGACCCCCGGTTTCGGCGCCGAGTTCAAGGAGTCACTGCGCAGACCCGGGCCCTGGGTGATGAGCCTGGGCGGCTTCGGTGAAGTGCTTCCCCGGGCCGGCAACCGGATGACCCTGCACCCGTCCAAGGTGGACGGCTACGGCATTCCCCAGGTGAGCTTCGACTTCTCATACTCGGACAACGAACGGGCCATCATCGAGCAGATCCAGATCGACGCACAAGCCATGCTCAAGGCGGCCGGGGCTGTCCAGGTTTCCACCTACAATGCCAAGAAAGTCGGTGGTTCAGCCATCCACGAGATGGGTACCGCCCGCATGGGCCGGGATCCGGCGGACTCGGTGCTGAACGCCTTCAATCAGGCCCACGACGTGCCCAACCTGTTCGTAACCGACGGCGCGGCCATGACCTCGTCGTCCTGCGTGAATCCGTCCATCACCTACATGGCCCTCACCGCCCGCGCCGCAGACTACGCGGTCACCCAGCTCCAGAACGGCAAGATCTAACGACCCGAACGGTCTGATCACCAGACCTGAAGCGTCAACGGAACAGCAGGTCGAACAACCCCGAGCGCGTGGCGCGCACGCGCCGCCAAGGCCGCCAGAGGCGGCCGCTCAAAGAAGAGTCTTGAGGAAGCGCCCGGTGTGCGATTTCCGCTTCTTCACCAGTTCTTCCGGGGTGCCCACGGCCACGATTTCACCGCCCCCGGAGCCACCCTCGGGGCCCAGGTCGATGATCCAGTCGGCAGTTTTGATCACATCCAGATTGTGCTCGATCACCACCACCGTGTTGCCATGGTCGCGAAGCCGGTGCAGCACGTCGAGCAGCTGCGCGATGTCGTGAAAGTGGAGCCCTGTGGTGGGCTCGTCGAGAATGTACAGGGTCTGGCCGGTGTCGCGCTTCGATAGCTCACGGGACAGCTTCACCCGCTGGGCCTCGCCGCCCGACAGCGTGGTCGCCGACTGCCCGAGCCGGATGTACGACAGGCCCACGTCCATGAGGGTCTGCAGCTTCCGGTTCAGCATGGGGACCGCATCGAAGAACTCCCGGGCGTCCTCGACGGTCATGTCGAGTACTTCGTGGATGTTCCTGTTCTTGTACCGGACTTCCAGCGTCTCCCGGTTGTAGCGTTTCCCCTTGCACACGTCGCACGGCACATAGATGTCCGGCAGAAAGTGCATTTCCACCTTGATGACCCCGTCCCCCTGGCAGGCCTCACATCGCCCGCCCTTGACGTTGAAGCTGAAGCGACCGGGCTTGTACCCGCGGGCTCGCGCCTCCTGGGTCTGGGCGAAGAGTTCCCGGATGGGGGTAAACAGACCCGTGTAGGTGGCAGGATTCGATCGGGGCGTTCGGCCGATGGGGCTCTGATCGATGTCGACCACCTTGTCGAGATGCTCCAGTCCCTCGATCTTCTCGTGCTCGGACGCGCTCAGCGTGCTCGCCTTGTTGAGTGCGGTGGCACTGACGGGATAGAGGGTCTGATTGATGAGCGTGGATTTGCCGGAGCCGGAAACGCCGGTAATGCAGGTGAACAGACCACAGGGAACGTCCACCGTCAGATTCTTCAGATTGTTGCCCGAAGCGCCGATGAGGCGGATGACTCTGTCCTTGTCGTACGGCGTGCGCGCTTTCGGCACATCGATCTGCTTCTTGCCGGAGAGATACTGACCGGTGAGCGACTTCCGGCTCTTGAGAATCTTCTCGAGGGTGCCGGCCGCCACGATTTCGCCGCCATGCACGCCGGCGCCCGGCCCGATGTCGATGACGTGATCGGCCGTGCGGATGGCCTCCTCGTCATGCTCCACCACCAGCACGGTGTTGCCCAGGTCCCGGAGGTGAGTGAGGGTGCGCAGCAGGCGCTCGTTGTCGCGCTGATGCAGACCGATGGAAGGCTCGTCGAGAATGTACATCACGCCCACCAGTCCCGCGCCGATCTGGCTTGCCAGCCGGATCCGTTGTGCCTCGCCGCCCGAGAGCGTATCTGCGCTCCGGTCCAGGGTCAGGTAGTTGAGCCCGACGTCGACCAGAAACTGCAGGCGGGCCCGGATCTCCTTGAGGATCTTGTCGGCGATCTCTCCCCGCCGCCCGGAAAGCCTGAGCTGGTTGAAGTGGTCCAGGGAAGCCTCCACCGACCCGGAGGTGATGGAAGGCAGATTCACGCCGTCGATGAACACGTGCCTGGAAGCTTCGGCCAGACGCGTACCGCCGCACTCCGGACAGTTGCGCACCCGGAGATATTTCTGAAGATTCTCCCGGACCATGCTCGAGTCGGTCTCGTGATAGCGGCGTTCCATGTTCGGGATCACCCCTTCGAACCGGTGCCGGCGATGGATGACGTCGCCCCGGTCGTTCACGTAGCTGAAGTCGATGCGCTGATTGCCGCTGCCGTACAGAATGGCATCCCGATGCTTCTTCTTCAGGTCCTTGAAGGGCGATTCCACGTCGAACTGGTAGTGGTCGGCCAGTGAGGACAGCATGTGAAAGTAGTAGACGTTGCGCCGGTCCCAGCCGCGTATGGCACCCTCGGCCAGAGTCAGGTCCTCGTCAGCCACCACGAGCGCCGGATCGAAGAACTGCTTGATGCCCAGGCCGTCGCATTCCTGGCAGGCGCCGGCCGGATTGTTGAATGAGAACATGCGCGGCTCGAGCTCGCTGATGCTGTAGCCGCAGACGGGGCAGGCGAAGCGGGCCGAGAAGATGAGTTCGGTGGTGCTGCCGGGTTCCGCGTCCATGTCGGCAACGCGGGCCAGGCCGTCGGTGAGCTCCAGCGCCGTCTCGAAGGACTCCGCCAGGCGCTGCTGTACATCGGGCCGGATGCGCAGCCGGTCCACCACGGCTTCGATGGTGTGTTTCTTGTTCTTGTCCAGGGCGGGGGCTTCGTCCAGATCGACGACGATCCCGTCGATGCGGGCCCGGATGAACCCGTTGCTCATCAGCTCCGAGATGGTATGCAGATGTTCGCCTTTCCGCTCGCTCACGACGGGTGCCAGGATCATCACCCGCCGGCCTTCCGGCTGATCGAGCACCTGGTCCACCATCTGGCTGACGGTCTGGGCAGCCAGGGGCTCCCCATGGTGAGGGCATCGAGGCTCTCCGACCCGGGCGAACAGCAGACGGAGATAGTCGTAGATCTCCGTGATGGTCCCCACGGTGGAACGGGGATTGTGGGACGTGGATTTCTGCTCGATGGAGATGGCGGGAGAGAGCCCCTCGATGTGGTCCACGTCCGGCTTTTCCATCATGGAGAGAAACTGCCGGGCATAGGCGGAAAGGGATTCAACATAGCGGCGCTGGCCTTCGGCGTAGAGCGTGTCGAATGCGAGCGAGGATTTCCCGGACCCGGAAAGGCCGGTGATGACGATGAGCTTGTCTCTGGGGATGTCCAGGTTGACGTTCCGCAGATTGTGGGTGCGGGCGCCCCGAACGGATATGGTGTCCAACTCGTGCCTTCCTGTGGTGCCGGATCGGGCCGCTCTGCCGGGGTCTTCTCGAGAGACCTTGAGTCATTGGCGGCGAAACCCGGCAACATAGCCGGATGACTTTTGCGGGGCAAGGTGGGCAGTGCTCTCTCCTGACAGGAGACGACGTCTCAGGCGGTTTCCAGCCGCGGCCGGCAGGGCTGACAGCCTAAACCGCTGCCGATGCGCCCCTGATGCTATATATTGTCGCCCTCAGATCCCGCCCGAGCGGGGCGGCTACTCATTTCCATCGGGGGCAGGCAATGGCACGGGGCATCAACAAAGTCATACTGATCGGTAATCTGGGCAGAGACCCGGAAACCCGCTATTCCCAGGGCGGTAACCCGATCACCAGTTTCAGCGTGGCCACGAGCGAGAACTGGCGCGACCGCACCTCCGGCGAGCAGCAGGAACGCACCGAATGGCACAACGTGGTCTGCTTCGGCCGCCTGGCGGAGATTGCTGGCGAGTATCTGAAGAAGGGCTCCAAGGTCTACATCGAAGGCAGCCTGCGGACGTCCAGCTGGGAGCAGGATGGCCAGAAGCGCTACCGCACCGAAGTCATGGCCCGGGAAATGCAGATGCTGGACAGTAGAGGCGGCGGCAGCGGTGCCCCCACGGGTTTCGAGTCTCAGGACTCCGGTAGCGCTTATGGCGGGCCGCCTCAGGCCGCGAGCAACGCGGCGACCCTCTCCGACGACGACTTCGACGACGATATCCCTTTCTAGAAGTTCGCCAGCGGCGAAGTTCTGCGGTGCGGAGCGCCGCTCGCTCCGGGGCGATCCTACTTGCGCTCAGCCGGCGCTGCGTGTCTGTTGATCAGATCTGTCGGGTAGCTGGTGCAGCGTCAGGTCTTTTACGTTGCCAGGTAGAAGAGGCCCGCTCCGAGCAGCAGGCGGTAGATCACGTAGGGCAGCATGCCCGTTCTTTCCACCAGGGCGATGAATGCCGAGATGCAGAGGTAGGCGCTGATGCCCGCCAGGCCGGCACCGATGCAGAGGTCCAGCCAGCGGGCGGGTTCCGGTTCACCGATCAGATCGAGCGTGGTCAGCAGCGCGGCGCCGGCAATGGTGGGGATGGAGAGCAGGAAGGAGAACCGGGCCGCCGTGGTCCGGCTCAGGCCCAGCAGCAGCGCGGCAGTCATGGTGATTCCGGATCGGGAAGTACCCGGCACGAGGGCGAGGGTCTGAGCCAGGCCGATGAGCAGGGCGTGGCTCCAACCCAGGGTGGTGCTGGTGCCATGGCGCCGGTCGGCGATCCCGAGCAGAATCCCGAAACCGATGGTGGCCCAGGCGATGGTGGTGATGGACCGCCAGTCGCCTTCCACGTCCTCTTTCAGTAGAAATCCGGCGATGACCACGGGGACCGTGGCGGCAGAGACCTTCAGCAGTTCCTCGAACTGTGAATCCGCACCGCGCCCGGCGACGAACTTCATGCCGCTGGACAGATATCCGGCCAGATCCTGCCGGAAGTAGAGGCAGACGGCGCTCAGCGTGCCCAGGTGCACGGCCACGTCGAACGGGAGCCCCTGATCGCCCCAGCCGCCGAACTGCGCCACCAGGATGAGGTGCGCCGAACTGGAGATGGGGAGGAACTCGGTGATGCCCTGAATCAGGGCCAGAGTGATGATCTGAAGCCATTCCACGCCGCGCAGTCTATCAGCCTCCAGCGCCCCCGCTGCCGCCTGACTCTGTAAGAGGGTGTAAAGTGTGTCCATGAATCCCCTGACCGCAGAGATTCCGCTGTTTCCGCTGGGCACCGTGCTCTTTCAGGGCGGCGTGCTGCCGCTCCAGATCTTCGAGCCCCGCTATCTGGACATGGTCAGCCGTTGCATGCGGGAGGATAAGCCCTTTGGCGTGGTCCTGATCCGTGCCGGCAGCGACACCTGGCGACCGGGCAGCACGGGTCCGGAGCTCTTCCAGATCGGTACTCAGGCCCGGATCGTCGACTTCAATCAGCTTGGCAACGGCCGGTTGGGCATCACGGCACGGGGGGAGCGGAAGTTCCGGATTCGCGAAGTCTCGGAGCAGCCCGACCACCTGCTGATCGGAAGGGTCAGCTATCTTCCTGAGGAGCCGGCCCTGGGGGTGGGCGATGAACACCGGGATCTGGTGGATCTGCTGGAGCAGCTGCTCACGCATCCGAGCGTCCAGGCGCTGGATCTGGACATCGACCTCAAGGACGCGCGATCCGTGGGCTGGCGGCTTTCGGAGCTGCTGCCCATCGAGGCGGAGATCAAGCAGAGCCTGCTCCAGCTTCAGCTGCCCCGGGAACGCCTGTCCGAGCTGACCCGCCTGGTGAACAAGCTCCGGGGATAAGGCGTATAATTCCGGCCCCCTGGCGTCCTCGGCTGCCAGGGTGTCATTCAGAAGGTAGGTTGCTCATGAGCACGGCAGTCAAAAATATTGACGACACCATTGGTGACGTTTCCACCTACATGCGCACCGTGGGTGAAGCCGCCCGCGCCGCATCACGGGTGATTGCCGCCGCGCCGACGGAGATCAAGTCCCGGGCGTTGAACGCCATTGCAGCCGCCATGGAAGCGGACAGGGAAGGCCTGAAGGCCGCCAATGCCATAGACATGCAGCGGGCCGCCGGAAGCGGCCTGGATCAGCCCCTCGTGGACCGGCTGCTGCTCGATGATGCGGGTATAGACCGGATGATCGAAGGCGTGCTCCAGGTGGATGGCCTGGTGGATCCGGTCGGTGAGATCACGGATCTGTCCTATCGGCCCTCCGGGATCCAGGTCGGACGCATGCGGGTGCCGCTCGGCGTCATCGGCATCATCTACGAAAGCCGGCCGAACGTGACGGTGGATGCAGCCAGCCTCTGCCTGAAATCAGGCAATGCCTGCATCCTCCGGGGCGGTTCCGAGGCCATCGAGTCCAATCGCGCCATCGGTGAATGCATCCGGCGTGGTCTGGTGGAGGCCGGATTGCCGGAGGGTGTGGTGCACCTGGTGGCGACCACGGATCGGCAGGCGGTGGGCGAACTGCTGAAGATGAACGATTGCGTGGACATCATCGTGCCTCGCGGCGGTCAGAGCCTGATCGAGCGGATCAGCAAGGAGTCCACGATCCCGGTGATCAAGCATCTCGACGGCATCTGTCACGTGTACATCGACGGCGACGCCGATCCGGACATGGCCGTCGCCATCGCGGTGAATTCCAAGACGGAGAAATACGCGGTCTGCAATGCCATCGAGACCCTGCTGGTTGCGGAATCCATCGCCGACTCGGTGCTGCCGCGACTGTTCGATGCCTACACGGAGGCGGGCGTCACGCTCCGGGGGTGTGAGCGCACCCGGTCCAGAATTGCGGTGGAGGCGGCCGCGGAGGCCGACTGGGGGACAGAGTATCTGGGCCCGACCCTGGCGGTCAGAGTGGTGGGTGGCCTGGACGAAGCCATTGTCCACATCAACCGTTACGGCTCTCAGCACACCGATACCATTGTCAGCAACAACTATGCGCACACGCGCCGGTTCGTCACGGAAGTGGATTCCGCCTCGGTGATGGTGAATGCCTCCACTCAGTTCGCGGACGGGTTCGAGTTCGGTCTGGGCGCGGAAGTGGGTATCTCCACGGACAAGATCCACGCCCGCGGTCCAGTCGGTCTGGAGGGGCTCACGTCTCAGAAGTACGTGGTCTTCGGCAACGGAGAGATCCGGCACCGTTGATCTGTCTGTTCGGCGGCACCTTCGATCCCGTTCACAACGGCCACCTGCATGCCGCGGAGACGGTATCCAGAGCCTTGCCCGTCGACCGGGTACGGCTCGTCCTCTCCGCCCGGCCTTCCCACAAGGACAGCACCGGTGCGCCCCTGGCGGACCGCTGGGCCATGCTCGAGCTCGCCTGTGCGGACCATCCCCATCTGCTGCCCGACGACCGGGAAATGCGCCGGGCCCGGCCGTCGTTCACTGTGGAGACTCTGGAAGCTCTCCGTGCGGAGCATCCCCGGGAGAGCCTGTGCTGGGTGATCGGCAGCGATGCCTACGCGCTGCTCGACAGCTGGCATCGCTGGCAGGAGGTTCTGATGCTGGCTAATCTGGTGGTACTGAGACGGCCGGGCGGTTTCCCGCCCATGAGCGGCCCCATGCAGGCCTACACGGACGGGCACCGGGTCGACAGCCTGGAAAGCTGTCACAAAGGTGGCATATTCATGCTCGATGATGAGATGGAAGAGATTTCCGCTGCCGGGATCCGGGCGGACATCGCCGCCGGGCGGGATGTGACGCATTTGATACCGGCGCCGGTCGCCAATTATATTAAGACGCACCGCCTGTATGGCGGTGGTGGAAACGAAACTTCAACCCGGTAAGCCGGACATAACGGAGCAAAAGGATCAGCAGAAACGTTTTTCAACTGCACAGGAGCATTGCGTGACACCAGAAGCGCTGCGTGACCTCGTGATAGATACGCTCGAAGACCTCAAAGGCCGCGACATCGTAACCCTCCCAGTGGCCGATCTCACCGACATCACCGACTACATGATTCTTGCCAGCGGCACGTCCAACCGGCACGTCAAATCTCTTGTCGATCGCGTGGTAGAGGCGGCCAAGGAGGCTTCTCACCCGCCGCGCGGCGTGGAAGGCCGGGAAACCAACGAGTGGGTGCTGGTGGATCTGGGCGATGTGCTGGTGCACGTGATGCAGGCGGAAACCCGCAAGTTCTACGATCTGGAGCGACTCTGGCAGGATATCCCCACGGATTCTGAATCCCTGGTGTGAAGCTGCGCCTGATCGCCGTCGGGGCGAAAAGCCCCGGCTGGGTAGCGGACGGATTCGCGGAGTATGCCCGCAGGATGCCCAGAGACTGCGCCATTGAGCTGGTGGAGATCGCGCCGTCGAGCCGCAAGGGCTGGCCGGCAGACCGTATCCGTGCCGACGAAGGCGAACGGATCCTGGCCCGTATCGATCCCGGTGACCGGATCGTTGCCCTGGACGTGCGCGGTAGAGCCTGCAGCACGGAGGATCTTGCAAGTAAACTTGACAAGTGGCGGACGGCGGGCGGTAACGTCTGCTTTCTGATTGGCGGTGCGGATGGCCTGGACGCGGCCTGCCTGACGCGCGCAGATGAGTCTCTGTCCCTCTCCGCCATGACGTTTCCTCATCAACTGGTCCGCGTGCTGCTCGCCGAACAGTTGTACAGAGCCTGGACGGTACTACACGGACATCCTTATCATCGGGTTTGAGCCGGGTCACTCCCCCCAGAGCATCCGTGTAGCAGAACTATGGCGTCAGCCCTTTCTCTGAACGATCCCTCCTCGGATCGGCGCAACTTCGTTCGCCGGGCTGCGCTGCTGTTCGTCATCGCCATGGCGCTGATCGGCGTGCTGGTCGTCCGGCTCGTGCAGCTTCAGGTGCTCGATCACGAGACCTATCAGACCCGCTCGGACGAGAACCGCATTCAGGTGCAGCCGCTGGCGCCGCCCCGGGGCCTCATCTATGACCGGCACGGTGTGCTGCTGGCGGAGAACCGTCCGGTCTCCGCACTCGCCATCGTGGAAGAGCGGGTCCGGGACATGGAAGCGCTGGTGGAAGAGCTGCGGCGACTGGTGGATATCGACGATGAGGATCTGGCCAACTATCAGGAGCGGCTGAAACGTAAGCGCAGACCTTACGAAGCCATCACGCTGCGTGAGGTCCTCAGCGAGGGTGAGTCCGCCCGGCTGGCCGTGAACCGTCACCGGCTGCCTGGTGTGGAGGTCCGCACCGAGCTCAAGCGTCATTATCCTTTCGGTGCGGTCATGGCTCATGCGGTGGGTTCGGTCAGACGAGTGACCGAGGATGACCTCCGGCGGTTCGACGAGGCCACCAGCTCCAACTACAGCGCAACCGAGTTCATCGGCCGGCGTGGGGTGGAGCGTTTCTACGAGCGCTCGCTCCATGGCCGGGTCGGATATCAGCGGGTGGAGATCAATGCCCACGGCCGCATCCTCAAGGTGCTCGATAT
>JAUIAV010000042.1 GCA_030425195.1 Gammaproteobacteria bacterium | reverse complement strand
CACGAACATCACGTCCGGACGGCCGGCATCGTACTCGTCGAACACGAGCGCCACCGGGTGTTGAATGGCCCAGGGCAGCAGACCTTCCCGGAACTCGGTGATCTGCTGTCCGTCCTCGATGACGATCGCATCCTTGCCCACCAGATCGATCCGGCTGATGTGGCTGTCCAGATTGATCCGGATGCAGGGCCAGTTGAGGCGAGCCGCCACCTGCTCGATGTGGGTGGACTTGCCGGTGCCGTGATAGCCCTGAATCATCACCCGCCGGTTGTGCGCGAATCCCGCCAGGATCGCCAGGGTGGTGTCGTGATCAAACCGGTAGTCGGCATCCACGGCAGGCACATAGTCCGTGCGCTCGGAAAAGGCAGGAACTTCCAGATCCTGATCGATGTTGAACACTTCCCGGACGTTGACTTTGATGTCGGGAACGAAATCAGGCGACAGGCCGTCTTCGTTGTGCTTCGAATTTTGCGTAGACAAGGGCGTTCCCCTACTGCAGGCAAGCGGGCTATTGTACGGCTCCCGGCAGCAAACCGACAGAAAACAGGCCAAAAAAAGAGGCTCCGATGGCGACGGTGTATCTGGTACGACACGGCAAAGCGGCGGCAGGATTCGACGGGCATACGGACCCCGGTCTGGACGATCTCGGCCGTGCCCAGGCGGAATCCACGGCCGCCATGCTGGACGGGCTCGGACCGCTGCCCATCTACTCCTCACCGCTTGCCCGGGCCCGGGAGACTGCCGAGCCTCTTGCACGGCGATGGTCGAGTGAGGTGATCATCGAGCCGAGAGTGGCAGAGATCCCTTCTCCCACCGACGACCTGGTCGAGCGTGCCGCCTGGCTGCGTCAGGCCATGGCCGGCAGCTGGTCCGCACTGGATCCCTCTCTTCAGGCCTGGCGCCAGGCATTGATCGACTGTGTGGCCGCCATGCCGGAGGACTCTGTGGTGTTCTGCCACTTCATCGCCATCAACGTGGCGGTGGGTGCCGCCGAAGACGACGACCGGATGGTGCTGTTCTCACCGGACAATGGCTCAGTGACGACCCTGACCAACGATGCGGGCCGGCTCGAGGTGGTGGAGCTCGGGCGCACGGCCGTGACCCGCGTGAACTGAGCCGAGCCTTATTCCGCCCCCCAGGCACGGATTTCTCTGCGCTAAAAATTGGCCGATTTCGCCAATCTCGCTAAACCATCCCGAGACCTTCCGCATCAAACCCACGGTTTTCGGGGGTTTCAGGCGTATCGATTTCTGGCACGGTCTTTGAAACCCCTCAACGCACCGGCGTGATCTGGCACGCCGGCCGTTCACGACTTGAGGGGTCGTCCATTGATCGAAATCTTCGCCAAGCACCGGGTAGCCGCCAATCTGGCGATGATCATGATGACGCTGGCCGGCATCTGGGCCATCCGGGTCATGCCCACCCAGCTCGATCCGCCCATGCACTTCCCCCAGGTGTTCGTGGAAGTCACCTGGATCGGCGCCAGCGCCGAAGATCTGGAAACCCTGGTCACGACCCCCATCGAGCAGCAGCTGCGGACTCTGCCCGACCTCAAGGAGATCGCGTCCAGCACCCGCAACGGCAGCACGTTCATCAACGCCCGTTTCGAATACGACACCGACATCACCATTGCCTTCGAACAGGTGAAGCAGCGGGTAGCCAACATCCGCAACCTGCCCACGGGCATCGAGCCGCCCATCGTCCGGCGCCCGGTGGACACCGAACCCATCGTCGAGTTTCTGATCTCCGGTGAAGATGATGTGGCCACGCTCATCCCCCTCGTCCGCCGCTTCGAGAAGGAGCTGCTGGCACAGGGTATCGGCGGGATCTGGTATGACGGGTTGCCGCTCGAGGAGATCGCACTGCTGGTGGGCGGCGAAGACCTGCAGGCCATGGGTTTCACCCTGGACGAGCTCGCACTCGAGGTCGCCCGGGTCAGCCAGAACCTTCCCGCCGGAACCGTCGGCAGCGGTCAGGCTTCCCGGCAGCTGCGCGGGCTGGATCAGCGCCGGGACCCGCTCTCCTTCGAGCAGCTGCATATCCGTTCCGGCGACCAGGTCATCCGTCTGGACGACATCGCCGAGGTGGTCCGGCGCCCGCAGCGGGGCCAGCCCATCGTCACCAACGCAGGTCAGCCCACCATCGCCATGTTTCTCTGGCGCGCGACGGACGCGGATGCCTATCACGCACACCGCACGGCCATGAGCTGGCTCGAGGCCACCCGACCCAACCTGCCGGACGGCGTCACCATCACCGTCACTGAAAACGTCTGGCAGCTGCTCGGCGCGCAGCTCGGCATGATCGTCGAGAACGGCCTGACCGGCCTGCTGCTGGTGGTGACCATTCTCTTCGTCTTCCTGAACGGCCGGGTCGGCTGGTGGGTGATGGTCGGCATTCCCGTCAGCTTCATGCTGGCGCTGGCTCTGTTCCATCTGGTTTTCGGCTACGGCATCAGCATCATCGCCCTGATCGGTCTCGTCATGGCACTGGGCATCGTAGTGGACGATGCCATCGTCGTAGGCGAAGACGCGGTGACCCAGTTTGCATCCGGAAAATCACCAGGAGATGCCGCCATCGCCGGCGCGCGACGCATGTGGGTTCCCGTGGTCACCTCTTCCATGACCACTCTCGCCGCCTTCCTGCCGCTGCTCATGTTCGGCGGGGAGATGGGGGACGCGGTGATCGCCCTGCCTACCGTGCTGCTCTGCGTGATCATCGCCTCGCTGGTGGAGTGCTTCCTGGTTCTGCCCGGCCACCTCTCGCACACGCTGACCAAGGTGCAGACACCGGCCCCGGACAGCTGGCGGGCCCGGTTCGATGGCGCCTTCTTCCGGTTCCGCGACGAGACGTTCATGCCCCTGGTCCGCAAAGCGCTGGCCTATCCGGGGGCGACGGTCTGCGCGGCGATCGGCGGGTTCATCATCGCCATCTCCCTGATGGCGTCCGGCCACGTGGGTTTCGCCTTCGTCACCGGTTTCGACTTCGAGAGCCTGGAGGCCAACGTGGAGTTCTCCTCCTCGGCCACGGATGCGGACAAGGCAGCCTTTCTCCTGGAGCTGGAGCAGGGTCTGGCCGCCACTCACGAGGAAACCGGCCAGGCCAACCTGCTCGGCTGGCTGACCAAGTACAACCTGGCCACCTTCGCCGACGACCGGATGACGGGCGAACAGTACGCGTCCATCGACGCGAGCTACGCCTTCGAGGAATCCCGCACCGCCTCCCCGCAGGCATTCGTCAACGCCTGGCGGGAGAAGGTCGACCGGCCGCCGTTCGTCGAGCAGCTGACCATCGCCGTGGACGGCGGCCAGAACAACGGCATGCCGGACATGACGCTGGTGCTGTCCGGTGATTCCATCGACGAGCTCAAGCAGGGAGCCGAGGAGCTGGCGGAAGCACTGGCCTCCTATCCGGGTGTGTCGAACGTAGTGGACAATCTCCCCTACGGCCGGGAGCAGATCATTTTCGAGCTCACGCCCATGGGGCGCTCTCTGGGCCTCACCTCCGACGCCATCGGCCGACAGCTGCGCGCCGCCTACAGCGGTGCCCGGGTGCAGATCTTCAATGAGAACGACGCTGAGCTCGAAGTGCGTGTCATGCTGCCGGATGCGGAGCGGGACGACCTGGGCCGGCTCTCCCAGTTCCCCATCCGGACCACCGAGGGCAACTACGTGCCCCTGTCCAACGTGGCCATCCTCTACAACCGGAGGGGCATTGACGTGATCCGCCACACGGACGGGCGCATGGCCGTTTCCGTCAGCGCCAACGTGGACCCTGCCCAGGCGAATGCCATCGCCATCACCCAGAGCGTCACCACCCGGGAGCTGCCGGGGATCCTGGACCGCTACAACCTGACCTATGGCCTCGGCGGTAAATCGGAGCAGGACCAGGTGGTGATGCAGACCATGATGCTGGGCGGCATGATCACCCTGCTGCTCATCTACCTGATTCTGGCCTGGACCTTCTCCTCCTACCTGTGGCCGCTGGCGATCATGATGGCCATTCCCTTCGGCTTCACCGGCGCCGTCGTAGGCCACTGGGTCACCGGCTGGGAGGTGGGTGCGATGACCATGCTCGCGTTCTTCGCGCTCACCGGCATCGTGGTCAACGACTCCATCGTGCTGATCAGTTTCTTCAAGCGGGATGTGGAAGCCGGCCGGCCGCTGATCGAATCCCTGGAACGGGCCGTCAGATCCCGCTTCCGGGCCGTCATCCTCACGTCGCTGACGACCATCGCCGGCCTGACGCCGATGATGTTCGAATCGTCGTCGCTGGCGTTCTACATGGCGCCCATCGCCGTGACGCTGTGCTTCGGCCTGGCCTTCGCAACCCTCCTGGTGCTCATCGTCATCCCGGCACTGATCACCCTGCTGGAGGCCAGCCACGGCCACACCGCCGAAGGCGTTCGCCGGCTCATCGAACTGATCAGAAACCCGGCCCCGGCTGTCGCAACCGCCGATGGCGCCGGGCACACCACTCATCCGGAGAGAGAAAGCTGATGTTTGCTCGACTGAAACTCCTGACCGCCAGTCCCAGAGGCCGACGTTTCGTCGCCGGGACGGCTTTCATTTTCGCCGCGCTCCTGGCCAGCATGTCCATCTTCGCGACGGGCCCGGATCCCAAGCCGGCCAAACGCACGGAAAAAGCCTGGCCCGTCTCGGTTCTCGAAGTGGCGCCGGGACCGGTTCAGCCCACTTTCACCGCCTACGGACGGGTGGAATCGAGCAACGTGACGCACCTGCGCACCGATCTGGTCGCCGAGGTGGCAACGGTCAATGTCCGCGAGGGCGACTGGGTGAACAAGGGTGATGAGCTCATGACCCTGAACGACGCGGAACTCAGGCTCGATCTCATGGAACGGGAGGCCGAGATGAAGCAGCTGGAAGCAAAACTCGCATCCACCCGAATCGAGCAGTCCATGTTCGAAGAGTCCACCGAGCACTTCCGGTCCATGCGGGAGGTCGCGTTAAAAAAGCTCCAACGCCATCAGGACCTGGTGGCGAAGCGGCTGATCTCTCAGAGCCTGCTGGACGAAGTCACGGCGCAGGCCAACCAGGCGAACATCGACTATCAGACTCATATGCGGGGTCTGGCGGACTTCCCGAACCGGCTGGCGGCGGAAGAAGCAGCGGTGGAACGGGCACGGGCTCAGGTTGGCCAGGTGGAGCTGGATATCCGGAAAACACGGATTACCGCTCCTTTTCGCGGCCCGATCCTCAACGTTTCCGTAGCGCCCGGCGATCGTTCGAACATCGGCGCAATCCTCGTCGATATTGCGAACGCCGATGCTTTTGAGGTCCGCGTGCAGGTCCCGGAACGCTTC
>JAUIAV010000032.1 GCA_030425195.1 Gammaproteobacteria bacterium | reverse complement strand
CTCTTCCGCCACCGGGAGATCGCTCGTGCCGGCGGTGACCACGGCCACACGCGTCTGTTTCTGTTCCACGGGCTGACGTACCGAGGTGATCAGCCGCGCCTCCGCGTGGAAAACGGCATCGGGTGCCACCGCGTGCACGGCATCGAAGGCGGCGTGGTCCGTGCGGGTGACCAGAACGTTCTGATCCGTCTCGTGCATGGCTTCGACCAGATCGGCGATCTGAGCGGGTGTCTTGAATTCGCCGTAGATGACCTCGTGACTGCCCGTTCTGCGGGTGCGGTCGGTATCCACCGTGCTGTGGCCCAGGTCCTGGAAAAACCTGCCCGTGATGGCTGCCTCGGTGGCGGTCAGATCGATCTCGCCGGACTGGTAGGCTTCGAGAATTTCCGTCAGTGTCATGTGCGTTCATCCGCGCCGAGCCGGGCTTCCACTTCTGCTTCGAGTCCTGCCTTCATCTTCAGGTAGTCCGTGCCGGAAGCCGCAGCCAGGGCCAGCACGTCGTCATGCTCGATTTTCCAGCGCCGTGTCCCGTCCATCAGCGTGACGACCTTGACCGTCACCGGTCCCGCGGTGGTTTCGACCTCGATCACTTCCCGCGGCAGCATGCGCTTGCTCACCTCGACCACCCGTACGCCGATGGTGGTGGAGTTGGCGAAAAGAATTTCCTGAAGGGCCTCGGTGAGCTCAGGCCCGGACAGTACCGAAACCTTGGTGGCCGGCCGGCCTTTCTTCATGATGATGGGTGTCAGGTAGACGTCTTTTGCGCCGGCCACCAGCAGGCGGTCCATCAGCGGCTGGAAAGCCTCGGCGGACATGTCGTCGATGTTGCAGTGGATCTCCTGATTGATCTCCGTCTCGAGGGTGGCGGATACCGGCGTTCCCGTGGTCCCGAGCATCACCCGCAGCACGTTCGGTATGTCGAAGTCCTTCTGTCCGACGCCGTAGCCGATCCGCTCGGCCTCGAAGCCCGCCGGCGCATGAAACCGCTGAACCACCTGCCTGAGGATGGCGGCCCCGGTCGGAGTGGTGGCTTCCTGATCGATACCGTCATAGCGGCAGGGCACGCCCGCGAGGATCTCCGCCGTGGCGGGCGCAGGCACCGGCATCAGCCCGTGAGCGCAGCGGACCATGCCGCCGCCGAGCTCCAGGGTTCTGCAGTAGACGTGCTTCACGCCGAGCCGGTCAACGCACAGAGCGGCGGCGACGATGTCGACGATGGAGTCCGTAGCGCCTACCTCGTGAAAGTGAACGGCGTCGACCGGCTTGTCGTGAACCCTGGCTTCGGCGACGGCCACGTGCCGGAAAATGGCGAGGGCCAGCTCGGTGATCCGTTCCGGATAGGTCGCGGTCCGGATGATGCGTTCGATGTCCGGCAGGTGCCGGTGATGGCCGGGTGAGCCGGTCAGCCGGACCGTGGCCTTTGTCCCCGAGATGCCGTGCTTCGCGTCCCGGCGCACGTCCAGGTGGAATTCATCCGCTATGGGCAGGCGGGCCAGCTCTTTCTGCAGCCAGTCGGCATCGATGCCGAGATCCAGCATGGCGCCGATGTGCATATCGCCGGAGATGCCGCTGAAGCAGTCGTAGACCAGGGTATCCGATGACATCGTGCCGGGTCAGGCAAGCATTCTATGTGTGGGCGCGCACCAGGCTGCGATGTCGAGCCCGTGTGAACAGGCCGAGCGGCAGGGTTCGCCGGAGCAGCCGAGACAGGCCTCGGCGCTGCCTTCGAGCGCAGCGTATTCGTCCCGGGCGAAGGCAACATCCTCGTAGTCCACTGCGTACATGCGGGTCCGGAGAACATCCGCGATCGGTACACCGTATGGACAGGCACCTTCGCAGTCGTTGCAGGCCTGCCGGCAGTAGGACGTACCGTTCAGTGCCGCGTAGCGCTTCAGCAGCCCGAGGTCCGTGCCGCTCACGGTCCGGCCGCCGGAGGCACCGAGATACTCGTCGATCTGATCGATACCCGTCATGGAGACGATCAGACCGTCCACGTCGGGATTGGAGAGCGTCCAGCGGAAGGCGGCCTGAGAGAAGGTGGCGCCGTCCGTCTCGAACGGGCGCATGTCGTTCAGGCGTGCGCCCATCAGCGTTTTCATGGCCACCACACCCATCCCGCGGGCCTTCGCCCGGGTCAGCGCGGCCGGCAGACCGGTCTGGGTGGCGATGCGGTCGAATCCCCGGGTGAGTGATTCGTAGAATGCCGGGTCCTGACCGAAGTTGTAGGAAACCAGGAGCACGTCCACCAGATCGCCTTCCACGGCGTGGTCGATGACGTTCACCAGCCGTCCCGCATGGCCGGAAAATCCCGTGAAGCGGATCTTGCCCTGGCGTTTCGCCAGCTCGGCAAACTCGTGCCATTCCGGATTGTCGAGCCTTTCCGCGTCGTTCACCGCGTGGTTGAAGAAGACGTCCACGTAGTCCGTCTGGAGTTTGCGGAGGCTTTCCTCGAGCGTTCGCATGATGCTGTGCCGGTCGTCGTCCGCCCAGACCTTGGTTTTGGTGACCACGGCCACGCGATCCCGGTCACCCTTGAGCGCATTGCCGATCACCACTTCCGAATCGCCGCGCGTGTAGCTGTCGGCCGTATCGAAGTAGTTCACGCCCCGGTCCAGCGCATGCCGCACCAGGTCTTCCTGTCCGACGTAGAGACGGCTAGATCCGAAGCCGATGTCGGAAATGGATATGCCCGTTCGCCCGAGCGTGCCGTAGCGGCGGATCCGGCTGTTCGCACTCGAACGCGCGGTGTCGGGCTCTGCTGCCGCTCTGGTACCGGTCAGCACCGCAGCGCTGCTGCCTGTCGCTTTGACGAAAGTCCGCCGGCTGATTCCGAGAGAATCCCGGTCTCCGCTCATGGTCTGCTCCTCCTCTCGAAGATTAGGGTACCCTTCCCGCAGGGAAGTTACGAGGAGTGAGACAGGATGAATCGCACGTGGTTCCTGGCCCTGGCCGCAGTTTTCGCCTTCCAGTTTTCCACCGGCGTGCAGGCGGGGGATGCGGACCCGCTGTTCGCGGAGGACGGACTGCTTTCCGTCACGCTGGAGGGGCCGCTCCGGGCGCTGTCCAGGGATCGGGATGTGGATCCGGAGCGCCGCCCGGGCGTGTTGCGCTACGTGGACGGGGAGGGTGTCGAGCAGACGCTGGCGATCGAGCTCGAACCCCGGGGACAGTCCAGGCGGGACCGGGACGTGTGCACCTTCCCGCCGCTCTGGGTGCATTTCGACAGGGATGCCGTCAAGGACACCCTGTTTCACAAGCAGAACCGCCTGAAGATGGTGACCTATTGCCGGTCACCAAAGAGCTTTCAGGACTACGTCGTCAAGGAGTACCTGACGTACCGGATTTTCAACCTGCTCACGGATGCGAGCTTCCGTGTGCGCCTTCTCTCCGTCAGCTTTCAGGAGGCGGGCGCCCGCTCTGATCCCACCATCCGCTACGGATTCTTCATCGAGCACAAGAAACGCCTGGGGAAACGGCTGGATCTGAAGGTCCGGGAGCCGGAAACGCGGATTCCCCCGGCGTCTCTGGACCCGGCACAGGCCGCCCTCGCGGAGCTCTTCCAGTATCTGGTGAGCAATACGGACTTCTCATTCATCGCGCCGCCCGCGGATGACACCTGCTGTCACAACGCCGTGCTGTTCGGGGAGAAAGGCGAGGAGGCGGCGGCAGGAGGGGCCACCTACCTGCCCATCCCCTACGATTTCGATCGCACCGGCCTGGTCAATCCGCCGAACGGGCAGCCTGCGGAGGAACTCGGTCAGCGCTCATTCCGGGACCGGGTTTATCGCGGATTCTGCAGGGAACCCGGTTATCTCGACGCAGCGCTCGAAAAGACCCGTGAAGCGAGAACGGACATCGAGGCACTGATCCGGGCGCAGGAGGGGCTCAGTGACAGGAGCCGGGACCAGGCGCTGAAGTTCATCGACGGCTACTACGCGATCATCGATGACGATCGCCGCCGTGATCGGGCGCTCAGGTGTCGCTCGATGAACTGAGCCAGTCGTGCAGGAGCGCGGCCGTTCGCGGGTGACACAGATAACCGAGCGCGTCGTGGGGGTCGGACCGACCATAGCGCTCGGCCAGGTTGTAGATGTGGTAATCGTGGATGCGGCTGATGTGACGCTCGTTCAGCATCGCCTTGAAGTCATTGGCGACCGTCTCGTCATGGCAGACAGGATCGTCCTCGGCGGCCAGGTTGAACCAGTTGATGAGCAGATTCGGAAATCCCTCCGGCTGGCCGCCGAGCCGGTGCCGGACATCGTCGTCAGCCAGGGGCGAGCCGAGCGTCAGCCAGGTGTGCACCCGCTGATTCTCGTCGGTGGTCGCCTGGCTGGCATCCCAGAAGGCATCGTACGCGAGCACGGTCCCGATGCAGTGAGAGATCACCATGATGTGATCCCCCCGATGCAGAGCGTCGATGAGCGGTGAACAGATTCTCGAGCGGAGATCGGCCGCCAGGGCATCGTCTTCCCAGTAGGCGGTGAGTTCCGGGTAGAAATGTGCGAGGCGCCTGTTTGCGAGGCCGAGAGCCCGGCTGAGCGGCACCCCGAGATCGGTGAGGAACTCCTTCAAGGGTGACTGGCCGGGCACTGCCTCATAGCGGGATCGTCTGAAATCCTTGGCACGCAGCGCCATGAGCGCATCCAGCGCATTCCGCCGGTCCGCACGATCCAGGATCGGGTCGTATTTTTCACGTGCAGGGTCCAGGCGTTCCGTCACATCGCCATAGTGCACGGGGATCACGTTCACCTCTGTGAACGGCTTGCCATGATCCCGGTTGAGACCATGGGTGAGAGCCTCGATCCAGTCGGCCTCGTAGGGCGGGTCCTCCGGCTGACAGCCGCGACCGTGCACCAGTATGAGCGTGTTAACCGCTGTCGCGTTCATAGATGCTCAGCCTGCCTCTGGATCTGTTGGCACCCTTGTTGTCACCCTCATCGGCGATGATCAGCGTACCTTCCTCTGTCATGGCAATGCCTTCCGGCTGTCGGTGTTCGTCTGCATCCAGACGCGCGGCCGCCACAGGTCTGCCGTCGGGGCTCAATTCTAGCAGGACCTTCTGCGGGCCGGCGACGAGCAGCAGGTTTCCGGCCGGGGTGATCGTCATGGCCGTGGGCTGCAGCTTCTTCGGCCGCGGCAGGCCGATGGCAGCGAACGCATCGGTGAAATCGCTCCTCCGGATTCGTATGACGGGCTCTGACGTCCACCGGAGGTCCGTCAGAGAGAAGGCGTACACGTGCACGGCCTTGCCACCATCCGGACGGTTCTTGCACGCCGCCAGCAGACGTCCGCTCCGTGCATTGCCGATCAGACTCTCCACCTCGCAGTCGAGCTCGTCCTCAAACTGCTCGAAAGGCATCCGGGCGTCTGCTGCACCGGGCCGGGTCCGATAGATTCTGCCGCTGCTGTCAGTGAGGTAGAGATCGCCGTTCAGCCAGGCGATACCCTCGAAATCCGCACGCACGCCCTCTCCCAGTGCGAACCGGGACAGGACCCGGCCGGCCCGGTAGTCGATCCGGTAGACGATCCCCCGTTCATCGGCGTGCGCATAGAGCGTGCCTGCATCATCGAACGTGAGCCCCGATATCTCCCGAAGCACCTCGGGCAGCTTGAAGCGGACCGCGGCGGACGGGTCGTATCCGTGGCCGCCGATGACCATCTGCCCGGAATCGGCGGCGGCACATGCCGTCATCAGCAGCGCCAGGAGTGTCGCCCGGATGTGCGCCGAGCGTCCGTGTGCAGAGTGCATCAATCGTCGTCGTTGCCGTAATCGCGGCCGGTCAGGAAGGAATAGAACGGTGTGTTCAGGTTTCTCCCGTAATCAAGACGCCACAGGCACAGCGTGGCATAGACGAAACCGATGGAGATGAGGGCGGAAACGCCAATGGCCGCGATCCCTGCACCGAGACCGATGGTGATGGCGGCAAAGATGTAGAGCGTGTGTGCCGGATCGGTGAGAGTGAAGCGGAACCGGACTGCCGCGACAATCCCGGCCAGGCTGAAAGCCAGCGGAATGCTGTTCTGAACGATGTTGGCGATTCCCGCCACGATGATGGGCAGGATCAGCATGGTCTGAGCGAAGGAACGGTTCAGTTCGCTGTCCCGGGTCGTGATGAAGTAGACCCAGGAAATGGGAATCATCAGAACGGTGGCGGAGACGATGGCTATGGCCAGACTCGGCGCCGTGGTCTTGTTGAACGCCGCGGAGCTCGCGATCTCCATCTGCTCGAAGGTATCCGCACCGCGGCCCATGAGCTCGGCGATGCCGCCGACGGGCATGAAGGGCTCGATGTCCGGAAAGAGCCAGACCATCGCGTGGAAGAGTGCGAAGACGAGCAGGTAGTAGGTCGTGGTCACGAGCAGCGGTGCGGTGACGCGGCTGGATTTTCTCATCGCGGTGTTCTCCTGGTGCCCGGCCGTAACGCGTTCATCGGTCTGCCGGCCATTTCCGGAGGATCCGATCGCGACGGTCGAGAATAGCCTGAATCTGGCGGCTGTCGAGATACCCCCCCAGAGCACCGGTAAGGCTCTTCTCGGAGAGATCTCCGAGCCGCCGTGCTACCAGAGCCGGGAGCGTCACGCGCTGGGTGTCGAGATATCGGGGCAGGCGGTCGGATCTTGGGAAGGCGCGGTTCTGCTCGGTCAGGTAGATGAGCCAGGTGGATCTGTCGTAGAACACATTCGAGCCCGTACGGACTTCCTGCCCCATGAGCGCGTCCAGCACGAACAGCAGGTCGAAATCACTGCCTTCCAGGCAGTAGTTGGGGCGATAGATGTTTCCGGCCACACGTGCCTGCTCGCTCAGCGCGGTGGCGGGCACGACCTCCGCCACACCTTCGCTGCCGTTCCGCTCGATCGCGACGACCGGAGCGACGAGACCGAAACCGAGCAGATCGTCGAGGGCCTGAGCGGCCAGTCGGGCGGAGCGCTGTCTGCGATTCTCTCGATACCAGGTGACATCCAGACGCTTCCCCGACAGTGTGAAGTCCGCTTTCTCACCCGGCGCGAGTGTGACCCCGGCCAGGGCTTCGGTGAGGGCATCGAGCCGTCCGCTCCGGTCTTCCGCCCGGAGATCCACAGCCGGCCGGCCGCGGCGTTCCCGCAGAACACCGTCAGGGTCCAGCGTGAGCGTGCGCATCCCGCCCCGGTCGAAAATGACGGCGCTTGGACGGCCCCGGTAGTACCCGGCGTACATCCCGGTGTCCGCGAGGATGGCGCGCTCTTCGAACCGGGTCTGAATGATCCGGGGACTGGTCGGCGTGTGGCCCATCACTACCCGGTCGATCTGCCTTGCCGCCAGGGTGGCTTCGAAGCGTGGTCGTTCGATGAGCGGATGGCAGGCGGCGGTGCCGCGATACCAGGCCGGTCCGTGCTGCTGGAACTGCAGGGACGCGCGCAACGGACCGAGCTCGGCAGGTACGGTCGTTCCTGCCAGGGGTGTACTGGTCACCAGGTCGTCCCAGGCGGGCAGCTGGCCGGATTCGATGAGCTCGGCGCCCGTGCGCAGCAGCGAACGGAGATCGGCGGCGGCCCGGCTGTTGTAGGTTTCGAAAGTTTCCGCGACGAAGGCCGTGGAGAGACCGCCGTGGACGAACGCGATGTTCTCGAGCTCCAGCACCTGCGGCTTGGAGAGCAGCCAGCCGCCATACAGGCCGTCGGGCGTGAATGCCGCGCGGTGCGCGAAGAAGCCTGGCGGAAATCGGGCTTCGAACTGAGCGGCTGCATCCACTTCCGGCTCGTCGGGCAGGGGCGAGCTCTGTGTCTGTGCCTCCGCCGCAAGAAGATTCTGGAAGGCGGCGAATGACCGGGTCCGGACGGCGGGATCCTCATCGGCGGCGAACGCCGCATATTCTTCCTCGGAAACGTAGCGCAGGTCGCCGGTCAGATTCATGAGCTCGTGATTGCCCAGAACCAGGTGGACGGCGCCGCCGGCTTCGGCGGCTTCTTTTTCCAGCCGCATCAGCAGGTCCATGACGGAACGGGAATCGGGCCCGCGGTCGAGCAGATCGCCCAGGCTGACCAGACGGGTTCGGCCACCGGTCCAGTTGTCCCCGTCGTCGATCAGCGTCAGTGCTCGGAGCAGAGCACGCAGCTCGCTCGCCCCTCCGTGCACATCAGCGAAAGCGACGATCCGGTCATCCGAGGTTCCCTCCAGCGGTGCCGTCGGGACCGTTGCCGCCTGAGCGGGCAGCAGCCAGCAACTGAAAATCAGGGCTGCGACCCGACAGGCCCGGTTGGCTGTCCATCTGTCTGAAAAGCGAAACATGCGCGCTCAGTGTACCCCCGGAGAGCGTCCGGCTACACTGAACCGGGCCGGGGAGTCTGCAGAGGTACGGGAGACAGACGGATGAGCGAAGCGAATGAACCGCGGGAAGGGCGGGGCGGGGAAAGTGCGCCCACAGTTCTCTATGAGAAGGTCGGCGATCGGATAGCCCGGGTGACGCTCAATCGCCCCGAAGTGGCCAATGCGCAGAGCTACGAGATGCTCTACGAGCTGAATGCGGCCTTCGACCGGGCTGCGGGCGACGACGATGTGCGCGTGATCGTCCTCGCGGCTGCGGGCAGACACTTCTCGTCCGGTCACGATCTGTCCGGCGGCAAGTTTCCCCTTTCCGAGCATGCCATCGGTCCCTGGGGCGGGTTCTCGGCGCCCGGCATGGAAGGCCACTGGGCACGCGAGGAAGAAGTGTATTTCGGCCTGTGCTGGCGCTGGCGCAACCTGCCCAAGGTGCTGATCGCCGAGGTGCAGGGTAAGGTGATCGCGGGCGGACTGATGCTCGTCTGGCCCTGCGATCTGGTGGTAGCGGCGGAGGACGCCACTTTCTCGGACCCGGTGGTGGCTTTCGGTGCCAACGGAGTCGAATACTTCGGACACCCCTGGGAGGTGGGCATCCGCAAAGCCAAGGAGATGCTCTTCACCGGCAGAGCGATCACGGCGAAAGTTGCGCGGGAGCTGGGCATGGTGAATCGTGTGGTGCCGCCGGAGAAACTCACCGAGGAGACCATGGCCCTTGCGGAAGAGGTGGCTCAGCAGCCCATGATGGGCCTGAAGACGGCCAAGGAGTCGGTCAATCAGGCGCAGGATCAGCAGGGCTTCTACAATGCTCTACGCAGCGCGATGTCGCTGCAGCAACTCGCCCATGCCCAGAACTACGTCGTGCACGACCTGGCGGTGGACCCGGCAGGCATGGAAATCATCAAAGGACTCGGCCGAAAGCCGCCACTGGACCAGTAAATCATGAAGCAGAATCTGTTCGATCTCACCGACCGGGTTGCCATCATCACCGGCGGCAGCCGGGGTATCGGCCGGGAAGTGGCGATGGCGTTCGCCGGTGCCGGCGCCAGAATGGTGGTGGCCAGCCGCAAGCTGGAGAACTGTGAGTCGCTTGTGGCCGAGATCGAGGCCGAGACGGGACAGCCTGCCCTGGCCGTTCAGTACCATGCCGGTGAATGGGAGGCCAATGAGCGTCTGCTGGCCATGACCGAGGAGAAGTTCGGCAGGCTGGACATTCTGATGAACAATGCAGGGATGTCGCCGCTGTACGACAAGCTGTCGAACGTCACCGAGGCGCTGTACGACAAGGTGCTGGACGTGAATCTGAAAGGGCCCTTCAGGCTGTCGGCCCTGGCAGGGGAGCGGATGGCCGCCGCCGATGGCGGCTCCATCATCAATGTCAGCAGCATCGCCGCGGTCCGTCCGACGCCGAACGAGCTGCCCTATGGCATGGCGAAGGCGGGACTGCACGCACTCACGCTCGGTCTTGCCCGGGAGTACGCGCCGAAGGTGCGCGTGAACTGCATCATGCCCGGGCCGTTCCTCACGGATATCAGCAAAGCCTGGGACATGGAGGCATTCGAGAAGAATGCCCGGGCCACGATTCCGCTGCAGCGGGGCGGGCAGGCGGAGGAGATCGTGGGTGCGGCTCTGTACTTCGCCTCGAGTGCTTCGAGCTACACGACCGGCGCCATCCTGAAGATCGATGGCGGGAGCGTTTTCCAGCCAGCCTGATCAGGCGAGCAGGTCGCGGCCCACGATCATGCGCATGACCTGATTCGTGCCTTCGAGGATCTGATGCACGCGCAGATCCCGGAGGAAACGCTCGACGGGGTAGTCCATCAGGTAACCGTAGCCGCCATGCAGCTGCAGCGCGTCGTTGACGATCCGGAAACCGGCATCCGTGGCCTTGAGCTTGGCCATGGCGGCGAACCGGGTTTTGTCCGGCGCGTCTTCCGTCACTTTCAGCGCTGCCATACGCAGCAGCGCACGGGCGGCTTCCAGCTCGGTGGCCATGTCCGCCAGCATGAACTGCGTATTCTGGAATTCCGAGATCGCCCTGCCGAACTGTCGGCGTTCTTTCACGTAGCCGAGCGCTTCGTCCAGGCACCGCTGGGCGCCGCCGAGGGAGCAGGCGCCGATGTTCAGGCGGCCGCCGTCGAGCCCGGCCATGGCGATTCTGAAACCGTCACCCTCGCTCCCGATCAGGTTCTCGACCGGAATCCGGGCGTCATCGAAAAGTACCATGGCGGTCGGTTGTGAGTGCCAGCCCAGTTTGCGTTCGTTCGTACCGAAGCTCAGGCCGGGCGTGTCCTTTTCCACCACGAAGGCGCTGATGCCCTTGTGGCCGTCCTCACCGGTTCGAACCATGCAGACGTAGATTTCGTTTTCGCCGGCACCGGAGATGAATGCTTTGGCGCCATTCAGCACGTAGTGGTCACCATCGCGCACGGCACGGGTCTTGAGCGAAGCGGCATCGGATCCGGAGCCGGGCTCGGTGAGGCAGTAACTGGCGATCTGCTCCATGCTGGTGAGTTTCGGAAGGAAGCGCCTGCCGAGCGCATCGCTGCCGAACCGGGCAATCATCCAGCTCGCCATGTTGTGAATGGAGATCAGCGCCGATGTGGACGGGCATCCGTAAGCCATGGCCTCCATGATGAGGGTGGCCTCCAACCGGCCCAGACCGATTCCGCCTGCCGACTCCTCCAGGTAGATGGCGCCGAACCCCAGGTCGCCCGCTTTGCGGATGGTTTCTCTGGGATAGACGTGCTGCTCGTCCCATTCGCCTGCGAACGGAGTGATCTCATCGGCGGTGAAGCGACGGGCCATCTCGACGATGGCCTGCTGTTCCTCGGAGAGTCGGTAGTCCATTACCGCACCTTTACTGCATGGTCGGGATCACGAAGCTCTGATCGGCCACGTCGCCTTCGGGCCAGCGCTGAGTGATCGTCTTGATCTTCGTGAAGAAGCGGACGCCTTCGGTTCCGTGCTGATTGGCGTCACCGAATGCGGATCGTTTCCAGCCCCCGAAGGTGTGGTACGCCACCGGGACGGGAATCGGCACATTGATGCCCACCATGCCGACGTTCACCTTCTGAGCGAACTCCCGGGCCGCCTTACCGTTTCTGGTGAATATGGCGACCCCGTTGCCGTACTGATGAGAGGAGGGCAGGGTGATGGCTTCTTCCATGGAATCGGAACGCATGATCTGCATCACCGGACCGAAGATCTCGTCCTGGTACGTTTTCATGTCGGCGGTCACCCGATCGAACAGCGTGGGTCCCACGTAGAAACCGTTCTCGTAGCCCTGGAGTGAGAACTCCCGGCCGTCGACCACGAGCTCCGCGCCTTCGGACACACCCAGGTCGATGTAATCCAGAATCCGCTGTCGATGCGCTGCAGTCACCACAGGCCCGTAGTGGGCCTGTTCGTCCGTCGAGATGCCCACCCGGAGATTTTCGATCTCCGGGAGCAGGCGTTCGAGCAGCTGCTCGGCGGTTCCATCACCCACGGCCACGGTGACCGGCAGTGCCATGCAGCGCTCGCCGGCAGATCCGAAGGCGGCGCCGACGATGTCCTTGACGGCCTGATCGAAGTCCGCGTCGGGCAGAACGATACCGTGATTCTTCGCGCCGCCCATGGCCTGCACCCGCTTGCCGTTGGCGGTGCCGGTTGCGTATACGTACTGAGCGATGTCGGAAGAGCCGACGAAGCTGACCGCGCGGATCAGCGGGTGCTCGAGAATGGCATCCACCGCTTCCTTGTCGCCGTTCACCACATTGAGAATGCCTTCCGGCGCTCCGGCCTCCATCATCAGCTCCGCGAGTCTGAGCGGAACGCCCGGATCCTTCTCGGAGGGCTTGAGAATGAACGCGTTGCCGCAGGCGATGGCCGGTCCGAACATCCACATGGGGATCATGGCGGGGAAGTTGAAAGGCGTAATGCCGGCCACCACGCCGAGCGGCTGCCGCATGGAGTACACGTCGATGCCGGGCCCTGCGCCTTCGGTGTATTCGCCTTTCAGCAGATGCGGGATGCCGCAGGCGAATTCGATCACCTCGAGGCCCCGCTGCAGATCGCCATGGGAGTCGGCGATCACCTTGCCGTGCTCCTCGGACAGAAGCCGGGCGAGATTGTCCGCGTCCGCTTCCACCAGGGATTTGAACTTGAACATCACCCGTGCCCGGCGCTGGGGATTGACCGTTGCCCACTCCGCCTGCGCGGCCGCGGCGGCAGCGACCGCCTGATCCATGTCTTCCCGGCTGGCGAGCGCCACCTGGGCTTTCACCTCGCCGGTGGAAGGATTGAAGACGTCCGCCGCGCGGTTCGATGCACCCGCGACACGGGCCCCGGCAATGAAATGACCGTACTTTTCCATGAGTTCCCCCTGAGTCTGGCCGCATTCTACCGGCAGACCCGACCTGGGTTACAGTAGAGCGCTTCCATCCGTGAGGAGAGTGACTTGAACCCGTCTCATCGTGCGGTCTCCGCCCGGCCGAACGCGGTGCTCGGGTGTCTCGTACTGTGCCTTTCCGCGGCTGCCTGCGCGGAGAGTCTCGTCACCGAGTCCCGACCGCTGGAGGACTTTCATGCTGTCGCCGTGGCCATATCCGGCGACATCCGCCTGGCGCAGGGTGACGAGCCGATGCTGGTGATCGAAGCAAGGCCGGACACGCTGAAACGGCTGAGCACGCTGGTCGAGGATGGAGAGCTCCGGATCCGGGAGGCTTCCGGCAGCAGCTGGTGGCGGAACTCCGGACCGATCCGGATCCGGATCAGCTATCAGGACCTGGACTCGCTGGATCTGAGCGGCAGCGCGGATGTGGAGACGGATGCGCTGACGGCCGAATCTTTCCGGATCGGAATCAGCGGCAGCTCGAATGTCCGGGTGCCGCAGATGACTGTCGGGGTGATGCGGGTGACGGTGAGCGGCAGCGGCGACCTGGAGGTGGATCGACTGGCGGCGGACAGGCTCGATCTCGAGGTCAGCGGTTCGGGAGATCTGACCGTCGCCGGGCAGGCGGCTGAGCTCATTGCGGGGGTGCGGGGGAGCGGGACCATCGATGCCGGCCGTCTCGAGGCCCGTCACGCGGAAGTGACCGTGAGCGGCTCGGGGGATGCGGACGTCTGGGTGACCGGAACGCTGAAAGCACGCATCAGCGGTTCAGGCGACATCGAGTTCCGTGGTGGCGCCGACCTCGACAGCCGGGTAAGCGGCTCAGGAGAGCTCAGAGAGCGATAGGGTTCAGGCCAGCCGTGTCTTTGCCGCGTCCGGAGCAGGCAGATCGGGCATGGTGACCGGGGCACCGCCGTCCACCTCACAGCCGAGGCGCGTGGTCTCGCGATAGGGGTTCTTCAGGTACGGCTCGCCGACGATGATCTTGCCGTCCTCGAGACCGCCGAAACAGAGGTTGTCCGAGGGTTCGATGCGTGCCTCTTCCGGTTCGGCGTTCGGCTCCGGGGCAGCCCATACCGGTCCGCCGCTCGCGAGGAGCAGGACGGAGAAGGCGATTGCGGTCTGTCTGGTTGCGTACTTCAAGATCGAAGCCAGGTCTGAAGTTGGCTGCGATTCTAGGGACGCCAGGTCACAGTTTTATGACACTGTGTCGTTTCGGTGACCTTTTTCCTGCAGTTTTATGGACGTGAGGTGCTGCGCGTGACCGGCCGCATCACGGATTCGGACGAAATAAGACAAATATGCTGCCTTAAAGCGTTCTCTCCTGAACACCTTCGATGGCACCCGCCACCATCCGCTGGATGGCCTTCAGAGTGAGCAGGCCGGGATCGTCCTCGTGCGGGTAGGATGCGATTCCCAGAGCGCCGGTTTTCGGATAGGTGAACATCACCCGAATTGCCTCGGCGAGCTCGGCGCCCGTGGGGCCATCCGGCACGGTGAGGGGATGGCCGGAGACTTCGGCAGGATCCAGCACGTCCAGATCCACGTGCACGTAGATAATGTCGCTGATCTCACTGAGCCGCTGCATCTGCGCATGTAGATTCGCGGACAGGCTGCGCACGTCCGCGGTGCTGATCTGCGGGATCCGATCCTGCTCGATGCGCGCCTGCTCGAGAGGATCGGTGTCCCGGACGGCCACCATGACGATGTTCTCCTTGGGGAGCGGCTCGTCCAGCCGCGCCTGCCGGCGCATTCTTTCCAGACCATCCCCGGCGGCAATGGCCACCGGCATGCCGCCCAGCATGCCGGACAGCGTGGTTTCCGGTGTGTTGTAGTCACCATGGGCATCGATCCACACCAGACCGACCCGTGCCGGGGGTGAGACGGAGTGGCGCAGGCCGCCGAGCATACCCATCAGCGATTCACAGTTGTTGTAGAAGCCCAGATTCAGGAGACCGTCAGCCCGGTTGGCAGCGGCCATGTCCGCGAGGTGGCCGCTGGCCAGTCCGAACCGGTTCCACTGTCCGTACTGTTTCAGATCCGCTTCCGTGAGGGCGACGATCTCCTGCCGCTCGATACTGCCGCCGGCTGCTTCGATCACCGCTTCCAGTCCGCCCCGGGTCATGGCCTCTGCATCATCGCCTCGCAGCGGTCCGGCCCGGTCTCCGGCGTAGGGGTTCACGAGGATGGCAACCGGCACGCCTGGGTTCCCGGCCACGGCGCTCGCCGTGTTGAAGGCACAGAAGACGAAACAGACGAGCAGCAGGCAGAGCGGTCTCGGGCGGGTCGGAATCATGAATCGAAGTCCTTGGTCGGCAGAGAGTGGGGCGCTATTCTAGCCACCTTTTTCGTCGGGAGTCGGCCATGTTGCTCTGTCTGGATGTCGGCAACAGCCAGATCTACTGCGGTGTTTACCGTGACGATGACCTGTGGATCCAGTTCAGGCGGACGTCGACCATGCGGTCCTCCTCGGACGAGCTCGGCGTGTTCATGCGCGGTGCGCTCAGGGAGAACGGCGTCGAGCCGGAGTCGATCACGGACATCGTGATCTGCTCCGTCGTACCGGACATGCTCTATTCGCTGCGCTCCTGCTGTCAGAAGTACTTCGGCCTCGAGCCGCTGGTCATGCGGCCGGGCATCAGAACCGGACTGAAGATCGCGTACAAGGATCCCAAGGAGGTGGGCGCGGACCGGATCGCGGACGCCATGGGAGCGATCAAGCTCTATCCGGACCGGAATCTGATCGTGGTCGATTTCGGCACCGCCACCACCGTTTGTGCCATCTCGAAGGGGCGGGAGTTTCTGGGCGGCAACATCATCCCCGGCGTGCGGCTGGCCATGGACGCTCTGGAGGAGAAGACGGCTCAGCTGCCGACCGTGGAAATCGTGCCCGTTACCTCGGCCATCGGCCGAAGCACGGTGGAGAGCATTCAGAACGGCCTCTACTGGAGCAACGTGGGGATGGTGAAGGAACTGGTGGCCAGGATGACGGCGGAGGCGTTTGCCGACGAGCCGCCCCTGGTGATCGGCACCGGCGGGTTCGCGCATCTGTTCGACAACCAGGGCATCTTCGATGCGGTGGTGCCGGATCTCATTCTCGAAGGGCTGCGGGAGGCCGTGCGTCTGAATCCGGAGCGCTGACGGCATCCGGGTCATCCGCCGGTGCGATCTTGAATCCGGTGTAGCCGTAGGTGGCCGCCACGAACGGGTTCACCAGGTTGAAGAAGCAGAACGGCAGGTACGCCAGGGTGGGGACGCCGAGCGTCGCGGCCATGTAGGCCCCGCAGGTGTTCCAGGGGACCAGGGCCGAGGTGATGGTGCCGCCGTCCTCCAGCGTTCTCGCCAGGTTCTTCTGGTGCAGACCACGTTCCCGATAGGCATCCGCGAACATGCGTCCGGGAATGACGATGGCGATGTACTGATCCGCCGCCAGCACGTTCACGCCGAAGCAGGTGGCCAGGGTGGTGGAGATCAGCGCCCCAACGCTTCTGGCGTAGCCGACCAGGGTCTGCACGAGGCGCTCGAGGATGCCCGCTTTCTCCATGGCAGCACCGAAACACATGGCGGTGAGGATGAGCCAGACGGTGGTGAGCATGGAGCTCATGCCGCCGCGTGAGAGCAGGTTGTCCAGATTCCCGTTTCCCGTATCCGCGGTGTAGCCGTCGAACAGCACGGTCCAGACCGCCTTGGCCGTTGCCAGTCCGGTGCCGAGCTCTCCGTCTGCGACGAGCGCTGCAACGGCGTTCTGCTGGAAGACGAGGGCGGTGATGAGACCCACCAGCACCCCGGTGAGAATGGACGCGATGGCAGGCAGCTTCCGGGCAGCCATGTAGACGACCACGGCCACAGGCACCAGCATGAGCACGTTGATTTCGAAGTTCGCCGTGAGCGCGGTCAGCGTATCCTCCAGCCCGCTGTCCGATCCTTCACCGCTGTACACTAGGCCGATCAGCGAGAAACCGATGAGGGCGATCACGAAGCTCGGTGCGGTGGTCCAGGTCATGTGGCGGATGTGAGTGAAGATGTCGATGCCGGTCACGGCCGGTGCCAGGTTGGTGGTGTCCGAGAGGGGAGACATCTTGTCGCCGAAGTAGGCGCCGGAGATGATCGCCCCTGCCGTGATTTCAACGGAGATGCCCATGCCGGCCGCGACGCCGATCAGACCGATGCCGAGGGTACCGGCCACGGTCCAGGAGCTGCCGATGGACAGCGCCGTGATGGCGCAGAGAAGGCAGCTGGCCGGATAGAAGATCGCGGGATCCAGGAGGAGGAGTCCGTAGTAGATCATCGTCGGAACGGTTCCGGACAGCATCCACATGCCGATCAGGCTGCCGACGGAGAAGAGAATCATGATGGCGGGCAGGGCGGTGCTGATGCCGGCCACGATGTTCTCTTCGATGACTTTCCAGCTGTGGCCGTTCCGGATGCCGATGACGGTGGCGATCACCGTCCCGATGACGAGGGCGATCTGATTGGCGCCGGCCGATGAGTCCGACCCGAAAATGATGACGGAAACCGCCAGCAGGGCCACGGTGATCCCGATGGTCAGCGTCACGTCGAGGCGGCTGGCAGGGCGTGCGGAGCTGACGTCGGATTCGGGATCAGTCATCGGGACTCGTGTTTCACTGGATCGTGCGGCCGAGTTTACGGGGAGGACGGTTTGACTAACACCTTGTCCGGCTCAAGAATCCCGACTTTCCGAAGACGCCTCCGGCAGGTGCGTGGATCATGCTGAGCTGGATTCTGTACATGACGGCCATGGGCACGCTGGCGCTCGTATTCGCGATCAGTGTCAGCCACAAGCTCCGGGACTATGCCCGGTTCCGTGCGTCGCTCAGTGCCTATCGACTGGTTCCGGAGGCACTGCTGCCTCTGCTCGCGCCCACCGTCATTCTCCTCGAGCTGGCCGCCATCACGGCCATCTTTCTTCCCGTGGGTCCGGGCGTCACCCTCGCGTTTGCCCTGCTGGTCGTCTACACCCTGGCTCTGGCCGTGAACCTCTTGCGGGGTAACACGATGATCGACTGCGGGTGCGGTGATGCGCCGACGCCCATCAGCGGCTGGCTTCTGCTCCGCAACGGTGCGCTGCTGATGCTGGCGCTGCCGCATGAGCCGCCATCCGGACCACCGGACCTGCTGCACTGGCTGCTGGTTGCCGGCCTCATACTCGTGCTCGGGGTCTTCTATCTGATCGTGGAACAGCTGCTGGCCAATCACGCCCGCCTGGTCGAGGGGTAGCGATGACGAGCCTGCTCATCGCACATGTGGCGCTCTGGATTCTGCTGGTGTGTCTGGTGGGGATCCTGTTCGTGCTGTCACGCCAGATCGGCGGTCTGCACCGGCGGCTGGCGCCCGCGGGGGCCCTGTCCGTGAATGCCGTCATCGAGGTCGGACAGTCGGCACCCGATCTGACGGTTCGCAGTCTCACCGGCGCGCAGATCCGCATCGGCCGGGGTGGCCGTCCGATGCTGCTGCTGTTCGTCGCGCCCGACTGTCCCATCAGCCGGTCTCTGGCGCCGGTGCTCAAGCCTCTGGCCACGAGCGAGCGCTGGCTCGACCTCGTGTTGGTCAGCGACGGTGGCGATGAGCGGGCGCATGCGGCGTTTGCCGGACAGAAGGCGTTGAGCGGCCTCGAGTACGTGCTTTCTGAGGATCTGGGGCGGGCCTGCGGCGTGAGTAAGCTGCCTTATGCGGTTCTGATTGACGAAGCGGCGCGTGTGGCGGGATTCGGGATCGTCAATTCCCGTGAGCATCTCGAAAGTCTCATGGAGGCGAAAGAGCGGGGGATACCGTCCATCCAGGCCTTCATGGCTGCGAGTGATCAGTTCTACCGGGCGGACGGTTCCTGACCCGGCCCGGTGATTCAATACAGCGGCAATGCGGTCGTCGTCTTGATCCGCTCCATGGCGAACGACGATGAGACGTCGTGCAGGGAGGCCACGGAGATCAGCTTCTTATAGACGCGGTCGTAGTCCGCAATGTCCTTCACCACGATCTTGAGCAGATAGTCCGTATCCCCGCTCATCCTGTAGAACTCCACCACTTCCGGGATCGCCGCTACACCCCGGCTGAAGTTCGTCAGCCAGCGGTCATTGTGCTCGTTGGTGCGGATGCCGACGAACACCGTGACGTTCAGAGAGAGCTTCTCCGGATTCAGCAGTGCCACCCGTTTCTCGATGACCCCGCGTTCCTCGAGACGCTTCACGCGTCGCCAGCAGGCGTTCGAAGACAGGCCCACCTGTTCGGCCACCTCGGCGTTCGAGAGTCCGGCATCTTCCTGCAGCAGGGACAGAATGCGCAGATCCAGCCGGTCCAGATTTTCCATCGCTCTATTTTCCGTTTCGCAACGTCCGTGGGCATGCTGAAGAATGTCTGATCAAAAATCTACCGGATACTGACTATTTATTGGGACGAATATCCGGAAATCTGCCTTTCCAGCCCTCCAATAGAGGTATTTTCCGTTCAGAAACGCAATAAAATCTCCGTGTCTGGAAACAGAGCGAGATGCCCATGAGTCTGCTGGCGACCCCTTTCTACGACGGAAACACCGGTTCCTTCAGCTACGTCCTCGTCGAGCCGGACAGTGGAACCTGTGCCGTGATCGATCCTGTGCTGGATTTCTGTTCCGACAGCGGCCGGACGGGCACCACCCAGGCGGACCGGATCGTCGAATTCGTGAAAGCCAACGAGCTGATCGTCGAATGGCTGCTCGAAACCCACGTGCATGCGGATCACCTGTCCGCCACGCCCTATCTGAAGACCCGGTTCGTCTGCGCCCAGAGTGGCATCGGAGCCGGGGTCCGTGAGGTGCGCTCGCTGATCGATCCGGATGCACCGGATCCGGAGCGGCGCTTCGACCGGTTGTTCGAGGACGGTGACCGGATCGGTCTCGGTCACGCCTGTGGCCGGGTGATCGCCACCCCGGGTCACACCCCGGCCTGTGTCTCCTACCGGTTCGAGGATCTGGTTTTCGTGGGCGACGCGCTGTTTCAGCCCGACTTCGGATCGGGGCGATGCGACTTCCCGGGCGGTGATGCCGCCATGCTCTACCAGTCGGTCCAGAAGCTGCTCAGCCTGCCGGAGCGGACCCGCCTGTTTACCGGCCACGATTACGGGCCCTGCGGCAGGCCGGTGAGCTACCTCAGCACCGTTGCCGAGCAGCGGCGGGCCAACGTGCACTTCGGCAATGGCGCCGGTGAGGACTGTTTCGTGAAGATGCGCGCCGCACGGGATGCAGATCTGGCACCGCCCGCGTTGCTGGTCCCTGCGGTGAGTTATAACCTTGCCGGCGAGGCCGGTCTGGCCGCTGTCGGCGGCTGATACGTCAGAAAGATTGGGGAAGGGATGATGGTGATGTTCAGAAAAACGATGGCGGGTTCCGCGATGGTCCTCGGATGGATGGCTCTGTGGGCATCAGCGGCGCTGGCCGAAACGGCTGCCTACAGCCCGTTCTCGAGTGAGGTCGATGACGGCGTGGTCCTCGCGGGTACGCTGGACCTGGCCGCGCTCAGAGCTTCTCATGAGGGGACCATCCGGGTCATCGACCTGCGCACGGAGCCCGAAGGCACGCCGGTGGAAGCGGCCGCTGCGGCCGATCTGGGCATGGTCTACACGAACATCCCCGTTGCAGGCGCCAGCATTGATCCGGTCCAGGTCGGGCAGCTGCGCGATGCGCTCAGTCCGTCTGCGTCTGAAGATCTGGTGATCGTCCACTGCGCCTCCGGTAACCGGGCAGGCATGCTCTGGGGTGCCATGCTGCTGGAAGAAGGCGTGCCTCTCACGGAGGTGGAGGAGAAAGTGGCCGGAGTGGTGACCAAGGCACCGATCACCGGCGCGCTGGAAGCCTATTCGAAGTCGCTGGAGAGCGGCCAGTAGTGTTCTGTTTCGCTCATCCGTTGAGCTGATGGGACAGGAAACCGGCTCGATCCGGACGTCGGCCACCCACCTGGGACCGCTGCTGAGCGCCATCGCCATCGGCCCGCTGATCCTGCTGGGCAATCCGGCGGTGGCCCTGCTCGTCGGCGGCATCATCGCACTTGCGCTGAACCGGGTGCCGGTCCCGCGGGCCGGACTGATGAGCAAATACTGCCTGCAGACGGCCATCGTGCTGCTCGGCTTCAAGCTCAATCTCGAGACCGTCTGGCAGCTGTCGGCCACCTACACCTGGGGCGTGGCCCTCTATGTGCTCGGTACGCTGGGCGTGGGATATCTGCTCAGCCGGCTGATACGTGCGGACAAGATCCCGTCGGCCCTCGTGGTCTCGGGCACGGCCATCTGCGGCGGCACCACCATCGCCACGCTGAGCCCCGTGATCGGCGCCAGACCGCACGAAACGGCGGTGACTCTGAGTCTGGTCTTTCTGCTGAACGTGGTCGCGCTCTTCGCTTTCCCGCTGATCGGTCACGCCCTGGATCTGTCCGAGCTCGAATTCGGTCTCTGGTCTGCGCTCGCCATCCACGACACCAGCTCCGTGGTGGCGACGGCAGCCATCTACGGGGAAGAGGCGGCAGAGGTGGCCACCACGATCAAGCTCGGCCGCACGCTCTGGCTCATACCCCTGGTGCTGCTGGCCAGCGTTCTGATGAGCTCGAGAGCGGAGGCGGGCAGTCCCCGGGTGCGGGTGCCCGGCTTCATCCTGGCCTTCGTGGCGGCGGCAACGGTGGGTACGTTCGTCGAGCTGCCGGACACGTTGACCCGTGGGGCGTCCATACTGTCCCGCTCCCTCCTCGTTGCCGCGCTCTTCCTGGTGGGCTGTGAACTCACCCGCGCGACGTTGAAGGAGATCCGCGGCCGGACTTTCTGGCTCGGTATCAGCCTCTGGCTCATGGTTGCGCCGCTGACCCTGCTGGCCATTCTGCGGTTTCACTGATCGGCGGCTGCCCCTGCACGTTGTGACTGGACCGATCCCCCGAAACGCGCCCGCTTAGAGCCGGGCTGCATATCGATAGAGAAATTCGATTCTTCACGAGGCTCGGGCCAGCGCCTATGGTCTGCCCATGCGTAATCTCGCCTCTCTCGACAGACTCAGCGTTCTCGCCCTGCTGGCCTTCACGGGGTATCTGCTGCTGCCTCTGTTCGCCTGAAACTCCGCCCGGCGCGAAAGCGCTTGACACTCCAGAGCCTGGGTCCTAAAAAAGTCGCCATCGGGTCAGGGACGGTTCTGATCACCAGGGCGGGGTACCAGTTAATCGATGAGCGACGTCGACGAAGAATTCGAGGAGCCTGTAGATGAAATCGACTCCGACGAGGAAGAGCTCGGCGAAGACGAGGAAATCGAAGACCTCGATGACGACGATCTGGACGATGAGGATCTGGACGACGAAACGCGCAATGAGCTGAAGGCCGTGGACGATGCTCTGAGTCAGAAAGAGCAGAACGCGCGGTCTCTGGCCATCCGCAGGGCCCTGGAGGAACGGGCGGAGGCCAAACGCCTGCACGACGACCTGGACTATCTGGACGACTGATCGGGATCGACGACCAACCCACCATTCTGGTCGTTACCGACCCTCTGTGTTCCTGGTGCTGGGGGATGTCGGCTGCTGTGGAAGAGGCGGCTCATCACCTGGCGGACGAGGTCACCTTCGATCTGCTGCTCGGCGGCATCAACCTGCATGCGACCCAGCCGGTCGGTGAGTTCGGCCGCCGCCACCTTCTGAAGCTCTGGGGCGAGGTGAAGGCGACCACGGGTCAGGACTTCGGCTTCGAGCTGCCCGACGGTATCGTCTACAACTCCCTGAAACCCTGCATGGCCGTGGAGGCGTTCCGGCGTCGGACGGAATCCGCCCCGTTCGGATTTCTGCACCGGCTCCAGCAGTGCCTGTTCGAGGAAGGCAGGGACATCACCGCGCCGGAGGTGCTCGACTGGGTGGCGGGCGAGTTCGGCTGGCGGCCGGGAGAGCTGCTCGAGACCCTCGAAGATCCGGAGCTCGAGCGGCGCGCGCGGCAGCAGTTCGATTCCTCCCGAAACTACGGCACCAGTGCACTGCCCAACGTGCTCATCGAAACGGACGGTCAGCGGCGCCTGCTGTTCGGTGGCTATGCGGATTCCGAAATGATGGTGAGTCTGATCCGCCAGGCGCTCGACGCCGGGGGAAGCTAGAACTGACTGGCGATGGCCGGGCGGAAGCGGTCCATGTCCACGAGAAAGGCGTCGTGACCCTGCCGGGAGTCCATCCGGCGGAAGGCCACCTCAGGGACGTACTCTTTCAGACCGATGGCCAGTTCCTCCTGCTGTTCCACGGGAAACAGAAAGTCCGTCTCCACGCCGATCACCATCGCCCGCTCGAGTGCCACCCGGGACAGGCCCTGACGCAGGCTGCCGCCATGATCGGTGGCATCGAACAGATCCATGGCTCTCGACAGATAGAGATAGCAGTTGGGGTCGAAGGTGCCGATGAACTTGCTGGCATGTGCCTCCAGGTAGGACTCCACCTCGAAATCGATGCCGAATGGCCCTTCATGATCGTCTGAGGTGCGTTCGCGGCCGAAGCGCTCGGTCCATTCCTCGGCGCTGCGATAGGAGATCATGCCGAGCTTCCGGGCCAGCCGCATGCCGTTGATGGGACCTTTGTCGAAGTCGTAGGCGCCGTTGCGCCACTCCGGATCCGTGCGGATCATTTCCCGCTGCAGCGACCGGATGGCAATGGAGAAGGGCAGGCTGCGGGCCGCCGACGAGATGGCGATGAGCGCTCTGGAGCGGCCGGGAAACAGAAGGCAGAAGGCGAGGGCCGTCATGCCGCCCATGGAGGCGCCTACCACCGTGTGCAGCTTCTCGATGCCGAGGTGGTCGAGCACCAGCGCGCCGCCCGCGGCTACGTCCTCGAGACAGAGAACGGGAAAATCCAGCCGGTAGTGGTTGCCGGTCTCCGGATTGATGCTGGCGGGACCCGTGGACCCGAAGCAGCTGCCGAGCGAGTTGACGCACACCACGAAGTAGCGGTTGGTATCGATGGGCTTGTCCGGGCCGACCATGTCTTCCCACCAGCCGGATGCCGGGTCTTCGATACAGCTCGCCACGTGGGCGGAAGGAGACAGTCCGGTGAAGATGAGGACGGCATTGGATGCCCGCCCGTCGAGCTCACCCCAGGTCTCATAGGCGAAGGTGGGCGCGGTGATGGCGCCTCGCCGCATCCGGAAACGGCCGGGGTGCTGATAGAACTTGATGGCGGACATGGCCTCTCCCACAGTCACGGAGGTAAGCCGCGAGGGCGAGAGAGTCTACCAACTACCCTGATGGACATGAAACGTTCGCCTATAATGGGGTGTGCCAGACTCCAGTAGCCCCATTCAGTTCATCGACGGTGAGACCGGCGCGCTCTGCGAGGAGCAGGTGTACGGAGGCGCGTGGATCCGCTGGATGTACGGCACCCGTATCGGACGTCTCATCTCTGCCCTGGTGGCATTGCCGCCTTTCAGCCGGATCTACGGCTGGCTGCAGGACCGGCCGTCTTCGGTGCGCAGGATCGCCCCGTTCGTCGACCAGTTCGACATCCGTATGGCGGACTTTCTACCGGAGGAGGAGGCGCGCAAGGATGCCCCTTATTCCTCCTTCAATGCGTTCTTCACACGCCGGGTGGTTCCGGATGCCCGCCCCTTCGCACAGGGCGATGCCTTTCCGGCGCCCTGCGATGCCCGCTACTTCGGATATGCAGCGCTCGACGATACGGTCAGGATTCCGGTCAAGGGAACGCACTTCAAAGCCTCGGCGCTGCTCGGTGACGGGGACTGGACGGCAGCGTTCGAACATGGCCCCGGCTTCATCGCCCGGCTCTGTCCGGTGGACTACCACCGCTTTCACTTTCCGGACGACGGCGAGATTCTCGCCCGCTGGCGGATTCCGGGCGTGCTGCATTCCGTGAATCCCTGGGCCCTGGCCGAGCGGGAAGACATCTTCATGGTCAACGAACGGGAAGTCACCATTCTTCAGACCGCTCACTTCGGCCGTCTCGCCTATGTGGAGGTAGGCGCCACCTGTGTCGGGCGCATCGTTCAGACTCATGCAGGCAGTGCGTTCAGACGTGGCGACGAGAAAGGCATGTTCCTGTTCGGGGGATCGACGGTGATCGTGCTCGGAGAAGCGGGACGCTGGCAGGTGGACCCGGAAATCAGAGCGCGGACCGGGCAGGGGCTGGAGACTTATCTGAAGCTGGGGGCACGACTCGGCAACGGCGTCTCGAGCCTAGAATAGATATTCGAATAATTGCATATCTAACTGATATTTAAGAATAAAAAATTAAGAAGTGTCGAGCGAAACACCCGGTAGAATATCGCCTCTGCAGAACCGTCTCCTATCGCAGATGGACCATGAACACGACGGCGACCATCACCCAGTTCAACCTCACGCCAGGCCGGAAGCTTGCCGGCAGGTATGAGGTCGTCGCCCTGCTCGGCGTTGGCTGGGAAAGCGAGGTCTACCTGGTCAGGGAAATCGCCACAGGGGTTGAGCGGGCGGCCAAGATCTTCTTTCCCGAGCGGAATCCCGACAACAGAGTGGCGAAGAGAACGGCGGAGAAACTCCACAAACTCCGTGAATGCCCGGCGCTGATTCAGTATGTGACACAGGAGACGATCGTCTTCCGCAGGCAGACGGTCGCCGTGCTGATCTCGGAGTACGTGGATGGTGAACTGCTGAATGAGTTCATCGCGAGACAGCCAGGCCAGCGACTCCATCGCTTCGAAGCCCTCCATCTGCTGCACGCCATGACCACCGCGCTCGAGCCGATTCACGAACGCCGCGAGTACCATGGCGATCTGCACAGCGGCAACGTGATCGTGCAGCGCATCGGGATCGGCTTCGAGATCCGGCTCATCGACATTTTCCATCATGCGCAGAGGAAGACGTGGAGTATTCAGACCGACGTCGTCGATCTGGTCCGCATGTTCTACGATGCCATCGGAGGCAGTCGCTTCTACTCCCGCGAACCGAAGTTCGTCAAGGAGATCTGCCGGGGATTACGTCACACGCTCATCACTCAGCGTTTCCGCAACGCCGGCCAGCTGCGACGACACCTGGAATCGTTCCGCTGGGAATGAAGGCCGTTCCGGATGCGATGCCTAGCCAGCGGCGGATGTACCTCGTGTCTGCAACCCTTCACCGCGCACCACCTGGTAGTGGCTGAGGGTTTTGTCGGTGGTGCGCAACCGCCAGGACAACAGCTGCTGCGCATAGTGAGCGACGACGTCCGGACGCTCGAGAGCCAGATCCTGAAGTTCACCCGGGTCTGCCTGCAGATCAAAGAGCAGCGACGGCAGATCCGCAAAATGCACGTACTTGTAGCGATCATCGCGGATCACGTTGAGACACGCCGATTCCATGTCGAGCGTGAGCGTGTGCTGTGCCTCTGAATGACGGAAGTCGTACTCGAAATGCGCTGCCGGTCGTGCGCCGTCTCTGCCGGACAGCAAGGGCACGAGCGATCTGCCATCGCACTGCCTGGGCAGCGCCATCCCGAAGCAGTCCATCACGGTCGGCATGATGTCCACGTGCTCCGTGAATCCGGTGCAGCGGTGGCCTTGTGACAACCCGGGGCCGCAGATGATCAGCGGGATATGGTAAGACTGATCGAAGAATCCCGCTTTGCCGTACATCCAGTGATCGCCCATCTGCTCGCCGTGGTCGGATGTAAAGATGAACAGGGTGTTGTCCCATTGACCCTCCGCCTTCAGCCAGGCGACCAGCTCGCCGACACGCTGGTCGACCTCGCTCATGAGGCCGTAGTAGCTCGCCTGCAGGAAACGGTGGCGCGCATCGATCTCGTGACTGATGTTGCGGCCTCTCAGGTGCTCGGCAAGCCAGGGGTGAACGGCAGCCTCTGCCCCCGGTGAATCGTGGCGGACACAGTCCGGCAGGTCGGCTGGACGGTAGCGCTCGTTGTAGGGCGCAGGCGCAACCCACGGCGGGTGTGGCGCACGCAGTGACAGGTGCACGGCCCATGGTCCCGTTTGCTCGCTGATGTATTGCCGCGTCCGGGAAACGAGAAACGCAGTGTCTGAGTGGGCGGCCGCGTACAGCAGCGGCTTGGGGTGATCCGGATTGGCGTAGTCCTCATCACGCTGACCGTAAGTCGCGCCATCGAAGTCAGGTACCGGATAGCCCAGCTCCGTCAGATGCGTTTTCCACGCCTGGCAGTGTGTGCCCATATCGATCACAGGCGTAATGCCGGGCAGGATGCCTTCATCCGTCTGCAGCCGCGGGTCGGTGAGCGGCAACCCGCGCGGATCCATGGCCGTGTGGGTGTAACCGAACAGCGCCGGATCGTAGCCTGCACCGCGCAGCTCCTTCGCCCAGTTGGTGAAACGCAGGTCCAGCGGGGTGCCATTGGTGCCGGCGCGATGGTTGTGCAGGTACATCCCCGTGTGCAGGCAGGCCCGACTGGGGCCACAGGGCACCGCGTTTGCAAAATGTTTCTCGAACAGCGTTCCTTCCGCAGCCAGCGCATCCAGTTGCGGAGTCCGCACGACAGGGTGGTCGAGCGCAGAGAGGCAGTCGCCGCGCCACTGGTCCGCGGTGATGAAGAGCAGATTGGGATTCATTGACGACGACGCCTCAGCAGGTTCGGTCGAAAGGAATCATACCCCGCAAGATCTTCCAACCGGCAAAAACCGGCTGCCGGACGTTGTGTCCGTGGTGGCGGATACGTGCCAGCCCGTCTTTTCTTGCTATCTGATTCGATAACGACAACAGTGTCCGAGAGGGGAGAGGAGGTGCTCGTGGATCGACGAACGATCGGCTTCTTCGGATTCGGTGGTATTGCTCTGGGGGTGATTGGCAACGCCGTCACCTATTTTCTGCTCATCTACTACAACCAGGTCCTGGCGATCCCTGCTCACTACGTGAGCCTCGCGCTGGGAATCGCGCTGGTATTCGACGCCGTTTCCGATCCGCTGATCGGCATGCTGTCGGACAGAACGCGAACACGCTGGGGGAGAAGGCACCCTTACCTCTACCTGTCCGCCGTCCCACTCGCACTGCTCTACTTTCTACTCTGGAATCCACCGGACTGGGCCCTGGCCAGTAACGGATGGGCGTTCGCCTATCTGACCGTGCTGCTCGTGGTCTTCCGGACGGTATTCACCTGCGTGGACATTCCCTCCAACGCCATGGTGCCCGAGCTGACACCGGACTATGACATGCGTACGCGAATGATGTCCGCCCGGGTATCCATGGCGTGGGCTGGCGGGATCGCGTTCACCGTTCTCATGTACGGCTACTTCCTGCAGCCCAGCGATGCGTACCCGGATGGAATCCTGAATCCGGAGGGATACCGGGCAGCGAGCTGGATAGGCGCCATACTCGTTGTTGCTTCTGTGCTCATCTCGGCATTGGGGATGCACAGATATGTACCGTTGCTCAGTGAGGCCCGGGAGGCGCGGGCTCTCACCCTGCGGGAAGCCCTGGCCACTGTCCGCGGTGTGTTCGCCAGCGATTCCTTCAGAGCACTGATGCTCTATGCCCTGGCGTATCGAAGCACCGATGGCTTCTTCGCCGCACTGGTAGCCTACATGTGGACCTACTTCTGGCTCATCGATACGACGCAGATTGCGATTCTGAGCGCGGTGAACTTCCTGGGAGCGCTGGTGGCCATGGCAGTCGCTCCGCGTTTTGCCAGAAATCACGACAAGCGGACCATCGTGATCTGGACCAATCTGGGATTCCTGTTGACCGGTTGCATCCCGATCGTTCTGAGACTGGCAGGGCTCATTCCCGACGAGGCTGTATTTCCGGTGCTGACAGCTATTGCCGTTTTCGACATCACTCTGATCGTCGTGACCCTGTCTCTCATGAACTCCATGATTGCCGACATCGTGGAGGATGTGCAGAAAACCGATGGACTGCGGCATGAGGGCGCGGTGGTGTCAGCCCAGACCTTCGTCAACAAGCTGTCCACAGCGGCAGGCGTCTGGTCAGCAGGACTGCTCATATCCCTGGTCGGGTTCCCGGCAGGCGTTGCAGTGAGCCAGGTGCCATCGGAAAAGGTGTCCCTTCTTGCCAGCAGCTATCTGGGGGTGCTGTTCCTTTCCATCGCACTTTGCGTGCTGCTCTTGCTGCGTTACAAGCTCGGGCGCCAGGCACATCTGGAGAATCTGAGGATGATTCGCGACGCGGCCGGAGGTTAGGCAGGCCGCTGCCGGACATGGGATGGTCCCGATCCGGGACGATTTGTTAATCGGTGTCGACAGGAGTAGGTTCAGGATAAGGAAAGGGAGGGTGGCCATGAACTCGATACAGAGTCCTGGACGTACTCAACACGGCGCTATCGCTGCCTCGCGGTTGATTCTGCTCCTGTGTGCCTGGATTGCACTCACCGCATGCGGAGGCGGTGGGGGATCCAGTTCCAGCGGCCAATCCCCAGGTACTGCCATACCACCGTCTGCTGCAACCCCTTCAGATACGGATTCTTCAGAGTCGGAGACTACACCGCTTGCATGGGACAACGGCAGTTGGGATGACGTGACATGGCAATGAGATACCTTTTCGCCTTCTGCCTCGGACTGGCTTCCAGCGCTCTAGCAGAAGAGGCCGACGTTCCGCATGTATTCGAAGCAGGAGAACCGGCCAGAGCTTCGGAGGTGAACGACAATTTCAATGCACTGAGCGAAGCGCTGCAGGAAGCGCTCTCGAGGATTGAAAACGTCGAGACGACGATCGACGGACAGAGTGCCGAGCTGGATCGTCAGGCACAGCAGATCGCAGACATCCAGCGTCAGCTACCCATCGTGCTCGATCTCAGCGAACCCCCTGTGACCATCGACCAGCCGGGTCGGTACGTCCTGGATCAGAACTGGTCTGTGGGAGTCGGCTACGAAATGGCCGGTATCACCATCTCGGCGGATAGCGTCGATCTCGATATGCGGGGTTATCGCATCGGAGGGGACGGGTTCTTCCCTGGCCTGAGTATCTCCGGAGACAACGTCTCGATTGCCAACGGATTGTTCCAGAGCGCACCGGTGGTCGTTGAGGAGGAAAGCGTCAGGGTGGTTTTTGACGCCGTCGAATTTAACAACAGCGGCGGAGGATCTCCCCTCATCCTCAACGGCGGGACAGCCGTTGTTTCGAATTCATGGGCAGTTGGATTGGCTGGGGTATTTGTCGGCGGCGGACGGCACCAGCTCAGGAATGTGTCGATGCGCGGCCAGGAGGGGCATGCGCTGATCGTACGCGGTGGAAGCATTCATCTTTCCGACAGCCAGTTAGATGCGAGATACAACACCGTTCTGGTGGAAACCAACGGCAATACG
>JAUIAV010000031.1 GCA_030425195.1 Gammaproteobacteria bacterium | reverse complement strand
CGATTCTCTTTACTCATTGACCCTCGTCTTAGGTTTTTCGGTTACTAATGTTTTAGATTGTTGAGCTGAGCCGGCGTCACCGCGGTGCCAATGGCGTCGGACCCGCTCAAGGATTTCTTCGAGCAGCGTCCGCATCATTTTGGCCTCATCAGAGCGAGGCCTTGCGTGCGTGATCGGCTTACCCGTAAACACGGCTTCTTTGTAGAGCGTGCGGAGTTTGATCACGGTGTCGAAGACTTGTTCACCGTAGAGCTGTTCGATCTGAGAACGCTGGACTTTGTGTAGAGCCAAGCGTCCGTTGTACATGTTGAGGAAATAGCCCAGGTCGCAGAGGTCCGGGTTTCCGTTCGCCATCGCACGGGCGAGACGACGTTTGACGTCGATGATTGCCTCACTGGAGTTTTTCTCGGGTTGGACCGGTGTAACCACATGGTGGCTTGCCATCAGTGCCGACCATGCCGGGAGGTTGCTGACGTTTGGTGGGGTGTCGATCAACACGATGTCGAAACGGTCAACTACGTCTTGAAGGAAATCTCTAAGGCCAAACGTCAACTCTCGTTCCTCATCGAGCACCGGTCGGTCGACGTTCCAGAGTGGATGGATGTGCGTCTCGTAGTTGATGGTGATCCGGCACAGGGACGTCCACAGACCCACGCAGCCCACGTCCACCGGCGGTGCCGTGGACAGGGTGGTGTAGCTGTAGATGAAGGAGGCATCCTTGGCCCTGGCCAGCGGATCCGTCCATTCGTCGTCGTAGACGAGATTTACGCTGGGCGTCCGCACGCCGTTGATGCGCGTCCACACCTCAGCCATGGTCTCACCTGCATTGGCGAACAGCGCAGGTTCCGTGTTCGGGAACGGTGAACCATCCAGGGGCGCACCCGGGTTCGACGACGGACCTTCGGCGAGCAGCCGGCCATGAGGGACCTCGGAGTCGGGTGTGTGGCAGCCATTGCATTCCAGGACTTCACCCGGACGGAGCTGCAGCCAGTTCTGGTGGCGGGCGAAGCCGGGGACACGGCGGCCATCCGCATCGAGAATATCCAGCCAGAAGGCAACGTTTGCGGGTACTTTGAGCGCCACGGAGCCATCCGGCTCCACCGGCGCATAACCCAGCACCTCACGCATGAGCTGCGCCTGTGATCGCCCGAAGGCCGTACCATCCAGATCGACCAGATCATCGTCCGGCATGGAAACCGCTTTCACCACCCGCACGAAGCGCGCCGGGCGGTCGGTGGCCTGCGTCACCAGAGGATCGGCCAGCGCGGCATTGTTGACCACGCTGGTTCCATCGAAATCATAAACGTTACGGATATGCACCACGCCGACGGATTCTCCGACCAGGTCCGCATCCAGATCCGCACCGGCCACGCCATCGAGGATGACCGGAGGGAGGACACGGGATTCCATGACCACCACCTCGGGGAAAATCTCTCCCTCGTCTGCGGTGACGATGGGCAGCTGAGTGGCCTCATCCGCATCGAACATCCAGATGCCGTACAGCGGGTCCGCTTCCACGAAGTTCGGGTCGTTCAGGTATTCATCCGTGCAGGGAGCGATGACCGGTTCCAGGGGGTCGGTGATCTCATCCACCAGCCGGCACTGGCTCCAGGCCGCAACCATCCGGTTGGTGCCGTCGAACAGCGGCGCGAAGCTGGTATAGCGACCGGCCAGCACCGGCTCGTCCTCGTTCAGTGACAGCAGGTCGGGGATCAGAAATTCCTGAGCAGGTCCAAGCAGCCCGGCATTATCGAAAGTGGGCTGATCGTTCTCGACGAACGTGGCGGTATCGACGATCACCGGGATCGCCGTGCCCCTGGCCTGATCCGACGGCGGACGCATGAGCACGAGGAGGCGGCCATCAGGCAGTTCCCTGGGTTTGACGAACTCGACGAAATCGCCGTCCGGACCGGTGTCGTGGCTGTGCACACCGTAGCGAAGCTGGAGATTGGTACCGTCCGGATTCATGGAATACAGGCTGATCCGGCTGATGTTGCTGACGTTGTCCCAGCGGCTGAAGATCACCGTGCCATCACCGAGAACGGCGGGATCCAGATCCGAGCTCTGATTGAAGGAGATCTGATGGATGTCGGTGCCGTCGTCGTTCATCACGTGAAGCAGGAAGGCTTCGTCGTCCCGGTCTTCATCGTATGCCGAGAACTGAGGCTTACCTTCGTCCAGCAGTACCGCCTTGGAGCGCCGCTGCCGGGTGGACGAAAAGACGATCCGGTCATCCGGCAGGAACCTGGGCGCCACGTCCTGGCCGGCTTCCGCCGTGATATCGGACTCAATGACTCTGGAGACCTCACCCGTTTCCCGATCGAACATCCAGATGTTCCAGGTGGGCTGCTCGTCGTCGTCCAGATCCGGGTCTTCCGGCGCACGCATGGCGAACACTAGTCGCATGCCGTCGAAGGAAGCGCTGATGTCCTTCACGTCGTACTGGGGCGGATTGCCGTCCATGTCGTCCGGGAAGATGCCTTCCGTCAGGGGTGTTTCCGGCGCACTCGGAGAGGCCCGGTCGCGGAAGTAGAGTTCCCCGCCGGGAAAGAAGGCTGCGGGCTCACGGACGTTACTGGTGACCAGCGCACCATCGTCTTCGTCGAAAAGCAGCGTACGCTTCACGTATGCGACGGGAAAATCCACGACGACGGGATCGGCGCTGGACGTGCCACCGAGCTGGGAGCTTTCGGAACCGCCACTGCAGCCCGACAGCGCGAACACGGTCAGCAGCAGGCCTGCGACCGGGCGGGTGACCGGAAAGGATAAGAGTTTACGCGGCACGGCTTTCGACCAGGCTATCAATAAAGTCGCCGCAATTTTTTCACAAGGTCTCACCTGCAAACGTGACCGGCCGCACAGGGCCCCGGTGCGAAGTCTCCGGGGTTGCAGCCAGCAGCCTGTCAATCGAAAGGCTCAGCCGCCAGATCGACGTCGCCGTGACTCCTGTCACAGTCTTCATGACGGCTTTCGACGACTCTTGCTCCATCTGCCCGCTTGCCAGGGATCGGCAAGGGATTTGACGCGCGGAAAACAGTTCGAAGAACGGATCTGAACGCGCCAAAACACGAGCGAGGAGCGTGTTCGATGAGGTCATGGAGTGCTGTGCACCGCCGTCCGAGGCTGGGTGCACTCTTGACGTGTGCAACCCTGTTGCTGTCACTGACAGGCATGCCTGCGTGGGCAGACACCCGCGATCAGGCAAAGAAGATTCACGACCGGATCGCCGGTGTGCCGCCGGATGAGACCACGCTGTCAGAGATGGCCGCTCTGCTTGGCAGCGCGAACCCCCAGGATCACATCGCCGCAGCGATGCGGGCGACCGAAGCGCCGGAGTTCTACAACGTCACGCTGAAAAATTTCGCCGCGCCCTGGACCAACCGGGACCAGAGCGTATTCGTGCCGCTCAATGACTATACCGCTACGGTCATCGGCATGGTCCGTGAAGACATGGACTTCCGCGGCATTCTGCGGGACGACGTCGTCTGTGTCGGTACCGACGGCTCCCTGCCTCCCTATTCCCGTTCCTCGAACGCACACTACGAGGAGATCGAGCGCCGGGGCATCGACATGAGCGACGACGCCGAATTCGACTGCACCACACAATCCTCGCTAACCGGTGTTCCGGCTCAGGCGACGGCCGGCGTCATGACCACCCGGGCGGCTGCCAAAGCCTTCTTCATCGACGGAACGAACCGGGCCATGTTCCGCTTCACTCTGATGAACCACATGTGCCGTGACCTGGAGCAGGTGAAGGACATCACCCGGGTGCCGGACAGGATCCGTCAGGACGTCTCCCGCAGCCCCGGCGGGGACAGCCGCATCTTCCTCAACAACTGCATCGGCTGCCACTCCGGCATGGATCCTCTGGCGGGTGCTTTCGCGTATTACGACTACATCTACGATGTGGACGCGGACCCGGACGGAGACAGCGGTCAGCTCGTCTACGACGAATCCGCGCCTTCGTCCAAACACTTCAATAATGACAACAATTTCGAGCACGGGTACATCACCACGGACGATTCCTGGCTGAACTACTGGCGGGAAGGCCAGAACGCCCTGCTCGGATGGGATACCGCACTGCCCGCCACCGGCAACGGCGCAAAAAGCATGGGCTGGGAGCTCGCATCCAGCGACGCCTTCGCACAGTGCCAGGTCGAGAAGGTATTCAAGGACGTCTGCCTGCATCCGGTCGAGGACGCCGCGGACCGGAGTCAGATCAGCGACATGGTCGATTCCTTCCGCGCCAGTAACTACAACCTGAAGCAGGTATACGCCGAATCGGCCGTGTACTGCAGAGGCCAGTAGGGCGGAGGTCATGAGCATGATAACGATGAAAAACATTCGCTTTGCGCTCGCAGCACTCGCCACCGCGCTCCTGATGCAGGCGTGCGGCAGCGGCAGCGGCGCGCCCGTGGTGCAGAATGCGAATCTGGCCACACCCAACGTCTCGAACTACAACGGGCCGCCTCCGGCGACCGAGGACGTTCAGGCGTTCAAACTGGCGGTCTGGGACAACCTGGTGCCGAACAACCGGTGCGGCTCCTGTCACAACGAGTCACAGAATCCCCGGTTCGTGCGGGCCGATGACATCAATCTGGCCTACGACGCCGCCAACACGGTGGTGGATCTGTCAGATCCGGGCGATTCGGTGATGGTGTCCAAGGTTCGTGGCGGTCATAACTGCTGGCTGGCCGACGACAACGCCTGCGCCGACATCATCGAGTCCTACATCGAAAACTGGGCCGGTGACGCTTTCGGTGGCGCCGGTAAGGAAATCGAGCTGGTGGCCCCGGCCGTACTGCAGGCACCCGGCGACAGCCGGAACTTCCCTGCCGACCCGCCCGCAGAGTTCGGCAATGTTCACACCCTGCTGATGGACTACTGCTCTCAGTGCCACTCGGACACCTCTGCCGTGCCGCAGTCGCCCTACTTCGCCAGCACCGACGTGAACGTGGCCTGGGATGCGGCGATTTCGAAGATCGATCTGGACAATCCGGGCAACTCGCGTTTCGTGCTGCGCCTGCGTCAGGAGTCGCACAACTGCTGGTCGAACTGTCCCTCGGATGCTACCGAGATGGAGAACGCCATCACCACGCTGGCCGGTGCCATTCCGGTTACCGTGATCGACCCTGCCCTGGTGACGAGCATGGCACTCGGCCTTCCGAACGGTATCGTCGCCGCCTCCGGCGGCCGTCACGAGCGGAACGTGATCGCCATGTACGAGTTCAAGACCGGCTCGGGCAACCAGGCCTACGATACTTCCGGTGTGGAACCCTCTCTGAATCTCACGCTCTCCGGCGACTACAACTGGGTCGGCGGCTGGGGTGTTCAGTTCATCGACGGTAAGGCTCAGGGCTCCACCACCGCAAGCGCGAAGCTACATGACCTGATCACGGCCACCGGTGAATTCTCCTTCGAAGTCTGGGCAGCTCCAGGCAACGTGACCCAGGATGGGCCGGCCCGCATCCTCTCCTACGCCGGCGATGGTGACTCACGCAACTTCATGCTGGGCCAGACCCTGTACGACTACGACACCTTCGTCCGCAACGATCCTTCCGAGGCAGGCGGCACGCAGCTCTCGACGCCGTCGGCAGACGAGGTCCTGCAGGCATCGCTCCAGCACGTGGTGGTGAACTACGATCCCATCAACGGCCGCCAGATCTTCGTCAACGGCGAGCTCATCGACGTGGTGGACGATACACCGCCGGATCTGCTCGACGTCTGGGACGAAACCTATGCGTTCGCCGTGGGCAGCGAGGTGGACAACCAGAACCGCTGGGCCGGGACGGTCCGTCTGCTGGCCATCCACAACCGGGTGCTCACCCCGCAGCAGATCCTCGAGAACTTCGAGGTCGGCGTGGGCGAGCGCTACTACCTGCTCTTCAACGTGGAAGCGCACACGGGCATTCCCACCTCCTACGTGGTGTTCGAGGTGAGCCAGTACGACTCCTACGCCTATCTGTTCAACGAGCCCTTCTTCGTGATTCTCGACGATGCCGGTGTGACCATCGGCGACATTCCGCTCGAAGGTATGCGGCTCGGCCTGAACGGGCGCGAAGTGGCCGTCGGTCAGGCCTATGCAAATCTGGATCTGAGCCTGAACGACGTGGATTACGCGGCAGAAGGTCTGCAGCGTCTCTCCCGTCTCGGCACCGTCATCCCGCTCGAGCGCGGGCCGGATCTGGACGAGTTCTTCCTGACCTTCGAGCTGCTCGGCAGCTCGGACAATGCGATAGCCTATGTGGAGCCGTTCCCGGAAGCGCTGCCCCCGCCCCCGGACGTTCCGGTCGCGGATCAGGATCCGCCCAGCGGAATCCGTAACTTCGCCGAGATCAACGCGACCATGTCCAAGGTGACGGGCATACCGGTGTCCAACAGCAACGTGCAGGCGATCTACGACCAGGTCCATCAGGCCATGCCTGTACAGCCCAAGATCGCCGGTTTCATCTCGTCTCAGCAGATGGGTATCGCGCAGCTCGCCTTCGAGTACTGCTCCACCCTGGTTGACGATACGTCGGCGCGTGCCGCGTTCTGGCCCGGATTCCCGTTCGGAGCCGGTGAAGCCACTGCGTTCAGCGTGGCCAACAGGCCGCTGCTGATCGATCCACTGATCGAACGGGTCATCGGTCTGAACCTGCCCACACAGCCGGATCCGACCAATGCGGACACGGAACTCAACGCCCTGCTGGACACCCTGATCGCCAGCCCGGGTGACAACACCATCGCCATTGCGAAAGGCACCTGCGCAGCCGCTCTCGGCAGCGCCGCCATGCTGGTCCAGTAATCGAGGAAAAGACCATGATCAGACGACGCAAGCGTAACTACGACGATCCCCTTTTCCATCCGGATCATCCGCGCCCGCGAACGCGCAGAGAGTTTCTCGGCCAGGGCTTCATCATGGGTACGGCCGGGGTGATGGTGCCTACGTTCTTCGGCCTGGCCCAGAAAGCGCGAGCAGCCCTGTCGACAGAGGTGCAGAACGTGGTGGATGCCTGCGGCATCGCCACCCAGGGCGCAGGCAAGATTCCGTTCATCTGCTTCGATCTGGCCGGCGGATCGAACCAGGCGGGCTCCAACGTGCTGGTCGGCCAGCAGGGCGGCCAGCTGGATTTCCTGTCTACACAGGGCTACGAGCGCCAGGGTCTGCCCGGTGACCTGATTCCCCCCATCGTCAATCCGAACACCCAGACCAACGACAACATCGATCAGCGTCTGGGTCTCGCTTTTCATTCGGACAGCGCCTTTCTGCGCGGCATGGAAGCGAGAATGTCGCCGGAGGCCATGGCCAATACCAACGGCGCCGTGATTCCCGCGCGGTCCGACAACGATACCGGCAACAACCCGCACAACCCGATGTACGGCATCGCGCGGGCCGGTATCTTCGTCGATACCGCCACCAATGCCGTCACCGTCGGCAAGGGTGCCGATGGTGCCCTTCTGACCCTGATCGGCAGCGAAAACTCAGACTCCGGCGGTAACTCCATGGCACCGGCGGATCTCATCGACCTGACCATCCGCCCGACCAAGGTGGACCGGCCGAGCGACGTGACCGGACTGGTGGACGTCGGCGATCTGACTGGACTCGGCCTCAGCCAGGGCGACGCGGTCGCGGTCATGGAGTCCATCTACAAGCTGTCGGATGAGAAGATGCAGCAGATGAATACGGGACAGACGCCGGGGACCAGCTCGGAAATTCAGGAACTGGTCGGGTGCGGCTACGCCAAAACGGCCATGCTGGCAGACCGGTACGGTAACCCGGATGACGTCAATCCGGCGACGGATCCTCTGATCGTGGGCGGGGCCGGAATCTTCGACGGCACCGAGTTCAATGCGAACAACCGCGACAGCCGCGAATACCAGAAGACCGCTTCGGTGATGAAGATGGTCATCAACGGCTTCGCCGGTGCCGGCACCATCGAAATGGGCGGCTATGACTACCATGGCGGCGCCCGCGCGGAAGGCGAAGTGAAGGACTTCCGGGCCGGCGAGTGCATGGGTGCCTGTCTGGAATACGCCCACCGCCTGGGTCTGCCGCTCATGCTCTACGTGATGTCGGACGGCAGCCTGTCTTCGAACGGCGTCATCGACAACTCTGTCGACGGACGTGGCAAAGGTGAATGGACGAGTGACAACTCTTCCACGGCGGCCCCCTTCTTCCTGGTCTACAACCCCTCCGGACGGCCTCAGCTCATCGGCGGGACGCCGGAAGAACAGGCCCGGCATCAGCAGCTCGGGTTCATGCGTCCGGACGGATCCGTGGAGACCAGCGCCACACCGGCGGCGAACAATGTGAACTATCTGGTGCAGATGGTCCTGCTGAACTACATGGCCCTGCACAACGAGCACAATCGCTACGCCGAGATCTTCGGCAACAATCCGATTGCCGCCCAGCAGGACCTGTACACGGCCTTCGAGCCCATCGTTCAGGGCACCATCTGACCGTGAGCATCCTCTGGTGGTCCGCGGGGATCACCAGAGGCCGCGGCCACGCTGGCGCGCTAGAATGGCGGACAGGATGCCGCTCACCGACCCCACAACCACACTCTCCGAGGCCCTGCGCCAGCGGCTCGCCTGCCCGCGCTGCGACTCTCCGTTGAGCGCCGAACTCGCCTGCCCGGGGTGTCAGACGACCTATCCCGTGCACGACGGGGTGCCCTGGCTGGTCGCCGATCCGGCCGTCACACGGCAGGAATGGAAGAACCGCTGGCAGATGGCGCTGAAGGATCTGGAAGCCCGCCAGCAGGCCGCGCGGGACGCCCTGAAGCGGGCGGATACGGAAGCGTCCGAAGCGCGGCTCTCTGTCCTCGCCGACGGGTATGCGGCCCAGCATCGATGCCTGAAGCTGCTGCTGACCGATCTGGGGCTGGCGGCCGGCGCGGACCTGGAAACCTATCTTGCGCTCAAGACCCGTCTCCCTACCCGGATGGGCCTGATGGCGTACGAAGCGAACGTGTTCCGGGACTGGGTCTGGGGCGAGAAGGAGAACGCCGCATCCCTTGAAGCCGTTGCAGCCACGCTCAAAGGGGTGCAGACCGGGGCGATGCTCCTCCTCGGAGCCGGCGCGGGACGTCTGGCCTACGACCTCCACAGGCACCGCACCGGCACACCGGCGACCGCCGAGGCGCTCACTGTCGCTCTGGAGCTCAATCCCTACCTCAGCACGATCAGCCGTCGCCTGGCGTCCGGTGACAGCGTCGAGCTGGTGGAGTTTCCGCTGGCACCGGATACCGGCACACATGCCGCAATCCCGCGCCGGCTGTCTGCCCCTGAGGCGGCGGTGCCGGGATTCGAAGTGGTGCTGGCCGACGTCATGCGGCCGCCTTTTCAGCCCGCGAGTTTCGATGTGGTGATCACCCCCTGGCTGGTCGATGTGATCGACGGCGATACCGCCGCCCTGCTCGCGCTCGCGAACCGGCTGCTCAGTCCCGGCGGACACTGGATTTTTCACGGCTCGCTGGCCTTCCAGCGGCCCGATCCGCTGGACAATCTGAATCTGGACGAGCTGGAATCCCTGGCCGGCCGCTCAGGCTTCGAGGTGGTGACCGCCAGTGAATCCGTGCAGTCCTACCTGGACTGCCCGGAAAGCCGGCACGGCCGCAGGGAAAGCGTGATCACGCTCTCGGCAAAAAAGACTGTGGAAGCGGAAGCCCCTCCCAGGGCGCAGAATCTGCCGGACTGGATCGCACAGGGTCGCATGCCGGTGCCGCTGCTGCCGGCGTTTCAGAGCCAGGCCATGGCCACCCGTGTGCACGCTTTCATCATGTCCCTCATCGACGGCAGGCGCACGCTCGAGGACATGGCGGCGGTGATGGAAGCTCAGAAGCTGATGCCGAAAGAGGACGCGGAAACCGCCATACGCGGTTTCCTGATCAAGATGTACGAGGAGGCGGGCAGCGCGCGCGGCCTCTGAAGAGGCATCGCGCGCGAGTGCCGGGTCAGCTGGACAGCGCCGGTGCCAGGATGGGCATCTCTTCGCTGTAGTCGTCTTCGCCGACGTGCACGATTTCGAAGGAGTCTTCGCACCGCAGCAGCGCCCGGGCCAGCTTGTTGTTCAACGCATGACCGGACTTGTAGCCGTGGAAACGACCCACGATCGGACGGCCGAGCAGGAAGAGATCACCGATCACGTCCAGCAGCTTGTGCTTGACGAACTCGTCCTCGTAGCGCAGACCGCCTTCGTTGAGGATCTGATAGTCGTCGATCCCCACCGCATTCTCGAGGCTCGATCCCAGGCAACGCTGAATGCCCTGAGCCTGCTCGAGCTCATCCACGAGACCGAAGGAACGGGCCCGGCTCACCTGATCCACATAGGAGATCTCGGAGAAGTTCAGCCTGGCCTGCTTCGGATAGCGGTTGTAGACAGGATGGTCGGCCACGAAGGTGTAGTCCACTTCGAACCCGTTGAACGGCTCCAGGGTCGCACAGGCATCCCCCTGGGTGACCGTGATCGGACGCCGGATGCGGATGAATTCCTTCGCTGCATTCTGCTCGACGATGCCGACCGAGTTGATGAGGTAAACGAAGGGAGCCGCGCTGCCGTCCATGATGGGCACTTCTTCGTTGTTCAGCTCGATCAGCAGATTGTCTATCGAGAGCCCCCAGAGCGCCGACATGAGATGCTCAACCGTCGCTACCTGGGCACCGTTCTCTGCGATGCTCGTTGCCAGCGTGGTGTCGCTCACGTTGCTCGCGCGAGCACGAATGGCCGCGTTGCCGAGATCGGTGCGAACGAAGACGATTCCCGTATTCTCCCCGGCAGGGCGTAAAGTCATACGGACTTTCTGACCCGAGTGCACGCCAATACCGATGGCGTGAACCGGTCGCTTTATTGTTCTCTGTCTCAGCATCTTCGTCGGGATCTCTGGGGTTCTCGACATCCGGGCGGAATCTCCGCTCGGGATGAAACCGGCTCTTAGCTCAATAGATTCAGCAAAATCAGCCGGTTGGAGGACGACTATACAGAAACCCTGATTCAAAATGAAGGAAAAATGGAGAGAATTATGGATTAGTATGAAATCTGTGGAGGCTTATCGAATTTCCTTTTTTCCTGTTATTTTTCAACAGGTTGCTGAATTATCGGAGATCCGGTGCACAAGCGCCCTGTCCGACCGTCCCTTTCCCTGACCTCCCGGGACCGAATGCTGGCCTCCTCGGCATGATCGTCGTGAGGCATCCACGGGTCTCGGGTAGAATGGCCTCGATCCGCAAACCGATATCCGCCTTGCACCAGTACCCCCAGATATCCGTCGCGCCCATGATGGCCTGGACCGATCGCCACTGCCGCTACCTGCTGCGACTCGCCAGCGTGCGCACGAAACTCTTCACCGAGATGATCACCACCGGCGCTCTGATCCACGGCCCGCAGGAACGGCTGCTGCGCCATTCCCCGGCCGAGCATCCCGTCGCCATCCAGCTCGGCGGCAGCGAGCCGGACGCCATGGCCCGATGCGCGGCCATGGCGGAGACCGCGGGATTCGACGAGGTGAACGTCAACGTGGGCTGCCCGTCTCCCAGAGTGCAGCGGGGCGCTTTCGGCGCCTGTCTGATGAAGGAGCCCGATCTCGTCGCTGACCTGGTCTCGGCCATGACCCGGGTCGTCCGCATCCCGATCACCGTGAAGTGCCGTCTCGGGGTGGATGAGGCAGATGATCAGGCGCGGCTCGAGGCTTTTGTCGGCGCCGTGGCGGATGCAGGGTGTGAAACGCTGTATCTGCATGCCCGTAAAGCCCTGCTGAAGGGTCTGTCACCGGCGCAGAATCGTGAGGTACCGCCGCTGCAGTACGACCGTGTGTACCGCATACGGGAGCGGTTCCCGGACCTGACGGTCATCCTGAACGGCGGCATCACCGATCTCGCGGCCGGCCGGTCGCACCTCGAGAAGGTCGACGGCCTGATGATCGGCCGCGCCGCCTACCATCAGCCGCTGTTCATCAATCAGCTCGCTGTCGCTTTCCTGGGCGAAGACCCGGTCACGCCACAGGACCTGATGGAGGGATATGTGGCATACATGCGCAGTGAGCTCGCGGAGGGTACCCGGCTCGCGGACATGACCCGTCACTGCCTCGGACTGTTCTCGGGCATGCCCGGAGCGCGACACTTCCGGCGGCTGCTGTCGGACCACCGCCGCCTGGCGGCCAACGATCTTTCACTGGTGGACGAGGCGATGGACCAGATCGTCGCGAGGGCTGCCTGAGATGATCACACGGCTGCTCGAGCGCCTCCGTGCACTGACGGAAGCTCCGGAGACGGACGATACTCCCCTGGTTCCGGTTGCCGCTGCGGCACTGCTCATCGAGGTGGCCTGGGCCGACCATGACATCAGCGATGAAGAGCTGGCGGCGATCCGGGGTGCTCTCATGAGCCAGTTCGGTCTGAGTGAGCCCGCGGCCACGGAGATCGTGGAGCAGTCGCGCGCCGAGCACGATGAGAGCGTCGGCGTCTACGAGTTCACCCGTGCGCTGGTGGATGCCTTCGACGAAGGTCGACGGTTCGAGCTCGTGACCGACCTCTGGCGGATCGCTTATTCGGATGCCGGACTCGACCATTTCGAGGAACACAGCATCCGGAAGATCTCAGAACTGCTTTATGTCAGCCACGCCCGTTTCATTGAGGCGAAGCGTATCGCCAGGGACGAGGCGGAACGGGAGAACTGAGGGTGGAAATCCTCTAGAGGGCCGCGCGCCGGGGCTGCCGGCCGAGGTCGTCGGCTTCGAGAGCCGCGACCAGATCATGAAACGCCGTTTCGTTGGCTTCGTTCAGGGACATGAGAACGCGGTGCGCTTCCAGCACCCGGGCGCGAACGTCCTCCTCACTCGCTGCTCTGCAGGGCAGCTCGGCCAGCTGCTCCTTGTGCTCGAGCGGTTTCTCGACCAGATCGAAAACCTCGTCGAAACCCATGGACAGCAGAATGCGGGTGATGTCCTTGCGGGTGCTGATGAGCGTCGGCCGGAAGGCGAAGCGTTTGTCCGCCTGGATGGACAGCTTGGCCAGCAGTCCCAGGGATGTGGAGTCGATGTTCTCGGTTCCGGAGAGGTCCACGATCACGGAGCGGAAGTCCGGATCCCGGAACATCTTCTCCAGATAGTCGTCCACCGTGGTGCACAGAGTCAGTCTCACGTCTCCTTCGAAGACGATGACGTAAACGCCGTCATGGGAGGCTACGAGTATTCTTCCGGACATCTTCTTTCTCTCAAGTCTCCCGTACGACCGTCAGGCAGGTCATGTCGTCTCTGGCCGCACCACCCGGCAGATCCAGTTTCTCCCAGATCCGGTCCATGCCTTCCGAACCAGCGGCGTTCAGCAGACGTGCTTCCTTTTCGTCCAGGCTCATCTCGTCACCCATCGCGTCGAGTACGCCATCCGAGAAGAGCACGAGCCTGTCCCCGGCCGTGAACTCGATGGTGGCCGCATCGAAGCTGACCTCTTCGAACAGACCGATCGGCCTTCCCCGCTGTTCGACAAACTCGGCACGCCCTTCCCTGACGACGATGGCCGGCGGGAAATGTCCGCCGTTGACCAGCCTCACAGTATCCGTCTCCAGGTCGCCGACTGCCAGCATCATCGCCACGTGCTTGTCGATCTTCTGATCGAGCAGTTCCCGGTTGATCCAGGCCAGAATCTCGCCCGGTTCCGCGATCATGCTCGGCCTGTATTCGCGGCGCAGACGCCGCGAGAAATTCTTGAGGAGCACGGTCACGAACGCGGACGAGGCACCATGCCCGGACACGTCCGCAACGTAGAAGGCAAAGTAGCGGTCGGTGATCCGGAAGTAGTCGACGAAGTCTCCGGAAAGGATCAGAGAGGGAATGATGCGGTGCTGCAGTCGATACCGGTCGATGCCCATGGGATTCGGCGGCAGCATTCCCATCTGGATATAGCGGCCGGCACGCTGATCCCGCTGCAGCTCTTCCACGTGTTCGTGCAGCCTGGCCTCCGCCTGCGTGGCGCCTTTTCGGGTTCGCTCCAGAAGCTCATCGATCCGGGCTTTCAGGAACTCATCGTCCACCGGCAGCTCCCAGACATCTGCCAGACCACCGCGCAGGGCATCCAGAAGCATCTCCTCGCTGAACGATTCCGGCACGGTGAGAACCACGGGAACGCGACGGTTGTCGCTGGCGAGTTGCTGGGCCCAGTCCATCTGTGAGCAGATCATCAGCTCAGGCAGAGCATGGTCACAGAGTTCCTGCGCAATCTTCACGTTCACGGCCGGGACGGGTTCCAGATTGAGGTGGGCCAGCTGCTGACAGAACGTGGCAGACGCCTTCTCATCAGGATCTACGACGACAAGGCCCATTCGACAGTACACATCCGCCACATCGATGGGACGCGCACCCTACTCCGTTCGAAATTCAATATCAACACAGTCCGGCAGCCTCGAAATCCGCCATCAGAAGTCCTCGAAATCGTCGAAATCCATGAACGGATCGTCCTCGATGGCGCCATCCCGGATCAGGAATTCCCGCCGCTGCAGGAACGCATCGCGGATGAACAGGTATTCGTCTCCCGAGATCAGTACCTCGGCAGTCAGGAGCCGCTTCCGGAGGTCCAGAAAGTAAAGGCCGTAGGTGACATTCCGCACCCGCACATTGCGTATGTAACGGATGGGGTTCGTCAGCGCATCCACGAACATGCCGCCGGCGTGGGTGACCGTGGACGGTCCCCGGATCGGGATGACGAAATACGGTCCCTGGGGAACCCCCCAGACAACGAGCGTCTGGCCGAAGTCTTCCTCATGCTGCGGCAGCCCGGTCCGGGTCGCCACATCGAAAACGCCCAGCACACCGAATGTGGTGTTCACACCGAACCTGCCCACATCGCTCAGCATGGTCTTCGGCTTGCCCTGGAGCAGCTGATTGAGCGCCGTACCCGGCACCTGCAGATTGTCGAAGAAATTGGAAATCCCCTCTTCCACCAGATCCGGCGTGATTGCCCGGTAGCCTTTGGCGATGGGACGCAGGATCGCTCTGTCCAGAATGTCATTGAAACGCCACAGCGACCGGTTCATGCCGATCCAGGGATCCGGGTCCCGTTCGGGCCTCGGAATCACGCTGGCCGCATCCGGCAGCTCCGACAGATCCTGACCCGTGGCAGCCTGCACCGTTGCCGGCAGCACGGTGAACAGCGCTGCCACGAGGTAGCGACCAAGCGCCCGCCCGCCGGCGGACAGGTGTGCATCTGAGCAAGCTGTCACCGGACTGTTCCGTGATCCTCAATCGACACGCCAAGCACGATTTCAGCCTCGCGCAGACGCTCGAGCGTTGCAAGGCCCTGTTCGTAAACGACCTTTGAGTCCGACTCGGGCAGAGCCCGGGCGATCTGCTCGAGTGCCTCATCGGCCGTCAGACCCGTCCTGAGCCGCTCGACGAGCTCGAGCGTGGCGGCGCTCACCTCCATGAAAGAGACGCGGTCGTTGCGCCGTCGGAAGACGATGAGCTGGGTCGGCAGATCGGGCAACGAGGACGGTATCCGATCCGGCCCGATCTCGTGAACGGGCCACTGATAGGCCAGACACCAGATGAGCGGCGAAACCACCAGCGGTCCCGAGCACAGATCCGCCTCGGAATCGAAGCCGGAATCGGGAATCTCCTGCTCGCTGACCCCCAGAGCCAGTTCCACCCACTCGTAATGCGCCAGCTCCAGCAGATAGGGTGGCAGGTCGTCCGTCTGCGGGTTCGTTTCGGCCAGGTAAGTCAGGAACTCCTGACTGATCTCGAGGAAATACGGGGACTCGCTGCCGTGATAATGCACGAATTCACGTACCAGCCGGTGCCAGCGCTGTTCCCCGAGTACCTGTTTCGAAATCGGAAATCCGGAGGCGAGAAAGCCCTCGATATTGTTGTAGAACAGTTCGATATAGATCTTCATCCGCCGGGCGTCCACATCCGCGGGGCAGGGATGTGATTCGGGATCTCTTATGTGCGCCGCGAACTCGAGCTGAGTGGCCCGGAACCCGGGCAGATTGTTACCCGGTCGCGGCATGGGTGGCCGTGTTCTGCAGCGACCGGATGCGTGCCACCTCTTTCAGCAGCTCCGGCAGCGGCGGCAGATTGAAATCCCGTTCCAGCAACGTCGGCGCCACGCCCCAGCGGTCGTAGGCTGCCTGAAGCAGTGCCCAGACCGGTTCGATGACCGGAGAAGCGTGGGTATCCACGCGGAGGTCCTCTGCCTCGACGTAGTGGCCGGCGATATGCACGTAAGCGATCCGATCCCCATCGATACCTGCGAGAAACTCGAAAGGATCGTAGCCGAAGTTGACGCCGTTCACGTGGATGTTGTTGACGTCGAGCAGCAGATCGCAGTCCGCCTCGGCCAGCACCGCGTTGACGAACTCCAGCTCACTGAGCTCAGCACCCGGCGCTGCATAGTAGGAAACGTGCTCGAGCACGAGCGGTCTCTCCAGCAGGTCCTGCACCTCCCGCACTCTGCCGGCCACATACTGGACGGCCTCCGCCGTGAATGGAATGGGCATGAGATCGTAAAGGTGACCCTTGTCGTCGCTGCAGTAGCTGAGGTGCTCCGAGTAGCAGCGGACGCCGAACTCGTCGAGGAAGGTTTTCAAATCGCGGAGGAACGTCCGGTCCAGTGGCGCGGGACTGCCGATGGAAAGAGACAGTCCGTGACAGACGAGCGGATACCGCTCCGCCAGCGCACGGAACTGACGGCCGAAACGGCCGCCAACCCCGATCCAGTTTTCGGGCGCCAGCTCCAGGAAATCAATGTCATCGACATCGGTATCCAGAAGCTCCGGCATGAGGCCTCGGCGCAGACCGAGCCCCGCCCCTGTGACCGGATACTGCTTCATGGTTCGAGCTCAGGCGGCCGGTATGCACCGGCCCGCGCAGCTGTCAGGCAGCGCCTCCGCACTTGCCTTCACCGCACTTGCCTTCGCCCTCGTCCTTGGACTCACCGCACTTGCCTTCGCCGCACTTACCTTCGCCTTCGTCCTTGGACTCGCCGCACTTGCCTTCTCCGCACTTGCCTTCGCCGTCCTCCTTGGACTCGCCGCACTTGCCCTCACCACATTTGCCTTCGCCGCACTTACCTTCGGCATCCGCCTGGGCAAGCTGGTCGTAGCCGCCTTCGAGCTCGTCCGCGGCAAACGGATTGTCCGCGCTGGCAGCTGCTGCCGCCAGAGATGCGACGAATGCGGTGCCTACGGCTGCGGTAATGGGCTTCATTTTCTCGTTCAAGATGGTCATTGCTTCCGATTCTCCTCTCACAGCCCGACCCGGGCCGTACTCGTTTCTTGCTGGACTCATAGAAGCCCGCGGCCGTAACTCTCTCCCGACCAACCGGCATTCTGGGGATATGACTCCCTTCACGGGTATAGGTTCACAGGAATTCGCATCCCCGGCCTCCCTCGACCCGAAGCTTAAATGAGACCGTGTTCCCGCTCCAGAGCCGCCAGCTCCCGGTCCAGACGCTTCGGCGAGGCCTTTTCACGGACCCCCAGCCGTTCCGCAAACAGGCCAACCCGGCATTCCTCGAGAAGATAGCGGAGCCGCTCCCATTCGGGACCTTCTCCGGCCTCGGCCTTCAGATGCTGGATGCGTTGGGCGAATCCGTCGAGGACGCCGGTGAGCTCCCGATCCCGGGCCACTTTGCCCTGCAGGTTTTCCAGACGGTACAGGGCGGCCTCCAGATAGCGCGGAATGTCCGACAGCCTGTCGGAAGGCGTGCTCGTGAGCACGTCGGCCGGCACGAGCGCTGCCAGCTGGGACCGGATGTCGGCAACGGCTTCCGTAAATGCCGGTGAGGTGGCCGCGTCCAGCGCGGCGATCAGCGCCTGCCGGGCTTCCAGAATGCGTCGGAGATCGCCCAGCAGCCGGTTCAATGTTTCCGTAAGTCCGCCCCGGCATTCATTCAGCCGCTCCGAGAACGCCGCCGCATCCTCCGGCAGCGTCCGCCCTTCGAAGAAACAGGACCAGGCACAGGCCTTGAGCAGCTCGTCCCGGAACAGATCGGCGCCGCCAAGCGGGGCATAGAGCACGCCGAGGGGCTTATCCGACGCGATCTGTTTTTTCAGATACCGGGCCGTCTGCCCGAGCTTCAGCAGGGCAAGGCGCGCGAAGCCATTCCGGTTCTCCCGGGCCTGCGTCCCGGGGTCGGCCATGTGCCTGAGGGAAACGGAGTCTCCTTCGTCAACCAGCGCGGGATAGGCCACCACTTCCGAGCCACCACTGCCCAGCACGACGGTGCCCGATGGCGACTGATCCGGGTAGTCTCTCAGTCCGGATTCCTCGTGGGCTTCCTTCAGGCCTTCGTCCATCCGGGAGGCGAGCTCCGCTGCGAATCTTTCGCGAAGTGATTCGGCGTCCCGGCCTTCCGCCAGGAGCTCGCCGGAGGCATCGAGCACTTTCACGTTCACCTGCCATTGCGGTTCAACACGCTCCGGATGCCAGTCCTGCGCTGCGATACGCAACCCGAACTCATGCTCGATGGCGTCTGCCAGACTCACCTCGAATCGGCCCTGCCGGAAAACGCTCGGAGCGGTGAGAATCGGCAGCACGGCATCTACCGCATCCGGAATCGGAGTGATCCGGCGGCGCTTCGATTTCTCCAGCGACCTCAGCCACTGCTCGCAGACACCCGGAAGCATTCCGGGAACGTTCCAGGCGAGTGCCTGAGGATTCACGGCATCGAGAAGCCCGAGCGGCACCTCGATGGAAACCCCGTCATCCGGGGCGCCTGGTGCAAACCGGTAACGCAGGCGGAAGCGATTGCCCCGCATCTCCATGTCCCCGGGGAAATCATCTTCCGAGTAGCTGGCGGTCCCCGAGCCGGAGAGCATCTCGCGGCTGAAGAACAGCCTGCTCGTCTCCGTGTCGGCGGCCTTTTTCAGCCAGCGGGCGAGGTCCCGGGCTGACAGGACGGACTCCGGAATCAGCTCGTCGTAACGTTCCGCCAGCTCACCTTCTCCGGCAAGCAGATCCCGGCGGCGTCCCTTGTCCTCATCCTCCCGGATGGCGGCCGCCAGCTCGAGATTTTGGGTCAGGAAGTCCGGCGGATGGCGGATGGCGCCACGAACGAGGCCGTCCAGAATGAAGCGCTTTCGCGCTTCCACCGGATCGACCCGGCGCAGACTCACACGGCGGCCGTCAGCGAGAACGAGACCGTAGAGACTCACCGTTTCCAGAGCCACCGCCTCTCCCCGGTTCAGGCTCCAGTGCGGTTCCGAGTAGCGCCGCTTGAGCAGGCCTCCGCCCACCTCCTCGATCCACCGCGCCTCCACCTGAGCCACCGTGCGCGCATAGACACGCCGGGTTTCGACGATTTCCGCCGCCACCACCCACTTCGGACGTTTTCCGGCCAGAACGGAGCCGGGGAAGATGCGGAACTTCATGTTCCTGGGGCCGAGGTACTCACCCTTCTCGTCGTGGGTCCCAATCATGCCGAGCGATCCCGCCAGGAGCGCCTGATGCACGCTGGCATAGTCCGCGGGCTCACGATTCACCCGAAGTCCGAGATCCTTTGCCGCCAGCAGCAGCTGGCGATGCAGAGCCAGCCATTCCCGCATCCGGTTGTTCGAGAGAAAGTTCTTCGACAGGGCCCGGCGCAGTTGCGAACGGCTCAACGCATCGCGCTGGGTCTCGAACCAGGACCAGAGATTCAGAAACGCCAGAAAATCCGACCGTTCGTCCTGCCACTGCTCGTGGGCCCGGTCTGCGGAGCCCTGTTTCTCCACTGGCCGCTCCCGGGGATCGGAGACGGCCAGGGCGGAAGTGATGACGAGCAGCTCTGAAAGAGCGCGCGTTCTGTCCGCGGCAACCAGCATCCGGGCCAGACGCGGATCGATGGGAAGTCGGGCCATGGTCCGGCCCACGTCGGTCAGGCGGTTGCCGGTCAGAGCGCCCAGCTCCTGCAGCATTTTCTCCGCATCCCGGATCATTCTGGGATCCGGCGGCTCCAGAAACGGAAAGCGCGCAGGATCGCCCAGATCGAAGGCCCGCATGGACAGGACCACCGCGGCCAGATTGGTCCGCTTGATCTCGGGATCCGTGTATTCCGGCCGCCCCAGGTAGTCGGCCTCCGTGTACAGCCGGAAGCAGACACCCGGCGCCACCCGTCCGCAACGTCCGGCCCGCTGATCGGCACTGGCCTGAGAGACGGGCTCCACCGGCAGGCGCTGAAGCTTGGAGCGGAAGGAGTAGCGGCTGATCCGTGCCGTACCGGGATCGATCACGTAGCCGATGTTGGGTACGGTGAGGGAGGTTTCCGCGACGTTGGTAGCCAGCACGATCCGACGCTTCCTTCCGGGTCTGAACACACGCTGCTGATCGGATGCGGACAGACGGGCGTACAGCGGCAGCACCTCGAGACGGTCGGCAAGCCGTTCCCGAAGCAGCCGGGCGGTGTCCAGGATCTCCCTTTCGCCCGGCAGAAAGGTGAGGATATCCCTGGCCCGTGACTGAGGTCCCGTTTCGATGTCTTCGATGGCGTGAAGGAGCTGATCTTCGAAAGGCGCGGGTGCCGCCTCGTCGTCCAGATAGCGCACCTCTACCGGGTAAGTACGCCCGCCCACCTCCACGACGGGGGCATCCCCGAAATGGCGGGAAAACGCTTCCACGTCGATGGTCGCGCTGGTGATGATCAGGCGGAGGTCAGGGCGCCGGCCGAGGACGCTTTTCAGGTAACCGAGCAGAAAGTCGACGTTGAGACTCCGCTCGTGGGCTTCATCGACGATCACGCAGTCATAGCGCTTGAGCAGTCTGTCGCGTCGGATCTCCGTCAGCAGCAGGCCGTCCGTCAGCAGCTTGACCCGCGTGCGCTCGCTCACCTGATCGGTGAAACGCACGGCGTAGCCCACTTCCTCGCCGAGCGTCACGCCCACCTCTTCGGCGATCCGAGTGGCTACCGCTCGGGCTGCAAGGCGCCGGGGCTGAGTGTGGGCGATCATCCGGCGGTCGCCGAGACCTGCAGCCAGGCAGATTTTCGGCAGCTGCGTCGTTTTGCCCGAACCGGTCTCTCCGGCCACCACCACCACCTGGTGATCCCGGAGAAGGTCGCGGATCTCTTCGGCGTGCTCGCTGATCGGCAGCTCGGGCGGGAATTCGAGCTTCAGTGGCCGGGTGTCACCCGGGTTGTCGGAGGAAACTGAAGAGTCGCTCACATCACTGCTCAAAGCCGGTTACCCGGCGCCTACATTCCGGCGCCATCAAACTTCTACAGTAAAGGCCGTGCGGAGCCCGCTGCCTGCGGGCGTCCCCCGCAGGAAGATCGGCCGGATCCTTGCGATCGAAAGGTGTGAGGATCCGGTCTGCGCTTTCGCCGGGACTACTTGGACAGCGCCGTCATCCCATCTTCGAGGCCGCGTATGGTGAGCGGGAACATCTGCCCTTCCACCATCTGCTGAATCATGGACACCGAGGAGGAGTATTCCCAGGTTTCCTGGGGCGTGGGATTGATCCACACGAGCCGGTCGTAGAACTCCGTGAACCGATTCATCCACAGGCTGCCGGGCTCCTCGTTCCAGTGCTCCACACTGCCGCCGGCGTGAGTGATCTCGTAGGGCGCCATGGTGGCATCGCCGACGAACACGACTTTGTAGTCCGGTCCGTACTTGTTGAGCACTTCCCAGGTGGGGATCCGTTCGTTCATGCGACGCCGGTTGTCCTTCCACACGGACTCGTAGATGAAGTTGTGGAAGTAGAAGCTTTCCAGATGCTTGAACTCGGTGCGGGTGGCCGAGAAAAGCTCCTCGCAGACCTTCACATGGGAATCCATGGACCCGCCGATGTCGAGCAGCAGGAGCACCTTCACCGTGTTCTTGCGCTCAGGCCGCATCCTGATGTCCAGCATGCCGCCGTTGTGGGCCGTTGAGCGGATCGTGTTGTCCAGGTCCAGCTCCTCGTCGACCCCCGTGCGGGCGAACTTTCTCAGCCGCCGCAATGCCATCTTGATGTTCCGGGTGCCGATCTCCACCGAATCGTCCAGGTTCTTGTACTGGCGCTGATCCCACACCTTCTTGGCTTTCTTCTTCTTGCCTTTGCCCTGACCGTTCGGACCGTTCCGTCCCTCCCGGTCGGCGTCGCCTTCTTCGCCTTCGTCGCCTTCCTTACCCTGCTCCGCTTCTGCTTTTTCCGCCTCTTCCTTGGCTTTCTGGAAGGCTTCGATCAGCTTCTCGAGACCACCCAGGGACTCGATCTTCTCCAGGTCTTCGGGCGTGAGCGATTTCTCGAACTCACGCCGCAGCCACTCGTCGGGAATCAGCGATTCCAGCAGTCCGTGCAGGTCTTCTAGCCCTTTGAAGTAGGCGGCGAAAGCCCGGTCGAACTTGTCGTAGTTCTTCTCGTCTTTCACGAGGCAGGTGCGGGAGAGCAGATAGAAGTCGTCCACGTTGGCGTAGACGACCCGATGCTGAAGCGCCGTGATCAGATCCATCAGCTCCCTGATGGTCACGGGTACCTTGTACTTCCTCAGGGTCATGAAGAAATTGATCAGCATGTTCGCTACTTCCTCCGGATCAGACGCTCAGACGCAGACGTTTCGATCTCAGCCGCGGCTGTCGCGACGGTTCATGAACGCCAGACGCTCGAGCAGATGCACGTCCTGCTCGTTCTTCACGAGCGCGCCGTACAGCGGCGGAATTGCCTTCGACGGATCCCGGTTGGTCAGAATCTCGTCCGGAATGTCGTCCGCCATGAGCAGCTTCAGCCAGTCGATGAGCTCGGACGTCGACGGCTTTTTCTTGAGACCCGGCACCTTGCGCACGTCGAAGAAGATCTCCATGGCTTCCTTGACCAGATCCTGCTTGATGTCCGGGTGATGCACCTCGACGATCTGCTGCATGGTGTCCCGATCCGGGAAGTTGATGTAGTGGAAGAAGCATCGGCGCAGGAACGCATCCGGCAGCTCCTTCTCGTTGTTCGAGGTGATGATCACCACCGGCCGCTGCTTCGCCTTGATGGTTTCGCCGAGTTCGTAGACATAGAACTCCATGCGGTCCAGTTCCTGGAGCAGGTCGTTCGGGAACTCGATGTCCGCCTTGTCGATCTCATCGATGAGCAGCACCACGCGCTGGTCCGCCTCGAAGGCCTCCCAGAGCTTGCCTTTCTTGATGTAGTTCCGGATGTCCTTGACGCGTTCGTCCCCGAGCTGGGAGTCCCGAAGCCGGGAAACCGCGTCGTACTCGTACAGGCCGTTCAGGGCCTTGGTGGTGGATTTGATGTGCCACTGGATCAGCGGCATGTCGAGATGGCTGGCCACCTCCTCCGCCAGCATGGTCTTACCGGTGCCCGGCTCGCCCTTGACCAGGAGAGGCCGCTCGAGTTTCACCGCGGCGTCCACCGCCATGGAAAGCTCGTCGGTGGAAATATAGGAGTCTGTGCTGTCGAATATCATGCAGTGTCCCGAACCGTTCTCGTCAATGAAAAGAGGTAAAGAAGAAAGCCAAAGCGCCGTACTTTAATAGAGCCATAGTGCACGAACAAGGCAGCGTCTTGGAACCCGCCGCACTCCCGCCGGAATTCAGATTTTAATTGCTTTAATATCAGAAGGTTACGAACACTATCTAGACGAGACTGGTATAAATCCAGCCCGGATCAAGCCTCCTGTTGCCTGGTTGCCGGCGGTGACGACGTACGGCCGATGAGCGCACCGACGACCACACCCGCCACCAGTCCAGCGAGCAGGATCAGACCTGCGAGTCGCGGCTCCCCTTCGGCCTGAAACAGGCTCTCGAAAGCGAAGACGATGAAAGCGGGCGCCAGCTGGCCGTCATAGTTGGGCACCGGGGCCGGCAGCAGCATCATGAGCGGAGGAACGAGCCGGAGGATGGCCCTGAGAGGTCCGTTGGATATCCCTCTGGTCAGCATCCAGAGCCCGAGTGCACCCAGCACCCCTGCCCCGCCTATCACCAGCCAGGCGTAGGTGTAGTTCATGTTTCAACCCAGTCGACGATGTGATCCTCAAACTCGTCCTCGTGCACCAGCTGCACGGGGATGACCCGGTCGCGTACGCTGATGCCGGCATCGTGCACCGATTCATCAGATCCGGACACCAGCGGATGCCACCAGGACAGCGGTCTTCCCTCTGCAATCCGCCGGTAGGCGCAGCTCGTTGGCAGCCACTTCAAACGGGCCGCCAGATCCGTGTCGAATTCGATGCAGTCGGGCACCAGCACATGGCGTTCAGGGTACCGGGTGCAACGGCAGCGTTCGATGTCCAGCAGCTGGCAGACCAGACCAGTGTGATAGACGGTGCCGTCGTCCTCGTCCTCGAGCTTGATCATGCAGCAGCGGGCACAACCGTCGCACAGGGACTCCCACTCCTCGTCCGTCATCTCGGTCAGCGTCTTCTCTTCCCAGAAAGCCATTCACCCGTCCCCGCGCCGCGCCCGTTCGATGGCCGCATCCACCCCACCGTCCGTCGGCGGCATCTGCAGGAAGTAGCCATTGTCCGCAATGGCGCCAAGGACGGTCCGGGCTTCGACCTGCGCAAGCTTTCTGTCCGGGGTGAGTGACAGGGACAGCGCGAGCTCGGGCGTGCCGAACCGGGACAGCAGCGATTCCGGCACGCGCTCGAGATCCTCCCTGAAATCCACATACAGATACATGTCTGCTTTTCGGCTGGTCTTGTAGACCTTCACCAGACGGGTCTGCTCGGACACCTCTCGCTCCTCAGCTCAACCGGGAAAGGATATCGCGAAAGCGGTCTCCCAGCAGCGGCTCACGCCAGCCGGAATACGCCTCGGAGAGCTCGCCGGTCGCGAGATACTGGCGGATGCACGCCTCCACGTCCCGCTTGCGGGCCAGCAGCTCCGGGCTCATCGCCTGCCGCTCCGCTTCCGATCGGGCCACGTCCCGGAGCGCCTTCGACACTTCACCCTGCTTCTGGCTCAACGGAGGCGCCATGCGCGGCAGCGGTGGCGCCGAGCGCCCCGCCTCATGCTCGGCGACCAGATCCTGCGCGTAACGACGGGCCACAGGCTTCGGCAGGGAATCCCAGATCTGTTTCTCGCCCAGCACCCGGCGCTCGGCAAAGCTGATCAGATGCTCGTCCCATACCACACGGTTGCGTGGCACGTCCTCTTCCATGGCCACCCGCTCCCGCCAGCTGGCGAGGCGCTGCAGCACGGCCAGATCCTCCCCCTTCAGGCGCCAGGCCTTGTGCATGCCGAGATAGTACAGATCAGGGTCCGTGGGGTCGTAGCGGCCGTGGTCCGCCATGGTTTCTTCGAACCAGTGCATGCGTCCCAGGGTGTCCAGGGCGCCTCCGAGCCGCTCTTCGAGCTCGAGCAGATGCGCGACATCCTCGCAGGCATAGTGCACCTGGGCATCCGTGAGCGGCCGCTTGAGCCAGTTGCTGCGGGTCTGGGCGCTGCCCATGTCTGCACCGATGTGGGTGCGGACCAGATTGGCGTAGGACAGGGCGAAGTCGGTGGAGACGAAGGCGTGAGCAAGCTGAGTGTCGAAAACCCGCGTCGGCCGCGCGCCGAGGTGATGCAGCATCAGCTCCAGATCTTCTCCGCAGGCATGCATGACGATCCTGCGGTCCGGATCTTCCAGCACGTCCACCAGCGGCCCCCAGTCTTCGACGGTCAACGGGTCAATGAGGTAGACGTCGTCACCGCTGACCACCTGATAGAGGCCGGGAATCGGAAAGAACGTGTTCGTCCGCTGAAACTCGGTGTCGAGTCCGATCACGTCGCCCCAGGCATTCACTGCCCGGGCGAGCGCCTCGTCGGTTGTCACCCATTCAGGAGAAATTGCGCCGCCCCTGCATGGCATGAACGATGGTGCCGCCGTCAATGAATTCCAGCTCACCGCCGAGGGGCACGCCGTGGGCGATCCGCGTGATCCGGCTGACCCGGTCCTTGAGCAGATCGTGGATGTAATGTGCGGTGGCTTCACCTTCCACCGTCAGGTTCGTCGCAAGGATGACCTCGTCCGGCGCCAGCGCCTCAACCCGCCGCGTCAGCATGTCCATGCCGAGCTCCTCCGGGCCGATGCCATCGATGGGTGACAGATGCCCATGCAGAACGAAGTAGCGGCCGCGGAAACCACCGGCCTGTTCGATGGCCAGGATGTCCGCCGGAGATTCGAGCACACATAGCGCAGCATCCTCACGTCGGGCGTCGGCGCAGAACCGGCACACGTCCTCTTCCGAGAAGTTCCGGCACTGGCTGCAGTAACCGACCCCCGACATGGCCTCCCCGAGCACTTCCGCCAGCCGCCTGCCGCCCTCGCGGTTGTGCTGAAGCAGATGCAGCGTCATCCGCTGAGCCCCTTTGGGACCCACACCGGGCAGCACCTGAAAGGCTTCGACGAGGCTATCGATCAGGGGGCTGATCCCCATCAGCCGGCCCCGCTCAAAACGGCATCTTCCCGAGCGGCAGGCCGAAGCCGGATGCCAGGCCCGACATCTTCTCCTGCTGGGCCCGTTCAACCTTGTGCACGGCATCGTTGCAGGCGGCAGCCAGCAGATCCTCGATCATGGACCTGTCTTCGCTGAGCAGACTGTCGTCCACCTGCACGCGCCGGACTTCGTGACGGCCGTTCATCACGACCCTGACCATGCCGGCGCCGCTCTCGCCCGTCACCTCCAGCCTGGCCATCTCTTCCTGCATCTCCTGCATGCGCTCCTGCACCTGCTGAGCCTGCTTCATCAGGTCGCCCAAACCTTTCATCTGCCTGCACCTCCAGACTGTCTGTCGCCGATGCGATCGCTCATCGGTTCGTTGTTCCCGGTCGGCTCGCCGTCGGGCTCCAGCGGCTGAACTTCGTCCAGGCGTCCACCGAATTCCGAAAGCAGCGTGCGGACCTGCTCGTCCGTTTCCAGCATCTGCTGGGCATCCTCCTGACGCTCGGCCTGCAGACGTGCGCGCCGGTCCGCCGGGGTCTCCACATCGATCGGGCCGGGTTCGATGCGCAGAGGCACCTCGCCGCCGAAGTGGGCGTCCAGCGCCCGCTGAATCATGTTCACCTGTGCCTCGCCGAGGAGCGTGTCGTGGTCGGGATCCAGAATCAGATGAACACGTTCTGGGGACAGGGATCGCGCAATCGAATGCTCGGCAATCATCCTCGCCACCCCGCCAAGATCGAGCTGCTCGAGCAGGTCGTGCCAGGGACTCGACGCTTCTGCACGACGCGGTTTCTTCCGCTGTACGGTCGATTTCTGCGCAGCGTCCTGCTCAGGCTGTGAATCGGCTCTGGCCGGTGCTGAGGGCTCTTGTTCCGCTGAGGGCTCTTTTTCCGCTGAGGGCTCCGACCCCGAGGTATCCGACGGTGGCGGCAGATCCGATTTTTCTTGCCTGGTCACTGGCGGTACCGCTGCCGTCCGCTCATCCGGCGCGAAGGTCAGCATGCGCAGCAGGGTCATTTCCACGCCGCTTCTGGCATCCGGCGCAATGCCCAGATCCCGGTATCCCAGCAGGCCGATCTGATAGAGGAGCTGAACGGTTTCCGCATCGAACGGCGGCACCGGCTCCGCACCGATGGCATGGGTGACGGCCATCTGATGGAAGGCGGCCAGCAGCTCCTCCAGTAGCGTCTCGAAATCCACGGAACGGTCCGCGAGTTCCGCCACCACCGCAAGCACGGCCTTCGCCTCTCCGGCAACCAGGGCATTCATCAGACTGCCCACTTCGTCCCGACCCACCAGGCCGAGCATCTCCACCACGGCGGTCTGGGTCAGTTCCCCCTGACCGAAGCCGATGGCCTGATCGGTGATGGAAAGCGCATCCCGCATGCTGCCGGAGGCTGCCTTGGCGATGACCGCCAGCGCCTGTGACTCGTAGGGGACGCCCTCCTCATCGAGAATCTCCGAGAGATAGGTCGCGGTCCGTTCCGCTGAGATGTTCTTCAGCTGAAACTGCAGGCACCGGGACAGCACGGTTACCGGCACTTTTTTAGGGTCGGTGGTGGCGAGCAGGAACTTCACATGTTCCGGCGGTTCTTCCAGCGTCTTCAGCAAGGCGTTGAAGCTCGAAGCGGACAGCATGTGCACCTCGTCGATGAGGTACACCTTGTAGCGGCCCCGTGTGGGCAGGTACTGGGCGTTCTCGAGCAGCTCCCGGGTATCGTCCACCCGGGTCCTGGACGCCGCATCCACTTCGATGAGATCGACGAAACGGTTCTCGTTCACTTCCATGCAGATCGAGCATTCACCGCAGGGTGTGGATGAAACCCCCTGCTCACAGTTCAGGCATTTCGCCAGAACCCGGGCGATGGTCGTTTTCCCTACCCCGCGGGTGCCGGTGAACAGATAGGCGTGATGCAGCCGGTCATGGTCCAGGGCGTGGGTCAGAGCCCGCACCACGTGGTCCTGACCGACCAGTCCGGCGAAGGTGCCGGGTCGAAATTTGCGCGCGAGAACCTGGTAACTCATGATCCGCTGCATTGTAGTGGGAACACCCAGCCAGAGATAGCGATCTGAATCATGGAGGACGTGTGAGCGAAAGGCTGCAGCACGGGAGCTTCGAGACACCGCCCGTCATCATCGGTCACCGTGGAGCTGCCGGCCTGCTACCCGAGAACACGCTGCCGAGCTTCACCCGGGCGGTGGCGTGCGGCGTTCAGGCGGTGGAGCTGGACGTCCACCTCTCGGAGGGCGAGCTTGTGGTGATCCACGATCCCACGCTCGAACGCACCACCAGCGGGACCGGGGCAGTGGCCGATACACCGCTCGAGGTGCTGCGGACACTGGACGCCGGCCAGGGAGCCGTCATCCCCACCCTCGTCGAAGTCTTCGATCTGCTGCCTGAAAGTATCGGCATCAACATCGAACTGAAAGGCGTCGGTACCGGACCCGCGGTTGCCCGCTGGCTCGGCTCTCCCGACCGTCGGGATGTGCTGATCTCGAGCTTCGATCATGACGCCTTACGGTCTTTCCAGGCTCTGCGGACCGATTATCCGGTAGCGCCGCTCTTCTCCCGCTGGCGCGCGGATGCGGTAAAGGTGGCGCTGGATTTCGATGGGGGCTTCATCAACCTGAGCCGGAAGCTGGCGACGACCCAGCGTCTCGAGAAGATCTGCGATGCGGGACTGCGCGCTCTGGTCTATACGGTGAATGACCTCGCCGAAGCGCAGGATCTGATCAACGCAGGCGCCTGGGGACTGTTCACGGATTTTCCGGATCGGATCAGCGGTTCGACCATCGCACCGCGATGATGCTCAGGCACGGCGCTCGAGCCGATCGATCTCCTTCTGAAGGTGGTACTTCTCATCGGTGACGATGGCTTCCAGAACCTCGATGCGTGCTCGAAGGGATTCCAGCTCTTCGAGCACTCCCTCGTCGCCACTCACCGCCTGGGATTTCCGCTTGGTCTTGAAGTATTCGGTGAGTACGCCAGTGCCGCAACCGATCAGCACGACGATGATGACAAAGGTGAATACGTCCATTGTTGTTCCTTAACGCTGCTTCAACGCTTCTTCAACGCTGCTTCGTTGTGCTCAGCGGGACGCCGAGCTTGCCGAACTCGGCGGCGGTTCGTCTGTCTCGATTCTGTGCAGCTCACGCTGCAGTTCGTACTGTCCCGAGGTCACATGGGTTTCCATACGCCGCAGCCGGAGTTCCACTTCCCGGAGATCTGTCTGAACATTGCGGAGATTGCGTCGCGGGCTCTCGGAGGACGATGTGAAGTTCCGATCCGTCATGCTGCTCTCCTTTCGATTCAGCCGCTTCCGGCTCCATCGCTCCCGGCGGACCTTGCTGCTCTTACCTTCAGAGCTGGGACTGTCCATCACGAAATACATGATCCAGTAGGCGGGAAACACGATGCTGCCGAAAAACAGGAGCCCGGTGACCGCGATGCAGCGCACCACCCAGGCTTCCACACCATAGTAGTTGGCGATGCCCGCACAGACGCCGACAATCTTCGCGTTCTCATCATCCCGCTCCAGACGCGGGTTCCGCTCGAGAATCCGCTCCGACCTGGCCCGTGCTCTGGCCCGTCGACGGGCCGCCATGCGGGCTGCCGCGTCGCTGCCTTCGTAGTCGTCGCTTCTGCCGCCCCCTAGCTCACGCTCGAGCTTCGAGGTGGTTTCATTGAGGAACGCAGTTGCCCGGTCACTGAATTCGCTGGTTGCGGAACCCACCAGGTCCTGAACCGCCTGCTCGAAGCGATCCACCGCCTGCTGGAGCTCACCACCGGGTCGCGATCCGGCCGAGCCCGTCCTGCGAGAGCCGTCACCCCTGTCCGTCATCCGCTTACTCCGCCTGCATCCGCTTGCGCCAGCCCGGAGTTTCCGTATCCAGAATGGCTTCGAGCGTGTCTATTCGATCCATCATGCGTTCCGCATGAGCGGCCAGGGTTTCGAGCTCCAGGCGTTCGTCGTCAGAGAGCGCGCCCTGTGCGCGTTGCTTGCTCCGGTAGTGCATGAAGATCCACACCGGGGCCACGATCGTCAGGAAGATGACGACGGGCACGAAGAAGGCGACCATCCAGCCGTCCATTTGTCCTCCTAACCATTCGCCGACTGATCGTTCGAAGCGGACTCATTCGGCACCTGTGCCGGTCCGCTCTCGCCTTTCATTCTCGCCTTGAGCTCAGCGAGGTCCGCGTCGATGCTGTCGTCCACCTCCAGCTCGGCGATCTCGTCGGCCAGCGTTCTCTGGCCCATATCATACGCCTCAATCTGGCCTTCGAGGTCGTCCATCTTGCGCTCGTAGTTCTCGAAGCGCTGCATGGCGTCGTCGATGTTGTGATCGTTCAGCTGACGCTTCACGCCGAGTCGTGTCTGAGCGGTCTTGCCGCGCATGATGATGGCGTTCCGGCGGGCTTTGGCATCCTTGATCTTCGCCTGCAGGACGCCCACGTCCTCGTTCAGCTTCGCCAGTGACTGGTCGATGATCTCGAGGTCACGTCCGAGCGCTTCCGAGGTTTCCTGTGCCTTGTTCCGCTCGGCAATGGCGCCCTTCGCCAGATCGTCCCGGCCGCGGCCGATGGCCACTTCCGCCTTGCGTTCCCACTCGGCCGCTTCGCTGGCCAGATATTCCTGGCGGCGGGCGAGTTCCTTCTTGTCCGCGATGGCACGGGCCGAAGTAGAGCGGACCTCTACCAGCGCCTCCTCCATCTCCTGAATGATGAGTCGGACCATCTTCTCCGGATCTTCCGCCTTGTCGAGCAGGGCGTTGATGTTGGAGTTGATGATGTCTGACATGCGAGTAAAGATGCTCATTTGTCGATTTAGCTCCGTGTTTGCCTTGTGTCGAAGGGGGACCTGAATCGGTTTCCGCCACATCGTTGCCCTACCAGATACAGGTTCCGTGCCAGAATTTCTGGGCAACCTATCTAATTGATTTAATTGAATATTATTTTCTCCCGACATTTTCGACGGATTGCTCGTAGTAAATCTCACCACTACTTGGCTAGAATCCCTGACTTCCTCAAACCAGGGATTTCGTCAGGATGCCTACGGAACCCGAACGCCTGCTGGGCGAATCGCCCGCCTTTCTGCGAATTCTCGAAGAGGTCTCTCAGGTCGCCCCGCTCGAAAAGCCCGTGCTCATCGTCGGCGAACGGGGCACCGGCAAGGAACTCATTGCCGCCCGGTTACACTACCTGTCGAACCGATGGGAAGGCGAGTACGTGAAGATGAACTGCGCCGCCATCAGCGACTCCCTGCTGGAGACCGAGCTCTTCGGTCACGAAGCCGGTGCCTTCACCGGTGCCACCAAGGCACACAAAGGCCGTTTTGAGCGGGCCCACGGCGGCACCCTCTTCCTGGACGAGTTGGCCACC
>JAUIAV010000041.1 GCA_030425195.1 Gammaproteobacteria bacterium | reverse complement strand
CACGTGCAGGTTCATGGCATCCGAGATGTGACCGATACCCCCCAGCCTGGCAGCCTCGAGCGCCATTTCCGCGGTGGAAATATCTACACCCATGCCGCCTATCACGATCGGGACGTACTCCCTGCCACCGAGACTCAATCGGAAATCGTCCACGATCCGGGACATCACAGCCTCCATTGCTGCGGTTGCCATTGGGTGGACGTTACGCCGTGCTCAGCGGCCGCGTTTGATCCGCGTCAACTATGTGCCACGAAGGTCGATGACAAGCGGCTTCCCGGCCACGGCCGGTTGTCGGTGGATCCGGTCTCCGAGCAGCGCACTGATGGCGATGATGAGAAAGCACAGACCGCCGACTGCAGCCAGCAGTCCGCCCATACCCATCATGCCCATGCCCAGCGTCTCATGAAATCCGCTCAGCATCTGCTCTGCTCCGGCCACCTTGCGCTGGACGCCATACCCACCCGAGAGGGCGAGCCCCGTTATGTGCATGAGCTGGCCACCGGCGAAGATGTAGGGTTGCAGGTAGAGTATGCGGCGCTGCCGGATGGCAAAACCGAACCGCGGGAGCAGGTAGTAGACGACACCCATGAACGCCAGGGTGACCCCGACGATAGAGCCATGATAGTGGGCGGGGATCATGGTGTTGGAACCCTTGATGAGGAAACCGAGGAATCCACCCGCCGCGAACAACGTCATCGAGCAGAGCAGAGCCGCACGCAGCGGCTGGAGGTGTGCCGGTACGCTGTGCCGGTAGACGAATCCGACCACAATAGCGATCCCCAGCGGCAGGGTCATGAGTCCACCCCAGCGCATCAGCGCGGTGAATTCGGTGAAGGCCCCGTCCACCTCCACCGGCTGCCGGTAGATCCAGGGTACGGCCAGCAACGGAATGATCACCAGTGCAAAGAGGGTCATACCCATGCGGGGTGAAAGCCAGGCGTGGGACCCACTCGTCTTGCCGAGCAGAAACCAGGCAACGAGAACGAGCACGGAGTTCGTGAACTGCAGGACGTGCCCCCCACCCCAGAACAGGATCTCGTAGTAACGTTCACCCTGCACCGCTGCGGGAAGCTGAGCCCAGGTCCAGATTACCGCCGCAACCGCCGCCAGCGTGGACAGCGCTGCCAGCGCGAGCGCAAAGCGCACCATGTCGGAGAAGTCGGCCGCTCCGAACGAGAGTCTGACTCCACGCAGGTAGTCGAAGGCCTGAAGCACGATGCCGACCGCCAGCAGACCCAGACCGGCGAAGAACCAGGGATGCTGGAGAACGGGCACGTAGTTGTTCATCAGCGGCCGGTCCGCACCCATGAACGGTGCGATGCTGATCATGAAAGTGCCGAGGACCGCGAGCCAGAAGGCGACGGCTCCGGTGGTCGTCGGCACTTTCCTGCCGAAGAGAGACCACACCATGCCGGCGCACGCCATGAACCAGACTAGAACGGATAGATCCACATGGACGACGAGCGCCACGTGGAAGAAGTCCTTTCCGGGAAAGATCTCCTGGATCCCGGGGGTGCGGGACAGAGCCAGGCACAGTGACAGCAGACCGGCGGCCAGCAGAGCGTATACGCCCAGCCATATCCAGCCCACCGTTCGACGCCGGATCTGTTCAGGCACAGGCTGCTCAGCCGGGAGGCTCCCACCAGCGGCCAGGCTCTCCGGATGTTCAGTCATACTTCCCGCCATACCTCCCCCTTTACGTCTCCCCCTGCGGATTCGACGGATGCTTCCATCAGCCTGTGAACCGCTTCAGCGATGCTGCCGACCGGTACCCCTTCGCCAAACGTGGCGCGGACCCTGCCCGCTGAATCGATCAGATAGATGTGACTGCTGTGACTGATGCTGTAGCCGCTGCCCGACTCGAATGGCTGTCGCTCGTAGTAGACCTTGAACGCCGCGGCTGCCGCCGCTACCTCCTCCGGACGGCCGGTGAGGCCGATGAAGGCCGGATCGAAAAAGTTCAGATAGGGCCCGATGCGATCGAGCGCGTCGGCTTCCGGGTCCAGGGTGACGAACACCGGGCGGACTTCGGACCGGCTGTGACCCAGCAGGCTCATCACTTCCCGCATTTTCGCCAGCGTCGTCGGACATACATCCGGACAGCCCGTGTAGCCGAAATTGAGCAGAACGATGCTGCCCGCAAGGTCGGAAAGTGCCAGCCGATCACCGGATGTCGAATCCAGCTCGAACTCTCCACCCAGCGTGTAGAGGACGGGCAGAGCCGGACGGGCAGCAACGGACGCCCGCTCGAAGCCGATGAAAGCTGCGGCGAGCAGAACGACGCCCGCAAGGAGCCACGCGCCACCCCGGGTCATGGTCCGTGCCCCGGACTCATGAGGCGGCCCAACGGGACAGCACGAACACCCGGATCACGGCGAGCAGCAGTCCGGATGCCACCAGATTGTGTCCCAGCACCACCAGGAGCGGCAGGCCGGCGTGGATGCCTGCCAGTCCGAGAGCGACCTGGAGCAGCACGAGGCCGCCGATCAGAAGGCTCCATCGGGCAGCGCGTCCACCTGCTCGGAGTCCCTGCCAGCCCAGCAGTCCGAGGATTCCAGCAGTCATCATTGCACCCAGCTGATGCGCCTGCTGAATCATTGGCTGGGCGCCATCCAGAATCACGCGCCCGGATCCATCGAGCGTCAGCTCGCGCAGATACCAGAAGCTGCCAGCACCTCCGCCCTGGATCTGGTGTTCGCAGTCGAACAAACCGGTGCACGCTACCCCGGCGAAATTCGCGCTGGTCCAGCCCCCGAGCAGAATCTGAGCCACGAGCACGCAGAGTGCCAGAGCGGAGAGTCCACGTACCTTCTCCGGCACCGGCCCGGGCACCGGCCGGGTGCTGAGCCAGAGCAGCCAGGCGATCGACAGGAGGGCCATCCCGCCGGCCAGATTCGCTGTGGCCACCGCCGGCAGCGTTTTGAGGTAACTCGCCGGCCCGATGACCGAGAGGAACAGAATGACCGCCACCAGCAGCATGGGGAGATGACGGCCGTATCCCGGCAGCTTCTGCTGCCGGGCCAGATAAACCACCAGCAGCACCAGCAGTACCAGGCCCGTAGCAATGCCCCGGTGCGCCCGTTTGGCCGTTTCCGCAGGAGCTAGCAGTGCGGCCGGCGCCGACACGGGATCGACCATCTCTCCGACCCTGCCGTAGCATCCCGGCCAGGGCTCGCAGTCCAGTCCCGCCTCCTGGTGCCTGATGAAGGCACTGAGAAGGTTGACGGCCAGCGTCGCGGCGAGAAGGACGAGCAGACATCGGTCAAACCATTTTTCTTCTGCTTTCTTCTCATTTTCCATCGATGTCACACACTGCGTTATAGGTAGATCTACGGAAGTATGCCGCGGACCCCTTTCCCTGCTAGGCTCCTCTGCCATGGGTCAGGTTCTGCTGTTCACCGTAGTCGCCATCGGCCTCTACTTCCTCGCCGACTGGGTAGTGCGCGTCATCGAAATGCGCCGCGGTGAACCGCTTCCCAACCGGAGTCTCATCTACTTCTTCATCATCCTGGCGCTTTCGATCACGAGCTTCGAGATCATCCAGCGGGTCCTCCAGGGCGGCCCCCTGGTCTGACGGAACCCCGTCCGGCAGCAGACTTCCCGCCAGGAGAAACTCGAAGTCCCCCAGATCGCCATTGAAATCGATCACCAGGTTCTCAGCCGGCCCGATCCTCACCGTCCGGCTGGACTCATACTGAAAGACGTCCGACTCAATGTGATCCTTCAGCCGCACGGCCACGTTCATCCGCCCTACCGGCACCACCAGCCGACGATAGACGGAGGCCCTGCCATCATTGTGAATGCCCCTGGCGGGCAGAATCTCGGAGAGAACAAGCGCATCATTCAGGCGCAGTTCCAGCAGCAGCGGTGAACGTTCCCGGGGGCAGACCATGGGCGCGCGCATGTTTGCCGGCAGATCCGCAAGCTCCTCCGGCGTGCGCGTATGGCATTCCCCCAGTACCTGGCCCGCGTGACGCAGACTCAGCTTGATCACTGCCTGGTCTTCCGCCAGATGGCGATGGGCGGGGCGGTTGGAAAAGTACCCGAGCCCGGCGGCAACAACGGATGCCGCCAGGATCTGCAGTATATGTCTGCGCCAGGAAGCGGTGCGGGCGCTCATGACACCTCCGCCCTGCCGCCGTCCGACGACAGTTCCATCCGGAAGGTTTCGAGTTCCGATTCAAGTGCCCGCTGATCATGCGGTCCCGCCCAGGAGGTCCTGACTTTGTGCTTACCCGCACCGGTCCGAAGGTGGGGCATCCGTTCGCCGGACAGGCGCTCTTCCGACCACTGGCTCCCTTTGCGGAAGAAGCAGTCTGCGGGGTGGCAGCCGCTGATCATCACCCCGAGCACCTTGTCCTTGCGGGCGACGAAATCCGCAAACGACGGCGGTAGAGCGCCGCTGCAGGGAAGGCTGACCACCGCGACGCCGGAAGCCTGCAGCCGTGCCACATCGAGCGCATGATCGCAGCCGAAAAGCACCAGGCCTTCACGGTCCAGTCCGTCAATGGCGCTTTCCGCCTGCCGGCGCAGTGCATCCAGCGGGTAGTCGGGCACCTCGATGCCGGAAATCAGCTCTTCCACCCGCCGGAACGGGGTGGCGGACGGACAGGATCCCTCGCAGATACCGCAGGCCGTGCAGAGATCCGGATCCACCATGGCCTGACGCAGACCCGGCTTGTCCTGATGGGGAATCATGGTGATCGCGTCATAGGGACAATCCTGGAAGCACCAGGAGCATCCGTTGCAGTTGTCCGGATTGACTACCGCCGGGCTATGCAGCACCTCCCGGCCTTCAGGAAACAACCAGGGAACTGCCGCCAGCATGAGCGTGAGGGCGCCCAGAAATCCCCAGACCCAGAGCATCCCGACGCTCTCCATGAACGGATAGAGGTTCAGATAAAACCAGTCCAGATCCACCACCGCAGGTGTGGTGCCCAGATCGGCGGGTCCCATGCTGACAGCGGGCTTGGCCAGGGAGAGGGCCAGCAGCATGGCCATGGTCCCGTAGATAAGCCCCCTGGCCGGATGGATACGGGCGAGCTTGAGCCGCTTGATGTGAACGAAGATGCCGATCAGCAGAAACAGAGGCAGCGCGATGTGCAGAAAGACGAGAAAGGAGAAGAACCGGTCGCTCAGGGTGCTGGCCGAGAGGAAATTCCTGGCCAGCCCGTCGCCCAGAAACGGCAGTGCGTCGATGAATTCCGAGGTGGTGACGGCGATGTACTGAGCATGCCGGTCCCAGACCAGCCAGTAGCCGCCGATGGCAGCCGCGAACAGCAGCCAGAGCAGCGGTATACCGGAGACCCAGGAAAACCATCGCGGACCGCGAAAGCGGCTCAGCGCGAACTCACGCGCCAGATGCAGCGTGACGAGCACCACCATGGCATCCGAGGCGTACCGGTGCAGGCTGCGCATGATGCCGCCCAGATACCACTGCTCCCGGGTGATGGCCTCCACCGAAGACCAGGCACCCAGAATGCTGGTGTCGAAGAACACGAACAGGTAGATGCCCGATACCGCCACAATCCAGTAGTTGAGCATGGCAAGCGCGCCGAGCTGATAGATCGGATTCCACGCCTCCGTGAAGACCGTGTTGAACGCGGCCTCGACACGGCGGAAGCCGGCCTCAAGGAGGTTCAGCATGACTACGTCCGGGTGGCCCGACGGGTGATGGACCACTCCCGCGCCAGCAGATAGATGAACAGCGCTCCGAGCACCAGGCCGATCACGAGACCCACGAAGATGGAATAGTCGAAGCGATAGCTGTCAGACGCTGGATCGTAGACCGTGCAGAAGAGCTTTACCCTGGCGGTGATCTGGTCAAGCAGGCCCGCGCTTTCATCCTCTCCGAAGACAAGCACCTTCAGCGGCTCGATGAGATGCGGAGTGTCGAACCGGATGCCGTACACCTGCCGGAAAATCCGGCCATCCGCATCCACGATGGTGCTCTGGATGAGATGATCGAACCC
>JAUIAV010000011.1 GCA_030425195.1 Gammaproteobacteria bacterium | reverse complement strand
CGCGTATTTCCCTAAGGATTTCAATGGCTTGTGAGGACAAGGGGACCACGTGATCTTCCCGGGCGCTCGAATTACCCTTCATGCGATCCGCCGGAATCGTCCACAAGGCACGCCCCCAGTCGATCTCCTCCCACCGTGTACCCCGCATCTCGGTGGATCGCTGCACCGTCAGAAGCATGAACTTCATCGCCAGCTTGGTCAGCGGTTGCGCGTCCGACACTTCAATGTCCCGCTGAAACTGCCCGACCAACTGCCACGGTAGCGCGATCAGGCCAGGGACGTTTCTGCGACGAGGCTTGTATTCCTTCGTCAGTGGGATCACCGGATTGTCATCCCGTAGCTCGAGCACCATCGCTCGATTGAAGATATGGATAAGTTTCTGCCGGCAACGATGCAGCGTCTCAATCAGCCCAGCGTCCTCCATCCGTTGCAGCACTTCCATGACGTCGCGGATCTTGATGTCAGCAATCGGCCAGTCGCCAAGCCGTTTCCGCTCAACGACCTGATCGAAGACATTGCGCTTAAGCGTTCGCCGCCACTCGGCGAGGTGGTTCTCGCTCCAGGCTTGTTTGATGAACCAAGTTTCGGCGATTGCACGGAGGGAGTTCTCCTGCGCGACGGCAGCTTGCGCGGCTTCATCACGACGCTTTTTTGCGGGGTCGATACCAAGGGCTAAGTCGGACCGATACGCATCTCTGAGCGTCCTGGCATCGGCGAGGGAGACGGGTTGTGGGTACTCGCCCAGGGAGAGGCGGTTACGTCGCTTGGCCGCTGGAAGTTGTGACGAATTGGGCCGGGTGTAGCGGAAGCGCCAGAACTTCTTCCCGGCCAGGGTGACCTCCAAAAACAAGCCACCACCATCTCTAAGAACCTCACCGGCGGAGGCCGCATCACAGGTCTTTGCCGAGAGCAGATTGAGCGTGTCCGATCGAGCCATAACCGTCCCCGAAGGCTGCCATCAAGCGCGTATTTGGTAGGGGACGTCGAACCGGTATCCGGAGTTTTGTACCACCCCTTGTACCAATAAACGCTGGCTTGCAGTGTACTGCGACGGACGTCGTTGGACAACAAAAGCGCCCGTAACTCTCTGTTTTGGTTTGAGTTTTAGGTCCTTACCGGACCTTACTGGACGCTATCGGAAAGTAGTGGAAAATCGAGAATGGCGTCCCCTAGGGGAGTCGAACCCCTGTTGCCAGGATGAAAACCTGGAGTCCTAGGCCTCTAGACGAAGGGGACGTTTCAGGAAGCCGCGCATTCTAAGAATCCGCCCCACCGCCGTCAAGCACATGTGACGGCAGCGGGACGGCAGACGAAACGCGGGTATCAGAGCACCAGGCCGATGCCGATCACGTAGACGACATCGGTCTTTTTCCGGTCCGGGGCAGGGTCCGATTCATGCGTCAGATCCACCCTCAGATTGGCCGTGAGCATGTCTGTCAGATTGAAACGCACGCCCGTCGATCCGTTGTATACGGTGTTCTCAGAGTCGCCGAAGATGAACAGCACGCTCTGCTCGTAGAACGCTTCGGCCCGCTTCTCGAGGAAGAAACGGTTCCAGGATGCGCCCCAGCGAAGTGCAGGATTCTCGTCCTTGACGCCATCCAGTTCCTCCATCACGTAGTTGAGCGCGAGGTCGGTGGAAAGCTGGCCAGTGCTGTCGTCCCAGAACCGGTAACCGCCACCAAGACCGAGCGTCCAGCGATAGTCGATGCCGCGGAACTGGTCTTCCTGATAGCCGACGTTGCCCAGGCCATACCAGCGCTCACCGAAGAAACGACGATACCGGTAACCGGCCAGCAGATTTTCCTTGGTCTTGACGTTGTCGTCTTCCTGAGTGTCGTAAGTGATGTTCAGGCGGTGGTCACCGCGCGCCTGCTGCAGGAGCGACTCCCAGTGGTAGTTCTGCGAGCTGGTTTCGGTATTGCCCGAGGAAGCGGAGATGCCCGCGTCGAAGCGGTTCGACCAGTCGAGGACGAAGTCCGCCACCCCGAGATGGTTCTCTCTGGCAGAGGTCAGCGAAGCCAGATCGAGATCGGCCGCTTCACCGCCTTCCGGACGGAACTGCTGTGCATCCGACGTGACCACGAACTGTCCCCGCTGACGCGTGCCGTCCTGGGTCCGGAGCTCGAACGTCGTCTCACTCTCCATGTTCTTCACGGTTTCCAGCTGAACCGCAATGGTGCCGGCAAACTCGGTCACGAGGATGACCTTACCGTTGCCGACACTGTCGATCTCGCCTGTCAGGCGATCTCCGTTCGACAGATACAGCACGTCTGCCACCGCCGCCAGCGGCAGCAGACCACAGACCAGCGCGGCCAGTCCTGCAATCAGGTTTCGTGAATGATTCATCGTCTCTCCTTGTTGACGTCCATTTTCTTGGTTATTGCCCGCCTCCGGCGGATTTAGAATCAGTCGACCGCCCTGCGGCCGACCCAATGCCGTGCAAAGTGCTGCGCCGTGCGGCCGCTGCGCACACCCCGGGCCAGCGCCCATCGGAGCGCCTCCGCCCTGGCCTCTTCATTCCAGGGCGCTGATATTCCGGCATCCGTGGCCAGCCGCGTCACCCAGTGCTCGGCCACACTCAGATAGGCATCCTGCTTGAAAGGATAAAAAGACAGCCAGAGCCCGAACCGGTCGGACAGCGATATCTTCTCCTCCACCGCCTCGGACTGGTGCAGTTCCCCATCCCGGAAAGTGGCCTGCTCGTTATCCGTCATGTATTCGGGCAGCAGGTGACGGCGGTTCGATGTGGCATAGATGATCAGGTTCTCCGAAGAGCGGAAGATCGAACCCTCCAGCGCGCTCTTGAGCGCCTTGTAGGAGGGGTCGTCCGCTTCGAAGGACAGGTCATCGCAGAACACGAGAAAGCGGTATGGATGCTCGCGCACGGCAAGGGCGATGTCCGGCAGACGGGCGAGCGAAGATTTGTCCACCTCTATCAGACGCAGGCCCTCATCGTAGAAGGCATCCAGCAGCGCGTGGACGAGCGAAGACTTTCCCGTGCCTCTCGAACCCCATAGCAGGGCATTGTTCGCCGGCGCACCGGCCAGAAACTGGCGGGTGTTCAGGGTGAGTGCCGCTTTCTGATCGTCCACGTGCAGCAGATCGTCCAGTCCGATCCGGTCGATGTCGGGATGTGCCACCAGTCGCCCGCCGAACTGCCCTTCCCGCCACACGGCCGCCGGTACTTCCGACCACGCGGGAGTGTCCGCACCGGGCAGAATCCTGAGCACCCGGCGGACCAGTTCCGATACATCGGTTAGGAGCGATTGCATGGAGACGTCGAACACCCCGCAAAAAGGGGGCGCATTGTACCCAACAGCCCCGAAATGGTAAATTTGAGGTCCGATTTCGTGGATGTGAACACCCTGCACCGATGACCGGAACGCTGCCTCAAGACGCAAACTCAGCCCCGACCGACTCTCCAGTGCTGGAAGACCGCAGGGACGGTCCGAAAGACCGGAGGAACGGGGACAGAGACAGACGCAATCCGGAGCGGATGGCCGACGAAATCGCGCCGCGAAGGCATCCGGACGTCCAGGGCCGGAGAGACTACGACCGTTAGCCACCAACTGCCCTGAGACACCTTCTCAGCCGCCGCGGCCCCGCAACGGCACCACGTTTCCCGGTACCTTCTGATAGATGCGCCGTTCGAGCCCGGGCCCGTCCAGGCCGATCTTCCCCTCCTGAAACAGCCTGAGATCGTACTCCAGCCGCTGCTGATCTTCGCCGGTAAGGATCAGGGTATGACCCTCGAGCATCCACTGGCCTGCCCGGTCCGGCACATCCTGTCCATCGGCGATCCTGAACTTCCCCCGATCCAGGCTGCCCACCAGCTCGATCCGGCCCCACTCACCTTCCCGCTCCCAGATACCCGGCAGATCCAGGCGTTCGAGCCAGCGCGCCCGGTTGCGCCGGGTGCCCCGAACCCACACCACCACGAGGGCGGTAACGGCGATGACGACGAGTAAGGATCCCATGACGCGAGTTTAGCCTCAGGGCAGCAGAGTTTCCTGCGCCACGTCTATCAGTTCCGCATCCACGGAGAGCTCTATGCTCTGCAGAATCTCGGCCAGGGCGCGTTCCGCCACGTCACCACTGGCCGCCGCAGCAATGAACGACCACTGCGCCCGCTGGTGCACGTTCTGATAGCCGCTTTCACAGACCGCGACGTTCGGCGTACGCCCGAATCGGTCCTTCATGCCCTTCAGCCGCTGGCGCTTCTCTTTCAGAGATCGACAACCACCGAGCCGGAAATCCACGGTGAGCAGGCGGACGTTCACCCGCCGTATTCTTCCCGAGCCAGGCCGTAGAAAACCGTGTCCAGGCCGTGGTACTCACGGCGCTCCCGATAGAACATGCCGAGACGCTGCAGCACCCGTACCGAAGCCTGATTCGGCGTGTCCGTTGCGGCGATCACGGACTGCATCCGGCAGTTCTCGAACCCATAGACGAGCACGGCCTTCGCGGCTTCGGTGACGAATCCCTGGCCCCAGAATTCGGGCAGGATGCCGTACAGCAGCTCCGGTTGCTCGGTGTCTTCGAACCGCCGGAAGCCGCAGAAGCCGGTGATCTCTCCCGGAGCGTCCAGCATCTCGATGGCAAAGAATCCTGCTCCGAGCTCCTCGAAACAGGACTGACTCTTCACCACGACGTCCTGCACCTGCTCAGTGGTCACCTGCTGGTTATCCCAGAGATAGCGGCGTACTTCCGGGTCGTTGTAGAACCGGTGCAGCGCGGGTACGTCGTCGGTGACGAGCGGCCGCAGGCGCAGCCGTTCCGTCCTGAGCATGGTCATTCGTTCCCTCCCTTGCCGCCGAGTTTGCCATAGCAACGGGCATAAGCGAACATGGCCCGAGTACCGCACTTTCCGGGGGGATTTCATGCGATTCAGCTTCTGGCCGGCACCCAGCCAGCCGTTCGACGACGTGCTCGAGCTCGCCACGCACGTGGAAGCCACGGGCTGGGACGGCATCTGGTATGCCGATCACTTCATGCCCAACGCGGAAGACACCTCCACGCCCTGGCCGGAGGCCTGGATCACCCTGGCCGCCCTGGGTGCCCGGGTGCCCAGGGTCCGGCTTGGCACCCTGGTCGCCGGCAATACCTACCGACACCCGGCCGTCCTCGCGAAGATGGCCACCACCCTGGACCACATCACCGACGGCCGTGTGGTGCTGGGGCTCGGCAGCGGCTGGCAGGAGAACGAGCACCAGCAGTACGGTATTCCTTTCTATACGGTCTCCGAACGGCTGAAGCGTCTCGATGAGGCCTGCCAGGTGATCAGGGCGCTCTTCTCCGAGGAGAAGAGCAGTTTCGATGGCGTCTACTACCAGCTCGACAAAGCCTCCCTCGAACCCAAACCGGTGCAGAAGCCCATGCCGCTGCTGATCGGCGGCGGCGGTGAACGGGTGACGCTGAAGATCACGGCGAAATACGCCGACGAGTGGAACGTATGGGGCACGGTGGACACCCTGCGCCACAAGATGCGTATTCTCGATCAGCACTGCGCGGACGTGGGCAGGGATCCTGAATCCATCAAGCGGACGGCGGTGGCGCTGCTGTTCATGAGTGAGGATGAAGCCTTTCTCGAGAAAATGCGGAGCGCCAACCTGCAGCAGGCGGCCATCATCGGCACGCCCGCCGAGGTCAGAGACATCGCAGCCGAATACGAGGCAGCGGGCGTGGACGAGCTGATCGTGCCGGATTTCACGCTCGGCCCGAAGGCGCAGAAGATCGCCACGCTGGATACGTTCATCAGAGACGTGGCCGGTCGCTGAGATGCCGGAACCTGCCACTCCCGCGCCATCCGCCACCATTCTCATGCTCCGGGACACGTCCGACGGTCTGGAGGTGTTCATGGTGGTGCGCCACCATCAGATCGATTTCGCCTCGGGCGCGCTGGTATTCCCGGGCGGCAAGGCGGACGCAGCCGACTTCGATCCTGCCCTGGACGCTTACCTGGACGGCGCCATGAGCGATCCGGACATGAAGGCGATCCAGGTCGCCTCCATCCGGGAGGCCTTCGAGGAGTGCGGCGTGCTGCTCGCAAGACCGGCCGGTTCAGACAATCTGGTGAGCGGTGAGCGACTCGCCGGCCTCGAAGCCTACCGGGACCGTCTGCACAAGGGTGAGCTCACCATTCTGGAGTTCCTCGAGAGAGAGGATCTGCGTCTCGCCTGCGACACGCTCGTCCACTTCGCCCACTGGGTGACGCCGACCATGATGCCCAAGCGCTTCGACACGCACTTTTTCCTGGCCGCAGCACCCGAAGATCATCTGGCGGTGCATGATGGCCACGAATCCGTGGATTCGGTGTGGCTCACGCCCGCCGAGGCCATCGCCGATGCAGCGGCAGGACGGCGCACGGTCATCTTCCCCACGCTCAGGAACATCGAGAAGCTCGGCGAATCGGCATCGGTTGCGGAAGCGATCGCCGCCGCCGAGGCCAGCACGCCGGTCATGGTCCTGCCCTGGACGGAACAGCGTGACGACGGCAACTGGCTGTGCATTCCACCCGAGGCGGGTTACGCCGTCTCCGAGGAGAAGATGCCCGACCGGCCGGCATGACGCTCCCCACCGATACCGCACAACTCATTCAGGAGTCACACAATGTCTGAACAGGACATGATCTACGAGGTGAGCGACCACATCGCCACCATCACCTTCAACCGTCCCGATGAGCGCAACACCATCAGCGGCGTCATGCTCGAAGAGCTCACCGAACATCTGCTGGAGGCAGACGAGGACGGCGACGTGCGCGCCATCGTGGTCACCGGTACCGGAAAATTCTTCTGCGCAGGCCTGGACCTGAATGCAGGGACGTCGAGTCTGGGCGGCAGCAAGAAGAGCAACCGCAAGAAAGGCTTTGATCTGCGCAACGCACCGCCCACGGTGCTGCACGCCCTGGACACCCCGACCATCTGTGCCCTCAACGGCTCTGCCGCCGGCTACGGCATGGACCTGGCACTCGGCTGCGACATCCGGGTGATGTCGAGCGAAGCCAAACTTGCCGCGGCCTTCACGGCCCGGGGAATCGTCCCCGAATCCGGCGGCACCTGGATCCTGCCGCGGCTCCTCGGCTGGGAGAAAGCCTCCGAGCTGATTTTCACCGGTCGCACGCTGCTGGCGGACGAGTGCCGGGAGCTCGGTCTGGTGGCCCACGTGGTGGCGCCCGAGGAAGTGGCGGACAGAGCGAGGACGCTGGCGCGGGATGTGGCCACCAACGCACCCATGGCCGTCCAGGCCGCCAAGCGCATGATGCGGATGGGCCTGAGCGAGAATTTCGACGAGCACGTGCACCACGTGTACCTGCAATTACTGCCGCTGTTCGCCTCGGAAGACTTCAAGGAAGGCATGGCGTCCTTTCTCGAGAAGCGGAAGCCGGAATTCAAGGGCAGCTGAGTCGGGTCAGTCCACCAAGGCCCTGCCGAGCGCATCGTATTCGACCGCCGGCAGGGTGAAAGGATTCTGCCGGGTCTCCGTACAGGTGCTCGCCCACCAGCGCTGGCCTTCTTCCACGTCACGATCCTCGACCAGCCGCATACAGGCGCCGTCCCGCTTCAGCTCCTCGCCGAGGGGGCCGCTGCGCGAATAGGCAGGGTCGGCTACACCATAGACCGCCGAGCTGCGTTGCTGCGTCAGCCACGAACGCCGACCATCCCTCGCCCGCGCTTTGAGCGCGCGGCCGAATTCCGGTACGAACGCGAGCCGACCATCCGGCACGTCCACCGTACGCACGATCTCGTCCCAGTCCGACGGGAGATTCAGGTCGAGGGGCTCCACGACATCCGTGCCATCCGATGCGGATTCTCCCGATGCGTGGTCCGGTAGGTCAGGCACATCCGGTGCCGCCCGGGATACCGGCGCCGGCGGGGGCTCTGCGATGAGCTCCGGGGTAGCTTCGGGTGTCGGCCGTGCAGTCAGCTCAACGTCGAACCGGGCGACCGTACGTACCGTTTCCGGCTCCGGAAGGCGCCACCAGAAGGCCGCATGCGCGAGCAGCGAAACAAGCAGCGCCCAGCCCAGTCGTCGGTTTGCTCCCATCCGTGGATGTTAGCCCTGCGCCGGAATCTGCCACATTACGGTTTGTTCATCCCCTGAAAAAAAGAGGCCGCACCCGGGAGCAGGTGCAGCCTCAAACCCTCGCGATGAGGGTTGGGGGGGGAGTTTTCGGCTCAGGCCACCAGGTCTACCGCCACGAACCGCCGCGCACCGCGCTGCTCGAGCATGAGCAGCACCGAGGGACGGCCGGCTTCGGCCGCCTGTTCGACGGCTTCAGCCACGTCACCGGGAGATGTCACCGGCTTCTGACCGACCATGGTGATCACCTGTCCGGGACGGATCCCGGCACGGGCGGCGGGGCTGTCCTGCTGCACGTTCATGACCAGCACGCCATCGGCCGCTTCGATCCCGTAGCGCTGACGGACATCCGGGGTCAGCGCCTGGAGCTGCACACCGAGGCGGGCCGGCTCGCCGCCCGCCTTAACCGCTGCCAGCGTCGGTTCGACTTCGCTGGCACCGATCTTCACCTTCAGCGTGCGCGTCTTGCCGTCCCGCAGCACGTCGAACTCGACCCGCTCACCGGACCTGGCTGCCGCCACCATACGGGGCAGATCTTTCGGATCGTCCAGTTTTTCGCCGTCCATGCGCAGGATCACATCACCCACCTGCACGCCGGCTTTCTCGGCAGGTCCATCTTCGACCACACCGGCCACCAGGGCACCCTGCGCACCGTCGAGCCCGAGGCTCGCGGCCACGGCTTCGTTCACCGGCTGAAACTCCACGCCCAGCCAGCCACGCTCCACCACGCCGGCCACCTTGAGCTGATCGATGATGTCACTGGCCATTTCCGAGGGAATGGCGAAACCGATTCCCACACTGCCGCCGCTGGGAGAGTAGATGGCGGTATTGATGCCGATCACCCGGCCGCTGCCGTCGAAGAGCGGACCGCCGGAGTTACCCCGGTTGATGGGCGCATCGATCTGCAGAAAGTCATCGAACGGGCCCGCCTGAATGTCGCGGCCACGGGCGGAGATGATCCCCGCGGTGACGGTGCCGCCGAGTCCGAAGGGATTCCCAACGGCCAGTACCCAGTCACCCACTTCCGCGTCGTCGGATGAGCCCAGCACCACGAAAGGCAGTTCCTCGTCCGCGTCCACCTTCAGAAGTGCCAGATCCGTTTTCGGATCCCGTCCCTGCACCGTCGCCTCGTAGCGGGTGCCGTCCTGGAGCACCACGTCGATTTTCTCCGCGTGCTCGATGACGTGGTTATTGGTCACCACATAGCCGTCATCGGAGATGATGAAGCCGGAACCGACGGCCCGGAACTCGGATGCCGCGCTCTGTTCCCGCATGCCGGGCCGGCCGCCGAAGGACTGCCGGTTGCCGAAGTACTCCTGGAAGAACTCCTGGAAAGGCGATCCCTCCGGGAAACCCCGGAATTCCTGGCCGCCGAACGGCTGCGCTCTGCCTGGCGCGTGGCCGGAGATGGAGATGTTCACCACCGCCGGTTTCACGGTCTTCACCAGCTCTGAGAAGCTCGCCGGCCCCGGGGTAATGAGCATCTGGCTGCTGTCTGCCTGTACGGCGTCGTCCGTGCCCGGCAGTGCTATGGCCTGGGAACCGATCGCCCCGGCCGTCACCACGGCTGCCACGGCAGCCGCAAGCAGAGAGCGCTTCGCCGTACGCCCGTACCTGCTCGTGTTTTCGTTACTGTTCATCATACGAACCTCCAGTCCAAAACAACTGACGATGGAATATCTACAGCTGTGCAGTATCCGGACCCGTCCTTTCCAGAGGCTTTCCGCAACATTACTGATGTGTAATCTTGAGCCCGGCGAACTCTGATAGGGTCAGGCGCATGCGCATTCTGGTGATCGAAGACGACCCCGAGGTGCTCTCTTTCGTGGCCAGAGGTCTCACGGAACAGGGCCACACGGTGGATCAGGCCACGGACGGTCCATCCGGACTGCTGCTCGCCACCACCGAGTCGTACGACGTGATGATCGTCGACCGGATGCTGCCGGAGCTGGACGGCCTGACCATCGTCAAAAGCGTACGCGGGGCGGACATATCGACGCCCATGCTGATCCTTTCCGCTCTGGGAGAAGTGGACAACCGGGTGGAAGGCCTGCGCGCGGGCGGCGACGACTACCTGACCAAACCCTTTGCCTTCAGTGAACTGCTGGCCCGTGTGGAAGCGCTGGCGCGGCGTTCTTCGAATCTGAGCGAGACCGAAACGGTGCTGCGTGTGGGAGACCTGGAGCTCAATCTGCTGGCCCGCTCGGCCAACCGGGCCGGCACCGCCATCGAGCTGCAGCCGCGTGAGTTCCGACTTCTGGAATACCTGATGCGCCACGCCGGCCAGGTGGTGACGCGGACCATGCTGCTCGAGAAGGTGTGGGACTACAACTTCGATCCCCAGACCAACGTGATCGACGTGCATGTGAGCCGGTTGCGCAGCAAGATCGACAAGGGGTTCGACCATCCGCTCATTCAGACCATCCGCGGTGCCGGATACATGATCGATGAAGCCGACTGAGCTCCTGCGATCCTCCACCTTCCGGCTCGCCCTGCTGTACATGGTCCTGTTTGCCGGATCCGCCTCCATGCTGCTCGGGTTCATCTACTGGTCCACGGTGGCGTTCATGTCCGAGCAGGTGGACACCACCATCGAAACGGAAATCCAGGGGCTGGCAGAACAGTACCGCCAGCGGGGACTGAACGGTCTGGTCAGCATCATCAACGAGCGGGTCGAACGCCGTAGCGACAGCGCGGCCCTGTATCTGTTCGCATCACCCACGTTCCGGCCGCTGGCGGGCAACCTGGCCGGATGGCCGGGCGAAACGCCCGCGGAGGATGGCTGGCTCGACTTCGAGATCGAGGATCCGCGCGGAAACATCGACAACCTCTTCGCCCGGGCCCGGGTATTCGAGCTGACGGGTAGCTTCAAGCTGCTGGTAGGTCGCGACGTCCGCGAGCTGCACGTCACCCAGGCGCTCATCATCCGCGCCCTGCTCTGGGGTCTCGCCATCACTGTCGGTCTTGCACTCGTGGGCGGCATCATGGTGAGCCGGACCATTCTCCGGCGCCTGGAGGACATCAACACCACCAGTCAGGAGATCATGGCCGGCGACCTGGGCCGCCGGGTGCCCACCCGGGGAACCTCGGACGACTTCGATCAGCTCGCCGCCAACCTGAACGCCATGCTCGACGAGATCGAGCGGCTGATGGAGGGCATCCGTCACGTCTCTGACAATATCGCCCACGATCTGCGCACACCGCTGACCCGGCTACGCCACCGGCTGGAAGGGCTCGCCGACGACTCCCTGCCGGCCGACACCCGGCACGATCAGGTGGAACGGTCCATCGCCGAGGCTGATCAGCTGCTCGGCCTCTTCTCGGCCCTGCTGCGGATCACGCGGATGGAGGCGGGCGGATATCAGCCGAGCTTCAGCCGGCTCACGCTGCGCGGCATCATCGAAGACGCCGCCGAGCTCTATCAGGTGGTGGCGGAAGAGAAAGGACAGAACCTGGCGATTGACGTACTCGACGACACTCCCATCGACGCAGACGGCGACCTGCTCTTTCAGGCGCTGAGCAACCTCATCGACAATGCGATCAAATTCACCCCAGAGGACGGCGCCATCCGGATCGCCACACTGCGGCGCGATGATGCGGTCATTCTCAGCGTCGCCGACTCCGGCCCCGGTATTCCGGCCGAAGAACGGGACCGGGTCCTCGAGCGGTTCTACCGCGCCGAAGCCAGCCGCAGCACGATGGGCAGCGGTCTCGGGCTCAGCCTGGTAGCCGCCATTGCCGCCGTGCATCAGGCAGCCCTGGAGCTCACGGACAACATTCCGGGACTCAAGGTCACGCTGCGCTTTCCCATTCCAAACGGCCGGGAGATTGGCAATCCGAAACCGGTTGCTTAGCATGCCGGCATGCTATTTCGTTTCGGCAGTCTCACCCTGGACACGGAACGGCTGGAGCTCGCGGACAGTGGCCGGCCGTTGTCCGTGGAGCCGCAGGTCTTCCGGATGCTGCGCTATCTCATCGAACACCAGGACCGGGTGGTCAGCAAGGACGAGCTGATCGGCGAGCTGTGGGACGGCCGTGTGGTCTCGGATGCCACCCTCACGTCCAGAATCAATCTGCTGAGGTCCACGATCGGCGACAGCGGTCGGCGCCAGGCCATCATCAAGACCTACCCCAAACGCGGCTATCGCTTCGTTGCCGACCTCACATCCGAGGACGCCCCGGCGGCCGCGCCGGAATCTGCTGCTCCGCACCGGCCGGATTCTGCGCCGATGGAAGTGTCCACACCCACCGTCGCCGTTTTGCCGTTCAAGGATCTGGGCGGGGGCGATGAAGGCGATCTGTTCGCCGAAGGTATCACCGAGGAAGTGACCGTCGCCCTATCCCGGTCCAGCGAGCTCGCCGTGGTGGCCCTGAGATCCGCCATGGCGCTCCAGCAGGATTCCCCCCTGCTCTCGGAAGCCGGCCGCCGTCTGAACGCGCGATACCTCGTGAACGGCAGCGTCCGCAGAAGCGGTGAACGTGTCCGGGTGACCGCTCAGCTCCTCGACACCGGCCCCGGCAGAAACCTCTGGGCGGAGCGCTTCGACGGGCAGACGACGGACATTTTCGACATTCAGGACCGGGTAGCACAGTCGATAGCGGCGGCGCTGCCGGGCCGTATCCGGGACAACGAGGCGCGGGGTCGTCTGGCCCGCCGCACACCACCTTCGTCCGCCTACGAAGCCTGGCTCAGCGCGCTCTGGGGTCTCCGTCGGACTGGAGACGTACTCCAGGCGATGGAGAATTTCAGACAGGTGCTGGCCCGGGACGACGAGTTCGCGCTGGCGCATTCCGCGCTCGCCGTGCTGCAGGGCTTTTCAGTGTTCGTCACGGGGCGGGATGATCCGGCCCAGGTCGACGAGTCCCTCGCCCACGCACACCGGGCACTGGCGCTCGATCCGCGGGACGAACGCGTGCACGCTCAGGCCGGCATGGCGTTTCTCGATGCCGGCGAATTCGCGCTGGCACTGCGCCATACCGAGGTCGCGCTCGAACTCAATCCCCATTCCATCGAGTCCATTCACTTCCGAGGCTGTGTGCTCGGCAGCACGGGTGACCCGACGGCCGCGCTCGCGCTCCAGCGGCAGGTGATGACGCTGGATCCCCTCTTCCCCACTCACTACTTCGAGAACGTCATCGAGGCGCACTACCTGCTCGGCCAGTACGAAGAGGCCATCGCCATCATCGAGAACTGGGACAGGCCGCATCAGCACGTGAAGGCCACCATGGGCGCCTGCTATGCATTGCAGGGAGATCCGGCACGAGGCCGGGCACTGGTGCAGGAGTTCCTGGACTCGAGGCCCGAAGGCTTTCAGGTCGGTGACTACCTCCGCGCCGTGCTGCGTTATCACGCGAGGCCGGAAGACCGGCAGCGCTGGATGGAGGGATTCGAGCGTTCCGGACTGACCGCACAGGGCTGACATCCGGAGAAATAACGGAGATGTTCTTTAAGCGGGTGGACCTCCGGAGGCGGAAGATCTGCGCACCGTCAAACGACACAGGCTCAGAACCATGCAGGCCCACAGCAGCACCCGACCCGGGGTTCTCCCCCACGAAACCCATACGCCGTTCCTGATGGATGGCGGCCTGGAAACCACCCTGATCTTCGAACACGGCTTCGAGCTGCCTCACTTCGCCTCCTTTCCCCTGCTGGACACGGCGGAAGGGCAGGAGATCATCGGCAACTACTTTGCCGGATACCTGGAGATCGCCGCCGAGCACGGTGCCGGTTTCGTGCTGGAAACGCCCACCTGGCGGGCGAGCCCGGACTGGGCCCGTCTGCTCGGCTACGACGATGAGGCCCTGGCCGCCAATAACCGATTCGCCGCCCGGTTCCTGGACGATCTCCGTGCCCGCTACGCCGACCGCTGCGAGGTCGTTCTGAGCGGCTGTATCGGTCCCCGCGGCGACGGCTACGTGGTCGGCACCGAGATGACCGCGGCAGAAGCACGCGACTATCACGCGCTGCAGGTGAACGCGCTGGCGGATGCCGGTGTGGAGATGCTCACCGCGCTGACCATGACTTACGTCGAGGAAGCCATCGGCATCACGCTGGCGGCTGAGGCCGCGGGGGTCCCCGTCGCCATCGCCTTCACCGTGGAAACGGATGGCCGGCTGCCCAATGGCATCGCGCTGGGTGAAGCGATTCGGGCGGTGGACGAAGCGACCGACAGCGCGCCCATCTACTTCATGATCAACTGCGCGCATCCGACCCATTTTCAGCACGTGCTGGATGGGGATACGGACTGGATCGGCCGGATCCGCGGAGTACGGGCCAACGCCTCCTGCCGCAGCCATGCGGAGCTGGACGAGGCGGAGGATCTGGATGACGGCAATCCGGCAGAGCTCGGAGATCAGTACGCCGTGCTGAAGTCGGTCATCCCGACCCTCAACGTGATCGGCGGCTGTTGCGGCACCGATCACCGGCACGTGGGAGCCATGGCGAGGGCTCTATGCAGGCCGTAGGTGACTACGCCTGAAGAAGTGCGATGACCTAGCCGGAACTGCCCGTAATCCTGCCATCGCATCGAGTTGCGCCACAGTGGTTCAGACGTTAGCTTCAGAGGCTTTCGACCCGAGGGGACAGAAATGCCCGGATCCACACAGGCACGCCCGATTCTGTGGCTCGCACTCACGATGGCGATCGCCGCCTGCACCACGGCCAGTCAGGCGGCGGAACCCGCCGGCGAAGACGTGCTGCCGTCCATCGAGCTGATCCCTCAGGCGCTCGGCGATCACAACTGGTCGATCACTACCGACAGCGACGATGCTCAGGCCCTGTTCGATCAGGGTATGCAGCTCCGCTGGGCCTACAACATGAACGAGGCAGCCCGCTCAATGGCCACCGCCCGCCGGGCCGACCCGGAGTGCGCCATGTGCTACTGGGGCGAGGCGTTCTCACTCGGATCTTTTCTGAACGGCGGCATGACCGCGGAAAACGCACCCTACGCCCACGCCGCCATCACGCGGGCCGCAGAGCTGGCCGGCGGACATGCCTCCGAAATGGAACAGGCCCTGATCAGAGCCGCCGTGGTCCGATATCCAGCGGACTACGACCCGGATGATCGCCGCCCTGTCGACGAAGCCTTTGCCCGGGAGATGGCGAAAGTCTATGAACAGTATCCGGACGATCATCAGGTGGCCGTGGTTTACGCGGTGGCTTTGTTCATGCTCGAGAACCGGCGCGGTTACCGGGACGTGAACGATCCGGACCTTCAGCGTCTGCATGAAGTGCTGCTCGGCGTGCTGGACGAGGACATCCGGCACCCGGGTGCCTGCCACCTCTACATCCACGCCACGGAGTCCAGCCAGCATCCGGAATGGGGCCTGCCGTGCGCCGAGTATCTGGGTCAGACCATCAAGGCCGCCAGCCACATCCAGCACATGCCATCCCACACCTGGAACGAGGTGGGTTTATGGGGCCGGTCGGTGGAGGCCAATACCGAAGCCTGGCATTCGGATCTGAAAGCCTCCGAGTCGCAGGGTTTTTCCTACGGCGCCTCGCATAACCTGCACATGCTGCTGTTTGCAGCCTCATACGACGGCCAGGGTGCTCCGGCTACCCAGGCCGGCAAGGATTACCGGAAGATCACCGGCAACGCCATGTACGAGGTGCTCACCCTCCTCCGCTTCGGGCGTTTCGACGAAATCCTGGCCAACGACGACCGGCCGGAGGACGAAGTGGCCGCCGCGCTCTGGGACTTCGCCCAGGGCTATGCCAGCCTGCGCACCGATGACGCGGATCGGGCCCGTACCCTGCAGAAGTCCGTGGAGGAATTCGCCGAAACCACGGATCAACGCTTCCGTTTTCATCCCGCCGGTCAGGTGATCGGAACTGTCGCCTACATTCTCGAAGGCGAGATTCTCCGGGCGGACGGCAAGCTCGATGCCGCGATCGCTGCGTTCGAGAAAGCCGCGGAAACCGAGGACCTGATGGACTACGACGAGCCGGAACCCCTGCCCTTTGCCGCCCGGCACTGGCTGGGGGCCGCGCTGCTCGAAGCCGGCAGATACGCCGATGCGGAAACCGTGTACCGGGCCGAGCTGGCAGATCACCCGCACAACGGCTGGTCGCTGTACGGGCTGAAGCAGGCGCTGGCCGGTCAGGAGAAAGCGGACGCCCTGGTGGACGCGGACTTCGAGGAAAGCTGGGCCCGCTCGGACGTCTGGATCACCGCGTCCCGCTTCTGAAGACAGGAAACCGTCATGGCAGAACCCATCGGATATATGGCGCGCAGCCGGAACTACTACGCCGCGCAGGGATTCGAGAAAGCCTACCAGTGGGCGCATTTCGACGAAGTCCCGTTCGCGCCGCTCGCGAAACCGCTTGCCGATTCCCGTCTCGGCATCGTCACCACCGCGGCGACCTATGCCAGAACCACCCGGGATGACCGGGCGGTGGATAGCGGTTCCACCATCGATCCGCCGGAACGCCTCTTCGGTGACGATCTCTCCTGGGACAAGAAGGCCACCCACCTCGATGATCGGGAGAGCTATCTGCCCCTCGTTCAGCTGGAGAAGGCCGTTGTTGGAGGACGGATCGGCTCGCTCTCGCCCCGCTTCTACTGTGCCCCCACCTCCTACAGTCAGCGCGAGACGCTGACGGAGGACGGACCGGCGATCCTGAAGCTCTGCCGGGAAGACGAAGTCGACGTTGCCATGCTCGTACCGCTCTGACCCGTCTGCCACCAGACCGTGAGTCTGGTCGCCCGGGTTCTGGAAGATGCCGGAATTCCAACCGTAATCCTCGGCTCCGCCATCGACATCGTGGAGCACTGCGGCGTTCCCCGGTTCCTGTTCACCGACTTTCCGCTCGGCAATCCCTGCGGCGCGCCCTGGGATCGGGACATGCAGCGCGCCATCCTCGGCCAGGCGCTCGATCTGTTCGAACAGGCCGATGGACCTCGAACCACCGTACGGGCGCCCTTCGCCTGGGATGGTGATCGCTGGCGGGATCAGTACATGGAGATCCGTCCCGAGGATCGGGAGGAACTGATCAGGAAGGGTGAAGAGAACCGGAAAGCGCGGGCGGCGAAGCGGTCACGTCAGACCTGAACCGAAAGCAGCTCCGCATAGACGTCGTCGACCTGATCCGTGTAGCGCTTGGAAAAGTGGAACGGCACCAGCCGACCCACCCCAGCGGCGACTGCGATCTCCGCGCAGGCCCGGGCGGTCAGATGCCTGGTGTCTTCCGCCTGCTCGATATCTGCCGTGCAGAAGGTGGCTTCGCAGAAGAGCAGATCGGCGCCCGCCGCCAGGTGTTGAAGACGCTCCCGATTCAGTGGTGTATCCGCAAAATCCGTGGCGTAGACCAGCCGCTTTCCGGGCAGGGTAGTCACGAGCTCATCCCGCAGATCTGCGACTGTCCGCTGAACACCATCCGGCAGTTCGACCCGCGACCGGGTGTCTCCTTCCCGTAGCAACCGCTTGAGGTCCGTAATCCAGTTCCCCGGCGTGACCTCGAGTTCCGCCAGCCGATCCCGGTCTATGTGAATCTCAGCCGAGTAGTCGAGCGCGTAAGCAAGCACGGGAATGCCGTGATCGAGCTCCACGCAACGGACCTGGTACTCGGGGTGCGCGCAGATCACATCCTCGGATCGCGACTGCTCATCCAGACGTTTGGGTGGATGACCGGCCTTCAGCAGCGACCACTCGACATGTCCGGCTGAGAGATCGGCCACATGAAATTCAGGACCCGCATCCTCGATGCGGTCCCAGGCGATGCCGTCGATCAGATTGCCGATGTGATAGGCCGTGCCGGGCGGCCCGTAGATCCTGCAGGGTGGATAGTCGCCCGTCATGCGGGCACGGAGAAAGTGCAGGAAGCCGCAGATGTGATCGAAATGAGCGTGGGTGAGAAAGACGTCGGTGACCGTGTGCAGCACGCGACGGGAAAGCACGGCCGCATCACCCAGATCGAACAGCAGCCACTCGCGCCGGCTCCTGAACTTCACCGCCAGGAGCGGATCACCGAACACGCCGTTGACGAGATGGGCGCTGATGGGGCCTGCCCCGACAGTCAGCGACTGCCACCCACCAGGGGTCCGGACCGGCTGATCCGTCTGAACGATCTCCAGGGGGCTCACTTCAGGATTCAATTCGGGTACTATCCACGTCCGCTCGGGGCGTAGCGCAGTCTGGTAGCGCACTTGACTGGGGGTCAAGTGGTCGCAGGTTCAAATCCTGCCGTCCCGACCAAAAATCCCTTTTTAAATCAGCCGGTTAGGCGTCACTAGATGGCCTTTGGATTCCCATTCCTGGTCGACTGGTAGGATATTGGTAGGGTTTAAAGTTGTAGAAATCCTACCAGGGTTGACTACTGTCCTACCTTGATGGCTTGCTCCGTGATTGTTAGTTCAAATGCTCGCCGATGGTCGATCCATTGGTCACCATCGACTTCTCAAATCTCGGACACCAGAAGTTTTTGCCGAACGATGTCTGTCCTTGAGCTGGCATCAACAATTCAGCTGCAAACCGATTTACTCGCTTTTCCTGGGGATCAGTTTTCTTCTGTCTACTGTTCCAGGGGGTGGCGATCGTCATCTTCACTGCCCTGGGAACAAGTGATCGCAACGGTTAGTAAAGTAAAATTTCCTTAGCGATGGTCACCGTTACACCATCCAGCGACTGCATGGGCATTTGAAAGCCTGCGAACGAGGAATGTCCATGTTCACCCTCACCCGCGATCATGCGCCGTACTGTGGCCAGTTGCTGTCCTTGTTGCATGGCGGTGATCAATTGCGTGCCGTGGGATGCGTAGTGCCATGCAACGGGCAGGTGCTCGATCCGCCTCAGATCCTCTGTCAAAAGTCTGATATCGGTGACCAGGAAGTCGGCACCGTAGAACGTATCGCCACCAAAAAATAAACCACCTTCGGGACTGAACAGGGCAATGCCGTCCGGTGAGTGACTGAAGGTTCGGATCACTCGGAGCGTACGGTCGCCCAAATCCACAACCTGACAATCTTCCAGAAAAGCGATCTGATTTTCGGGATAGGGTGGAATGGCATGGGTCAGGGGCGAAAAATCCTTTGGCGGCGATACGCCATCGTGGCGCGTCAGCTGATCCCAATAACCAGTGAAGCCGCCTGCCTCGCCAGCAGGCACACCTTTCGTCAAGCGCGTTATGGCCCATGGGTCATTCGCGGTCCAAACCCTCGGAAACTCTATGTTGCCGCCATTGTGGTCCAGGTGATTGTGGCTGTTGATCACCATGAGGGGTTTGTCGGGGAGTGATTCGGCTGATCTGACTTCGTCGAGAGCGATACGAATGTTGCCGATGCCCATGCCGGTGTCGTAAAGCACGTCTTTATCTCGGCCAATGATCAGAAAGGAATTGACCTTCTCGACATGTCCTGGCTCCCAGAACGCGTAAACGTTGTTTGGCAGTCTTAAAATCTCGAACCAGGCTGATGAATTATCAATGCGTGCGGCGGTACGGACGATTTCGTCCACCGCTTGGCGTGCGGCGGCGGTGTCTGCTTGTGTGTCTCGAGTCGCAGGCGGTTCAGCGTGGGCGCATCCAGATGCGAGAAGCAAAATTGCAACCAACAAATATTTCATGTCGCTTGTTGGGCTGTTGGTGTGCGTCTAAACATCACAATGGTCCGTATCAACATACCGGCCACAGTCAGGCACGCCCACAACAGGTGTGAAGTCGGTTGATCCAATAGCAGTGGTTCCACCACAAAGTCATAAAAGTAGATGAACATGAAAACATGGAACCCGGACTTGTGTATCCATTTCCATAGCCGGGGGCCCACTATTTTCGTGGGCACAGGAAAAGAGGTGATCAGCATGGCAATCGACAGTGTCAAACCCAGGCCACCGATGATCACCATGATGGTTTCTGTCGGTGGATTGGCCAGGGATGCAAACATGATCAACACAATCACCAGGTGAACGCTTTGCGCCGCGCCGTAACAGATGCCGGCGTTGCGACGCCAGCGCATCAAGGTCATGCTCAAAGTCGACCTGGTCATGGTGCGCAATGGGCGCGCAAACAGTGGTATCAGGAAGATCAGGAACGCCAGGCGGCCGGTCCAGATCAGCGCGCTAACGATGGGCTCATGCCCCGCTGGGTAGTGGTAGCCGACAGACCCGGTGACGACGGTGATGATCACGGCGACAGTGAGAAATCTGAACCCCTCACGGGTCTGTTTTGCTCGAGTGTCCATGCGGATATGGAAGCATGCACTTCCATATCAAGTCAAAGCTTGATTGTTTTTGGTGCACCCTACATGTTCGGGTCCATGAGCAGTGCACGGTGCATGCGCTTCAGCATATTGATCTGCGACTGAGCCACTTGTGGACTGACGTCTAAGCTGGCGTCGATCACGGCCACGGTGGTAGTTAACAGAATCGTAGCGATCTGAACTGCCTTTTTGCTGCTAAGCTCCGGCGTGTTGGCGACCAGCGCGTTGGCCACATCCTGGGTGTAGAGCGCGTTCATCTCTTCGTCAACGGCACGTAACTCAGGGTAGCTCTTCATGGCGCGCAACACCGCTATACCGCCGGGCGTGCCGCGAACATTGTCGATGTAGCTGTCGAGAAACTTGGGCCAGCTGTCTGGCCAGGTGGAATTCCTTTCATCTACCGCGGTATGCGCCACAGCGTCGCGCCAGCTGAGCTCCATGCGCTTAGCCAGCTCCAGTACCAGCGCGAACTTGTTTGGAAAATATCGATAGATCGCGCGCACGGCGAGTTTTGAGCGCTCTGCCAGGAGATTGGTGTTGAAACTCTCGAAGCCTACTTCTTCCAGCAGTTCCCCGGTGGTGGCGAGGATGTGCTCGAAGGTCTGTTTGGACCGTTCCTGGGTTGGAACACTGCGTAGTTCCAGTGAGGGTGTGTTGCGTGTCATCGGATCATCTCAGCACAAATGCAAGCTGAGAGGTAATTGGCCTGAGTTGACATTGATGAATATGTAAGCAAATACTTCCGTAAATATGCAAGGGGTGAGCTATGGAAGAGCGCCTACATCGTCTTGAGCAGATCGAGCGAATAAAATGCCTGAAGGCAAAGTATTGCCTGCTCTGTGATACCGGCTATGACCCGGATGCATTGACGGACTTGTTTACCGAAGAGGGCACCTGGGATGGGGGTGAACTCGGTTGCTACAAAGGGAGAGCGCGGGTGCATAGGTTTTTTACCAACATGCCCGCTACCATGTCTTTTGCCGTGCACCATATCACTAACGCGGCAGTGGACCTTGCTGACGACGGCAAAACCGCTCGGGGAACCTGGTATCTGCTGCAGACGGCGACGCTGTCATCCAGCAATGAGGCGGTCTGGGTGTCCGGCTTGTATCAGGATGACCTGGTTCTGGAAGCCGATGGCTGGAAGTTTGCGCGTATCAACATCAGCACGCGATTTTTCACCCCGCACAAAACGGGCTGGGCAGATACGCCCATCCTGGATATGAGCCGTGGGTAGTGTGCGTGCCAAGCTGGGTTTCTGGCCGGCGAGTGCTGGAGACATCACCACGCAGCCTGCGCGTCATTACGATATGCGTTCGGATGCCGAAGGATATGCGCCCTTCGGCATTGAGATGTGTCAGGTTGAGATCGCCGATGCACGCGGGATCGATGACCTAACCCTCGACACTGCCGGATTCGAACTTGTTCATAAGCCGTCGGCGGTGAAGAACTTCTACGACAATGAGCAAGTGATGGGGGTTTACTACGATGAGTGCAAAGCGCTTGCCAAGGCGCTCACCGGTGCGTCTGAGGCGTTTACGTTCGACCATCTGATCAGAGAGCCGGGCCGGCAAATCTCGGGTGGCGGTACCGACGGCAAGGTCATGGAAACGAACGCTGACGCAGGTGGTGGATACGTTAGCGCTGTACACATGGACTACACCGAAAACACCACGTGGGATGAGTACCTGAATGTGCATGGTATCCAACCGCCAGATGCTCGGCGGGTGATTGCGCTGAACTTCTGGCGTCCGCTGAAAAACCCCGTATTGGACCAACCTCTGGCGGTGTGCGATGCACGAACCGTGGCCAGAGAAGATCTGTTCGAAACCGTGGTATTCGGTTACGGCGCTAAGAATTACAGCTGGCATCATATCGGCATAGAAACCTACAACGTCAAACAGGCTGATCGACACGCCTGGTACAGCTACTCAGCGATGCAGCCGGAGGAAGTGCTGGTGTTTAAGTCCTATGACTCGGATGGCGTTATTGGCAACACCTGTCCACACGCGTCTTTCCAAGTTGATGCAGGTCCGGTACCGGTAAGGCGCAGCATTGAGTTGCGCGTACTTTGTTTTGTAGCTTGAAAGACAGAAGGAGAAACGCAAAGCGCGACGGAACACCGCCATCGAATGTGAGGTAATCGGATTTGCGAAGTCCAAACTGGTCGGATATCGGTCGACAGAGAATGGCTTCCAAGGGTGCAGATACTGCGGGATAGGAATCCACCGCCACTTCGCAGTGTTGGAGACGGTGCTGTAGCCCACCGTTTATGCAGTCTTGTTGATCGGGTCTGGACGCTGGGGGTCAAGTGGTCGCAGCCGAGGCTCGGCGCGTTAAATCCTGCCGTCCCGACCAATTTCCAATTATTGGTTCAGTGCTTACGTTCGCGAGGTCTCATCCCTGCGACCGGTCGCAGCCGAGGCTCGGCGCGTTAAATCCTGCCGTCCCGACCATATTCCAATGTTTAGTACAGCAGCGTCCCTCGCGCCCCTCATCCTGGTCAACGAACCCTGGATCATAATTCATAAGGGGCGCGACCTAGTGACTGGTCAGGTGTTCGGGACGACGGAGCTCCGGTGCCAGTCCGTCACCCATCAGGTCGATGAAGTTGCCTGCAAAGAACGCATCCTGTGCCGATTGCGGAAGCCCATCGAGGGACTCGCCAAACCGTTTCATCGGATTGCGGCCGCCTTCGACGTGCGGAAAGTCGGTGGAGAACAGGCACATATTCTCGTGCGAATTGCGGATGATCCAGCCGGTGTCTTCATGCGGGTAAGGCGTCACGCGCAGCTGGCGCTGCGCAATCTCAGACGGCCTGGCAGACAGTTTCTGCAGCCGCTCCTCGTTCCGCACGAACGCGTGCGCAGCGGAATCCAGATTCCGCATCCACCCCGGCAGCCAGGACGCTCCGAGCTCTATGGCGCCCCACATCAAACCGGGGAACGCATCGAAGATCCCATCGATGATGAGGGTCGCCAGCGTCTGCTGCACCGACGTGGAGATCGGCAGGTAGCTGACAGACGTGAAATTGGCATCACCGCCGTGAAAGTCCTTCACGGGCGGCAGGCCGTTCACCTTGTAGGTCGGATTGAGTTTGTCCTCACCACCGACATGAAAAAGAATCGGTATTCCGGCCTCCTCCGCCATCGCCCAGACGGGAAAAAGACTCACGTGGCTGGGGCTGTGATTCTGCGGACACCAGGAAGGCGCCATCAGGGCTTTCGCACCCATGTCAATCGCGGCCCTGGCGGTTTTGGCGGCGAGATCGAAGTCTTCCAGCGGCACGTACGCTGTGGCCAGCAACCGTTTATCGATCGAGCAGAAGTCCGTCATCATCCGGTTGTGGGCTGCGGCCGCACCGTAGCATAGCGCCATGTCGCCCGACTGATCGAAGCCGAAATTACCCAGGCAGAAGGTGGTGAAGACGAGCTGACTGGCGACGCCGATCTGATCCACAGCGGCCGGGCGGTCCTGCTGCAGGAACGCACCCTGTGCATCGTAGTTTTTGCGCAGCATGATGTTCTCGGCGGCGCCTGACCGGAATGCCTCATCTGCCTGCCGCTTCTGCGCGTCTTCCACGGCCAGCCGGTTACCAACGCGTACGCCGACGTTGGGGTGATCGAGAAAGCGTGCGAGCAGGGGCTTTTCGAAGTAAGGATTGAGGCAATCCGACATTTCCATCAGGTGACTGTCGGCATCATGGACGAGGCGGCCTTCGATGTACGGCATCTGCTTCAGGCGGCTGACCCGAATCGCAGCACCTTGCCTGCGCGCTGTCCGGTCGGCTGGTCGTGCAGGATGCTCACGACGCCATTGACCAGGACGGCATCGTAACCCTTTGCCCGCTGAATGAACCTCGGTGCTCCGCCGGGAAAGTCGTTGACCATCTCAGGCTGCAGTTCACTCACCTCTTCGAGGTTGATCACATTGATATCAGCGCGCTTGCCCAGGGCGAGCATACCCCGATCCGTCAGGCCTATGACCCTCGCGGGACCTGCTGTCATCTTGTGAATCACTTCCGGCAGGCTGAAGCGGCCGGTCTCGCGGTGCCAGTATGAGAGCATGAAGCTGGACCAGCCGGCGTCCATGATCAGCGATACGTGGGCACCCGCATCACCGAGACCCGGGTAGATGTGCTCGCTCTGGAACAGTGCCGATTGCTCGCGGAAGCTGGGTGAGAACATCCGGTGCGTAAAAAGCGCTTTACCCTCGGTCTCGCGATTGAGCCGGATGAAAGTCTCGGACCAGTGTTCACCCGCCGCCTCAGCCATCTCCGCGATGCTCTGGTCTATCGTGTAGTCGGGGATGTCGCCATGGCCCATGAAAAACGCCTGGTCCATCGGGATTTTCACGCCAGGAGGCGCCTTGGCAACAGCAACGAGTTCCGCCGCAAAGCTGTCATCTCGAACAGCTGCGACCCGTTCCGGGAACGACATACCGTTCAACTGCCCCCACTTGCCACGGCGCATGGGCAACGTGGCGCTGAGACCAAAGATGAATCCGGAACCGCGGACATGGCTGATGGCGGTAACATCCCGACCCTCGGCGAGTTCATCCAGCGCCTTTGCGGAAGCGGCTCCTGCACCAGCCTGCGATCCGGTACCGTAGCTGAACAGTACCCGGCTGCTGCCTGCGAGCTTGCCGAGCACCTCGAAGTCTGCACCGACCGCCTGCATCAAACCGCCATGGGCGCCAACAACGCCGGCGATGTCCTCCAGCTCCTCCGGCTGGCAGAAGGTTCCGGGAATCGGCCGACCATCCGGGGCCACGTGCTGGTCGAAGCGGTTGGTGGAAAAGCCGAAAGCACCCGCCTTGATGGCAGCGTCGACGATCTCTTTCATCTGTGCGCGCTCTGCCTCATTGGCATCAGCGTCGAACGAGGGCTCCCCCATCACGTAGTATCGCACCGCCGCGTGGCCGATGAGGCCGGCAACGTTGACCGCAGCGCCCAGTTTATCGAGGGCGTCCAGGTACTCGCCGTAGTTCTCCCATTCCCAGGACAACCCACCGAGGATCGCATCCTTGGGGATGTCCTCGACGGTTTCCATCATGCCGGCGAGGAGCTCACGGTGTTCCGGCTTGCAGGGCGCGAAAGTCATGCCGCAGTTACCGATCAGCGCGGTTGTGATTCCGTGCCAGCTGATCGGGGTCATGTCAGGGTCCCAGCCCACCTGCGCATCCAGGTGGGTGTGGATGTCGACAAAGCCGGGTGTAACAATCCGGCCGGCCGCATCAATCACCTGATCCGCGGAGCCATCAACCAGGCCGAGTGCCGTGATACGCCCGTCCTTGACGCCGACGTCACCGGCGAAAGGTTCACTACCCATCCCATCGACGATGGTGCCACCGCGAATGATGACATCGAAATCTGACATTGCTGTTCCCCCTGGTTTTTTTAGGCGTATTCGCTGGAACGCTCCCCTTCAGATGGTCCATCACCGGGACGATGCTGTCCAGCGACCTGCTTCGTGCGATTTACCTGACTATGCCTGGGCGACGGCGCCGGACGACGTGAGCGCATCGATCTCGGAATCAGAGAAGCCCGCGTCGCGCAGGATCTGCAGCGAGTCTGCACCGGGTGCCGCGGCAGAAACGGGTAGTTCTGCGGCGGTGCGGCTGAACCGCGGTGCCGGTGCTGCCTGGTGGATACCATCCTGCTCAGCGAACGTATTCCGCGCCGCGTTGTGGGGATTCGCTCTCGCCTCATCGAAACTGAGGACCGGTGCATAGCAGATGTCTGTGCCGAGCATGATGGCATCCCATTCGTCCCGGGTCTTTGTCCTGAAGATCCGGGCGAGCTTGTCCTTGAGAGCCGGCCAGTCCTGCCGTGACATCTGTCGCGACAGCGCCTCTTCCTCGCCGAGACCGGATTTCTCCAGCAGCAGCGCATAAAACTGCGGCTCGATCGAACCGACGGAAATCCATTTCCCGTCGCTGGTCTCATAGGTGTTGTAGAAGTGGGCACCGCCGTCCAGCAGGTTCGTACCGCGATCGGCGGTCCAGGCACCCTGATTCATCAGGCCGAAGATCGCATTCATCAGCAGCGCCGAACCGTCCGTCATCGCGGCATCAATCACCTGGCCTTTGCCACTCCGGTTACGCTCATGCAGAGCAGCCGTGATACCGAAGGCCAGCAGCATTCCACCACCGCCGAAGTCGCCGACGAGGTTGAGAGGCGGCACCGGCCTTTCACCCGCGTTGCCAATCCCGTGCAGGGCACCGGACAGCGCTATGTAGTTGATGTCGTGTCCGGCGACACTCGCCATTTCACCCGTCTGCCCCCAGCCGGTCATACGCCCGTAGATCAGACGCCCGTTGCGTGCCAGACAGGTGTCGGGGCCAAGGCCAAGCCGTTCTGTGACGCCCGGGCGGAAGCCCTCAATGAGCACGTCGGCATCATCCACCAGGCGCAGCACGGTATCGACGCCCTCAGCCGACTTGAGGTCTACAGCGATACTCCGCCGCCCCCTGGCCAGGACATCCGCAACGCTGGCCGGTTGACCGGCGGACGACGACCGGTCGACACGGATGATGTCGGCGCCCATGTCGGCCAGCATCATCCCGCAGAACGGTCCCGGACCAATACCCTGCAGCTCAATGACTTTGACACCCTCGAGTGGACCCATTGACGCTTCCCTCCTGTATGACTGACAACTGCTGGCGTCAATGATTACACGAGCCGGATGCGTATGGGTAACTCAGGGCATCAGGGCTCCCGTCAAGTTCGACCCAGGCACCTCGTCAGTCGAAAGTAGTGGATAAGGGGGCATCACGCCTTCGAATACTTCATTTCCACCCGGGTTTCCGTTTGGCGAGAAATGCATCCACACCCTCCGCGAAGTTCGGATGCCGGCCAAGTTCGACGGCAGCATCGAATTCGATCTGCAATCCCTCTGCGAAGGTCGTTTCGCCCCCTTCCGTGATACAGCGACGAATCGCTGCAAGCGTCGCTGCCGGCTTCTGCGCCAGGGACAGGGCGTACTCCTGAGTCCGGGACAGCAGTTCCGCGGCCGGTACCACAGAATCCACGAGGCCGATCTTCAGCGCTTCCGCCGCTGAAATGAGTTCGCCTTCGTACAGCAGGCGGAGCGCGCGGGGCCGACCGAGAAGTCGCGCCAGAGCCTGGGTGCCACCGACTGGCGGAATGAATCCGATGTTCACTTCAGGCTGGCCAAACCTGGCGTCGTCCGCCGCGAACCGCAGATCGCAGTGGAGCACAATCTCCAGACCACCGCCGACGGCCGTTCCATGGATGGCAGCCAGGAGCGGTTTGGGTGATTCTCTCAGCTGACGGACCAGGCCATGACACGCCTCCACCCAGGCGTTGATATCTTCCGCTTCCATCGAGTGAAAGTCGGTGAGGTCGGCGCCGGTTGAAAAGTAGCCATCGACGGCACTGGCGATCACGATCACGCGCACATCGGCCGAGGTCAGCAGCTCGTCGAAAGCCGCTGGCAGCTCGCGCAGCATCTCCCAGTGAATGGCGTTTCGCGGTGGACGGTCATATTCAAGCCAGCCGACGCCGTCCGTCCGCGTCAGTTTCAGGTGAGCGTACATGTCATCTCTGCCGCAGATTTTTTCCGGTAGCTGCCAGATGGTAGGTGCACGTCGGCCAGGATGCACGCGCAGCCATCTGCCGGAGCTTCACTGGTTGATGAGCTCGATCTCACCCGGTCGCCAACTCCCGTCGAACCAGGGCTCCAGGGGACCGTACAGGCGCAGAACCGTGAACCAGCCCTTGCCGGGCACGGTGGGTACCCAGTTGGTTTCCTTTCCAGCCGGGGGCTCGGGCCCGAACCAGATGGTCGTGCTGCCATCGGGATTGCTCTGCACGCTGCCGCTCTGACTGCTGACGCTCGGGAACGGAGTGCTCGGCGTCTGCAGCAGTGATCGGGTCTGCGGGTCGTAGTTGACGAAGGACCAGAAGTCCCTGGCCGGGATGCCGGCCGGCAGCGTCAACTCATAGGTCTTCGAGCCATCGAGGTAGTTGCCCTCGGCGTCCAGGGCGGCAACCGCATACTGCGATCCGACTCCGACCATCTTGGCCACCATCGCGGGTGTCACCGTCGTGTACCCGTAGTGGAACATGGTCCTGGCATCAAGATCGCGGGCGCCGCTCTCGCGCAGGAACTCGTGGCTGCCGCCCACGAACGCGGTGAACCAGGCGGAGTCCTCGTAGTAGTAAGCCCGGGAGTCGCGGGTCCGGAACGAGATCGCGCGCGCAGTCGCATTACCGACAGCTGCCGCCTCCTCCAGAATCGCCCGCATCCGCCCGTCGGGGGTGAAGGATTTGCCTTTCTGGACGCCGATCGCGGCCAGCAGGCCCAGGAGCTCGGAGCTGAAGGCGGCTGCGGGCTCCCCGTCGATCACGGCCCGGACTTCCTCGTAGAACTGAATGTCGTTGGCATGAATCGTGTTGTGGAACTGTCCGGAAGTGTTGATGAACTCCATGTCGGCGGCAGCCTCCGGATCACTCAGCGGATAGACCCTGATCAGTTTCCTGGCGGTTTCAATGGCGTGCCGGGGATCGCCGTCGACCAGGAAGCCCCGCCAGAACATGAGATTCCGGTAGGTCGGCGAACGGTAGGTGAAGTAGCCCTCGGGGTCTTCGCTCTCCCAGCCCGGTGGCAGGTAGAGGTACTTGCCACCCTGTCCGCGATCCGGTCCGGCGTTGCCCATGTCGGATACGTAACGGAAAAAGCGGTCGTTGACCATGCCCAGTGTGTTGGGTGGGCTCTCGACGACGACCGGACCGTCACGCAGGTCGAGCACGCTGCCGATATAGACGCTTTCGGTGTTGGGGGTCAGGTAGAGCGCTCGTGCGTCGAGCAGCGTCTCGGTGATGGAGATGACGCCGTTGCGATCGACACCGAGGGTACCGATGCCGTCGAGCAACGCTTCGAGCGACGCGGCCGGAATCGCCGTCAGGAACGCCTCGACGCCTCGCAGGAAATCGAGATTGTCGTAGACGAGGTCCACCGTCCCGGCAGTCGGGAACCCGTCGAAGAACTCGAGGGTGCCGATACGGGTTTCGACGCGCTCGGGTGTGGTGATGGCGACGGGAATATCAGTCGCCATGCGCGGGACGGTATCCGCTGCCGCCACGGCCGGGATGTCGTCGAGGCGCTCGATCTCGCCGGGTTTCCAGGCCTTGTCGAACCATGCATCGAGCGGACCGTACAGACGCAGGACCACGCTCCATCCTTTACCGGGAATGGTCTGAATCCAGTTGCTCTCCTTTCCTTCCGGAGCGTTCGGCCCGAAGAAGATGTCGGTGGAACCGTCGGCGTTCGGTACGATGCCACGCTCGCTGTTGAGGCTCGGAAATGGCTGATCGGTCTGCAGCATGGACCGGGTCTGGTTGTCATAGAGCACCAGGGACCAGAAGTCCTTCACCGGCACGTCCCGGGGCACATGCAGCTGATAGCTGTGGCCGCCGTCAAGCGCACGGCCCTCCGAGTCGACCGTGGCGCCGGCATACTGAGATCCGACACCGACCATCTTTGTCGCCATGGCCGGGGTGATCCCGGTGGCGTAGTAGAAGAAGAGTGAGCGTCCATCCAGCAGACGCGCACCATCGGCAAGGAATTCGTGGCTGCCGCCGATGAAACCGGTCCTCCAGGCGCTGTTCTCGAAGAGATAGGCCTCCCGATCGCGGGTCCTGAACACGATGGCCCGCGCCGTCGCGTTGCCCACCGCAGCGGCGTCGGTGAGGAGTTCTTTCATGCGGTCATCCGGGGCAAAGGGTTTCCCCTTCTCGATACCTATCGCGGCGAGCAGACCGAGAAACTCAGGGTCCAGGTCGTCGACCGGCTCTTCCTGGATCACCGCGTGCACTTCCTCGTAGAAGCTCAGGTCGTTGGCGTGAATGGTATTGAAGGACCGGCCCGAGAGGTTGACGAATTCTGTGACAGGCGGGGATTGGCGCTGTGCCAGCGGGTAGATGCGTGTATGCGCCTTGAGATTGGCCACCGCCGGTTTCGGGTCTCCCTCCTCCAGAAAACCCCGCCAGATCAGCCAGTTGCCGAAGGTTCGCGACGTGAACGTATGGTAACCATCGGGCACCTCGCCTTCGTAGCCTGGCGGTAGAATCAGGAACCTGCCGCCCTCCCCCCGGTCAGGTCCCGCATTGCCCAGGTCGGTCACGTGCCCGAAGAAGAAGTCGTCGAGGATGCCAAGGGTGTCGGGCGCGCTCTCCACGACCATCGGACCGTCTTTCAGATCCAGCCAGGTGACCGCGTAAACGCTCTCGGTATTGGCCGTCAGAAACAGCGTCCGCGCGTCCATCAGGTCTTCGAAGATCCCGACCGTGCCGTTGACGGCGCCGACTTCGCGGAATCCCTCGCGCATGGCGTGGAGCGAAGCGAGAGGCAGACCATCGAGAAACGCGCGCACACCGCGCTGGAAATCGAGGTTGTCGTAGACCGTGTCGGCGGTCTCCGCGCCCGGAAAGCCGTCGAAGAATGCGAGCGGCCCCAGGCGCGTCTCGACGCGGTCGGGGGTCATGATCGACGGTGGAATCGGTTGGTACTCGATCGGACCCGCAGCCTCGGTACACGCGCCGACGGTCAGAATCAGACTCAACATGAGGATCATACGCATCATGTCTCCAGCTCCCAGTAGGTATTCGCCACACGGCCAGGCAATCTGCCCGCAGAAATCGCTACTAACGATCATTCCGCTGCTCGTGGCAATACGCACAACCCCGCATTCCTGCGAGTCCTGCGGGTCTCAGACCGTGCAGAAGGAAATCTCCTTTCTCAAAGGTGACGGGTTGGTGAGCAAAGAATCCGGTCTGTGGGCGGTGAGCGATCTCGAACTTCTACGGCCGGTCGCCTAGCGGGAGTCCCTCTGTGCTTTGACAGCAGACCCTGCCGGAAGGCAGGGCCGCCTTCATTCGCCTCAGTCCGGCACCCGGTTGGCCGTGTAAACCTCGACGAGGTCCGAGTTGGGATCCTGCGTCTGGCGCGCCCAGAATTCGCCGAACTCCGGATTAGGCGTGTCCTGGAACTTCGCCCAGTGATTCAGATCATCGAAGTTCATCACGTAGTGCATGCGATTCATCTGATCCACGATGATCGTCACGCGGGCTCCGGCTTTCTCGTGGATACCCTTCGCTTCGGTCGCCGACTCGATAACGTCTGAGAGACGGCCGTCCCTGGGTTGCCATATGAACACCTGATAGACGTTGCCACCCTGGTTGCCACCCGGCAGCACGTCGAGCAGATAGTTCTCTTCCTGAATAGCGGCTGGATCCGGGCCCGTCCTCTGCTGCCAAGCAGCCCAGTCTGCACTGGCCGACAGTTTGTTAGCGAAAGTCGCCCAGGCCTGCCAGTTCTCGAAACCGCCGACTGCATAGTGCATCCGGCCGGTATTTTCCATGGCAATGGATACAGTGGCGCCGAGTTTTTCCTGGATAGCCTTGGCAGCCATAGCGTGCTCCATCATCTGGGGCGCCTTGCCCGGAATGGGCTTCCAGATGGTGACATTCATGGCCGCGGAGTAGGCAAAGGTCGAGGTGAGCAGCAGAACTGCTGCGAACAGGATTCTCATGGTCTAGTCCTCTAATTCGTTTCGAAACCGATCAGGTTTGTGAATCGAGGTACTGCGTACTTCTCCCCGGCAACAACTTATCACCCGGATGGACGGTCTGCCAGCAACGAACCGGAACGTCGAGTTCGGAAGCTACTTCCGGAGGTGCTGCTGCAGCTGATCACAGAACTTCACTGAAATCCTATGACGGAACGCCGCGGGATTTTCGGCCCTTGTATTGCGCGTCGATCAGACGTTTCGGATGCATTCCATCCACCATGCCTGCGAATCCAGGCGCTCTGACGCTGTAGCCGAGCAGGGATTGAACCCGGTCGGAGAGCAGCGCTGCCTTCTCTGGAGGCACGGCCAGCGTCATGTTCTCGAGCTGTCTCAACCAGGGCTGGCAGTACTGCGGGGTAACTGCCAGGCGTGTGCTGTCTGAACGGTTCGCGCCGCCTCTGTGAAACAGCCACCCGGAGAACAGGATCACAGAGCCCTTCGGCATGATCACCTTGATGGCCCTGGCATCGTCAGACCGGGGCATCTCGCTGGTCCAGCGATGACTGCCCGGTATCACCTCGGTTGCGCCATTCGTCTCGGTGAAATCATCGAAGTTCCAGATCGTGCTGATCCCGTATGTGGTGGTGACGCTGGTACCGAGCCCGCCAGTCGTGTCCCTGTGAAAACTCTGCGGCGTCTCTCCCGGATGCACATTGATTGCCAGATTCGATGCCAGCAGGTAGTCAGGCTCGAGGTAGGCATCCACGATCGACAGGATCTCCGGATGTTCAACGATCAGCGCAAGCGCGGGGTCTTTGGCCAGCAGGGCGTAGACTCTCTCCGTTCTGAGCCCTTCAAACTCATTGCGCCCCATTTTTCTGCCTTTCAGCCAGGGCGAAAGAGCGCCTTTTACCGTTTGAATTTCGGAATCACTGAGCAGGCTTTCAATCACCGTATAACCCTGCTCTTCCAGATCTGCGATGTGCGTCTGATGACCCATCGTCAGGGCAGCGGAACCTGTCCCCGCCACACGCGCCCGACAGTGTCTTCGAGCCGGAAGTAGAGATGGCCCTGCAGAAACGCCTCGACAAGAGAGGCAACAGTATTGATCTCCATGCCACAGGCCTCGGAGCCGCCAACAGGCGTGATCCCGGCGGTTGTAAGTTTCAGCCATCGCCCGTTTCGGTCAGTGCGCAGCTCAGCCACCGCCGGGCCTTCCACACCGGCCGGTGCGCAGTGCAAGGCTGCGCTTTGCAGCGGGTCCGAAGCACGGGTGCCGCCCAGGTTGTAGTCGATACTGTCGAGCACCCGGGTCTGCTCGTTGAAACGGAGCTTAGCTGTGAGCCGGCTGTTGCCATGGTCCGCTTCCGAGCCCACCACCTGTCCTTCGCTGGCGATGGTGCTGGCGACATGGATGCTGTCGGCCATCAGGGTCTTCGGCCACAGCTGACCGCGATGGGTGGCGCCATTTCTCTCGTATTCCACATAGATGAGGCGTTGTTCAGCCGCGCCGCGCAGACTGGCAATGGTGGAAATGGCAACGCCGCAGTTCTCTGGCGCTGGTTGCAGCGAGTCGCGGGTAATCGCCCAGCGCTTCTCAGCGCCGGAAGGCCGGCCATCTGCCTGCCAGAGCAGGTCGCCCTCGCGACCCGCCTGCCCGCAATACAGCCGCGGAAGCGAGGCTTCCGAGAATCGATCGGTCAGCCCGAGCGTCGCGGCACCCTGCGCATCGTCGAACCACAGCGAGGCGTTGAGCTTGCCACCGTCATGGCTTCCGATTCCACCAGGCACCTGCTCCGGGGTGGGTTTCGCCCGCCAGACCGCAGGACTTGCCGGGAAGTCTGTATCGGCTCCGTTGAAAGCCACCCGAGTGAGGGTGGCGTAGATGCGGGCATCGATGGTACGGAGAATCAGAGTGCCCGGAGTCCTGAATCCGGGTGCGGCTGGCGGCGTATTGTCAGGGCTTATGCGGGCGTTCAGATCCCAGCTGAGAATGATCTCCCGAATCTCGTCATCCAGAAGCAGAATGCCGGGTGGCGGCGTCAGGCTGACCTGCCAGTAACTCGGGAAGTCTTCCACATCTCTGTAGATGAACCCACCGGCTGCATTGAGCGTGGCGGGACCGATCCGGACCGACCAGTCGAGCACGGCATCCGTCCAGCGCTGAATCGGCGGACCAAACGTGGTGACGTTCGGATCGAAAGTGTAGGTCCCCGAGATCTGATCGCCAATCATCACGCTGGCAGACGCAAGCTGGCCATCAATCCCTGTCACTTCCCCTTCAAAACGGAACGTAATCGTTTCGCGCGCCAGGCTGCCCGTCGCCAGGACCAGCAGCGCGGTGGCGACGCAGACTCTCCATGACCGAATGACTGCTTTCTGAGCGACCATCGTCAAACCTCCAGATTTCTTCTGCCGTCGTCCACCGCTAAGGCCGCAGAACCTGACCGCGCCAGGCTGCTCCGTTGTCGCTTTCCACACGGAAGTAGAGATGACCGCGCAGATAAGCTTCGACGACTGAGGCAATCGTGCTGATCTCAAGGCCACAGGGTCCGTCCTGCCCGGCCGGAATGATGTCCTCTCCGACCAGCGCCTGCCAGCGTGCTGTCCCGGATACAGACAGCTGAGCGATTGCCGGGCCGACCACGCCGGGTGGTGCGCAGTGCAGCGCGGCCCTGCTGAGCCGACCTGCCGTGTTCGAGGCGTCCAGAATGTAGTCGAGATGATCGAGAACACCCGTCTGCTCGTTCAACCTCAAGCGGGCCGCCACCTTGCCAGGGCCGCCTGCCGTTCCGGCGTCGATCAGCTGAGCCGCACTCGCCAGTGCAGGCGCCACGCGGACACGATCGGCCATCAGTGACTTGGGCCAGAGCTGCCCGCGGTGCGTGACGCCGTCTCGCTCGTATTCGAGATACAGTTGGCGTTGCCTCGCGGCACTCGCTACTCCGGCGACCGTACCGGTGGCTGCGGGACATTCTCCATCGAGATCGAGGAGATCCGAGCGTACGAACTGCCACTGTTTCCAGGCGGTCGCAGGAACAGCTGATGCCTGCCAGAGCATCGGCCCCGTCTGCCCCGCGATGCCGCAGTGAAGTCGGGGTGGCGAGATGTCCACTGGAGGACCAAAAAGGGTGAGAGTGGCCGTCTCCTGTGCGTCGTCGACCCAGAGCGCTGCGTTCAGACTGTGATCCGGCGACCGGTCACTGCCACCGGGGACCTGTTCGGCCGCCGGCTTGGCCCGCCAGACCGCCTGACTGCCCTGGGCGTTGACGGTGCCGGCACCGGGCTGGAAGCTGGTCAGCCGCGCCAGCGCAGCCACCCCGACCAGGCCCTCGACAAAACTGATGGTGACCTCTCCGTCTACCATCGTTCCAGGTTCGTTCAGCGGTATGGTGTCCAGAACGGGCGAGTTCGATCGCCAGGTAAGGCTCACACCGGCGAAGTCGCGCGTATTCAGAAAGCTGGATCTGTCCGGCACCGAAAATCCGACCCACCAGCGTGACGGGCTGACGCTCGTGTCGCGGGTAACGAAACCGCCCGTTCCCTGAAAGGTCTCACCGGCAGCGGTAATCTCCCAGCGCGAAACCGCGCCGGCCCAGCGCTGATCGGGAGGTGGATCTCTGGATGGCAGGTCCGGATCGAAAAAGAACTGTCCGCTGATCCGATCACCTGGCGCGAGCTCCTCGTCCAGGGGAAAAAATTCCACGAAATCCACGAAGCCGGTGACCTCGGCCTCGAATCGGTAGGAAGCGGTCTCTCTGGCAGAGACCTCAACAGTGCCCAGCGCCGACAGGATCGCAAGCCACCATGCAAGTCTTCGCATCAGCCCTTCCCCCCCAGGAAGCGATCGTTTACAAGCTTAGAAACTCCAGTAGTGACCTGCAAGACAGGTCACCTCTTACACCCTCCGACTATCCAGGCACCCACGCTCGTCCACTGGTTAGGTCTTCCCGCCGGAGAACAGAACACGGTTTCCATCCGAGAGCTCCTTCGCCTCCTCCGGTGGCACGAAGCGGAAACCGAGCCGTTTCACCGCGGCACTTCGAAACGGTATGACCTTGCCGAAAAGCCGGAAGTATCCGGCGACACCTTCGAATCTGCGCCCGGGGTGACGGCAGGTCGCCCGAATGGACTTGTAGTTGTGCGTCTCCACAAACGAGATGGCGTGGGTGAATCCGCGTCTGATGCTGTCTGCATCGGAATGAGGCGCCATGCCGTTGCTGATCCGGCGACCGCGATACTCCGGCAGCACGAAAGACTTGTACCCGTAACGGTACGGCGGCTGGTATTCCACCCAGATATCGTCAATGTGTGGGGCCGTTCGAAAGGCGTTCCAGGCATAGCCGATCATTCTGCCGCCATCGAACGCCGCAGAGCAGAGATCGCCCCTGTCGAGCGACGCATCCACCCGCTCCCGGTCCAGCATCATGTTGCCGCTGTCCGCCGCTGCGTGAAGCTCCTCACGGGTCGGGTAGCGGACCTCGATGCCTTCCGGGGGCAGTAGCCGCGGGACCTCGAAGAGCGGTCGGGTGGTAACGTGTGCAAAGTAGAGCCATGGCCGGATCCGGCGCATGAGCGAGCCCCACGGCCGTTCCGCCCACGCGGGCGGAAACGGGGCAACGGCGTAAGTCCCTTTATCAGCCATCTTCGCAGCCTAGAGTGCCTCCTTTACCCAAGGATGACACATCATGGAGCCAGGTTTAGTAGAAAATTACACGCCCTGGGGGCAGCTGGCTACTCGTCCGGCGATTTCATGGTGACTTTGCCGTTGAATACGGCGCCGTCCATCATGTTGATCCGCCGCATGCGGATGTTGCCGGTGACCTTCGAACCAGGCTTCAGCACCACGGAATCCGTGCAGTCCAGGTCTCCTTCGATCTCCCCCTCGACGATGACAGACCTGGCCGTCACCGAGGCTTTGACCAGGCCGCCGCCTGCCACGGTCAGCGTATGCTCCGGCATGGAAACCGAACCTTCCAGGGAGCCCGCAACGAGCAGATCCTCGGTCGCCTCCAGCTCGCCCTTGATGGCCATTCTGCTGCCGACGAAGGAGCGGGCTGTCGAGCCGACCGGCTGCATGTCCGGCGCGCCGTTTGCCACAGGATCGAGCTTGCTCTGTTTCGGCGGCTCCGGTCGCGGCTGAGTCACCGGCGCGGCGGCTTTGGGCCCGGCCGGTTTCTCGGGCGGCTGCATGACCGGATCGGTCTTGCCTTGCGTACGCTCCGCCTTGGGCTGTTCCGTCTGCCACAGCTTCTTCATTTCTCACTCCTCGTGGTCGCGGATTTGGTTGCAACTTTGGAATCCGACGGTTGCGTCACCTGTTTCGGTCCTTTCCCTGACGGGCTTTCACTCGACGGCGTTTTCTCCGCCTTGGCTAGCGGAGTCGGCTCTGCCTTGACGGCCGGGGCTTTCTCACTCGTCATTTCGCTTGTCATGATGACGCGCCCCTTCATGCGGGCGCCTTCCTCGACGGCAAAGCGTCTGGTCTGGATGTCCCCTTCCACGTTGCCGCTCGCGGCGATCCTGACCCGTTCCTCGCCATGCAGATTGCCGGTCACTTTCCCCCGAACCTGAATTTCCTTCGCCTTGATCTCGGCCTTGATCGATCCCTGCTCGTCGATCACGACGCGCTTTTCGTTCTCGATGCTGCCTTCCACACGCCCTCTGATCGTCAGCGTGTCGTCTGAATCCTTGATCGTGCCCCGGATGACCACGCCCGGACCGATCAGGGAAGTGAGCAGCCTGGATGTTCCGGGCGTGCCGCCGCCCGCCCCCTGCCGATGAGCTTCGTCCATTTTCGTGTCCTTTTTTTCCCTTTGTATCCGCTGTGCGGTTTTGTGTGTCCCGATAGCCAGAGCTCACTCTGACCAATAACATAGGCTGACTGAGGAACCGCATGAGTTCAACGGGGCAATCGTAAGTCGCAAGCAAGTCTTTCGGGAAAGGTTTCAGGGCAGATTTTGGGCATTTTCGGACAGGTTGAGGATCGCAAACTGGCGCGGAAAACCGCCCGGCTGCGCCGGCTGATGCGGAAAGCAGGCACCCTGCAGGCAGATCTCGCCGATGCTGCGAACGCGTTCTTTGCCGCCCGGCCATTCCGCATGATCGCTGAACCCTCGAACTCAGCGCCCGACAGCGACCTGTACCGGTTCAGGCTGGACAGACCCATACCCCGGAGAATCCACCGGCTGACGAGGCGGTTGCTCAAAGTGCTGCGACGGATCGCCGAGGCGTTGCCGGACCGACCTGCCGACGGGGCCCTCGAGAGAATCCGGCGCCACGAATCACCTCTGCTGAGACAAGCCATCGTGCCGGGCGTGCGTGCCGCGACAGAGCTTCAACTCGACGGGGAATCCCTGCCCGGCGCTGCCACCATTGGCGCTCCGATCTGGTCGCCGAGCACGGGGGAAGTCTCCGTCGTCGGACAGGATCCGGATGGCGGCCTCAAAGGCCGGGTGGCGGTGCGTTTTCATCTGGAGCTGTCCGGCCGGAGCGCGCTGCCGCGGCAGTCCGTGGTAGCCCTGACGGGAGCTGCACTCTGGGAGGCCGAGCAGCTGCTGGAGAAGTCGGGTGAGTCCCGGCGGCGTCCACAGCCGGTACCCGCGGGGCGTCATACGCCGAAGGTCCGGGAGGAGGACTCCGCCTGAACGCGTGACGGCATTCATTCTCCGGTAACCTCGTGACGCTAACATGATCGACGCGAGCGGTTGAAGAAAGGATGTCGGGAATGGCAGATTCGGGAAGGAGCAATGAGCGGCCAGGAAGCGTCCGGCACCGTGGCTTTCTTGACCAGTGGCTCACCGAGACCGATCAGGAACGCCGGCTGCAGGCGTCGGCAGACAGCCTGAAAGCCGTGGGGAAACGGCTACCTCAGCCGCGGCAGCATGATTCCGATCCATCTGCCACCGAAAATCGGTCCGGCACAGCGAACCTGGAATCGACGTTTCGCCTCCCGGGCCACAGCTCACAGCGGGAACCCTTCTTCGTCCCCAGAATCTGACCGTGCCGTGGTGATCAATCAGTCACCGAGTTCGCGTACCCGCTCCGGAAAAGGATCGATCATGCCGGCGGCGCTGCTCTCGATGCGTCCATAGGCCTGCCACACTTTGAAGCCCAGCCGCTCCTTAAGCTTCTGCGGCAGCGCATCCCAGAGCTCGGGGTCCAGCGCCAGTGTCTGGTTCTCCTGCTGGCGGAACTGCGGCGCGCAGAACGTTGCCAGGACGCCCAGACGGTCTTCGTTGCTGCTGTTCGCTCCCGTGCCGTGCCACAGACGCCCTTCGAACACCATCAGAGTGCCGGCCGGTGCTTCGGGCTGCACGATGTCGTAGTCGCTCTGATCAGCAGGATCCGGATGCGCGCCTGAGAGATGAGAACCCGGTACCAGCTCAGTCGCCCCGTTGGCGGATGTGAAGTCGGAGATCATCCACATGGTGTTGCAGACCACCGGTGGTGCAATTCCGAGAGAACGGTCCGGGTGGACGAACTCCTCGGCCGGCTGGCGGCGTATCGTGGAAGGGCGGCGATAATCCGGCGTCGGCGGCGTCGGTTGCGGCATCCACCACTGGTCCGTGTGCAGTCCCATGCGCACACCACCCGGTCTTGCGATGTTGGCCGAGTGCGTAGACAGGATGAACTCTTCACCCAGCACGTGTCCGACCAGCTCGTCCACCAGCGGATGAATCACCAGGTCGCGGAAGCACTGCCCCTTGTTCACGAGGTTCCAGAGACGCTGATTGATGCCGCCTGCTGCTGCCGTGAAGGCATCCGGTTTCAACCTGCCCTCATCGTCCAGGAGGTGTTGCGCGGCCCCGCCGCCATCACGGAACGACAACCCGGCAGCCTCTTCCGCATCCGCCTGGGCGACCAGACGCTCGCGGCAGGCGTCAACTTCCTCCCGCGTCAGGGCCTCGGAAATCAGACAGTAGCCGAACTCACCCAGATCCCGTTTGGCCTGTTCCAGATCCCGGGTCGCCATCGGTTGGATCATGCGAACCTCCTCTCCACCGGGCCATTATGCCGCCGTGTCACAGGACGGTGCCAGATGCCGGTCTGCTCAGCGCATACCGGCTGCATTTAATGATAGTCATTAGATTTACGTTCAGGTACATATATGCAGCACATTCAGACGGAGCAGAGCCGATGGAAGTCATCAACAGGGTCGTACCCAGTGAGGATCAGATCAGAGGCTTCATGGAGCCCGGTCACGATGGTCCGATCTACATGCTGAATCTCCTGAAGTTCAGGGAAACGGCCGAGTACGAGGATGGCCGGGAGACCGACCTGAGCGGTGCCGAAGCCTACGCGATCTATGGCGCCGAGGTGGTCGGGCATCTGGCGAAAGTGGGTGGTGCGCCCATGTTCTCAGCCCGCGTCGAACGACTGATGCTGGGAGAGGTCGAGGAGCTCTGGGACACGGTGGCCATCGCCATGTATCCGTCCCGCAGGGCGATGATGGACATGATGAGTTCGCCGGACTACCAGGCCAGTGCCGTGCACCGGGCTGCAGGACTGGCGGGTCAGCTCAACATCGAGCTGGTGGAACCCATGGGGGCCTGGCTGATGCAGCAGCAGGACTGACGAACCTCATCTGCGAGAGGATGAAGAGGACCTTGCGCCACCGACGACGGAGACGATGAGCAGCAGGAGCACACCGAGCAGGTAGACGGGCAGCAGCCGTTCGACTTCGCCTGGCAGCCCGAAAAAGTCCGGACGCCCGGTCTGCCAGAAAGTCCAGAGAAATCCCACGCGAGTCGCGATGGAGCCGTTTCCGGTGGAGAGCATGATGATCGCGTCTCCGTTGCCCGGATGAATGCGGATGTCCGTGTTGATGGCCGGTTCGTTCTGCCCTGAGTGGCCGAACACATGCACGCCATCGTCATCCGCGGCATAGAGGATCGTGCCGAGCCCCCAGATCGGCGCACCGGCCACGAAGGCTTCCGGTTGCCGCATCCATTCGATGGTGCCGGGCGCGACGGGCAGGTCTCCGTCGATCAGGGTTCGGACCAGGATCGTCAGCTCCGCGGAGGTGCTCGAAAGCCCGGTGGCCGCGGCAGACGCGTACCGATAGTGCTCGGCCGCAGCACCGGCATCGGTTTCCGCAGGCGCAACGTCATCCAGCTCGAAAAGCGGCCGATAGGTGGTTCGCCGCATCCCCAGTGGGTCGAACAGCGTTTTCTGCATGTAGTCAGCAAACGACATGCCCGTCACATCTTCGATCAGCAGCTCGAGGATGAGATATCCGCCGCCGGAGTACGCGAATTCCCTGCCGGGCTCCATACCGACGGCAATGACGCGGGGTTCTCCGGATGATGCCCGCGGAGCGTCCAGTGCTTCGACAATCCCCGGGACCGTTTCGCTGCTTCTGTAGTCACCGAATCCCAGACCGTCAGTCAATCCTGCGGTGTGACTGAGCAGACGTCGCACGGTGACCTCGCCGTGATCGTAGGCGCTCTCGGGTAGCTGCCAGCGCTCGAGGTAGTTCTGTACGGGTGAATCCAGATCGACCCTGCCGTCTTCCACGAGCTTCATGACCCCGATGGCCGTAAACCACTTGCTCAACGACGCGAGCGGGAAAAGCGTATCGGCGCCGGCAGATCCCCGAAAGATCTCACCGGCCCGGGCGCCTTTCTCCACCAGCACCACCGCGATGTTGCCGTGGCCATCGGCGTCCAGGTATTCCTGTACTGCTTGGCTGAATCCCTGAACATCTCCAGGAGCGGCGATGGGATCCCGCGTATGACCTTCCAGCAGCGCCCAGACAGCGAGCGCCGTCCACAGCAAGGTCCCGACAACGAAAAACGCCAGCCATCTGAGTATTGCCAAGCGCAATCCTCTCTCTGAAGGGGAAGCATCCACGCCAGTCAGTGTAGCGGGATCTTCCGCGTATTTGCGTGGCATCCAGCCTGGCAACTAGACTGGTTTTCTGACTGGCGGTTTCGGGGCTCGCCTGCGCTTAACACAGAGGAAACGCTCACCCTACGGAAAAAGGACTTCCCAATGCGCCCGTACAACCGGATCTTGGCACGACCCCCGTCCCTCATGCTGCTGGCGGCCGTGGTGTCTTTCCTGATCTACGGGTCCGCTTCGGCAGCTACCGGCTATGTCGTCGACATCGATCGCAACTTCTTCGTCCGGGCAATCGACTGGGTCGAAGACGGCAGCAAAACGAGAGTGCTGGTGCTGACCTACCCGGGGACAGACCAGCCACACATCCGCGAAGGCTGCACGGCCAACTTCTACAGTCTCGAGCTGCGTTCCGGTCTCGAAAACAGCCAGCTGGTCCCCGTTGCCGCGAACTACTGCGGGCATCGACTGGACCAGTCCGGTCGGATTCTCGAGAACGGCGATGCGCTGTTTTTTGTCGACGATCGTGTAGAGACCTTCCGACCCGGAACCGGCCGGATCGGCAGCTGGTCGTTTTCGGACGTTGCGGAGCTCCAACGTCATCCTCCCTCTGTGACCCGGGACGTAAGGCACATCGATGCCTACAGCGATGGTTCGATCGTCTTCGCCTCCGGTTTTCCCGCGGCACGCGGCGACTTCGACACACCTTCTGCGGTGGTTGCCGGCTTATCCCAGGAGGGTGAGCTGCGCTGGGAGTACATTCTGGCAGAACGCGGTATACGGCTTGTAGTCACTGACGTCTGGGCGACGGCCGATGGTGGGGCTCTGTTGCACGTGCTGGCGAGACCGATGCGGGGTGCAGAAGTGCCGGAAGGGACAGCCAGTTCAGAAAACCGGCTGTACCGTATATCCGCTGCAGGGGGGATTTCCACACCCCTGGTCATCGCGAGCACCCCGCGATGGACCGGACCGGCCGAGCTACCTGATATGACCACCGACCCGGAAGGGTATCGGGCGGCGATCAATGCGGCGGTGGAAGCATCGGTCTCCACGACCTACACAGATGGGCAGCTCGTCGGACATGCAGGACCCGATGGTTCGGTGGATCTCCTGCTCGGCGTTGGAACCAGAGAGGTTCGCGTCGTCCGGATTGACGCCAGGGGTGACGCCGTACTCGACAGAACGCTGACCGAAGAGATACAGACGAAAGATCGTCATCGGTGGCAGGATGGATTCATAAAAGGAGACGTCGTGACGATTTTCGGCACGCTGGGCCTGAAAGAAACCCGCTTGCCGCAGGGTTATGCCAGTTCGCTCGATCTGTCGTCGCAGCAGTTGACGACAAGGCTCGCACCGCTGGAAGGACCCGGTCTGGAAGCGGCCATTCAGGCACGCGACGCCGAGCGACGCTTCCTCGAGCACGACCCGGCACAGCAGGCGCAGCTGCTGGCCAGGCTCGGCGGCAAACCGCTCCTCATCTCTCTGATCAAACGCAACCGTTTGCAGGCTCTGCAGCTCACCGAGGTGGATGACTCACTTCAGTCGTATCCTCCGGTCAGCACCGAGCCCCCTGCTCTGTCCGCGACGGACTCGCCGCCGGACGAATTCACAAGATGCGACTGCAGCTGCGGGACGCTGTCGTCGATGCAACGAAGAAGCGACTATCTGAAGGCGGAATCGAAGGCGACCGGACAACCGCCGCCGGTCACCGAGGTGATGCGCATGTCCCAGTGCTTCGTACGCTGCCAGCAGGCCATGATGGCCTGCATGCAGCAACGGTGAACGCATGGGACGAATGAAGCGGATGTCCAGCGGATTGAGAAAATGGCCGTTCCTGATGGCCTGTACCGCCGCGGCAGGCTGTGTGACCGCCACGGCCGCGCTCGCCCAGCAGGCACTGGTCGATGCGGAACCGAACGACACGCCGCAGACGGCTACCGAGTTCTCCGCCCCCATACGGCTCATGGGCACCATGCCCGCTGGCGACCAGGACGCCTGGATGTGGAGGGTCTCCGACGAAGACGCCGGCCGCCGCTGGAGCCTCGAGCTCATGGGTATTCCCGGACTCCTGACCATCGTCGAGGTGCTGCGCCTCGAGTACACGGAGACCGGCGAGGTTGCACAGGCCGGCACGCTGCTCCGGCTGGGCAGTCGTGACGGCCAGCGACCGGCAGTCAGTGCAGGTCTCATCTTCGAACCCGGTGAGTATCTGCTCGGGCTCGCCCGCTCGGGTGGCTCGGCCGGTTTCCGGCCGGTGAGCAATGATCTCTCGTTCGGTGCGGCTGGAACAGAAATCGCGGGTGCGGAGAATTCGGAGGTCGAGGCCAGCGGGGCCGATAGCTCAACCGCCTATCGGCTCTTCATTTCTGAAGAGCCGAGACTACCGCCCAGCGCAGGCTCGACTCCGAACTCACGGGAGCAGCCTCTGGATCTCCTGCCGAAACGGGAACGGGCCGTGCTCCTCGAAGACGGGGAACCGGCCTGGTATCGGATCCGGCTCAGCGACGATCAGGCTTCGTCACGCTGGGATATCGACGTTCAGGTGCCAGTGGGTCGGCGGATCGAAGCACGTCTCCATGGTGACGCCGGTGAGCCGCTGGCCACCGTCAGGAATGGCGAGGACGGCAAAGCCACGCTTTCAGACATCAGCCTGCCGGCCGGAGACTACTACGTGGAAGTTCGTCCACTCATGGCTGGAGGCGCTGAGGCGGGATTCGTGCAGACCCTGCTGCTCACGGAAACGGGCCAGCGCGTTGCCGGCAGCGAGGCGGAACCCAACGACCGCTGGGCGCTGGCCAATCACATTGACGACGCCGCCTGCTGTACGGGAAAAATCGGTACGAGCACCGACAGGGATTACTACCGTTATCCGTTTACGGAATCCGACGTCGACACCCTGAAAAACCTCGTCCTGGAAACCGCTGCAGATCAGCAGCTCGAGCTCTGCCTGCTGGACGACGCCGGCGCAATCATTCAGTGCCGGAAGGCCGAAGGCACGGTGTCGATGAACGACCTGCTGCTTGCACCCGGGACCTACGGCGTCAGCGTGGCCGGCAGAACCGAAGGTGTCGAGTATCGCTTCGGTTTCGAAGGCGCCGGCCCGATCGAGCCTGGCCGGGAATCGGAGCCGAACGACACACTGAAGTACGCAGTGGGCACACCCGACAACAATCGCATCAAGGGGACCTTCGACGGCAGAGACGACGTCGACTTCTACCGCTTCGTGATAGAAGACGAGCCGCAGCTCTGGCGGATACTGGTGGTGGGTGACAATGTCTCTGACATCGAATACCGCGATTCGATTGGCGCTCTGAATCAGCGGATAGAAGCTGCACGCGGCCAGCGCCGTGTGTCGCTGGAGAATCTGTTCCTGCTGCCCGGGACTCATCACATATCGGTCAGCGGTCACGAGGCCGGTGACTATACGTTGCTGGCCCGCAAGCTGGGGCCTCCGGACCCGAATGGCGAACTGGAGCCGAACGATGACGAAAGCCGGATGCAGACGCTGAAGATCGGCCAGTGGCGTACGGGACTCCTGAACAATCCAGAGGACACTGACCTTTACAGGTTTCATCTGGCCGGCTGGGACAACGTCCGCCTGGTCATCACGCCTCCGGCGGACGGCCAGCTGGCCGCCGAGCTGTATCACGACGGCATGTGGATAGGCGCCGCACGCAGAACGGACGGCGAAATAGAGCTGACCGGCATCTTCCCACCTGGTGACTACCGTCTGGTTCTCGAGCCGCGCGAGATCAGCGATGCGGAGTATCGGGTCGGTCTGGAACGCGGCGATCGCTTCACCTGTGCGGACGACTGTGAACCGAACAACAGCCCGGTATTCGCCAGTCCGTTTCCGCTGAGCGGGGTGCTGAGTGGCCGGTCCGGCGACTGGGACGACCTCGACTGGTACGAGTTACCCTCAGCACCGGACGCCCGGGCCGTCAGGTTTGTGACCGATCTGCGCAATGACCTGCGCGTCTATGATGCTGATCTCAACCGGGTGCCGTTCGAGTACGATCGGGAAGCTGGTGAGTATCGCGGGACGCTTGCCGCGAGTCAGCGTCATCTCATGCACATCGGCAGGCGGACACCACGCGACTACGAAGCCACTCTGCTGATCGGCGATGCCAACACACCGCCACCTGACCCGGGTCCTCTGCCCGTCGAGCTCGACCTGAAGCTCGCATCCACTTCGGTGACACCCTATGAAGTCTTCGGACAGCACGTCTCCGGCGAACTGACGGTTCAGAACACCGGGATGGCACCGCAGATGCTCGCACTGGAGGCCACCACCAGCGATGCGCGATGGCAGATCCAGCTGGCGTCGAAGTCGGTTTCCATGGCGCCGGGTACGTTCGAGTCCGTGAACGTCAGCATCACGGCACCACCCGACGTCTGGGGTGATGAATCCGTCCGCGTCAGCGTCCGTGCCGCCACGGAGGATGGACGGGCCGTATCGCGGTATGCCGATCTCGCCATCGATCGAAACGGCCAGGCGACCAATCCCGTGCACGCCTGGCACATACCGCCCCGATTGCGTGGCGGCCTGAACGTGGCGAGATCCGCTTTCGGAGCATCGTCGACCGCAGTCCCGGACCCGAACAACAATCCTCAGTCGCTGACCGAACTCTTCGACGGCCGGGCAGCCATCGGCAGCGGGCCTTCCTTCAGCAGCCATCGGGGTGCGCCGCAGCAGATCACAGTTGAGCTGGCCGGAACGGAACCGGCGCCGGTGGCGGGCTTCGCGCTGAATCCTCTTTTCAGGAGCTTCAAGCAGCGGACGCCCAGAGACATCGTGTTCCAGCTGTCCACTGACGGCGTCTCCTTCGACACAGTCCTGCAGGCTCAGCTGACGACCATGGGGACGGATCAGTACTTCGTGCTGGATGCGCCTGTTCCGGCCACACACGCGCGGCTGCTGCTGACCACCAACTGGGCCGGTGAACTCGACGGAAACCTCACGCTCGGCGAGTGGAAAGTCATCGCCAGCGACGGTTTCGACCCAGCCGGGCAGAAAGGCCGGAACATCGGCAGCCCGGATTTCGGCGGGCACGTCATCTGGAGCAAACCCACCATGCGCGGGCGCCACGCCAGCCTGCTGACTCCGGAGGATGAGAAGCTCAGCGTCCAGCTGCCGGACGATGAGCCGCTCGAGTGGGTCGTCGGATTCCATCACGAGCGGGTGGCGAAGATCGATCGCATCGGCTGGGTCGACACGGTGGTCTCCGGAGAGAACATCGACGAGCTGACCCTTGCGGTCAGCCTGGAATCACCCGTTGGGCCCTGGGAGCCGGTGGCTACCTGGTCACGCACCGATTCGCCGGAGGTATTCACACCGGCGACACCGTTCTGGGCACGTTATATCCGCTTCTCTGTGGCCCCAGCGGCCGAGCGGCCGTACGTCAATCTGCCGGAGACACTCACTATCCGCGAATCGGCCACCGGCGACGGTTACCGCTCGGTACTCAGTGAGTGGGGCGTGAACAGCCGTTCCGCCTACTACGAGTCACTGCAGCCGGTGCCGATCCGGGAAGGACTCGCGCAGCGTGGCAACGAGTCGCGTGCCACCGCAGAAGTGCTGGGATCGGGCCAGGAGATTGCAGGACAGGTGAAGCTTCTAGACCAGACCCAGTGGTATCGGCCGGAGCTGCCGGCCGGCCACAACACCCTCATCCTCACCATGACCGGCGAGCCGACGGTCCGCACGGAACTGGAGCTGACCTCTTCGTCGGGAGAGCCCGTCGTTCTGAGAAAGAACGAGCGGGACAGCCGCCCGAACAGACATGTCTTCGAAGCCTTCATCGAGCCGGAAACGGCAGATCTTCTTCTGGAAGTACGTGAGCCTCCGCGCAGCGTGATGTTCATGTGGGATACGAGCCCGAGCATCGGCCGCTATCGGCCGATGATCTACAAATCCCTGCTGGCCTATGCCGAAGACCTGGTCCCGAAGGTAGACACGGCCAATCTGCTGCCGTTCGGCGCAGGCTCACCGCTGCTGGATGAATGGTACGGCGAACCCTATCTGATGCAGCTGATCCTCAACGATCATGCGCGCCGCGAAGGGTCGAGCGCGGCGGAATACTCGAATTACATCGGTACCCGCGCGTTGGCGGATCGGCCCGGCACCAAGGCCATTGTGACGATCACGGATGCGGAAACCCCAGTCTACCCGGAGATGTGGGACGGCATGAAAACCGTTAAACCCCGGGTGTTCAGCATGCACGTCGGCCCCGAGGCCCGAGCCCAGGATCTGATGCAGAGCTGGTCGAGCGTCAACGGCGGCTACTACTCGCACGTGATCCACGAGAACGAAATGGAAATCGCCTTCGAGCGCGCGGCGACCATGATGCGGAGACCGGCGCATTACACACTCTCACTCGAGACCGATGCGCGGGAAGCGCCCGGACCCGGCTACCTCAGGGTCGTCTCGGGTGCTGCCGGACCGGCTCGCGGCGCGGTGGAGCTCATTCTCGACGCGTCGGGCTCCATGCTGCAGAGGATGGAAGGCCGCCGCCGGATAGAGGTTGCCAAGGAAGTTCTGACCACGGCGATCCGGGAACAGATACCGAGCGGAACCCCCACCGCCGTCCGCGTCTTCGGCCATCGTACCCCCAACGCCTGCGAGACCGATCTGGAGATTCCGCTCCAGCCGCTGAATGTGGATACCGCAACCGCCACGATCGCAGCCATTCAGGCGAAGAATCTGGCACGCACGCCCATAGCAGATTCACTTGCGGCTGTCAGACAGGATCTCCAGGGCGCCAAAGGACCCGCGCTCATCGTGCTCGTCACCGACGGCGAGGAGACCTGCGATGGCGACCCGGCAGCGGTGATTGCTCGTCTCAAGGAATCAGGCATCGAAGTCAGCCTCAACATCGTCGGGTTCGCCATTGATGATCAGCAGCTGGCAGACGAATTCGCGGCCTGGGCCGAAGCCGGCGGCGGCCGCTACCTGGCTGCCAACGACACCGTCACGCTGGCTGATTCGGTTGCCGACGCGCTGGCAACGCCCTACACGGTATTCGACTCGAACGACGCCCCCATCGCTGCGGGACAGCTGGACGGAGACCCCGTCGAACTCGAACCGGGTACCTACCGGGTCGTCGTCCACACGAGCCCGGTTTCCGTCGCCACGGTGGAAATCGCATCCGACAGCACTTACGAGTTTAATCCTTCGGAGTGAAGCAGAGAAAAAGGAGGAGCAATGCTATTCAAACGGAAATCCGGAGGGTGTCTACCCAGCCTGTTCCTGCTGGCGCTCCTCTCCTCATCCGGCACCGGCAATGCCGAGCAGAACGGAATGGACCAGCTGGTCGAGTCTCTGACCGGAGCCAAGCCGGTTTTTGTGGCGCTTCGAAGCAAGATCGACACCTCGCAGTTCGACCGTGAGCACCTGCTCGACGCACTCGACTACGATGAAGAACGGATTATCGCCTTCGCGAGCGACCAGCTACGATTCGAGGCCTATGATGGTCTGCTCCGCGGTCCGGATGGCACCCTGACCTCCAGGGCGGGCAACGCACTGGACCAGGCGGTCTTCCTTGCAGCCATGCTGAAGGATGCCGGGTTGGAAGCCAGGGTGGCAGAAGGCGAACTGCAGGAAGCCGATGCGGCAAGACTGCTTCGCTCCATGACGCAGGAAGCAGAGCCCGTCAATCCTTTCATCACTGACGATGAGTTCACTCAACTGGTCCATGATCTCAATACGGCGTTTGCAAAGTCCGAACCCCGGCAGAACACGGATATTCCCGATTTCGAGAGAGTTCGAACGGTGACCGGAGACATACTCTCTCTGCTCGACGATTCGGGTGTCGAGCTGGGTCGGGACCTGCCGAACTGGTCGGACACCGTCAACGACACCCGGAACTACAGCTGGGTGCAGTATCGGAGCTCGGCCTCAGGAACCTGGGAGAACCTGCACCCTGCTTTCGGTTCCCAGCCCGCCCCCGAGGTCGAGCCGCAGCGCTACTTCGAGGATCAGGTGCCTGAGGACCGCATGCACAGGTTGCGAATCACGGGCTTCCTTTCGCAGACGCTGCCCGGTGACGTCCGGCAGAAGAAAGTGGTGGTGCCTGCCTGGGAGCAGCCGACCGCACTTCTGACCGGTCGGACGATCAGGTATCAGAATTTTCCTGACGGGCTTTCGAGGAAATGGACGGATGCGGAAAGAGATGCGGATACCCGGGAACTCATAACCCGGACAGCCATCGCCGTTGGCGAATCCCGCTTCTTCCTTCCCATGATCGACGATCAGATTGCGCCTGGCGCCGATGCTTTCGATCTGAGTGGCAACACGGTCCCGCCGGATGTGGCTGGCTCCTTCATGGCGGGACTGTTTCAGGAGCAGGCAGACAACGTCGGTGAGGCCATCTCAGCGCTGTCCGGGTCAGGGGAGTCCAGCAGCAGTGCCCTGACGCTGGCTGAATACTGGCTGGAATTCGAGCTGATAGCACCGGACGGTGAACGTACCCGTTTCCAGAGATATCTGGCCAGATCAGATATGGCTGGAGACGCCCTGCCACTGGCGCTCTCCCGCGAAGTGGAGGTCACCATCGAAACCGGGCGACCTTCAACTGCACAGCTTCTGGATACGACCCTCCAGAGGCTGTTGGCCGCCATCGAGGAGATCCAGTTTCTCCTGAACGACGATGAGCGGGAGATACGACCCGCCGAAACGTCCGCGCCGGCGGGTGTCGCAAACAGCCAGTACCTGGCCTCCACTCTGCTTCTGCCAGGAGCACTGGATGCCACGCACATCTATCGGCCTCGTGCGGCATTGATCGCAAGTTATCGTCCTGTCGTCAGCCTGAGTGAGGTGCCCGAGGCCGCTCAAGGCATGGACATACTCTCTGATTACCATCGTGTCTGGGTGGAAGATCGGGCATCTCCCTCGACTCTGAGATTGAGCCCGCAGAAGACGATCGAGATCGGCGTCGCTCAGACGATGCTCGAAGCGAAGGCTCCTTTTCCGGGCGCCACACCAGACAGGAATGCGTTTCACGAGTGGGACACGACGGATTCCAGGAACAGCGCCGTCCTCACCCGCACCACGCCCGGCAGACAGTCGCCTGCTGCCAGGACACCTCAATCCCTGAACCGGGACCTGGAGCAGGGCCACGTGGCCGTTGCGCAATGGGACAGGGATTCCGGCAACCAGCCAGCCACATGGTGGCGGCTTCTGCCGGGCAGTGGTGAAACGCTGGGCATGAACGACTACGGATGGGGCGGCGTGCGTTATCTGTACTCGGCGGAATCTGCAAAATACAGCATCTTCATCGGCAGCGTGAAGAACATCATCGGTCCGGCCCGCTTTGCCCGTGTCCTGGCGAAGTGCAACCTGGAGATGGCCGCGATCAGCGCAGCGAGTCTGCACCTGAGATGGGGCGGCGCGATGCTCGGGCCGGCCAGCCAGAGCATCGGCACAGCCATGCAGATTGCCGGGACGGCCATAGGACAGGGCGCATTCTTCGAGACCTATATGAGACGCTGTATCCTTCGGAACATGTGGACGGCGTAGAACCGCAGCGGCAGAGAACGCCTCTGTGATGTAGAAGTGCTGTGCTGAATATGAATCGAGGAGCAACTCCGATGCGTACTCTTAAGACCGTCGTCCCGCCGATGGCGCTCTCACTGCTGCTCACCAGTTCCGTCGCGCAGGCGCTGCCGGATGGTCCCGGCCAGCAGGAAGTCGCCGCCCTGTGCTCCAGCTGCCACGACATGCGTCCCATCGAGCGGAGCTCGGGCTACAGCCAGGCCGACTGGCGGACACTCATCCGGACCATGGTCAGACTGCCACCCGAAACGGAGAACCGGATCACCGGCTATCTCGGCGAGCATTTCCCGCCAGACGATCACCGCGCTCCCACCCTGATCCCGGGACCGGTTGAGCTGGATATCCAGACCTGGGTGGTACCAACTCTCGGTCAGCGTTCCCGCGATCCGGTAGAAGCACCGGACGGCAGCATCTGGTGGGTGGGCCAGTGGCTCGACATCGTCGGGCGGATCGATCCGGAGACAGGCAGCATGCGCGAGTATCCGTTGCCTTCCGGAGCCAAACCGCACAGCGTGACACCGGATGCGGACGGCAACATGTACTACCTCGGCAACAAAAACGCGACGATCGGAAAGCTGGACCCGGCGACCGGCGATATCGTCGAGTTTCCCATGCCCGACCCCGAAGCGAGAGACCCTCACACAGGAGAGTTCGATGCGCGTGACCGGTTCTGGTTTACCCTGCAGCAGAGCAATCGGGTGGGGCGGCTGGATACCGCTACGGGTGAGATCAAGCTGGTAGAGCTCGACCGGCCCCGGTCACGTCCCTACGGTATCAAGATCGATGAGGACGGGGACGCCTGGGTTGCCTGCAACGGTGGACCCTGTCTGTACCACTTCGACGGCGACTCCATGGCGGCCACTCGAATCGATCTGCCCAATCAGGAGACCCACGTCCGCCGCCTCGACATCGCCGAAGACGGCATGATCTGGTACGTGAACTCCGGCGCCGGCCGGCTCGGCCGTTACGACCCGGCTACCGGCGAGATCCGCGAGTGGCCGTCCCCCAGCGGTCCCGCCTCCCACCCCTACGCGATGCTCATCGTCGACGGCATCGTCTGGTACAACGAATCCGGCATGCGTCCGGATGCGCTGGTGCGATTCGACCCGGAGGCGGAGACCTTCCAGAGCTGGCCCATCCCCTCCTCCGGAGTGTACGCCGGTATCCTCCGGCACATGCGTGCGGCCGGCAACGGCGACCTGCTGATTCATCAGAGCGCCACCAATCACATCATGCGGGTGAGCGTGAGTACTCCAGATCCTTGAGCCCTAAGCCGCATTCCGGTCCAGGTTCAGCTCGACGATCAGCTTTTCCCGGATGCCTTTCTTGTAGATCTTGCCGGTCCCGGTTCTCTCGAGCTGCTCATCCTGGAGGACCACGTACTGTGGCACTTTGAATCGGGCCAGGCGTTCGGCCACGTGCGACTGCACGTCGCCGACGGTGAGCAGCTCGCCCTCCTTGACCATGATCACGGCCGCGACGTTCTCCCCCAGCCGGTCGTCCGGCACTCCGAACACGACACACTCCGCCACCTTCGGATTCTCATAGAGGGCCGCTTCGACCTCCTGACAGCCGATGTTCTCTCCACCCCGGATGATCATCTCCTTGGACCGGCCGGTGATGTAGATGAACCCTTCCTCATCGATGTGACCGAGATCGCCCGTGTGCACCCAGCCGTCACGCAGGGTCGCGGCCGTATCCTCCGGACGGTTCCAGTAGCAGGTGAACGTCATCGGCCCTTTGATGCAGATTTCTCCTGTCGCTCCGCTGCCGAGCGTGGACCCGGTTGGGTCGACGATCTTGATTTCCACCAGAGGCTTGAGCGCCTTACCGCAGCTGTCCGGTCGCTGTTTCAGATTTTCCCCGGCGTTGGATGCGCCGAGGCCGTTGGTTTCCGTCATCGCATAGGCGGCGCTGGCACGCGTCCGGTTGCGGCTCTTCTCTTCGATGGACCGCGAGTGCTTGGGCGTCATGGCAGCACCTCCGCCGCCGATGCTGCGCAGGCTGGACAGGTCGTATCTGTCGTAGTTGGGTGAATTCACCAGCTCGTACGCCATCGTAGGCACGCCGCTGAAGTGGGTCACCTGCTCGCGCTCGATGATGGCGAGCGCTTTTTCCGCCTCCCACTTGTACATCGCAACGACCTTGCGGCCGTTGCGCAGTGATGGCAGCAGCTGTCCGTTGAGCCCCGTCACGTGGAACAGGGGCACGGTGATGATCATGCAGGGCTGGCGCTCCGGCGGCCGTTGCCGGCGGCCGGCTTCGGCGCGCGCGATCGCCGCGGAGGCTTCCCAGCCGAGCAGTGAATGAATGACCGCTCGATGAGATGACAGCACGCCTTTCGGCCTGGAGGTGGAACCGGACGTATAGAGCAGCATGGCCGGGTCGTCCGGGTCGATGATGGGGCTGTGCATGATGCTGGCACCGGAATCGATGAACACTTCCCAGGACCGCACGCCGCGGCCTGCCGAGTGCTGTGTGCGCACCGCCACCACATCGAGTTCCAACTCGTCGAGATACGGAGAAAGATGCTCGAGACGTTCGCGGTCGACGAACAGCGTCCTCAGACCGCTGTCCTCGATGGCATAAAGCATCTCCTCTCCCGTCCACCAGGCGTTCATCGCAACGGCGACGGCGCCCATCGACGTGATCCCCATGTAGGCAAACACCCATTCAGGATAGTTGCGCATGGAGATGCCCACCCGATCGCCGGGCCGAACGCCGAGCGTATGCAGGCCTGCCATGACCCGCTCGGCGATGCGCCAGGCTTCCGCGAAGGTATAGCGTTCGTCTTCGTAGACGTAGAAAGTCTCGTTCGCATGCTCGAGAGAGCCCTGATAGAGCTCGCGCAGATGCAGGGGCGCAGTCTTGAAAATCGTGGTCGGGACACCGTTCACCGGCACCCGTGCCATTTCGTATCTGCCGCCAGGTCCCGTCAATTCTTCTACGGTCGGCGCGTGGTCTGGAATCGTCATCGTGCAACCCTCCCCGCTGCCCGTCCATGCTACCAGCTAATCGAGCACCCGGAGGACATTCGCGCTAAGCTTGATCGAGCGTCATTGGGGGACCGCAGGAGGGAGTATGTGGCTCAGATTGCGTCAGATTGCTTTCGTGGCAGAGAAGCTGGAGCCGGTTGAGAAGGATATCTGTGACGTTCTCGGCGTGGAGGTCTGCTACCGGGATCCGGGGGTTGCTCACTTCGGCCTGGAGAACGCTCTGTTCCCCGTCGGGAACCAGCTGCTGGAGGTGGTCGCTCCGACCAGAGACATGACGGCGGGCGGGCGCTATCTCGAGCGCCGTGGCGGCAACGGCGGTTATATGGTGATTACCCAGTGCGACGACCACGCTCCGCGGCGGGCCAGGGTGGAAGCCCTGGGCATACGCCTGGTGAGCGACTTCGAGACCGAAGAATTCCGCAACATGCAGTTGCACCCGAAAGACACGGGCGGCTCCTTTTTCGAGATCGACGAGCAGGTGGGCGAAGGGGCCCATGATCCGGACGGACCCTGGGAACCGGCGGGCCCGGACTGGCAGCGCGCACGTCATACGGAACGGGTAACCGGCATTGTCGCCGCTGAAATTCAGTGTGACGATCCGGCTGCGGTCGCAGGACGCTGGGGAGAGATCGCCGAACTCCCCGTTACCCGGGACCTGACCATCGCGCTCGACAACGCATCCCTGCGCTTCGTCCCCTGCACGGACGGGCGCCCCGAGGGACTGGGCGGCATTGATGTCGGCTGCACGGATCCCACGGCTGTGCTCGAAGCCGCTGAGAAGGTCGGCGCACGCTCGGGCGACCGCCAGGTGACTCTCTGCGGCGTACGGATCAATCTGGTATGAGCGGTTTCACCGACATCCGCTACGAGGTGAATGATCCGTACGCCATCATCACACTGAATCGCCCGGATCGGCTCAACGCATTCACCTATCACACCCTGGGCGAGTTGCGCGCCGCGTTTTCGGCGGCGGAAGCCGATCCCTCCGTGGTCGGCATCATCGTCACCGGCGAAGGAAGGGCTTTCAGCGCGGGACTCGACATCTCGACTCTGACCGAGACGACCCGGTCATCGAACGCCCCGCGGGAAGCGCCGGAAGACGAGCTGCCGGGACTGTTCAGCTATCTGCTGGAGATCCCCAAACCCATCATCGCCGCGATCAACGGTGTTGCCGCGGGCGGCGGTCTGATCCTCTCACTCATGAGTGATCTCCGATTCGCGAGCCGCGACGCCGCACTCACTACGGTGTTTCTGAAGCGCGGCCTGGTGGCCGAGCACGGTTCGAGCTGGCTGCTGCCACGTCTGGTGGGCGTGAGCAGAGCACTCGATCTGCTCTGGATGAGCGACAGAATCACGGCGGAAGAAGCGCGTGACATCGGGCTCGTGGACCGGGTCCTGGCAGGCGGGGATCTGCTGGAAGCGGCGCGTGACTACGTCATCCGTTTGAGTACCACTACTGCTCCCAGGGCGATTGGCGCAACGAAGAAGCTGGTCTATGACCATCTGGGACTCGGATACGAGGCAGCGTTGAGAGACGCAGAACGGGTCCAGAATCAGTTCGTCACCGCACCCGATGCGGTAGAAGGCGCGCAGTCGTTCGTCGAGCGCCGGCCGCCCCGATTCGAACGTATCGGCCAGTGATGCCGGGCCAGGAACAACGGTGGGAGTCCTGACAATGAAAACCATCCGCTATGAAGCGGCTGACGGCATTGGCTGGCTGATTCTGAACCGGCCCGACCGCATGAACGCGATGACCAACGCCATGGTACGGGAGACCTACGAATGTCTTCGTCAGATTGCTGATGACGGAGGTGTACGGGTTCTGATACTGACCGGCGAAGGCAGGGGTTTCTGTCCAGGCGCGGACCTCAAACATTTCGCAGCGGGGGAAGAAGACGAGCGCAGCAGCATCGAGGCCTTCAACGTCCCGCTGCTGCTGCACACCATGCCTCAGGTGACCATCGCCGGGATCAACGGACCCTGCGCAGGCGCGGGACTGGGCTGGGCCGCCGCATGCGATCTCAGATATGCCGCTGACACCGCCGCCTTCAACTCCGCTTTTCTGAACGTGGCTTCGGCCGGGGACATGGCCGGACCCTGGACACTGACGCGTCTGCTGGGGGCCGCCAAGGCACGGGAGCTGTACTTTCTGCCGGATAAGTTCACCGCGCAGGACGCCATGAACATGGGCCTGGTGACCGACGTTTTCGACTTCGAGACCTTCAGAGAAGGGCTCGGTACTGTCGCACAGCGGCTGGCAGCGGCCTCCCCGCACGCCCTGAGAATCATGAAACAGAACTTCCTGGATGCGGAACGCATGGAGCTCGACACGTATCTCGAGCTCGAAAGCCGTCGTCATCTGGAGGTGATGGCACATGACGATGCCAGGGAAGCCTTTCTCGCGTTCGTCGAGAAACGGCCGCCCAGGTTCGGCGGATGAGTGCCTTCACGGGGATCAGGCGTGAACGAAGATCTGCGTGAGAAGATCCGGAACGCCGCCGCAGCGGCGGTGGACGATGCGCGTACCGGTGCGCTGGCCCGGGCACGCGCCCGTGGTGGCCTGACGGCGCGTGAACGGGTCAGCCTGCTAATCGATCCGGAATCTTTCGTCGAATACGGCGCCCTCGCCGGCCGTACCGGCACCGAGGATGACGACTCTCCGGCGGACGGACTGATCTGCGGCAGTGCTCTGGTGCACGGCATGCCCATCGTGCTGGCGGCCAGTGACCGGAACGTGCTCGACGGTACTCAGAGTGACCGCAACCAGCGCAAGCTGGCCCGCCTTTTTCAGATTGCCGAGCGGGAACGCTGGCCCGTCGTCCTGCTCCTGGACGGTGATGGCGCGCGGCCGAACGACTCCCTGCCCCCGCCGCCGATCATGGTGATGTCCAGGGGGCGCTATGGCCTGTACGACGGACTTGCCCAGCTGAACGGACTGGTGCCGACGGTGGCCTGTGTGCTCGGCCGGACACTGGATGCGGAAACCGGAGCGGCCATGCTCTGCGACTATGCAGTGGCGGTGCAGGACGCCGAGATCGGCGCCCGCGACGATCAGGGCGCCGTGATCACCCGGCCGGCCGCCGAATACGCGAAGCGCGGCGACATCGATCGCATCGAGGATGATGAGCCCTCGGCACTGGCGGCCGTACGCTTCTACCTGGGCTTTCAGACACCGGACACGGATTCCGGCCAGCCTTCCGAGGACTACCCTGAAATTGCCGACATCATCCCGGAGAACCGCCGCAGGCCCTACGACATGCGGCGTGTTATCGCCGCCTTCGCCGATCGGGACAGCACGCTGGAACTGCGGCCGGACTACGGACGTTCCATGCTCACCGTGCTGGCCCGGCTGAACGGCCGCACCGTCGGCATCTTCGCGAACCAGCCCAGATCCCCACTGTCCGGTTCAATCGACACACAGGCGGCGGACAAAGCTTCCCGGTTCATCGAGCTGTGTGACGCCTATGGCTTTCCGCTCGTCTCCTTCGTCGACAATCCGGGATTCATGGTAGGTCCGAAATCGGAGTCGGAAGGGATGGCCAGACACCACGCCCGACCCCTGGCAGCCCTGCATCACCGCCGGGTGCCGCTCTGCTCGGTGCAGATCCGCAAGGCCTACGGCCTCGGACCCTATGCCATGTCCGGCTGGGGAAGCAGCCACAACGCACCGCTGCTCAAGCTCGCCTGGCCGGCCGTGGAATCCGGCGGCATGTCCCTGGAAGGTGCCGCCTACCTGGTCAAGCGCAAGGAGATACAGGCGGCCGCGACTTCCGAAGAAGCCCTGAGGATCCGCAACGAGTATGCGGACCGGATGCGGGATACCCAGTCCGGTCTGCGTGCGGCCCGGGCGTTTCTGTTCGACGACGTGATCGAACCGAACAGCACGCGCCAGCGCATCAGCGCGATGCTGGAACGCATTCCGCGACGGACGCACGCCGTGCGCCCCCACGGCATCGATCTGTGCTAGGACCGATGGATTCCGATCGTCTCGAACAGCTCAAACGGGCGCAGCAGAAGCAGAGCGACGCTGCCAGGCCCGACATCGTCACCCGCGTGCACGATACCGGCCGGCTCACAGCGCGCGAACGGCTCGAGCTTCTCATGGATCCGGACAGCGATATCCCCTACGGCACCATCGCTGCCGTCGACCCGGAGGCAGGGCCCGACGGAAATCCCTGGATCGCCGAAACAGGAGGGCTGGACGCGCTCTGCACCATCGACGGCCGACCGGCTGTCGTATCGACCACCGACTACACCGATCATGGCGGGGGATACGGCGGCGCGCGTCTCGGCCGTCTGATCGCACTGGCACGGGAGCAGCGCTGGCCACTGATCGCCTTCGTGGACGGCGGCGGCAGCCGTGCCAGACATCCAAGGGCGGGGCTGGGGCATATCGAGCTGTCCGGCGCCATCGGACCCTACTCCCTGTTCGATGGCATGGCAGAGCTTTCCGGTTGGGTACCGACCATCGCCATCGTCTCCGGCCCCTCCTTTGCCGGCCATGCCAGCGTCGCCGCTTTTTCCGACATCGTGATCGCCACCGCCGGATCGTCCATCGGCATGGGCGGGCCGCCGATGGTGGAAGCCGCCATCGGAAAACGACTCAGACCGCACGAGCTTGCCCCTGCCGAGATGCAGCTGGAAAACGGTGGTATCGAGATTCTTGTGGAGGATGAGCATCAGGCCGTCGGGATGGCAAAGCGTCTGCTGGGATTCTGGCACACGCCGGCCGATACGCCGGCTGCTGCGGCTGCCAGCGCTCCGGAAATCGGTGATCTGATCTCCCCTGCCGGCTCCTATCCGATTCAGCCGGTCATCGAGGCACTGGTCGATGCCGAATCGTTCGTCGAGCTGCGCGGTGCCTTCGGCGCATCCGTAGTGGTGGGCTTCGCCCGCCTCGGCAACCGGAACGTCGGCATCATCGCCAGCAATCCGGCCGTGGACGAAGGGCGGATCGACGAACACGCAGCACAGAAGATCTCGCGTCATGTGGAGCTCTGCGATGCCTGGGAGCTGCCCATCGTCACTCTGGTGGACACGGCTGGCACCATCACCCGCTGGATCGCCCGGGATGGCTCGGCGACGGTTGAGTCCGGACTGTCACGCATGCACCTGCGCACGCTGACCGCACACCAGTATCGTGAGGTTCCCCTCCTGAGCGTACAGCTGCGGCTCGGGCGGGGCCTCGCCCCGGCATTGATGACCGGCTACTCCACAGGCAGCCGAGTGCCTGCTCTGGTCGCGGCCTGGCCGACGGCGGAGCTGAACCGCGCCGAGGGCTACGCGATGGTCCGGGATGCCAACGCGGTGGACGACGTGATCGAGCCAGCGCGTACCAGGGACACCCTGATTCGCCTGCTGACGATGATGCCGCACGACCGGCGCAGGCTGAAGAAGCAGCGGCCCGTGGACAGCTGGTAGCGTTCGAATACGGCCACCGGTCCTGCGCGCCTCAACGGACCGAGATCGCCTCCTCCAGGCAGCTGCGATAGTGCGCACAGAGCGCCACCAGGACATCCTGCACCCGGCTTTCGTCCACGGCCAGCGTGCTGCTGACGACCAGACCCTGCATGGCAGATATCAGCGCCCCTATCTCCATGGCGAGTCTTCTGACATCCCGAATCCCCGCGCTCGCCGCCGCTTCGCGCACCTCGCGGCCGATCCGCTCGTTGACCGCGCGCATGGATTCACGAAGCCTTGCCTGGAGACCTTTTTCCCAGCGGGAGGCCAGCTGCAGCTCGGCAAACGCAAGCGCTGCCGGCTCGTTCTGCACGATCCACAGTGCGTCCGGATACTGTCGCAGGGCCTCGATGGGATCAGTCACGTGAGCGAGCTTGTGCGCGACGGAGTCGAACATCCGCTCCACCGCTTCCTCAGCAGCCGCCACCATGAGCAGTTCCCGGGTTCTGAACTGATGCAGCAGTGAGCCCCGGCTCAGGCCCGAGTGGTCGAGCACCGCCTGCGTGGTTGTCGCCGCATAACCGGTGGAAGCGAGCAGCTCGATGGTGCTGTCCAGCAGCGCCGTGCGGGTAGCACCGCCTTTCCTGGTCAGCGCCGGGTGTTTCTCTGCGGCTGCACGGGTTTCAGACAACGGGGTCTGCCCCTCTACCCGTCAGCCCGCATCGAGATCGAGACCCCGCATCAGGCCCTCTTCCCGCCAGTCCTCGAGCACTTTGAAGAAGGCTACCGGGCCGGCCCCGTAGTTGGCGTCCTGCAGCGAACGGGCCAAGGGATCACCTTCGTTGTTGTAGTAGCCGGGTGTGCAGTCCGCCAGAAACTTCTCGTTCATCCGTGCCAGTGAGACGATGGTATCCACCCACTGCTGCTCGGCCTCGGCGCTGGCTTCCACCACGTTGTGATTGCCTGCCTGGGTTCGGGTGATGATGTAACCGATGTGCCGGCTCTGCTCGTTGAGCGCATGCGGGTAGTTGGCCGTGAAGCCGGTCTGGGTGTGTCCCATCATGAACAGGTTCGGGAACCCGTGTATGTGCAGCCCATGGAAGGTACGGGCGCCATCCTTCCAGTGCTCGGACAGACTTTCACCGGATCTGCCGTGAATCTCGTAGCCGCAGCGCCGCTGATAGTCCGTGCCGACTTCAAAGCCGGTGCCGAAGACGATGCAGTCCAGTTCGTACTCCACCCCGTTTGCCACCACGCCTTTTTCCGTGATCCGCTCCACGCCTTTCCCGTTCGTGTCCACCAGGGTGACGTTGTCCCGGTTGAAGGCCGGCAGATAGTCGTCATGAAAGCATGGACGCTTGCAGAACTGGCGGTAGTAGGGCTTCAGATGCTCGGCCGTTTCCGGATCGTTGACGATGGCGTCCACCCGTGCCCGGATCGACTCCATCTTCTGAAAATCGGCGATCTCCATCTTCTCCATCAGCTCTTCCATGGAGAGCCCGGAGTCCTCTTCCGACTGCACCAGGAGCAGCAGATTCCGGATGATCTCCGTCCAGCCATCGTTCACCAGATCTTGTTCAGCAACGCCGCCTGAGACCAGCGTATTGAAGTTGTCCATGCGCTCCTGATGCCAGCCCGGCTTCTGACTTTCCCACCAGGTCATGTCCGTGGGCCGGTCGTTGCGTTCGTCGATGGAGGATGGCGTACGCTGGAAAACGTAGAGCTCGTCAGCCCCTTCGGCCAGGTGCGGTACGCATTGCACGGCCGTTGCCCCCGTGCCGATGATGCCGACCTTCCTGCCCTTCAACCCGCTGAGGCCGCCGCTGGCATCGCCGCCCGTATAGCCGTAGTCCCAGCGGCTGGTGTGGAAAGTGTGCCCCTTGTAGTCGTCGATACCCGGAATACCCGGCAGCTTCGGCCGGTTCAACGGGCCGTTCGACATGACCAGGAAGCGCGCCTTGAACGCGTCCCCTCGATTGGTCCTGATCACCCAGCGGGACGCGTCTTCGTCCCAGTGCACCTCCTGCACTTCTGTCTGGAAAAGCACGTCCCGATAGAGATCGTACTTCCGGGCGATCGTCTTGCTGTACTCGAGGATGTCGGCGCCGTCGATGTACTTCTTCGGCGGCACATACCCGGTTTCCTCGAGCAGCGGCAGGTAAACGTAGGACTCGATGTCGCAGGCGGCGCCCGGATAGCGGTTCCAGTACCAGGTACCGCCGAATTCGCCCCCTTTCTCGATCATCCGGATGTTCTCGAGCCCCGCTTCCCGGAGTCTCGCACCGGCCAGCAGGCCACCGAAGCCGCCGCCGATGATGGCGATCTCCACTTCGTCCGTCAGCGGGGCACGCTCGATTTCCTCATCGAGGTAGGGATCTTCAATGTAGTGGGAAAACTGACCGGTCACCTCGATGTACTGGTCGTTCCCATCCTCGCGCAGGCGCTTGTCCCGCTCCTCACGATACTTGGCTCTCAACGCATCCGGATCGAATCCCAGATCAACGGCTTCGGACATGGTTCATCCCCTGTGAATTGTGCTCTGCAGTCATGAATTTCCGACGGTCGGACCACCGGCCGTTCAGATTCATTCAGATTCATTCAGATTCATTCAGATTCATTCAGATTCATTCAGATTCATTCAGATTCTGACGATTTTAGTCAGTTTTGACTAGTCTGATTTGACTGAAATCAACCGCCGGCGTCTCTGCTTGACCTTCGCTCCGGCACGGTGACACATTGTCCCGTCTTCACAGACAGCTACCGAGGCCATGGAAACGACAGAACTGGGCCGAACGGGCCTGGCGGTCAGCGTCGCCGGCCTCGGCTGCGGCGGCCACAGCCGTCTGGGCATGTCCGCCGGAGCGGACGAGGCACATGCTGCCGGCGTGGTCGCGCACGCACTGGATCTGGGGATCAACTTCATCGACACGGCCCGCGCCTATCGCACGGAACCCGCCGTCGGCAGAGCGATATCGGGCAGACGGGACCGGGTTGTGCTCTCCAGCAAAGTCTCGCCCGGGCGCGGTGACGTCCTGCTGTCGCCGGCGGAGCTGACCGACAGCCTCGAGAAGAGTCTGACGCGGTTGGGTACCGACTATATCGACGTCTTCCACCTGCACGGTGTGCGTCCCGAGCAGGTTGACCACTGTATCGATACGCTCGTCCCGGAAATGCAGCGGCAGCGGGATCTGGGCAAGATCCGCTTTCTCGGTGTCACCGAGCAGTTCGTCAGCGATACGGAGCATCACATGCTGCAGCGGGCCCTGCCGGAGGACTGCTTCGACGTGGTCATGGTCGGATTCAATCTGCTCAACCCGTCCGCACGGGAGCGGGTTTTTCCCCTGACGATTCAGAACAACGTCGGCACGCTGATCATGTTTGCCGTCCGTCGCGCGCTCAGCCGACCGGAAGCACTGAGCGAGCTGGTGGCCGGACTCGTCGAGCGTGGCGAGGTCGATCCCGCTGAGTTCCAGGCAGACGATCCGCTCCATTTCCTGCGGGAGCGCGCGGATGTGACGAGCGTGGTGGAGGCTGCTTATCGTTTCTGCCGGCACGAGCCCGGCGCCCACGTCATTCTCACGGGTACCGGCAACCCTGATCACCTGTCGGAGAACGTGGCCGCCATACAGGCACCGCCCCTGCCCGAAGACGTCCAGGCCACGCTCCGCCGGCTCTTCGGCGGCGTCGATTCGGTTTCCGGGAATTGAACTGAAAACGCCGCCAGGTCCAGGCATATGGCAATCAACCTGAACGGCAGAACCCGCCTGTATCCGCTTCTTGGCGACCCCATCATCTATGCACGATCACCGGAATGGCTCAGCGAACACATGGCCAGCCGCGGCCGTCCCGAATGCTGCAGGTAGTCAGTGCCATCCGCCGTAACGCAGACGGTTCCTGGCATGGTCATACGACCGATGGCGACGCATTCGTCAAGGCTCAGATAGACAACGGGGCCGAGATCGAAGGTGCCCGGGTGCTGGTGCTCGGCGCCGGGGGTGCAGGCAGTGCCATCGTCATCTCCATGCTGGATGCCGGCTGACCCGACAGGCTTCGATATCGTATGCAACGCCACACCCTCAGGCATGGCCGATGGTGTTCCCTTGCCCATCGACCCCACGCTGCTGCGCGACACGATGTTCGTCGGTGACGTCGTCGCCGGGCACGGGGAAACAGCGCTGATCAGAGCCGCACGGGAAGCGGGTTGCCGGACCGCGGACGGTGACGCCATGGTGGTCGCCGTGCTCGACGTGATGTGCGACTTTCTCGCCGACGCCTGGAAGTAGCTTCTACGGCTTCACCCGGCCGGTTTGAGCCGGAACCGGACAGGCAGGTGTTTGAAGCCATGCACGAAGCTGGCTTTCAGATACTCGCCTTCTCCGGCCAGCGACATCTCTTCGATGCGCGGAATCAGCTGTGTGAAGAAGATCCGCATCTGCAGGCGCGCAAGCAGCAGGCCCAGGCATTGATGCGGCCCCGTACCGAACGCCAGATGGCGGTTGGGCTTGCGGGAGATGTCGAACCTGAAAGGCTCGTCGAATACGTCTTCGTCGAAATTGGCGGAGGCGTAGAACAGGCCGAGGTTGTCGCCCTTTCTGATTTTCTGACCGCGCAGCTCGTAATCCCGGGTCGCCGTCCGACAGAACTGGTTGACGGCCGTGGTCCAGCGGATCATCTCTTCAACGGCCAGCTTCACCGTATCTTCGTCATCGATGTTTTCTTTCAGTTTCCGCAGCTGATCCGGATTTCGCAGCAGCGCGTGCATCCCGCCTGAGATCGAAGTACGGGTGGTCTCGTGGCCCGCGGTGGCAACGATGATGTAGTAGGAGATCAGTTCCTTGTAGGGCAGGTACTCACCGTCGATCCTGCCGTTGGCGATGTACGAGGCAAGGTCCTCACGCGGGCTGGCACGGCGCTCTTCCGTCAACGCCGTGAAGTAATCGTAGAGGGATTTCACCGTATCGATGCCGGACAGCGGATCGTCGCCCGCACGCATCATCTCCGGGTCTTCACCGGCAAAGAGCTCGTTGGTGAGCTTGAGAATCAGCGGCTCGTCTTCCTCCGGCACGCCGAGCAGCTCGACGATGAGCTTGAGCGGCGGCCAGACGGCTACGTCCTGAACGAAATCCAGCTCCCGTTCGCTGCCGTCGCCCATCATGTCGTCGATGATCGAGCGGGTGATCACGTTCAACCGGTCTTCCAGGGCTTTGATGTTGCTCGGCTTGAACCAGGGTTGAACCAGTGCCCGATAATTCGTGTGGTCCGGTGGGTCCATCTGCACGAGTGATCGGATCAGGCCCTGCTCACCTGCCGTGGCCAGCACCTCCAGCAGCTTCGGCCGATCCTGCAGCCGCTTGAAGATCTCCATCAGCAGTTCCTCACGCAGCTCCGGCTGCGTCTGCTCCGGAATCAGGATCGGACGCGGCTCGCTGACGAAAACCTCCGGGTTCTTCTCGATTTCGATGATGTCGGCGTGCTTGGTGACCGCCCAGAAGGGCCGGAACTTCTCCGCCTCGATCCGGCGCAACGGGTCGTTTTTCCGCAACCAGGCAAATGCCTCGTGAGGATGTCCGAGACGACCGTAGATCTCCGGCGCAATCACATCATCATCGTGGAACTCATAGGCTTCGGTCACGAAGAATCCTCCGGTTTACAGAATGATCGGCTGATTCTAGGTCAGACTCCCCGCCGCGACATCGTGGGATTCCGCTATCACACCCGGGCGGTTACCGCCGCCTGTCCCAGCCTGGCGCGGCCTACATCGCCATAGCGACTGGCTCTGGAGAACACCACGTGGTTGGTGGCGATGGAGATGTCCCGGACCGCCCGCTGAATCGGATTGCTCAGAAAACCACCACTCGCGCCGGTCTCCTCGCTGAGCTGCAGCACTGCGCTCTTGCAGGTGTATACGGCGTACGCCAACCGCGAGAGCCAGTAGCCGCGCTCAGCAGGGGTTGCCCGGTTGCGTTTCGTCATGACGTCATCGAGGACGTCATGACGAGTTCCGCCGTATCGATCCTGAGCGCGGCTTCACCGAGCACGCCACTGACGTCCGGCAACGGCGAGCCGGCGCGCAGCACGTTCTTTTCGATCTTCTCCCGCATCTGGTCCGAAAATTCTGCGAGCACCCTCTGCGCCGCACCAAGCAGGGGGAGCCCGGCGGCAAAACCGAGAACGGGCATCAGCGGCGTGCTGTACAGCGGACCATCAAACCGTTCGGCGATGCCGGACGTGGCATCCAGGAACTGCTGAAAAGGCAGAGCGCGCTCCTCCGGCACAAAAACGTCATCGATCCTGAAGTCCCAGGAGCCGGTGGCACACATACCCGTCACATGCCAGGTATCCACGGGTTCCACTTCGGATGTGGGCAGCAGGAAGAAGGTGGGAACCGGGCCGCCTGACTCGTCCAGGACGAGGCCGCCGGCCAGCACCCAGGTGCTGTGCACGATCCCGGTCCCCCATTGCCATTGGCCGGACAACCGGTAGCCGCCATCCACTTTTCTGGCGGCCCCGCCTCCGATGTTGAGCGCGGCAGGCGCCAGCACATGGTTGCTGCCGGCCATGACTTCGTCGCACACAGTTTCCGGATAGTTGAACAGCCACAGGTTGTGCTCGATGTAAAAGCCGGTCAGCCAGCCCATGGACGCATCGGCCCGGGAAAGGGTCAACACCACGTCAAAGAACGTATCCAGATCCTGTTCATGCCCCCCGTACCTCCCCGGCACCATCAGCGCATACAGGCCGCTCTGCCGGATCGCTTCGATCACATGGTCAAGAGGTCTGCGGGCGATCTCCGCCTCGCGCGCGGTCTCGCGAAGCAGCGGCACCAGCTTTTCGGCCTGTTGAACAAAGCTCACTTCCGTTTCTCTCCCCGCGGTCGATGATCTGAGTTGAACCGACATCCCCTCAGCGGGTCGGTCCGTCGTCGGTCTGATAGCTCGCAAACAGATGCCGGCGAACCTCGTCGGTGACGGGCTCGGCACCCACGACCACGGGGCGGATCTTGTCGAGATCCACGGCCATGCCTCGCTGCACGGCCGGTCGTTCGGAAAGCCGATCCATCCAGGCATGCAGCGCCGGATACTCCGCCTGATCCGGATAACGCCGGCCGAATCCCCTGAACCAGGGCAGGCAGGCGATATCGGCCAGGGAGTAGTCGTCGAGAATATAGTCCCGGCCTGTCAGATGGCTGTCCAGCAGGCGCCGGAGCCGCTCCGTCTCCAGCGTGTATCGCTCGATCGGATACTCGAGGCGCTCCGGCGCGTACATGGCGAAATGATGCAGCTGACCCATCATGGGGCCGACATAGCTCATCTGCCAGAAAAGCCACTGATGGCCGAGCGCCCTCTGGCCCGGGTTCTCCGGCCAGAGTCCCCCTCCTTTTTCCGCCAGGTACAGGAGGATGGCGGCAGACTCCCAGAGCACGAAAGGCTCGTCGGTCGGCCCGTCCGGGTCGACAATGAGGGGCACTTTGCGATTCGGGCTCAGGGCGGAGAACTCCGGCTCGTTCTGATCACCGCCAACGATGTCGATGGGTCGGATCGCGTAGGGTATGCCCAGCTCCTCCAGCGCGATGGAGGCTTTCTGACAGTTGGGGGTGGGGCAGTAGTAGAGCTCGATCATGATCCGTGCAGGCCTGTGGCAGTTGAAAATTCAGCTGCGTAGCATTGTAGCGAACTGCCTGAGGAGCAGACTATGAGAGCGGCTGTATTTCACCAGCATGGTCCCTGCGATTCGATTCAGGTTGAGGAGTTCCCGGAACCGGAGATCGGCGCGAACGATGTGCTCATCCGCGTCCGCGCAGCCTCCATCAACGGATTCGACCCGATGATCGTGCAGGGAACCACGCAGTTGAAAACACCCCTGCCCATGATTCCGGGGGGCGACTGCGCAGGCGAGATCGTCCGTGCAGGATCACAGGTCACAGGATGGAAAGAAGGCGACGCCGTGCTGCCCTACCCGATCGTCCCCGGCGAGGGGATGACCGGCGAGGTGCGCATGGGGGTGTGCTCCGAATACACACGCTTTCCCGCCGGTAACCTGATCGCCATCCCCGACGGGGTTTCCTTCGAGGATGCCGCCTGCCTGCCCATTGCCTATGGCACGGCCTGGCGCCTGGTCGAGGAACGCGCGCGCATCAGCGCAGGCGAAAAGGTGCTCATCCTGGGCGCGACGGGCGGCGTGGGGACCTGTCTCGTACAACTCTGTAAAGCCAAAGGCGCGCACGTGATCGCCTGCGGCAGCTCGGCCGCGAAGCTGGAACAGCTCAGCACCCTTGGCGCAGACGAAGTGATAAATACTTCCAGCGCCGACATCGTGGAGGAGGTCTGGTCGAGACACGGCAAACCGCGGGTCTTCGGGGCCAGCGGCGGGGTCGACGTGGTGGTTAACTACATCGGCGGAGAAACCTGGGTTCCCGCCCTGAAAACCCTTTGCAGGGGCGGTCGTATGGTCACCTGTGGAGCCACCGCAGGTTTCGAGCCACGGACGGACATCCGCTACATCTGGAGTTTCGAGCTTTCGATCATCGGTTCAAACGGCTGGACACCGGAAGACCAGAAGCAGCTTCTTCTGGCAGTCCGGGACGGTCAGGTCAAACCGATCATCGATCGAGTTGTGCGCCTGGAGGAAACCGGCCAGGCCATCCAGGATCTGTTCGACCGAAAGGTCTTCGGGAAGATCCTGGTGGTGCCCTGAAGCCTCACTCACTGGCCTGCGGTGCCTCAGGCGCCGGCGTCCTGATCGAGGAACTCGCTCAGTCCGTAGCCCTTCCGCTCACCGTCCAGGGTGTATTCCGTCATGCCCTCACCCACGTGAGTGTTGCTGCCTGCACGGCGATTACGCAGGGGTATGTACCCCATCACCCGGCCTTCAACGACCCTCTCCCGCCCGTCTTCCAGTGACAGCTCCGCTCTCAGAGCCGTGTGGTAGTTGCTGTCCGGCGCATACTCCGGATGAATGACGGCCTTGGCGATCTTCACCAGCTCGTCGCCTTCCTGGAAGAGACCGCCTCCCACCCCTTCACCGTTGGTGGTGATGATCATGCCCAGGTCGTCGCCGAAGTTACCGGTGATCCATCGGTAGGAAGGGGTCGACTGCCAGTATCGGGGCCCCCAGGAATGGTCTCTCAAGCCCCAACCCCAGAAGTCGATGGATTCGCCGTCGCCGAGCGTCAGCGTCCCCGCCACACGCATGTGCTGCTCGGTATGAGCCCGGGCGAAATCATTGCCGTCACCGGGCTCCCCCACATGACCGTAGAGCGGTCCCACTGCCGTGTGCTCGAGATCGATTCTGATTTCCTGCCTCGGATTCTCCTTGAACGCCTTGCCGGGATCCGCCATTGCGCTGGGATCGGTCATGAACAGCGCTTTGCCTGCATAGGTGGTTCGAACCCGCTCCGCAGGCGTGAGGATCTCAACCTTCAGGCCGCCCGCATCCCAGCCGTCGTTGTGGCTGATCTCGGGCTTCGCATAGTTGAAGTACGCCGAACCGTCGGGATTCCAGACGATCACCGTCATTTCCGCATATCCCTCGTTGGCACGATTGCCGATGCGCACGAAACCGCCGCGATTCTGAGCCGGATCGAAGAAATTGAAATAAACGGACTCGTTGAAATTCTCTTCCGGCCCCAGTTCATGGGTGTAGTCGTCTTCGGCGCTGATGTTGCCGATGATGCGGACCATATGCCTTCTCCCTTCCAGATGATGATTCCGTCGCACAGTTTGGCTCCAACCCGCGGATGAATTCCAGTGCGATATGATGCGAGGTCTCAGGGGAGGATCGCATTTGAGCACTCAATCCGTATCGCTGGCAGGCACGCCGGCTGCGTCACCGCTCGGCTACTTCAGCTGGACGTTCGGTCAGGCCGCGCGGGACCCGTACTACATCCTCGTGATCATCTACATCTTCTACCCCTACTTCAGCAACACGGTGGTGGGTGATCCGGTGAAAGGCCAGGCGCTGATCGGCTACATCACCGCAGCGGCCGGGCTGATCCTCGCGGTCACCGCGCCTTTTCTCGGCGCCATCGCCGACAAGGACGGCCGGCGCAAACCGTGGATTCTCGGGACCGTCGCGGTGATGTCCGCCGGCGCGCTCTGCCTGTGGTTCATCGAGCCCGAAGGCAGGGGGATCAGCCTGATGCTGTCCGTGGCGATACTGTTCGTCATCAAGGTCTGTTTCACCGTTTCCGAGGTTTTCCACAATGCCATGCTGCCCTCCATCGCACCGATCAACCGCATCGGGCTCATCTCCGGCATGGCGTTCTCACTCGGCAACGTGGGGGGCCTGCTGCTGATGCTTTTCGTGCTGCTTGCGTTCGCCATGCCCGGTACCCAGCCCTGGGCGTTTCTGCCCGAAGCACCGCTGTTCGGCATCGATCAGGCAAACCACGAGCACGATCGCATCGTCGGCCCCATTGCCGGCCTCTGGATGCTGCTGTTCACCCTGCCGGTGCTGCTGTTCACGCCGGATGGAAAAGCCTCCCCGCTGCCCATGTGGCAACTGGCCCAGGAAGGTGTGCGGGACGTGGTCCAGACCCTGAAGCACGTCCGCCACTACGCCAACATCGCCCGGTATCTGCTGGCCCGGATGTTCTTCATCGACGGCATGGTCGGGGTGCTGACCTTCGGCGGTGTCTACGCTTCCGGCACCTTCGGCTGGGACACCACCACGCTGCTGATCTTCGGTCTGTGCACGAGCGCCTCGGCCATGTTCGGTGCCTACGTGGGAGGCCGGCTGGATGATCGGGTGGGTTCGATCCGCGCACTGCAGATCGCCATCGCCACGAGCTCCGTCGTGCTCCTCACGCTGGTGTCCGTGCAGCCGGACACCATCCTGTATGTCATGGAGGTAGGCTCGGAGCCGGTCTGGAACTCGCCCTACTTCGCCACGCTGCCGGAGCTCTTCTACTTCGCGACCAACCAGGTCTTCGCCATGTTCTTCGTGACCGGACTGTCCGCTTCCAGAACACTGATGGCCCGGATCGCACCGCCGGAGATGGCCACTCAGTTCTTTGGTCTTTTCGCACTGTCTGCCACCGTGACCGCCTTTCTCGCTCCGCTGCTGGTGGCGACGGCCACGGATCTGTTCGACTCACAGAGAATCGGCTTCGGATCCCTGGCGCTGCTGATGGTCATCGGCGCGATTCTGCTTCTGAAAGTGAAGGAGGAGCAGGCAACGGTGGCTGGCGGATAGGGCCGCTTACGCTCCGTACCGGATTCTCTATAATCCGCGCTCGCAGTTTTCGAGGGCAGCATGCAGGATACCATCACCATCCCCGCGCAATTCCGAGGTCCGCCGGAATCCGGCAACGGCGGTTACGTGGCCGGGGCGATTGCCGGGTGTTTTCCCACCGGCGGGCAGCCGGCACCGGACGCGGCCATCGAGGTGACCCTGCGCGCGCCTACGCCCCTGGACCGCCCGATGACCGTGCTGCACCCGGAAGCGGACGTCATGCAGCTGATCCTCGGCGAAACGCTGATCGCAGAAGCCGGACGAACCTCGCTGAGACTCGAGATTCCGGAACCGCCGAGCTACGCAGCCGCTCTCGCAGCCCGATCCGAGTCACCCTCGTTCATCAGAAACATCAATCCGCTGCTGGTGGATGGCACCGGTTTTCATCCCATCTGTTTCTGCTGTGGCGCGGATGTGGAAGCGGATGCCGGGCTGCACGTTTATGCGGCACCCGTGGAGGGATTCGACGGCGTCGCAGCCGCGTGGAATCCCCACGAGCGCTTTGCCGATCCGGACGGTAATCTGCCGGAACGGATTCTGTGGGCTGCTCTGGATTGCCCCGGACAGTTCGCCTACTACGCGGCCGGGATACGCACCGGCATGCTCGGACGCATGACGGCCAGGATTCTCAGATCGGTCCCGGCCGGGCAGGATCTCAGGGTGATCGGCTGGTGCCTGGAAGTGGAGCGCAGCAAGCACTTCGCCGGAACGGCGCTGTTCGATGCCTCGGGCGACCTCTGCGGCTACTCCCGGCAGGTGTGGATCGGCCGCAGGGACTGACCCGGCTCTGATCCGGCCGTCAGGCCATGCTGTGATCGACGGTATCCGGAATCGCCGTTTTCAGCTCGTGTCCGTGCACATCCTGATTGCGGATGTCCTCGAACAGCGATTCGAATACCTGTCGGCCGCCTTCTCCCGCATGGTAGATGTTCGACAGCAGATAGACCGTGCGTATGGCAGGTCCGGACAGCACGAACACGGTGTTCAGATAGCGGTTGTTCGAGAAGGTGGGTGGCCGGTCACCGGTAAATTCCAGTTCACAATTCTCGAAAACACAATCGTGAAATGACTTACCGTCCAGTGAGATGCGTTCATTTCTGAAAGTTTCATCCCGATGCTGCATGAGGCAACTCCTCCGAGAGAGGGATTTCCACCATACACCAATGCCTGCTGAAAACTCTGCAACGGGGATGGATATTCGACCCGGGATGAAAGACGCTGTCGTCAACCCAGGCTGAAAGGAGACCATGGCCGATGGCTGAACAGGAATCGATGAGCTACGACGACGTCGTCACGGGGCGCAGAAGCATCCGTGGTTACAAGCCGGATCCGGTGCCGCGCGAGGTCATGGAGGAGATAGTCGGCCTCGCCGTCCGGGCGCCCTCGTCCTACAACTCCCAGCCGTGGCACCTGCACATCGCTTCCGGCGAGGTGCTCGACCGCATCCGCTGGGACAGCACGGAACGAACGCTGTCCGGCGTCAGACCCTCCTTCGAGAGACAGGAGACGGGCAGTGCCTATGAGGGCGAACATCGCAGGCGGCAGATCGAAGTCGCCGTGCAGCTCTTCGAGTCCATGGGGATCGTCCGGGATGACAAGGAAGGCCGGGACAACTGGACCATGAGAGGCTTCCGGATATTCGATGCCCCCGTGCTGGTCGTGGTGACCTACGACCGGCAGCTTCACGGCGGTGATATCGCTCCGTTCGACTGCGGTGCGCTGGCCACATCGCTGGTGAATGCGGCCTGGTCCCGCGGCGTGGGTTCCGTGATCAACAGTCAGGGCGTGATGCATTCGCCCGTGGTCAGGGAGCATCTGAACATCCCCGAGGATCAGGTCATTCTGATCAGCATCGCCATGGGTTACCCGGACGATTCCTTTCCCGCGAATGCCGTGGTTTCCCGACGCCGGTCCGTCCCGGAGGTCGCGAACTTCATCGGGTTCGACTGAGACACGGCAGAACTACCAGTCGACGGCCTGCAGCGCCTGCACGAGGCGCCCCAGCCCCTTGCCGCGGTTGGTCAGTTCCCAGGCGATGAACTGTTCCGGATTGACGGGCTCGATGGAGAGCGGGACCAGCTCACCCTCCGCCAGCGCGCTTCCGATCCGGTGCCGGGGCAGATGACCCACGCCGAGCCCGGCCTGGATGGCGAGCATCTTCTGTTCCGTTGTCTGGACATAGAAGGTGGCCCGCTCTTCCAGGGCCAGACCGGCATTCCGGGCGACCTCCGTGGTGACCGTGTCATGCGTCACCACCAGCGGTGCTGAGGTATCGTGCTGATCCGCTACGATCCGGTCCGCCTCCGGATGCTTCCGGCCGATCACCGGCACCAGATCCGCCTTGCCCAGGGAGACCGCGCGGAATCCCTTGTGCGCCGGCACGGGACCCACGGCTCCCACCAGCATATCTACACGCTTGTGCTCCAGCGCCTCCCAGCTGCCGTTCAGCAGGGTTTCGCTCACATCGATCTCCACGTCCGGGTGCTCACGCCGGAACTGTGCCAGCACCTCGAACAGCAGGCGTTGATCGAGCGTGGATTCCGCACCGATGCGGATGCGGGGCTCCCAGCCACGCGCCAGTTCCCTGGCCCGATCGGCGAGTCTGGCGCTGGCCGCGAGAATCACCCGCCCCTCGTCCAGAAGCAGTCGTCCGGCCGGCGTCAGCACCGACTTCCGACCACGGCGGACGAAGATGGTGATGCCGAGATGCTCTTCGAGCTTCTGAACACCGTAGGACACCGCGGAGGTGGCCCTGCCCAGTTCCTCTGCCGCTCTGGCAAAGCTGCCGCGGCGATCGATGGCGTCGAGAAGTTCCAGGGATTCCTGCGGGATCCGGTTGGCAGTTCGGTTCGTCATATGTTCTGTTTTTTAGAACTGTTCGGTCAGAATATACCGGTTATTCGGCCCTCAACGCATCCCTAGAATGCCCTCCACAGGAATTTTTGATTCATGCAGGAGACGGCCGTGAAAACAACGATACATAAACTGTTCATGAGCAATGAAGGCATCGACACCCTGCCGCTCAGGCTCGGTGCCGGCGTGATCTTTGCGGCCCATGGCGCTCAGAAACTGTTCGGATGGTTTGGAGGATATGGTCTGGAAGGCACCGCGGGATGGATGGAGTCGATCGGCCTCGCCCCGGGATATCTCCTTGCGCTGCTGGCCGGAGGTGCCGAGTTCTTCGGCGGACTCCTGCTGCTCGCAGGCCTGCTGGTCCGACCGGGCGCGCTGGTGCTGGCATTCACCATGCTGGTCGCCATCTTCTCGGTGCACTTCGAGCACGGTCTGTTCATGGCGAACAACGGTTACGAATTCGCGCTGACGCTGCTCGTCGTGAGCCTCTCGCTCGCCTTCCGGGGCGCCGGCAGCTTCAGTCTGGACAACGTGATCGAGCGGCGGCTCCGCTGAATCAACATCAGGAGAACACCATGGGATTACTGCAGAACGGTCAATGGGTAGACAAGTGGTACGACACGGATTCCAGCGGCGGCGAGTTCCGCCGCAAGGAAAGTGCTTTCCGCAACTGGGTGACTGCCGACGGCAGCCCCGGCCCCACCGGCGACGGTGGTTTCGCGGCGGAATCCGGGCGCTACCATCTGTATGTTTCCTACGCCTGCCCCTGGGCACACCGCACGCTGCTCTTCCGGACACTGAAAACACTCGAGGCGCACATCGACGTCACGGTGGTGGAGCCCGTGATGCTGGAGAACGGCTGGGAGTTGAGTGATCCGCTGCACGGTTTCGAGTATCTGTATCAGCTCTACCTGAAGGCGGATCCGGGTTACGAAGGCCGCGTGACGGTGCCCGTTCTCTGGGACAGGCAGCGCCAGACCATCGTCAGCAACGAATCGGCCGACATCATCCGGATGTTCAACCGCGCGTTTGACCATCTCACCGGCAACACCGGGGATTTCCATCCGGATGAGCTCACCGACGAAATCCACGCGCTCAACGAGCGGATATACGAGTCCGTGAACAACGGCGTCTACCGCGCAGGCTTCGCCACCTCACAGAGCGCCTACGAGTCCACCTTCACCGCGCTGTTCGAGTCTCTGGACTGGCTGGAAGCTCTGCTCACTGAGCGGCGCTATCTCACGGGGACGCGTCTGACGGAAGCAGACTGGCGGCTGTTCACCACGCTCATCCGATTCGATGCGGTGTACTTCGGTCACTTCAAGTGCAATCTGCGGCAGCTCACCGACTACCCCGCCATCAGCGGCTATCTGCGCGAGCTCTATCAGATGCCGGGCGTGGCGGACACGGTGCACATGGATCACATCAAAACCCACTACTACGCCAGTCACCGCACCATCAATCCCACGGGCGTCGTCCCGCTGGGCCCGGCGTTGAACTTGGAGGAACCGCACAACCGGGGAGAATAAGCCTCCGGCTGTCAACGTCCGCGGGTTTTGACGGCACCCCGTTCCCTGACGCATGCTCTCCGCACCAGGGGGAGGGATAGACATCATGGGGCACCAGGGGACCCGGATACGGGCATTCATCATGCTGGCCTGCGGACTGCTGGCAGCGGCGAGCGCCGCCGCTGCAGGCGCACCGCAGCCCAGCGCCATCGTGACGACCGCGGAAGGCCCCGTTCGCGGTCTTGTTGCCGGGGGTGTCGCGGCCTTCAAGGGCATCCCCTATGCTGCCCCGCCAATCGGTGCACGGCGCTTCCAGGCGCCTGCACCGGTCGCCGCCTGGGAGTCTGTTTTTGATGCCACGGATTTCGGTGCACCCTGCCTGCAATCCTACGACCGGGAGCTGACAAGGAGCGATCTGTCCCTCGAACTCGCCACGGTGTTCACCACGCGCAGTGACATGAAGGTCGACAACGAGGACTGTCTGTTTCTGAACGTCTGGACGCCGGCGGATGCGGAATCCGACGAGGGAGCAGGGAAACGGCCGGTAATGGTCTGGTTTCACGGCGGCGGCTACAGCTATGGCTCCGGGTCCTGGCCGGTCTACGACGGTGCCAGCCTCGCCCGCCGTGGCGACGTCGTGGTGGTCACGGTCAATCATCGGCTGAACGTATTCGGCTATCTGCATCTGGCGGACATCGGCGGCGCGGACTGGTCCGATTCCGGCAATGCCGGCATGCTCGATCTGGTCGCCTCTCTGGCGTGGATCCAGCGCAATATCGCCGGCTTCGGCGGCGACCCGGGCAATGTCACCATCATGGGCGAATCCGGAGGGGGCTCGAAAGTGAGCACGCTGCTGGCCATGCCGGCGGCCGAGGGGCTGTTCCACAAAGCGGTGATTCAGAGCGGACCCGGCCTCACCGGCATCCCGTCAGAAGCCGCCACCGGAAATGCCCGCAAGGTGCTCGCGACACTCGGCCTGGACGACGACTCGCTCGACACCCTGCAGGCGCTCTCGAGCGTAGAGATCGCCGACGCCTTTCATGCGGCTCAGGCCTCCGCTGGCGGCGGGTTTGGCGGGCTGCGTCTCGCACCGGTGGTGGATGGCAGGCATCTGCCCCGCCATCCATTCACACCCGATGCTCCCGCCCAGTCCGGTGATGTTCCCATCCTCATCGGCTTCAACAAGGACGAATGGACGATCTTCAATACGGGCGAGCCCTGGTTCGGCCGCCTGACCGAGGCGGAGCTCACCGAACGGGTCGCGGCCATCCCCGGCATCCCTGCGGACCGGGCGGAGGCGCTGCTGGCAGCAGAGCGGTCTCATCATCCCGATTACTCGCCCACCTATCTCTACAACGTGCTCATGAGCGATGCGCGCATGCTCATCGGCTCGGCGCTGCTGGCCGAGCGGAAGGCGGCTCAGGATGGCGCGCCCGTGTACATGTACTACCTCACCTGGGAGACCCCGGTGGGCAACGGCATTCTCAAATCGCCGCACACGCTCGACATGCCCCTGATGTTCGCGAACGTGGACAACTCCGTGGCGCTCACCGGCGAGAGCCCGGACGCCCGGGCTCTGGAGATGCAGATGTCCGAGGCATGGCTTGCCTTTGCCCGGACCGGGAATCCCAACCATGCCGGTCTGCCCGAGTGGCCCGCGTATGACGGCGCCGATCGGCAGACGATGATCTTCGACGTGGAACCGGTGGTGGTCAGCGACCCGAAAGGCGACGTGCGCGCCCTGCTTTCCCGCTGATCAGGAGACGTCACAATGTCTACCCCGCCCGCGGTCGCAGACACGGCTGAAATCCGCCCTGGCATCCGGCGCGTGAGCGACGGATACCGCCGCTACGCGGTCGGTCTGCTCTTCTTCGTATACGTCTTCAATTTCATCGACCGTCAGATCGTCACGATCCTGGCGGAGCCCATCAAGCAGGACCTGCAGATCGCCGACTGGCAGCTCGGCCTGATGACGGGCACGGCGTTCGCCATCTTCTACTGCACGCTGGGGATCCCCATCGCCAGGCTCGCCGAGCGCCGCAACCGCCCCTGGATCATCGGTCTCTCTCTCGCTGCCTGGAGCGGTTTCACGGCACTGTGTGGACTGGCTCAGAACTTCTGGCAACTCGTCATGGCGCGTATCGGCGTCGGTGTGGGTGAAGCCGGCTGCACCCCGCCCGCTCACTCGCTGATCGCCGACTACACGCCGAAAGAACAGCGGGCCTCCGCCATGGCCGTGTATTCCATGGGTAATCCGGTGGGGGCGCTGATCGGCGTCGTCACCGGCGGCCTGGTGGCCGACGCCTTCGGCTGGCGTGTCGCCTTTCTGCTGGTCGGTCTGCCGGGTATCGCACTCGCCGTCCTGGTGATTGCCAGCCTCATCGAACCGCGCATCAGGAAAGCGGCTGCCGTAGCAAGGGAAGCGGCGAAGACCGACGCGGCGGATCAGGCCACGTTCGGAGACGTGCTCAGAGTGCTCGCCCGGAAAAAGACCTTCTGGTACATGGCCCTGGCCGTTTCCATCGTCGCCTTCGTCGGCTACGGGCACGCGCCTTTCGGCGCTTCCTTCTTTCTGCGCGTGCATGGTGAGGAAATCACCGAGCTGGCTGCCCGGTTCGGCCTGGGGCCCATCGGCTTCGTGGGTCTGTCCCTCGGTCTCATCCTCGGGATCGCGGCCGGTGCCGGCGTCTACCTCGGTGGCGTCATCGCGGACAGGTTCGGCGCGAAGGATCTGCGGGCGTACATGGGCATTCCGGCCATCGCCGTGCTGGCTTCCGTGCCCATTTACACCATCGCCCTGCTGATGCCCACCTTCCTGCCCATCCTGCCGATTCTGGCGGTCAACTCCGTGCTGGTCTCGCTCTGGCAGGGCCCGGTTTACGCCACGGTGCAGAACGTGGCGCCACTGCACATGCGCGCCACGGCGGCTTCGATTTTTCTCTTCATCGCCAATCTGATCGGCCTGGGACTGGGGCCGCTGGCGGTGGGTTTCGCGAGCGACATCCTGGCCGGGCCATTCGGCATGGGGTCGGCCGAGGGCGTGCGCTGGGCGCTGATCGGCTCCCAGTTCCTGGCGATTCCGGCCTTCATCTTTTTCTGGCTTGCACGCCGGACCATTCGCGAGGAGATGGAGGAGGAATAACCGGGCGTTTCTCAGGCCTTCGCCTGATGCTCGATCAGCCGCTCGTAGAGTGTTTCGGTCAGGCGCTGAAGCTCGCGGCCCTCCTCCGGTGTCAGGAGCGCCATGCAGGCCATGTCCACCGGCACGCTTTCCGCCTGTGCCTTCATGGCCCGCCCCGAGCGGGTCAGCTCGATGACCCGCTGGCGCTCATCCGTATCCGACCGGCCCCGGGTGATCAGGCCCTTGCCTTCCAGACGTTTCAGAATCGGCGTCACGGTACCCGTTTCCAGTCGCGTGCGCCGGCAGATACGGGTGACCGGAACCGCGTCCTTCTCCCACAGCGCAAGCATCACCAGATATTGCGGATAGGTCAGCCCGAGTGGTTCGAGGAGCGGCCGATAAGTGCGGATCAGCGCGTTGGCGGCGGAGTACAGAGAACGGCATATCTGCTGGTCCGGATCGAGAACCGAGGGCATCGTCCCGGAGGGTTTTCTGTTTCTGCTCTGCTTCATGCCGTTCTCCGATTGACGCAGTTATTGTTTGCGTGCAATTATATTGTGCACAATATATCAATCGTCTCCTTCAGACAATCGAGGTTCGCACATCATGATCCGATCCATCTGCCTCTGCCTGCTGCTCGGACTTGCGGCACCCGCTGCGCTCGGCCAGCCGCACGACATCGATGCCGGTACTTTCCAATGCATACGCGACATGACGCCGGTCAGAGGTTTCTACGTGGACAACCTGAATGGCGAAGCGGCGCTGGAAGGAACGCTCGAGGTGGCCCGCTCCGAATCCGGCGGCGTCTACCCGCCCGGGTCGGTGGTGCAGCTGGTGCCGACGGAGGTCATGGTGAAAAGGGAGTCCGGCTTCAACGCAGCAACGAAGGACTGGGAATTCTTCGAGCTCGACGTCAGCCCCGATGGCTCCAGCATACGGGCGCGGGGTACGACGGATGTGGTCAACCGCTTCGGCGGCAACTGTCTGGACTGCCATGCCAAGGCACGGCCGGAATGGGACCTGATCTGCGAGCAGACCCATGGCTGCGATCCGATTCCGCTGACGCCCGTGATGGTCAGAGCGATCCAGAAAACCGATCCGCGCTGTGAGCCGGTGGAGCTCACGGAAGAAGAAGCTCAGATGCTCAAAGCGCTCGGCAGCTTCGGCTCCTAGCCTGACGTAAGGAGAATACGATGACGATCACGGTTTTCGAGCACCCGCTGTCACCCTACGCACAGAAGGTGAAGCTGGCCCTGCACTTCAAGGGTCTGCCGTTCAGCGTCGAGCAGCCCATGGGCAGTTCGGACGTGGAGGCATTCATGGCGGCGAGTCCGAGGGGAGAAGTGCCCGTGCTGCAGCACGACTCGATCAGCCTCTACGATTCCGCCGTGATCGGTGCGTACATCGACGAAACCTGGCCGGAGCCGGCGCTTCTGCCGGAAGCACCAGCCGCACGGGCACGGATACGCCTCGTCGAGGATGCCATGGACACCCACTTCGAGGGCAACACCTGGGGACTGGGTGAAATCCGCGTCTTCGGTCGGGCCAGCGGTACTGAAGCCGATCGTATCTGTGCCTTCGCGGAGGCTGAGATCCGGGGCTGGTATCGCTGGCTGGCGGGCCAGTTGTCAGAGGAAGGGTGGTTCAACGGCGCGGACTACGGCTGGGGGGACATCTGCGTGGTGCCCTTTGTGAACGGCGCCGGCCGCTTCGACATCGCTCCGAAGACCGGCACACCACTTGCCGACTGGCTGACCAGGGTCAACGACCGGAAAGACGTGCAGACGGTCACCGCCGAGGCGCAGGCGGCGGAACTGGACCCGGACATGATGCGTGCCGCCCTCGAGGCCGGTTTCAAGCGCGAGTACCGTGACCATCGTCTGGAGTGGATGGTCCGGGCCGGAGGCCTGGATGTGGTCGCCAGCGGCATCGCCGCAGACAACATCAGATTCAATGGGCCCTTCGCCTGAGCCCGCATCCGCGTAATCCGCTGTCCGACGCTGGTTCCAAACCGCCCCGAAGAAAGTTATAACGGGTTATACGTTTTTCCCGAGAAGGTCCCCGTGACCACCGGGACGGGACGAGAACCTCAGGGGAGAGCGAATGAACCAGACCGCCAGTTTCAGGCGGGCGCAGGAGCGGGTCGGCAAGGTACCCACCGGTGCCAGGATCTTTCAGGGCATCGGTGCCCTGCCGGATGTCTTCAAAGACTTCGCAATCAAGACGTTCCTGCTGCTGTACTACAATCAGGTACTGGGACTGCCGGCGCTGCACGTCTCCGCCGTGCTCTTCGTGGCACTCATGATCGACGCCGTCACCGACCCGATCGTCGGCTCCTACTCAGACCGGTTCCGTTCCCGGCTGGGGCGGCGCCATCCCTTCATGTATGCCTCCGCCCTGCCCCTGGGGGTTTCGGTCTTTCTGCTCTTCACGCCGCCCGACATTCCCGCAGACATGGCGCGGGAGCCGATCCTGATCGCCTGGCTGCTCGCGTTTCTGGTTGCCGCCCGGGTATCCATGACCTTCTTCTACGTACCCTGGAGCGCGCTGTTCGCCGAATTTTCGGACGACTACGAGGAACGCAGCGTCATCGTCACCTACCGCTTCTTCTTTGCCTGGGTCGGCGGCATTGCGCTTTCGTTCTCGGTCTACAGCTGGGTATTTCCGGCCTCCCCCGAGTTCCCGCTCGGACAGCTGAATCCGGAGAACTATCAGACGCTCGCCCTGGTACTGGCGATCTGCATCCCTACTGCGGTGCTGATCACCACTCACTTCACCCGGAACCAGATTCCCTACCTCATGCAGCCCGAAGGTGAGCCGACCCCTTTCCGCTTCAGCAGCGTGATCGAGGACATGCGCTTCGCGCTGTCGAACAGGGACTTTCTGCTGCTGTTCGGAGCGGTTCTCACGAGCTCAGTGGTCATCGGCACCAACGGGGCATTCGAGATCTACATGCGCACGTATTTCTGGGGCATGGACACGGCCAGCCTGCGCTGGCTCGCTCTGGGGTTCACGGGAGCACTCCTGGGCTTCGCGACCGTCGGCCTCCTGCAGCGGACTTTCGACAAGAAACATCTGCTGGTGGGCTGCGCCATCCTTCTGATCCTGCAGGGCATGCTGCTGGTTGGCCTGCGCTTTCTCGACGTGCTGCCCGCCAATGGCAGCTCCACGCTGCTGGTGCTGCTGGTGATCGACGCCATCGTGAAGGGATATCTGGGCACGGTGGCCCTGGTGATGTTCATCTCCATGGTGGCCGACACGCTCGACGTTCAGGAGCTGGCGACCGGCCGCCGTCAGGAAGGCGTGTTCAATGCCGCCATCGCATTTTCCGCCAAGGCCACCTCGGGTTTCGGACTGCTGATCGCGGGCGCGCTGCTGGATCTCCTGATCCTGTTTCCGAGGGGGACGACGGACGCGACGGTCGCGAACGACGTCCTGATCCGGCTCGGAATCACGGACGGCTTTCTGGTGCCGCTGGCGAACGTGGTCTGGATGTTTCTGGCACTGAAGTGCTCGATCACCCGGGAGGGGCACGCCGAGGTCCGCAAGCAGCTGGATGCCAGGCGCCGACTGTCCTCTTCACCCAATCCCGGCTGATTTCGAATCAAGGAGCGTACCGATGCCCAAAGAAACTCCCCGCGGACTCGATGCCGCTTTCGGCGGTGTGCAGACCACCCTCGATGAGCAGCGCGAGATCTGGCTGGAAGCCCTGCACGAAGACGCGATCTGGGAAGGTCCCACCTTCGAGACCCCCATCTACATGATCGGTCGCCAGGCGGTCGGGTACTTCATGGAATACCTGCTCGAGGTGGTGCCCAGGTTTTCCACCCGGCTGATTGCCGCCTACCCGACCGAGGAGCCGGATACCGTGATCATCGAAACCACGGGCGGTGGCGAAACCATCTTCGGCGGTGTCTACGAGCAGCGCTACTTCTCGAAGATCACCACCCGGGACGGCAGGGCATTCAGAATGCGTGAGTACTGCAATCCGTTTCAGACCTTCAAGGCTTTCGGCCGGGAAGCCTGGGACGAGAGAATCAACGCGATCATGGCCGAACACAACGCGGCCTGGCCGGATTCACAGCCGCCGGACCCGGCGCGTCTGTCCTGATTGCGGCGGTCAGGGTCGTATTCTGGGAAAGGCCGCATCGCGGAACGGTGCTCCGTCCGGCAACGATCGCATACGCGTCAACGGGTGGACGGCCGGATCCGGATCTATCGCCGGGTTTTCGACGGCCCCTGAGCGCATTCCGGGGCGCCAGGCCACCCGCGCGTCCTCGCCGAAGAAACGAAGGCTCAGCGTGCGCCGGCGTCCTTGGGGTCCCGTGGCACCGCCACCGTGGAGAACCGACGGATGGAATACCAGGACATCCCCCGGCTCCGTGGGCCAGGACACCAGCGGCCATCGGGCACGGTCCGCCTCGATGTCGGGCAGCCGCGGATAGCTGCCATCGCCATAGAGCGGCAGCGTATCGTCCTCGGGATCAAATCGCGAACCGTCGTAGACCGGACCTTCGTGGGAGCCTCTGACGAACTCCAGAGCCTGATCGGCCGCCACCGGGTCGAACGAGATCCACATGACCGCAAGCTGACTGCCGCGCACCGGCAGGTAGGGGCTGTCCTGATGCCAGGGCGTGCGCCGGGTATCTCCGCCTTCCTTCTTGAACACCTGCTCGTACATGAACCAGACGGTCGGCTGATCCCAGAGCGCGGCGATCAGATCCCCGACCTCTGTTTCCCGCACGAGCCGATCGTAAGCGATCAGCGCACCGGGGTTCGCCAGATCCTGGTAGAAGATGCCTGTCCCTCTGGAGGGAAGCTCGGATGCTCCCGGACCCGGATGGTCCAGGCTCCACTCGAAGGCCGCCTGAGCCAGCTGCATCGTCTCCGGCGACAGGGCATCCCTCAGGCAGACCACGCCATCGCGACGGAAAATTGCCGTATCAGCTGCATTGACCACGATCGCGCCCTCTCTCCGCTCCGGTTCACATCGCATGAAAAGCATACAATGGACTGATCGGGAAGGCAGGGGACACCGTTCGAATGAGCACCAGCACGCCAGCGGATATGACCGCACCCGACCGGGAATCCGTGATCGCGTCACTCACCGCGCCAGACGGCCCGTTTGAGCTGGTGAACGACACCGATGTCCGGGGCCAGCCCATCCGACGCTACGCCACGGGGCCCGCGACGCTGCGCGAGGTGCTGATCACCACCCGTGAGCACGGCGAGGCGACCTACCTGGTTTTCGATGACGAGCGGATCAGCTACCGGGAACACTTCACCCGGGTCGCCCGGCTCGCGCACTGGCTGCGGTCACAGGGCGTCGGGAAAGGTGATCGGGTCGCCATCGGCATGCGCAACTACCCGGAGTGGGTCATCGGTTTCTTCGCCTGTCAGGCGGTAGGCGCGGTAGCCGTTCTGCTGAATGCCTGGTGGACGGGCGCCGAGCTGGTCTACGGCCTCACCGACTCCGGAAGCCGGCTCGCGATCATCGACGATGAACGCTATGCGCGCCTGGAGCCTCTCCTGTCGGCCATACCGGACGTACGCCTGCTGATTACCCGGGACCCCGAGCGTCGTTATGACGTCACCGCCTGGGATGACGCGCTGGCCGAATTCGCCGCCGAGACCGAACTGCCCAACGCCGACGTCCAACCCGACGACCATGCAACCATCATGTACACGTCCGGTACCACCGGGGTGCCCAAAGGGGCCCTGCACACGCACCGTAACCACGCCACCAACATCCGCAACTCGATGCTCGCAGGTGCCGTCGCCGCTGCGCTGGCGCCGCCCGCAGTGGATCAGGCCTCACCACCTCAGCCTTCGTCGCTGCAGACCTTTCCCTTTTTCCACATCGGCGGCGTCTCGGGGCTATACGTGTCGGCGATCAGCGGCAGCAAGCTGGTGCTCATGTACCGGTGGGATGTGGATCAGGCTTTCGATCTGATCAGCCGGGAGCAGATACGCAGCTGGTCCGGCGTGCCGACGGTCGTCCGCCAGCTGCTCGAGCATCCCAGGGCGGCGGGCGGTGAGCTGGACAGTCTGGCCGGCATCGCCTCCGGCGGCGCCCCGGTGCCGGAAGACCTGATCAACCGGGTCGGCGATCTGTTCAAGGCACGGGTATCGCCCGGAAACGGCTACGGCGCCACCGAAACCACCTCCGCCATCATCACCAACGGTGGTGCCGATTATCTGGCGAGACCGAACAGTGTGGGCCGGCCCACGGTGACCACAGAAGTCCGGATCGTGGACGACGCGGGTCAGGACTGCGCGGAAAGCGCGATCGGCGAGATATGGCTGCGCGGTCCCAATATCTTTGTCGGCTACTGGGGGCGGCCGGAGGAAACCGCGGCCAGCTTCAGCGACGGCTGGTTCAGGACCGGTGATCTGGGTTACCGGGACGCGGAAGGCTTCTACTACGTGGTGGACCGGAAGAAGGACGTGATCATCCGCGGTGGTGAGAACGTCTATTGCGCGGAGGTGGAAGGCGTGCTTCACCACCATCCGGATATCGCCGATGTGGCACTGATCGGTCTGCCGCACCGGTCACTGGGCGAAGAGGTCGCGGCTGTCATCGAGCCGAAGGCGGGGGCCAGTTTGAGCGAGGCTGACGTTCAGGCCTGGGTGGCCGAACGGCTCGCCCGCTTCAACGTCCCCACGCGAGTCTTTTTCATCTCCGAGCCCCTCCCGCGCACCGCGACAGGCAAGGTGCTGAAGCGTGAACTGAAGGAGCGGTACGCGAACGCCGGATGAGACCCGCCGGAAACGGATGTTCCGGCGCCAGCCGGTAATCCACGCTCAGCGTGAGGAACCCCTGTTCCGCCAGGCGATGGGTGAGCTTACGATGCGTGGCCGGTGATCCCCAGACCCAGGCACCGCCGTGCAGATATACCAGCACCGGAAACGGTCCCTCCCCTTTCGGCACCATGACGTCGAGGGTGAGATCCCGTTCGTCCACGTTCCGATAGGGCACAGCGCCTTCGAAAGCACCGATATCCGGCAGATCGGTGTTGAGGAGCATCACGAAAACGTCCAGCATGTCCCGCAGGCTCTGGATGCTCTCCACGCCGGACTCGTCGAGCCCGAGGAAGGAGCCGATGTCCGCGAAGACCTCGTCGAAGTTCATGAGCGTTCCTCTCTCTGGATCCGGTTATGGTGCGGTCCGTGGCCATTCAGCCCGCGGGTGCGGCCAGTTGCTCGACAACGGCTTCCACGAACAGCCGCACCTTCGTGGACAGATGCCGGTGGCGCGGATACAGGAGGCAGAGCACGATCTCAGGCGGGTGGTATTCCGTCAGGATCTTCCGCAGCTCTCCCCGCTCAATCGCATCACCGACGATGAAGGTGGGCAGCAGCGCTATGCCCTGGTCCCCAATCGCTGCTTCCCTGAGCACATCGCCGTTGTTCGACCACATCACGCAGTTGATCGAGACAGGATGGTCGCCGTCTTCTCCTGTCAACCGCCACTGACTGCCGGATTCCTGATACCCGTAATGCAGACAGCGATGGTGCTTCAGGTCCGCCGGTGCTTCCGGTTCGCCCTGAGATTCCAGATAACCGGGTGACGCGCAGAGCACCCGATGTGCCGGAACGATTTCGCGCGTGATCAGACTTGTCGTGACCTGAGGCTCTCCCACCCGGAGGGTGACATCGAACCCTTCCTCGATCGGATCGATGAATCTGTCATTGAGCACGAGCTCGACCTTCACCTCAGGATATGCCGCCATGTAAGCGGCCACGATCGGCGCGAGATGGGAAACGCCGAAAGAGTATGGCGCATTCACCCGGAGGTTGCCCCGCGGTGTCTCCTGGAGTTCCGTCACGGAGGAAATCGCCTCGTCCAGGTCTCTCAGTACCTGGATGCACCGATCATAGAAGGCGATGCCTGTGTCCGTCGGTGTCACCTGACGGGTGCTGCGACGGAACAGCTGCGTCCCGAGCTCGTTCTCGAGTCCGATCACGTGCTTGTTGACCGCCGAGCGGGACAGACCCATCTCCCGCGCGGCCGCGGCAAACCCCCCGGACTCGACCACCTGTGTAAATGCCCGGATGCTCTCGAATTTGTCCATCGAACTCCTTGGTATCCCTCTCAGGCGGCTCGCTGATGGTGCCTGCCCGATTGCACCATCATCCGGCGCAGTAGTCGTCGATCAGGCGCAGGGCCACTCGCAGGGATGCCCTGCTGTGCACCTCGGTACCATCCACCCGGGCGATCAGGTGTATGCCCTGCAGCAGAGTCATCAGGAGGCTGGCCAGGTCACCGGGCTTCGGAGCTCCCGGCCTGCGTGGTATCTGCAGCAGCACACGCTCCAGGGTCTGCTGTACCTGATCCAGACGGGCACGAATGGCAGCCGCCAGTTCCGGGTCGTCCTCCAGATCGGCGGCCGCAACGCCCAGAAAACACCCCTTCGCCCGACCGAGCCGGGAATCCCTGACCAGATTTCTCAGGATGGCCTTCAGCGCCGTTTTCGGCGGCTGGCGGGCAATCACCTCGTCGAAGTTCTCCGGCAGCACTTTCTCGCCGTACCGGGCCAGGCAGGCGAGATAGAGATCCCGCTTGCCGCCATAGGTGTCATACAGGCTCTTCGCACCGAGACCGGTGGCGTCCCGCAGGTCGCTGATGGTCGTGGCCGCATAGCCGCGCTGCCAGAACTCCACCATGGCTTTGTCCAGCATCTGCACTTCATCAAAGGATTTGGCGGGACCACGGCTCATGACTCGAATTCTCCTGCTCTGTGCCGGTTGGAATGAGCATATCTTAGAATAATTGTTCAAGGTAATCCGGAACTCGTGCATACTCTTCGAACAGACGCACACCGTATTGGAAGGGAACATGATGAACACGGCAGAACATCCGAAGAAGACCATCGAGGTGCTGGGCAAGCAGATGACCTACGTGGAGATGGGAGAAGGCGATCCCATCATCTTCCAGCACGGCAACCCCACCTCCTCCTATCTCTGGCGCAACATCATGCCGCACGTGCAGGGGCTGGGGCGATGCATCGCGCTGGACCTGATCGGCATGGGCGATTCCGAGAAGCTCGACGATCCGGGACCCGATCGCTACACCTTTGCCGAACACTATGAGTACTTCAATGCTGCGCTGACGGCACTGGGCGTGACCGATAACGTGACCCTGGTGATTCACGACTGGGGCTCGGCTCTGGGCTTCCACTGGGCGAACGAGCACCGCGACGCGGTGAAGGGCATCTGCTACATGGAGGCCATCGTCGCGCCCTTCGCCACCTGGGATGACTTTTCGAAGGAGGCCGCGCCTGTCTTTCAGGGCTTCCGGTCACCGGCCGGCGAGGACATGGTGCTGGAGAAGAACATCTTCGTGGAGCGGGTGCTGCCGGGCTCCGTGCTGAGGGGCCTGACGGACGAGGAAATGGCCGTCTATCGCCGGCCGTTCAGCGAGCCCGGCGAAGACAGGCGGCCCACCCTGACCTGGCCACGGCAGATTCCCATCGAAGGTGAGCCTGCGGATGTGGTGGCGCTGGTGGAAAACTACGGTGACTGGCTGAAGCAGAGCGAGGTGAAGAAGCTCTTCATCAACGCCAGGCCCGGCGCCATTCTCACGGGTGCAGCCCGGGAGTTCTGCCGAAGCTGGCCCAACCAGACCGAGGTGACCGTAGCCGGCAGCCACTTCATCCAGGAAGACAGCCCGGACGAGATCGGCCAGGCGATCGTCGACTGGCTGAGCTCGGCATGACCGTGGTAACGGCGGACAGCGAACTGCATCCGGAGTTCTTCGATCTGGTCGGGAACGTCCGCGCCATGCGGCGGCTGAAACCGGATCCGGTGCCGGAAACCCTGATCTTCAAGGTGCTCAATGCAGGGGTCATGGCCGCATCAGGTCAGAACCTGCAGCCCTGGGAATTCGTGCTGGTGGACGAGCCGGAAACCAGGCAGTGGTTTGCCGACCGGTACCGGGATGCGATGCTCCAGCGGTTCGGCATCGCGGCGGATCAGGTGGTCGACCGGAACGACAAGCTCGCCCGGCAGCTCAAGGCCGTGCTCTACCAGATGGAACACATGCAGGAGACGCCTTATCTGCTGTTCGTCTGCGGAAAACGTGACTGGCCTTTCAAGGTCGCTCAGGAGGACCGGGTCGGTCCGGCACCGCCCAACTACGGCGCGGTCTATCCCTGTGTTCAGAACATTCTGCTGGCCTGCCGGGCCGTCGGTCTGGGTGCTGCGCTGACCACCATGCATCAGGTGTTCGAAGATGAGCTGCACGAGAAACTGGGGATCCCGACGGAGTATGGTGTGGTCGTGACCATGCCTATCGGCTGGCCGATGGGGAATTTCGGGCCCGTCAAACGGATTCCTGCGGAGGAGAAAACACACAGAAACCGATGGTAAATCAAATAGTTAAATAATGTTCCGTATTTTCATTGTCATGTTGCTGGTGCCGCTGTCCGTCTTCGCCGCCGACTACCCGGACCCGGAAGTCTGGGCCCCGACCGTCGGCGGGTTCGCGCTGGAAGACGAGATCGTCGGCCGGCCTCCCGGCGCCATCGTGGCAACCGGCAGCTCCAGCATGCGGTTCTGGGATCACCGCATTCACGACGACCTGGCCCCCCTGACGGTCATCTCCCGCGGGTTCGGCGGCTCGAACATGAATGACGTGGTCCATCACCTGGACACGCTGGTCCTGAAACACGAGCCCCGGGCCGTGATGATCTACGAAGGAGACAACGACGTCGCCCTGGGTGTGCCGGTGAGGGAGATACTCGCCAGGTTCGAATCAGCGATCCGCCGCATTCATGCACAGGATTCCGCCATCCGCGTCTACCTGCTTTCAGTAAAGCCGAGCATCCTCCGGGCGGCCATGTGGCCGGACATGCTGGCGGTGAACGCAGGGCTGCAGAAGCTGGCGGACGCGAAAGACAACGTCCGCTACATCGACGTGGCCACTCCCATGCTGAATGAAGATGGCAGCGTGCGCGATGATCTCTTCGTCGGAGACGGGCTGCACATGAACCAGGCCGGCTACGACATCTGGCGGAACACGGTTGCTCCAGTCCTGATCGCCACGGAGATCCAGTACGAGTGAGCCTCGATCGCCGAGCATCCGGGGCGGTCAAAGAGGATGCAGACGCACAGGTACGTCTTTGATTCCCCTGATAAAATTGTTCGGGAGCCGTTCGATTTCGGCCACCACTTCAACCGTGTGGAAGCGTTTCACGATCTCCTCCCATAGCACCCGGAGCTGCATCTCAGCCAGGCGGTTGCCCATGCAGCGGTGCACGCCGAAACCGAACGCCACATGGGCACGGGCGTTCGGCCGGTCGATGATGAGCCTGTCAGCATCCTCGAAAACGCTCTCGTCCCGATTGCCGGAGAGATACCACATCACCACCTTGTCGCCCTTGCGGATCTTCTGGCCTCCGAGCTCGTAATCCTGGAGTGCGGTCCGGCGCATGTGAATCACCGGCGTCTGCCAGCGGATCATCTCGGAGACCATGTTGGGGATCAGTCCGGGATCGTCGCGCAGCTTCTGATATTCGTCAGGGTACCGGTTGAGCGCCATGACACCACCGCTGATGCTGTTGCGTGTTGTGTCGTTGCCGCCCACGATCAGGAGCAGAAGATTGCCGAGAAACTGCTCCGGATTCTCGTTGATCCGGGCCGTGGCTTCGTTGTGCTGCAGCATGGAGATCAGATCGAACTTCGGGGGCTGGCCCGCCTTCGCCGCCCAGAGCTCATAGAAGGCGGCCGCCGCCTTCATGAGCTCCTCATAGCGTTTGTTCATGTCGATGCTGTCATCGCCGGTCACTTCCGGAACCGCCGTGGTCAGATCCGACCAGTAGATGAGCTTGCGCCGTTCCTCGTACGGAAAATCGAACAGCGTCGCGAGCATTCTGGCCGTCAGTTCGACGGAGACCTCCTGAACCCAGTTGAACGTTTCGCCCACCGGCAGGTTTTCGAGGATGTCGATCGCCCGCTCCCGGATGAGCGGTTCGAGCTCAGCGAGATTCGCCGGAGCCACCGTCGGTGCCACGGCCATCCGCTGGGGCATGTGCTGGGGCTCGTCCATGGTGATGAAACTCTGCCCCTGAATCTGGCCTTCCTGAGCGACAGGCGGATCGACGATGGCGATGCCGCCCAGTTCGGATGCGGAGGAGAAAACCGTATTGGTGGTATCCACCTCCTTGATCAGGGCATGGCTGCTCACGGACCAGAAAGGACCCAGCGGACTGTCGGCGAGGTAATGAACGGGCGCTTCCCGCCTCAGCCGCGCGAACCAGGGTTGCCAGGTATCGGATCCGAAGAGTTCCGGCCGGCTGACATCGATCTCCTCGAGCGGTGTGCTGTCCACGTTCGATTCGGTTGCTGTGCTCATACTGACCTCAAGGGCTGTTCCCTGCCAGAATGCTCCGGCGGGGCCTTCCGGTCAACGCGCCACGGATTCGCGCGAAATCGACACGTTTTTCTCTTGCGTGCGTTAATCTCCATTCTCGAGCTAGCGCCGGGGATGAATCCCATGAGCATCGGCCAGACCATCTACGTCGTCGACTCAGACTCGACCATCGGCAATGCTCTCACTGAACTGCTCGCAACCTATGGAATTCCTGTGCTTTCCTTCCCGGAGCCCGGGCCGTTTCTGGCAGCGCTTTCCGGCAGCCTGGTGGAAGAGGCCTGTCTGATTCTGGATAAGGAATCCGCTGGAGGCGATGGTCTCGCGCTGGTCCGCGACCTGCGCGGACTGGGCATCGGCTTTCCCGTTCTGCTGCTGGCCGATTCGATCAGCCCCGAACTGCGGGAAAGAGCCAGCAGCCTCGGCGTGGCGGATGTCATCGAGCGGGCGCACATGGCCAACTATGTGGTCGATCGGCTCGCTCAGGTCCTCCCTTCCGATACGCGAAAGCCCGGCCTTGCCAGCATTCCACTACCGAATGGATCTGAGGTCCGGTTCCGAACCATGCAGCCCGAGGACAGGGAAATCGAGCAGGCATTCGTGAAGGGGCTTTCCGCTCAATCCAGGTACCTCCGGTTTTTCTCGGGTATGAAGGAACTGCCGCCGAAGCTCCTCCACGATTTGACTCATCCGGAGTATCCGGACAGCTACGCAGTGATCGCGACTGTCCACGAATCGGATGGAGATCGCCAGATCGGTGTGGCCCGGTATTCGCCCAGTCAGGTGCCGGGGACCGTGGAATTCGCGGTGGTCATTGCAGACGAATGGCAGGGTTACGGCATTGCGAGACATCTGCTCACCACTGTCATCGCCGCGGCGGTGATGGCTGGACAGGAACGCATTGAAGGCCTGGTTCTCAGAGAGAACAAACGCATGCTGCGCCTCGCGAAAGACCTGGGTTTTTCAGCCGTTCGGGGTGATGACGACATCTCCGTCGTTCGGGTGATCAAGGACCTGACCGCTCATCACATCATCTGAATCCGGAATCAGTCCGGCAACCCCAGCACCCGCTTGGCGATGATGTTGAGCTGTATCTCGCTGGAGCCACCGGCGATGGAGATGGCCTTGGCCTCGAGCCAGAGGCGCGCCATGCCGATCTCTTCCTCCGTGAAGGGAGCTCCGGTCCAGCCCAGGCCGCGGGTACCCCGGATGCGCAGCTGGAGCTCCAGCTGCGACTTCACGAACTCGGCTTCCACGTAGTTGAAGATGGAGGTTGCCGCACCCGGCGTATTCGCCTCGGATTCGTCGACCGCCCGCTGCTGAGTGAGCCGGAAGGCCCTTTTGCGCATCTCATTGTCGATCACGGCAGCGCGCAGGGATGGATCATCGATGCTTTCACCGCCGGAGTACTCGCGGGCAAGCGCCGGAAGCGGCAGTGAGGGCTGGATCCGTTCCATGGGACCGGCGGTATCCGCGCTGGCCAGTGCCGCCAGACCGGAACGCTCGTGCTGCAGCAGCCGTTTCGCCACCGTCCAGCCCCGATTCTCCTCGCCCACCCGGTCGGCTTTCGGCACCTTCACATCATCGAGAAAGGTCTGGCAGAACGGTGACTCTCCGTTGATCAGGACGATGGGTTTCACCGTCACACCCGGATCATCCATCGGGAACAGCACGAAGCTGATGCCGTCATGCTTAGGCACATCCGGATTCGTGCGCACCAGACAGAACATCCAGTCAGCGTACTGAGCGCCGGACGTCCATATCTTGCTGCCGTTCACCAGATAGTAGTCGCCTTTGTCCTCCGCCCGGGTCTTCAGGCTGGCGAGATCGGAGCCGGCACCCGGCTCACTGTACCCCTGGCACCAGGCCACCTCGCCGCTCGCGATCCTGGGCAGATGTCGCTGTTTCTGATCCTCGGTGCCGTATTCGAGCAGCGTGGGGCCGATCATGGTTACCCCCATGCCACCCAGTGGCGGTCGGGCACGGATCCGTTGCAGCTCATCCAGCAGAATCAGGAATTCTTCCTTCTCCAGACCCCCACCGCCGTACTCGACCGGCCAGGTGGGCACCGTCCAGCCCTTTTCAGCCATGCGCTCGAGCCAGACGTAGGATTCCGGATTCGGTCCCCGCCGCTTGCTGCCACCGCCCACCTGTTCACCGGGCACCATCCGCGTGCGCATGGAGGGCGGACAGTTCTCTTCCAGCCATGCACGGGTTTCTGCTCTGAAGATGCCGAGATCGGTCACGGGTGCCTCCGGATCTACAAAAGCCGCATTCTCTGCTATTTTCGCAGGGTTCGCAGAGACTGATGGAGGGTGTGGCATGAGAGGGACGATACCGGGCCTTGGCCATCGGCGCGCCTGGATCGCCGCCGTGTCATGCTGGCTCGCCGCCACGGCGATCGCCCAGCCCGCGGATCTGCTCGAATCCTTCACCCCGCCAGCAGGCTGGACGACGCCCTTCCCCGCACACCGGGTGATCGGCAATCTGTACGCGGTCGGGTTCGAGGATCTCGGCGTCTTCCTGATCACGTCCGACGCAGGGCACATCCTCATCAACACCGGACTGGCGGATTCCGCTGCGCCCATCCGCGAGAACGTCGAATCGCTCGGATTCCAGCTCGAGGACGTACGGATCCTGCTCTGCATGCAGGCGCACTTCGACCACACGGCAGCGCTGGCGGAGATCAAAGCGCTGACCGGCGCCGAGATGTGGGGCACGGCAAAGGACACGCGGATCCTCGAAGACGGCGGTTTCAGTGACCCGCACTTCGGCGGGCGGGTGACCTTCGCTCCCATCCAGGTGGACCGGCAGCTGTCAGACGGTGATCTGATCGAGCTCGGCGACATCCGTCTGACCGTGCACGACCATCCGGGGCACACGGAAGGCAGCTCGAGCTACAGCATGACGGTCACCGAGAACGGGAAGGACTATCGGGTCGTGATCGCCAACATGGGGACCATCAATCCCGGTAAGCGGCTTCTGGTGGACCCGACTTATCCCGGCGTGGCCGAAGACTTCGCAAAGACGTATCGGGAACAGAAGGCCATGGACGTGGACGTCTGGGTGGCCGCCCACGGCAGTCAGTACGGCCTGCTCGAGAAGTACCAGCCCGGCCAGGCGTACGATCCGGGTACTTTCGTCGATCCCGACGGGTTTCTGGCTGAAGTGGAGCGCCTCGAAACAATATATCTCGAGCAGCTCGCCGCAGAGCGTGCCACGAGCGGGAGGGACTAGATATGGCTGAACTGACTATCCAGCCGGTGGAAGGCAGAACTTTCGGGGCCACCGTGACCGGCGTACATCTCGGCAACCTGACCGACAACGAATTCGCCGCTATTCATGCGGCCTTCCTCGAGTACGGCTTTCTGCTTCTTCCGGGACAGTTTCTCACGGAAAAGGAGAACATCGATTTCGGTCTGCGCTTCGGCGAGCTCGAATTCGGCGGTGCGCCCATGTCGAATCAGAAGCGCGTCGCCGAAGGAGAATACGGCGACATCATGGATCTCGATACACAGGTGATGCGTACCAACGTCGGCAATGAAGCCTGGCATACGGACTCCACCTACAAACCGCTGAGCTCGAAATGCGCCATGCTCTCGGCCGTCACCGTGCCCGATGAGGGTGGGGAAACCGAACTGGCAGATGCCCGCGCCGCCTACGATGCCCTGGACGATGCGACGAAGGAGAAGATCGCCGGGCTGAGCGCCTATCACTCCACTCAATACTCGCAGGCCAACGACATCGGCGATTTCCCGCCCGTGCGTGCGGATTCGGTTTATCACGGAGAGGCTTACCTGCGGCCGCTCGTGAAGGAGCATCCGGAGACCGGCAGGAAAGCCATCTTTGTCGCCCGGCATGCTTTCGGTATTCCGGGCCTCCCGCGGGACGAAAGCCGGGCACTGCTGCAGATGCTGACCGATTTCATCGTCTGTGAACCGACCCGCGTCTACACACATCACTGGCAGCCGGGCGATACCCTCTTCTGGGACAATCGCTGCATTCTGCATCGGGCCCGACCGTACGACTACTCGAAACCACGGGTGCTGATCGGTACTCGGATCGCCGGGGATCCGGAGTCAGAACTTTCCTACTATCCCGACCACCCGGCCGCCGAAGCGGGACGCATCGCGCTCGCCAGAGAGCTCGAGCTGCTCAGGGCGGAAACGGGGGACAGGATGTACGGGGCTACCACCGCAGAAAGATCGTTCTGAGGCCTGAAACGCGTCAGCAGTAGATGTCGTGCAGCGTTCGAATGATCGGTAGTGCATCGCTCTCCGCGAGCGAATAGTAGATGGTCTGCGCTTCACGGCGCGTGGAGACGAGCCGGTGCGAGCGCAGCACCGCCAGGTGCTGCGACAACGCAGACTGACTCAATGGCAACCGACCGTTCAGCTCGGCCACCGAGGCCTCACCCTCAGCAAGAAAGCAGAGGATGAGTAATCGATGAGGGCTCGAAAGCGTCTTCAGAAGATCCGCGGCCTCATCCGCGTTTGAGCGCATTCGCGCCAGGTCCAGCTCCGGCAGCGCGGGCTCAGTCACGCGCTCCGTCTCCATCCGTCGCGCGCATGCCCGCCTGATGGCTGGCCTGATGACCGGCAAACTCTTCCGGGTCGATCGAGCCGCTGCCGTCCCTATCGATCTCCTCGAAAGAAGGCGCGCTGCTGAGATGTTTCATCGGACGACCTTCCGCTGCCCGCTCGGCGATTCGATGACCGCGCGCCTCGTAGAATTCCTTCTCTGAGATACGGCCGTCGCCATCCACATCGAAGGTCTCGAATGCGGGCGGCCCGCCACCAGGTCCCGGCTGTGCTGCCGCAGACGCGGCTACGGATACCGCCAGCAGCAGGGCGGTTACGCGCATCGGAGACCGCGGTCTGGCGGCCTCAGCGACCACGGCCCGGACCGCCTCTACCCTGTCCACCGCTCTGGGGACCTCGACCCATATTCTGACCCTGTGCCTGCCCTTTGCCTTTGCCCTGGCCCTGGCCCTGACTTTTACCCTGGCCCTCACCCTGGCCAGCAGATTCCGCCTGCTGCTTCAGTTCGCGTTCCCGGTTGCGGTTCTGCTCTGTGGCGCCTGCGGGCGATTCTTCCTGGGTCTGCACTTCAGAGCGAACCTGCTCGCGTGTCTGGGACGCTTCCGCAGCAGAGGCCATCGGAATCGTCAGGATACCGGCGACGATGATCAATGATCCGGATAAGGCTTTCTTCAACATCATGGAGTCCTCTTGCCATCAAATCTCAGTAATTCATAAGTTTCTAATTTAGTTTTTACTGATTTAATGGTCACTAAGTAAATCCACCTAATGTTCTCGACGCCTAGTCAACGCCCAGCGCTGCTCTCGCCCGCTTGATCCCCCCGGCATAGATGCCGGAAGCCATGTTCACGGCTTCCGCCTCATCCACGCCCCGGGGCTCGAACGTACCGGTCCAATCCACGGTGCAGGTTCCATCACCATTGTCGTCGACACGAATGGTGGAGGAATAGTTGGCGAACGGCAGCGGTCCATCCTCATTGATGATGACGTAGGTAAGCGTCCGCGCATCGTCGTCGCGCACTTCGAGGCGCTCAACGATCGGCCGGCCGCCCATCACGATGGTCCTCGTCATGCCCACGCCTTCCCCTTCGTAGGTGACGGAGTCGATTCCGCCACCGGCCTCCATGCCTGCAAAATTGCCCAACTGCGCCCAGACGGCGTCCGCCGGAGCACCGATCTGCTTGACGACTTTGGCTTCGCTCATGCTTTTTCTCCCTCACAGGTATCTGAATGTCGACGGCCAGCATACCGATGTGCTATCTGTCAGGGCAAAGGGGAGATGATGCAATGAGTCTGGACAACCTGCTCGAAGGCGAAGCGCCCGTTCTGTGCCTGCCGCACCAGTGTGAATTCCTTTCCGACCAGTGGCTGGAACGGGCCCGGGATCATCTGACCAGGGCACTTGCCGCATCCGGCGAAAAGCTGCCGCCCTTCAGCCTCACCGAACGCTTCAGCGACGCACCACCACACCTGGGATTTCCGGGCGGCGTAGCTCAGTGGTCCCTGACCTATGACGGCGAGAACACCAGGATCGGCAGGGAACCGCTGCAGACACCGGGCCTTCAGGTCGAGGGCAGTTACCAGGCAGGCCTGGCGCTCGCCCAGGTGGTCGGCGCCAGGGCACCGGGCGTCATGCAACGGGCCATGCGGGAAGTCGAGCACCTCTTCGGCGCCGGTGCCGTCCGCATTCGGAATCCGATTGAAGACGCTCGAACGGCTGAGCTGCTGGGACTCTTCCACGACCACATGGCCAGAATGACGGTGGAGAATCCGGACATCGCCCATCGCGCCCGGGCACTCGGCATGGAGAGACACGTCCGCGAGGTCGAAGAACAGGGTTTTACCGTCATCGAAGGGGCCATCAGTCCGGAGTTTGCTGACGAAGTGCGCGAGGCCACCCTGCGCGCCGTCTGGTCGCACGATCGAACCCAGCTGCAGTGGATGCTCTACCATGGCACGGAGTTCGAACGGCTGGTGCAGAACGCTCCTCTGATGACCCTGATGGATGCAAGCCTCGGACGCGGTGCGGTGATCGCATCCATCAGCGCCATCCGGCGCGGACCCGGACCGGGGTTCATACCCATGCACACCGACTACTCGATGGTGCCGGAACCTTATCCGGAGTTTGCCATGACAGGCGTCGGCGTCTGGGCACTGGAGGACTGGACCGTGGCATCCGGCCCTACCTGGATCGTGCCCGGATCACATCAGGCGCGACGAGGTCCCAAGCCCGGCGAAGGGCTGGACCGTGGCATTCCCATCGAGATGCCGAAAGGTTCGGTCGTCTATTTCACCCATGGCGTCTGGCACTGGCAGGGAGACCGGACCGAGCCCGGCGAGCGGGTGACCATCCATTCCCATTTCAATCGCGGCATCCTGCGCGGTCTGGAACCGAAACGCGTGGACGTGCAGATGATGCACCGCAATCCGCCGAGGCTGGGGGAGATGCTGGGCGAGGACGACTGGTTCGACAAGCTGGACGCGAATGGCCGGGATCAGCTCCGCGCCGGGCACATGGTGCGCCTGCAGAAATTCACGGATCAGCGGCTCGACATGCTGCTGGGATCTGCCCCCGCCGAGGACGCTGTGTCGGCCTGACCGGACGGCCGTCTACGCATTGTTGAGACTCTCTGCTGCTTATTTAAGTATTTTTAGATCATTTATGATATTTTAAGTATCATTTTTGACAACTAGAGAAGATCCCGCGGGGCGGCAATGATTTCAGGCAGACAGATGAAGGCGGCCAGAGCACTCCTGAACATGGATCAGCGCACCCTGTCCGAACTCAGCGGCGTGTCGCTGGCCACCATCCGGAGGATGGAAGCAAGCGCGGACACGGTGCGCAGCAACGTGGACACACTCGTCAAGATCGTCGACACCCTGGACCGGGAAGGCGTGGTGCTGATCGCGGAGGGTGCGGACAGTTTCGAGGGCGGCCGGGGGGTGAGGCTCAAGGGCTAGGAAACCGATCGTGAGCCCTCTTCTCCCCAACCGGTTGAGCACCGCAAACTTCCGCGGCGATCTGATCGGCGGCGCGACAGCCGCCATCGTGGCCCTGCCGCTCGCGCTGGCGTTCGGCGTGGCCTCCGGCGCAGGGCCCGTGGCCGGTCTGTACGGTGCCATCTGCGTCGGACTGTTCGCTTCGCTGTTCGGCGGTACCGCCACGCAGATTTCCGGCCCGACCGGACCCATGACGATCGTGGCTGCGTCCGTGTTCACGCAGTTCGGACACAACCCGGCCGCGGCGTTCACCGTCGTCATGCTCACGGGCCTGTTTCAGATTCTGTTCGGCTATCTGAAGCTCGGCGGCTACATCAAGCTGATGCCTTACCCGGTGATATCCGGCTTCATGACCGGCATCGGCGCCATCATCATCATCATGCAGCTCGACCCCCTGCTCGGTTTCAGCTCACCGGCAAACGTGGTGAACGCCCTGAGCGTGCTGCCCGAATACCTCGCCCATCCGAACCTCAATGCCCTGCTGGTGGGTCTGCTCGCCGTGCTGATCTGCTTCAGGACACCACGACCGATCGCACGGATCATCCCACCGCCTCTGCTGGCCATCCTCCTCGGAACCGCAACCGGACTCATCCTCACAGACGTCCCCGATCTCGGGACGGTACCCTCCGCTCTCCCGACGCTGCAGCTGCCCGACTTCGAGCGGGACCTGCTCGGCGACATGATCGCCAGCGCTCTGGTTCTGGCCGCCCTCGGCTCCATCGACTCGCTGCTCACGTCTCTGGTGGCGGAGAACGCGACGGCGACCTTCCACGACTCTGACAGGGAACTGGTGGGCCAGGGTGTGGGAAATCTGGCCGCGGGTCTGCTCGGCGGCATCCCCGGCGCAGGCGCCACGATCCGCACCCTGACCAACATTCAGGCCGGCGGTCGCACCCCGCTCTCGGGTGTGATGCATGCCCTTTTCCTGCTGGCCATCGCCATCGGCCTCGGCCCCGTCGTTTCGCACATCCCCCAGGCCGCGCTGGCGGGGGTGCTGATCAAGGTGGGCGTGGACGTGATCGACTGGCGGTTCCTCGCACGTGCTCACCGGGCACCTCGCCGCGATCTCGTCCTGATGATCGTGGTCTTCATTCTCACCGTCTTCGTCGACATCATCACCGCGGTTGGCTGCGGCATCGTTCTGGCCAGTCTTCTGTTCGTGAAGGAAGCCGCGGATCTGCAGAAGGAATCCATCCGCACCCTCACCCACGCGGACGAGCACGATCTTCTCAATCCGGAGGAGGCCCGGCTGCTGAAGGCATGCGGCGATACGGTGCTGCTCGTGCACCTCTCGGGGCTCATGAGCTTCGGCGCGGCCAACGAGATGGCCCGTCGCTTTTCCGCTCTCGAGCACTACGATGTTCTCATTCTCGATCTGCTCGATGTGCCCCGCATCGATGGCAGCGCCGGACTGGAGCTCGAGGAACTGATCCAGCGGGCCGTCGCTGCCAGGAGTGAAGTCCTGATCGTGGGGTTGAGTTTTCCCCTCGCACGGGTGATGACCCAGCTCGGGTCTCTGGAGCTCGTGAAGGAAACTCAGCGTTTCGCCTCCCGGAAGGACGCCATTCAGGCCGCTCTGGCGATTACCCGGACGGAAGACCACAGGACTTGAACTGAGATCACACCCTGGCGACTATTCGGGCAATCCAAACAGAAGGAGTCTGCAATGAGCGATGCCGCCGAAGAACAGGCGGTCCTGGTCGAAAGACGGGACCGTATCATGATCATCACCCTGAACCGTCCGGAGGCGATGAACGCCATCAACGGCGCTCTTTCGAACGGCCTGCTGAACGCGGTGAGGGAACTGGACGAAGACAATTCTCTGACGGCCGGTATCATCACCGGCAACGGTCGTGGGTTCTGCTCAGGCATGGATCTGAAGGCTTTCGCCCGGGGCGAAGACATCGGCCCTCTGACCACCTTCATCCGTGAAGGCAGCAGGAAACCTCTGATTGCCGCCATCGAAGGCTTTGCACTGGCCGGCGGCTGCGAGATCGCGCTGACCTGCGACCTGCTGGTCGCCTCCAGAGGCGCCAAGATCGGCATCCGCGAGGTCAAGGTCGGCCTGTTTGCCGCGGCTGGTGGTGTCTTCCGGCTGCCGGCTCGGGTCGGGGTCACCCGAGCCATGGAAATGGCCATTACCGGTGAACCCATCACCGCCGAAGTTGCTCTGGAATCCGGCATGCTGAGCGAGCTGACGGAACCGGGCGGCGCGCTCGAAGCCGCCATCGGCTGGGCGGAACGGATTGCAGAGAACGCTCCGCTTGCCGTGGCCGCGTCCAAAACGCTGGTACGGGCCGCCTCGCAGGGCTACGACGAGGAAACCCTCTGGAAGATGCAGGAGCCGCTGTCCCGGACAGTCTTCAGCTCGAACGATGCCAAGGAAGGTCCCGTGGCCTTTGCGGAGAAGCGTGCGCCGAACTGGACCGGTACCTGATCGCGTCCGGAGAACCCTACCGGCCGGGCAGAGGAATGAACTCCTCGTCGCCCGGCACGGGTTCGAACCCCCCGGACTGCCAGTCCGCCTTCGCCTGCTCGATACGCTCCTCGGAACTCGAGACGAAATTCCACCAGATGTGACGTTCCCCGGACGGCCGCCCGCCTATCACCATGAGGCGGGACGCTTCCAGCGCCTGAACGGACACTTCCGCGTCCGGGCACGGCACGGCCATCACGCCGCTCTCCACCGTGCACGTCCCCACCACCACCTTCCCTGAAACCACATACAGGGCCAGTTCCTCATAGCTGTCGGGCAGCGGCAGCTCACCACCGGCGATCATTGCGCAGTCGAGATACAGGGTCGGCGCATAGGTCGTGACCGGGGAGCGTTCGCCGAACGCCTCACCCATGATGATCCGGACCACGGCACCCGCACGGTCTATCTGCGGTAACTCGCTGGCCGGGGTATGGGCGAACGCAGGAGCGATCTCTTCCTGACCATCCGGCAGCGCCATCCAGGACTGGATACCGTGCAGACGCGAGCGCTCGTCCAGGTCGCTCCCGGCACGCTCGGAGTGCACGATGCCACGCCCTGCCGTCATCAGATTCACCGCGCCGGCCTGAATCGGCTGGCGGTAGCCCAGGCTGTCCGCATGCAGGATCTCTCCCTCGAAAAGGTAGGTAATCGTGGCGATGCCGATGTGCGGGTGTGGACGTACCTGAATCCCCTTGCCCGGCGGAAATTCAGCGGGACCCATGTGATCAAAGAAGATGAACGGTCCGACCATCTGCCGGTCCGAAGCCGGCAGCACCCGCCTTACGCTGAACTCCCCCAGGTCTTTCTCTCTCGGACGGATCATCAGATCGACCACGCCGGTGGATCGTTCACAGACCGGCGCATCCGCTTCCTGATAACTCATCTGCCATGACTCCCTTTCTCTGCATCCATGTCGAACAGCAGCAGCTCGGCATCTTCGACCCCCGACAGCGTCAGGGAAGTTCCGGCCGGTACCGCGACCCCATCCCCGGCGTGAACGAGCTGATCATTGAGCCTGGCACTGCCGCGCACCATCTGAACCCAGCCGAGCCGGTCATCACCGAACCGGTGGCTCAACCTGTCGCCGGCATCCAGAAGCGCGGCGTAGAGATCCACATCCTGATGTATGGCGACGGAGTTTTCCCGGGCATTCCGTGAGCCCACCAGGCACAGCCGTCCCCGCCTCTTCGCGGAGCTGAACGTGACCTGCTCGTAACCCGGCTCGAGGCCATCCCGCTCAGGCAGGATCCAGATCTGCAGGAAATGCACCGGATCAGAATCCGAAGCATTGTATTCGCTGTGGCGGACACCGGTGCCCGCCGACATGCGCTGCACGTCACCCGGTCGGATCACGGACCCGTTCCCCATGCTGTCCCGGTGCTCGAGCGTGCCATCGATCACGTAGGAGATGATCTCCATGTCGCGGTGGCCGTGCGGGTCGAAACCGCGATCCGGTGCCACACGATCCTCATTGATCACCCGGAGCGGGCCGAAGCCCATGTGCTGCGGATCATAGTAGTGCCCGAATGAGAACGTATGCCGGGAGTTCAGCCAGCCGAAACTGGCCAGACCCCGTTCCTCGGCTTTTCGCACGCTCAACATCATCTGCCTCCTCGGATCGGTCCCTATTGACCGGCGAGCAGTGTGGCCGCCCTCTATGGCAAAGACAATATTCGCCATTGGAAGCACACTGTCTTCGATAAGGAGACAATCAAGGCCGGTCAGGGCCTTACTGCACGGAAAAGCCGGCACCGCAGAACGCGGCGCCGGCTCGAGGGAACGCAGTCAGACCGTTACAGGTCGAACCGATCCAGCTGCATGACCTTGGTCCAGGCCGCAACGAAGTCGTCGACGAACTTGTCACCGCCATCATCGTAGGCATAGACCTCGGCCACTGCTCTGAGCTCGGAGTTGGACCCGAAGATCAGGTCGACCGGCGTCGCCGTGTACCTGAGAGTACCGCTCTGACGATCCACGCCTTCGAAAATTCCTTCGGATGCTCCCTGACGCCAGACCGTCGACATATCCATCAGATTGACGAAGAAGTCGTTGCTGAGCGCTCCGGGGTTATCCGTGAGAATACCCACATCGCCACCGTCCCAGTTCGCGCCAAGCGATCGCATACCGCCTACCAGCACGGTCATCTCCGGCACCGTCAGCTCCAGCTGATCCGCCTTGTCCACCAGGGACTCGGTGGGAGACTGAAAGCTGGCATCGGCATCGAAGTAATTCCGGAATGCGTCCGCTTTCGGCTCGAGCAGCGCGAAAGACGCCACATCGGTCTGAGCCTGGCTCGCATCGGTACGGCCCGGCACGAACGGGACTTCCACGTCATGCCCGGCTGCCTCGGCCGCCCGCTCGATTCCGGCGGCACCTGCCAGCACGATCAGATCGGCCAGAGAGACCTTCGTCCGCCGGGATCCGGCGTTGAAGTCGGCCTGGATACCTTTCAGCACTTCCAGCACCCGGGCAACCTCCTCCGGATTGTTGGCCTTCCAGTCCTTCTGCGGCGCCAGCGCGATCCGGGCACCGTTCGCACCGCCGCGCTTGTCACCGGCGCGGAAGGTGGATGCCGAGGCCCATGCGGTGCGTACCAGCTCCGCATTGGACAGATCCGACTTCAGAATTTCCGATTTGAGCCTGCGCGCTTCGGCGTCGCTGATGAGCTTGTGCTCCACCGGCGGTACCGGGTCCTGCCAGATGAGAATGTCTTCCGGGACCTGATCACCCAGGTAACGGCTGCGCGGACCCATGTCCCGGTGCGTGAGCTTGTACCAGGCCTTGGCAAAAGCCAGCCGGAACTCTTCCGGGTTCGCGAGGAAACGTTCGGCGATGGCTCTGTAGGCCGGATCGAACTTGAGGGCCAGGTCGGCCGTCGTCATGACCGGAGGATTGAACTTACCCTCCACATGGGCGTCCGGCACTGCGGTGTGCATGGACTCGTCGGTCGGGATCCAGATGATCGCTCCTCCGGGGCTGCGCGTCTGCTGCCAGTCGAGCGTCAGAAGGTTCTGCAGATAGAGCGACGTCCACTGCGTGGGTGCCTGAGTCCAGGCGCCTTCCAGACCGCTGGTCACCGTGTCTTCGGAGTGCCCTTTACCGCAGCTGTTCTCCCAGCCGAGACCCTGCTGCTCGATGGCGGCCCCACCCGGTTCCGGACCGACACAGTCACCGGCTTTATGGGCGCCATGCATCTTGCCGAAGGTATGGCCACCGGCCGTCAGCGCCACCGTCTCCTCGTCGTTCATGGCCATGCGGCCGAAGGCGACCCGGATGTTGTGCGCAGAGCCCACCGGATCCGGCTTGCCTCTGGGGCCTTCCGGATTCACGTAGATGAGACCCATGTGCGTGGCGCCGAGAGGACGGATCAGCTGTCCGGTATTGTCCTCCCGGTCGCTGGCCAGCATTTCCACTTCCGGCCCCCAGTACACGAGATCCGGTTCCCAGTCGTCCGCGCGGCCACCGGCGAACCCGTAGGTCTCAAAACCCATGTTCTCCAGCGACACGTTACCGGCGAGAATCATCAGATCGCCCCACGACAGGGCACGGCCGTACTTCTGCTTGATCGGCCACAGCAGGCGCCGCGCCTTGTCCAGGCTGGCGTTGTCCGGCCAGCTGTTGAGCGGATCGAAACGCTGCTGTCCGCCGTCACCGCCGCCGCGGCCGTCCAGAGTCCGGTAGGTGCCAGCGCTGTGCCAGGCCATCCGGATGAACAAGGGGCCGTAGTTGCCCCAGTCCGCCGGCCACCATTCCTGGGAGTCGGTGAGCAGCGCGTCGATGTCCTGCTTCACTGCCGCAAGATCAAGAGAACTGAACGCTTCTGCGTAGTCGAAATCGTCACCGTACGGATTCGAGCGTGCATCGTGGTCACGCAGCGGCGACAGATCGAGCTGATCCGGCCACCAGAACTGATTGGACCGGGCTCCGGTGGTGGCAGTGCCGCCCATCGACCCGGCCGGTTTGCTGCTGTCAGCAGCCTGACTGGCCGGAATGCCGGCCAGCACCAGAACAGCGGCCATAGCCGCTGATTTCGCGAATGAAAGTACCATCATGGTTCCCCTGCTGGATTCCTTGGTTTCTGAAGACTAGGGCACCTCCGACGGTAGATGAAATTGATTGTTCCAATCAGATTGATAGTCTCGCACTATGAACATCCGCAGCTCGCGTCTCGCAAGCTGTTTTCCACCAGTGCCCGGCGGTCTGAAAGCCTACGGTGCGCCGCTGCCGCGGATAGGCATCACGTTTCTCGAGATCCTGCCCGCCGGCGTTCTGGTGAGCCTGATCAGCGCTGCCGTCCTGCGGCGTCCGGAGGTGCTGTCGGCGGAACCCCTGCCCTAAACCGTCAACCGTTCATGCAGGGCCTCGATCAGCCGGTTGAGCACGGGCTCGTCACGTCGGTCACCCGCGCTGATGAGGAAGACTTCCCGCCGGTAGACGGGCCCGTCCGAAACCGGATGCAGGGTTCCGGCGGTCAGATCCGCGGAGATCAGCGGATGCGGCAGCAGCGCGCAGCCTCCGAGTCCGAGAAGCAGGCGCCTGGCCAGCACGGCGGAATCGAGCCGGGCCCTGACGGTCAGACCCTTGAGACCCACATCCCTGGCGGCAGCGAGCGAGGTGCCCCAGTCCACGTGCACGTAATTCTCGAGAGTGGATGCGGTCGAGAGTCCGGGCCGCGCCGCCACCAGCTCCAGATTGAAACTGGTCAGCCCTTCCACCCAGAGATCGGCGGCTCGCGGCACGTCGTAGACGATGCCGAGATCCAGCGAGCGGTCGCGCACCCGGGCGATGATCTCCAGGGTGGTGAGAGATTCCAGCTGCAGGCGCCAGTCCGCGTGGGTCTCCAGCAGGGTCGACAGCCAGCCATCCAGATAGATCTCCCGGAGGCTCGGCAGGCAGCCGAGCACGATCAGCGGCTGCCGCTCCTGTCCCGCTTCCAGCAGCGCGCGGTTCAGCGTGTCCAGAATCGACTCCGCATGCGGCACCAGCAGATGGCCGGCGGTGGTGAGCTGGATGTTGTTCCGCTCGCGGGTGAGAAGCCGCTGCCCGACCAGCGATTCCAGCTGCCGGATCCGGGCACTCACCGCCGCCTGGGTGATGAACAGATTCTCCGCCGCCCGGGCGAAGTGCCGGGTTTTCCGGACTTCGAGGAAGGTGCGCAGGAGTTCCGTATCCATTGAATTTCCGAATCGGGTACAGGATCAGATTTTCCCTCACCCGCACTTTTAATCAATATATTTTGTCATGAGGCGCCGTAAATATTGATTTTCTTTTCCAAATACCCGTGGAGAATCGAGGGTGCTTCTCCGCAGTTGGGTTGGAGGAGCAGGATTGAATTTGGCGGGCGGCCTGGTCCAAAGCAGACGCCCGCCCGTTTAGGCACGGGATGCACATGCACGACGACGACGACTTCGACGACTATTCCGATGAGGAATTTTCTCCTTCGCTTCTGGCGCAGCTCGAGCGGCTCGAACAGAACCAGCAGTTCAGGCTGGCGACCCGGGCACGCAAGCAGCAGAACCAGCTCAGGATCCGTCGGCACCTGGAGGATCTCCGGGATACGCGGCGGATGCGGGATGACATCGACTATCTCTATTGATCAACAGGCCTGTAACAGCAGTTCGGGCCTGCACTGAACGCCGAAGCGGAGGCATTCATGCGTAGAAGAGCCACCAGAAACCAGGGCAACAAACGGCGGCGCCCACCGTCCGGAGGGTCCTCCTCCCGGCGCCGGGCTCAGATCCGCGCTGCAAAACGGGGCTACGACGGGACCTACTGAGGCCCCGGCAGCCGGCCGCCCGGACCGCATTCAGGTAGGCTGCGCCCATGGACTTCGAGATCGGCGAATACTTCCGGGCGCGAACGCCGTCTGCCACCCTGCACATCAACGAGCGGGTCGCCACCCTCTGGGCTGCCGGTGAAACCGTCTATCACCTGGGATTCGGAGAATCCCGTTTTCCCGTTCACCCGAGGCTGAAGGAGGCTTTGGCCGCATCGGCTGGTGAAAAAAGTTATCTGCCTGCCCGGGGTCTGCCCGCGCTCCGTGAGGCAGTCGCCGGATACTACACCCGCGAATCGGGACAGACGGTGCGACCCGATCAGGTCATCATCGGTCCCGGCAGCAAGGCGCTCATCTTCGCCCTGCAGATGGCCCTGAAAGCCGACCTCTATCTGCCTGCCGCATCCTGGGTCAGCTATGCGCCCCAGGCGGAGATGCTTGGAAAGACCGTGCACGGTATCCCGGGCCGGGTGGAGGACGACTACGTTCCCGACCTGGCAGCATTCGAGGTTTCGGTGGCCGCCACCGATGCCCAGAAGCTTCTGATCATCAACAGCCCGAGCAACCCGACGGGACGCATGCTGGACGAAGATTTCCTGCAGGCCCTTGCCAGCCTCTGCCGGCGGCACAATGTGGTGGTGCTCAGCGACGAGATCTACGCCAGGTTGAGTCACGACGAACCGGCCATATCGATGGCCCGCTACTATCCGGAAGGCACCTTCACGCTCGGCGGTCTGAGCAAGCATCTGTCGCTGGGCGGCTGGCGGCTGGGCGTCGCGATAGCGCCCTCCTCGCCGGGCGGCGAGCGGGTGCTTGCCGCCATGGAAGCCATCGCCAGCGAAATCTGGTCGACCGCGTCGGCGCCCGTTCAGCACGCGGCCGTGCTCGCCTTCAGCGGTGAGCAGGACATCGAAGCGTACATCGACGTCTGCCGCCGTATTCACGCTCTGCGCACCGGCTTCTTCGCGGACCGGTTGCAGACCCTGGGCATCCGCTGTACCCGGCCTCAGGGGGGATTCTATGTGACCGCCAGCTTCGAAGAGTTCTCCCAGGCTCTGGCCACGCGCAACATCGATACTTCCGATACGCTCGCCGGTCACCTGCTCGACGTGTATCGGATAGCCGCGCTTCCCGGCAGCGCGTTCGGCATTCCGGAGTCCGAGCTCTCCCTGCGGCTGGCCACCAGCTATCTGGATATGGAAACGGATGATGCCGCCGCCCGCGTGCTCGAAGCCTTTACGGCAGGCACGCCCGCGGAGGCCTTCATGACAGAGCAGATCCATCCCCGCACCCACGGCTGTCTGCGGGCATTCGAGCACTTCGTTGCGGAGCTGTCGGGCAGCGCAGACTGAACTGTCGTCAGCCGCCTGTTCAGCCTTCCATGGCAGCGAGAATTGCCGCCGTTGCTGCGTCCGGGGCTTCCTGCTGAACCCAGTGCCCGGCGCCCGGTATGATTTCTGAGCCCCGGAAATCCGCGCAACCCCGCTCCGTCATGGCCTCCAGAGCGCCCGGCGACTGGTGCATACCCCAGTCCCGGCTGCCGCAGATGAAGACGGCCGGTACCTCGATCCGCCGGCCGGCATACAGACGCAGGGCACGGGCGTTGTCCGGCGAGAGAGACGCCCGATACCAGTTCAGCCCGCCCTGGAAACCGGTGCGTGCGTACGCCTGCACGTAAACGTCGAGCGCCGCGTCATCCAGCCAGTGCGCGAGCTTGCCGAGGTCTTCTCCGTTCGAGTCGGCAGCCACCGTTTCCGGCATGGACGAAAACCGGGGCATGACGTAATAGCCGGGAAGGACTGCCAGGGATTCCGCGTTCCAGGCGGCCAGCGGATGCGGATCGTTACCGGCCCACCCACCGCTCTTCAGGTAGTAGTACTGGGCCAGAAACGCCTTCAGCCCCTGAGGTGCATTCAGCATCTCGTCGTTCGCCTCCGGCAGCCCGTAGTACCACTGATAGTGACGCCGTGGTGGCGACAGCCCGGCCAACGCCCGGTCCACGTCCAGCCGCGCCGCACCGGAGAAGCCCGGTGGGCCGGGAAAAGGTGCGCTCATCATCACCACGCGCCGGAACACGTCCGGCCGGATCAGCGCACTCCAGGCCGCCACCGGGGACCCGAAATCGTGCCCCACCACACCATGCACCTGCGGAACCTGCAGCGCGTGCAGCAGGGCCAGCTGATCGAGAACCAGAGACGGCATCCGGTACGGCAGAAGATCCACATCGTAACCATCCGGCCAGCCGGTGGTGTGGCCGTAGCCGCGCTGATCAGGGGCAATGGCCCGGTAGCCGGCCGCCGCCAGAGCCGGCATCACCTTCCGCCAGCTCCAGGCCAGCTCCGGGAATCCATGCAGAAGCAGCAGCACGGGACCGTCCGGATCTCCGGCGGTGAGATAGTGCATGGTCAGCCCCTGCGCGGTCGCGATGCGCTCGCTCACCACACCCGCAGGGAGCACGGACGCCGGGAGCCCGTCGGCCATTCAGGTTCCGCAGAAGGTGCGCTGCACCCGCTGGTGCGGCTCGGGGGCTTCGGCCAGGTACTCGTATCCCGGCTGGGTGGCAAAGGGACCGGCAAGCACCCTGATCAGCGCTTCGAACGGACCGTAGTCGCCGCTGACCGCATGCTCGATGGCTTCCTCCACCCGATGATTCCGTGGAATGAACAGGGGGTTCACCGCATCCATCCTGCGTGCGATCTCTTCGACCGGCAGCGTCTGTGCGCGTACCCGTTCACGCCAGCGCACCTCCACCTCTGCGAACCGGGGCCCTCCCGCAGCCTCGAGCTGCCCGGACAGTGCCCGGAAGCTCAGCGTGTAATCGAGTTCGTTCGCCTCGAGATGAGACAGCCACTGGTCAACGAGCGTCTCGTCATCCGGACCTGCCTCGAAGATGCCGAGCTTCCGGCGCATGAGGTCGAGCCAGGCCGTCTGATACAGCCGGGGATACTCCGACAGGGCCGCTTCGAGAACCTCCACCGGCACCTCGAGGTGCAGCAGCGTCTCCGCAAATCTGGCCAGATTCCACTGACCGATGGCGGGCTGATTCCCGTAGGCATAGCGCCCCTGACTGTCGATGGAGCTGAAAACCTTGCCGGCGCTGAACTCGTCGAGGAACGCGGCGGGTCCGTAATCGATGGTTTCCCCGGAGATGGCAGAATTGTCCGTATTCATGACCCCGTGTATGAAGCCGATGGACATCCATCGGGCTATCAGTTCTGCCTGGCGTTTCATGACCTGCTTGAACAGCGTCTCGTACGGAGACTCGGCATCCAGCGCCTCCGGATAGTGCCGCCGGATCGCATAGTCGGCCAGCACCCGGAGCGCCTCCACATCCCGGCGGGCGGCAAAGTACTGAAAACTGCCGATCCGCAGATGGCTCGCGGCCACCCGGGTGAATACCGCGCCGGGCAGCGGCGTTTCCCGATAGACGGTCTCGCCGGTGGCCACCGCGGCCAGCGCACGGGTGGTCGGCACGCCCAGACGGTGCATGGCCTCGCTCAGTATGTATTCCCGCAGCACCGGGCCGAGCCACGACTTGCCGTCGCCGCCCCGGGAGAACGGCGTCGCCCCCGAGCCTTTGAGCTGCAGATCGACTCTCGACCCGCCGGGCGTCACGATCTCACCGATCAGTGCAGCCCGGCCGTCCCCGAGCTGAGGTGAGAAACCGCCGAACTGATGCCCTGCATAGGCGAGCGCGATGGGCTGGCTGCCCGGCAGCGGTTCCGAGCCGCTGAAGTAGCGGGCCAGAGTCTGCTCATCCTCCTGAGGCAGACGCAGGCCGATTTCCTCGGCCAGCGGCCGGTTCCAGGCCAGCAGGGCCGGCGCCGCCGCGGCATCCGGTACCACCGGAACGTGAAATTTCTCCGGCAGGCGCGCGTAGCTGTTGTCAAAGGCCGTGTTCATCGTCCGCATTGTTTCACCCCTCGAGGGACGCCGCCAACCTTCGCGATCCTCAATCGCTGCGCTACAGTGGATCCGGGTCCGGAGGCCCGCGGATCAGGGGGGTTCATGTTTACATCAGAAACCAGCCGCTGGATCGTCTGCTGGACATTCGTCCTGACGGTCGGCCCGGCAACAGCCGCGCCGCTCAACATCCTGTTCGTGCTCACGGACGATCAGCGCTACGACGAGCTGGGATTCATGAATCCCGTTCTGGAGACCCCGAACATGGACGCGCTTGCCGAACAGGGCGTGCACTTCCGCAATGCGTTCGTCACCACGTCGCTGTGCTCTCCCAGCCGGGCCAGCATTCTCACTGGAATGATGATGCACAACCACGGTGTGATCGATAACAACCGGCCGCTTCCGGAAGGTCTGGAACTGTTTCCTGCACGGCTGCAGGCTGCGGGCTATCAGACCGCCTTTGTCGGCAAATGGCACATGGGCGGTGAGATTTCGGCGCCCCGGAACGAGTTCGACTACTGGGTGAGCTTTCCAGGCCAGGGCACCTACTATCCGACCAATGCCTTCGGCCGAGCCACGATGCTGAACGTCAATGGGCAGGACGTGCCGCAGCGGGGTTACATCACGGACGAGCTTACGGACTACGCGCTCGAGTTCCTGCAGAACCGGGAACCGGACAGGCCGTTCTTCGTCTATCTCTCACACAAGGCGGTGCACGCCACGTTCGAACCGGCCGAGCGTCACCGGACGCAGTACACGGATGCAGAGATCCGTCTGGGTACGGCACCGGCGCCCGGCTCAGATACGCCCATGTGGGTGATCAATCAGCGCAACAGCTGGCATGGGGATGAGTTCCCCTATCACAGTGAGCTGCCGCTGGCCGAGTTCAAGCGCCAGTATCACCGTACGCTCTCCGCCGTGGATGACAGCCTGGGCCGCCTGCTTGCCTGGTTGGACACGGCCGGTCTGGCAGACGACACCGTGGTCGTTCTGATGGGCGACAACGGTTTTCTGTTCGGAGAGCACGGCCTGATCGACAAACGCAATGCTTATGAGGAATCCATGCGCGTGCCTCTGCTGCTCCGGGCACCCGGCGCTTACCACGGCGGGCAGGTGGTGGACGAGATGGTCGCCAACATCGACATCGCGCCCACGCTGCTGGCCCTGGCCGGTGTGGAGATTCCAGAGCACTACGACGGTCGGAGTTTCGTGCATCTGCCCGAAACCACGGAGGCCGGAGGGCGCGCTTCCGAGGACGATCCGGACTGGCGGGACGCGCTCGCCTACGAATACTACTGGGAATACAACTACCCGCAGACACCCACCACGTTCGCCTTGCGCACGGATCGCTTCAAGTATATTCAGTACCACGGCGTCTGGGACACGGAAGAGCTGTACGATCTCGAGGCCGATCCGGCGGAAACGAACAACCTGATCGAAGATCCCACCCTGCTCGAGGTCAAGGTGGAGATGCGCAACCGTCTCTACACGGCCCTGGCGGACCGGCAGGGCGGCCATACGATTCCGTACGCCAGAAAGGCCAATCAGGGAGCGGTGTTCAGGCATGCCGGCCGATCGAAGGCAGCCGAGTTTCCGGACAAGTGGCTGAGAGCCGGGAAAGCGCCGGACCGCTGGGAGCACGTTCTGCCTGACGGCCCTGACAAGGCCGTACAGTTGAAGATGATCGATGAGGTACTGAAAGACCGTTGAGATGAACAACCGGAAACAAGCCTGTCGCCCGTCCTGGTTACTGATGATCCTGCTCTGCTCAGCGGCAGCCGGTCTCCAGGCCGCAGACAGATCGCCCAACATCGTCATCCTGTTCGCAGACGACCTCGGCTATGGCGATCTCAGCAGTTATGGCCATCCGCTCATCCGTACGCCCAATCTGGACGCGCTGGGGGCCGCCGGACAACGCTGGACGGACTTCTACATGGCAGCATCCGTGTGCTCGCCCAGCCGCGGTGCATTGCTGACCGGCAGACTGCCCAACCGCACCGGACTCTACGGCCGCCGGATCGGCGTTTTCTTTCCGGATGCGCAGACCGGCATGCCGCAGGAGGAGCGGACCCTGGCCGAGGCGCTTGGCGAGGTCGGGTACCGGTCTGCCATCATCGGCAAGTGGCACCTGGGTGACGCGCCCGAATACCTGCCCACCCGACACGGCTTTCACTACTGGTATGGCATCCCCTATTCCAACGACATGGATTGGGCGGATGGCAGGAACTTCGATGAGCTGATTGCCATGCGTCTGGCGGGGCAGGGCGAGGAGCTGGAGAAAGTCTACGAGGCACGGCAGGCGCTCTATGCCGACCCGCGCATCGAATACTGGAACGTGCCCATCTGGCGCAGCGTGCGGACGGAAACAGGATACAACAACACGCTCGTGGAGCGACCCGCCCGGCAGACCGAACTCACCCGGCGCTATACCGAGGAAGCAATCGGCTTCATCGAGCGCAACCGGACGCGGCCGTTTTTCCTTTACGTCCCCTACAGCATGCCGCATACGCCCCTCTTCCGCAGTGAGGCTTTTGCCGGCCGCAGCCCGGGTGGTCGCTATGGCGACGTGATCGAGGAAATCGACTGGAGTGTGGGCGCCATCGTCAGAAGGCTCCAGTCTCTGGGTCTAGCCGACGACACTCTGGTGCTGTTCACGAGTGACAACGGCCCCTGGCTGACGATGAACGAGCACAGCGGCAGCGCAGGACCGCTGCGGCACGGCAAAGGGACCACGTTCGAGGGCGGCATGCGGGTACCCGCCGTCTTTTCATGGCCGGGCAGACTGAAGCCCGGTGTCGTGAGCGACATCGGCTCTGCGCTGGATGTCTTCGTCACCGCCCTGGCGCTGGCGGGAGCCGATCCCACCGGGGTCACCGACGGATTCGATCTGTCCGCCACACTGCTCGAGGGTGCACCGAGCCCCCGAACGGAAATGCCCTACTACCGGCAGGGTGAGCTGCGGGCCTACCGACAGGGTGAATACAAGCTGCACCTGATCACGGAAGGCGCCTACGGCCAGCCGCCGGAACGGACAGAGCACGAACCACCCCTCCTGTATCGGCTCAGCGACGATCCCGGGGAGAATGTCGAGGTGTCTGCTCAGAATCCCGAGGTGGTCGCCGGCATCCTCTCCGCCATCGAACGGCACCGGGCGAATCTGACGGAACGCCCACCCCTGTTCGACGCGCGGCTCACGCCCTGACCTGAACGGCAGGTCGTTCGGTCAGACGGCAGCGAAAACGTCCGCCCAGTCTTCGATGGCGGTTTCATGCCCGTGTACGAGCTGCACGGTGACCTGGGTATAGCCCGCCGCCTCGAGCTCACGAAGACGGTCCACCAGCTCGTCCCGGGTCCCGGAGAGCGTGGTCGCCCTGGCAAGCTCGGGTGTCACATGGGTCTCCTCCGGTCTGAGATACATGAGGTGGCCCTTGTGGTTGCTCAGATATCGGGCATCTGCAGGCTCGTAGCTTTCGTGGACCTTGAGGTACTCGGCCAGCAGGTTGTTCAAGGGCCCGGCATCCACGTTACCGCCCCGCATGGCGCCCACCTCGTCCGCCAGATTGTGGAACAACACAGCGGTCAGAGGCGCTGCCTGGGCCATGAGACGTGCCTCGTCCTCGGCCTCTGTGCCGGTCAGCACGGCACCCAGGAAAAACAGGTTGGCCTGCAGCGCATCCGGCGCCCGGCCGGCCGCCAGCCAGTCGGAGCGCATTTCATCGAGGACGGCCGGTGCGTTGGCAATGCCGAAGTTCAGCCAGCCGGCGCCGAGCTCCGCGGTGAGCTGGCGGGCTTTAGGACCGAAAGCGGAGACCCACAGCGGCACTTCGTCTTCGAGATTGACGAGCCCCAGCTCCGGATCGAGAAAGCGGATCTTGTGAGGTCCGTCCGCGTCCCGCCACTCGACGGTCTCGCCTTTCAGCATACCCTGCACGGTTTCGACATAGCGGCGCGTGCGTGCAAGCGGTACGGCCCCCTGCCCCATGGTGCGGCGGGCAGTGAAACCCGTGCCGACACCGAAATCGATACGGCCGGGTGCCAGCCGGTTCAGGGACGCAAACGCGTTGGCGGTGACCGGCTCGATCCGGTTGGAGGGCACCAGCACGCCGGTGCCGAGCCGGATATTCGAGGTTTCGTGTGCTGCCAGCGCCATGCAGACGAAAACGTCCGGGTTGAGCAGCTGGGTGTCGTAGAACCAGGCCGCATGAAATCCGAGCGCTTCCGCCCGCTTCGCCCAGCGCCAGGAGTCCAGCTCCGACGCGAAGGCCACCGAGTACTGCATGCCGGTTCCGGGACCGGTTCAGGCGACGATGCGAACAGGCATGCGTGCGTAGCCGTTCACGAAATTCGACTCCACCCGCTCGATCTCGCCGGTGATCTCAATGCGCTTCCAGCGGGCGAGAATCTCCTGCCAGAGAATGTGCATCTGCATTTCCGCAAGACGCATGCCGAGACAGCGGTGGACGCCGAAGCCGAAGGAGATGGTGCTGCGGGCATTGGAACGGTTGATGTCGAACCGGTCTCCATCGGGAAAGATGTCCTCGTCCCGGTTACCCGAGTAGTACCACATCACCACCTTGTCTCCTTTCCGGATGGTTTGGCCGTGGATTTCGTAGTCCGCCACCGCCGTGCGGCGCATGTGCGCCAGCGGCGTCTGCCAGCGGACCACCTCTGAGGTCATGTTCGCGATCAGACCGGGGTCCTGCCGCAGAAGATCCAGCTGCTCCGGGAACTGATTAAATGCGTTGATACTGCCGCTCATGGTGTTGCGGGTGGTGTCGTTGCCGCCGACGATCAGCAGCATGAGATTGCCGAGAAACTCATGATCGGGCTGTTCGGCCGTGGCCGCGTCCTGAGCGAGCATGGTGACCAGATCCAGATTGGCCGGGCCGTTCTTCCTTTCGGCTTTCAGCCGCTTGAAGTACTCGAGGCATTCCATCAGCTCCGAGACCCGCTGTTCCTGGCTGCCGACGATGGGTGAATCCGGCTCCGCCGTGGTCACGTCGGACCAGCGCGTGAGCTTCCGGCGGTCCTTAAAAGGGAAGTCGAAAAGCGTTGCCAGCATCATGGTGGTGAGCTCTATGGAAACCCGGTCCACCCAGTCGAATTCCTCGCCCACCGGCAGACTGTCCAGCAGAGTCCTGGTTCGCCCGCGGATGAGTTTCTCGAAGTTGGCCAGGCTCGCCGGTGCCACGATCCGGTTTACCGCCTTGCGCTGAGGGCCGTGGTCGGGCGGATCCATGGTGATGAAGCTCTTCACGAAGAAGTCGGAGTTCTCATCACCGACGATGGCGTCGTCGATCATGATGCCGCCCAGAAGCGCTTCGGAGGAGAACACCTCGTGATTCCTGTCGATCGCCATGATGTCCTTGTAGCGCATGATCGACCAGAACGGCCCGTAAGGGCTGTCAGCGCAGTAGTGGATGGGCGTCTCGGCCCGCATGCGCTCGAAAACCGGCAGGATGGTGGCGTTCCTGAACCGTTTCGGATCTGCCGGATTCAGGGCCTCCGACAGATCATCGAGGACTTCTGCTTCACTCATCTCCCTTCCCCAGGATGTTGACCTGATCCGAGAGTATCGGCTGCGATGCACCCGCGCAATCGCAGCCTGTCAGGAACAGTCAGCCTGCGAGAATGCGATTCAGCGTCTGGCTCGGACGCATGGCCGCATCCGTCTTCTCGACGTCCGGGTGGTAGTAGCCGCCGATGTCCACGGGATCGCCCTGGATTTCCACCAGCTCGCGGATGATCTGTTCTTCGTTGTCGGCCAGTTCCTTCGCAAGCGGGCCGAACTGTGCCTTGAGCGCAGAATCCTCGTCCTGGGCCGCCAGCGCTTCCGCCCAGTACATGCCCAGATAGTAGTGGCTGGCCCGGTTGTCCGGCTCGCCCGTCTTCCGAGACGGCGATTTGTTGTTTTCGAGCAGCTTGGCCGTGGCCGAGTTGAGCGCATCCGCCAGAACTTTTGCACGCTTGTTGCTGGCCTTGGCCGCGATGTCCTCCAGCGACACCGTCAGCGCCAGGAACTCGCCGAGCGAATCCCAGCGCAGATGATTTTCCGCCTCGAACTGCTGCACGTGCTTGGGCGCAGAACCGCCGGCACCGGTCTCGTACAGACCGCCACCCGCCATCAGCGGCACGATGGAGTACATCTTGGCACTGGTGCCGAGCTCCATGATCGGGAAGAGGTCGGTGAGATAGTCCCGGAGCACGTTGCCGGTGGCAGCGATGGTATCTTCACCGTGACGGGCCCGCTCCAGGGTGTGCCGCATGGCCAGCGTGAGCTTCATGATCTGGATGTCGAGGCCGTCCGTATCGAGCTCCGCCAGGTACTTCTCCACCTTCCGGATCATCTGGGCGTCATGTCCGCCCTGTTCCGTATCACCCCGGTACTTGTCGAGCCAGAAGACGACGGGAATGCCGGAAGCGCGGCTGCGGTTGACGGCCAGCTTGACCCAGTCCCGGATCGCCGCGTCCTTGGTCTGACACATGCGCCAGATGTCGCCTTTCTCCACACCCGCGTGCTCGATCAGCACCGCGCCGGACCCGTCTGTCACCCGTACCGTGCCGCCGGCAGGCAGCTCGAAGGTCTTGTCGTGGGAGCCGTATTCTTCGGCCTTCTGCGCCATGAGACCCACGTTCTGGACCGTGCCCATGGTGGTGGGGTCGAAGGCGTCGTGGTGCTTGCAGAAGTTGATCACCTCGAGATAGATGGTGGCGTAGCAGGAATCCGGAATGATCGCCTTGGTGTCCCGCAGATTGCCGTCCGCGCTCCACATCTTGCCGCCGACCCGGATCATGGCCGGCATCGATGCATCGACGATGATGTCGCTCGGCACATGCAGGTTGGTGATGCCCTTGTCGGAATCCACCATGGCAAGGCCCGGTCGGCTCTCGTGGCACCTGCGCAGATCCGCCTCGATCTCGTTTCTGAGAGAGAAGGAGAGCGTGCTCACCTTGTCGAGCACACTGGCGAGGCCGAGGTTCGGATTCACACCGAGCTCATCGAAAGTCTGGCGATGCTTGTCGAATGCGTCCTGGTAGTACACCTCCACCGCGTGGCCGAAGATGATGGGGTCTGAGACCTTCATCATGGTCGCCTTCATGTGCAGGGACGCGAGCAGGCCGGCTCTCAACGCGCCTTCGTACTCCTCGTCGAGGAACTTCCGGAGCGCACGGACATTCATGTACATGCCGTCCACGACCTCGCCTTCCTCCACGGGCACCGCCTCGCGCAGCACGGTGGTCTGGCCGTCATCCTGAATGAGCTCGATGCGGAGATTGCCGGCCTTCTCCACCGTGACCGATTTCTCGCTGTGATAGAAATCGCCTTCCCGCATGTGGGCCACGTGGGTACTCGATGCCTGGCTCCACTTGTCCATGGGGTGCGGATGCTTGCGGGCGAAAGCCTTCACGGCGGCGGGCGCGCGGCGGTCCGAATTGCCTTCCCGGAGCACCGGGTTCACCGCGCTGCCGAGCACGGCGGCATAGCGTTCCTGGATCGCGCGCTCTTCGTCACTGGCGGGCTCCTCAGGGTAGTCAGGCAGGTCATACCCCTGGGATTTGAGCTCGGCGATGGCCTCGATCAGCTGCGGTACCGATGCGCTGATGTTCGGCAGCTTGATGATGTTGGCCCCTTCCTCCCGGGTGAGCTCTCCGAGCTCCGCCAGCGCGTCCGGGACCCGCTGCGCCTCTGTGAGGTTTTCCGGAAACGCTGCGAGAATGCGGGCTGCGAGGGAGATGTCGCTGAGCTCCACCTCCACGTCGGCCGCTTCGGTGTACTTCTTGATGAACGGCAGCAGGGAATAAGTGGCCAGTGCCGGTGCTTCATCGGTGAGGGTGTATACGATCTTCAGATCAGACATTGCTTTCCTGGTATCTCTTGTTTGTCACGGCCGCTCAGGCATGCTCGGATGCGGATCGGCTCTCGAAATCGGGGCCGCATTATACGTATTTCCGATGACGAGTTGTCTCCCGGACGGGACCGGGCATCTGAGAATCTCAGCGGAACGACGCTCCGAGCAGTTCCCGGGCTATCACATGACGCTGGACCTCGCTCGGACCCTCGCCGATCCGCCGGATACGCATTTCCCGGAACCAGCGCTCGAACGGCAGCTCTTTCGCCACACCGAGGCCGCCGAACATCTGCATGCAGCGGTCCACCACCCTGCCGCCGGCTTCCGTAGCCACCAGCTTCGCCATGGCGGCCTCTTTCCGGAACGGCTGCTTCTGATCCGCCCGGCTCGCCGCTTCCAGGGTGATCCACAGTGACTGACGGATGTCGATGTCGTTGTCCACCAGCATCCACTGAATGCCCTGGCGGGTGGACAGCGGCGCACCGAAGGTCTCCCGCTGCGGCACGTAGTCCAGCGCCATCTCCTGCGCCTTGATCGCGACGCCGATACAACCCGCCGCGTAGGGGATCCGCTGCCGGGTGAGCCGGTCATTGGCGATGGCGAAGCCGCCATTGACCTTGCCGAGAATGTTGGCGGACGGGACCCGCATGTCCTCGAAGGAAAGCTCCGTGGCGTAGTGCGCCGCGCGCAGGGTATGCACGATCCGCCGAACGTGAAAACCGGGCGTGTCCGCATCGACGATGAAGCAGGTCACGCCGTTCCGTCCTCTGTCAGGATCGGTTCGGGCGAAGACCAGACCGTAGTCCGCCTTGTCGGCACCGCTGATCCAGAGCTTGCCGCCATTGATGATCCAGTCGTCACCTTCCCGGACCGCCCGGGTCTGAATGGCGCGGGCCGGATCGGAGCCGCCGCTCGGCTCTGAGAGACCGAAAAAACCGCGTTTCTCGCCTTTGAGGGTGGGGTACAGGTAGCGCTCCTTCTGTGCCTCGGTGGCTTCGAACAGCTGAGCGAGCCCCGCACCACCGAACGCGCCATAGCAGGGCGCATACAGGCCGGCACGGTGTTGGCTCATTTCCACGGCAATCAGGGTCTGCGTCACCAGATCGATCTCGGGACCACCGTATTCGGGCGGGATGCCGAGGCCGTAAAGACCCATCTCCCGGGTCAGGGCCACCAGCCGGTCCTTTTCTTCGGCCGGCAGCTCGGAGGCATCCGGATCCAGCCCGAGCTCCAGCGGGAGGATCTCCTCGCGAACGAACCGCCGGACCATGCCGACGATGAGCGTCTGTTCTTCGGTCAGATTCAGATCCATGGTGCCCTCCCCTGTTCGAGCAACGCGGTTCCGAGGTTCTAGGCGGGGCTGAGCCGGCCCAGCGTCGCCGGTGGATTACAGCGCGGCAGCACCCCGTGGTCGGCAACATGCAGCATCAGCAGCTCCTGATAGCGGCTCAGGTAACCGGTGGTGACCTCGAAACGCACCGACACCGCATCCGGCGCCCGTTCCTCGAACGCGGCGATCTCCCCGCGCAGGCCGAACCGGCTCGCCCCCCCGGCATAGCCGATGAAGATGACCTCATCCGCGGCGTCAGCCAGCTGGTAGACGCCCATCTCGCCGTGCAGAGGCGCCCGGCTCTCCCCGGCGAGGGCAGCCGCGATCGGCTCCCAGGCTTTCTCGAGTCTCAGCATGCACCCCTCCCCTTGCCACGCACCCGGGTTCCGCTCCCGTTCAGGTGGACTTTCTGCGGACCCGCACCAGCAGACGGGTATAGCCTTTCACGAAAGAGGAGAACGTCCGTTCCGGCTCAGCCTGAACCTCGATCTTCTCGAACCGCGGCAGGATCTCCTCCCACAGCACTCTCAGCTGCAGCTCCGCCAGCCGGTTACCCATGCAGCGATGGATGCCGAACCCGAACGAGAGGTGCTGACGGGCATTGATCCGTTCGATGTCGAGCACGTCCGCGTTCTCGAAGACCGATTCGTCGCGGTTGCCCGAGACATACCACATGAGCACCTGATCGTCTTTCCGGATCTGTTTTCCGCCGACCTCGCAGTCGTGATTGGCCGTGCGCCGCATGTAGGCCAGCGGTGTCTGCCAGCGGATCACCTCGGCCACCATCTTCGGAATCAGCCCGGGACTGGCGATTAGCTTATCGTACTGATCCGGAAACTGGTTCAGGGCATATACGCTGCCCGACATGGTGTTACGGGTGGTGTCGTTGCCGCCGACGATCAGCAGCAGCAGGTTGCCGAGAAACTCCATGGGCGGCATGTCCCTGGTGTCTTCTCCGTGCGCCAGCATGGAGACCAGATCCTCGCCTGGATTCAGCTTTCTTTCATTCCACAGCACGGTGAAATACTCAAGACATTCGAGCAGCTCTGTCCGCTTCTGTTCCACCGTCTCGACGATACCGCCGGGCTGCGGTATGGCGAAGGTGATGTCCGACCAGCGCGTGAGCTTCCGCCGGTCGTCCCAGGGGAAGTCGAACAGTGTGGCCAGCATCATGGTGGTGAGCTCGATGGAAACCGTATCCACCCAGTCGAAGGTTTCCCCTTCCGGCAGGGAGTCGAGCACCCGCTGCGTACGCTCACGGATGAGCGGTTCCAGCTTCACCAGATTGCCGGGAGCAGCGACCCCGGCCACCGTCTTGCGCTGCACATCGTGCACGGGCGGGTCCTGGGCGATGAAGGTCTGGATGCCCGTCAGAGCACCGGGCGGTGCCTCGGCACCGATGGGAAGGCCCAGCGTGATACCGCGGGCGGACGAAAAATTCTGCCAGTCCGTGTCCACCGCCTTGATGTCGTCGTAGCGGGTCAGAGACCAGTAACGCCCGGCAGTCTCCGTCTCGTTGAAGTGAACCGGATCTTCCTTTCTGAGCCGCTCGAAATAGTCCTGCCAGTGGTTCCGGCTGAACATCTCCGGGTTGATCGGGTTGATGTCCTCGATGGCCACGTCCGCAGCGGCCGGAAACGCCGTGCTGCTCGAAGCTGTTTCGCTCATGTTCTACCTCGACCTGTACTTCTGAACGCCCGCGCGCAGAAGCGCAACCATAGCAAAATTCCCGGCCGCGAAAGCGCTACACTGGCACGGGTCTTCAGCACGGATCCAGGAGAGCGCATTGGACTTCGACGAGGTCGTACAGGGCAGACGCAGCATCCGGGGTTTCAAGCCGGACCCGGTCCCGAAGGCCGTCATCCGGGAGATCGTCGATCTCGCCACCCGGGCACCCAGTTCCATGAACACCCAGCCCTGGAACCTGCATGCGGTGAGCGGCGAGCCGCTGGATCGTATCCGAGCCGGCAATACGGAGAAGAATCTGGCCGGTGTGCCCGCCTCCCGGGAAATCCGCATGCACGGACCCTACGCCGGTGTGCACAGGGAGCGGCAGAAGGCGATCGCCGGCCAGCTTTTCGAAGCCATGGACATCGAGTGGTCGGACAAGGCCCGACGGCAGGACTGGGTGCTGCGCGGTTTCCGCCAGTTCGACGCACCCGTCTCCATCGTGGTCACCTTCGATGCGTCTCTGACGGACAACGACATCGCCATCTTCGACTGCGGCGCCGTGGTGAACTGCCTGGTCAACGCTGCCTGGTCCCGGGGTCTGGGCTGCGTGATCAACGGCCAGGGCATCATGCAGTCGCCCGTCGTGCGCGAGCATGCCCGGATCCCGGACGACGAGGTGATCATGAGCTGTGTCGCCATGGGCTATCCGGCCGATGATTTTCCCGCCAACGACGTGATTTCCCGTCGCCGGCCGGTAGACGATGTGATCACCTTCGTCGGTTTCGACGACTGACCTGAACAATCAGATTCAACAGGAGCGCTCAATGGAATACAGAAACCTCGGCAGCAGTGGTCTCAAGGTCTCCGCCGTCGGCCTCGGCTGTAACAACTTCGGCATGCGCATCGACGCCGGGCAGACGGAAGAGGTGGTACATGCCGCTCTGGATGCGGGCATCAACTTCTTCGACACCGCGGACGTCTACGGCGGCACCCAGAGCGAGGTCTTTATCGGTCAGGCGCTGAAGGGTGTCGATCGCGACTCGGTGGTGATCGCGACCAAGTTCGCCATGCCGGTCGCCGAAGGGAAGCGCGGAGCTTCCCGCCGATACATCATGAGTGCGGTGGAAGCGAGCCTGAAACGGCTCGGGATGGATCACATCGATCTCTACCAGCAGCACGCGCCGGATCCGGATACGCCCATCGAAGAGACCCTCCGGGCGCTGGACGATCTGGTCCGAGCCGGCAAGGTGCGCTACCTCGGCAACTCCAACTTCAACGGCTGGCAGCTTGCGGATGCGGACTGGACGGCCCGATCTGCCGGCCTGAACCGCTTCGTCAGCGCGCAGAACCTCTACAACCTCCTGGACCGGCGCCTCGAGCGGGAAGTCCTGCCGGCCTGCGAACGTTTCGGTCTCGGCATGCTGCCCTACTTTCCGCTGGCCAGTGGTCTGCTCACGGGTAAATACGGTCGCGGCCAGCCCGCGCCGGAGAATACACGGCTGGCGGGCGAGCGGGGCCGCACCGCGCTCACCGACGCGAACTTCGACGTGGTGGAGAAACTGGACGCCTTCGCCCGGGAGCGGGGTCACACCCTGCTGACGCTGGCAATGAGCTGGCTGGCCTGCAATCCTGTGGTCGCGAGCGTAATCGCCGGTGCTACCCGGGTTGAGCAGGTGCAGTCCAACGTGGAAGCCGCAGGGTGGCAGCTCACACCCGAGGAGCACAACGAGATCTCCCGGCTCTCGAAGCGCTGATCAGGTAAACGGAAGGAAATTCGCTGCCGGTGGAAGCCCCAGAAAAACAAACCGTTCTCGACGACGTGCTGCCTGCCGATCAGGTGGCGGAGACTTTCCTGGCGCTCGTCGAATGGGCGGAAACATACCTGCTGTCGCTCTCCGTGCTGCTCCAGATCGGCCTCATCGTCGCCGCCCTGATCCCCGCAGCCATCTTCGGTCCGCGTCTGAAGAAGCTGATCCGGGAGCAGGTATCGAAGCGTACGGAAACCGTCTATCTGCGCAGGCTCGCAGACGCGGCCGCCGAACTGGCGACGCCCATCGCGCTCTATCTCACCCTGGCCGCCATCCGCATCGGACTCGGCAGCTTCGGCCAGCCCGTGGACTGGATTGGTGCCGCACTGGCGCTCATGAACGCCTGGATCATCGTCCGCGTGGTCACGCTGGTGATCCGGTCCAGGTTCTGGTCCCGGGTGGCGTTCTACATCGCCTGGCCAATCGCCGCTCTGGATGCGTTCGGACTGCTCGGTCCGGTGGTTGCACAGATGCAGGAGCTCGCCATCCCGCTCGGCCAGGGCGAGGGCGGGAGAACCATCCGGTTCAGCCTGCTGGACGTGGTACGCACACTCATCTACTTCGCCATTCTGTTCTGGGGCGCCAGTGCCCTCAGCCGCTTCCTGCAGCAGCGGCTGGAAGTCATCGAAGACCTGAGCCCATCTCTGAAGGCGTTGATCGGCAAGATCCTCAACATCGCCCTGCCGGTGGTGGCTCTGGTCATCGCCCTGCACATCGCCGGCTTCAACCTGGCGACGCTGGCCGTCTTCAGCGGCGCCGTCGGTCTCGGCATCGGCCTCGGTCTGCAGCGCACCGTGTCGAACTTCATCGCCGGCTTCACGCTGATCGCCGACAAGTCCATCAAACCCGGTGACGTGGTGGAGATCGACGAGACCTTCGGCTGGGTGACGGCCATGCAGGCCCGCTACGTGGCCATCCGGACCCGGGATGGCACCGAGATGCTGATTCCGAACGACCGGTTCATGAGCGAAGGCGTGACGAACTGGTCCCGATCCGATCGTATCGTCCGTCTGCACGCGCCTTTCGGAGTGTCATACGGAACGGAGGATCTCCGCCTGGTGCAGCAGCTGGCGGTCGCGGCCGCCGCCGGGATCGACCGGGTGGTGGAAGCGCCGTCACCGGTCTGCAATCTGATCGAGTACGGCGACAGCTCGGTGAATTTCGATCTCCGTTTCTGGATCACCGACCCACAGAACGGCATGGCCAACGTGCGCAGCGAAGTGCTGTTCGCACTCTGGGAGGCTCTGAAGGAGAACGGTATCGAGATCCCGTTCCCGCAGCGGGACCTGCATGTGCGTACCTGGAACTCGCCGCCGGAGGGTTTCCAGCTGGACTAGGGAGCCGCTAGGCGGATTCCTCCGCGTTCTCTTCGAGCATGGCATCGCGCATCTTGAATTTCTGGATCTTCCCGGTGACCGTCATCGGGAAGTCATCCACGAAGCGGACCCTGCTCGGTATCTTGAAGTGGGTGATTCTGTCCCGGCAGAAGTCCTTCACATCGTCCTCGGTGAGCGTCACGCCGGCCTTCGGCTTCACCCAGGCACAGACGATCTCACCGAACTTCTGATCGGGCACCCCGAAGACCTGCACCTCCTCGACGTCCGGATGGGTGTAGAGGAACTCCTCCACTTCCCGGGGGTAGACGTTCTCTCCACCGCGAATGATCATGTCCTTGATCCGACCGACGATCTGCACGTAACCCTCTTCATCCATGGTCGCCAGATCACCGGAGTGCAGCCAGCCGGCTGAGTCGATGGTCTCCCGCGTGCGCTCCTCGTCATCCCAGTATCCCTGCATGACCGAATAGCCGCGGCAGCAGAGCTCCCCTTTTTCGCCGATCGGCACCACATGGCCTGCCTCGTCGATGATCTTGATCTCCTGATACGGGCCCACTTTGCCCACCGTGCCGCACCGCTTTTCCGCCGGGGCATCGATGTCCGTCATGTGGTTGACCGGGCTCGTTTCCGTCTGGCCGTACATGATGGTGATCTCGGTCATGTGCAGCCTCTCGATCACCTTGTGCATCAGCTCCAGCGGACAGGGCGCACCGGCCATCACTCCGGTGCGCAGTGAGGCGGTGTCGTAGTCGCTCACGTCCGGCAGCTCCACTTCCGCCACGAACATGGTGGGCACACCGTGCAGTGCCGTGCACTTCTCCGCGGCGACCGTCTCGAGCACGCTCACCGGATCGAATCCCTCGTCCGGGAAGACGGCGCAGGCACCATGCGTCATGCAGGCCAGATTGCCCATCACCATGCCGAAGCAGTGATAGAGCGGCACCGGGATACAGAGCCGGTCGTCCGGAGAGAACCGCATGCCGGCACCCACCTGAAGCCCGTTGTTGAGAATGTTGAAGTGGGAAAGCGTGGCACCCTTGGGCGAACCCGTGGTGCCGCTGGTGAACTGGATGTTGATGGCATCGTCCGGCTGCAGACTGGCTGAGATTTCCGCCATCCGCGTCCGCTCGGCCTCGCCGCCCATGCTGCAGACCTCCTGGAAATTGAACATGCCCGGTGTTCTCGCTTCGCCCATGCGGATCACCGTGGTCAGATGCGGCAGCTTGGCGGCGCGCGTCTGGCCGGGTTCGCTGTCGGCGATTTCCGGCGCCAGCGCGTTCAGCATGTCGAGGTAAGCGCTGGTCTTGAAACGCTCAGCGCTGACGACGCACCTGCACTGGACTTTGTTGAGCACGTATTCGAGCTCATAGAGACGGTAGGCGGGATTGATGCACACCATGATGGCGCCGATTCTTGCCGTTGCGAACTGGGTCAGGCACCACTCCACCCGGTTCGGCGCCCAGATGCCTACCCGATCGCCGGGCTCGATACCGATGGCCAGCAGTCCGGCTGCCAGCTCGTCGATCCGGTCCCGGTATTCGGCGAACGTCCAGCGCACATCCTGATGGCGCACCACCAGAGCCTCCCGATCGCCGTGCTCGGCGGCAATCCGGTCCACGCATGCTCCGATGGTTTCGTAGAGCAGCGGCTCAGACGCCAGGCCGCACAGGTAGCTGTGGCCCTTCGGCAGGTTTTCCATGGCACCCCTCCTCTCCTGATGGTCTCTCTCTGCGATCTGCATCACTTCACAATATTCTCGGTTAGAATCCGGCGGCAAGGAAGCTTCGGATGCACAACCATCACCCGCTCAGACACTGAACGCCCGCTCGCCGCCCTGAGCATTCTCGACCTGGCGCCCATCGTGCAGGGCGGCAGTGCAAGACAGGCGCTGATGAACAGCCGGGCGCTGGCGCAGATGGCCGAATCGCAGGGATATCAGCGTTTCTGGCTGGCCGAACATCACAACATGCCCGGCATCGCCAGCTCCGCGACCGCCGTCGCCATCGGCTACGTCGCCGAGGGCACGAAACGCATCAGGGTCGGCGCCGGAGGCGTCATGCTGCCCAACCATGCACCGCTGATCATTGCCGAGCAGTTCGGCACTCTGGCCTCGCTCTATCCCGACCGGATCGATCTGGGCATCGGTCGCGCACCGGGTACCGATCAGCTCACCGCTCAGGCACTGCGGCGCAATCTCACGGGCGACATCGACCACTTCCCCAGGGACGTCATGGAGCTGATGGCATACCTCGACGACGTGGAGGAAGGTCAGCGCGTTCGTGCCGTACCCGGTGCCGGCACCCGCGTGCCGGTCTGGATTCTCGGCTCGAGCCTGTATGGCGCACAGCTCGCGGCCATGCTCGGCCTGCCATACGCATTCGCCTCGCACTTCGCGCCACAGATGATGATGCAGGCCATCGAACTGTACCGCGCCTCCTTCCGGCCGTCGGAGCAGCTGGCCGAGCCGTACGTGATGCTCGGCTTCAACGTCTGTGCCGCCGCGAGCGTTGAGGAGGCACAGTACCTCAGGACCTCTTCGCTGCAGGCCATCCTCCGGTTGAGACGCGGCATGCCCGGTCAGCTGCCGCCGCCGGTCCGCGGTCTGACACTGTCACCCGAGGACGAGGCCATCGTCTCTCAGTTCAGTCAGTGCTCGGCCGTGGGTGACCGGGATACGGTCGCAGAATCGCTGCTCGACTTCGCGCGCCGAACAGGGGCGGACGAGCTCATGATCGCCAGTCAGATCTTCGATCACGCGGCGCGGATTGAATCCTACGAAATCCTTGCGGACGTACACCGGGATCTGACGCTGAGCGGGGCCGGCGAGGCCGTCGTCGAGGAGTTGTCGGATGTCTGAGAGTCTTCGGGATCAGCTGGTGAAGGCGGGGCTCGCCACTGCTTCACAGGCGAAGAAAGCCGAGCGCGAGGCCAAGGCGCAGACCCGGTCCGGCAGGTCCGGAAAAAGCGGCAAGTCCAGCGGGAAACGCCCTGCCAGACCCGATCCGGACTCGCCGGAAGCGGTGAAGGCAAGGGCACGGAAGCAGCAGGCTGAAAAACGCGCCCGCGACAGGGCTCTGGCGGAAACCCGGAACGAAAAAGCCGCCGCCCGGGCGTTGCGGGCCGAGATCAGGCAGCTCATCGCCCGGAACGACCAGCGGCAGAAAGCGACCGATGAGGACGTACCGTATCAGTTCGTCCACGGCAGGAAGATCAAGAAAATCCATGTGCCCCCCGCCCAGCGGGAACAAATCATCAGCGGAGCGCTGGTCATCGTCAACAACGATGGCCTGTACAGCCTCGTGAACGGGGAAGTGGCCGAGAAGATCCGGGCGCGCGATCCGAAACGCATCATCACCGGCCAGGAAGAGAAACCACCCGAGCCGGGCTCGGACGACGAGTACTACGCCCGTTTCCAGGTTCCCGACGACCTGGACTGGTAATCGCCCGACGACCTGAATCAGAGCATCAGAAAGGAATCCTCCATGAGCGCCAGGGAAGACGTCGCAACGCTGAAAGAACGCATGCAGAGCTCGATCATCGGCCAGGAAGCGGTGGTCGAGCGCCTGATCATCGGACTGCTGGCCAACGGCAACCTGCTCGTGGAAGGCCTGCCGGGACTCGCCAAGACCCGGGCCATCAAGGCACTGGCGAAGCATCTCGAAGCCGACTTCAGCCGCATCCAGTTCACGCCCGATCTGCTGCCGTCGGACGTGACCGGCACGGAGATCTACTATCAGAAGGCGAACGCCGGGGAGTTCCGCTTCGAGCCCGGTCCGATCTTCGCCAACATCGTGCTCGGAGACGAGATCAACCGGGCACCGGCCAAGGTGCAGGCGGCCATGCTCGAAGCCATGGAGGAAAGACAGGTGACGGTGGCCGGCACCACCCATGCGCTGCCGCCGCTTTTCATGGTGATGGCCACCCAGAATCCGGTGGAGCAGGAGGGCACCTACCCGCTGCCCGAGGCACAGCTCGATCGTTTCCTCATGCACGTTCTGATCGAATACCCCCCGGTGGAGGACGAGGTGCGGATCATCGAGCTCGTGCGGGGAGAGGAAGAACCGAACGGGCCTGCGGGCGGACAGGCTTCGCAGGAAGCGCCGGCACGGATTTCCCAGAAGGCCATATTCGAAGCCAGATCCGAGATCTCGGGCATCCAGGTGAGCGATGCCATGGCCCGCTACATGGCCGATCTGGTCTATGCCAGCCGCACCCCCGGGGCCTACTCCCAGGACCTGGACCGATGGATCGACGTAGGCGCCAGCCCCCGCGGCTCTCTCAGCCTCGACAGGTGCAGCCGGGTTCACGCCTGGCTCGCGGGTCGCAGTCATGTGGACCCGGAGGACGTCCGGGCCATAGCCCACGACGTGCTGCGACACCGGCTGATGCTGTCCTTCGAGGCCCGGGGGGACAACGTTGGTCCCGATCAGGTGATCGACGCTCTGATCGAGCAGGTCGCTCTGCCCTGATCCCGTGGACGTCGACGCCCGCATTCACGTGAGCCTCGGGCACCTGAAGAATCTCCAGGGCGCCGCGGCGGGTCTGACCTTTCTGCCCAGCCAGCCTTCCGGAAGCGTTCTGAACGGGCGCCATGCATCCCGTCTGCGTGGCCGCGGACTCAACTTCGAGGAAATGCGCGGCTACCTGCCCGGCGACGACATCCGCGCCATCGACTGGAAGGCCACCGCCAGAACCGGTTCACCGCACGTGCGCGTCTTCACCGAAGAAAGGGATCGGCCCGCACTCCTGGTGGTGGATCAGCGCATGAGCATGTTCTACGGCTCCAGGCTCAACATGAAGTCGGTGACCGCCGCCGAGGTTGCCGCCATCGCCGCCTTCCGGGTGCTGACCGCGGGCGACCGGGTCGGCGGCATCGTTTTCAACGAAGCAGAGCGTCTGGAATACGTGCCGAGACGGAGCCGCCGGGGGCTCTATACGTTCCTGGAAGGCATCGTCCGCCTGAACGGACGGCTCAACGCGGACAATCCGGCAACGGCTGAGCCAGGCAGCCTGAATGATGTGCTCACCAGTGCCGCCAGACTCGCCACGCATGACCATCTGGTTCTGATCATCAGCGACTTCGATGGTATCGACGAGCAGACCGAACGGCATCTGACCGGCATCGCGGCACACAACGATCTGATTCTGGTGCTGGTCAACGACCCCTCCGCACGGGTGCTGTCCCGGCAGGCGAAGACGATTCTGGGTGATGGCCGGCAGCAGGCCGAAGTGGACTTCAGCCGTGAGGAAGTCGTCCGCGCGGTCACGGAGCTGTCGGCAGGACGCCTCGACAGGATTCTCGACTGGCAGACGAGGATCAACCTCTCGGTGCTTCCCGTGTCCGCGGGCGAAGAGACCCTGGATCAGCTCAGAAAGCTGATGGGTGCTGCCGCACCCCGACGGAGAGTCCGGTGAACGAGTACGACGGCCTGAATCTCGCCGAGCTGCTTGACAGGATGCACGACGTGGTCGAGCCGGATCCGGTTTCCATGCTGCCGCAGACGGACGGCTGGTGGGTGCTGCTGGCCTGGGGGCTGCTGCTGATCACCCTGGGTACCGTCCGGCTCGTCGCGCGGTACAGACGGAACCGGTACCGCCGGGAGGCGCTGGCCGAGCTCCACGGAATCGTGAAAACCCGACACCCGGATGGGGCGGCGGCCATCGCCGGGCTGGTCAAGCGTACGGCCGTCACCGTGTTTCCCCGTACCGAGGTGGCTGCCCTGTACGGGGAGTCGTGGGCGGCCTTTCTGAAGACGACGGGGCGCAACGACCCGGAGATCGATGCCGCGGCACCGGCGATTGCCCGGGCGGCCTACGCGCCGGGAGTCGAGATGGACACCATCGCCCGCGGGGCTGAACGCTGGATCCGCCGCCATCGTGTTTGAGTTCGTCTATCCCTACGCGTTTCTGGCTCTGCCCCTGCCGCTGCTCGTGCGCTGGCTGCTGCCGCCGCACCGGGTCCGGGTGAGCGCGCTCAGGGTGCCTTTCTTCGAATCAGTAGCCCGCGCCGCCGGTGCCGAGCCGGAATCCGGCGCCGTCGTCGTGCGCCGCCGGATCCTTCAGGTCGCCGGCGCCTTCCTGATCTGGACGGGCATCATCGCCGGACTGGCCAAGCCGGAGTGGGTGGGCGAGCCGATCACGCGCACGGAAGCGGCCCGGGACATCATGCTGGCCCTGGACCTGTCCGGCTCCATGGACTATCGGGACTTCCCCGGCATTGACGACAAGCCGGTCAGCCGATTCGAAGCGGTACAGCGGGTCGTCGCTCAGTTCGTCGGCGAACGACAGGATGACCGGATCGGGATGATCGTTTTCGGAGACCGGGCTTATCTGCAGCTGCCTTTCACCCGGGACCTCGCCACCGCCACCGAGCTGGTGGATCTGATGGAAGTGGGCATGGCCGGCCCCCGCACGGCCCTCGGCGACGCCATTGGCCTCGCCATCCGGTCCTTCGAGTCGAGCGAGGTCGCCGACCGCGTGCTCATCCTGCTCACGGACGGCAACGATACCGCCAGCCGGATGACGCCGATCAACGCCGCCGGTATCGCCCGGCAGAACGGCATTCAGATCCACACCATCGGAATCGGCGACGAGGCGGCCCGTGGCGAGGACCGGGTGGACTTCGGCGTGCTGCGCTCGGTCGCCGATCATACCGGCGGCACCTTCTCCAATGCGGAGGATGAACAGTCCCTGGCCCGTGTTTACGCAGCCATCGATGCAGCAACCACCGCCGATACCAGGACTGAGAGCTGGCGCCCACGCACGTCACTGCTGGTGTGGCCTGCGGGCAGCGCGCTGATACTGATGCTGCTCGGCTATCTCGCCCTGCTCCTGCGAAGCCGTACGGGTGCAGGCGCATGATCGAGCAGCTGCATTTCATCCGGCCGCTCTGGCTCCTGACGCTGCCGGTGCTCGCGCTCCTCTGGTGGCTCATCCGCCGCCGGAACGAAAAGGGTACCGAAGTGGGCGAACTCATCGCGCCGCATCTCCGGCAGGCGCTCATCGTCAACCGGGAGACGGCTTCGCCGTTGCGTGCCGTGGATGGGGTCATCGCGGCCGGCGTCTGCCTGGCGCTCGCGGCTGCCGGACCCACCTGGAGCAGAGTGTCGAGCCCCTGGTTCTCGGAGACCGCCCCACTGGTGGTCGCCATCGAAGTCACCGACTCCATGCGCGCCAACGACGTGCTGCCGAACCGGCTCGAGCGGGCCCGCTTCAAGCTCCTGGATCTCATCGGCGTCCGGACCGGTGGACGCACGGCCATCGTCGCCTATGCGGGCAGCGCACACATCGTCGTGCCGCCCAGTTCCGATGTGGCCGTGCTGAAACCCCTGCTGGAAAGCCTGGACCCGGCGGTCATGCCGGTGTCGGGCAGCCGTCCCGCCCAGGTACTGCCCCTTGCCATGGATCTGCTCGGAGACGAGGCCGCGCGCGGCTCGATCCTGTTCGTCAACGACGGTTTCTCCCACGCGGATCTGGCGCCGCTGACCGGGTTCGCAGAGCAGCCGGGTACCCCGGGTCTTGCCGCCCTCGTCGTCGGCAGCGATGCGGGTGGCGTGGCGCTCATGCCGGACGGCTCTCCCGTGACCGCCAGCGGCGGCCAGCGTCTCGACACCCGGGTCGATACCCGGGTGTTGAAAGAACTGGAATCGCACGTCGCCGTGGTCCGCATGCAGACGGATGACGGCGACATCAGAGCACTGCTCCGAGCCATCGCATCCCATCTCACTCAGGCGGAAGATCCGGACGCCCAGTGGGAGGAACGGGGCTGGTGGCTGTTGTGGCCGGCAGCCGGGCTGATGCTGTTCTGGTTCCGGCGCGGCTGGACCATGCGGTGGTGATCATGCTGAAACGTCTCGCCAATCTGCCGTTTCCCGTGCTGATCCTCGCAGCCACCCTGCTTGCCGCCGTGACGCTTGCTGCGATGACCTGGCGGCAGCAGAGCTTCATCGGTCTCTGGCTGACACCCGATCAGCAGGCCGCCCGGTTGTTCCGGGAAGTCCGCTTCGAAGCGGCGGCAGACCGTTTCCAGGATCCCGCCTGGCAGGGCATCGCCTACTATCGGCATGGCGCCTATGCGGAGGCTGCGGATGCGTTCGGGCGGCTCGGCACGGCAGAAGGCTTCTTCAACCGGGGCAATGCCTTCATGAAGCAGTTCGCTTATGGTAAAGCCATCACCGCCTACGAGCAGGCCCTGGCGGAAGCGCCTGACTGGCAGCAGGCCAGGGAAAACCTGGCTCTCGCCCGATACACCCGCGACTACATCGAAGCCGCACGAGAGCAGAGCTCCACCGAAGGGAAGCTGGGCGAGGACGACGTGGTCTACGACAACGAACGCAACCGGGGCCAGGAGGCGCAGGTTGATCGCAGAAGCGTGCTGGAGGCCGCCTCTGCGGAGAAATGGATGCGCTCCGTCGACACGGAGACGGCAGATTTCCTCCGATCCAGATTTCTCCTCGAGGCCAGCCGGCGGGGTGAGCTGTGAACGCGGGCCGGCTGCAGCCGCTTCTGCCTCTCTGCGCGCTGCTTTTGTGCATGACGCTCGCATCCCCGGGATCAGCCGGAGAGTCCGCCCCGATCGTACGGGTCGAGCTCACACCCGAATCCCTGACCGTCGGTGAATCCGCAACCATGCGGGTGACCGTGCTCGTGCCCACCTGGCAGCCCGTGCCGCCGGTGTACCCGACCTTCGAGGTACCGAACGCCATTACCCGGCTGCCGCCGGACAGCTCCCATCCCGTGAGCGAACGGGTAGGCCGCGAAACCTGGTCGGGCATCGTGCGCAACTATGAGGTGACGCCGCTGGTGCCCGCGTCTCTGACCCTTGGTGGCGAGCCGATCCGGATCACGTGGGCGAATCCCGGTGCGGCGAACCAGGTGAGCGACATCCGGGTACCGCAAGTCAGTCTGACGGCACGGATCCCTCCGGGCGCAGAAGACGTCGATCCCTTTCTGGCCGGACGGCGTCTGGAGCTCGCGCGGACGTTCGACGGCGACATCGACAGGCTCTCGGTGGGTGACGGGCTGGTGGTGCACTACCGGGCGACGCTCGATGGCATGCCGGCGCTGTTCCTTCCGCCGCTGGCGCCGGCCCTGTCGAGCGACCTGATCAGCGTCTATCCGAAGGAACCCGTGCTGACGGACGGCGAGCATGCCGAGCGGCTGGAAACACTCACCCTGGTGCTCAACCACGGCGGGGACCTGGAGATCCCGGGGCGCATCCTCGCCTGGTGGAATCAGGCTGAGCAACGCGTGGAGCAGGCGCGCCTGGAACCGGTCACGCTGACCATCCAGGGCCCGCCGCCCGAACCGTCGGAAGAACCGGACACCAGACGCAGCCCATGGCGGCTGCTGGCGATTCTGCTGATCGCCGCGCTGACCGGACTCGGTCTCAGACGCTTTCTGCCGGCATTCATTGCCACCCGCCGGAAAGCGCGGGAGACCTACCGGGCATCGGAAGCCTTCGCTTTCCGAGCACTGCTCGAGGCGGAGACCCCCGAAGCGTTCTACCGCTCAGCGGTCGCCTGGCTGCGCCGCCTGGATCCGACCCTGGACCTCCGAGCGTTCGCGGATCGCTACGGCGATCAGGCCCTGGTCGCCGCCTTCGATCAGCTGAGTGAGGTCCTGTTCGGTGCCGGTGGATCCGGACCGGATCTGCGCACCGCGGCTAAAGGGCTGCGCGCGGCGCGCGGGCGCCATATGGCGGAGGTCCGATCAGGGCATGAGGCCCGGCTGGCCCCTCTGAATCCCGGTTGATCAACCCGCGGCCAGGCCCGCGATCGCCGCCCGCATGGTCCGTTGCGTGACGTCGAAGCGGTCCTCACCCCAGGGCATGGGCATGAGCACGGGATGTTCGACCCCGGCTTCCACATAGGCCCGAACGAAGTCGCCTACCGCCGACTCGCTGCCCACGAAATCGATGGCCTGAATCATCCGCTCCGAGATTGCGGCCAGGGCGCCGTCCCGGTCCCGCTCGGCCTGGCGGCTGCGCAACGCATCCACTTCCTCCGTGAAACCGGCACTTCTGAACATCCTGGCGTAGCCGTCGGCCATGGCGTAGTTGAACAGGTCCTTTCGTGCCGAGCCGGCCGTCCGCTCGTTGAGCTCCGCCACCGCCGCGTGCACGTAGGCGAAGACTTTCGCATCGCCCCCTTTGCGCACCTGGGCGACCGAATCCGCCACGTGGCTGGACGGCAGGTAATTGAGCAGGACGCCATCCGCCACTTCCCCCGCCAGCTTCAGCATCTGCGGATTGAGCGCTGCCATGACGATTTTCGGGCGGCGCTCTCCGAGCCGGACACCAAGCCGGAACCGCTTCACCTGCCAGAAGTCGCCTTCGAAGGTTACCGCTTCGCCGGACAGACATTCTCTGAGCAGCGCGACGTACTCGCGCATCATGGCAATGGGACGATCGGTGCTGTTCTCGCCATGCTGACGCAGAATACCGGGCGCTGAGACGCCCACGCCCAGCCAGACGCTGGCGTCGGGACTCATGGCCTGAAGCGTGGCCGCCGACATGGCGGCCAGCGGCGGTGTGCGGAGCTGGACCGGCACGATGCCCGTCGCGAGATCGAGCTCAGGCGCTACTGCGGACACGCCACCGAGCAGAGAGAAGGCGTCCGTACCCGTGGCTTCCACGGTCCAGAGTGAGGAATAGCCCAGCTCGTCAGCGAGCCTCGCCACATCCAGCACGCCCCGCGGGCCGAGAACGGCCAGGCTGCCGAAGGTCACACCGAGCGGATGGGTCGTCTCAGTCATCGTCATGCCTGTTCTTGAACGGTAAGGACGGATAGATTAGCAGCCTCAGGAAGGATGGACACAGTGAGTCAGTACGACGACGAAACCGCAGTCGAGCAGATCGACGACGGCCGGTGGCGCGGGCGCGTGAGCAGCGCCTGGAACATCGGCGACAACCCTAACGGGGGATACCTGCTGTCCATCGCCGCCCGGGCACTTGAGGACGCAGTCGCCCATCCGGATCCCCTGAGTGTCACGACCCACTATCTCCGACCGGGTATCGCGGAGGCCGACTGCGAGATCGACGTGGAGCTGATCCGTACCGGCAGAACCCTCACCACCGTGCGCGCCGGGCTCAGTCAGTCAGGCAGAACGCGGCTCGAAGTCCTGGCCGCTTTCTCGGATCTCTCGGAGCCGGTGGGCGTTGATGCCGAGATCACCCTTCCGCCACCTGCCATGCCGGATCCGGACGACTGTGTCCAGCGGTCGGCTGAGAATCAGGGAGTCGGTCTGCCGATCCTGGACCGGCTGGACATACGCCTGGACCCGCTCTGTGCGGTGCCGGGCGGATCGGACTCGGCCGTCATCCGGGGGATGGTCCGCTTCGTCGATGGCCGGGCACCGGATGTCCGCTCCCTCCTGCAGTTCACCGACTGTTTCCCGCCATCGCCGTTTTCACTGCTCGGGGCCATCGGCTGGGTGCCGACTCTGGAGCTGACCGTGCACGTCCGCCGCCGTCCCGCACCCGGCTGGATCACGGCAGAGCTGCGTACGGACGATCTGCAGAACGGTCGGATGGTGGAGAGCGGCGCGCTCTGGGACAGCCGGGGAGAACTGGTCGCCCAGTGCCGGCAGATCGGCCTGGTGATGAGACGCGAATAGCAGCCGCAAGTTTCGCTTACCGCCGGGGACGCAGGGTGTTAGGGTTCCGGCACACGATTCAGGGATGACTCAGGGATGACTCAGGGATGAAAGAAACCATGCCTCTCGATTCTGTCCGACGCCTCCTGTTGCCGTTACTGGCCGCAGTCCTCACCGCCAGCCTGGCCGGATGCGCAGCCGTACCGACGGGTCCGGAACCGGTGCCCGAGATCCGGCACGGTATCCTGCAGGGCTACCTGGATGCCGTAGACTATCCGGACAGCCTGGCTCTTCTCCCGCCGCCACCCGCGGAAGGATCCAGTGCTCAGGCTACGGATACGGAAATCAGCAACCGGGCGCTGACGCTGCAGGGTTCACCCCGCTTCGAGCTGGCATCGCTGGACAATGATCTCTCGTTTCCGAATGCCGCCGGACATTTCGCCTGCGCCCTGGACGTGCCGGTCACGGAAGCAGATACCCCCTACCTCTACCAGCTGCTGCGCAGAACTCTGGCAGATGCCGGGCTCGCGACCTATGCGGCGAAGAACCACTACGGCCGCGCCCGTCCGTTTCTGGTGAACGGAGAAGCCAACTGCGCACCGGAACCTGAGCAGGAAATGCTTCAGGGAGACCCCTCCTACCCATCGGGACACACGTCCATCGGCTGGGCCTGGGCACTGATTCTCACCACTCTCGCACCCGACCGGGCGGACGAGATTCTTTCCCGCGGCATGGCCTACGGCGAAAGCCGGGTCTTCTGCAACGTGCACTGGCCGAGCGATGTGGCCGCCGGCCGGATCATCGGCGCCGCTGCCGTCGCTGTACTTCAGAGCAACGCGGACTATCTGCGTGATGCGGATCAGGCCCGCCGCGAGATTGCGGATGCCCGTGCCCGCGGTCTCGAGCCCGACCGGGATTGCACCGCCGAACGGAAGGCCCTGCAGACGCGCCTCTTCCCCCACGCGGAAGAGAACTGAGCTCAGCCCGGCCAGAACAGGGCGATCAGCACCCCGGCCACCATCAGACCGCCCAGCACCGGCAGCAGGCGCCGCCGCAACGCGTCACCGCCGATCACCGCGACCACGCCCGCCTTGAACAGCAGGTTAGCCAGAGCCGCGACGAATATGACGCGCCAGGCGGTATCCGCCGTGATCCTCGACGACTGATACAGATGACCGGTGGACAGCGTGATCGCATCCACGTCCGTCAGCCCGGACAACAGAGCCACCGGGTACAGGAGCGTCTCACCGAACTCCTCACTGACGGCCGCACTCAGAAACACCACCACGGAATAGATGAGCGCGAACACCATTGCCGTGCTGAGCTCGGCCGGATTGCCCGTCTTCACTTCCGCCGGGGATCCGGACCCGGAAAAGCGGATCAGTACCGCGGCGATGACCGCGAAGAGCGCGAAGTAGGTCAGAACCGGTCCTGCCAGGCCGGTGAGGAGTGCCGGCGCTACGACGAGGACTTCCACCAGGACCCGCACGTAGACGAGGGCCGAGGCGATCAGAATGGCGATGGCCGCGACGGGCGCCATGGCGGCATCGGCATGGCTTCGGCCGGAATAGCTGACGGTGGTGGCCGTGCTGGAGACCAGCCCGCCCAGCACCCCACCGAGCAGCGCGCTGCCGCGTCCGCGAGTGATCCGCAGAGCGAAGTACCCCACCAGATTCAACCCGACGATGAGCACGACCATCAGCCAGATATGGAAGGGGTTGAGCACGTCGAAGGGGCCGAAGGTCCGGTTCGGCAGAATCGGCAGCACCACCAGCGTCACCAGGACGAAGCGGGCCACCGCCTGGAACTCTTGTGGCGCAATTCTGCGGGTGAGCGCATGCAGCGGCACTTTCCAGTGCAGGAGCAGCGTCACCACGCCGGTGAGCACCACCGCCGTGATGGGGTATCCGGTGGTCGTCATTGCGCCCACCAGATACATGGCAATACCGGCTAGCTCCGTGGTCATCCCTGCCACGGCGTGCTCCCGGGCCAGCAGAATCGTGTGTACGAAGATGCCGAGCGTGATCACGATCAGACCGACTGCCACGATCCACAGCCCGGCATCCTCCGCATAGAGACCGATCAGCGCACCGATCAGCGTGATCAGCGTGAAAGAGCGCAGTCCCAGCGGTTTCTCTTCCACCCATTCGCGCTGCAGACCCACCAGCAGCCCCAGTGCCAGCGCGATGGCGAACTGGACGGCGGGAAGCTCGAGCACACCGGTCACAGAATGTAGCCGTCCCCGGATGCACGTACGGTGATGTCGCTGATGGAGATCCCGAGCGGCTGGTCGATGGCATACAGGATCTGCTCAGACAGATGTTCGGGATCGAGGGCGTAGTACTCGATGTTGCCGGCTTCGAGCTGGGCCGGCGGCAGCTCGCCGGCCGCATGCGCGCCCATCTGCTGCAGATAGGCCGGTGCGTTCTGACCCAGAATGCCGATGATGGCATCGGGATTGATCACGCCGGCACCGAGGTTGGTCCCCGGTACGCCGGTCGGGCGCACGTTGGTGACCCGGATCTTGCCCTGGCTTTCCACCCGGAGCGCCTCGGAGAGAAAGTTCACCGCGGCCTTGGAGGCGCCATACACGGCCGCCCCGGCTACGGGATGGTTGCTGTAGATGGAGGACAGGTTGATCACGTGTCCGACGCCCTGCTCGATCATCTGGTCGTATACGGCGACGATGCCGTGCAGCACACCCTTGAAGTTGATGTCGATACACCGCTCCCAGGCATCGAGCGCATCTGCATGATCCCGGTAAAACGCTAGCGGCATGACGCCCGCGTTGTTCACCATCACGTCGACCCTTCCGAACCGCGTCACGGCGGCGGCGGCGAGGGCTCTCATGTCGTCCATGCTGGTAACATCCGCCCGCACGGTGACCGATTCAGCGCCGCTCTGCGACAGGGCCTCCTGCATCGCCTCGAGCCCGTCGGCGTCGATGTCGGCGCAGACGATCCTGGCGCCTCTCGCGGCCGCTTTCTCGCACAGAATCCGCCCGAAGCCCCCGGCCCCACCGGTTACAATCAGGACTTTTCCGGCGACGTAATCCTCACTCACCTCTTGCATGGTACCGCCCTCCCCGCGGAATCCGTCTTCGAGTATCCGCGCCGGCCGTGCGCTTGGCCAGTGGCGGGTCCGGCTGGCATCATCCAGCGCAGCATCTATGAGGGCAAGGTCAAAAATGCGGGGCAACCGTCCACAGCTGACAGGCTTTCGTTCCCGCCATGCTCGAGTCCGGTGTGGCCGCCGCTGTGATCAACACCGGCTCCAAACAGGGCATCACCAATCCGCCGGGCCGGGATTCACCTACACGGGCATGATCTCCCGCTTCATGCCGGAAAAGCCGCCAGGTGCCTGGACCCCGGAGCAGGTGGTGGACTTTCTGATGGCGTCTCTCGAACGGGGTGATTTCTACGTGCTCTGTCCCGACAACGACACGCCCCGGTCCCTCGACGAGAAACCTATCCCGTGGACCACGGACGATCTCATCCGGAATCGATCAGCCCTTTCCCGCTGGGACCCGGCTTATCTGCAGGCCTACGAGGCTTTCGTGGCCGAATGATGCGCTCCGGGTCGCTACCGGTCTGTGAGGCGTCTGCCGGGTCCCCGGATCAGACTTTTTTCAGCGACTTGATCGAGAGGCTCGCGTTCTGCTCGATCGTCGCAGTGTCCCAGAGGTTGGCAAACTGCATGGAACGGGGGCAATGGAAATATGCCTCGTCTATGTCCAGCAGAAATCCCTGGATCAGTCCGGAGTTTTCGTCCGTCCAGCTGAGCTCCGGCCTGATGCCACGGCCCGTCAGATCGTCCGGCTCCAGCAGACGGACCCGGCCGTTCACCCGGACCGTCACGTTCATTCCGGGAATCATGAACAGCAGCCCGGCTTTCGGATTCGATTCGAAGTTCTGAAAGCTCTGGAACAGGCGATTGCCCCCGATGTCAGGCATCAGCAGCGTGCGCTCATCCACCACTTTGATGAATCCCGGCAGCCCGCCCTTGGGGGACGCGTCACAGTTACCCTCGGAATCCGAGGACGACAGGATCGCGAACGGTGCATTCTCAATGAAGGCCTGCACGTAGGGTTCCAGATGATCCTTGACCTTGTTGACTGCGAGCTCGTGGGCACCACCGAGCGCCTCGCGAAGCTGATCAATACGACTGAGCTGCTGATTCATGGGTTTCTCCCCGGTACATCCCGCCGACAGCCTACACCGGTACCGGCCGATGTCACCTGCATACTTTATTGCTATTGATTCTCATTTGCAATTAATTCCGGAATCGTATTGAATGCCGCTTTCCACCTCGAGACCACCGCGAGACGGACATGAGTAACGAATATCGGGCAGAGGTACAGGCCAACGAACCGCTGACACCGCACATGCGGCGCATCACTCTCGAGGGCGAAAGTCTGATGCGCTTCCCCGCCGGACAGGAGAGCGGATACGTGAAGCTCGTCCTTTCCACACCGGCCGAAAGGAAACCGCTCATGCGCTCCTACACCATCCGGTCGTTCGATCAGACCGGTGGCGCGCTGACGCTGGACTTCGTCGATCATGGTGACAGCGGACCGGCGTCCGCCTGGGCACGGCGGGCCAGATCCGGGGACAGCGCCGTCATCCGGGGTCCCGACGAGAGAAAGCTTGCCGACCCTGCCGCGGACTGGTTTCTGCTGGCCGGTGACATGAGCGCCCTCCCCGCCCTGGCGGTGAACCTCGAGCGGCTGCCCGACAGTGCCCGAGGCTACGCCGTCATCGAAGTGCTTTCGGAAGAAGATCGGCAGGACATCGACGCCCCCGAAGGCATGGACGTGCAGTGGGTGGTCAACCCGGACAATGAGCAGGAGAACACCATGCTGGCAGACGCCGTCCGCGCGCTGCCCTGGCTGCCCGGCACACCCTATCCCTGGTTTGCGGGCGAGTTCAGCACCATGCGCTCGATCCGCAGATACTTCCGCGATGAGAAAGGCATCGACAAACGGGCCATGTACGTGAGTTCCTACTGGAAGATCGGGGACACGGACGAAGGCATGAAGCTCGCAAAGCGGATGGACCCGGACGCCTGACGAAGCGATCCGGGGACGGTGTTCTGCACCGATCCCGGCACCTCGATACAATCTCCGCGCAAGGAGATTCAGGTCATGCAGATTCAGAGTGAGAACCGCTGCTTCGGCGGCAGACAACTGGTACTCGAGCACCCGTCGATGGCGACCGGCACGCCGATGCGCCTCGCCGTCTTCCTGCCACCGGCGGCACAGGCGGGACGGGTTCCCGTCCTCTACTGGCTGTCCGGACTCACGTGCACGGAGGAGAACTTCACCGTCAAAGCCGGAGCCCAGCGGCTGGCTGCGGAGCTCGGGCTCATGATCGTGGCGCCGGATACGAGCCCGCGCGGCGACGGCGTGCCGGACGATCGGGACGGCGCTTACGATTTCGGACTCGGGGCCGGTTTCTATGTGGATGCCACCGAATCTCCCTGGTCCACGCACTACCGGATGCGCAGCTACGTGGAGGACGAGCTGCCGGCGCTCATTGCCGACGGGTTTCCCGCCGACCCGGACCGTTCAGCCATATCCGGTCACTCCATGGGCGGCCATGGTGCCCTGACCATGGGCCTGAGAAATCCCGGACGTTACCGGTCCGTCTCCGCTTTCGCCCCCATCGTCTCACCCCTGAACTGTCCCTGGGGCGAGAAGGCGCTCGGCGGCTATCTGGGTCCGGACCGCGGCAGGTGGCGTGAGTACGACGCCTGCGCCTTGATCGAGGACGGCGCCCGCGTGCCGGAACTGCTGATCGATCAGGGCAGCGCCGACGATTTCCTGGACGGGCAGCTGAAACCGGCGCTGCTGGAGACGGCCTGCGAGCAGGCCGGCATTCCTCTGACGCTGCGCATGCAGCCGGGATACGACCATTCCTACTTCTTCATTGCCAGCTTCATTGACGATCACCTGCGCTGGCACGGGGAGCGCCTTCACGCCTGACCGACAAATCGGGTATAACCTGGGGGTTTTGGTTTCATTGTTTCCCAGGAGAATCCGATGAGTACTGAGCGTGAACGCCTGCACAATCTTTTCCCCGACCTGGACTTCGATCCGGAAGCGCTGCGAGCCAAATACCGGCGTGAGCGGGACCGGCGCCTGCGCGAGGACGGGGAGAACCAGTACGTGGAAGCGGCCGCCGAGTTCGCCCACTACGCCGACGACGACCCTTACGTGGACCCGGGCTTCGAGCGGGAGCCGCTGAAGACGACCATCGAGGTGGCCATCATCGGCGCCGGCTTTTCCGGGCTGATGACGGCCGCCCGGCTGAAGGAACGGGGCATCACGGACTTCAAGGTCATCGAGGCGGGCGGCGATTTCGGCGGCACCTGGTACTGGAACCGCTATCCGGGCGCCCAGTGCGACATCGAATCCTACTGCTACCTGCCGCTGCTGGAGGAAACCGGCTACATGCCCAGGGAGAAGTACTCCTATGCGCCGGAGATCTACGAGCATACCCAGCGGATCGGCAAGTACTTCGATCTCTATGATCACACCATCTTCCAGACCCGGGTCAGCGAGGTCCGCTGGCTCGAGGAGGAGGCCCGATGGCAGATCTCCACTCAACGCGGCGACGACATCCGCGCCCGTTTCGTGATTCAGGCCACCGGTCCCGCCAACCGGCCCAAGCTGCCGGGCATTCCCGGTATCAGCGAGTTCAAGGGGCATACGTTTCACACCTCGCGGTGGGACTACGAGTACACGGGCGGCGACCACAATGGCGGCCTGACCGGGCTCGCCGATAAGAAGGTGGCCATCATCGGCACCGGGGCGACGGCCATTCAGTGCGTACCCTTTCTCGGTGAGTACGCGAAGGAACTGTACGTGTTTCAGCGCACGCCCTCCTCGGTGGACCTGCGTGGTAACAGGCCGACGGACGAAGAGTGGTACGCAGGCCTCGAGGAAGGCTGGCAGCGCGACCGGCGGGAGAACTTCGCCGCCGTGCTGGCCGGTCAGTCCATGGACCGGGACCTGGTGGCGGACGGCTGGACGGACATCGCCCGGCGCATCGGGCTGTCTCTCATGAACCGGCGGTCCGATGACGCGCTGGACCTGGAAGAGATCATGCTCCGTTCCGAAATCGCCGACTTCCAGAAGATGAACGAGATACGCGCCAGAGTGGATGAGACGGTGCAGGACGACGAAACGGCGGAAGGCCTGAAACCCTGGTATCGCCAGTTCTGCAAACGGCCCACCTTCAACGACGAGTACCTGGCCACCTTCAACCGTCCCAACGTGCACCTGGTGGACGTCAGCGATTCCAAAGGTGTGGAGCGGATCACGGAGAAGGGTGTGGTCGCAGGAGGCAGGGAGTACGAAGTCGACTGCATCATCTACGCAACGGGTTTCGAGATCACCACCTCCGCCCACCGCCGGGTGGATTTCGACACCATCGGCCGGAACGGTCTCTCACTCTACGATCACTGGAAGGACGGCTTCCGGACCCTGCACGGATTGAGCGCCCATGGGTTTCCGAACTGGTTCACCATCGGCATCAATCAGAATGGTCTCTCACCGAACATGACCGCCATGTTCGACGACCAGGCCGTACACGTGGGCTACATCATCCAGGAGGTGGAAAAGCGCGGAAAGACCACGGTGGAGGTGACGGAGGAGGCCGAACAGGCCTGGGTCGATCAGATCGTCGCCATGGCCGGCACGGGTGCTACCGCGTTCCTCGAGGAATGCACACCCGGCTACTACAACCGGGAAGGCCAGGGCAGTGCGAACATGCAGAACTCTCCCTACGCACCGGGCATCAACGCGTTCAACGACCTGCTGGCCGCCTGGCGCGAGAAAGGAGATCTGGACGGCATGAGTCTCGAGTGACTCAGACCCTGAGCGGTTCTCCCGCCTGATCGGAGTGGCCGTCCACGTCGTAGGACATGATCACCAGATCCCGGGAGAGGCCGTTGCGGTCTTCCACGTAATCGGCGAGCAGCGCCTCCGGCACGAATCCGAGCTTCCGGAAGGCCGCCTGGGCACCCGGCTGGTCCGTGGTCATGTTGGCCATCAGTTTCTTCAGACCCTGTGCCCTGGCCAGATCGAAAATCTGTGATATCAGGCGCCGGCCCAGTCCGCGCGCCCGGTAGGCGGGGCTGACGTTGACCCGGATCTCGCCCACCCGGCGGGTCCATCTGGCCGGACTGCGATGGACGGTGGCATAACCGACCAGACCCTCGTCGTCGTAAGCCACCAGAGAGACGGAACTCCCGGATTCCAGGTTTCTGACCCAGTCGTCGATCACGCCCGGCTCCGTCAGATCCACGCGCAGAAAGAGCAGATCCTCTTCCGGCAGGGAACGGGCAAATTTCAGAATCGCGTCCCGATCCTCACCGGACATGAGCCGGACCTGGACGGAGCCCCCGTCGGGCAGTTTCGTTTCTCTTGGATATCCGGAATCTGACTCGCTCATCCTGCCTTCCTCGCCTTCTTCGTCTCCTGGGCCGTCTCTTCCAGCCTGACCTGCTTTGCCTTCTTGGCCGGCTCGATCTTAACCGGGTCAGACGGCGGCGCGTTGATCTTTCTCGCTTCTGCCAGAAGCTCGACAAAGGCGCCTTCCACCGCCTCCACCATCACTTCCAGATCCGGCATCAACCGGGTCTCGCCGATCATCGCGAATACCATCTCCTGGTTGTAGCTGACGAGGGCGATCCCGTATCCCAGCGAACCCGTCAGCATCAGCAACCCCAGCATGGTCTCCATGCGATGACCGGCGATGTACATGGGCACCTGCACACCGGGAACATTGGTGCAGGTGAAATTGAATCCGAAGTAAGGCGGCCGCGGTCCCAGACTCGGCATCAGCGGAACCGGGTACTGCGCCGCCATGGCGGTCGGGTCGAAAGGCGTACCGACCAGGAGTGTCGGAGCCATGAGGGTAGCCGGCATGGACGGCGCCGATTCGTTCATGAGGGTCAGCGCCTGAGCTTCCTCGTTACGCTTGATCGCTTCCGTTTCTGCGAGCACCGCGTGGTACCGCTCCAGAATCGGCATCGGAAACGCAGGCAGAGTCGGGAAGATGGCGGAAACCCGGTTACCCAGCGCCCCCTGCTCGTTTTCCGTCCGCACGCTCACCGGGCACATGATGCGCAGATGCCTGCCTTCGGTCTCTTCATCGTGCCCCGCCATGTAGCGGGCGGCACCTTCGCTCACCACGGCGAGCACCACGTCGTTGATGGTACCGCCGAAGGCCCGCCGGATCTCCCGGAACTCCGAGAACGGGTGCCGGATCCAGCGCATCTTCCGTTTCGGGCCCACCAGGCCGGCGTTCCAGGGTGCCATGATCGCCGGCTCGGTAAAGAACCGGGTCATAGCACGAGTGGCATTGCCGAGCAGGGCCCGCGATTTCTCGTCCACCGGCCAGGTTCGCTGCACCTCGTCCATGACCTGCTCCACGTTCTCCCGGACGGCTTCGGTGATCAGTTCCAGCGGCGAAGGCTCCTCCTCGGGTGTCCAGGGTGCGTTGGGCGGTGGCGGCGCTTTCGATTCCGGCTCGAAGTCCATGAGCGTCATGAGCAGATCGATTCCGGAAACGCCGTCGATCATGGCGTGGTGAACCTGCTGGAGGAGCAGTGTTTTGCCGGGTACTCCATCGATCACGTAAGTCATCCACAGCGGTTTCGATCGATCGAGGAGCTTCTCATTCAGCACCAGGGCTTCATCCACCGCCGCCTCGAGACTGCTGCCTGGTTTCACCGAGTAGGCTTTGACGTGGTTTTCGAGCTTGAAGTCGGTGTCGTCCACCCATTTCGGATGGGCGAGATTGAACGGCACGAACGCGAGCTTCTGCATGTATCGCGGAACCAGGTGCATGCGCGCGCGCATGTGCTCGAGCACTTTCCCGTGCGCGAGATCGCCTTCGACCACGAGGATGGACGCCGTGTGCATGTTGCCGCTGGCCGTTTCCGTGTAGAGGAAGGACGCGTCAGATTCGGTGAGCCGCATGATTTCTCTCCCTTTCAGATTCCCCTGGTTGCCGGACTCAGGTCATCAGTGCAAACGCGAGCAGCCCCACGATCAGCCCCGGCATTCTGACCACGCCCGGTGATTCCAGCCGCGCCGCCAGCGCCTGTTCGAACTCGCCGGTTCTCAGCGTGCGCAGAACGACGGGCACCTCGAAGATGCTGGCATTGATCGCCTGACCGAGCACGGTGGCGATCAGCGCAGCGCTCCCCCAGGAATCGATGGGCACCAGCACCAGCACCGCAGCGACCACGGCCCAGCTGCCTGTCAGGCCACCCCAGCTCATCCAGAGCGCCTGACGGGTCGAGTTAGCCGGCATATCGAAATTGAACATGAAGAAGTAGTTGAACGGTTTCCGCGCCACCTTGTAGCGGGATCCGGAAAGTGCGGCACCGGAGAAATGCCCCCACTCGTGCGCTATGGACGAAATCACCACACCCGCCACCAGCGCGGCGGCAACCGACGTGACCGCCGCCAGCGACCAGCCACTGACCAGAGCCCAGGTGTGCGCCGCACCAAACAGAGTCAGTGCTGCCACTACCGCCGTCCCATGAACCGTGCCGACCGCTTTCAGATTCTCCCTGTTCTTCTGTGCCTGAGATTTGGGCTGCTCGGCGCTCCGGTCGGTATCGTTGCTCGCCTCGCGGGCTTCCTCAACCACGGCCGCTACGGGCCCTTTTGCTTCTTTTTCAGCCGCTTCGGCCATGTCCTGTCCTCCTACTTCCACCGCTGTTCAGAGTACATAAGTATCCACAGGGCCGCCACGATTCCGGAAACCCGTGCGCTCAGGTCCCGGACCGGGCTGGAATGCGCACCAGAGCAACGGCGATGATCACCAGCGGCACGGTGGCGGCCAGCAGTACGGTATCCCAGCCGAGCTGGAGGAGCACTGCGCCGCCGAGCAGGCTCGCCAGCGCGGAAACACCGAACACGCTGAAGTCGTTCAGCGCCTGCACGCGGAAGCGCTCCGACGGCTGATAGGCGCTCACCAGCAGCGTGGTGCCACCGACGAACAGGAAGTTCCAGCCCACGCCGAGCAGTACGAGTGCGCCCCAGTAATGCATGTACTGATGGCCCATGAGCCCGAGGCCGACCGTGGCAAGGAAGGCCAGAATGCCGAGGAACATCACCTGCCTGGCGCCGATCCAGCCGATCAGCACGCCGGAGAAGAGGGACGGCAGGTACATGGCAATCACGTGGGCACGGATGACGTTCGCGGTATCCGCCAGGCTGTGCCCGTCCACCACGTGCATGCTCACGGGGGTGGCTGTCATGACGAACGTCATCACGCCCTGTCCCACCATGCCGCCGAGGACGGCCGCGGTCACCACGGGCAGGATGATGATGGCCAGAAGACCCCGGCTCGATTCCGGCGGCACCGGACCCGTCTTAGCGACCGGGATCTGATTCCGGAACAGCAGCAGGGCGAAGAAAGCCAGCAGATAGGCGCCGGTCGCAGCGGAGTACGCGCCCTGGAAAGGCTGGGCCGGAGTCCAGTCCGGGCTCCGCGCTGCCAGTTCCGGCCCGAGCAGCGCGCCGCCGATGGAGCCGAGCAGAATCAGCGACACCGCCTTGCCCACCAGATGGAGCGGCACGCTTTCCGCAGCCGCAAAGCGGAACTGCTGACTGAAGGCCACCGTGGCCCCGATCAGCGTACCGGCGGCGCAGAACAGCGCAAAACTCTGCACGGAGAGTGCATGGGCCGCCAGCTGACAGGCCCCGATGCCCAGCAGCGCGGAGAACGCAAACCCGATTCGACGGCCGAAGCGCTGCATACTCAGGCTGGCGGGCACGGTGGTGAGCGCCGTACCCACCACCATCAGCGACATGGGCAGTGTGGCCAGCACCGGTGTTGGGCTGAGCGCGCTGCCGGCGATGCCGCCCACGGTCACCATCAGCACCGTACCGCTGACGAACATGCACTGGGCGATCAGCAGAACGGCGGTATTTCTGTTCAGCAGCAAGGAAAGATTTCCGGTCGCAGACGCAGCGGGAGTTTAGCGCACAACACCATCGATGGACCTTGAAATCAGTTCTAGGAGTCTGGGCGGTAGAGAGTTGCGGAGCGAGGCGAGTGCCAATTCGAGTCCGATATTTTGATTGTTTGAGGAGCATAGCGGGTGCTATGTGACGAAAAGGATCAAAAAATCGGGCCGAAGCGGTGCCGCCGCAGCCCGCAAATTTCTACCACCCAGACTCCTAGCTGACCTTGAATCCTTCGTAGTCGTGCCCGGCCACGTCCGCGAGCCGCTCCCGGTAGGCCGGCGCACCGCCGAGATAGATCATGTAGCGCAGCTTGTCATGTCCCTCCACGTTCGAGTTGTAGCCGGTGAACCAGGATCGGGTGCTGGTTAGCAGGGCCCCTTCGTAGGATTGCATGATATCGGCGACCCAGGCCTCTTCCGCCTCCGGCAACACTTCTATCCGGGTCAGCCCGTGCTCCCGCAGATAGCCGATCAGCCCCGCCGCCCAGCGCACGCCGACTTCGATGTTCGGTGGGAAGTTCGACGACACGGAAGCGCCCTGCGGGCCTGCCAGCGTCAGCAGATTCGGGAATCCGGCTGTCGCCAGGCCCAGGTACGTGATCGGCCCGTCCTGCCATTTCTCCGCCAGCGTCCGGCCCTCCAGGCCCGTGAACTCGATCCGGTCGAAGGCACCCGTGATGGCGTCGAATCCGGTGGCGTAGATGATGATGTCGAATTCGCGTTCCTGATCGCTCGTACGGATCCCCTTCTCCGTGATGCACTCGATGGGTGTCCCGTTCACATCCACGAGATGCACGTTGTCCCGGTTGTAGGCTTCGTAGTAGCGGGTTTCCATGGGTACCCGACGCGTGCCGAAACCATGATCTTTCGGAATCAGCTTCTCGGCCACCTCCGGGTCATCAACCCGCTCGCGGATTCTGTCTGCAATGAACGCCGAGTAGATACGGTTCGGTTCCTCCTCCACCAGCACGTCACGGAAATTTCCGAGCCAGACGCCGAAACCTGGTGAACGGTAGAGCGCATTCCAGAATGCCGTCCGCTCCTCCTCGCTGACCTCGTCGAAAGCTCGATAGTCGGGACCGTGCAGAAAACTGCCCGGCGTTTTCGACATCTGCTCGAAAAACTCCGGATAGCGGGCGCGGATATCGTCCATCTCCTCGGGGGTGATGGGTGCGTTGTTCAGAGGCGCACACCAGTTCGGTCGCCGCTGATACACCGTGAGAACGCCCACCTTGTCCGCAATTTCGGCAATCACCTGCACGCCGGTCGCCCCCGTTCCGATCACCGCCACCCGCTTGCCGGCGAGCTCCACCGGTTCGTGGGGCCAGTAGTAGGTGTGAAAGGACTGACCCCTGAACCGCTCCCGCCCCTCTATCCGTGGCGGGGTGGCGGCCGAGAGCATACCGATGGCCGTGAGCAGAAAGGTGCAGGCGAACGTGCGTCCGTCATCCAGGGTCAGAGTCCAGAGGTTCTCTGAATCTTCGAACGTTGCAGATACGACCCTGCAGTCGAACTGCATGCACGCCCGCAGGTCGAGCTTGTCGACTACGAAATTCAGGTAGCGCAGGGTCTCCGGCTGAGCAGCGAAGTGTTCAGACCAGTTCCATTCCTGGAGGATCTCTTCGTCGAATGAATAGCCGTAGGAGTAGCTTTCCGAGTCGAATCGGGCGCCCGGATACCGGTTCCAGTACCAGGTGCCGCCCGGACCCGATCCGGCTTCCAGCACTCGAGCATCCACCCCCATCTGCAGCAGGCTGTGCAGCATGTAGATGCCGCATACGCCGGCGCCGATGATGATGACCTCATGCCGTTCAGCCGGTGCGGTTGCCGCTGCCGTCCCCTGTTCCGTCACCATTCCCCCCGCAGGATCTTCCGACTCGAACCTGTGATTCTAGCCCGGGGTGATGGCCCCGGGCAGGGGGAGCGGCTCGTGGATATCCCTTATCCGGGCTTTCGCCCGGTCTGCTTCGGGTGCACCACCACCGGTAGCTTCGTGTAACCGCGCACGAAGCTGGAGATGGGCCGTTCCGGCTGACCGACCACCTCCACGAAGCGGAAGCGATTCATGATCTCCTCCCAGATGATGCGCAGCTGCATCTCGGCCAGGCGATTACCCATGCACCGGTGTACGCCGAAGCCGAAGGAGAGATGCTGACGGGCGTTCTTCCGGTCGATGATCAGGTCGTTGGGTCGCTCGAAGACCTCCGGATCCCGGTTGCCGGCGGCATACCACATCACGACCTGCTCTCCGGCGCGGATCTGTTTTCCACGCAGCACACAGTCCTCGTTGGCCGTGCGCCGCATGTGCGCCAGCGGCGTCTGCCAGCGGATGATCTCTGCCACCATGTTGGGGATCACGGACGTATCTGCCCGGAGCTTGTCGTACTCGGCCGGGAACCGGTTCAGGGCCAGGACGCCGCCGCTCATGGAGTTCCGGGTGGTGTCGTTGCCGCCGACGATCAGCAGCAGCAGGTTGCCCAGGTGCTCGAACACGTTCATGTGCTTAGTGCTCTCGCCGTGCACGAGCATGGAGATGAGATCGTGGCCCGGGTTCTTCTTCCGCTCTTCCCAGAGATTCGCGAAGTAGCCCACCGCTTCCATCATGATCTCGGCCCGCTGCTCTTCGCTGTCGATGATGCCGAGGCCCGGTTGTGCCGTGGCCACGTCCGACCACCAGGTGAGCTTGCCGCGTTCCTCGTACGGAAAGTCGAACAGGGTCGCCAGCATGCGGGTGGTCAGCTCGATGGAGACCTTCTCCACCCAGTTGAACTCCTCGCCGACCGGCAGATTGTCGAGAATGTCCTGCGCCCGCTCGCGGATCACAGGCTCCATTCTGAGCAGACTGGAGGGGCCGACAATGGGCGATACGGTGCGGCGCTGAGCACCGTGCTCAGGATCATCCATGCCGATGAACATGGGCAGGTTCAGCGCAGACAGATTGTCTTCCGGCAGCCGGGCGTCGGTCCGGGGACCGAGCACGAATCCGGAGGCGGACGAGAAGCGGGCATCGTCCATGTCCACGGCCTTGATGTCGTCATAGCGGGTCAGCGACCAGTAGCGGCCGGTGAAGTCGGTGTCATTCAGATGCACCGGATCCTCTGCGCGGAGCCGGTCGAAATATTCCCAGCAGCGGTCCTCCGAAAAGAGCCGGCCATTGGCCAGATTGATCTCTTCGAGAGGCACGACAGCCGCCGGCGGGATCGGGGTGGTCAGATCCAGATCGTCCGCCCCGGGCATCTCGATGACCGGCTTTTCCGTCGCTTCCTGAACAGTAGTAGCCACAGCTATCTCCGTTAACTAATTGAAAAATATAAAAATAAAATTCAGCTCGACGGCCGGATGAGCTCCCGCTCCGCCTGCTCCAGCAGCGGCCGGATGGTGCGCTTCCAGAGAGAAAGCTGCTCGCTCTGCCAGCCCTCGTCATTGATCCAGGTGCTGGCGCTCAACCCATGGAAAAAGGTGAAAGAGAGATCCACGGCCTGACGGAGCGCCCGGCAGTCGTCGGCGCCGGATCCGTACAGATCCATGCAGACCCGGTTGACGATGTCGTTGATCTCGAACTGCAGCGCGCGCAGACCGGGAATCAGGGCATCGTCCGTCCTGGCCGCCACGATCAGCTCCAGAGCGGCAAAAAACAGCGGGCTCTGAAATGCAGACCAGAGCAGCGCGAGCACCGTCTCACCCCGGTCCGCGTCCGCCGGCAACCCGGCAATGGTCCGATTCACGTCCTCTGCCGTTTTCACCAGCAGCCACTGCACGGCAGCCTCCACCAGATCCACCTTGTGCGGGAAGTGGTGCACCTGTGCCCCACGACTCAGTCCCGCCCGTGCCACCACTTCGGTGGTGCTCATGGCGGCATAGCCCTCCTCGATGAGGCACTCGATGGCGGCATCGAGCAGCCGCGCGCGGGTTTCCGCGCTGCGTTCGGCGTGAGTTCGGCGTGACATGGCGCGGACTCTAGCGGAAATATAAATACAGTCAAGACTGTATGTAAATGAATTTCCTGCCGCCGGATAGATCCCATTCACAAAACCATCGTTGAGCCTGGGGGTCAGCGTCCGCAAACTGCCCGGCTCTCGAGAAAGGGGCAGGCATGCAGTACATCCTCGTGCATGGACTCGGCCATGGCGGCTGGTGCTGGGAACGGACAGAAGCGGAACTCGCGGCGCGCGGTCACCAGGCGATTGCCCCGGACCTGCCTCTGACCAGCCTAGCCGACGATGCGGACAGCGTCGCGACGCTGATCGATGGTCATCCCGGCGCGGTGGTGGTCGGCCACTCCTATGGCGGTCTGGTGATTTCCCAGGCCACGGCCCGCTCAGAATCCGAACCTTCCGCCCTGATTTATCTCGCGGCCGCCATGATCGCGCCGGGGGAAGATTACGTCGGCATCATGGCCCGACACGACACGGAGCTGTCCGCCAATCTGACCGAACGGGACGGCGAATGGATCACCGTCCCGCCCGACAGAGCGGCCCGGGCCTTCTATAACACCTGCACACCTCAGGACCGGAACTGGGCGATCGACCGGCTCCGTCCGACCCACGCCGCCTGTCTCATTCCGGATGAACCGCTGGCGACGCCCTGGCAGAGCATCCCCTCGCTCTACATCGTGTGCGCGAAGGATCAGGCAATGCCCGCTGGCGGTCAGCGGGCGCTGGCCGGGAAAGCATCCGCCATCGCCGAACTCGACACGGACCACTCCCCTTTTCTGTCCGCCAACGGTGCCCTGTGCGACCTGCTCGAGACCGCGCCGGCCTTCACTGCCTCCGGGTCTGTTCGATGAGAGGCGCCGGCGCCCGGTAGAAGGCCACGATCACGGCAGCTATGCCGTAGAGGATGAACAGGGCCTGAAAGGCCTGGGCGTAGGATCCGGTTGTGTCGTAGACCCAGCCGGCAAACGGCACGCCGAGAATCTGAATCGGAAACATGGCCGGCCGCATCAGGCCGAGGACCGCACCGAAACGTTCCGAGCCGAAGGTCCTGCCGACGATGTTACCGTGGCTCGGCACCACACCGCCCACGCCGTAACCGAACAGCGCAGCACCCAGCGCGAACCAGGCCAGCGCCTCCGACTGAAACATGATCATCTGGCCGGTGAACTGCACCAGAATGATGATGTACATGATCCGCCGCATGGGCAGCCGGTCACCCAGCCAGCCGAAACTGAGCTTGCCGGCGACGCCGAGTCCGGCGCACAGGGACATCACGAGAGATGCGAGAGACAGGTCGTGTCCCATGTCCGTCAGCCGCGGCACCATGTGTGTCAGCGTCGTGCTCATGCAGCAGAACAGCAGTGAGAAGGTGAGCACGATGACCCAGAAGTTCCTGTCCCGGCTCACCGAGCGCAGGCTCAGACGCGGCCGCTCGGCGGCCGGCTGGCTGTCATCCTCCTGCCTGACTAGGGCCCCATCCGGCAGCAGCCCCACATCCCGTGGGTGAGAGACCACCAGGCGCAGAACGAGCGGCACCACCACGAAGAAAGTGAAGAGCCCATACATCACGAATCCATTCCGCCAGCCGTAGGCGCCGATGATCTCCGCAGACACGTACGGCATGATCACGCCGGACAGAGAAACGCCGGTGGCGGCGATTCCGAGGGCGGTCCCACGCTTGCGCTCGAACCAGTTGGCCACCAGCTTGCTGGTGGCCAGATTGCCCATGCTGCTGGCTCCGAAGCCGATGAACAGACCCAGCACCAGATAGAACTGGATCTGGGTTTCCACCTGGCTCAGACCGAGAAAGCCGATGGCCATGGAGGTGGCACCCACTCCGATGACGCGCCTCAAGGGGAAGCGGTCCAGTGCCCGGCCCACCAGTGGTGCTGCCACCGCACCGACGGCGTTGGTGACCGTCAGTCCGAGCGCCACCCCCAGGCGGGAGTCCCCGAACTCCGCCGCGATGGCCTTGAAGAACACGCCGTAGGAATAAAAGAAGAAACCGACCGCAACGAAGTCGACGAAGAAGGCCACGGCCACCATTCGCCAGCCCATGAAAAGTGGTTTGCGCCCGTCACTGCCACGGGCGGACGCTTCGGGAGGGGTTGACACCTATCCGTCCGCCCCGGTCGCCGTCCTGTCCAGAGTGATGATCACCAGCTTCGCATCCAGAGCCCGGGGCACCCAGGAAGCAGCCGGCCGCAGCCGGGAAAACACGTCGTCGATGAAAGCCTGGTCGTCGAGCTCCGCCGTGGCGTGACCTGTCAGTCGACGGCCCCGGATCAGCATGGAAACCGGCGCGCCGTCGCCCCGGAACGCCCGCCACCAGCGGCCGTCAGAACCGGCGAAGACAGTGTCGCCCTCCCGGAGGTAATTCACCGGCAGCTCGGTACCGTCCGGGAAGGTCAGGATCATCGTCCGGGCGGCCCGATCGCCGTCGGGCTGTGCCTTCAGCTCCGCCATCACCTTCGGATTCGCGATGGCTACCGCGTACCAGAGATAACCGGCGATCAGAACGGCCAGGACGGCAGCAGCGATGAGCGGCCACTTCAGCATCAGCGATAGCCTTCCGCCACCGGCCGCCGCGGCAGCGAGTACCAGGCTGCCTCGCAGGCTTCGGTGAGTTCGTCGTCAAAGCTCACGTCGAATGCCGCCAGATTGGCGTCGAGCTGATCCGGGCGGGACGCACCGATGATCGCGGAGGTGATTCCGGGCCGGCTGAGCACCCAGGCGATGGCCACGCAGACCAGATTCAGGCCTTTCGCCTCCACCACCGCCTTCAGCGTTTCCACGGCCTGGAACTGGCTCTCCTGCCAGTACCGGGCCTGATAGCGTTCGGCGGCGGTACCGAGCGCAAAGCGGGTGCCCGCCTCCACCGCCTGACCCGGTTTGTATTTGCCGGAGAGGAAACCGCCTGCCAGCGGGTTGTAGACGATTACGCCGAGCCCCTGATCGACGCACAGCGGCAGCAGCTCCACTTCGATGTCCCGATAGAGCAGGTTGTAACGGGGCTGCACGCTGACATAGCCGGACACTCCCAGCCGTTCCGCCGCGCGGAGCGCTTCACCCAGCCGCCAGGCCGGATAGTTCGAGCAGCCCACGTAGCGGGCCCTGCCCCAGCGGACCACGTCCTCGAAAGCGCGCAGGGTTTCCTCGATGGGCGTGTTCGGATCGAACCCGTGGGCCTGATAGAGATCCACATGATCCGTGCCGAGACGGGCGAGGCTCGCATCGATGGACTCCATGATGTGTGCGCGGGACAGGCCCCAGCCGTTGGGGCCGCGCCGTGTCGGTGCGAAACACTTGGTGGCGATCTGCAGCTCGGACCGATTGCCGCGCGCCTTCATCCAGCGGCCGATGATCGCTTCCGTCTCGCCGATGGTCTCCCGGGTACCGCCCAGCGGGTAGGCATCCGCGGTATCCAGGAAGCGGAGCTCGTGCTCGAACGCCTTGTCGAGAATCTCGCCGGAGCCCGCCTCGTCCACCTGCAACCCGAAGGTCATGGTGCCGAGACAGAGCGCGGGCACCTCAAGGCCGTGCCGGCCCATGCGTCGCCTTTCCATATGAGCCACTCTCAGCTGCCGGTGAAGTTGCCCGGCCGGCGCTCGGCCACCGCCTTCACCCCTTCCCGGTGATCGCTGGTCTTCTGCAGGATGAACTGCTCACGTCCTTCGTGATCCGTCGCCGCCTGAACCGCATCTGCCAGATCTCCGCGCAGCGAATTGCGCACCGACACCAGCGCCAGCGGCGCGTTCTCGGCAATCTCCCGGGCATAGGCGATGGCTTCGTCGCGCACCTGGTCCTGCGCCACCAGCCGGTCCAGGATGCCGACCCTGAGCGCCTCTTCGCCGCCGATCCGGCGGCCGGTGTAGAAGAGATCGGCCGCTGCCTGCTGACCGACGATGCGCGGCAGGGTGTGAGTGAGCCCGAATCCCGGAGTGAATCCGAGCTTCACGAAGTTGGCCGTGAATCGGGACTCCGGACATCCCACCCGGAAGTCCGCATACATGGCGAGGCCGAAACCGCCCCCGACGGCCGCCCCCTGCACCGCGGCGACCACCTGCTTCCTGTTCCGGAACAGACGTACGGCCTCCTGATACAGCGGGTTGCCGCCTTCGAGGGTTCTGGTTTCCTGCTCCTCTTCGCGCCGCGGCGAACCGAAGTTGGCTCCGGCGCAGAAGTGTTTTCCCTCGGATGCGAGCACGATGGCGCGGCAGTCCACGTCTTCATCGAGCTCCGCCATGACGTCGGCCAGAGTGCCGATCAGTTCCTGATCAAAGAAATTGTTGGGGCCCCGCTGAATCTCGAGCAGGGTGACGTACCCTTCGAGCGGCGTGACCTGAACATCACCGACTTTTCTGCTCATCCGTTTTCTCCCTTTCTTTGCTGAGGCCTACAGATCGTTCGCTGCCAGGAAGCCCACCATGGCTTCGTTGAACGCCCCGGGCTGATCGATGTTGGAGGCATGTCCGGCATCGGGAATCACCACCTTGGCCGCTCCGGGAATCTTCGCTGCCATGTAGTCGGTCGCCGCCAGGAACGGTTCGTCGTCCGCCCCCACGAGCACAACCGCAGGCACTGCAATCTGCGGCAGAGACTCGATGACCCGGGGGGTGTGCTGGGTGAGCATGCCGCGTGCGGCCCGGGCCAGTCCGGTAATATCCGCATGTTCGCTCCCGGCCTGTTCCGCCGAGCGCCCTTCCAGCGCTCCGGCACCATCCCGCTCGATGGCCCCGGCCCGCTCCTTCGCCGTGCGGTTCCAGGCTTCCCGGGCAGCGTCCTTCTTGAAGCCGGGGCCGGTATCGATGATCAGCAGCGCTTTCACCCGTTCCGGATGATCCAGATGGAAGGCGAGCGACATGTAGCCGCCCAGGGACAGACCGCCGACGATGGCCGTCTCGAATCCCAGGTGATCCAGAAGCGCGGCCATATCGCCGACCGTCAGAGCCTCGCTGTACAACGCCTCGTCCACCGGCGATCCCGAGCGACCGTGGCCACGCATGTCCCAGAGAATCAGCGTATGGTTGGCTGCCAGAGATTCGATCTGTGGCTGCCACATCTGCGAAGTGGCCGAGAAGCCGTGGGTGAGCAGAAGCGCCGGACCGTAACCGTGCGTCTCGTAGTAGATCTGAACACCATCCCGTTCCAGGTACGCCATCTCGTCATCCCTTTCCAGCCGAACTCCCCACGTTACCGGGATCGTTCCCGGCACGCCAGCCGCGGCAGCACCCGGCCTTGCGGTTTCCGGCTTCGGCACGGACACTCATGGGCGGGGACTTTGAGGGGAGGACTCCGTGCAGACAATCCGATCGCGGCTCGAAAGCAGACCCTGGTACAGATGGTATGCAGTGGGCGTGCTCACCGCCGTCTACGCGTCCAGCCAGGTGGACCGGCAGATCATGGCCATCCTGCTGGAGCCGATCAAAACCGAACTCGGCGCCAGCGACACCCAGATGGGATTTCTGGTCGGTCTCACGTTCGCCATCTTCTACGCCACGCTCGGCATGCCCATCGCCATGCTGGCGGACCGGACCAACCGGCGGAACATCATCACCGCGGCCATCTCCATCTGGAGCGCCATGACGGTGCTGTGCGGGTACGCGGCCAGCTTCTTTCAGCTGGCACTGGCCAGAATCGGCGTGGGTGTCGGCGAGGCCGGCTCCACCCCGCCTTCCCATTCCATCATCGCCGATCTGTTTCCGCCGGAGCGCCGGGGCACGGCCATGGGCGTCTTCGCTCTCGGTGTCAACATCGGCCTGCTGATCGCCTATCTGGCAGGCGGCTGGCTCTCCGAGAACTATGGCTGGCGCATGACGTTCGTCATCGTGGGTGTACCGGGGCTGCTGATCGCAGCGGTTCTCTACTTCACCGTCTCGGAGCCCAGCCGGGGCGGCGCCGATGCGAAGGCGGTGGTCTCCACCGCGACGGAGAAGGGTTCGGCACCCGGATTCGGCAGCGTCGCCCGGCACATGTGGCGCGTCCGTTCGATCCGGCACCTGTGCCTCGGATCGGCTCTGGCCGGTTTCATCGGTTACGGCTTCGTCCTCTGGATGCCTTCCTTTCTGATCCGCTCCCACGGCCTTTCGCCCACGGAGGTGGGTCTGATCCTGGCCCTCATGACAGGCGTGGTCGGATCTCTGGGCACCTTCACCGCCGGCCGGTTGACCGACGTTCTGTCCGAGCGCGACATCCGCTGGCGGACCTGGGTGGTGGCCCTGGGCAAAGGCGGCTACGTGCCCTTTCTGGCGGCATCCCTCTGGGTGGACGACCTGACGTTGTTTCTCATCCTCTACCTGTTTCCGGCCTTCTTCGGCGGCTTCTACCTGGCCCCCACTTTCTCCCTGATTCAGGGGCTGGTGTCGTTGCGGATGCGGGCACTGGCCTCCAGCATCACGCTGTTCGTGCTGAACATCATCGGCATGGGCTTCGGCCCGCAGCTGGTCGGCATTCTCAGCGACTACTTCGCACCCGAGTACGGTCAGCACTCCCTGCGCATGGCCCTCATCGTGCTGAGCGTTCTGAACCTCTGGTGCGCGTACCATTACTTCACGGCAGGCAGGACGCTCGAGAAGGATCTGAATGATCAGCAGGGCTCCGATCTGTCCGGCAGCGTTGCAGCGCGACAACCGGCATAGATCGCCAGGAGAGGAATGATGAGCCAGTACCAGACGATCGGTCAGCGTCCGATCCGAGAGATCGACCGGGACAAGGTCACCGGCGCCGCCGTGTTCGGCAACGACGTCACCCTGCCCGGCATGCTAACGGGTCTGGTGCTGCGCAGCCCGCACGCCCACGCACGCATCCGCGCCATCGACACCAGCCGGGCCCTCAAAGTGAAAGGTGTCAAAGCCGTGCTCACCAACGCCGATTTCCCGGAACTGCGGACCGGTGGTGCCGGCGACATCGCCAAGGATAATCTGGCCTGGGACAAAGTGCTCTTTCACGGACACGGGGTAGCGGCGGTGGCGGCAACCAGCGCCGAGGCGGCCCGGAAGGGGCTGAAGAAGATACGCGTGGACTACGAGGTGCTGCCTCATGTCACCGACCTCGACGCTGCCATGGCGGAGAACGCGCCCATTCTGGACGAGACGCTGGGCTATGAAGGCCACGAAGGCCCCAGCAACATCTACGAGCGCATCGAGCAGCAGCACGGCGACGTGACCGCCGGATTTTCCGATGCCGACGTGGTGCTGGAACGCACGTACACGACGCCGACCGTGCACCAGGGCTACATCGAACCCACCGCCTGTCTCGCGACTTTCCGTAACCGTGGACAGTCAACGATCTGGACCACCACGCAGGGACACTTCGGGATTCGCGATTCCGTCGCGCTCATGTGCGGCCTGCCGACGCATGCGCTGAAAGTCATTCCCACCGAGATCGGCGGCGGGTTCGGCGGCAAGACCACGGCATATCTGGAAGCCATCGCTCTGCTGCTGTCGAGACAGGCGGGACGTCCGGTGAGCATGCGCATGTCCCGGGAAGAGGTTTTCCGCTGCGCGGGTCCGGGTGCTGCCAGCCGTATCCGGGTACGCATCGGCGCAAAGCGGGATGGAACGATCACTGCTATGGACGCGGATCTCGCCTACGAAGCGGGTGCTACCCCTGGTGCGCCGCTCGGCGGTGGTATGCGTTCCATGTTCGGCGCCTACGACGTGCCGAATATCCGGATGACGGGCGTGAGCGTGGTGCTGAACAAGCCGAAGGTGCGCGCCTATCGCGGCCCGGGTGCCCCCCAGGCCTGCTTCGCGGTGGAAAGTCTGCTGAATGAGCTGGCGGACGAGCTCTTGATGGATCCCATCGAGTTGCGCCTCAACAATGCAGTAAGAAGCGGCGCCCGGACGGCGTCGGGCACCTTCGGCACCATCGGGTTCGTCGAGTGCCTGGAGGCCGCCCGGAATTCCGATCACTACCGTTCGCCGCTGCCGCCCGGCCAGGGCCGCGCCGTGGTCGCCGGTTTCTGGTTCAATGCAGGCGGTAACTCCAGCGCCACCATTCACATGCACCGGAACGGATTCGCTTCGGTCGCCACCGGGTCTGCCGACCTCTCAGGCACCCGGACGGCGCTCGGCATGATCGCGGCGGAAACCCTGCACATCCCCTTCGACCACGTTCATATTGAAGTGGGCGACACGGACAGCGTCGGCAGCACGGGCGTGTCCGGCGGCAGCCGGACCGTCAACGCAACCGGCCAGGCCGTGATGCAGGCGGCCCAGGACATCATCAACCAGGCCAGGGAGCGGGCGGCTTCCGGCTGGAACGTGCTGCCCGGCCAGGTCGAATGGCAGGAGGGCCGTCTCACCAACACCACCCGGGACGAATCCACCACCCTGCGTGAGATCACCCGTCAGGCCATGCGCACGGGCGGGCCGCTGGCGGCCAGCGCCAGCGTCGACGTTGCCGGCGGCGAGGGGCCGAGCTTTGCCGTACACATCTGCGATGTATCCGTGGATGAGGAGACGGGTAAAACGACCGTGAAACGCTACACCACCATCCAGGACGCGGGCTGCTCCGTGCATCCCCCGTCCGTGGAAGGACAGATGCAGGGTGGGGCCTCTCAGGGCATCGGCTGGGCGCTGAACGAGGCGTTCCGCTATGACGACGACGGCCGCCTGGAGAACGCCAACTTCCTCGACTACCGGATCCCCGTGACCTCGGACCTGCCCATGATCGATACCATCGTCGTGGAAGTGCCGAACCCCCGACATCCGTTCGGCGTTCGCGGTGTCGGTGAGGCCCCCATCATCCCGCCGCTGGCTGCGGTGGGTTCTGCGATCACACAGGCCATCGGGGTACCCATGACAGACCTGCCCTGCTCGCCCATGCGGGTGCTGGCGGCACTGCGGTCGAAGCCCGGCAGCTGAACCGCGCTCCAGTCCGCATGCCACACAAGGAACATCACCGGACACACCGCAGCGGCTGGCTGCGGGCCTCGGTCATGGGCGCGAATGACGGGATAGTTTCCACCGCGAGTCTGATCATCGGGGTCGCCGCTGCGGCTGCCAGCCAGGATCAGATTCTGCTCGCCGGGGTCGCCGGGCTGGTGGCCGGGGCCATGTCCATGGCCGCTGGAGAGTACGTGTCCGTGAGCTCGCAGGCGGATATCGAGAAAGCCGACCTGGCGCTGGAAGCTCAGGCTCTCGACGAAGACGAAATGGCTGAGCGGGAGGAACTCGCGGAGATCTACAGAGACCGCGGGCTGGACGCGGAGCTTGCGGAGCAGGTCGCCATCGCTCTGATGGAACACGATGCGCTCGGCGCGCACGCGCGGGACGAGATCGGCATTTCGGATGTGCAATCGGCCCAACCGATGCAGGCGGCGTGGTCGTCGGCCACCGCCTTCTCAGTGGGCGCGGCACTGCCGCTTCTGGTCGCCTGGTTCGTGGTCGGCGCGGCTCAGATCCTTTCCGTCGCCGTCGCTTCACTCGTCTTTCTCGCCGGTCTCGGCGCGCTCGCCGCGCGCGCCGGCGGAGCACCCGTGCTCACGGGAGCCGTCAGGGTCACCTTCTGGGGAGCCACGGCCATGCTCCTGACAGCCGTCGTGGGCCGGTTGTTCGGCGTGGCATTCTGAAAAGGCCGCCCGGAGGCGGCCGGTTCATCGGCGCAGAACAAATCTCACTCGAGCGTTCTGAAGACCGCCTGATTTCCACAGGTGGCGAGCCCGAACAGCTGCTCGTTTGAAGCGACCGCACCGGCATCGCTGCTGTACCACCAGTTCCACGCCTGAGCATAGCTCTCCATGCTCGGCGTGGCGCCTTCTATGAAGAAGTTGGGCGGCATTTCCTCCGCGTTTGCCGCATGCCCGACCAGCAGACGAACTTCATAGTCGATGCCAGCTTTTCCAGCGGCCACCCGCCAGTCCTGCACCCAGCTCTGCACATCCTGAATGGTTGCGTCACCCGAGAGACTGCACAGCGAGTAATGCATGACCTCGGCAGCTGCAGACAGAGGTGCGCACGCAGCAAGAAACAGCAGACAGCTTCTGATCCTGTTCATCATCCTCTCTCCCTATTCCTGATCCGGTGTCACGACCTGCTGCGATCTCCACATCGAGATACTGCAGTCTGCCACCATGTTGATGTGGTTGCGCATCTGGGAACCGGCCTCTGTGGTGTAAAGCTGTTCCACATACCGGGTCCAGTGCGACATGTTCTCGAAGACCGAGCCGAGAAACAGATCCGGAAAGTCCCTGTTTCCCGTTATCGGCGTTCTGAGAAAGGCGAAGCCCGGAGCATCCGCACCTATACCGGCCATTACCCCACCCATGTGACTGACCAGGTCATCCACCTGTTGCGGACCGCTCCCGCGATTGAAATGACAGGCGAGCATGATCACCAGACCGGGATCATCCGATCCGTCGTCGTCCTGCTGATGGATCACCCGCAGCGTGCTCAGACCCGAAGTACAGTCCTCCACCGCATCGAAGCGTTCCTGAACACCGGCACCGATACCACTCGCGTCCCACGCGTCACTGCTCGCGCCATAGGTCGCCAGATCCGGGAAGACGTCCATCCACAGGGTATCTACCGGCGCCATGCCCCGTATCTGTGTCAGGTGATAGCCGGGAAATTTCTGCAGCCCGGCTTTGTCCATCTGCGCAACCATGTAGTCGCGCGCTTTCATCTTGTCTGAAAAATCTTTTCCTTCCTTGTAGGTACAGCCATAGGTTTCCCCGATAGCCAGTGGCTGAGGCGGTTCCGCCGCCATCAGCGAACTGGCTGCAAAGAACCCGAACACGCACAGAAGGACCGGCCAGTTGGCCATTGTTTTTGTTTTCACAGAGATCTCCTTGCACTAGCAACTTATTCAGATACCAGAAGGAGGGTGAAAGGAAGGTACAAACATTGCGCGTTTCGCGAACATCGCCGATCAAGTCTTGCGTTTATTGCAACAGTCACAATTCCGCAAACACTTCTTCCGCAGCCCGATCAAAGCACCGTGAAGGCGCTCCTTGATCTCAGCCTCTTCTGTAAACAAGTTTCCTCCTAACAAGCGAAGATTTCCAGTGTGCTGAAAAACAGCCACAGCCACCTCCGAACCCGTTTCGATATACTGAGCCTTTCACGGCAGAGGAAGTTTCATGAAGGAGTTCGAAGGCCGGGTGGCGGTGATCACCGGTGCGGCGAGCGGCATCGGCCGGGCGCTCACGGAGATGTGCATCGCCGAAGGCATGCACGTGGTGATGGCGGATATCGAGGAGTCCGCGCTGGACCAGGCCGCCTCAGAACTGCGGGCCACCACCAACAACCAGGTACTGCCCATCGTCACCAACGTCGCGATCGAAGCGGAGTTACGAGGCGCCCTGGATGAAGCTCTGGAGCATTTCGGCGGCGTACACCTTCTGTTCAACAACGCAGGCGTAGGCGGCGGAGGCAATGCCTGGAACGCGACCCAGAAGGACTGGGATTGGGTGCTCGGCGTCAACCTGTGGAGCGTCATCTACGGATTGCGCGTCTTCGTTCCGCAGATGATCGCTCAGGACACCCCCTGTCACATCGTCAACACGGCTTCCGTGGCCGGTCTGATCGGCGGCAGCACCAATGCGCTGTACTCGGTGACCAAACATGGCGTGGTGGCCCTGACGGAGAATCTCTACGTCGACCTCAGGGCGGAAGAGACGAAGATCGGCTGTTCCGTCCTGTGTCCGGGATTCGTCAACACCAACATCTTCAACAGCGGCCGTAATCGTCCGTCGAATCTCGTCAACGAAACAGAACCCGCCGCGCCAACGCCGGAAGACGAGCAGCGCATGGCCATGTTCCGGGAAATCCTGCGTCAGGGGATGCAGCCGTCAGAGATCGCCGACATCGTTTTCGACGCCATCCGCGATGATCGGCTCTACATCCTCACGCATGATCATTTCGACGACATGATCAGGACGCGTGCAGACAACATCGTCACAGGGAAGAATCCGGTGATGGGCGAGGCCGCACTGGCAAACCTCGCGAAACCTCAGACGCCCCGGGATTGAATCGACGGAACGTCTGAGGAATCAGCACCAGGCTACTAGAAGCCGAGCAGCCTGGCGTATCGATCCCGATGAAACGCCTGATTCCCGTAGAGCGCTTCGAGCACACGGGCCCGCTTCAGATAGAAGCCGGCATCGAACTCGTCCGTCATGCCGATCCCGCCATGAATCTGGATCAGCTGATTGGACATCTCGTGCAGAAAGTCTCCCACCCGGGCTTTCGAGAGTGAGCACATCTGGGCCACGTCGTCCGTATCCGCGTCGATGGCCTGCAGGGCGGCCTCGGCGCAGGAGCGGGCCAGTTCCATCTGGGTAAAGAGTCCGGCAGCCCGGTGGCCGAGCGCCTGGAAGGAGCCGATCACCCGGCCGAACTGTTCCCGTGTCTTCAGGTATTCGAGGGTCATGTCGAACGCCTGAGCCGCCGTGCCGAGCATCTCCGCGCCGAGTCCTGCCCGGGCCCGGTCGAGCACAGCGTCCAGCAGCACGCCACCCTGATCGGCCTCGCCGAGCAGCGCATCCGCGCCGACAGACACCCCATCGAAGGTCACATTCGCGTAACCCCGGCTGTCCACCGTGGCCAGCCGCGCTCGGCTGAGACCCGGCGCATCTCCAGGCACGAGAAAGAGGCTCAGGCCATCCATGGATCCGGATGCACCACCGGTGCGGGCAGCGACGATCAGGGTCGTCGCCGTCATTCCTTCGACCACGAAGTGCTTGGTCCCGCTCAGGCTGAACCCATCACCCGTGCGCTCGGCCTTCATTGCGATGGCAGCGGGCGCATGTCTGGGTCCGTCGTCCACCGCCAGCGTGAGAATCTCCGAACCGTCCACCACCTTCGGCAACAGCTGCTGCTTCTGCCCGTCGCTGCCACCGAGAATGACGGCGGACGCCCCGACCAGTGCCGAGGCGAACAGCGGTGACGCGGTGAGCTGCCGGCCGAGCTGCTCGAGGACCACGCCGAAGGTGAGGTAACCGAGATCCGAGCCGCCGTAGGCTTCCGGAATCAGAATGCCCGTCCAGCCCATATCCACCATGGATTCCCAGGTGGCCGGCGTGAAGCCTTCGGCGGCGCCGCTGTCCCGCATCTCGCGGAATTTCTGCACCGGTGCCTGCTCGGTCGCCCAGGCACTCGCCTGGTCCTTGAGCATGGATTGTTCTTCTGTGAGTGCCGCCATGATCGCTAACCCTTCTGCGTGGTCTCGGGCAGCCCGAGAATGTTCTTGGAGATGATGTTGTTCTGGACTTCGAAGGAGCCGCCATAGATGGACATGGCCTTCCCGCCCAGCCATTCGCGAACGGTACCGAGCTCCTGATCCGTAAACGCCTCCCCTTCCCAGCCCAGGCCCTGCGCGCCCATCAGCTCCAGCGTCAGCTCGGCCTTGGTCTGGGCCACGATGGTGGCGGAGTTCTTCAGGATCGAGGCAGCGGCTGAGACTTCCACGTTGCCCTTCGCTTCCGCCGTGATGCGGGCAATGGTCAGACCGTGTGCCTTGGCATCCATCAGATGCCGGGTGATCCGGGTGCGCAGATCCGCATCGGCCAGAGCACCGTCCGCGTCCGTACCCACGTAGCCCTTCGCAAGCTCCTGGATCGGCGTCGGTTTTGCGCCGGAGGACGCCATGCCGCTGCCGGTCTGGCTCTGGCGTTCGTGCTGGAGCAGACGCTTGACCACCGTCCAGCCTTCGTTCAGCGGACCGAGCAGATCCCGCTTCTCGGCGATGGCATCGTTGAAGAAGGTCTCGCAGAACGGCGAGGCGCCCGCGATCAGACGGATCGGCCGGGTCTCCACGCCTTCCTGATCCATGGGCAGCATCACGAAGCTGATGCCATCCCGCTTCGGTTTATTCGGATCCGTGCGCACGACGGCACCGCACCACTGGGAGATGTTCGCTCCCGATGTCCAGATCTTCTGACCGTTCAGCACGAAATGATCACCCGCATCCACCGCCTTGGTGGAAAGGGAAGCCAGGTCGGAGCCCGCATTGGGCTCGGACAGCCCCAGGCACCAGCGGATTTCGCCGCTGGCGATACCCGGCAGGTGCCGCGCCTTCTGATCGTCGGTGCCGTAGTCGAGCAGGGTCGGACCCACCATGGTGATGCCCATGCCCGTGATCATGGGGATGTGGTTGAACGCCCCGGCAGCGACGAGTTCCTGATTGATGGCCCGGGCCTGGCTCTGAGACAGGCCGCCGCCGCCGTACTCCACCGGCCAGGTGGGAGCGCCCCAGCCTCTGGCAGCCAGGCGTTCGCGCCACCGATCCAGATCGGCGCCGAGGTCTTCACCGGATTCCTCCATTCCGATGCCCTTGCCTTTCAGGGACTCGGGAAAGTTTTCGCCAATCCACTGGCGCGCCTCTTCGCGGAACGCGTTCAGGTCATCACTCATATGCATCTCTCAACAGCTCAAGTCTCAATAATGTGAACGGACATTCGAATCCGCCAGTTTAGCCTGTTTGCATCTTCCACGGAACGAGCCATCCATCCGATCACCCGCCAGCGCATTTTGAACCGCTCCGGTGCATCCTTTAGGCTACGGCGATTCCGTGCTCAGTCACTCGTCCCATCAGGAGCCATATCATGGCGGACAGATCCAAGATCCCGGTGCCGATACCGACACCGGAAACCGAACACTTCTGGGCCGGTGCCCGGGAAGGCGTGCTGAAGCTGCAGCGCTGCAGCGCCTGCACTGAGGTCTACTTCCCGCCGCGCCCCTTCTGTCCTGTCTGCATCTCAAGAGATGTGGAAGTCTTCGATGCATCCGGTCGAGCGTCTCTGTACAGCTACGTGATCAATCAGCGACCCCATCCGGCGCATGACGGTCCCTACTCCATCGCCGTGGTCGAACTCGAGGAAGGTCCGCGGATGATGACCAACATCGTCAATGTGGAGCAGACACCCGAGGCACTCGTCCTCGACATGCCGCTCGAGGTGGTCTTCGAGCCGCTGACGGACGATATCAGCCTTCCCTACTTCCAGCCTGAAGGAGCCACCCGATGAAGCCGGGCAGCATCGCCATCGTCGGCGCCGCGGAAACCACTGAGCTCGGCCGAATTCCGGATCTGTCTCAGATCCAGCTGCACGCCGATGCCGCCATCAACGCCATGAACGATGCGGGCCTGAAGCCTTCCGACATCGACGGAGTGGCGACCGCGGGTGAATCACCCACCGCCACCGCACACTACCTCGGGATCACTCCCAAGTGGGTGGACGGCACCGCCGTCGGCGGCTGCTCATTCATGCTGCATGTGCGGCATGCGGCCGCCGCCATCAACGAAGGTCTCTGCGATACCGTGCTGATCACACATGGCGAGAGCGGGCGATCGAACATCGGCCGGTCCGGTCGGCCCGGCGGCCGCGCCACGCTGCAGGGGCAGTTCGAGTCTCCCTACTGCAGCATGGGGCCGCCGACCACCTTCACCATACCCTTCCTGCGATACATGAAGGAAACGGGCACGACCCTCGAGCAACTGGCTGCAGTCGCGGTCATCCAGCGGGAATGGGCCGGGATGAACCCCCGGGCTTCCTTCCGGGATCCGCTGACCATCGAAGACGTGATGAACGCCCGGATGATCGCCTGGCCGTTCACCCTCCTCGAATGCTGCCTGGTGACCGACGGCGGCGGCGCGCTCATTCTGACCAGCGCCGGGCGGGCGAAGGACTTCCCGCAGAAACCCGTCTACATCATCGGCACCGGCGAGAGCACGGAAACGCCCATGATCAGTCAGATGGACGACATGACCACGTCGAAGGCATTCCGGGTCTCCGGGAAGAAGGCCTTCGAGGAAGCCGGCATCGGTCATGCCGACGTGGATCATCTCATGATCTACGACGCCTTCGCCCATCTGCCCATCTACGGCCTGGAAGATCTCGGGTTCTGCGGCCGCGGTGAAGCCGGCGCTTTCATCGCCGAGCGGAATACGGCCCCCGGCGGTTCTCTGCCGCTCAACACCAACGGCGGCGGCCTGAGCTACATGCACTCCGGCATGTACGGGATGTACGCGCTGCAGGAAAGCGTCCGGCAGATGCGCGGCATCGCGCCGGCACAGGTGGAAGGCGCCGAGATCACCGTCTGCCACGGCGTCGGCGGCATGTTCGCCGCGTCCGGCACCGTGATCATGTCGAATCAGGCGCCCTGACGGGCGCCACGAGCTGCCGGTCTCAGAACTCGAGGCCGGCGGGAATCCCGGGGGTCTCGACTTTCTGAAGCGCCTGCATGAGCGCGCGCGCCTCATCCGCCTGTCCCGGCTTGCCGGCACCGCGGCCGAAACCCATCTGCGAGGCATACTCCCGCTTCGTGCGCACGAACTCCGGATAGTCGTCCCAGGTGCAGGTATCGGCGAGTTTCAGGAGATCATCCTCGGTGATGATGTCCTGCATCTCCTGCCAGCGGCCGTCCAGAGACAGCTTGTGCAGTCGCATACCCAGGTCTTCGAGACCGTGCATGCGCAGCACGTGGTGGTAGCTGCGGGTGGAGCCGTAGAAGGACAGGGGTTTGCGGTACTCGTCGAGTGCCGCGCTGATCTCCTCGTCGCTCCCGCCCAGGGCCAGATAGCCGCTGGCGGCGATATCGATGTCCTCCCAGGTGCGCCCGGAACGCTCCAGCCCGATCTTCACGTTCGGCAGAAGAGTTTCCCGCATGTACCGGTCGGTCATGATGCCGCCATGGGGAAGAACGCCGTCCGCCACCTCCCCCGCTACCCGGGCCATGGCGGGACCGACGACGGCCAGATAGACCTTGGGTTTCGGGAAATCGATGGGGCCCGGATTGAAATTCGGCGTCATCAGGGTATAGCGGTACTGCTTGCCGATGAATTCCGCGGGCGCGCCATCCTGCCAGGAAGCCCAGATCGCCTTCATCATCTGGATGTATTCCTTCATGCGCGGTGCCGCCGCAGACCAGGTGCCGCCGAACCGGCGTTCGTTGTGGCCCTTCACCTGGGAACCGAGGCCGATATTGAAACGGCCCCCGGATAGACGCTGGATGTCCCAGGCCTCCATGGCGAGCACCATGGGGCTGCGCGGAAAGGCGATGGTCACGGAGGTGAGCAGTTCCACCCGCTCCGTGGCGTTCGCCGCCAGGGCCATGGTCAGAATGGAATCATGGGCCAGCTCTCCGCAGGTCACCATGTCGAATCCGTCTTCTTCCGCAGAGACGGCCTGAGCCCCGGCCTGATCCGGCCAGCCTCCGATTCCGGTTACCAGTTTCATCCTCGCTCCCTCCTGTGCAGCGTTCCGTTACTCAGGCGATGTCGGCTGCGGAACTGTAAACGACGTAGCAGCCGAGCAGAACGGTCGTCACGCCGACCAGCGCAGACAGGCCGCCGTGGGCCCGGTCCAGATGGCCCGATGAGAGCCGCATCGGAATTGCGATCACCACCGACAGGATAGCCATGCCGATCACCGAGCCGACTCCGAACAGAGCAATGTAGACGATCCCCCAGGCCGGGCTGCGCACTGCTTCCAGGCTGAGAAGAATCAGTGCAGCCGATCCAGCCATCCCATGCACCATGCCGACCATCAGCGCCCGCAGCGGAAAGCCATGCTCGTGAACATGCTGGTCCGCATCATGCTCCGCCGGATCACCTCTGTGGGCATGGGCGTGAATGTGGGTCGTACCGCCCGCATGCCGATGCACATGAAAGTGCACGCGTTCACGTCTCAGACGGTACAGAACCTCTGCACCCAGCACCACCAGCATGACCCCCACCGCCAGCTCCAGCGCCAGTGCCGCCCGTTCGGGCAGCGCCAGGCCGAGCACCAGCACACCCGCACCGAAAATCAGCAGCGTCAGCGTATGACCCGTGCCCCAGGCCACCCCCTGGCGCACTGTGTCGCCGATGGATCGACTGCGTGTGACGAGGGTGGCCACGGCGGCAAGGTGGTCCGCATCCAGCGCGTGCCGCATTCCGAGCAGAAGACCGAGCAGCAGGATCGACTCCACGTTCATCCGCGCGTCTCGAACTTCAGACCCGGCAGCAGGAACAGCCAGGTCACCAGCACGAACGCGCCGGTCAGAGCTGGAATGCCGAACGGGGTCATCAGCGTGATCATCGCCCCCTGAACGATGACGGAGAGCACCGTGGCAAGCAGGGCGTATGCGAGCACGCGAAGCCCTGGACGGTAGAACACTGCACCCAGCGCGATGGCGGTGAGCACCGGGTTGAATCCCAGCAATCCGGCGCTGATGAGCTGGCTTTCGGCACCCAGGGCGTGCGCGGTGATCAGACCTACGACCGCACCCAGGAGCGCGAACGCCGCCGCCGGTCGTGAGCTGACGGCCAGGCCGGCCAGCAGCAGCAGGGCAGCCACGCCATCGCCTTTCAGGAAGACCTGCGAGATGCTGGTCAGCAGGCCCTGCAGAAAGTCGCCTGGCGCGAGAGGGTTGGCCAGAGCGGGATCGATGGCTTCGATGACGCCGACCGGAGGCAGGGTGCCGCCATGGAGTCCCGAGAAGGCATTGGTCGCAAGCAGCAGCAGCCACGTCATGAGCACGAACGGTGCGGTGAGTACGGCGACGCCCCAGGTTCTGAAGACATTTACCATCGCCAGCATGATCACTACCGAAACCGCCCCACCGAAGACCACGTAGAACCACAGCAGCAGAGAAGGATCCATGAACGTGGGCAGCGCAAGTCCGGTCAGATAGGCGTTGAAACCGTAAAGGCCGGCATTCAGACCGGCCTCATCCACTTTCAGCCACTGCGCGGTCAGGGTGCCCGCCACCAGCGCCGCCAGACCGCCAATGGCTACCTGCGCGGCGTCATGGGCCCAGGATCCCCAGCCAATCGCAACAAAGAAGAGCAGACCGCTCAGAGGATTGTCCTGGAACATCACCTGCCCGATACCGCGCAGCAGGCGGTCCAGAAATCGCAGAGCGGACGATCCGGCGCTGGCGTTTTCCCAGCGGGTCATCAGACTGTTCATAGCGCGCTCCCCCTCCTCACCGGAAATTCATCGTCAGAAATAGGGCTCCGGGAGCGACGTCCCGGTGATCTCCTCGCGAACGACGCCCCAGAAACTGCGGACCTCGGCCTTGACCTGCTCCGTCTCGCGTCCGACTGCCTTGAACATCAGGCCGGCACCATTGGGCAGGCTGCCGGCACCGGATGCCACACCCCGGTCCAGATCCACCCGGGCGTCCATCCGTTCCAGCACCCGGTTGGCACGGTCTTCGGGGGTCAGCAGCAGGACGTTGCCGAACACATCGAAAGTCCCCATCACGCCCGTCTGTCGCACCGACCGCACGGCGGGCTCCACGACCAGATTCTCGCTGAACAGGGCGCGTCCGTCCGGGCGCTGAGCTTCCAGCTGCAGCGACAGCAGAGTCGCGCCGAAGGATTCCTGAGCGTGATGATGCTTCCGACCCGGTTGGACGATCTCCCCGTAGAGCAATGTTGCCGACGGCGCGATCGTAATACGCGTATCCGAAAGAAACCGCGCCCGGCGGTGAGGAATCAGCGGTTCCGGAAGCAGCTCCAGGTAACTGTCTTCTTCCAGTGTGAGGGTCTGTTTCTGCACGGCATGGTTGACGTCCATGCTGTGAATTTTCGTGGCGGACTGAGTGGTAACGTGTGCACGCGCTCCGCTCGCGAGGCTGACGTCCAGGGCGAAGCGGTCGCCCTGGAGAACGCAGCCGGACGTGGTGATGATGAAGATCCACGCCTGGTCAGGCAGCGTCACATCGGGGTACAGCGCCCGCTGGACCATGAAAGGTACCCGACGATCAAGCTCGGCGAGAATGGTCCGGTCGCCGCGGCGTTCGAAACCCAGGCGCAGATAAGCGTCCTTGCCCACCGCACCGCTCGCCATCTGCGGCGGTTCGGCATCGAAGTCGACCAGTGCCCGGGCGCGGACACCCGGCGGCTCATCCACCTGGGACGGCACTCGTTCCGGAATATTTCCGGCGCGCGTCACAGAGCCGACTGCTGATCAGGAAACGTCCGATCAAACAGCAGGTCCCTGCGGATGAGATCAACCAGCTCAGGGATCCCTTCGCCGGACTTGCAGTTGGTGAACAGATACGGCTTCTCCCCGCGCATCATGCGCGAATCCTCGTCCATCACCTGCAGGCTGGCGCCGACGTGCGGAGCCAGATCCGTTTTGTTGATGACCAGAATATCCGACTGCGCAATGCCGGGACCGTTCTTGCGCGGAATCTTATCGCCGGCAGCCACATCGATGACGTAGATGAAGAAGTCGACGAGTGCGGGGGAGAACGTCAGCGTCAGGTTGTCGCCCCCGCTCTCGATCAGCACCAGATCGCCATCCGGAAATCTCGCCTCCATGTCTTCCACGGCCGCGAGATTCATACTGGGGTCTTCCCGAACGGCGGTATGAGGACAGGCACCCGTTTCCACGCCGAGGATGCGCTCCTCCAGGAGCTTACCTTTCAGCGTCCGCTGCACGTGCTTGGCATCCTCTGTGGTCACGATGTCGTTGGTGATGATCAGCACCTTGATGCCGAGGTCGAGCAGTTGCGGCGTGATCGCCTCCAGAATGGCGGTTTTTCCCGAGCCGACCGGCCCGCCGACGCCGATGCGGGTGATTTTTTTCTTCACGTTGTCGCAGATTCCTCTCAGTTCATGAACAGGCGCAGGTGGGCTTTCTCGTGCACAGCAGCCAGAATGTCGACGAGCGGCGCGAATCCCGCCATATCGGACAGACTCGAGCGGGAGGCCAGCTCATAGTCGGATCCCGCATCCGCATTCAGATCGTACAGGATGCGTTGAGTTTCCACATGGCTCACCTTCATCAGCCGCAGAGCCGCACCGAGAATCATGGCGCCGACACCGTACTGATGCACGGTGAACGCCTCCCGGTCCGACAATCCCTGAACAGCGAAATTCAGCGCAAGACAGACCGGGTAGCAACCCGGCGTGGTCCCCTCCTTTATCCGCTCGAGCCACGCATCCAGCAGCGGCGCACCGGTGATACCGACACCCATCTCGGCGAACTTCTTGCCGACCCGAACACTCATGGTCCGGGTTTCCGCCGACAGCTTGCGCGCGTAGACCTGAAGATCGATCCGCTCGAGCTCCGCCAGGTCACCCGCCAGCGCGGCACGGTGGGCCCAGATCAGACCGACTCCGTCGCCAAGTGCCGCCTGCTCTATTGCCGTGCGCGTGTACTCCTGCAACGAATCCGGATCCGTGACCAGACCTTCCTGGATCGCGGATTCCAGGCCGCCGGAGAAGGAGAAACCGCCGATCGGAAACATCGAGTCGCCGAACTGCAGCAGACGCAGAAGCTGCACCGCCGGATCAGGCGCGGTCACCTCGCGGGCAACCCCGGTCATTGCTCCGGCTCGGCGTCCGTGGCGTGATGCGCATGCACCTTACCGCTGACCGGCGGTTGACCGTAGGCGGTGCCGGTCTCGCTGTCGACGGCAACGAACTGCTCGTGCGTGTGCACGTGCACGGGCGCCTCGGCCGCGCCGAACAGACGGCGCGACTCGTGCGGCGCGAGATAAGGCACGATCTCACTGCCCGGATGAAACTCATAGCTGATGCCTTCGAACCCATGCGTCTTCATCACCGAGTTCATCACTCTGTGGTCGACGGTCAGAGGTACGTAGACACGCTTGTCTTTGACGAGCGCAGGCCAGTGCTGGTTACCCAGCGCGTGGCCCAGCTCGACGCTGGTACGCATGGAGAGCTCGGAAGGCAGTGCATCCAGCCCCTCGAGATCGATGACCATCACATCACGCAGGCTCAGACGCGCCACCACTGCCCGGGAGGCCGACTCGTCCCAGAGCAGCACGTCGCCGTCGTGCATGAAGCTGCCTCTGTCGAGAGAGATCGCCAGCTCCTGCCCATCACGCGTTTTCTTGCGCAGACGGTTTTTCTGAGCTTCCCAGTGGTCGAGTTCCAGCAGATCGACGGTCGCGTCCGTCAGACGCTCAACCCAGAGCGGATCACTGCTGTTTCCAAGAACGGCTTCGATGAGAATCACGTGGTTACCGACCTAACTGAAAAAATACTTCTGATTCAGCGACACCGTGGTCTGCGGCTCCACCGTCGCATGCGTGCCATCCACCGTTACCGCGAACGTTTCAGGGTCCACCTCGATCTCCGGCGTGCCCGAGTTTCTCACCATGTCACGCTTGCCGATGTCGCGGGTATTGCGCACCGCCATGACCTGGCGGTTCAGCCCGAGGCGTTCCTGGACACCGCTCGCGTGCGCAGCACCCGATACGAAGGTGATACAGGTGTCTCCGAGCGCCTTGCCGAACGCCCCGAACATGGGGCGGTAGTAGACCGGCTGCGGCGTTGGTAGCGAGGCATTGGGGTCGCCCATGAGCGCCCAGCTCACCATGCCCCCTTTCAGGACCATCTTCGGTTTGGCACCGAAGAAACCCGGTTCCCAGAGCACCAGGTCGGCGACCTTGCCGACCTCGACCGAGCCGAGCACGTGGGAGATGCCGTGAGCGATGGCCGGATTGATCGTGATCTTGGCGACATATCGCAGGACGCGGAAGTTGTCGTTGCCTGGTGCATCTTCGGACAGCTTGCCGCGCGCCGTCTTCATTGCATCCGCGGTCTGAATGGTGCGCAGCCAGCACTCCCCGATACGACCCATGGCCTGGGAATCGCTGGACATCATCGAGATCACACCGAGATCGTGCAGCACGTTCTCGGCGGCAATCGTCTCGGCACGGATCCGGCTTTCGGTGAACGCCACGTCCGAAGGAATGTCCGGGCTCAGGTGGTGGCACACCATGATCATGTCGTACAGCTCCGCCTGCGAATTGATGCCGTAGGGGAGCGTCGGGTTGGTCGAAGAAGGCAGGATGTTCGGCAGCCCGGCTACCTTGATGATGTCCGGCGCGTGGCCGCCGCCGGATCCTTCCGTGTGGAAGGAGTGTACGGTGCGTCCTTCGAAAGCGTCTATCGTATCCTCGACGAAGCCGGATTCATTGAGCGTGTCCGTGTGTATGCACACCTGGACGTCCATTTCGTCAACGACGGTCAGGGCCGAGCGCAGAACGGCCGGCGTCGTCCCCCAGTCTTCATGACACTTGAAGCCCACCACGCCGGCCTCGACCTGCTCTGCCAGCGCGTCCGTACCATGGCCGTGGCCTTTGCCGAGAATACCTGCATTGATCGGCCAGCCTTCGAACGCCCGCAGCATGTTGCGGATGTTGCCGGGACCCGGCGTCACCGTGGTCGCGTTGGAACCATCCGTCGGCCCCGTGCCCCCGCCGATCAGCGTGGTGGTGCCATTGGACAGCGCCGCCTGCGCCTGCTGCGGCGAGATGAAGTGAATGTGCGAATCAATGCCCGCAGCGGTCAGGATCAGGTGGGAACCGGAGATCGCGTCGGTCGCCAGACCACACTCCAGTCCGGGCGTGATGCCGTTCATGGTCTGCGGATTGCCGGCTTTGCCGATCGCGCAGATACGCCCGTCCTTGATGCCGACGTCCGCCTTCACCACGCCCTGTACGGCATCGATGATCGTGACGTTGGTGATCACCAGATCAGGCGCACCCCCATCGCGGGTGAGCCGGTTGTCCATGCCCATCCCTTCGCGGAAGCTCTTGCCGCCGCCAAAAACGATCTCGTCGCCCGGGGCGCCGCGCAGATCGCGTTCGATTTCCACGAACAGACCGGTGTCGCCCAGTCGGATACGGTCGCCGACCGTGGGACCGAACAGACCGACATATTCATTGCGTGTGCTGGAAGCCATTTACGATACCTGCTGGTTGATCTGCGAATCGTCCTCAGCGCTGATGCCCGTCAGGAGGATGAGCGGAAACCTCTCTGCTCGGCCAGCGCCACGGCCTTTGCTTTCTGTGCTTCTGCGTCGTCACCTGCGGTGGGCCCGTCGACGAGATTGTTGAAGCCGTACACGGCCCGCTCGCCGCCATAAGGAACCAGGCTGACCTCCCGCTCGTCCCCGGGTTCGAACCGGAGCGCGGTGGAGGCCGGGATCAGCAGATGCTGGCCGAACGCGGCGGCCCGATCGAACTCCAGTGCCTTGTTGACTTCGAAGAAATGAAAATGCGAGCCGACCTGCACGGGACGGTCGCCCGTGTTCCGGACTTTCAGCGTGGTCACGGGCTGGTCCGCGTGGTACTCGACGGGATCCGCGCTGCAGACGTAGCCGCCGACGGGAACGTCGATGGTCACCGGATCGACATCCAGCGCCAGGGTGGGATAGGACGCCGCGATGGCCATACTCTGCTCTCCTTGAAACGACTTACTGGATCGGTGAGTGCACGGTGACTAGGCGGCTGCCATCGGTGAACACGGCTTCGATCTGGACCATGGAAATGAGATCGGCGACACCCTCCATCACGTCGTCACGGGTCAGAACCGATCGCGCTTCACGGGTCACCTCTTCCAGGGTTTTGCCGGCCCGGGCACCGTCTAGAGTGGCTGCGGAAATGACGGCTATCGCTTCCGGATGGTTCAGCTTGAGGCCCTTCGCGTTGCGCTTCCATGCCACCTCGGCCATCATGTGGACGATGAGATTGTCGAACTCCCGCGGAGTAAGCTGCATTCCCTAGCTCCCTCAACACCTGACGTCCACTGATCATATTCGCCAGGGTCGTTTAGTTAATCGGCGAAGCCGGTTAAGCCTTCATTTCTCCTGAGGAGTTTCATACGACATGAGCGATCCTGGCGAAGCAACCCATCAGCCAGCGACGATGGTGGACGTCCCGGAGAAGGTGGTGCTGCGGGTCGTGGCGGGATTTGCCGGCGCCTTCGTTCTGTTCGGATTCCTCGTCGATTCGCCCGCGGAAATTCTGCAGGGGCTGATCGAGATCTGGACGACCCGGGACACCCTGCTCACCGACTATTTCGGAGTCGGGGGAATCGGCGCCGGTTGTGTGAACGGCGGCCTCCTCACCCTCGCAGCCTGCCTGGTTTACCATCGATCGCAGGCGAAAATCGGCGGCGCGGCGGTGGCCTGCCTGTTTCTCGTCCTGGGGTTCGGACTGTTCGGCAAGAATCTGCTCAACGTCTGGGTCATCGTCACCGGCGTCTGGCTGTACGCGCGTTTCCGCAGACAGCCCTTCTCAACACACATCAACACCGCTTTTTTCGGCGCCGCGCTGGCACCCATCTTTTCCGAGATCCTGTTCAGTACCAGCCTGCCCGGTACGACGAGTGTCCCGCTGGCTGTCGGCACCAGTCTGCTGATCGGGTTCGTGCTGCCCCCTGCCGCTGCCCAGCTCTTCAAGGCGCACGAGGGTTTCAGCCTCTACAACATGGGATTTACGGCCGGTGTCGTCGGCACGCTGATCGTCGCGCTGTACCGGTCCTACGGGTTCGTGCCACAGCCCGTCTTCATCTGGACGACGGGAAACAACCTGCTGCTGTCCGGATTCCTGCTGGTGTTTTTCTCGGCCATGATCGCCATCGGCTTCTGGTTCGACCGTGCGGCGCAGCAGGGGGTGCGGACACTGATCGGCACCAGCGGACAGTCGCCCACCGATTTCGTCCAGCTGGTCGGTTTCGGCCCGGCTCTGGTCAACATGGGCCTGACCGGCTTCATCGGAATGGGCTATGTTCTGAGCGTTGGCGGCGAGCTGAACGGCCCGGTCATCGGCGCCATTCTGACCATCGTCGGTTTTGCCGCTTACGGCAAGCACCCGAGGAACATTCTGCCGATCATGCTTGGCGTCTACCTGGGTTCCTGGGCCAAACCCCGGGGCGTCGACGACCCTTCGATCCTGCTCGCTGCCCTGTTCGGTATGACGCTGGCACCGATCGCCGGCCGTTTCGGATGGCACTGGGGCGTGGTTGCCGGCTTCCTGCATTCTTCGGCTGCGTTGACTGTGGGTCCGGCGCACGCGGGACTGAATCTGTACAACAACGGGTTCGCTGCCGGTATCGTTGCAGCCGTCCTGGTACCGGTCATTACCGCCATTCGTGCGGTCACTCAGCCACAGCGCGAAACAGGTTGACATGCCCGAATCTCAGACACGTAAACCGGCGGCCGCCGAGGAATCCAAGCGGGAGATCTGGGATCTGCGCTGGATCCGGGAGCCTCAGCAGGATCGAAGCGCCCGTACGCGCGCCCAGCTCCTGGACGCCACCCAGAAGATTCTGGACCGGGAGGGCATCGACGGCCTGACCATCACCAAGGTCGCCCGAGAAGCGGGCTGTTCCGTCGGCAGCCTCTACCATCACTTCCAGGACAAGCAGACCATCATCTACGCCGTGCTCGACCGGGTGGCACATGAGCGGGTGCTCACTGCCGAACAGGGCCTCGAGCTGTCCCGCTGGGAAGGCGTCACGCTCCTCGGCGTGCTGGAGGGCTTCATGCGCTACTCGCTGAAGCAGAGTCGGCGTCTGCCCGGCGTGGTCGAGGCGCAGCGCGTGCTTGCGCTTCAGGATCCGAATATCGAAGCCCGCATGCATGCAACCCACCGGAAGATCCATGACCTGTGCATGCAGCTGCTCCGTCCCCGTCTCCACGAAATCCGGCATCCGGATCCCGGCCTTGCGATCCGCATGGTGCTCTCGGCCCTGGGTGCCACGCTCGCCCAGAGGGCTCAATCCTACGTACCAGACGCAAGACCTGCCGAGCCGAAACAGAGCGATGAATCCTTCATCCGCGAAATGCTGGCCATGTCCGGTGCCTATCTCGGCATCGTTCCCGCCAGCGGCAGCGACAGTGCCTGACATCACGCTGTTCGAGCTCGGACCCACCCGCTCAGCCCGGGTGCGCTGGGCACTGCTGGAAGCCGGACTGCCTTTCGAATCCGTGGGCAACGACGTGAGCATCATCGGCAGCGACGCGCTCAAGGCCGTGCACCCGCTGGGTAAGCTGCCGGCGGTGCTGATCGACGGTGAGCCGCTGTTCGAATCCGCCGCCATCGTCACCGCCATCGCCGATCTGGTTCCCGGGAAATCCCTGATCGCACCGTCCGGAACCCGGAACAGACAGATCCATGACCAGTGGCTGGCGTTCACCCTTTCCGAACTGGAAGCCTTCCTGCAGAGCACGGAGATCAACAGCATCGATTTCGTAATCCCGGAATCCCAGCACGTGCCGGGTATCGTCGAGCAGAACAACCGGTTCTTCCGGCGCGGAGCGGAAGTCCTGAACGACGTGCTCGGGCAGACGGATTTTCTGGTCGGCAACCGGTTCTCAGTGACCGACATCTTCGTCGGTTACGCCGTGAACTGGGGGCAGGAGCAGGACCTGCTGGATGGGTTCGACCACCTGCTCGCCTGGCAGGAACGCCTCTTCGCCAGGCCGCACTGCACGCTGAAGCGACACGACCGGCCGGGGGCTTGAACGCGCGTCCGGTTGAAGCGGCGGGAATCTTGACCGCGCCCGCCCGGAAGGAATACAGTAGAAGCTCTTTGAAGCCGCGCCTGCCGCGGCTTCTTCCGTTGTGCACCCCGAAACCGCACGAGGCATCCGGCCGCCTCGTGCATCGCTCTTTTTGTGGCACCTGGCCACAGAACTTCCAGAACACAGGAGCGATGACATGCTTTCAGATGCAAGACTGCAGACCCTCATTCTCACCGATCGGATCGATGAGGCAGAGCGTTTCTATCGGGACAGACTCGGGCTCGAGCTCCGGGAGAAATCCGACGGGGCCCTGGTATTTGATGTGGGAGGCGGCGATCTGCGCGTCTCACCAGTACCCCAGACGAACCCTTCGGAGCATACGGTGGCGGGGTTCGCCGTCGACGACGTGGACGCCACGGTCGCCGCACTCGGCAGCCGGGGCATCGTCTTCGAGCGCTTTGACGGCTTCACCCACGAGGACAGCGGAGTCCTGACCACACCGTACGGTGCCAGAGTGGCCTGGTTCAGAGATCCGGATGGCAATCTGCTGTCCGTGGTCCAGTTCGGCGCTGCCTGAGTGATGCGGGATCCCGGGGCGCGTGCGCCTCGGGTTCACCTCATACGTCCGACCCAGTACTGATTCAGCTGCCAGATCGCCTTCTCGAAGGTGGAAAGACGTCCCTGAACGGTCAGGGCGCCATGCAGTCCCCGCCAGGGTCCTTCATTGGCCGCGATGTCTTCGATGTGAATGGCCGATATCAGCTCCCTGATACCCCGCCGCTCCTCATCGCTGAGCGCATCGGCCACCGCCGGCGGCAGCAGCACGTGGATCTTCAGATCCATACGATCGTGTGCGCGCGGTTCCAGCTGGTACCAGACACCGTTCTGACTGGTGGCAGCAAACAGAAAGGTGGGGAACACGCTGGCGGCAAAGAGGCCGTCCCGCTCGTCGGCCGTCAGATCCGGGAACACAACGCTGTCCTCGGCTACCGCTTGTGCGCCCGGCATCCACAGGAACGCCCAGGGTTCACCGTCATTGTCCGGAGCCGTCGAGTGCCGGGAAGGATACAGCGGCTCCAGCGTATTCCGATGAGTGCCGATGTGGTGGTACGCCTCCATGAAGTTCTCCACCAGGATCTTCCAGTTCCATGGACTGTCGAAGTGCAGGGTTTCGGCAATCACCAGATTCTGGAAGCCATAGTTGCCGACGAGCCGGTCTAGGCCGCTGAGCTGTGGCGCCAGCGGCGAGGCATCCGGGTCCAGGTTCACGAAGACGAAACCCTGCCAGACCTCTAGGGCCAGACGCGGCAGCCGGCAGTCCTTCTCCCGGAAGTCTTCCACGCCTTCCATCATTGGCGCTCCGCGCAGACGCCCGTCCAGCTCGTAGACCCAGTTGTGGTACGGGCAGGTCAGACGCCGGGCATTGCCGGACCCTTCGGCCAGCGGCATGCCCCGGTGGAGGCAGATGCGCGACAGTGCGTTCAGATTCCCCGATCGGTCCCGAGTGATGACGATCGGCTGAGCGGGAAGATCAACGCAGAGAAAGTCGCCAGGCTGGGCCACCTGCTCCACCCGCCCGACGCAGATCCACTCCCGATTGAACAGGCGCTCCACTTCCAGCGAAAAAACGTCCGCATCGGTGTAGGCGCCCGGCGGCAGGGTCCAGGCACGTTGAAGTGGCTGCGTGACACCTTCCAGCTCGGTCTGATCCAGGAGTTCGATCAGCGTCCCCATCACAGCTCCCGACTATTTTCTATCAGCTGATAGAAATAGAGGATATGATGAGGATCATGCCATCGTCAACGTCGGACAGAAGCCGCCGTCGGGTTGGCCGGCCCCGGGCCCGGCCGGCGCAGAACGAGCTGCCGCCGGACCAGGCCATCCTCGATGCCGCCCGGAAACTTTTCCGGTCCCGGGGCTTCGCCGCAACGTCCACGCGACAGATCGCGGAGGCGGCCGGGCTCCGGCAGCCATCCCTCTTCCACCACTTCTCCAGCAAGACGGCGATTCTGCAGGCCATCGTCGATCTGGCGGTCGCCCCGGAACTCGCCTTCATCGACAGCGAGTCAAGGCGCGGGCTCGAGCCTGACGTTGCCCTGTACCGCTACGCCCGGTTCGTCTACACCAACCTGGCCACCAATCCGAACGTGATCGGAAGCCCGCTGCAGTTTCCCGAAACGGATGCCGGGGATTTCAAAGCCTTCTGGCGGGCCTATGAGCGGATCTACAGTACGTTGAAGTCACATATCGCGGCGGGCGTTGCGGCCGGTCTGTTTGATCCGGTGGACGTGGATGTGGCGGCGGAACAGACTTTCGCGTTGCTCGAGGCGCCGCTCGGCCGGCCGCAGCGATCCGCGCGGCGGGCGACTCCGGCGGCCCGGCAGGCCGCCGTGCTGGTTCTGAAAGGACTGCTTAAGGAACCTCGGCGGCTGCCCGGGATCCAGGCGGCCGCCGATGCGGACTAGCGGCTCAACAGATCCCGGGCGATCGCCCGCACCTGCATCTCGTCCGTGCCCGCGTAGATCCGCATGACCCGGGCATCCCGGTAAAGCTGCTCCACCTGATACTCGGCCATGTAGCCGTTGCCGCCGAACAGCTGAATGGCTTCGGACGCCACCTCGACGGCAGCGGTGGTGGAGTAGAGCTTCATGGCCGATGCTTCCGCGAAACTCATGGGCTGATTCTCGCGTTTGCGCTCCAGATAGTTGAACAGCATGTTCTGGATGTTGAATCTCGCCACTTCCATGTTCGCCAGCTTGAGCTGGATCAGCTGGTACTCGCCGATGGGCTTTTCCCACTGCACCCGCTCTTTGGCGTAATCGATGCAGAGCTCCAGGCAGCGCTCGACCACGCCCAGCGACATACTCACCACACCGACCCGCTCGGCGGCAAAGGTGGCGCGGGGATCGGATTTCTTCCTCGTACCGGACTTCTTCCGATCACCGCCGCCGAGAACGCGCTCCGGTCCCGCAATCACGTTGTCCAGGAATAGCTGCCCGGTCGGCGAGGAGTGCAGGCCCATCTTCCGCAGTCTCCCCGACTGCTCGAGACCTTCCATGCCGCGGTCGAGCACGAAGGTCATGATCTTCCGCTGCCGGGGTTCCACGCCCTCCTCCGCCAGCTTGCAGATGAAGACGATGGTGTCCGCGTAGGGGCCGTTGGTGATGAAGGTCTTGGAGCCGTTCAGCACGTAGTTGCCGTCCGCATCCAGCTTCGCCGTGCTCTGCATGCCGCCGAAGGCGTCCGAGCCGGATCCCGGCTCGGTGATCGCCCAGGAACCCACCTTCTCGGCCGTCAGCAGATCCAGCCCCCAGCGCCGCTTCTGCTCAACGGTGCCCTGGGACATGATCGCACCGGCCGCAAGCTGAGTGACGCCCATGGCCGTGACGATGCCGGCGCTGTAGCGGCAGAGCTCCATGGAGAGCAGCGTGTCGATGGCGAGATCCTCCGCCCCGCCATCCCCATCCGAGGCGGACGCGGCGCTTTCACCGCGCTCTTCCGCCTCTTCCCGCTCGATCGCCCGCTCGAAGCGCTGGCGCGCAACCTCATCCACGCCGAAAGTCTGATACATCTTCCGGATGATGTCGTACGGGGGCATGTCGCCATGCTCCAGCGCTTCCTGATTGGGAACGATCTCTTCCTGAATGAAGCGGCGGATGGTATCCCGGATGAGCTGCTGCTCTTCGCTCCACTCGATCATTCAGACACGCTCGATGATGATGGCCGGCGCCATGCCACCGCCCGTGCACATGGTGATCAGAGCGGTGTTCAGATCGCGCCGCTCGAGCTCGTCCAGCGCGGTACCGATCAGAATGCTCCCTGTGGCTCCAATGGGATGACCGAGCGCCATGGCACCGCCGTTCACGTTCACCTTTTCCGGATCGAGCGCCAGATCGCGGATGAACTTGGCGGCCACTACGGAGAAGGCTTCGTTGACTTCGAACAGGTCGATGTCGTCCGTCGTCATGCCGGCACGGGCGAGCACTTTCTTCGCGGCCGGAACCGGCTCGTTCAGCATCAGGGTCGGATCACCGCCCACCGTGGCGATGGCCTTGATCCGGGCACGCGGCTTCCAGCCCATTCCGTCCGCATAGGCCTTGCTCGAGAGTACGATGGCGGCGGCACCGTCCACCACACCGGAGCTGTTGCCCGCATGGTGCACGTGGTTGATCTTCAGATCCGGGTACTTGCGCTTCACCAGATGATCGAAAGTTTCGCCGGTATCGTCGATGGGCACGCCCATGAACTGATCGAAAACGGTCTTCAGCTCGGCCAGGGTCTCCATGGTGGTACCCGGGCGCGGGAACTCCTCACGATCGAGGGCCACGGTGCCGTCGTCGTTCATGACGGCAAACAGGCTCTTGTCGAAGTGCCCGTTGTCGATGGCATGCTTGGCCCGCTTCTGACTCTCCACCGCCAGTGCATCCACGTCCTCCCGGCTGAAGCCCTCGAGGGTCGCAATCATGTCCGCACAGATGCCCTGGTGAGGTTGCGGATGCTGGTCCCTGAGATGCAGGTTGCCGCCGTCCACCGTGCGGTTGTTGGTCGGATTGGAGAGCGTGGCCGTATAGGACATCATCTCGACGCCGCCGGCGACGCAGAGATCGTCCATGCCGCTCATCACATTGGCGGCGGCCAGATTCACGGAGGTGATGCCGGACCCGCAGAAGCGGTCCAGGGTGACGGCCGACGCCTTCGTGGACCAGCCCGCGTCAAGCACGCCCATACGCCCCACGCAGGCACCCTGATAACCAACCTGGGAGCTGCAGCCGATCACGACGTCGTCGATCTCTTCCGTGTTCAGATCGTTGCGGGATTGAACCTGCTCGAGCACTTTGGCCAGCAGCCGGCCGGGGTGAAAATGGGACAGGGAGCCTTTGCCTGCCTTGCCGATGCCGCGCGGCGTGCGTACCGCGTCAATGATGTATGCGTCTGCCATGGTCCGTTTCTCCGGTTGAAATTCGCGAATTCCCCAGCATAACGGCTAAGCCGGTGCGCTTGTAGCCGCGCGGAAGATTCAGCTGAGGCCGAGCTTTTCCACCAGATCGTCTCCACCTCTCGGCACCGCGCCGAGACCGCGGATGCCGAACCCGCCGTCGTGGTTGAGCACCGCACCCGTGGACGGCACGTTGTCTGCCCGGGAGGCGAAGAATACATAGGCGCCGGCGTACTCGGCAGGCGTAGGCATGCGGCCCAGCGGCACGAATCCCCCGGAACCGGCCTCCATCGCCTCGCCAGGGAACTGCCGGGCCTCCATACCGAGACTTTCCGGGCCTTTCAGACGGGTGGAGATCGCCCCTGGCGCCACCCCGTTGACGCGCACGTGCGGCGCAAGCTCATAGGCGAGCTGCCGGATGAGACCGACGACCGCGTGCTTGGTGGCCGTGTAGAGCGGTCCGCCGCCGCTGGGGTAGAAGCCTGCGTTGGATACCGTGAAGGTCATGGACCCCTTCCGCGCCACCAGGGGCTTCAGGGCGGCCTTCGCCAGCATCAGATAGCCGAGCACGTTGATACGGAACAGCTCATCGAATGTATCCGCGAGCTTTTCCGCAGGCAGATCCGCGAGCGTGACGTTGTAATCCCAGATGCCCGCGTTGCCGATGGCGGCATCCAGCCCGCCGAAGCGGTCCACGGTCGCCGCCACCGCCCGCTCGTTGTCCTCGAAGCTCCGCACGTCACCGGCCGTGCAGACAATGCGCTCGCCGTAAGTCTCCGCGAGCACGTCGCAGCCTTCCGCGGACCGGTCCAGCACGCCTACCGACGCGCCTTCTCCAATGAACCGCTCGACGATGGCTGCCCCGAGCCCGGATGCGCCGCCCGTGATGAGCGCGGTCTGTCCGTCCAGCGCACCCATCAGAAGAGGTTGCTCATGTTCTGGGCCAGGATCACCGTCTGCTCGAGGAAGATGTGTCGTCTCGCCAGCCTGAGCTCACCGTCCACGCGCCGGAGCAGATCTTCCCGCCGCCCGATCCAGCTGTCCTCCTCGGAGTTCAGCCGGGTCCGATAAAGCTGGAAATTGCAGGTGGTGAGGATCTCGTCCCCTTCACAGCGGAGAATCCGGATGTTCGTCACCATCCGCCGGGTTCTCGATGGCGGATCCTCCGCCCAGGCCCGGCCCATGCCGAGCCGCCGCACTCTCAGATTCAGCGTCTGCAGATCGTCATCGAACAGCGCCATGTCGCCAGGCCTGGTGAACTCGCGATCCACCTCCTTCGCCGTGGTCGTGCGCCGCAGCGGCATCCAGTAGTGGATGTCCTCGGTAAGCAGCGCGAGCCACTCATCCAGCTTCTTTTCGTCCAGCAGCGCGGCCTCCCGGTAGAGGAATTCCTGCGCCTCGAAGGAAAGCAGCATCCGCTCCTGAAGCGAGAGGTCCTCGAAGACGGCCATCAGACCACGCCCTTGGGCGGCATGCTGTGGTTCGCGATCAGTTCCTGCCAGTTGTCCGCGAGCATCCATTCCTGCCAGGCCTGATAGGTCCAGCGCTGGCCGTGCTCGTTCACCACCGTTTCGATCCGGTGCTGCCCGGAAGCGTCGTCCTCCACCCGGTCGTGGCCCCGGCCCATGCTGAAATTGAGCGGCTGGCGCCGGGTCACCGTGCCGCGGGCACCGCGGGTGGAGTGACTCCAGTTCTCGCCATCGTCCTGCTCGAGAAGTCCTGCCGGTCCGAACACATGGTTCGCCATGAACATGGTGTGCCGACGCTCCTCCTCGGAGATGTCCTTCGGCATGAAGGTGAACCACCAGAGCTCCGTCTCAAAGGGTCCGCGGGGAATCCGGAGGCAGACCTGGCGGGTCAGCGCGATCCAGAGATTCGGAAATATATTGGGATGGCCGAGGCAGCGGGTGCCGATCGGCCCGAGGGTTTCGCGCACCGCCGGATCCAGCCGGCGCTGCGCCTGCAGGTCATACCATTGCGGCTCGCCCTTCCCCGAGGCCATGCGTGCGTCGAACTCGGCCTGCTGTTCCTCGCTCATGCCCGGCCCGCCGATGCCGTGCCCGTACTCGCCGAGAATGACCATCTGATCCATCGGCGCCATGGCCTCGTCGGTCAGCAGACCTGCACGCAGCGCCGAGCCGTGGCTGATTTTCACGTGGTACCAGTCGTAGAGGTTGTCTACCGCCAGCTTCCAGTTGCACTTGATGCGGTTCTTCACCACGCCATCCACGGCCACCAGATCACCGTGTGTCGCCAGGGTATCGATGCCGAGCCGTCCTACCCAGCCGAGGTAGTCCTCGAGCGGGGGCGCTTCGGGGTCCAGAGTCGCGAACACGAAGCCTTTGTAGCTGGCGACCTGTGCCGCCCTGCCGAGGCCCCACTCCGATTTGTCCACGTCGTTGCGGTAGAAGGTATCTTCGCCGGGCATGCCGATCAGCCCGCCGGTCAGATCGAAATTCCAGCCGTGATAGGAGCAGAGAAAACTGTTGGTGTGGCCCTGCTCCGCCCGGCAGACCGTATTGCCCCGGTGCGGGCAGGAGTTCAGCAGCACCTGGATCGCTCCACTCCGGTCGCGGACGACGATCACCTCGTCCTCGCCGATGTAGTTCATGAAGAAGTCGCCGGGGTCGGGAATCTGAGTCTCGTGGCACACGAAGTTCCAGGCCCGGGCGAAGATCTTCTCGAGTTCCTCGGCATAGATGTCGGGATCCGTGTAGATCCGCCGGTCGAGCACACCGTGCTCAACGTCGAACCACGGCGCTCTGCCCGTTGCGATCAACGATTCCGCCATGTGCGCTCCTCCCCCGACGCTGATGTGAACGTGCTTCGGTCTAGCGAGTTACCCGTTTCGTGCCCCGCGGCCAGTCCGACCTGAAGAAGTCCGGATTCAGATTGAGATTCCTCGCGGCCCCCTGATAGTCGATGGTCAGCGTCTCGCCGTTCTGGACTTCCTCGATGGTCTGGCGCATGGGCATCCAGCTGGCCTGATTGATCCACAGAGTCACGCGGCTGACGACCTGACGTTCACTGTCCCGCTTCGGAGTGAGCTCCAGCAGCAGCACCCGCTCACCGCGGATGCTGTCTTCCCCGAGCATGGTGACCAGGTAGTCGTCCTTCAGATCCTTTCCCGTGGTGGTGAATCCGAGACGCGCATAGGGCTCCATGCGGTCCTTGTGCTTGGAGAGACTGTAGCGCTCCACAGTCTGCTGCGCCGGATCGTACTCCTGCACCTCATTACGGGTGACCAGCATTACCCGCCCGCTGTCGTCGTCCACCTGCACGCGGTAGTCGCCGTCCTTGTTCATGTAGAGCCGACCGCTCAACTCGCTGCTGACCGAACCGTCGGCGGCTTTGCTCACGGCACTCACCTCCGCCAGCAGCGATGCGAAGTCCTTGCTCTGCCGTTCCACCTGCTTGAGCGCGGAATCGAGCGTCCAGCCCAGCTCGTTTTCAGCCGCCTGCACACAGACCGGCAGACTCAGCAGCAGCCCGAGTGCCAGGTTCCTCATTCGAAACATCCCTATTCTCCTTCCAGTGTCCGGGATCGCGGAGCCGCTCAGGCGAACTCAATGCCCTCGAAGTCGCCGCTTTCCCGCCACGCTTTGATGTATCTGAAGTACGCGGTCGCCCCGGCCGGGTAACCCACGTTCATCTTCGCCGCCTCCGGGATCGGCTGACCCTCGTTGTTGTAGTAGCCGGGCGTGCAGTCCGGAGACCCCAGCATCATACCGGGACCGGTCTTGAGAAGCTCAAGCCAGGCGTCTTCCGCGTCTTCGGTGACCTCCACCGTCTGATAGCCCCCATCCAGCGCGTGCCGGATCATCATGGCGATGGTCATGCCGGATTCGACGATGTTGTGCGGAATGTTCGAGATCAGGTTCGCGCCCTGAGTCGGCTGCACCCAGAAGGCGTTCGGGAATCCGTGCACGTTGATGCCGTGCTTGGTCCGCATGCCGTCCTTCCAGTAGTCGGTGAGGGTGATGCCGTCGCGGCCGACGGTCTCGAAACCGGCCCGGTGCGCGAGCTCCGTGCCCACTTCGAATCCGGTCCCGTAGATGATGCAGTCCACCTCGTATTCCCTGCCGCCGACCACCACGCCTTTCTCCGTGATCCGTTCCACGCCTTTGCCGTCCGTGTCGAGGAGCACGGTGGAGGGCTCATTGAAGGCGTCCAGATATTCATCGTGGAAGCACGGTCGTTTGCAGAGCTGGCGATACCAGGCCTTGAGCCTGTAGGCCGTCTCCCCGTCCTCGACCACGGAATCGATCCGGTCCCGGATTTCCTCCATCTTCTCGAAATCCGAGTCCTCGTAGGCTTCGAGCATCTTCAGCGGATTGCCACGGTCGGCTTCCGGCAGCTCGTTGATCTTCGATCGAATCCGACGCGAGAGATCCGTCCAGCCGTCCTGAACCAGGTCCTCCTGGGCGTCACCGCCGGTCTGGTTCAGGGTGAAATTCTCCATCCAGCGCTGCTGCCAGCCTGGCGTGGCCATTTCCCTGAACCAGTCCGGATCCGTCTTCACGTTGTCGCGTACGTCCACGGAGGACGGCGTGCGCTGACAGACGTAGAAGGTTCTGCAGGCGCTCGCCAGGTGCGGAATGCACTGGACGGCGGTTGCGCCGGTACCGATCAGCGCCACCCGCTTGTCGGCCAGCTTCGAAAGCGGAGCGCCGTTCTCATCACCGCCGGTGTAGTCGTAGTCCCAGCGGCTGGTGTGGAACGAATGTCCTTTGAAATCTTCGATTCCAGGCACGCCGGGCAGCTTGGGAACGTGCAGCGGCCCCGTTCCCATGGCCACGAACTGTGCGGTGAAATCGTCGCCCCGGTCCGTGGTGATCCGCCAGACCCTGGCCTCCCCGTCCCATCTGAGCGTCTTCACCTGAGTATGGAAGAGCGCGTTGTCGTAAAGACCATACTGGTTGCCGATGCGCCGGCAGTGCTCGAGGATCTCCGGCGCATGCGCATACTTCTCCGTGGGCATGTGACCGGTTTCTTCCAGGAGCGGCATATAGATGAAGGAGGCCGTATCGCACATGGCGCCGGGATAGCGGTTCCAGTACCAGGTACCGCCGAAGTCGCCGCCCTTCTCGATGATGCGGACGTCCGTCACACCCTGCTCTGCGAGCCTCGCCCCCGTCACCAGGCCGGCATAACCGCCACCGATGAAGGCCACGGTCACATGGTCGGATTTCGGGGCGCGTTCCTTGAACTCGACGTAGGGATCATCCAGATAGTGTGACAGCTGATCCTCGATCCGAACGTACTGGGCGTTGCCGTCCGGACGAAGCCGCTTGTTCCGCTCTTCCATGTATTTCTGTCTGAGCGCTTCCTTGTCGATCGCCTTCTTCTCTACTGTCCCATTCACTGCCGACCCCTCCGTCCGGACCTTCACCTGAATCCCCTCAGGCACATGGTTTCTCAGCCTCCGAGGGAGGTCAAGGAAGCTTCATGACCGGAGCCGACTCTTCGTTGAGTTTATCCATGTGGACGATGCGTACCTTGATCCGCATCATCTTGATCTGCCCCAACAGGACACAGGCCTATGGATTCCGACGAAATCGACGATGCCATGAGCTGGCTCGAGGCCGAAATCGCCGACAGCCTGGACGAGGACTATGAGCTCGAGATGTCGGATCCCCACTTATCCACGGAAGTCCGGAAGATCTACCGGAAGGCCCGCCCGCCGGGCATGGACCGGCATGACTATTTCCGTGCATTGCTCGTGCTTCAGTCAGAGCTCATCAAGCTGCAGGAGTGGGTCGTCCACACGGGTGCGAAAATCGTGGTGATCTTCGAAGGGAGGGACGCGGCCGGCAAAGGCGGCGTCATCAAACGGATCACTCAGCGGCTGAACCCCCGGATCGTCCGTACCGTTGCCCTGCCGGCCCCCAACGAGCGGGAAAAGACTCAGTGGTACTTCCAGCGCTACGTCCCACACCTGCCGGCCGCCGGTGAGATCGTGCTGTTCGACCGCTCCTGGTACAACCGCTCCGGTGTGGAGCGGGTGATGGGATTCGCCACACCTGATCAGGTGGAGCAGTTTCTCAACGACGTCCCGGAATTCGAGCGCATGCTGGTCCGCTCCGGCATCACGGTGCTGAAGTACTGGTTCTCGATCACGGACGAGGAGCAGCAGCTGCGGTTCCTGATGCGCATCTACGATCCGTTGAAGCAGTGGAAGCTGTCGCCCATGGATCTGGAGTCCCGGGTCCGATGGGAGGAGTACACCAAGGCGAAAGAGATCACCTTTGCGCGAACGAACATTCCCGAGGCTCCCTGGTTCATCGTCGAGGGCAACGACAAGAAAAAGGCACGGCTGAACTGCATCGCCCACCTGCTCGATCAGATCCCCTACGAAGAGGTGCCCTCCGAGACCATCGAGCTGCCGGAACGGGTCTTCAATCCGGACTACGACAGGCAGACGCTGCCCAGCGAGCTGTACGTGCCGGAGCGTTACTGAGGCGTTCGACCATGACCCGACCCATGCTCCTCAACGCGTTCGCGATGAACTGCGTAGCCCATCAGTCCAGCGGGCTCTGGCGGCATCCACGGGACCGCTCGAGGGACTACCGGCGGCTCGACTACTGGCTGAGCCTGGCCCGGACGCTGGAGGCCGGATGCTTCGACGGGCTGTTTCTTGCGGATGTCACCGGCGTGTACGACGTCTACGGGAACTCACCGGATGCGGCCCTGCGCAGCGCCATGCAGATCCCCGCAAACGATCCGTTTTCCCTGGTGTCGGCCATGGCCACGGTGACCGACCATCTCGGATTCGGGATCACGGGGGCGATTCCCTACGAACCCCCATATGCCTTCGCCCGCCGGATTTCCACACTCGACCATCTCACCGACGGCAGGCTGGCCTGGAATGTGGTGACCGGCTATCTGGACAGCGCCGCACGCGGTGCCGGCCGCCGCCGGCAGGTGGAACACGACACCCGATACGACATCGCCGATGACTACATGACGCTGGTCTACAAGCTCTGGGAAGGCAGCTGGCAGGACGACGCTGTGATCTTCGACCGCGAGTCGGGGGTGTTTGCCGATCCTGCCCGCGTTCACCGTGTGCATCACGAGGGGCCCTACTTTCAACTGGATGCGATCCACCTGTGCGAGCCGTCGCCTCAGCGTACGCCGGTTATCTTTCAGGCTGGCGCGTCGCCACGCGGGCAGACTTTCGCCGGCCGGCACGCGGAGTGCGTGTTCATCGGCGCCTCCACCCCGGCGGCTGCCAGATCGATGGTGACAGATCTGAAGACGGCGGCGGCAGAGCACGGCCGGCGCGGAGAGGACGTCAAGATCTTCGCCCTGCTGTCCGTGGTTGCCGACGAGACGGACGCTGCCGCGCAGCGCAAGCTCGAGGACTACCGCCGCTTCGTACTGCCGGAAGGATCGCTGGCGCTGATGTCGGGCTGGACGGGTATCGACCTCGGCGCTTACGGTCTGGACGAGCGCGCGGAAAACGTGGAAAGCCAGGCCATTCAGAGCGCCATGCGCGGACTCGGAAGCCGTACCGTGCGGGAATGGGGCGAGGCGCTGGGCATTGGCGGGGCGGCGAGCGTGATTACCGGCTCGCCCGCCAGCGTGGCCGACGCACTGGAAGCGTGGCAGGACGAGTCCGGCGTGGATGGTTTCAATCTGGCCTACACGGTAATGCCCGAGTGCTTCGAAGATTTCGTGAGACTGGTGGTTCCGGAGCTCAAGCGGCGCGGCAGGCTCAGATCGGGTTACGAACCCGGCTCGCTACGCCAGAAGCTGTTCGGTGCAGGGGACAGACTGAGCGCCACACACCCGGGTGCCGGTTACCGGAGTGACTGACCACCGGCGCGGCCGGCGATCGGACAGACCAGTTCGATGACGTCCGCAATGAACGCCTCACGGTCTTCAATGTTCATGGTCCTCTGAAAAACGCCCGACCGGAGCATCATGGCCACCCCGAACGGCACCGAATTGGTGAAGTAAGCGAGCACGTTGGCGTCCACATCGGGATGCCGGCCATCCGCCTGGGTCGCGGCGATGGCCTCGTGGACCACCGTCTCGAAGCTCATCGTCTCTGCACGCAGCTCCGCATCCGCATAGCGCTCGACGTCCGGGTGCGTGATGGCGTGGAAGCTCGCCGGATTCTCGAACGCCCAGCGCAGAAAGCCGCGCCCCATGTAATTCAGCCGGACCCAGGGATCGTCGCCGCCCGCTTCGGCCGCCGCCAGGGTTGCCTGGCGGAGTGCCGCATAGCCTTCCGCCGCCAGTGCCGCGAGCAGATCCGCCTTGGTCCGGAAATGCCGGTTGGGGGCGGCGTGAGAAACCCCCAGATCCCGCGCCAGACCTCTCAGGGTGAGCGCTTCGATGCCTTCCAGCCCGATGACCTCCGCCGCCCGCGCGATCAGCGCCTGCCGGAGATCGCCGTGATGGTAACGGTCGCCCTTACTGTTCGTTGCTTTCGGATCGACGACGGCGTTGATGATGAGGCTCCCACTGGTAAACGGGTAGTTTATGTTGACAGAGTCTACATGGCAATTTAATGTAGGCTCTGTCTACTTCCAGGAGAGGAAGGTTTTTCAATGGGCGCGACACTTCGCCGCATGGTCGGTGCCGGCATCCGTCACTCCAGCGAATGGGGCATGATCTGGTTCGGCCTCATTTTCTGGGGCAGCGTGATCAACGCCATGGCTTCACAGATACTACCGGCCGCTGATCCTGCCCTCATCGCCTGGGCCGCGTACGCCACGGGCTTCGCCCTGGGCGCATTCGCCAGGGCGCGGGGCACCTGGCTGTGAACGCAGTACCCGAGCAGATCGAATCGGAAGCGGCGGCAGACGCGGACGGACCCGACCTCTCGATCGAGGCCGAACGGGCGGTGGCCCGCCGATTCATGGGCCGGATCCAGTGGGAGTCCATCGTTATCGGCATCGGCCAGTGTGTGGTCTGGCTGGTGAACTGGGGGCTCGTCCTCAGCGGCGCTCTGCCCCTCTGGGCAGGCTTTCTGGTCGCCACCCTCTGCGCCGGCCTGGCCTATCTGCCGTCGCATGAAGGTCAGCACGGCAATATCTCCGGCCGCAACAAGCGGTGGAAGTGGCTGGACCCGCTGGTCGGACACATCACGCTCATACCGCTGGCCCAGTCCCACGAGGTGTTGCGGGTGACGCACATGAAGCACCACGCCTACACCAACGACCCGGAGCTCGACGTGGATTACGGCACGCGCGGCAGGCACTGGTGGAACGCCGCTCTGAACGTGCATCGCGGGGGCTACGCGGCCGGCGAACAGAAGGACGCGGTCTCCCGCCACGCGGAACGCGACCCGGCTTTTCTCGCCGGTCTCAAGCGAGGCGTTCCCGTGCAGAAGGCGCTCAAGCTCATCCAGCTGGTGATGGTCTTTTTCTTCCCACTGGAAACTCTGCTGCTCTGGTGGCTGCCGTCGAAAATCGCCCTATCCTACCTGGCCGTCTACTTCTCCTGGCTGCCGCACCACCCCATGGAAGTCACCGGCAGATACAGGGACACACGGTTCTGGCAGATCCGTCTGCCCCGCTACCTGGATCAGTCCATGCAGACCCACGTGATTCATCACCTGTACCCGGGCATCCCGCACTGGGACGAACCCAAGGCCATGGAGGCGCTCAAGCCGTTCATGGTCGCCCGCGGCGTGCCCGGCGCCGAGGACATTCCCGAGAAAGTCAGATTCAACCCGTTGATGGCCTAGGAGAGAAAGCATGCAGCACGAAACCGAGTTGAAGATACTGAAGGAGCTGATGCGCCAGCTCGACAAAAAGGTCAACGTGGATGCAGGCGTGCGCTACCGCGCGCCGACGGACAGTTACGTCGACCCGGATATCGCGGAGCGCGAGTGGACGACCTTCTTCCAGGGTCATCCACAGCTGATCGGCCTCACCGGGGACCTGCCGGAGCCCGGCAGCTACTTCACCACCGACGACTTCGGCACTCCGGTGCTCGCCACCCGTGACGACGACGGCCGGTTCCGCGCCTTTCTGAATGCCTGCCGTCATCGTGGCGTGCGGGTAGCCAACGAGCCCCGGGGCGACAGTCGCCGTTTCATGTGCCCCTTCCACAGCTGGACCTACGCCAGTGACGGCGCACTGGTGGGCGTCCCCAGGGAAGCCGACTTCGGCGAGGTGGACAGATCCTGCAATGGGCTCATCGAGCTGCCGGCAGAAGAATCCAAAGGCATGCTCTGGGTGCATCCCCGCCCGGATGCCGAGCTGAATCCCGAAGCGCTGCTCGGCGATCTCGATGATGAGCTCGACAGCTGGAACGCCGCCAACTACGTTTACATGGGTGAAACGGTGATCGAGCGGGACCTCAACTGGAAGCTCGCCAACGACACCTTCGGGGAGACCTATCACTTTCAGCGGCTGCACAAGGACACGCTGGGCCAGCTGTTCTACGGCGACGCGCTGGCTTACGAGACGTTCGGGCGCAACCACCGGTTCGTCTTCGCTTCCCGCGGTATCGACGGTCTGCGGGACCTGCCAGAGTCGGAATGGTCGTTGGATGCGGCCGCCAACGTGCTCTACTTTCTCTTTCCGAACATCCAGTTCAACGTGGGCCGCGACTCGATTCTGCTGATCAGGATCTACCCGAAGAAAGGCAATCCGGGCCGATCGCTGACCAGAATCGGCTACTACTACAGCCCGGAAGCGGTCACCGCCATGGAAGCCGCGAAGCAGAGCGGCGAGAAGACGATCACCGCCGATACCGTGTACGACTACGATGAGCGGAACGCCGCGCTGGCGTTCACTCTGGAAGCGTCCAAGGAAGTCTTCGACAGCACCATCGAGCAGGAGGATTACGCCATGGGTGAGACCACCCAGAAGGCGGCGGAGAACGGCCTGCTGACCCACCTGATCTTCGGCAGAAACGAACCGGCCCTGCACCACTATCACAACACCTTCCGGGAAGCGTTGAATCTGCCGCCGCTGGAGCGGGTGGAATAGTGCGATGGGTGCGGCCATCGATTTCTACTGGGACATCGGCAGCACGAACACCTACTTCGCGCTGCATCTCCTGCGGCCCATTGCCGCCCGCTACGATGCCGCGATCCGCTATCAGCCCTTGAACCTGGGCTACGTGTTCCGCAGACACAACTATCAGCTCATGGAGGAACCGCGGGCTAAGCTTAGCAACCGGCGGCGGGATCTGCAGCGCTGGGCAGCCCGCTACGATCTGCCTTTCCGGATGCCGGACGAATTTCCCATCAAGACCAGCCGGATCCTGCGGGGCTCGCTGGTTGCGCGCCGTCACGGCCGGGAGGACGCGTACCTCGACACGGTTTTCCGCGCGTACTGGGAAGAGAATGATGCGAGCATCAGTGAGTACACCGGGCTCGCACCGCTCGTGAAAACCATCGGGCTGGATCCTCAAAGCTTCGAAACCGATTGTGAAAGTGAGGAGATCCGGGACGAACTTGCCGCCGTCACGGACAGCGCACTCGAGGAAGGCGTGTTCGGCGCCCCGACTTTCGTGATCGATGGTGAGATCTACTGGGGCAAGGACCGTTTCGAGTTCATACAGGCGCATCTGGCGGGAAATCCGGCGCTGCCGCCTGCCCGGCTTCGCGCAGCAACCGGAACACGACTCGGCAATCCCTCGTAGCCGGGAGATCGCCATTGCATCGATAACACATATGTACTAGCTTTTTACATATGAAACTACGGGCATCCGCGTGTTGCGATGATCCATCCCGCCCTGAGCGAAGACCGCGTTTCAACATTCCATGACCAGGGCTTTGCCGCGGGTCTCGAGCACCCCCGCCAATCGCTCCAGCCGACCGCGACGGGCCTGTAGTTTCAACCTCGCCGATCGTGCGTACGTGGCGCGTCACTGACACCGGCGCCTGTGTTCAGAAAAATACGGAAGGAGTCCAACCCATGCCCGCTGAAGATCACCGCCTGACAACGCGCGAGATGGCACAGTTCGTCGTCAACGGATACCTCCGCTTCGATGGTCTGGTCCCCAAGAGTATCAATGAGCGGGTTCTTGAAGAGCTTGAAACCATCCATGCCGCGAAGATGCGTCAGGCCATCGAGTCTGTGGGCATGGACGCGAGCGGCTTCCCGGAACCGCCCCCGGGCGCCGTCAGGCATCCGGAAAGCCTGACACCTCTGTCCGAATGCTATCCGCCCCCTTCGGTGGTCGGCGAGATGCTCCGGCTGCCTCAGGTACAGGGAGTCATCGAATCTCTGGTCGGCACTGACCCGCGCTTCGACCACGACTTCGTCCACTACATACCGGCGGAACATCCCAGGGGACAGCACCTGCATGTGGACGCCGTGATCGACAACCGCCATCCGAGTTTCGACATCCAGCTGTTCTACTACCCCACCGAAGTCGCACCCGGTGCGGGAGGCACGCGCTTCGTACCCGGCACCCACCTCCGGCATACCAGGGCGGAAGGCGTTGCGCGCTACCAGCATCTGCTCGGCGAGCAGCAGTACAGCGGCTCGGCCGGTACCGTTCTGATCTGCCATCAGGCTCTGTGGCACGCAGGGCAGCCGAATCCCAGCTCGCAGGACCGCTGGATGTACAAGATCCGGTTGAACCCACAGGTGCCGCAGGTGCGTCTCTGGAACCTGGAAGACTTCGACACCATGCACAACGATGCCCGCGATCACACGTTCGCGCACATGCGCAAAGACAGCGTGGCCCAGATCCTGCGCACCATGCTGCCGTGGCAGCAGGGCCACGAGGTGCGGTACGAGCAGATGGAACGGGCCCGGCTCTGGCGCTACCTGAGCGGCGACGAGCACTTCGACGTCGACTTCTACCACACGCGGATCGAAGGTCGAACGCGTGCGAATGCGGAGAACGCCCGATGAAACGGCAACAGATTCTCTATCTCTGGCTCGCCGAAGGCGCCCTCGATACCGCAACCATCGGCTGGGCTTTCTTCGATGGCGCAACCGGCGCCGGGCCCGCCCTGCCGTCGAGCGAGCCTCCCTATCCAACCGGCGTGGCTGCACTCGAGGACGGCTGGTTCATGCAGCAGTCGCCATCCCCCTATGTGCTGCATCCCGGCGCTGAGCACGGCACGTCCTACCTGCCCAACGAATTCGTGTTCGAACGGACGGTGGAGATCTGATCCTCCCGATGGCCAACAGAATCACCCGTCTCAGAACCGTCGACGTCCGATTCCCTACCTCGGATCATCTGGACGGTTCAGACGCCATGAACCCGGATCCGGATTACTCCGCGGCTTACCTGATCATCGAGACAGAGCAGGGAGACACCGGGTACGGGCATATATTCACCATCGGCCGGGGTAACGGCCTCTGCTGTGCGGCGATAGAGGCCATGCAGCATCTCGTCATCGGCGCTGATCTGGACGGGATCAGGGCCGCGCCGGGCCGTTTTTACGATCATCTGAAATCCGACAGCCAGCTCCGCTGGCTCGGCCCGGAGAAAGGCGTCGTGCACATGGCCATGGGGGCGGTGATGAATGCCGTCTGGGATCTGTGGGCACGGGTCGAAGGCAAACCCGTCTGGCAGCTTCTGACCGGGATGTCTCCGGAACAGTTCGTCGACTGCATCGATTTCCGGTACCTGGGAGACGTGCTCACCGAAGACGAAGCGCTGGCCATGGTACAGGCCAATGAATCGGGCAAGTACGACCGCGCGGCTGAAATGGAGAACCGGGGCTATCCCTGCTACACCACGTCGGCCGGCTGGCTCGGATATCCGGACGACAAGATGCGGGCGCTCTGCCAGGCGGCCGTCGACCGGGGATTCCAGCACCTGAAGTTCAAGGTGGGCCGCGATCTCGAGGACGACAGACGTCGACTGCGGATAGCCCGCGAAGTGGTCGGGCCGGACGTGAAACTCATGATCGATGCCAACCAGGTCTGGGAAGTGCCCGAAGCCATCGAGTGGACCAATGCGCTGGCCGAGTACGAGCCCTGGTTCATCGAGGAACCCACCAGCCCGGACGACGTGCTGGGCCACAAGGCGATCAGGGAGGCCATCCACCCGATCGGGGTCGCAACCGGTGAACACTGCCAGAACCGGGTCCTCTTCAAGCAGTTCATCACCAGCGATGCGCTGGACGTGGTGCAGATCGATGCCTGCCGCCTCGCCAGCCTCAACGAGATTCTGGCCGTTTATCTCGTCGCTGCGAAGTACGGCAAGATCGTCTGTCCCCATGCCGGCGGAGTCGGGCTCTGCGAGTATGTGCAGCACCTGGCCATGATCGATTACACCCGAATCTCCGCCTCGATCGGCGATCGCGTGCTCGAGTATGCGGACCATCTGCACGAACACTTCGAGGATCCCTGCGTGATCCGGGACGGTCATTACATTGCGCCTTTGAACCCGGGCTTCGGTGTGAAGATGAAAGAAGCCTCTGTGGCGGCGCACACCTATCCGACGGGCTCCGTCTGGGCTGCGCGAAACGGAGCCTGACGGATGTCCTCCCCCGACCGCGTCGATGCGCATCAGCACTTCTGGCAGGTGAGTCGGGGAGACTACGGCTGGCTCGGGAACGCACCGGAGATTCTCCGGCAGGATTTTCTGCCGGACCAGCTGAGTCCTCTGCTGGAGCAGGCCGCGATCACCGCCACCGTCGTGGTGCAGGCAGCGCCTGCTGTCCGGGAAACCGAGTTTCTGCTCGAGCTGGCCGACCGGCAGCCGTTCATTGCCGGGGTGGTCGGCTGGGTCGACGTCTCGGCTCCCCGTTCGCTGCAGGACCTGGAACGGTTCACCGAGTCATCCCGTTTCAGAGGCATACGGCCAATGCTGCAGGACATCGAGGATCCGCGCTGGCTGACGAAGCATGGTCTGCCTGAGATATTCGGGGTGCTCATCGAGCAGGATCTCTCCTTCGATGCCCTCGTACTGGCTCATCAGCTGCCGACAGTCGTGGAGCTCGTCGACCGGTATCCGGAGATGCGCATCGTCATCGATCACGCCGCCAAGCCGGCGATCTCCGGTCCGCCACGGGCTGATTGGCTGTCTGCCCTGCGGGATCTGGCCCAGAGCCCCAATGTGCTCTGCAAGTACTCGGGCCTCGTGACCGAGGTCCAGGGCAAGGTGTCCCGGGAGCTGCTGCAGCCGTATGTGGATTCGCTGCTGGATGTTTTTACTCCCCAACGACTGATCTGGGGCAGTGACTGGCCGGTTCTGACAACCCGGATGTCCTATGCCGAATGGATCCATCTGTCGGAAGAGCTTCTGCGCGATCTGACCCACGAGGATCGGCAGGCGATTTTCGGCAGCAACGCCTCCGGCTTCTATCGACTCGGGCGTGAGCAATGGATGTAGTGTCCGAACCGGCCCGCAGGAAACGGAAAACCTACACCGCACCCGCACTGGAGAAGGGGCTGGATGTGCTCGAGCTGCTGGCCGCAGAAGGAGCGTCGCTGACCAGCGCCGAAATCGCATCGAGACTGGATCGCTCGGTCGGAGAGATCTTCCGCATGATCGTGGTGCTCGAGCAGCGCGGCTACATCGCGTCCGGCACAGGCGACCGGTACTCACTCACCCTGAAGATGTTCGAAGTCTCGTCTCAGGTGGCACCGTTGAAACGTCTCACGGCTGTGGCCATCGACGTGATGCACGATCTGGCCCGGAAAACTCAGCAATCCTGCCACCTGGTGGTCTATGCGAACGGGCGCGGGGTCATCGTCGCTCAGGAGAGCTCCCCATCTCCAAGAGGCCTGAACGTACGCATCGGCGCCGAAGCACCACTACTCGATTCCTGCTCCGGGCATCTGATTCTGGCTTTCGCAGACGACTCCACGAAGGCGCGGATGCTGGCCGAGCAACCCGCGGACGCTCGGAAGTCGCAGTCGAAATCGGGTATTCAGCGCATGATCACCCGTGTCCGGAAACAGGGTTTCGAGTCCATCAGGAGCGGACAGGTGGCCGGCGTGCACGACATCGGCTATCCGGTGTTCGACCACTCGGGCAGAATGCAGGCGGCGCTGCTCATCCCGTTCCTCGAGCATCTGGACGGTTCTCACGAAGTCAGCTTCGAGGACTGCCGCGCCTTTCTTTCCGACGCGGCAGCGGCAATATCCAGGAGCCTGGGTTATTACGGTGATCGAGCCGGATGAACCGCAGAACGGCGATTCCGGGTACACTCGCCCTCTTTCTCAAGGGACCACAGGAGGGAAAACATGGCCATCACGCCTTCCAGCACCGACGAGCTGCTCGTCGAACAGCACGACCGTATCGCCGTCATCACGCTGAACCGCCCCGAGCGGCTGAATGCCATCAGCCGGGAGATGCTCGGCGAGCTGTCCGCGAAGATGGTGGAAGCCAATAAGGATCCGGACACCCGCTGCATCGTGCTGACCGGGGCCGGCCGCGGGTTCTGCTCCGGACTGGATCTGATCAACACCAGCGACAACATGGACGAACGCCAGGGCAGGGGCCAGAACCGGCCGCGCCAGCTGTTCGACCTGCGCGATGCACCCATCAACGTGATGTGGAGCATCGACACACCCATCATCTGTGCCATCAACGGCGCCGCTGCCGGCTACGGCATGGATATGACTCTGCTGTGCGACATGCGCATCGCTTCCGAGAACGCCAAGATGGCGGCGGTGACCGCGAAACGGAACGTGGTACCGGAGTCAGGCGGTACCTGGCTGCTGCCGCGGCTGATCGGCTGGGCGAAGACGGCCGAGCTGTACTACCGGGCCCGCACCCTCAATGCCCAGGAAGCGCTGGAGATGGGCCTGGTCAACACGGTGGTCCCGGCGGACGAGCTCATGGATACCGCCATGCAGTGGGCTCAGGAGGTGGCCGACAATGCGCCCATGGCCGTGCAGACCACCAAGCGCATGATGCGCATGGGGCTCGAGGAGTCGTACGACACGGCCGTCGACCACCTCATGGTGCACCTGAACGGGATGTTCCAGAGCGAGGACTTCGAGGAAGGCGTGCGTGCCTTCATGGAGAAGCGGAAGCCAAACTTCACGGGCCGCTGAGCACAAAGCCGGGGAGCGACCTCCTCAGCTCAGGAATTCCGTGGCTCCGAGATCCAGCGCATGCCGGGCATGGCGCCTGGCCATGACCGTGAACATGTCATCGCCCCGTTCCGTCTGCTGAACGATCATGGACGCGATCACGGTCACGCCGAAACCTGAGAAGCTGCCCTTCCGGTAGTCCGTCCAGCAGCGGTCCCACTCGTATCCGCGCACACCCGCCGCGATGAGTGCCGCATGATAGTCGCGGACGATGCTGTCTTCTGCGCCTCGGCGGTCCTCCGGCAGCAGGCCGGCGCCGAGAAAGTAGGCCACATCGTTCATCGGCGGCCCGAGCCGGAGGCTCTGCCAGTCCACCACGGTCACCTTCGGCGGCGTCTGACCTGCGTCGATCAGCATGTTGTCCAGCCGGTAGTCCACATGCTCGAGACAGAACGGCAGACGGTCCGGAGAGAACAGGGGGCAGTTCGGAGACTCGGCGACCGCGGCAATGATCGCCTGTTCGTCCCCGGCCAGGCGTTCCCCGTAGCGGTCGAGAAAACCCGGCAGCAGCTGGGCATAGAGCATCTGCGTGTTGAGCTCCGGCTCCGCGTCCGTATAGAGCCAGTCATACTGTTTCAGGGATTCGTCACACCAGCTGGGTGCCTGCAGACCGACCAGTTCCATCACCGCCGCACGGGCCACGTCCACCGGGCAGCCACCGAGCTGATCGCCCTGCTCGGCAGGGGCCATGTCTTCGAGCAGCAGCACGAACTCCGGACCTTCTCCCTCGATGGCCAGGTAGTAACAGCGGGGAATCGATATGCTCAGACGACCGGCCAGCCGCCGGTAGAACTCCACTTCCCGATAGTAGTTTCTGAGCTGCACGCCGGTCGCCCGGCTGACCGGATCGTCAGAGGGGAACTTTCCCACAAAACTGCGCGGAGCGGCGGAATCCCCGCTTTCGAGTTCGAGCTCGAAACGGAAGCAGGCGCCGATCTGACCTGTGCCGATCTGCCGGCGCCTCACAGTGCGTACGGTTTCACCGGGGTATCCGTTTTCCACGAGCCTCTGTGTAAACCAGCCCGCATCCATCTGTTCCGGTGTGACCACCTCAGTCATGTCTCCCCCTTTCAGAACCCGAAAAGTCCGGCAACCGCCTCTCTCGGAACGTTACCTCACGCTGGCAGCAGTGTAGACGAAAGCACGCCCCGGGCACGGCCGTGACAGGTCCTGCCGCCGGAGGGAAA
>JAUIAV010000030.1 GCA_030425195.1 Gammaproteobacteria bacterium | reverse complement strand
CCACCGAGAAAGGCGCCGAGCGCGGTGTTCACATCTGCAGGAGAGATGCCGAGCTTGAGCATCTTGTCCGTGTCGATGTCGGCAAAAATCTGCGGCACCGTGGCCCGGAAGGTGCTGATGGCGCCCCCGATCTCGGGGCGTTCGCTGGCGGCCTGTATGAAACGCCGGGTCTGCTCGGCCAGATACTGCGGTGAATTGCCACCCCGATCCTGGAGCATCATGGAAAAACCGGAGCCGGTGCCGAGCCCGGGAATGGCCGGTGGCCCGAAGGCGAAGGCGATGGCACCGGGCACGCTGGCGGCGAGCCGCCCGTTCACGGTCCGGATGATGTCGTTCACGTGGTGATCGGGCCGGTCGCCCCATGCCGAGAGCGAAACGAAGAAGAATGCCGTGTTCGGCGACAGGGAGGCGGTCAGCAGGCTGTAGCCGCCCACGGAGGTCACGTGATCGATTCCCTCCACGTCTTCGAGCATCCGTTCGATGCTGCCGACCACCCGGTCCGTACGCTCCAGGGAAGCGGCGTCGGGCAGCTGCACGTTGATCAGAAAATATCCCTGGTCCTCTTCCGGTACGAAGCCGCCGGGCACGGTGCCGAACAGTCCGCCCAGGGCGATCGTCAGGCCGATCAGTCCGGCGACGCTCAGCGTCAGCCGTCGGGTGAGAAAGCCGGTGATGCTCATGTAGCGGCTCGTGGCGACCTCGAAGACCCGATTGAAGCGGTCGTAGAACGGCTGCAGGAAGCTCTTTTTCCGCTCACCGGGCGGCTTCAGCAGCATGGCGGACAGGGCCGGGCTGAGCGTCAGCGCGTTCAGAGACGAGATGGCAACGGAGATGGCGATGGTGATGGCGAACTGCTGGTACAGGCGGCCGGTGATGCCTGCCATGGCGGCAACGGGGACGAACACGGCGATCAGGGACAGGCTGGTGGCGACGATGGGTCCGGAGACTTCCCGCATGGCGGCGACGGTTGCTTCCTTCGGGCTCATGCCCTCTTTCTCCATCTTCGCGGTGACCGCTTCCACCACCACGATCGCATCGTCCACCACGATGCCGATGGCCAGCACCAGCCCCAGCAGAGACAGGGTATTGATGGAGAACCCGAGGAGCGGGAATACCATGAAGGTGCCGATGAGGGACACCGGTACGGCCAGCGACGGGATCAGTGTCGCCCGGGCGTTCTGCAGAAAGAGAAAGACCACCAGGATGACCAGGGCGACGGCCATGTAGAGGCTCGAGATGATCTCGGCAATGCCTTCCTCGATGGCGAGCGTGGTGTCGAGCGAAACCACGTAGTCCATGTCGGGCGGGAAGTCGGCGCGCATCTCCTCCATCACCCGTTTGATCTCACCGGCCACCTCCAGGCCGTTGGCGCCCGGCAGCTGGTAGACGGCGAGGACGGCCCCGGGGCCGGAATCCAGGCGGCTGATGGCGTTGTAGCTTTGGGTGCCGAGCTCCACCCGGGCCACGTCCCGGATACGCACCTGGGAGCCGTCGGGATTCGAACGGATCACCACGTTGCCGAATTCCTCGGCGGTGGCCAGCCGTCCGCGGGTGCGCACGGTGTAGGTGAACTCCGTGCCGGCGGCGGCGGGGGGACCGCCGATCTGTCCGGCGGGCGCGATCACGTTCTGCTCCTGAATCGCCCGGGTGATGTCGGGCACGGTGAGGTTCAGCTTGGCCAGCTGATCGGGTTTCACCCACACCCGCATGGCGTACTCGCTGCCACCGAGCACCTGAGCCTGCCCTACGCCGCGGATCCGTGCGACCGCATCCAGCACGTTGATGGTGAGATAGTTGGAGAGGAAGTCCTGATCGTAGGTCTGTCCGGGTGAGTAGATGGAGACCAGCAGCAGCGGGAAGGACAGCTGTTTCTTTACGGTGATGCCGAGTCGCTTCACCTCCTCCGGCACGCTGGCCTGGGCTTCGGAGACCCGGTTCTGGACCAGCACGTTGGACATGTCCAGATCCGAGCCCACCTCAAAGGCGATGGTCAGGCGCATGGATCCGTCGTTGGCGTTCACGCTCTTCATATAGAGCATGTTCTCCACGCCGTTCACCTTCTGCTCGATGGGTGTTGCCACCGACTGTTCCACCACTTCGGCGTTGGCGCCGGTGTAGTTGGCGCTGACCTGAACCTCCGGCGGTGTGATCTCCGGGTACTGCGCCACAGGCAGAGCGCCCAGGGACACCAGGCCGATGATCACGATGATGATGGCGATCACCATGGCGACGATGGGCCGGCGGACGAAGAATTCAGCCATGAGCGGGCTTCCTAGATCTCCACGCTCTGCACGGGGAGATCCGTGAACGGCTCCGGGGTCACCGTCATGCCGGACCGCACTTTCTGAATGCCCTCGACGATGACGGTCTCTGTGCCCGCCAGCCCGGAATCGATGACCCGGGTGTTGCCGTCGACCGGTCCGAGCCCCACCTCCCGGACCTCCACCTGGTTGGCGGCGTCCACGATGTAGACCTGAAACCGGCCCTGGAGCTCGACCACGGATCGGCGGGGCACCACCACTGCGTCTGTGATGGTCTCGTGCTGTACCCGTACCCGGGCAAACTGGCCCGGAACCAGCACGTTGTCCGGGTTGGGGAAGAGGGCCTCGAAGGAGAAGGTGCCGGTGGTGGGATCCACGGCCTGCGCCATGGCGGCCAGCTGGCCCGGGTGAGGGTGCTCCGTGCCATCGGCCAGTAGAAGCTTGAGCGGTTGCGCCTGCTGATCCGCAGCGCCTGCGCCCGGCTTCTGCATCTCCGCCCGCGAACGCGCCAGCAGGATGTACTCCCGCTCGGAGATGGAGAAGCGCACCCGGATGGGATCGATGTCGGACAGCACGTTCAGAACCACCGGATTGGGTTCCCGGCCGACGAACTCGCCCGGCCGCGCCTGAGTCAGGCCGATCCGGCCAGCGATCGGGGCCCTGATCCGGGTATAGGAAAGCTCGATCTCGGCGAGCTGCACGGCTGCTTCGGCTGCCTTAACACCGGCACGGGCGGCCGCTTCCTGAGCGACCGCGCTGTCCAGATCCTGCTGGCTCACCGCATCCATCTCGGCCAGCGGGACGATCCGCTTGAGATCGCTCTCGGTCTTTGCGAGCGTTGTCTGACTGGCGGCCAGCTGGCTCTGAGCCTCCACCAGCCTCGCCTGGAAAGGCTGCGGATCGATGGTGTAAAGCAGCGCACCCTGCTCCACGAACCCGCCTTCCTGAAAATTCATGGTTTCGAGGAAGCCTTCCACCCTGGCCCGGATCGGAACGTCCTGGGTGCCGTAGGTACCGCCCACCATGTCGAGATACAGGGGGACGTCCTTCCGCTCTGCCTGCACGACCTGTACCCGGATGGGCGCCATTCCAGGGGTGGCTTCGTCCGCGTCGCCGCAACCGGCGAGGCCGAGCAGCAGGAGGGCGCCGAGCGCAAAGGGTTTCAGTACGGCAGCGCGCACGCTGGCTTCAGGCGTGTGCTGCCCCATGAGCCCTCCAGAAATCGTTGTTCCCTGTGTGGGCGCATCATCCGGATTTCGGCCGTCAGCGTCCAGTCATGGGCTGGGGAGTACCTGTTTCGATGCGGCCGTCGAAGTTCGAGTCTTCCTCAGTTCAGGAACTGTAAATTCAAGGCGAAGAAGACCTGCCACTCCGGCTGACCAGGGCCGGAATCCGCGATGGAGAACTGAGGCTCAACGAAGAAGTTGTATACGGTCTTACCTTTTTGATGACCTTGCCGATGCCCACGCCCACCGGAACACTGTAGTCGTCATTCTCCAGGTTGTAGACCCAGATCGGCGCGGCCCGCAAATAGGTTCCGCCGCCGAGCTGATAGAACGCGAAGGGCTGGAAGGCGGCCACGTTCACGTCCGCACGGTCGTCGTCGCCTGCGAAGCTGTGTTGCCAGGACAGCAGGTACCCATACTGGAACTTCGCCGAGCGGCCGTCGAACAGTACGTTGACCAGCCCCGCTGACCACTTCTCGCTGCCAACCTCATCCTTGCTCGCGGTCGGTACGGTGAGCTGCGGTCCGACACCGAAGCTGACTGCCGGATTTCCCATGTCCAGCAGGTAGGCCGTGAAGAGATTCAGGTCGCCGACGCCTGTCTCCTTGCTGCCGTCTGGTGGTGTCGGATAGGTGTTAATCGGCAGCGAGGCACGCAGCAGCCAGTCCGTGTCCGATATGGAGAATGGCTTCGCATAGCGCAGCCAGAACTGGTTGGCTGATTCATTCGAGTCCGTCAGCTCTCCAATGTAGTAGTTCTGAAGGTTGAATGCCGTCATGTTGGCGAGCGGGTTGTTCGCCTGGGCGGCAGCCATATCCTCTGCGGTCGCCGCATGTGTCGCAGCGAAGGCCAAAAAGATCCCGACAAGCAGGTTGGCCGGTTTCACTGGATCTCCAAGTAACTACTACCTCGCAAGCGCACTATTGTTCTCCTTGGCTTCGGTTCAGTTTCGCATCATGATGCGCTTGGCCTCGAGTTCGAGATTCTCGTACGGCTCGCCGCTGACCGAGACCGCAACGCCCTGAATCTTGCCGTCGGTGAACCTGCCCGGGGCTTTGTACAACGAACTCACTGCGTCTTCGCTGTCGTAGCCGACGGCGAGACCTTCGCCGGAGAAGGCGAACTTGCCCGGCTGGGTCCGCATCTCGCCGGATGCCACGACCTTGTCGTCGATGTAGAGCTTGGTTTCGCCCAGAGTCTCGCCGTTTTCGCCCTTGCCTGTCTTCTCGAACTCCATGCCGAGGGTGTATTTGCCCGGCTTGAGTGTCACGTCAGACTCGAAAACCTGCTCCGGCTCGATGCCGAGGAAGTTGTACACGTAGTAGAGCTTCCCATCCTTGATGAACAGCGCGTGGCCGCCGAAGCGTGAACCCTGGGAGAAGATCACACCTTCGGTCTTGTCGGTGACCTCAACGTTGGCGAGGATCTTGTACGAACGACCTCGCACGTTGACCGCCACGCCTTCCGGTACAGGTTTCGTATCCGGGTAGTACGTGTAGGTGTCGCGGGGAGGTTCGCCGGTGGGGCGCGGAGTTGTAATGATCTCTACAGCAAGGCGGTCGTCCAGTGGCAGCACATTGTTCTGTTTCGCCTGTTCCATCCAGAGTTCCTTCAGCTCCTGCAGCTTTTCCGGGTACCTGTCGGCGAGGTTGTTGGACTGCGAGCGGTCTTCCTCCATGTCGTAGAGCTCCCATTCGTCCTGGTCGAAGTTCCCTTTTCCACCCAACGGAACATGCACGGAGGCTGCGTGCCAGCCGTCCTTCCAGATGCCGCGTGTGCCGAACATCTCGTAGATCTGGACCTTCTTCTGCGTCGGATCGTCCGCTTTAGCATCGAACGTGTAAGCCATGGACACGCCGTAGAGCGGGTACTGCTTCACGCCGTTGTTGAACTCCGGCATTTCGAGGCCGGTGATTTCGAGCAGGGTCGGCACGATGTCCGTCGAATGGTGGTACTGGTGGCGCAGCTCGCCGCGCGCCTCGATGCCCTTAGGCCAGCTGACGACCAGCGGGTTCGAGGTGCCACCCTCGTACTCCGAGTAGCGCTTGAACATCTTGTACGGCGCCGAGAAGGCGGCAGCCCAGCCGGTCGGGAAGTGCTGGTAGGTGTCGGGGCCGCCCAGTTTGTCGATGTACTTCATATTGTCTTCGAGACTGTCCGGAAAGCTGTTGAAAAACTTGTTTTCGTTCACCGAACCATTCGGCGAGCCTTCCCCGGACGTGCCGTTGTCGGCAGCGTAGAGGATGATCGTGTTCTCGTACTGGCCGGTTTCCTTCAGGTAGTCGATGATCCGACCGATTTGATGATCCGTGTAAGAGGAATAAGCCGCAAAGACTTCCGCCATGCGGTTGAAGAGCAGCTTTTCCTGGTCGTTGAGAGAATCCCAGGGGCGCACGTAATCGAGCGGGTTAGCCACCTCTTCCGGAAGAGGATTGACCGCAGTGTTGACGGTATTTTCGGGTATGATGCCCCTCTCCTTCATGCGCTGAGTCGCCCACGCGCGATAGGCGTCGTAACCGTCGTCGAACTTGCCCTTGTACTTCGCGATCCATTCGTCTGGGGCGTGGTGCGGCGCATGGTTGGCGCCAGGATTGAACCACATGAAGAAGGGCTTGGACGGGTTCGAGGCGTTCTTGTTGCGAAGCATCTCGATCGCCTGATCAGCCAGGTCCTTGGACAGATGGTAGCCGTCCTCCGGCAGGTACGGCTGCTCGATGAAATCGTTGTCCTTGGTCAGGAACGGATACCACTGGTTGGTCTCACCGCCGAGGAAGCCGTAGAAGCGGTCCCAGCCTTTTTGTAAAGGCCACTCGCCGCGATACGCGCCCGGCGCCACGTCGACTTCGGGCACGTTGTGGTTCTTGCCGAGCCACAAGGTCGCGTAGCCATTGGCCTGCAACACCTCGGCTATAGTCGTAACCTCTTCGGGAAAGCGGGTGCTGTAGCCGGGGAATCCCTCCGCACCTTCGGCGACATTGGCATACCCGTTAATCCAGTGGGTACGGCCGGTCTGCAGCGTGGAACGTGTCGGCGAGCACAGGGCAGTGGTATGCCAGTTGGTATAGGTCAGGCCCTCGGCAGCGAGGCTGTCCAGCGTGGGCATTTCGATTCGGCCGCCATAGGGCGACCAGGCCGCCTGCCCCGTGTCGTCATAAAGTATGAAGAGGATGTTCGGCACGCCTTCGGGCGCCTGCGGGGGAATGAAGGGCTTCCAATCCGGTTCGGAGTCACGGACGTCGAGCTCGATCTCGCCTTTAAAGCCACGCATCAGCTCAGCTTCGGTCGGTAACGTTTTGCTGGCAGCCTCGGTGGAACGTCCGGCACTGTCGTCGGCCATGGCCGACTGGAGGAGGGCCATTGACAGAAAGACGAGGACGGCCAACACGCTCGCCGAAATTCGATCGCAACGGCTAATCGATTCCATTTGAAAATCCATTCCAGATGTCAACAAAAAAAGGTTGAGTGGGATTACAGAGGACGGCTGGCCATCGGGTCAACGAGACTATCCGAAATCCGCAAAAGAAACTGAAAGTATCAAGCCGAGAGCAGCGTCTCCCGCGGTGATTGGCCGTACATTCGCCGATAGTACTGGGCAAAGCGGCCCAGATGCGGAATCCCGCACGCTCTCGCGGCATCGCTCACGCGCCCGACTTTGCCCTTGGTCAGAGTGGAACGGGCCTGGTGCAGCCGGAAATTCATCAGGTATTGCTGCACAGTAAGCCCGGTGGCGTCACGGAAAACGTACTGCAGCGATCGCTCGCCAACTCCCGCGAGCAGGCAAAGCTCGGTGACGGTAATGGGCTGGCTGTACTCCGCCTGAATGAAGTCGATGACACGGTGCACCAGCAGCCAGCGCCGCCGAGGCTCGATGTGGGTTGGCCGTTTGCTGCCATTCAGGCACCGGAGAACCGTCAGCGTCAGCTCGTCCTCCAGCTCAGGGTCGCTCAAGTGGTTCAGCTCCTGCCCACCGGCAACCCTACACAGCAGTGCCGTGAGCCCTTTGTGGTTGGCGATCGGCAACCCGCAGGCTCCATCGCCCGATGGGATCTCGTAGCCATGCGTTTCAGCGACGCTGTGCAGGAGCGTCCATTCGAGCGTGAGGTTGCACCATTGGGCATGCTGATTGAGACGCGTCAAAAACCCATTGCGGCCGCATGAATAGGAGGCGTTCGAGTTAGTGAGCCGGGTTCCAAGGGTATCGATGTCGCCCTGGATACCGACAGCGAACGAAAAACGTGGGAGAGTTCCACTCATACTCAGTAGCAGATCGGCGTCGAAGGCTGCATGGCGCACTTCCATGCGCGGTGTCCTGACTCTGCTTATTCTGGCACCCAGCGCACCTGGTCGCACCTGAACGTAATCGATCGGAGCCACGCCCGACTTGTCGCGAAGCTGAGGAACTTCGTCCAACCGATAGAATTCTCGCCGCCTGACACCACTGACAGGTGCCTGGACTTGCCTTTTTGCGCCAGCCGCTGTTTCGAAGCGCTCCATCTTACATATAGTTTCTCTCCACTGAGCGGGTAAGGACATCGTGGATATCCGAAGGGTACACAATCGAAACCAAGCCACATTTAGTGGCGTGTGTGCGGCGATGCACTATTATGACTAAAGATCATCGCGGGGATCAGAAACTATGGCTCGAAACTTCAGGAACTGGCTGCTGGCGGGCGCCGGCGCGCTGCTGCTGAATGCCTGCGCCAGCACCCCGAACACGTTCTCGCAGACAGATCCGAACGCTGATTTCGACAGCTACCGGACCTACGGATTTCACGACGATCCTGCGACCAATACTGCGGAATACGAGTCGCTGGTCACCAATTTCCTGAAGGTCTCCGTTGCCCAGCAGCTCGACGCCCGCGGCATGACGTACGATCCGGAAGACCCGGATGTGGTTGTGAACTTCTTCCTCAACACCAAAGAGAAGGTCCAGTCCCGAAGCGTGCCGACCATGAGCGGCTACTACGGCTACCGGGATCCGTTCTTCGATCCCTGGCCCGGTTACGCCTATGAGACCCGGATCGACCAGTACACGGAAGGCACGCTGAACATCGACGTGGCGGATGCGGCCGAACGGAAGCTGGTCTGGGAAGGCTCGGCGGTGGGCCGCATCACCGAAGAGTTCGTCCGAAATCTCGAGAAAGGCCTGGACCAGGCGGTGGCAGCGATCTTCGTGAACTACCCGGTGCCAGCTGCCTACGCGGTGAAGCACTGATCGGATCGACGGAAGCACGGTTACTCGTGAACGACGGGAACGTACAGAACGCGCAGTGGCGGCTGGCACGAACGCCGCCGCAAGGGTGGCCCACGGAGGGGGATTTCCGCTGGCACCTGGAAGCCGTGCCCGAGCCGCAGTCGGGTCAGTGTCTCACCCGGACGCTGTATCTCTCTCTGGATCCGTATCAGTGGGGGCGCCGCCGCAGCGGCACTGAGCGGCCCGGTGACGTGTGCCATGGCCGGACCGTCTCCCAGGTGGTGGAAAGCCGGATCGACGACTATCAGGCCGGAGATTTCCTGTTCAATACCAACGGCTGGCAGCGGTATGGTCTCACGGGTGCCGGTGTGGATGTGTTCGGGTACATGTTTCCAAGGAGGCTGGATCCCGGACTGGTCCCCATCTCCACCGCCGTGGGCGTGATGGGCATGCTGGGTCTCACGGCCTATTCCGGACTGCTGGTGCAGTGTGATCCGCAGCCCGCAGAAACCGTGGTCATATCCGCTGCTTCCGGTGGTGTGGGTCAGGTGGCCGGCCAGCTCGCGAAGATCCGCGGCTGCCGGGTGGTGGGCATCACGAGCACGGAGAAGAAATGCGCCTATGTGCGGGACGAGCTCGGATTCGATGCGGTGGTCTCACACCTCGGCGACGAGTTCCCGGAAGCGCTCGCAGCGGCCTGCCCGGACGGCATCGACGTCTACTTCGAGAACGTGGGCGGGCGGGTCTTCGAGGCGGTGCTGCCGCTGCTCAACCGGAAAGCGCGGATCACGCTCTGCGGCATGATCTCCCAGTACGGCAATACGGACGGGCGGCCGCCCGGGGAGGTTTGGATGGAGACCGGCCGGCCGGTCTTCGAGCGGCAGAACGTCACCGCGCACAGTCTGTTCGTCGGTAACTTCGTCGCGGACTATCAGGACCGGTTTCTCTCGGAGATGGCCGGCTGGATTGCCGACGGGCGCATCCGTTACCGGGAGGATGTCTGGGAAGGTCTGGAGACGGCGCCGGAGGCGTTTACCGCCATGCTGCAAGGGGGCAACTTCGGCAAGACGCTGGTGTCCGTGTTCGAAGACCCGACCCGCAGCGACACGGATCTGGTGATCCGTTAGTCGCTCATCCGGCGAGGGCAAAGGCTTCGTCGGCAACTTCCTGCAGCTTGTCCAGATGCCCTTTGGCGTCGAGACCGCCGCCGAGCGTGCGCAGACACACATAGTCGAGCCCCGTCTCCCGCCAGTTGCGCACCCGGTCTTGCCATTCCGCCTCTCTCGGCCCCACTACGGCCACGCCGGCTTCGGTACCGATGGCTTCCGGGTCCCGGCCAGCGGCCCTGGCGGCGGCGTCGATCCGGTCTTTCACTCCGGGGTAGTCTCCCGGGCCGGCGAGGACGAACCAGCCGTCACAGAACCGGGCGATTCTCCTGACCACCCGTTCGCCGGGTACCGGTGCGCCGCCGTACCAGATCGGAATCCGCGCCTGCACGGGCAGCGGATTCAAGCCCATGTCCTCGATCCGGTCCCAGCGCCCTTCGAAGTTCACCGTTTCACGGGTCAGCAGTTCGTTCAGGAGCAGAAGCTGCTCGTCGCAGCGGGCGCCGCGGGTGTGATACTCCTGCCCCAGAGCGTCGAACTGCTGCCTGCCGGCGCCCACGCCGATGCCTATCCTCGCCCGTCCGTTCGAGAGCACGTCCAGCTCGGACACCTGCTTGGCGAAGTGAGCCGTCTGCCGGGCGGGCAGGACGATGACGGAAGGACAGAGCCCGATTGTCTCCGTGAAGGCGGCCACCCAGGCGAGCAGCATCATGGGCTCGTGCAGATGACCGCTGTCCGGCCGGATCACCAGATCGGGCACCCGCAGATGGGAGAAACCGAGCGTCTCGGCCAGTTCCGCGTAGGCGCGGATGGCGCCGAGGTCGTTCTGCAGTTCCCGGACCGGCAGGGATACGCTCAGTTGCATGCGTTCGCGTCCTTTCGAATCTTGCTCTGTAGTAGTATGCGGGCCGGATTCAGCACGGCAACCTTCTGTGGACCCGGACCTGCACAAAATCACCGCCAACGGGGTCGAGCTCGCGTACTGGGAGCGGGGTATTCTCACTGATGAGCGGCCGACCCTCCTGTTCGTGCATGCGACGGGCTTTCACGGGCGCGTGTTCGACCGGATCCTCGAGTCGTTTCCCGATCACCACAGCATTGCGCTGGAACAGCGCGGCCATGGGCGCAGTGAAGACGCGCCGGTGGAGCACTGGGCGAGCCAGGGCAGAGATCTGGCGGAAGTGGTCACTGCCCTCGGTCTCGTGAACGTGATCGGAATCGGTCATTCCATGGGTGGCCATGCGATGGTGGATGCCGCGGCTGCCACCGGTGCCTTCGCCCGACTGCTGCTGCTCGACCCGACCATCGCGCCGCCGGAAGCCTATTCGGATCCGGGACCGCTGATGACCGTGGAAGGTGGGGTGCATCCCGCTGCCCGGCGCAAGAACGACTTCGCTTCTCCGGAGGAGATGATCGAGCGGCTGCTGCCGAAAGGCGCCTATGCCCTCTTCGAACCGAGAATTCTGGACGACTACTGCCGCTATGGACTGCTTCCCGGGGACGATGGCCGTTTCAGGCTGGCCTGCCCGCCGGAGGTGGAGGCATCCGTGTACATGACCTCCCGATCCAACGGCGACATCTACCGGAGCGTTCGCGGACTGAACATTCCCGTCACCATCCTGCGTGCCATGGAACCCACCGAAGAAAGCCAGCGGGGCGATTTTTCCTTCTCGCCGACCTGGCCGGGTCTGGTGAACGAGTTTCCCGCGGCGCGCGAGATCTACCTGCCGGACTGTACCCACTTCATTCCCATGCAGAAGCCGGATGAGGTGATCCGGCTTCTCCGGGAAGAAGTGTCAGCCTGGCACAGGACAGACAACCGAACGGAGTAAAATCATGGACCTCAACGACAAGACAGCCATCATCACCGGCGGCGCATCCGGGCTCGGGGCAGCCACCGCCCGTCGCTTTGCCGGACTCGGCGCCAATATCGCCATCTTCGATCTGAACGACGAGCTGGGCCGTGCGATGGCGGGCGAGCTCGGCAGCGGCGCCTCCTATCACAACGTGAACGTGACGGACGAGGACTCGGTGGCCGCCGCCATCGCGGAAGTGATGGGCCGGACCGGCGCCGTCCATGTCTGCTGCAATTATGCCGGCATCGGCACGCCCGGCCGCACGCTGGGCCGGGACGGACCGCTGCCGCTCGACTACTTCAAGCGCGTGCTGGACGTGAACCTGATCGGCACCTTCAATGTGCTGCGCCTGGCCGCCGCGGAGATGATCAGGCACGAGCCGGTGACCGAAGACGGCTGCCGGGGAGTCATCATCAATACGGCCTCCATTGCCGCCTACGAAGGCCAGATCGGCCAGGCGGCCTACAGTGCCTCCAAAGGCGGCGTGGTGGGCATGACGCTGCCCATTGCCCGGGATCTGGCATCCATGGGCATCCGGGTGAACACCATCGTGCCCGGCCTCATCAACACGCCGATGATGGCGGGTCTGCCGGAACCGGCGCGCGAATCGCTGGCGGCCAGCGTGCTGTTCCCGAAACGGCTCGGCGAGCCGGACGAGATCGCCAAGGTGGCTCAGGCCATCGTCGAGAACGACTACATCAACGGTGAGTGCATCCGCATGGACGGCGGCATCCGCATGCAGCCCAAGTAGGGTCCGCCCGTGCGGCTCGGAAGCTGGCGGATTGAGCAGGCCGGGCCGCTTCCTATTCCCCTGAAAAAACCGGCGGTCGCTTCTCTGCGAAAGCGGCAACCGCCTCCCGGTGGTCGGCGGTGGTTCGCGACTTCAGCAGCCGATCCGCCTCCCGATCGATGGCCGTGGCGTGATCGATCGTCAGCGCTTCGTCCAGATTGTCCTTGATGTACGCATACGCCACCGCCGGTCCGTTGCCCAGGCGTCGGGCGAGTGCACCTGCTTCGGCCGCAAGCTCCGACGCCGGCACAACCTGATTGACCAACCCTATGGCGAGTGCGTCATCCGCACCTACCCGTTCCGAGGTGAGCATCAGCTGCCGTGCGCGTCCGGGACCGACCACCCGGGTCAGCAGCCACGCGATCCCGTAGTCGCCGGACAGGCCGATGTTGGCATAGCCGGTGGTCAGGAAGGCCGACTCTGCGGCAATCCGGATGTCGCAGGCCAGCGCAATGGCCAGACCGGCGCCGGCAGCCGGACCGGGCAGCGCCGCAATGGACGGTTTGCGCAGTGCTCTGAGCGCCCCGCCGATCCCGTGGTGGCGTTCGCGCAGTTCCTGAAACTGGGATTCGACGCTCGGCTTCTCCGCCGCTTCATTCCGTTGCCCCATGGCTTTCACATCACCGCCAGCGCAGAACGCACTGCCGGCGCCGGTCAGCAGCACGGCACCCACCTCCGGCGTTTCAGCGGCCCAGGCGATCGCTCGCCGCAGCCCCGTGGAGAGTTCGGGTGACAGGGCGTTTCTGGCCGAAGGCCGATTCAGAGTGATGGTGGCGACCGGCGCATCGAGGGTCACGAGCACCTGATCCGTCTCCGGATCGAACGAGACACCGGCAGTTTCTGTGTTCATTCTGATTTCCCCCGTCGTTGAGAATATCATCGGTCCCTGAGGCACACACGGGGGGAGGTGTGACATGTCCCGGATCGGCGTCGTCTGGCACTCGAGCACCGGCTACACCACACTGCTTGCGGATGCAGTGGCGCGGGGTGCAGGGGCCATCGAAGGCGCGAGCGTGATCCGCGCTGAGGTGACGGGTGAGGACATCAGCAGCGGCCGATATGAGAACGACCTGCTGCTCGCATCTCTGGATGATTGCGATGCCATCATTCTCGGCTGTCCCACGTACATGGGGTCGGTGTCCGCGCAGATGAAATCGTTCATGGATGCGTGCCTGTCCCGCTGGTATGAAAAGGTCTGGGCGGGAAAAATCGCGGCGGCCTTCACGGTCTCGGCGACCCCGAGCGGTGACAAGCTGAACGCGCTCATGGACCTGTTCGTGTTCTCAGCACAGATGGGAATGATCTGGGTCGGCCTGGACGAACTGCCCATGGGGGAATCCGGTGCGAACCGGCTCGGTGTGTACATCGGTGCCGCGGCTCAGCCGGATTATCAGGCGACGGAACCCTCCCTGATGGATCGGGACGTGCTCGGTGGAGAACGGCTGGGGCAGCGCGTCGCGGAACTTGCCGGTCAACTGAATTGAGAGGAGATAGCGAATGACGGAACAGCCGCTGGCCGGTGTCACGGTCCTGGATTTCGGACAGGTCTACAACGGACCTTACTGCGGCTTTCTGCTGGCTCAGGCAGGGGCCCGGGTGATCAAGGTGGAGTCCCTGATCGGTGAGACCCTGCGCGCGCGGGGCACGACGTCGCCGTCCAGCTATGCCTTCGCGCTGCTGAACAGCGGTAAGGAGTGCATCACCATCAATATCCGTTCCGAGGACGGCCAGGCGCTGGTGAAAAGGCTGGCGAGGGAAGTGGACGTGGTCTTCGAGAATTTCGCGCCCGGCACCATGGCGAAATACGGCATCGGTGCACAGGCGCTGCGGGCGGAAAACCCGGCGCTCATCTACGCATCGAGCACCGGTTATGGATCCACCGGGCCGCACCGGGACTATCTCGGCATGGACATCACCCTGCAGGCCATGACCGGTGTGATGAGCATCACGGGTGAAGAGGGCGGGCCGCCGCTGAAGTCCGTCGCCGCCTTTGCGGATTTCATTGCCGGCACTCACCTGTACGGCGCCATCGTGACCGCCCTGCTGGGCAGAGAACGGACCGGCGAGGGTGCGACCGTGGACGTGTCCATGCAGGATTGCGTATTTCCCACGCTGGCCACGGCCCTCGGCTCCTACTATGCGGCCGGTGGCGTGCAGCCCCGCCGGGGCGGAAACCGGCACCCGGGCCGGGCACTGGCGCCCTACAACGTCTATGAAGCGGCGGACGGTCACGTGGCCATCATCTGCATCCGGGAAGGCCACTGGCGGAAGCTCTGCGCGGCCATGGACAGGGAAGACCTTGCGGAAGACGCACGCTTCGCCCGGATGTCCGACCGCTGCGCCAACATGGACGAGCTCGACGCACTGGTGAACGACTGGGCGCGCGGTCTTGCGAAGGCGGAGATCTTCGCGCTGGCTCAGAAGCACGGGGTCATCTGCGCGCCGGTGCAGAATCTCCATGATGTGGTTCACGATGAGCACATGCTCGCGCGCGGCTCGCTGGCGCTGAGACCTCACGACGGGCTGGGCGAAATCGCACAGTGTCATACCCCGATCCGTTTCCGCGACATGGACCCACCCCCAATCGAGGATGTGAGATGGCTCGGGGAAGACACGGAGCGGGTGCTCGGGGAGCTGGCCGGGCTTAGCGCGGAGGAGATCGGCCGCCTGCGGGATGCGGAGGCGATCTGAGCGGCGGCGGAAGCCTTTTCAGTTCAGGAACTGCAGATTCAGGGCGAAAAAGAGCTGCCACTCCGGCTGTCCCGGACCGGAATCCGCGGCGGAGAACTGAGGTTCGACGAAGAAGTTGTACACCGTCCTGCCGCGTCTGATGACCTTACCGATACCCACGCCCAGCGGGATACTGTAGTCGTCGCTCTCCAGGTTGTAGACCCAGATGGGGGCGGCCCGCAGGTAGGTTCCGCCGCCGAGCTGATAGAACGCGAACGGCTGAAAAGCGGCGACGTTCACGTCAGTCCGGTCGCTGTCACCGGCAAAGCTGTGCTGCCAGGACAGGAGGTAGCCGTACTGGAATCTCGCCGAGCGGCCGTCGAAGAGCACGTTGACCAGGCCGGCCGACCACTTTTCGCTGCCCACCTCGTCTTTCGATGCCGTCGGCGCGGTGAGCTGCGGCCCCACACCGAAGCTCACCGCCGGATTCCCCGTGTCGATCAGGTAGGCGGCAAACAGGTTCAGGTCGCCGACGCCGGTTTCCCTGCTGCCATCCGGTGGTGTCGGGTAGCTGTTGATCGGGAGCGAGGCACGCAGCAGCCAGCTCGTATCCGCCACGGAGAACGGCCGGGCATAGCGCATCCAGAACTGGTTTGCGGACTCATCCGAGTCCGTCACCTCCCCGATGTAGTAGTTCTGCAGGTTGAACGCGGTCATGTTGGCGAGCGGGTTGTTGGCCTGGGCGGCAGCGCTGGCCGCATCTTCGGCGGACGCCGTGTGCGCGACGGTGCAGGCGAGAACCGCAACTGTGAAAAAGCTCCTGAAACTCAAATCGGCCTCTGTGGACGCAATGGACGTCTTCGGAGAATACCTGAGCGGCACCGGTAGCAGGAGGAGACCGATCGGGTTCTACGACGATCCTGTTGCCCCGGTCGGCGGGTCCATGGGCAGCTTCTCCAGCGCCCGGCCGAAAGCGGGTCGGGCGCAGATCCGTTCGAGGTAGGCGGGCAGGGCCGGACAGGCGTCGAGCACGCCCAGCGTCCGGGCCGCCAGCAGCGTGAAGCCCATCATGATGTCCGCCGCGGTGAAGGCATCGCCGACGAGATAGGCGCGGCCTTCGAGCGCATCGTTCACGAAGGAAAATGCCGTCGCTGCCCGCTGCCGGGCATCCTCGACCAGCGCCGGATGGTCGGCAGCATCCTGCCGGTAGACGGTAAGCCAGATCACCACACCGAGCGGTGCGAAAGCGGTACTTTCGGCATAGTGAAGCCACTGCAGGTAGTAGGGCCTGTCGGGACTGCCGTCTGGGGGCGCCAGTCTGCCGTTGCCGTAGCGTTCCAGGATGTGCTCCACCATGGCGCCGGATTCGCAGATCACCGCCGCCCCATCCTCCAGCGTGGGTAACTTGCCGGTGGGCGTGTTCTGGATGAAGAAGCTCGACGTGGTCGGCAGGAAATCCACGACCTCGAGCTGGTAGGGCAGTCCGAGCTCTTCGAGCAGCCAGACGATCCGGACGGCTCGGGTGCGGGGGGCGGCATAGAGTTTCAGCATGATGCAATCTCCGCGAGAGAACCACGAGCCTATCCCGGTCGGCTCATCGAACCAATTACCTGTGAAGTCATGGTCCGGCGGGAAACGCGGCGGCCGGTGTAGACTTGCCGGAGTTGGAGAGATTTGCGTATGGGAGGAAGCATGAGGCTGGAAGGCAAGGTGGCGGTCATCACGGGCGCGGCCAGCGGTTTCGGACGGGAAGCGGCGCGGCGCTTCGTACGGGAGGGGGCCCGGGTCGTCCTCGGTGACATTCAGGAGGAAGCTGGAGCCGCGGTCGCGGCGGAGCTCGGCGATGCCGCGCTGTTCCGGGTCTGCAACGTGACCCGGGAAGACCACGTGGCAGGACTCGTGGATGCGGCGGTGGATGCCTTCGGTCAGCTGGACGTGATGTACAACAATGCCGGCATCGTCGGCGCAGTCGGACCGATCGCCACCACGCCGCTGGAGGAGTGGCAGCTGACTCTGGACATCCACCTCAACGGTTCGTTCTTCGGCTGCAAGCACGCGGCCCGGGTCATGGTGCCTCGGGAGTCCGGCAGCATCATCAACATGGCCAGCACCGCCGGTCTGCTCGGTGGTCAGGGACCGCACGCGTATACGGTGGCGAAGCACGGCATGATCGGACTCACGAAAAGCGTCGCGAGCGAGCTGTGTCATCACGGCATCCGGGTCAACTGCATCGCGCCTGCCAGCATGGCGACGGCCATGGTGGCGAGCCTCTTCGATGGACACGACGCCATCGAGGCGACCAAGGAACGGCTGGCGAAGTTCTCGCCGCTAAAGGGTCGGCCCGGGCTTGCCGAGGACGTGGCCAATGCCGCCCTCTGGCTTGCCAGCGATGAGTCGGGGTATACGAGCGGTCTGACCCTGACCACGGATGCCGGCGTGACTACGGGGGCATCCTCACGGCTGCCGCCGTTCTCAGAGTACGAGCCCCTGGTCCGGGAGGCCGGGAAGCGAGGTCTGTAGTTCCTTGATTCTGGAGAAGCCCTCATCGTGAGCGGACCTTTCGCGCCTCTCGGCGTGCCCGTATTCCGCCGCCTATGGCTGGCGAGCATCGTCTCCAATTTCGGCGGTCTGGTGCAGGCGGTAGGTGCCGCCTGGATGATGACGCTGATCAGTCAGTCGGATGCGATGGTGGCGCTCGTTCAGGCTTCCACCACGCTGCCGGTCATGGTGTTCTCGCTGATCGCGGGTGCGGTGGCCGACAGCTTCGACCGCCGCCGGATCATGCTGGCCGCACAGCTGTTCATGTTCTCGGTTTCGGTACTGCTGACGGTTTTTGCCTTTCTGGACTGGCTCAATGCCTGGCTGCTGCTGTCCTTCACCTTCCTCATCGGCTGCGGTATGGCGTTCAACAACCCGGCCTGGCAGGCATCCGTGCGCGACTTCGTCGGCAAGGATCTGCTGCCCGCCGCCGTGCTGCTGAACGGCGTGGGGTTCAACGTCACCCGGAGCGTCGCCCCGGCCATCGGTGGCACCATCGTTGCGATCGCAGGAGCCACCGTGGCCTTTCTGGTCAATGCGGTGAGCTACCTCGGGCTGCTGTTCGCCGTCTGGAAGTGGGAGGGTCCGGCCCGCCTCGAGGACACACGTCGCGAGCCGCTCAGCTCCGCGGTAGGCTCGGGCTTCCGCTACGTGACCCTGTCACCGAATCTGATCCGTATCTATGTCCGCGGTTTTCTCTTCGGGCTGGCGGCCGTGGTGGTGCTGGCGCTGCTTCCGCTGATCGCCCGGGACATGCTGCAGGGTGATTCGCTGACCTTCGGGCTCCTGCTCGGCGCCTTCGGTGTGGGCGCCGTCATCAGCGGTCTGGCTTCCGCGCGGATTGCTCAGAAGCTCGACAACGAGTCCATGGTGCGCCTCTCCTTCCTGGGCGTGGCAGTGGCCGCCGTCGTCATCGCCCTCAGCGCTTCGGTGCCTCTGACCATGCTTGCGGTAGCTCTGGCGGGAGCTGCCTGGGTACAGGCACTGGCACTCTTCAACACCAGTGTTCAGCTCACCACGCCCAGATGGGTGGTGGGTCGGGCTCTGTCCTTCTATCAGATGTTCACCTTCGGCGGCATGGCGTTCGGCAGCTGGCTGTGGGGCGCGGCGGTGGAGAGCGTCAGCGTCGCATGGGCGCTGGAGATGGCGGCCGGCGCCACGCTGGTCGGTCTGGCCGTGGGGTTCCGCTGGCCGGTACCGCCGAAGATGGAACTGGATCTGGAGCCGCTGGGACGCTGGCAGGAGCCGCCGGTGGGCATGGACATTCTGCCCCGGAGCGGGCCGGTGTCCGTGGCGGTGGAGTATCTCATCGACGAAGCAGACCTGCCGGCGTTCAGCGAGCTCATGTTCGAGCGGCGCCGGATCCGGCGCCGGGACGGAGCCAGGCAATGGACGCTGCTCAACAACATCGAGCAGCAGCAGCAGTGGATCGAGCGGTTCGAGCTGCCGACCTGGGCTGCGTACGTGCGCATGCACGGCCGCACCACGCAGGAGGATGGCCGGATCGGAGCCCGGATCCGGGCGCTGCACCGGGGGGATGCTCCGCCGCGGGTCCGACGCATGCTGGTGCGGGAGCCTGGTCATGGTCGGAGCACCACGACGGTGGAACCACCGCACCTGGATGTGTGACGGACGGCTACTCCGGCTTCGAGACCTCATGCAGGTGGCTGGCCAGCACGTCAGCCCAGGCGCGGACGATATGGTCCTCGGCTTCTTTGTTCGTCACCCGGTTGGCCCGGATGCCGGTGCCTTCCCACATGCGATCAGCCTGGGGGTCGATGACTTTTACGATCATCTGCGACGTGTGCGAATCGTAAAGTTCCGCGTAGAGCGTCATCTGGCCTGCCGAGCGGACAAAGTACGAGCTTCGTCCAGCCTGAGCCATGCCCACATCCGGCGCAGCGATGTCCAGATTGATGATGGCGGGCCGGACGATCAGCACATCCGGGCCGGTTTCCGTCTTGTCCACCACGGGATAGCCCTTCTTCTCCAGCTCTTTGGTGAAGGCCTCGACGAACTCCTTGCCTACCCGTTCCTTGAGCGTCTCCATGTCTTTCTTGCTGATCGCCAGCGGGTCGATGCTCTCCGATCGCCGGTCGCGCAGCCAGTTCTTGCGGAAGGCCACATAAGGTTCGACCAGGATGACCTTGCTGTATCCGCTCAGGGTGGAATCGGGCAGCTGGTACACCAGACGCAGCTCGGAGTCGTGCACCAGGTGCAGACCGTTTGAATCCACTTCAGGCGGCTTTTCTTTGGCCGCCCAGGTCGGTACACAGATCAGCAGCAGGAGGGTGCCGAACAGCACGGCTGTGCCTGTGCGAAAATCTGCCATTGCCTTTTTCATCATGATTTCATCCTTGCGTTTGCTTCTCTTCCATCGTTTGCCGGGCTGGAGGAACCCGATCCGCCGGCCCGTGATTCTGACCTCGATCACCCTGTCATCATAGTGCGTTCAGGCCGCCGTCGACGATGAATTCGGAGCCGGTGGAATAGGAACTTTCGTCGCTGGCGAGATAGAGCGCCAGCTCGGCAACTTCTTCCGCCTGCGCGGGGCGCCCGAGCGGCACCCGCCGTGCGAGGCGCATCTCGTCCTCGGCACCGGGCAGGGCCCGCATCATCTCCGTATCGATGAGCCCGGGATGAATGGAGTTGACCCGGACGTTCCGGCGGCCGTTCTCCACGGCCGCGGCCTTGGTCATGCCGCGGACGGCCCACTTGGAGGTGTGGTAGGCGAAAGCACCCACGCCGCCCCGGAGTCCTGCGAGAGAGGAAATGTTGACGATGGAGCCTGCCCCGGCTTCACGCATGACGGGTGAGACCGCCCGCATGCCGAGGAAAACGCCCAGGCAGTTCACGTCCATGACGCGCTGGAACTCCGCCGGGTCGATCTCGAAGTGCCTGCCGGTGGCAAAGATGCCGGCATTGTTCACCAGCGCGTCGATACGGCCGTGGGCCGACATCATCTCGTCCACGAGCGCCTGCCACGCCGCTTCCTCCCGAACGTCCAGGTGCCGGTAGGTGCCCCCGATATCGGCGGCTACCGCTTCTCCCTCGGCGTCGAGCACATCGGTCAGCCACACAGTGGCCCCCTCGGCGCGGAACAGCCTGGCTTCCGCTTCACCCTGGCCCCGGGCCGCCCCCGTGATCAGACAGACCTTGTCATCCAGCCTTCCCATGTCATTTCCTCCGCTACTGATAGCCGGCCACTCTGGCGGCCCGACGCCGGAGTGCTCTGCCGTGATCGAATCCGAGCAGCGACCTGAGTTCGGGCGAAGCCGCATCCCTGAAGGCGTCGGTGAACGGGCCCATCTCCGTCATGGGCTGCACGGCCAGTTGCGAGTAGTTCACCAGAAGTGCCACCCGCGGCTCGCTGGAACGGTTCACCGCCGTCCGGTGCCAGAGGAGGCCGTGGCTGACGACGGCATCGCCGGCCTCGCCCGTTGCCTGAATCGCCGTTGCTTCGAACCGGGCCTGCTCCGGGTAGCTTCCCCAGGCCTGACTGCCGGGTGCAACCCAGGTGCCGCCGTTCTGCTCGGTGAAAGGCTCCAGCATCCAGATCACCTGGAGCATGAGAGCGGGTTCCACGGGCATGCCCGGGTTCATGGCCCAGTAAGGATAGTCCACGTGCAGACCGCCGGGCTTGCAGCCGGGCACGAGGATCCGGCCGCCGACCGCGGCCAGGCGCGCGTCCCCGCCGAGCAGCGCATGTGCGAGCGCGAGCAGCCGCGGATGTGTGACCAGCCCGGCGAAGTATGCATCCCGGTGAATCAGATTCGACAGCGCCAGGATGCCGTCGTCGTTGTGGGTAGCCTCATCTTTCATTGCCAGCAGGCGGCCTCTGGCTGCCGCAGCCTCGTCCGCACTGAGGAGCCCTTGCAGAATGGTGAAGCCGTCGCCGCCGGTCAGCGCAGCGCGGGCCGCTTCGATTTCGTCGGTCATCGCGTCTCCCTCCCTGTGCATCCGAGTCTCGCAGAAGCCGGGTGATCCGTCAGCACCCGAACGCATGGGCATTCAGATCACCAGCTCGCCGACGTCGTGCGCCAGCGCCGCCAGGGCAGTCCGCCGGAACATCCAGGGCATGGAAGACAGGTTCAGATCCGATATTTCCACGAGCCTCGCGATCCTGCGCAGGATGCCAAGGCGATAGCCCCGAAGCGGATCCGGCCAGTCGCATCCGGCGGCATCCAGGCCGCCAGATACCCGGCATCGTCCAGGCGCGGCAGCCAGTCCGCTTTCGGCGACCGCTGCCACCAGGCCGTGTGCCAGGCGGCCAGAGTCTGCACGGCCTGCTCTGCGTGAGCGCTGCTCACGCCTGTGCGGAAGTCGAACGGCCGCAGTGCTTCAAAGACGAGCAGGAGAAAGCCATCCAGCTCGCCCACGAATCCGGGAACGGGCAGCTCGGGGCGCCGGCCGATCGTGCGATAGAAGGCCCGTTCCACATCCGGGTGCTCATGGGGACGCTCGGGCCGGTAGGGTGCCTTGGCGATCAGCCGGATGCCGCTCGTGAGATCCAGCCGCCAGACGTCGTTCGAAAATCGACCCAGGTAGGTCGCTTCGAAGGTGCCGTCGCCACCCGCCAGTCCGGCCCGGGTCACGGCGTCGGCCAGCCGCTCCGGATCGATGGGCGGTGCGGCCGGATCCGTCACGTTCAGCCGTTCCGGTAGGTATAGGCGTAGCCGTTCAGCGCCGGCGCGCCACCGAGATGGGCGTAGAGCACCTTCGAGCCTGCCGGGAAATATCCCCTGCCGATCAGATCGATGAGACCCTGCATGGATTTCCCCTCGTAGACCGGGTCCGTGATCATCGCTTCCGTGCGTGCTGCCAGGCGGATGGCCTCGCTGGTTGCAGCACTCGGGACGCCGTAGGCCGGATACGCATAGTCCTCCAGAATCACGATGTCATCGTCCTCGATGGGCTGGCCGAGCTCGATGAGCTCGGCCGTGCTGCGGGCGATCTCCGTGACCTGAACCCGGGTCTTCTCCGGGGTGCCGGAGGCGTCGATGCCTATCACCCGGCCGGCGCGTCCATCCGGCTTGAATCCCACCACCATGCCGGCCTGAGTCGAACCGGTGACCACGCAGACGATGATGAAGTCGAAGGCGAAACCGAGCGCGGCTTCCTGATCCCGGACCTCCTCGGCGAATCCCACGTAGCCCAGACCGCCCAGCGGATGAACCGAGGCGCCGGCGGGGATGCCGTAGGGTCTGCCACCCTGATCCCGCACTTCCTGCATGGCGTCTTCCCAGCTCTGCCGGATGCCGATGTCGAAACCGTCGTCCACCACCCGGCTGTCCGCGCCCATGAGCCGGGTGAGGAGGATGTTGCCCACCCGGTCGTACACGGCGTCCTCGTGAGGCACCCAGGACTCCTGCACGAGCCGGCACTTGAGCCCGAGCTTGGCCGCCACGGCGGCCACCATGCGGGTGTGGTTGGACTGCACGCCGCCGATGGACACCAGCGTGTCGGCGCCGGAGGCCAGGATGTCCGGCACGATGTACTCGAGCTTCCTGAGCTTGTTGCCGCCGAGGGCGAGGCCGGAATTGCAGTCGTCCCGTTTGGCATAGATTTCCACTTTGCCGCCGAGGTGATCGGTCAGACGGTTCAGCCGTTCGATGGGCGTCGGGCCTTCGAAGGTCAGCGGATAACGTTCGAACTTCTCGAGCATCGTACTCACGCGATATTGTGATTCAGCCGGAACAGGTTGTCCGGATCCCACTTCCGCTTGATCTCGACCAGTCGGGTGTAGTTCTCGCCATAGACCTCGCCGAGCCGGTCGCTTTCGTCTTCGCCCAGATAGTTCACGTAGGCACCGGCGCCGAAGGGAGCGACGGCGTCGAAGAATTCCCGGGTCCAGGCGATGTTCGCGGTGTCATCCGCCGGATTCTGCCAGCCGGTCCAGATGCCCAGGCTGTAGGGGACGTCGCGATGAACGAAGGCGGTGGCACCGGGATCCACCCTGGCCTGAGCGCCGCCCAGTGCCTCTATGCCGATGATCGTGTGCTCACCCGTGAACGTTCCGGCCCACTTCAGGATGGTTTCCAGCAGCGCATCGTCCAGGCCCTTCAGGTACTGGGACTTCCAGTAGTAGCGGGCACCATGCGGGTTGCCGGCATCGAACGCCGTCTGCATGACCGCATAAGGCATCCCGTCGACGACGGCGAGCAGAGGTGAACCCTGCTTCGCAAGCGGTGCCAGCAGCCGTTTTCCTTCTTCCAGGTCCCCGGAGTAGAGACCCACCAGCGCCAGCACGGGTTTACCATCCTGATCCGGCAGACCCTCCGGTGCGTTCACGATCATGGCGTAGCAGGCCAGCTCGTCCGGCGCGGCTTCATTGAAGGTGCGGTAGAAGTTCAGAACCTCCCGCGCATCCTGGATGGCGTGGAAGACCGTGGCGGTGGCCACCATGGGGCCCACCTCGTGCAGCTGAAACTCGAGTGAGGTCACCACGCCGAAGTTGCCGCCGCCCCCCCTGAGGGCCCAGAACAGATCCGGGTTTTCCGACTCGGATGCTCGAACGAGCCGGCCGTCTGCGGTGACCAGGTCCACCGACAGGAGGTTGTCGCAGGCGAGGCCGTAGGTGCGGGTCAGGTAACCGATGCCGCCGCCTAGCGTGAGACCGGCAACCCCCGTGCTCGACACCACGCCTCCGGTGGTGGTCAGACCGAATGCCTGGGCCTCGTGATCGAATGCCCCCCACTTCGCACCGGCGCCGGCCCGGGCCCGGCGCGCGTCAGGATCGACGTGCACGTTGTTCATGGGCGACAGGTCGATGACGATGCCGTCGTCGCAGACGGCCTTGCCGGAAACGTTGTGCCCGCCGGCCTTGATCGCCAGCGGCAGGTGTTTTTCCCGGGCGAAATTCACGGTGGCGATCACGTCGGCGACGCCCGTGCAGCGGACGATGGCGCCGGGGCGCCTGTCGATCATGCCGTTCCAGACCGCGCGCGAGGCGTCGTAGCCTTCGTCATTCTGCTGCAGAACCTCACCCCGGACCTGCGCGGCCAGCGTGTCCAGATCGCCGATGCTCATTCCGTATCCCTGCGCTCCCGTGAGGACCGGAGTCTACCAAGTTTCGGCGAGCGGACGGTCCGGTCTGTCCATTGCCGGACCGCGCCTCATGCGATTACGCTGACATCGGGAACACAAGGCCAGGAATCGGAATGGCACCAGAGGACGCCCTGGCGGGCATAGCGGAGATAGCGATCGGGCTGGCGGGTTTTTCCGGTCTGGTGGCCGCCTTCGAACATCGTGCCGGGCGGACGTGGAGAGGTGATCAGAAAGCCAGAATCGTGTTTCTGGTCGCCCTTTCCTTCGCCGTCATCGCGACTGCGCTGATGCCGTATGCCATCTCCGGGTGGAGCCCTTCACCAGCCCTGGTCTGGGGCATCCCCATGATCAGCTGCGGTGTTTTCACGCTGACGTCCCTCGTTGCCTGGGTGGTTCTCTCGCGTCGTCATGGATATCGCCTGCAGTTCCCGAAGACTTCCATATCCATCCTCATCATCTCGTCCGGCATGCAGGGGGCCGTGCTGCTGAGCGGACTCGGGGTGATCGTGCCTTATTCGTCGGCCCTGTTCGTGCTCGGTCTGCTGTCGATCCTGATTTTCTGCGCCAACATGTTCCTCGCCCTCCTGCATATCGCCTGGAGCGACTGATCCCCGGCCCGGAAATTGGTCTTCATCCGTTCTGGCAGGTAGGATGCCGCGCTTGAACCGTCGGAGACATGGATGGTCCTGCCCCGCCTGACCTGGATTCTGCTGATCCCCTGCCTGCTGGGAAGCGCGTTTTCCCACGCAACCCTCGAAGAGCGCCCGTCGTTCGGGATCCTGTACACCGTCTGGGTGAAGCCGGACGAGAAGTCGGCCACCGTGAAGGTGCGGTTGAGCCGGCGGGCGGAGTGGATGCATGAGATGCAGATGACCATCGACCCCGGCCGCCATACCGGTTTTCTCTCCAGCGGCGAGCTGCTGGTCGAGGACGCCCGGGTAACCTGGCGACCCCCGGATGAGGACGCCTGGATGCAGTACGACGTGGCGCTGGAGAGCAAGCGGCGCAGCGGACGCTACGACGGCTACGTGACCGACGACTGGGCCCTGCTGCGGGCGGATGATCTGGTTCCGCCGTTCCGGTCCGACTTCGAGGATCTCACCCAGTCGAAGGCGAAGCTCGAGTTCCATCTGCCGGAAGGCTGGTCGGTGGAGACCCGGTATCCGCGATACAGCAGCGGCCGGTTCAAGGTGGACGATCCCGACCGGTGGGTCGACCGGCCCACCGGCTGGTTGATCATGGGCGACATCGGCACCCGGCGCGAGACCATCGGCCACACCCGCATTGCCGTCTCCGCGCCGAAGGGGCAGGGGGTCGACCGGATGGACGTACTGGCGTTTCTGCGCTGGACCGTGCCGACCCTGCAGGAGATTTTCCCCGAGTTTCCGGAACGCCTGCTGCTGGTCAGCGCCGACGATCCCATGTGGCGCGGCGCCCTGTCGGGACCGGATTCGCTGTTCGTGCACGCGGACCGGCCCATGATCAGCGGTAACGGCACCAGCACCTTCGTGCACGAGCTCGTGCACGTGGCCATGAGTGCCCAGGGCGGCGAGAAGGCGGACTGGATCGTCGAAGGGCTTGCCGAGTACTACTCCCTGGACGTGCTGAGACGTTCGGGCACCATCAGTGAGGAGCGCTACGAGCAGGCCCACGCACGTCTGGCGGAATGGGGTGCCGACGTGACGGAGCTCGAGGTGGATCGCTCACACGGCCCGATCACCGCGAAAGCCGTGGGCGTGCTGCGCGAGATCGACGCGGAGATCCAGGCCGGGAGCGGCGGCTCGCACAGCCTGGACGATGTGGTGCAGGCGCTTGCTGCCGAGGACGGACCGGTGACGCGCGAGCGATTCGATGAGCTGGTGGACGAGGCCACCCGCGCTGCCCTGTAGGCAACTCAGCGGGAGAGCTCAGCGCCTTCGAAACTCTCCAGCGTGGCGAAGGACTCGACGGGATTCCGTTTGAGCTTCGTCAGCTGCTTCACGGGCCTGCCCAGCGGGATCATGGCGGCGAACGCATAAGCATCCGGAACCTCGAGCAGCGCTTTCAGCGCGGGCTCCCGGCCCGCGGCGAACGTGGTCGGTGTGCCGCCGTAGCCTTCATTGCGCGCCGCCAGCAGGATGTTCCAGACGAAGGGATACACGGAAGCGCCCGAGATCACACCGACGTGGTCCAGATGCTGATCGAAGGACGCGACCACGGAAAGATCCACGAAGACGAACAGCAGCACGGGTGCCTGGGTGAGGGCATCGATCATGGCCTTGGGCACCTCGGTGGCGCCGATCTGCTCATCGGTGAGGGCGGTGGGATTGATCGTGTTCCAGGGCGCCTCGCCGGCCCGCACCTGGGCGATGTAGCGCTGCATGGTGGGTGCGATGATCCCGGGCAGTGCCGCTCTGGTCTTCGCATCCCGCACCACGATGACCCGCCAGCCCTGGCGGTTGCCGCCGCTCGGGGCGAACCGGGCGTTGTCCAGGATGGTGTGAAGCACCGGATCCGGAACCGGTTCGTCGGTGAACTGGCGGGCGGCGAAGGTGGTACGCATGACGTCGTAGAGATCCATGACCGGGTCCTGTTCAGGATTTTTGTCGACTATAGCGACGAAGCGGCACGGGCCGAAAGGCGGAGCTGAACCCGGATCGGATCAGCCACGGCGATGGCTCCGGCGAACGCGCTGTAGGGACGGATAGCCAGCGACCGATGACTGAGCTCGAAATCTGCGGTGAGCTGAATGCCGTCGTGCGACCGCTGCCAGACGAGCGGCACCTCGATGGGAATGGATGCATCGCGGAACCGGATGGTCACCACGGCGCTCCGTGAGTCCCGCCAGCGTACGTCGGCCCGCACCACCGGATACCGGTTGCTGTGAAAGCCCGCTGGCCCCAGCATGCGGGTCCGGGTGGCGGCGATGTCGGCTGCGTCCCGCTCGGACTCGAATCCTGCACCCGCCGCCGCCCGACTCTCTGCGTTGTCGAGTTCCAGATCCCAGGGTCTGAAACAGAGACGGGCGGTGGACGTATCCACCGGATCACCGATACGGATGCCGCCCTGGAGCACGTCCGTTTCGATCACGTGATTGTGTGCGAGGCTGGAGAGCCAGCCCGCCCGGTAGGTGTGAATCACCAGCACGGCCCGCTCGATCTGATATTCCCGGCCGCCGATCCGTGCCTGATCACTGGGTGGCGGACAGTGGAGCGGCTCGGCCGGCGGCAGCACGTCCGGCTGCGGCAGCAGGGCACAGCTGCTCTGAAAGAGCAGAACTGCCAGCAAAGCCGGCTTCAGCCAGTGACGTTCCCGCACGCGTGCCATCCTTCGGTTTTGCCGATCCGGGTGGTCAGACTACACTGCCCGATTCCATCGTCGAGACCTCTTTTGAATCAGCCCAGACGCGCCGGTCCCGGATTCACGGAAGGCGATATGTCCCGTCATGTCCTGCGCCTGTCCGGGTTCATGATCATGGGTTTTCTGGCCATGACCACCGCACAGCTGATCGAGGCTTTCTATCTCGGCATGGTAGGGCGGGACGAGCTGGCCGCGGTCGCCTTCACCTTTCCGCTGGTCATGGGATTCAACGCGCTGACGCGCGGAATCGGTGTCGGCACAGGCGCGGTGCTGGCCCGCGCCATCGGCGAGGGCGACCGGGAGCAGGCGGCGCGGCTGACGTCCCACGGTCTGCTGCTGACGGGGCTGTTCACCGTCACCTGCGCGCTGCTGCTGGCCTGGCATGGCGAAGGTCTGCTCAGACTGCTCGGTGCGCACGGTCACGTGCTGGAGCTGGCAACCCTGTACATGCTGATCTGGGTGATCGGTTTTCCCGGCTTCGGCCTGTCCATGGTGGGCTCCGGGCTCATGCGCTCCATAGGCGATCCCGCGTTTCCCGGCTATGTGATGACGGCGGGCTCGGTGATTCAGGTTCTGGCTGCACCCCCGCTGATCTTCGGCTGGTGGGGAATTCCGGCACTGGGCATCGAAGGAGCCGCCTGGTCCTTCGTCATTGCCAGGTCGGGCTCGTTTCTCATGACCGCCTGGTGGTTTGTGATCAAAGAGCGGATGGTGCGCTTCACGCTGGACGGCGTGCTCGAATCGGCCCGCGCCATTCTGCACGTGGGCGTACCGGCCGCGGCCAGCAATCTGATACAGCCCGCCTCCGCCGCGGTAACGACCCGGATTCTGGCGGGATTCGGGACCACCGTAGTGGCGGGATTCGGCGTCGCCGGGCGGATCGATGCGGTGGTCACCATGGTGGTGATCGGGATATCTGCCAGTGCCGCGCCGCTGGTCGGTCAGAACTGGGGGGCGCGGCTCTACGACCGGGTCGACGAGGCCCTCTCCCTGGCCTACCGGTACTGCCTGATCTGGGGCGTCATGGCCGCCGTGATCATGTGGCTGGGTGCTCCTTTCTTCGTCTCGCTCATCAGCGACGATCCGCTGGTTGCGGAACCCGCCGTGGCCTTTCTCTACATCGTGCCCATCAGCATCGGTTTCATGGGCATGGTCAACGTGGCCAATGCCTCTTTCAACGCGCTGTCGAAACCCATGCCGCCCCTCGTGCTGTCCCTCTCGCGGCTGGTAGTCGTCTATGTGCCGGTGGCGATCGCCGCCGGGCACTACTTCGGTTATCGGGGCGTGTACACGGCCACCGCGGTGGTGACAGTTCTGTTCGGCCTGCTCGGCTGGCGCTGGAATGCGGCGACCCTGGCACGGATGCGGCCGGCCGGTTGATCCGTTCGTGATCGCGGCCTGGCGGCTACGCCACTATTCCGCCAGCGGGTTCGGCCGGACCTGGAAGTGCACGACCAGCGGTTTCGTGCCTTTGCCACCTTCCTTGAGCCAGGGCGTGCGGTCTCCGCTCGGTACCCAGAGTCCTCTGGCCTTCCAGCCGCCCTCCGGGTTGTCGATCCGCCCTTCGAAGCCTTTGGTGTAGAAGCCCATGGGGTAGGGGATGCGGAGAGTGACGAAGCTGCGCTCGCCGGCATCGTCTCTGACAAGCGCGTGAACGCCATCGAACAGGTTGCCGGTCACGATGGGGACATCCCGGCCGAGCCCCAGGGTGTCATGCTGATCCACCCAGGTGTAGTAGCTGGATTCCACGCTGAACTCCGGCAGATCGGCGAATCCGGGTCCGGGGAGGTCGTAGAGTTTCCAGCCTTCGGGGCAGTGTGCTCCGGTGGCAGTGGGTCCGTTCAATGGTCCCGTGCAGAGCCGCCGGTCGAAGGCTCCGAGATGACCGCTGCCCAGTGACACCCAGACCACCCCTTCGCTGTCGATGTCCGCGCCGCGCACGCCGAATCCGGGCAGCGGCGGTTCGTAGTACTCGGACAGAGTGGTGAAGGGCGGGTCGTCACCCGGCGTCATGCGGACGATGGAGCCCGGGTAGCGGAATGCGTTTGAGCCCCAGACCGAATCGTCCGCCGGGTTCGGCATCACGGCGTAGAACCCCTTGTCCAGGCGCATGTCCTTCGCGGGATCCGGCGGCTCGTCCGGCTCTGTCCATGCATCCACCCGGCCGTTGCCGTTGGTGTCCAGCACCACGGGCGCCCAGGTCTGGGACGCAGCGGCATCGCCGGTTGCCAGAAACTGCCGGGTGTTCAGCCAGCCCACCACGTCACCGCCGCCGCTGGTATAGAGGGTGTTGTCCTCATCGTCGTCGAACTGGAGGTGGTGGGTGCTGAAGCAGGTGTCGACGAATCTGTAGGATGCGTCCCGCGGATCGAACACGGCCAGATGACGGCTGGATTGCGCCTTCGGGAAGTGCTGCGCGGAAGGGTGATCGGAGCCCGTCCGACAGAAGTCCGGGTTCTCCGGTCCCCGGATGCGGGCAGTGAGCCAGACCCGGCCGTCCTGATCGAGCATGGGATTGTGGATGTTGGCCTGACTGTCCCAGATCCGCTCGTCGCCCCAGAATGCGGACGGACCGATGACCGGTGCCTCATGAGTGGAAGGTGTGTCCGGGTCGCGCACGGGTACTCTGAACACCGTGGCCGTACTGGTCACCGGATCCAGAATGGGCATCTCGTCCGTGGAGAGCTCCGGCGCGCCGTAGAGCGGACCGTATCCGTTCACCGTCGGGTCCCGCCGGTCTGTGCCGGACAGATCGTGCATATAGGCTCTGGGGTTGGACCAGTCCCGCACCGTCGCCACTACGTTGCGCTCGAGTCCTTCCGGTCGGGACGGCCGGGCATGAGGCAGTTCCCCGGCGGCTATCCGGTCCGTCCAGTCGGCCAGATACCGGTACGGCACGCCTTTCAGCAGGCCTCCGGCAATCCGGGTCATGTTGTTGCCCGCCTGCCCTGCGGCAATGCGCTGGGCCCAGGCGGCCTGAGAGTCTTCGATGTGGGCGAGCGTGGCCGGCATCGTACGGGTGGATGCCTGCCCCATCTGATGACAGCCCACGCAGGCCATGTTTTTCATCCACATCAGATAGTGATTGAGACCGCCCGGGATATCCGCCACCTCCGTCTCGTCGGGGAGACGCATCATCGAGTACCAGTAGGCGGCTGGATAAATCTGAGCAGCGCTGGCGGGATCCGGGGCGGTCTGCGCGGTGAGTGCGAGATCGTCACCCGGAGTGCCTTCCATGGGGGCGGTGTCGAGAAGGCCGTAGCCCCGTACCCAGACCCGGTAGCTCGCCGCAGGCAGATCCGGAATGAGAAACCGGCCGTCGTCGCCGGTCACCACGATGCGGGCGAACCGGGTGTCGAAGGCATCCGTCTCCGCAATGACCCAGACTCCGGCTTCCGGACCCTGCTGCCCGGTGACGACGCCGGTGATGCTGGCGGTTGCCGATGCGGACGTCGTGGTTTCTTCTGGTTCGGGCCCGACGGGTGATTCGGCCACCTCCGTGCAGCCGGCCATGACCAGGAGCCCCAGCGCATGGAAAAATCCCGGCAGACGGCGACCCCTGTCTGCGGTGGTTGGCGTTCTCATGGCATCCTCCCCTGCACATCCTGCATAGTCAGTTTATCGCCACTTCGGGGAAGGGGATAAGGCATTGAGTGAAGCGGCTCCCGTCGGCGGGACGGATCGCATCGAGTCCCTCGACGTATTGAGGGGATTCGCGCTGCTGGGCATTCTGCTGCTGAACATCCTCGGATTCGGGCTGCATTCCGCCGGCTATTTCAATCCTCTGGTCGGACTGGGCGATCACCCGGGCCTGAACCTGGCCATCTGGGGCGGGGTGAATCTTTTTTTCGAAGGTGCCATGCGGGCGCTCTTCTCCATGCTCTTCGGTGCGGGGGTGATGATGTTCACCACGGGAAAGAGCGGCTGGCTGCATTATCGACGGACTTTCTGGCTGCTCGTCTTCGGCGTGTTCGATGCCTACGTGCTTCTGTGGACCGGGGACATTCTGATCGTCTATGCCCTCTGTGGTGCGCTGCTCTATCCGTTGAGGAACAGCCGGCCCCGGACCCTGCTGCTCCTGGCGGGTGTCGTCATCGTTCTCACGTCCCTTTCCTACGCGGGACTCGGGGAGATCATGCGCGCCGGTCAGCAGGCGGCCGCTGAGATCGAGCTGATGCCTGAGGCGGCGGAAGATCCGGACAAGCAGGCGCTGGCACAGTCGTGGAAGGAGTTTTCCCGGGACTTTCTGGTCGATGACGAAACCCAGCGTATCGAGCTGGATCAGCGTCGGAGCGCGTACCCCACGGCCGCACGCTTCAGCGCGGCCTACATGAATGAGTTGCTGTTGTTCGCGGTCCCCGTTTTCCTGCTCTGGGATGCCCTGGCCATGATGCTGCTCGGGATGGCTTTCTACCGGATGGGACTTCTGACCGGGGATCGGTCGAACGCATTTTTTCTCCGCCTGACGATCGGCGGCTTTGCGCTGGGACTCGCGGCTAACGGCTGGGAACTCTACCGGGCCGTGGCGACGGACTATGATCTGCTGATTGTCTTCAGCTATGCGCAGGGGACCTACCACATCGGTCGTCTGGGCATGGCGCTCGGCTGGATGGGGTTCGTGATGCTGATCTGCCGGCACGGCTGGATGCAGGGTCTGCGTGCCCGCCTGGCCGCGGTCGGGCGGATGGCGCTCAGCAACTATCTGATGCATTCGCTGATCTGCCTGTTCATCTTCACCGGCGCGGGTCTCGCCCTGGTGGGGGTGCTGGAACGCTGGGCCCTCTACCTCATCGTTTTCGTCATCTGGGGGTTGCAGCTCTGGCTCTCGCCCTGGTGGTTCGAACGCTTCGCCTTCGGCCCCGCGGAGTGGCTCTGGCGTACCTTGACTTATGGGTCGAGACAGCGTTTCTTGGCCAACCGATATCCAACGCCTTGAAGGAGGAAGACAAGTGATCGGATACGTAACCATCGGCACCAGCGACATGGAAAAGGCCTGTGCTTTCTACGACGCACTGCTCGGAGAGATCGGCGGTTCCCAGCTCATGGGCATGGACCGGATCAAGTTTTACGGAACCGGCGGTGCCGGCGCCATGCTGGCCGTCTGCATTCCCTATGACGAAAAAGCGCAGAACTGCGGGAACGGCAACATGGTGGCCATCAATGCCGGAGACCGGGCGACCGTCGACAAGCTCTACGCCAAGGCCATGGAGCTCGGCGCCAGCGACGAAGGGGAGCCCGGTGAACGGATGCCCATCTTCTATGGTGCCTATGTCCGCGATCTGGACGGTAACAAGCTCTGCTTCTACGAGATGAAGACGGGCTGATCGTCGCTCGGACTGACCGGGGCCGCTCAGGCGGCTCCGGGATCGGGCCGGACACAGAACCGAACCAACCCCTGGGGAGAGATCCATGAGCGAAGCCGTCGTCATCGTCGACAGCATCCGCACCGGCCTGGCCAAGGCCCATCGCGGGACATTCAACCTGACCCGTTCCGACGACCTGGTGGCGCACTGTATCGATGCGCTGCTCGAGCGTACCCCCGGGGTGAGCGCGGACGAGATAGACGACGTCATCCTCGGCTGCGGCCGGCAGGTGGGCGAGCAGTCGGCAAACATCGCCCGGGATGCGGTGGTGCTCTCGAAGCTGCCCGTGTCCGTGGCAGGAACCACCATCAGCCGGGCCTGCTCGTCGGGCCTCAACAGCATCGCCTTTGCCGCGAGCCAGATCGCCTCCGGCTGCGGTGACGTCATGCTCGCCGGTGGTGTGGAATCCATCAGCGGCCTGTCCCGGGGTCGTGAGGCGGAGTTCGATCAGAATCCCCGCCTGCTCGACGAGAAGCCGGAAATCTACATGGCCATGGGCAACACGGCCGAGGTGGTGGCCCGCCGCTATCAGGTCACCCGTGAAGCCCAGGACGAATACTCCCTGCAGAGCCAGCAGCGCTATGCCGCGGCGGTGGAAGCCGGGAAGATTGCCGAAGAGATCGTGCCCATGACGGTCAACTGGCAAAAAGTCGTGAACAGGGAAACCGGGGAGACGGAGATCGTCGAAGGCACGGTGGATCGGGACGAATGCAACCGGCCCTCCACCACGCTCGAAGGTCTGAGCAGCCTGCCGCCCGCCTTCGAGGACGGCGGCAGCGTCACCGCCGGTAATGCTTCGCAGCTCTCGGACGGGGCGTCCATGTCGCTGGTGATGAGCGAGCGTCGGGCGGAGCAGCTCGGGCTCGAGCCCATGGGCTATTTCCGTGGATTCGCCGTGGCAGGCTGCGAGCCGGACGAGATGGGCATCGGTCCCGTGTTTGCCATTCCCAAGCTGCTCGAGCGGCACGGACTGAGTCTGGACGATATCGATCTGATCGAGCTCAACGAGGCCTTTGCTTCCCAGTGTCTGTACTGCCGGGATCGGCTCGGCATCGACAACGACCGCTACAACGTCAACGGCGGCTCCATCGCCATCGGCCATCCGTTCGGCATGACGGGCGCCCGGCTCACCGGGCTGCTGCTCCGTGAGCTCGACCGGCGGAACGGGAAGCTCGGCATCGTTTCCATGTGTATCGGTAAAGGCATGGGGGCGGCGGGCCTATTCGAGGCATGTTGAGCGCTACTTATACCTTTAAATTGCTTTAAGAGTTTTATATGAGTCTGGATATGAATCTGAGCCGCCTGTTCTCCATCGAGGACAAGGTGGCCCTGGTCACCGGCGGGTCCCGCGGTATCGGCGAGATGATCGCTGCAGGGTTTCTCGCCAACGGTGCGAAGGTGTACATCAGCTCCCGCAAGGCGGATGTCTGCGACGCCACCGCCGCACGGCTGCAGGCCGAGTATGGCGGCGAGTGCGTCTCGATCCCGGCGAACCTGGCTGACATCGACGGTATCGAAGCGGCGGTGGCGGAGATCGAGAAGCAGGAGGATCACCTCGACATTCTGGTGAACAACGCCGGCGTGTCCTGGGGGGCGCCGCTCGGTGAGTTCCCCGAAGTGGGCTGGGACAAGGTCATGGACACCAACGTGAAAGGTGTCTTCTTCCTGACTCAGCGGCTGCTGCCGCTGCTGGAGGCTGCCGGTACGCGGGAAGAGCCGGCCCGGGTGATCAACGTAGGCTCCATCGACGGCATCAAGACGCCCATGTTCGAAAACTTCTCCTACGGGCCGTCCAAGGCGGCCGTGCATCACCTCACCCGGGTGCTCGCCGCCCATCTGGTGAAACGCAACATCATCGTCAACGGCATTGCGCCCGGACCTTTTCCCACCTGGATGCTGTCCACGGGCGTCGGTGGCGGCGGGGACGTGGACAACACGGACTGGGACGCGGTGGCTAGAGGAAATCCCCGGGGTCGGGTGGGCACGCCGGAAGACGTTGCCGGTCTGGCCATATTTCTGAGCTCCAGGGCATCCGGGTTCACGGTGGGTGAGACCATCACCTGCGACGGAGGCTCGGTCGCCAGCTCCTGAGCCAGCCTCTGCACGACGGCGTCTTCCGCTCAGGGGTCGCCGTCGTACAGGTTCTGAGATTCCACCCGGAGTGCCCGGTTGAACTTGCTCGAAGCGTTCTCCCAGGCGATGACGGCCGTGAGCTCGACGATGGCCTCGTGGCTGAAGTGCTGCTCCAGACGGGCGAAGAGTGTGTCGTCCACATCCCGTTCGGATAGCGTCATGGCATCCGCATACTCCAGCGCCAGAAGCTCCCGCTCGTCGTACAGCGGCTCACCGCCGACAGGGTCCGCATTGGCGTAATCGTCCAGTCCGAGGATCTTTTCCCGGGAAAGGCCGGCTTCGCTGCCCACGGCAGCGTTGATGTCGCGTCAGAACACGCAGCCGTTCAGGCTCGCCACCCGCCGGTTCACGAGCGATACCAGCGCCGTGCCCAGAATCCCGTCTGCGTCCATGGCTGCCCACATCCCCCGGGCTGCTCTGAAGAATCCAGGCCGGTAGGCGTACAGCAGGTGGTTGTTGAGCGGCCGGCCGAAGGTTTCCGTCTGGGCCTTGAGCATGCTGGCCACGTAACCCGTGGTCTCGTCCGGATCGATCTCTGGAATTCTCGGCATCGTCTGGTCTCCTCTGACCGGTTTGCTATGCTCGCGCTTCGATTTTCTTGAGGCTTACAGAACGTGTCCGCACCGCTCAGTGATATCACCGTCGTCGAAATCGACAACTACATGGCTGCCCCGAGCACGGGTGCCATCCTAGCGGATCTCGGCGCCCGGGTGATCAAGGTGGAACCGCTCGGTGGCGATCCCATGCGCGGCATCGGCCGTCCTGCGAAGGTGGACGGGCCGCTCAAGGGGTACGACTTCGGCTTCGACGTGGACAACCGGGGCAAGCTCTCCATCGCGGTGGCTCTGGACACGGCGGAAGGCGCAGAGCTGATTCATACCCTGGTTCGTGAGGCCCAGGTGTTTCTCTGCAATCTGCTGCCGCACCGGCAGGCGCGCTTCGGCATGGATCCGGAGACGCTGAAGAAGGTGAATCCCCGGATCGTCCATGCCACGCTCACCGGCTACGGCACCAACGGCCCCGATGCGCTGCGGCCCGGATATGACGTGACGGCCTTCTTCGGCCGTTCCGGCATCTATGACGCCATGCGCGACGGGGATGATGGCGAAGTACCCAACGCCCGGCCGGCTCAGGGAGATCATACTGCGGGGCTCGCACTGCTCGGCGGCATCCTGGCGGCTCTGCGCCTGGCGGAACAAACCGGCGAAGCGCAGGTGGTGGAGACCTCCCTGTTCGAGTCCGCCATCTGGACTCAGGCCAACGACTTCGGCACCACGGCCGTGGACCGGGCGCCGGTCCGGCGGCGGGCCCGGCACCAGATGCTCACGCCCGAGGCAAACCGCTACCCCTGTGGTGACGGCAAGTGGGTGGTGCTGAATCAGCTCGGACCCGGCAGCTTCGACAAGCTCTGCCGGGCGCTGGGCACGGAGGTCTGGCAGCAGGACGAGCGCTTCAGGGACGCCAAATCCCGCTACGACAACATGTCGACCCTGGTGGACCAGATCGACGAGATCCTGGCAAAGAGGTCGCGGGACGAATGGGGCGTGATTTTTGATGAGGTCGGACTCATCTGGGGCCCCGTGCTCACGCTGGACGAGGTGGCGAACGACCCGCAGGCGGAGGCGATCGGCATGTTCCCGGAGATCGAGCACCCGAAGCGCGGTGCTTACCGGAGCGTGCGGGCACCCATGCGCTTCGACAACGCGGACGTCCGGCCCCGCGGACCGGCCCCGGAAGTGGGTCAGCACACCCGGGAAGTGCTGCGCGGTGCGGGTCTGAGCGATGACGAGATCGAGGCCCTGCAGGCTCGAGGTGCTATCGGGGGCGCCTGAAACCACGGCCCGGATCGCGTCCCGACAGCTTACATTGACTTGTTTTTGTGTTACTTTCGGTGACATCTGCGCGCCGGTTCCGGTAGCGCAAGGTTCAAAGTACGACTACTTCCGGGAGAGGGTAATGAACCGTACGAGTTTCCTGATTGCGTCCGCAATCGCATTTCTGTTGTCTGTCGCGTCGTCCGCAGCCCTGGCCATTGCGCCTCAGGACCGAGTGGAGAATTTCCGGCTGATGGACAATCGTGGCGACAGCCACGAGCTTTACTACTACGACGACATGAAGGCCGTGGTGGTCATGGTGCAGGGTAATGGCTGCCCCATCGTCCGCAACGCCATGCCGCGCTTCAAGGAGCTGCGGGACCTGTATGCCGATCAGGGCGTGCAGTTCTTCATGCTCAACTCCAATCTGCAGGACAACCGGCAGACGGTGAGCGCAGAGGCGGATGAATTCGGCTACGACATTCCGGTGCTGATCGACGACACCCAGATCATCGGCGAGTCTCTGGACGTGGTGCGCACCGGTGAGGTGTTCGTGCTCGATCCGAAGACCTGGTCCGTCACCTATGCGGGTGCGATGGACGACCGTCTCACCTATGAGAACCAGAAGCAGGAGGCGACCGAGCATTATCTGAAGGACGCCATCGACAGCATGCTGGCCGGCAGCGCGGTGGAGGTGGCCAGCACGGAGCCGCTCGGCTGCCTGATCAACTTCCCGGAGAAACAGAACCGGGCCCAGCACGCGAACATCTCCTATTCGGAAGACATCGCCCCCATGCTGGCGGACAACTGCGTGGCGTGTCACCGGGAAGGCGGCATCGGGCCCTGGGCCATGACCGACTACAACATGGTACGCGGCTTCTCGCTGATGATCCGCGAAGTGGTCCGCACCCAGCGGATGCCTCCGTGGCACGCGGACCCTGCCGTGGGCCACTTCTCCAACGACAGGTCTCTGTCCGCCGAGCAGACGCAGACGCTTGTGCACTGGATCGAAGCAGGCGCGCCCCGGGGCGAGGGCCCGGATCCGCTGGCCGAGATGGATCATCAGTGGACCACCTGGGCCGTGCACGAGCCGGAACTGGGGGAGCCCGACTACATCATCGACATTCCGGCGGCCGAAATCCCGGCTACCGGCGTGGTGGACTACATGTACCACTTCGTGGAGAACAACATCGAAGAGGACGTGTGGGTGAAAGCGGCGGAGATTCTGCCCGGCGACCGCGCCGTGCTGCACCACGTGATCACCACCTATGGCCAGATGGAAACGGAAGGCCCGCGCAAGGGCCGGCTGAAGCGTGAAGGCCAGGGCGGCCTGCGGGGCTATGTGCCCGGCATGGTGAGTCAGCATTTCCCGGAGGACACGGGCGTATTCCTGCCGGCGGATGCGACCATCGAGTTTCAGATGCACTACACCACCAACGGCAAGGCCACGGTGGACGAGTCCAAGCTCGGCATCTGGGTCTACGATCAGCCGCCCGAGCACCAGGTGTTCTCTCTGATTCTCGCCAACGGCCGGATCAAGATTCCGCCGTACGCCAAGAATCACAAGGAGACGGCGGAGCGGGTGATGCCGAAACCGGCCATCATCTACAACATGCTGCCGCACGCGCATTTCCGCGGCAAGGCCAGCCAGTTCAGCGTCGTCTATCCGGACGGGACGGAAGAGGTGCTTCTGCACGTGCCGAACTACGATTTCAACTGGCAGACCACCTACGAGCTGGCGGAACCGAAGTACATTCCGGCGGGGACCAAGATCGTCCACACCACCTGGTGGGACAATTCCGCTCAGAACCCCGCCAACCCGGATCCGTCCATCGAGGTCACCTGGGGCGAGCAGTCCTGGGAGGAAATGCTGTTTGGTGCGGTGCTGATGCGGATGGCCACGGAAGAAGAAGTTGCGGCGCATGAAGCGGCGCCCGACTCAGAGGCGACGGGTCAGGATCTGGCCAGCACGGACTGATATCCCGCAGTCGAAAAAAACGCCGCAGATGCGGCGTTTTTTTTCAGCTGGAATGAACGTCGTTCAGTCGGGCAGGCCCAGCACCCGCTTGGCGATGATGTTGAGCTGAACCTCGTTGGTGCCACCA
>JAUIAV010000029.1 GCA_030425195.1 Gammaproteobacteria bacterium | reverse complement strand
GATGGCGATGGTGCCTGCGGCTCAGCTGGATCTTTCGGACGGAACTTCGGACCAGGAGCCCGATCACTTCAAGAGTTACCGGGAGCTGCTGTTCAACGACAACCAGCTGGTGCTCGATGCGGGTGGAAACGTGGTGGACCAGCTCGTTCAGGATACGGACGACAACGGCAATCCGCTGTTCGTCGTGGATGCCAACGGTGATCCCGTGCTCGATGTGAATGGAAACCCCATCCCGGTGCTGGTACCGATCAGCGTTTCCCCCTCGCTGAACGTGGCAGGCGCGAACTTCAGCCCCCGGTTCTTTGACCGGTTCGCCCCTGGAAACACCCATGAGGGCCGTCTGACCGACGCAGAGTTGAAGTTGGTCTCAGAATGGATCGACATTGGCGGGCAGTATTACAACAACCCGTTTGACGTTCCCCAGTAGTCGGAAAGGCCGGAAAAGGATTTACGGCATGAAATGGACCTCACGCACCGCGACGCTCCTGGTCTGCCTGGCAGGCCTGCTGTTCAGTGCGGGTGCGCTGGCGGTTCCAAACCCCTTCAAGTCCTACCAGCCGGACGTGGTGGTTTCGGACCCCTACATAGAAATGCGTACCGGCCCCGGCAGAGGCTATCCGGTTTTCTACGTGGCCGGTCAGGGAGACAGAGTGACCCTGCTCAAGCGGAAGACGGACTGGTTCAAGCTCCGACTGCCGCGGGGCAGCTTCGACACCAAGGAAGGCTGGGTACACGTCAGCCAGCTCGAGCACACGCTGGATCTGGACGGCAACCCGCTGATCGTGCCGAAAACGGGCATGGAAGCTTTCACGGCACGGCGCTGGGAGTTCGGCATCGGCGGTGGGGCCATCGATGGTGCCGCAACGATCAACGGCTCTCTGGCATTCAATCTGAACCCCTATGTGGGCGTTCAGGGGGAAGCCGCGCAGATTCTCGGAGACTATTCGGACGGCTACATGGGCTCGATCTCCGTGTTCATGCGGCCGTTTCCGCATTCGCGGATATCGCCGTTTTTCAACATCGGCACCGGCTACATACACATACAGCCCCAGACCACCATCGTTCAGGCCGAGGATCTCAACGACGAGATCGTTCATGCCGGTTTCGGCGCCGACCTGTACGTGAGCAGAAAATTCATGCTTCGCATGGAATACCGGCGGCACACCGTGCTGACCAGTCGCGATGACAACGAAGAGCTAAACCAATGGAAAGCAGGATTCAGCATATTTTTCTAACCCGCCTGAGGGCTCTGGCCGGCGTGGGTTGCTTCACCTGGATGGCGTTCGCCGGCCTGACGGCCCCCGTTAGCGCGTACGGCGCCACCAGTCCGGATGAGCTCGCGCTCGAGCCGCTGGTCGTGCGAGAGCCGGAACGCCGCGAGGTGAAGATCGACCGGATCGACACCGAGAATTTCGAGATCGGCATGCATGCCGGGATCATGAACGTGCAGGATTTCGGCTCCGACATGGTCACCAGCATCCGGGCTGCCTATCACCTGACCGAAAGTTTCTTCATCGAAGGCCAGTACGGTACGACGACGCTCGGCGAGACCAGCTTCGAGCGTCTGTCCGGCGGCGCCAGCCTGCTGACTGACGATCAGCGCGACATGCGCTTCTACAACGTTTCCCTGGGTTACAACCTCTTTCCCGGCGAGTCCTTCCTGGGCCGGCGCTGGGCCTTCAAGGGTGGTCTGTATCTGATCGGAGGTGTTGGCAGCACTGATTTTGCCGGCGACGAGCGGTTCACCATCAATGCCGGGGTGGGTTACCGACTCGCGGCCACCGACTGGCTGGCCCTGCACGTGACGGTCCGTAATCACATGTTCGATTCAGACCTGCTCGGCAGCAAGGACACTTACCACAACATCGAGTTCACGGGCGGCCTGTCGCTGTTCTTCTGACAAAGGAGTTAGGTACGTGAAAATACGGACAGAACTGAACCTGCTCAAAGCACTCGTGCTGGTGGTTCTGCTGGGTGCGCTCGGCGGCTGTGGTTCCATGGAACTCAAGCCCTGGGTCAGCCCCTATGAGCGGAACAATCTGGCGGACCCGATCATGAGCTTCAACCGTGCACCCGTTTCCGGGGCCTACATGCATCATGTGCATCAGGCCCGGGAAGGCGCACGGGGTGCCGAAGGCGGCGGCGGAGGTGGCTGTGGCTGCAACTGAACCGCTGCTGCTGCGGCGCCGGCGCCGGATCACGCCGCTCGGGGCCCTGGGCCGGGGCCTCTCGTTCGCGCTCGGCTTCGCTCTGGTTCTGCTGCACACCACCCCTGCGGATGCGGCCATCCTGCCGGAAGACCGCTCTGACGTGATGTACCACGCCTACGAGGGCGGCGGTCTCAAGGTGGATGGTCCGTCCGTCCTGATCCGCAAAGCCTACAAGGACAAGTTCTCGCTGTGGGGCAACTACTATGTGGACATGATCTCGTCCGCCTCCATCGATGTGGTAACCACCGCATCGCCATACACGGAAGAGCGGAAGGAGTTCAGCCTCGGGGTGGATTACCTCCATGGCAAGACGTCCATGGGTGCGTCCTATACCAACAGCGAAGAAAGCGACTACAGCGCCAATGCGGCCCGGTTCAGCATCAACCACGACTTCTTCGGTGATCTGACCAACGTGGGTATCACCTATGCCCGCGGCTGGAACGAAGTCCGCCGAAACGGTGACGATCTTTTTCTCGAGGACGCCAAGAGCCAGAGCTACCGGCTCGATATCTCGCAGATCATCACCAAGAACTTCATCGTCAACATGAACTACGAAGGGGTGACCGACGAGGGATTTCTGAACAATCCCTACCGCCAGGTCCGCTACCTCGATGCTTCCTCGGCCCGTGGCTTCAGCTACGAGGCGGAGCGCTATCCCCGCACCCGCACGTCGAGCGCTTTCGCTCTGCGGGGCATGTATTATCTGCCGTACCGGGCATCAGCGAAGGCCGAAGTCCGGACTTACTCGGATACCTGGGGGATCAAGGGCTGGAACGTCGAGTTCGGCTATGTGCATCCTCTGACCGACAAGCTGGTGATCGAAGCCACCTACCGGTACTACACCCAGACCAAGGCGGATTTCTACGAGGACCTCTTTCCCTACTCGCAGTCACAGAACTTCATGGCCAGGGACAAGGAACTCTCCACCTACATCAATCACACGATTGGCGCTGGGGTGAGCTACGAGTTCAACATGAACTGGGGATTCCTCAAGCGGGGAGAGCTGTCCCTGCTGCTGGATTACATGATGTTCGACTACGAGGACTTCCGGGATCTCCGGGTCACCGACGTGCCGCCGGGTGAGGAACCCACGTACGGCCTCAACGCCACGGTCATCCGGGCGTTCATCTCGTTCTTCTACTGAGTCTCCCGACCGAAGATACCCTTGTGTGCCTGCAGTCAGCCAGGTGGCTGTGCCGGGCTGAGGCCGCCGTAGACACGCCCCTCGGGGGCTCACGTTGCGCATGCCGAAGGCCGGGGGCAGGGTAACCAGCTCCAGCATGACGATCTCCTCCTCCCGGCGGATGATACGCTTTTCTGCCGGGAGCGCGTGTCGGTCCCGGACTCAGGCCGTATAATGCGCGCGCTATGACAGTCCGCACCAGAATCGCTCCATCACCCACCGGTGACCCCCATGTCGGCACCGCCTATATGGCGCTGTTCAACTGGGTCTTCGCCCGCAGTCAGGGCGGAGAGTTCATCCTCCGCATCGAGGACACGGACGTGGCCCGCAGCACGTCCGAGTCCGAGCAGCTCATCCTGGATTCGCTGAAATGGCTGTCCATCGACTGGGATGAAGGCCCGGACGTGGGCGGCCCGCACGGGCCGTACCGTCAGAGCGCGCGCAAGCACATCTATCAGGCGCATGCTCAGCAGCTGGTCGAATCCGGCCATGCTTTCCACTGTTTCTGCAGCGCAGAGCGCCTGGACGAGATGCGCGCGGCCCAGCGGGCGGCCGGCGACAATCCCCGTTACGACGGGCACTGCCTGTCACTGAGCGCTGACGAAGTGCACACCCGGCTCGGTGCCGGGGAAGAGCACGTGATCCGGATGAAGATTCCCGAAACCGGCGACTGCGTGTTCGAGGATGCGCTGCGCGGGCAGATCGAGATTCCCTATGCGCAGGTGGACATGCAGGTGCTCGTCAAACACGACGGGTTTCCCACGTATCATCTGGCCGTGGTCGTGGACGATCATCTCATGGAGATCACCCACATCCTGCGAGGCGAGGAGTGGATCAACTCCGTGCCCAAGCACCTGCTGCTGTATGAGTACTTCGGCTGGGAGGCCCCGGTGCTCTGCCACCTGCCGCTGCTCAGGAATCCGGACAAGAGCAAGCTCTCCAAGCGCAAGCATCCCACCAGCGTCAACTACTACCGGACCATCGGGATTCTCCCGGAGGCGCTGACCAACTATCTCGGCATGATGGGGTGGTCGATGCCGGACGAACGGGAAATTTTCTCCCCCCGGGAAATGGCCGATGACTTCGAGCTCGCACGGATACACCTGGGCGGCCCGGTATTCGACATGGCGAAGCTCTCCTGGCTGAACGGCCAGTACCTCCGTGGCCTCACCCCGGACGCGTTCATGGACCGGATCCAGGACTGGGCGCTGAACCGGGAAAACCTGTCGAAGCTGGTGCCGCTGCTGCAGGAACGCACGGAGAAGCTCTCTGACCTGGTGTCTCAGGTGGACTATCTGCTCGGGGACCGGGTGCCGCTCACCCCCGCGGACTTCGAAGCCGGCAAGGCGGACCTCGAGACGCAGACCCTGGTGCTCGACCATGTGGGCCGGGAATTCGACGCGCTCCGTCACTGGGAGCGGGATGCGCTGTTCGAGATCTGCCAGCAGCTGGCCGGGCATCTGGGCCTGAAAATCCGGGATTTCCTGTTTCCGCTGTTCATCGCAATCTCAGGGCGTACGGTTTCACTGCCTCTGTTCGACTCCATGCTGTTTCTGGGCCCGGATGTCACCCGGATCCGGATCCGGGAAGCGCTGAACGTTCTCGGGGTCTCGAAGAAGCAGGCGAAGCGCCTGGAGCGGGCCTATCGGGAGTACCAGTCCGTGCAGCCAGCAGCATCGGACTGAGCGCCGTGGAGCTGGAATTTTACGGGGCTGCCGGCTACGTCACCGGTTCCTGCCATATTCTGAGGGTAGGCGGGCGAACCGTTCTGCTCGACTGCGGCATGATTCAGGGCGGAGACCGGGAAGAGGCTAAAAACGCCGATCCGTTTCCCTTCGATGCGGCAGAGATCGATGCGGTGGTTCTGAGCCACGCGCACATCGACCACTCGGGACGGCTCCCGCTTCTGGTCAAGCGCGGATTCAGAGGGCACATCCATACTCAGAACGCCAGCATGGCGCTCATCGGAATTCTGCTGGCGGACTGCGCGGGGCTGGAAGAAAGCCGCGTTCGGCGCCAGAACAAGCGCCGGGAAGAGAAGAATCAGCCGCTGCTGGAACCGCTGTATACCCAGGACGACGTGGATGACTGTCTCGTTCAGGTCCGGGGCCAGGCCTACGACGAGACCGTGGAAGTGGTCCCGGGCGTCCGGGTCCGCTTTCACGATGCCGGTCACATCATGGGCTCGGGCGTGGTGGTGCTGGAGCTCGAGGAGGCCGGGGAGACGCGCACGCTCGTCTTCAGCGGTGACCTGGGCCAGTACGATTCCCCGATCCTGCGGGATCCCGTATCGCCGCCGGCGGCCGATCGGGTGATCATGGAATCCACCTACGGGGATCGGCAGCACCGGGACCGGGCGGCCAGTCTCGAGGAGATGGGGCAGGTATTCCTGGACGCCTGGGAGCAGGGGGGAAACGTGCTGATCCCCGCGTTCGCCGTCGGCCGCAGTCAGGAGATCCTCTATCACCTGGGCAAGCACTACGATGAGTGGCAGATCGGCCGCTGGCACGTCTTTCTCGACAGTCCGCTCGGCATCGAGGCGAGTGAAATCTACTGGGACTTCGATCACCTGTTCGATCAGGAGGCGAACCGGATCTTCCGGGAAGACGTCGTCATGCCCAAGCTGCCTAACCTGCATTTCACCCGCTCAGCGGAAGAGTCACGGGTCATCAACCGGATGAAAAGCGGTGCCATCGTCATTGCCGGCAGTGGTATGTGCAACGGCGGCCGGATTCTGCATCACTTCCGTCACAACATCGAGCGTCGCGAAACCCACGTGCTCTTCACCGGTTTTCAGCCGCCGGGTACGCTCGGCCGTCGTATCATCGACGGGGAGAAGGAGATCCGCATCTACCGCGAAACCTACCGGGTCCGTGCCCGGACCCACACCATCGGCGGTATGTCGGCCCACGGCGATCAGGCCGATCTCCTGCGCTGGTACGAAGGCATCGAGGGGCAACCGCCCGTTCACCTGGTGCATGGAGACCCGGAAGCGGCGCGTACGATGGCGGAGAAGCTCCGGGCGACCGGTGCTACCGCATCCGTCGCGGAGTCAGGTCAGCGGATCCAGCTCTGATCTCAGCCCGCCACGAACTGCAGCACGAAGCTAACCGGCACGGCCTGGCTGATGCTTGGCAGTCCGGCGACTTCTCTGAGCGCCTCGACACCTTCCGCCAGATCCACGGCACCGGCATTGAGGATGATCGGTTTGGTGGTCGCCACCAGCACCCGATCCGCCGCGATCCGGGTCACGAGAAGCTCGGCCGTCATCGGCAGGCTCGTGTCACCGAGGTTCAGTAGAAGCTCCGTGGTGAGGATCTCGCTGGTGCTGACCGGCATATTGATGAACCGGACGATATCCAGGCGCGCATCCACGGTGGCGGTGGGGAAGAGCTCCGTCTGAAACAGCATCTCGCGCATGCGCTCGTCCCGGATCGGAATCAGCGTGTTGACGCTGGCCAGCTGGATCACCACCCGCGCGTGGCCGTCGCTGCCGACGGACCCGGAGAGCGAATCGAACGTGTGCACTTCCGCCACGTTAGTGGCCTTCGTGCTGACGAAGCTCAATCGCGAGCCGGCGTTGTCCAGGGTCCAGTCGGCCCAGACGGCAGGTGACATCAGTGCGGCCAGTACGATCAGGCAGATCCTTCGCATGTTCCTCTCCTTGAATGGCCGGGAGAGAGTATCGGGTCCAGGCGACGGGATCTAGCACGCGTTCCGGGTGGTGGTTGACACCTCGGAGACGGAGACCTAGTATCTCGCGCCTTCCGAGGTGCCCATGATCGGGTGCCGAGGTATCCGGGCCCGTCCTTTCCAGACCGGTCCGACCCCGTGGGGCCATAGCTCAGCTGGGAGAGCGCTACAATGGCATTGTAGAGGTCGACGGTTCGATCCCGTCTGGCTCCACCATTTTCAGAGGGCTACGGGGTTAGCGATCCTTCAGTTGGTCCCTTCCGCGGTCCCTATCTTTGAAGCAGCCAAGGGGACCAGGTAGTGTTTCGGGTTGAATCGTTGAGTGTCTGACTGCGATCACAGCAGCAACTTGCATCCTGACCGCTAGTCCGGATAATCAGGGACGTTTTGGGCTACCCCTTGCTTGGTAAGAAGGGTCCCTGGGCACTTCTGGCACTACAACTGAATCCAACTCGCCAGATAGCCAAGAGTGCGGGGTAGCCAATCTTAGTAGTAGTGCGTCGTCCCAGCTCGCCATAGATCATACTCTGTGGCGATTTTGTTTTTGATCAGGTCGTACGATCTGACATCGGCTTGCTCCCATTTCCGTTGAAGCGCCCAAGCGCAATAGTCCGCGACCAGCAAGCACGGATCGCTGTTCGCGGGCCAAAATGCTGTCCTCCATACGAGGCTCGGTACTGACTGTTGAACTACGTCGTTTATTGCTGATACGAAGCGAGCTTTCTTCTTTTTTGGTCCCATAGATGCTGCGCAGATCAGAGCCGTATCTTCTGCACTGAATAGTTGGGGCCCGACGTGTTTGAAGTGGTAGTACCAGGCGAATTTGTAGAACACAAGCTCGTCTTGTCGAATATGTGGCTGTGCCTTGGACTTCTCCAGCAGCGTCGCATCCACACGAAATTCGTGGCGAGTAATAGTCTCAAACACGGCATCCTTGGATATCGCGGGACTTCGCGTTTCGTTCGAAGCGGCCGTGTTCGGTTGTTTTCTAGGCTTCTCGTGGTTGGACTACGCACTACTTTGAGATCTGCGGGTGGCGATCTCAAGCAGATTCGGCCTTTTCGATTGAATCGCGTGTAATTTCGTACTCACGTCTACCGGAGTGGTGGGATGAAGGCGGTGAGTGGTCCCGGTACGCAAACCCCGTCTTTCCCACGCGGCGCAATCCATCACCGTCGTTTCATCTACATCCGGCTATAGTGGTACGCATCTCCGGGGGAAGAAGGAGGTGTGGCACAGGAAATGCCGATTCACGGTTTTCAAGACTATGATTCCTTAACCATGGAAGAGCTCAAGCGGCCCTGCTTGAGTCAGGGGAGAATTGAATGAAATCCATACTAGCATTGCTTCTGCTATCGACTTCGATGTTGTGTATCGGCGCAGAACGACCGGAGTTGCCTGATAGCATTCGAGTGAGCTACGACGCTACAAACAGTCATGAGATCCCAGACCACGTCGTTTTTGCGTTCAATGTATTCGCGTTGGTGGCAGGTAACGAGTCCGATCGAGAACTCGCTGCAGGAATGGTCCACTACGGAATGGGATTGCATGAAACGCCTGATGAGGCGTATCCGATTCTCGATTATCTGCTGGAGGTTGGCAGCGAAATCAACAAAGAATCGGACGCCGAAATCAGACGGGTGCCATGCGGGGATCACCGACCAGCTGGGCCGGCGGTGTTCCGTGTTCTGGACTCGATTGACGATCTCAGAGAGCAGATATGGAAGAAGCACTACGTAGTGACTCTGGCTCATTTCGATCCTGCTACGACCAGAGAACTGAAAGCTTGGTGGCGAAGTACTGCGCCATCCATTTTTTACGCTAAGTTCGATAGCGCGAAGCTCGCGGAGAAGCGAGCTCAGGGACCGGAAGAATATCTCTCAGCATGGTGCGCGAGGAAGGGGTACTAGTCATGACTACAGTATGTAAATTGGTTCTCGTCATTGGCTGTGCTATCGGGGCTCTGGTGCTCGCAACACCGAGCATGGCTGCAGCAGTTTAGTGTAGTGAACCACCGTTGCAGGTGTCCACGAGCTCCTGCCGGTCACAGTCCACGCAGATGCAGTAGACCCGGAAGGCGGGGGAGATTTCGGAGAGGTGTTTCAGGTATCTCGACCCACGAAGCCACCACCGGAAGGGTCGTCGTCATCGGGTCGCATCCGCATGTTCTCCTTGTCGCACCCAGTCATCTCCTTGCAGTGAGGGCACTGTACTCGATTGCCACTCAGCGTACCGGTGTCGAACGCCTCTGCGCTCATATGGATGGGGCTTCGAAACCACTCGTCGCAGTGCTCGCACCTGATCTCTATTGCCATTCCCTATCCCCTTCGAGGTCGATGTCCTACATACGCTACGCCGCCGGTCGAAGACACTCAATCCCGCGACACCTGCCCGGAAGCCGGCTGAAGTGGTGTGACGGCTCGGAGAGACGGGTGCAGTAGGGACCGGTGATGTCCGGAAAATCCCAGCGCCGCGCGGTGTCCGGCCAGTTCCTCGTTGATAATGGCATTGTAGAGGTCGGGAGTTCGATCCTCCCTGGCTCCACCAAATACCTTCCGTTTATCAGTTAGTTGGCGGCCCCTGCTCTGACCGCTACATTCTGCCCTTCGATTTGCCCGAGCATTGCCCGACATTTAGAAACCGCACGTAATATCGTGCTCCTTTTTCCTTCCAGAATGGAATGAACAGCAGCCAAAAAGCGCTGTAAATCAGAGGCGCAGTAGTGAGTCGTTTCACGACCAGACGCTGATTTTGGTCGAACGCGGACGTCCCAGGTGGTTTGCTAGTATGGTCGTTCACTTCCGATTATTAGGAAGAATAGTGCCAAGAGTACTTTTGTTGCTGTTGATAATCGCTTCCGTATCGCTTCCAGCCTACTCCATCGAATTCAGGTTGTGTCCCCCGGACGTGGAATCGGTTGTTCGGACGGTTAACGGTGATTTTTCAAGCGTCCACATCAAGCTCAATGACGAGGCAGCTAAGCGCTTGTTCGCGCTTACGAGCAACGCGATCGGCGAAAGACTGGTGTTTGTAGGCGAAGCGGAGCGGCCATTGATAGAGAATCCCGCGACGATTCAAACTCCGCTTAGCAACGACATCGAGTTTAGCTTGGGGAATCAAAGAGCTTTAGAACTTCAAAAGTTCCTCCAACAAGGTAGTTGTTTTCGCAGGTAGCAGGTGCTTGCCGATGGCGGCAATTGGCAGGAATCAGCCCTGATGTCGCTTTGTCTGCTTTCTGAAAGCGGTCGTTTTGCGCAGGTGCACCAATCTGCCAGTTTCGACCCAGACAAGACATCGACGCCGGTTCAGGAACTGGCCGGCGTCTCCATCATCGCGCCTCGTATCGGCGATGCATCTGCGGCCGTCTTCGCCATCAGCAGGCTTGCCAGATCTGCACCTGCCTTTCTCCGGCTCAGCCAATCATCCGGATCGTATTCTACTCCGACGGGATTTTCGGCGAAGGCCGGACCCTTCATGTAGCCGACGGTAGCATCGCTGGAGGGAAAGCAATCGACCTGAAACTCCGTCTGGTTGCCGTCCGGATCCTTGTAGTACATGGAGACCGTGATGCCGTGGTGGACGCACCAGTAGGGCCTGATACCCTTTTCCCTCAGCTCGGCATAGCTATCGAGTAAATCCTCGAGGGAGTCGAGGGTATAGGCGACGTGATCGACGCCTACGAGTCCCTTCTTTTCTCGCTCGCGGTCATCCGGTCGGAGCACATCCAGATTCGCGATGGCGAAGCGATGATGTTCATCATCGTAGGAAAGAAATGCGAGGGCTGGGTCTGCATGCTGTACTTCGGCATCGAAGACCCGTTGATACCATCCCACCATCTCCTCGAAGCGGTGAGTCCGATAGAGTACATGCGCTAGCTTTCTGCCTCGAGCCACGAATTTCTCCGTTCGATCAGCCTGTGGAGCAGTAGCCGAGTCTGCGCCTGGTGGTCATCGATGGCAAGGCTGTGCAGCTTCGCGTGGGCTCGACGGCTCGGTCCGAGTGTTTCGACATTGGCTGGGAGTATGCGACCCAGCGTCACCGGGGAGAGATGGGAGCGTTTTCAACCCAGAGTGGTGGAAATTTTGGCATTCAACACAATGCTAGCGTTGTCGTTTGCTATTCGTGTTCAAAGCTGATGTCTGACATGGATAGCGAGACGCCATTTCGTACTGCATCTTTCAAAATTACCGTGCCCCCCACACCGCCACCTTTTGTGATCCATATATCAATGACAATGTCATCACCTACCGTAGTAATCCGGGCGTCGCTTGGATCGGCTCGCCAAAATCTTTCGTAGCGGAAGTGGATTAAGTCACAATTTGTACTGTTGTAAGGATAGCCATAATCCATGATCGTAGCGGTGCCAAATGCACGGTTGAAGATGAAGGTGTCACAGCCATCTCCGCCATGCATTTCGTTTGCCGCAGTCCCGGAATAGGCCACACCCAAAAAGACATCGTCTCCAGCTCCACCGTGAATTACGTTCGTTCCTTCCAGGCCGCCCAATTCGTCGTTGCCTGGGCCGCCGTTGATTTCATCATCTCCATTCCCACCGGTAATCAGGTCATCCCCTTCACCACCGTTTAATACGTTCGTTCCAGGTCCCCCACCTAGGAAGTCGTCGCCCAACCCTCCATCTAGCTGGTCGTCGCCGTCGCCGCCGTCGATGCTGTCGCCGCCATCCCCACCATCTATCACGTCGTTTCCACCGAGGGCTTATATCGCGTCTCCCCCGTCGCCGCCCTCGATCAGGTCGTTTCCAATACCTGCGGTGATATTGTCTGGCCAGGCGGTGCCGACAATGTAGTAGTCGAACCCTGAGAATCCCTGCGGGATGAACTGAACTCCGTCACTTCCAACATACTCAGCTGGTTCCGGTTCTTCATCACCGATGCAGTGTGGATGGTTACCGGTGTGTTTACCTTCGCAATGCGCGGTCGCACCGAGAGAAGCGAGTGACGTAGATACAAGTATCAAAGCCGAAGCGCCAAGAGTTTTCATGACCTCTCCTGTGATCTGAACCAGGTGAAGTGACAACGCTTCTCGTTTGAGATATAGCTCTCATCTGGTTGCGAAGCTGAAACCAAAACAGATCTGTTGGATCGCTTGTGATAGCAGAAGCGGCGTAGAGATTCAACTCTGCGTAGCCACATTGTTCACCGTTGCGTGTACGCCCAGCCGGTCGATCGTCGGGATGCCGTCACCAGGACAACCGAACCATCCATAACCGTCTTTGGCCTGTTTCAGCCTTGACGGTGGGATAGCTGGTTTCTGAAGTAGGACTGATTGTGTATCCAGTGGCGGAGCCGGTGATGTGTAGGTGATGCAGCGATATCTGCTCCTGGTAGATCCCAGCCGCTGTGGGCGAAAGAGCCGTCTACTGCTGCGCCCCGTCGTCAGGCGTCCCGACATGCTTCAGTATGAAATCCACACGGTCTCCAACGGCACCCAGGGGAACTTCTATCGGTTCGTAGTCGTGTTGACGATAGAATCCAAGCGTGGATTCGTAGACTCGAAACGCATGATCAAACGTATGATCGCGTTCGTCGTCCATACAATAAATATCCTCCCACGGAGGAAAGATGAAAACCGCCTGATAGCGATAGTCGCTTATCAGGCGATTGACACGATCGTCATCCAGGGCGCCAGCCCCGAACAGAGAACCCACGGCCTCGACAACCCCCCGCTCAAAGAACGATGGCGAACTCTCCGCAGAGCGATATGCATCAAGCTCTTTCTCAAAGACCTGCTGTGCGAAGGTCAAGGCGTCTGGTCTCGGGGATAGTCCCGCAAGCTTCCGTTCACGGATGATGGATCTGGCCGCATCAGCCCCGGTTGCGTAGCCGCGGCTGCGCAGCACTTCAAGGGCGGTTGTCTTCCCTGCGCCAGGTCCACCGGTCAGAACGATGCGTTCCATAAACTGAGATTCCTGAGGCGTTAAACAGTCTTCTTCTGCCGTCTGCTGGTGTAATGACTAGACAACGGACGCAAGCCAGTCTGTGAATGCCTGCCACACGGGCCATTCCACGACCACCATACGCATTGGCATCAGCGCCAGGACGGCAGTGCCTATCACATACACCGGGTAAACACGCCGTTCAACAACCCAGTCACGCAGAATTCCGATGTACACGGGTGACAGAAAGATCAGCTCCAACGCCAGAATATTGGGCGGACTGCCGATAAAAAACATGCGTGCCGCGCCGGGTATCGTCAGCATGCAGCAGGCAAGCACCATCAGGCGTTTGTGCAGTTCTGCGTGTTTGCGATAGGCGAGCGCCAGGCTGAATAGAATGGGGAAGACCAGCATGTCGGAAAATGGCGGCCACATCTGTATGCTCGCCGCCACCGCCTCGCCCATGTCTATGCGGTCGACGAACCGCGAGAACGTCACCCAGAGCCCCATTATCACCAGCAACACGGCATAGTAGACGAGCCAGCGGCCCATTCTGCGATGATCGGCAACGCGCCCCTGGCTCGGCAGACGCATCTGATAGGCAACCAGCGCCAGCCAACCGACGTAAACCAGCGCATGCAGGTGCACCACCGGGTTCTGCAGCACTGTAGGATCCGGTCGCGGCAGGAAAAAGCCGGGGATGAACCCAAGAGCTACGATCGCACACATCCACAGGCTCAGGTAAAAGTAGAAACTCTGGGATGCCGCCATACCCCGCACACTGCCCGCTTCCGCCATGTCATATCCTCCAGCCCCGGGGCTCTGGTCGTACTGCTAGATCTGCAGAGCTTTTGGGGGTCTTATGACCAGTTCTTCGATTTCGAGCTCAACTGGCTGACTCGCAACATACATTACGGCATCTGCGACGTGTTGTGGATTTCCTATCGCTGAGCCCATACGTTTGCGCAGCGATTCGAGAGATGTTTGTGATAGCTTGTTATCGGCATCGATCTCCAGATCGTCTAAACCCATAGATCGAGCCATAGCGAGAATAGCGTCCCGACCCATGGTTCTGATGAAGTTCGTAGCGAAAACACCCGGCATGATGGCCGTGACACGAATTGTGTCATCCTCGAGTTCTTTGCGAAGAGAAGAGCTGATTGCGTTAACGGCGTATTTGGTCGTGCCGTACACGTTGGTATCCCGACGCAGTACGGCCGTACTCGAAATATTGATGATGCGACCGTCGGAGTTGGTCGATCGCATCTGCTCAACGGCAACCTGGGATGCCGAGAGCAAAGCGATCACATTAACGTCGTACATATCGCGCCACTGGTCCGGGTTGCCATCGAGGATATCGTCCAGATAACCGAAACCCGCGTTGTTCACGAGCAGGTCCAAACGGTCAGAAAATCGGGAGGCTCGTTGTATGAATCCTCTCAGGGCAGCCGTATCACGTATGTCGAAAGCCGAGATCTCTGCATACCCTCCTAGCTCTTCGATCTGAGCCTTGGTTTCCTCCAGACCGGAGATTGAACGTCCACAGATGAACACAGCAGCGCCGTTCTCGGCCAGAGTTACGGCGATCAGTTGACCGAAGCCGCTAGAAGCTCCGGTGACAACCGCTACTTTCCCCTGCAGGCGCGAGCTACTTTCCGTGCCCATGTTCTACCAGCCTCAAACCGACAGAACTTCAGCGTACGACCTAAAGGCTTTCAATGCGAACCCGCGAGTTTCTCAAGAGACATTCATACGGCTTTGTTAAGCTGGAAGTCCGGCGTCTCCCGACATTCATGTTGGACCCCAACTGCTATACGAATGGAAATGATGAGTAGACGAATACTTCCTGCATTGCTTCTGGGTTTGCTTCTGCCCGGTCTGCCATGGGCGCATCCCAGCGATGAATGGGTTGGCCCGAGCCGTGTATTGGGTCTGTGGGCCGATGCGGTCAATGCGCAGAATGACGAACTGGTAGCCGAGCTCACAGGGTCAAGCGTACCGCGATATCGCACCTCTCCTGATAGCCTTGTAACAATCAATCACGCTACCTATCGGCAGGTCGGCGATACCGTAGAGGCCGCGCCATTGCTGATCAGCTCGTTTGGGGGAAGCTACCTATCCGCTTGGAAGACGACGCTCGCTCGTGAGAACGGCCAATGGCGGGTTCAGAACCTCGAGCCGCTGGATCTGCCGGCCTCCCTCGCACCGGCGGGTCTCTCGGAACAGGTGCCAACCGAGGCGGTGAGGTTCCGTGTGACAAGCGACGAAGAGCCGGCGTACGCGCGCGTGAACATTACGGATTCCAACGGCAACTACTGGCCGCCTCGAGGTCACCAGAAGAACATACGTGCCGGATGGCGGCAGGATGTTGGTGGGGACGTCCTCATCAATGGAAAAACCTATGCGTACGTTGCGCCGGAGTTCTTCGCAGATCTGCCTCAAGGTGCTTACACGATCGACGTGCGGAAAGGCACTGAGTTCTACCCAACCATCGATCGGTTCGAGGTCACCGGCAAGCAGGACCGTGTCGATGTCGAAATGAATCGTTGGACGAATCTGGCAGCCAGCGGGTGGTATGCCGGTGACACGCATACACACTTCCTCAGTGAAGGTAATGCCTTGAAGGAGCTGCGGGCGGAAGACCTGGACGTTGTCTACGTGCTGGCCACCAAGTGGGGCGAGCTGATCACAGACGTGGCGAATTTTCGTGGGCACCCCAGCCCGTCCGGTGAAGAGGGTGAAATCGTCGTGTACAACCAGGAGGCACGACATCGTTGGTTGGGACACACGATCCTGCATGGTATCGATGAGCTGGTATACCCGTTGGCCTGGGGAGCGCCTCCGGAGGGCGTCGTGGACGGCTCTGACTATCCGCCGATGGCAATGCAGGCCGATGCGGCACATGCGCAAGGTGGGATGGTCACCTGGGCGCACTTTCCTTTTCCTGACGGAGAACTCGCCGTCGACGTGGGTCTCGGGAAAATAGACACGATCGATCTGTTCACCTGGGGTGACGCCTTCAGCACCGGTGTGCTCGACGTGTACTACCGGTTCCTGAACACGGGATCGAGGCTGCCCGCCACTGCCGGCACGGACAAAATGCTCAATGTACAGGTTGTGGGCAGCGTTAAGACCTATGCGAATGTCGAAGGGCCACTCAGCTACGAAAAGTGGCTGGCGGCCCTCGCAGCAGGCAGGACTTTCGTCACCACAGGCCCAGTTCTGAAACTGACGGTAAACGACGCACCCATTGGAGCCGTACTGGAGGCCTCCTCAGGCGAATCCGTGTCGATACGAGCCGAAGTACATGCGCCATACCTGGAGTACCCGGTCGAAAAACTGGAGATCGTACAGGCCGGTGAAGTGATCGCCTCAGTCGACAACAGGTCCGATGCCTCGCACCTCAGTCTGGAAGCGGAAGTTACGATTGAAGGAAGTACCTGGATCGCGGCACGAACCAATGGAACCGAACTTCTGCCCATGCAGGTCTGGTCGGTGCTTGGGGCACCTGGTATACCCCCTATGGCACACACTTCACCCGTGTACATCGACGTTGCAGCAGAACCGATCTGGGATGAAGCGGCGGCCGCCGCATTAGTGGCAAGCGTGGACGCTGCGATCGAATGGGCTCTTACCAGGGCGAAGTTTGAAACACAGGAGCAGCGCCAGGAAGTCGTTGCACTGTTTAGGAAAGCCAGAGCCAAGTACGCTCAGACCCCGTCGATGTGAAGCGCCCATAGCTGGCCCGCTGAAGTAGCCGAGATCCGCCGTCTTCCAGAGGTCGCCAGGGTGCCCAATCCGGGAAGTACGGCCTTTTGTATAGTTAAATAAATCAATTAGTTATGAGATAAATCTAACGATGATAATGAAGATCTAGACGAATCGACACCGGCTGGTTTCGACTATCTTCCGGGATGCACGTGCGCAATCTGGCCGGTCGGTGCGTAGTGTCTTTGCTACCATCCGGCAGATGAAGGATTGCCGGACCGCCGCTCAGCGCTCGGGCGCTGCCGGCCCGTCGGTCGCGCTGCTGGCCATGATCGTTCTCACCGGTGCTGGCTGTGCGTCTGTACCTCCTGGCGCTGCAGCACCTCTGAGCGTTCCACCGCTCACTGCGGCAGAACGGGAGGTGGCCGGCCGGTTTGCGATGCGTATGACACCGCCTCTCGACTCGCCGCTAGTGGCACTTCAGCCTCAAACCCGCCCGCTCAATACCTCCGAGGCAGCAGGCGGGGCGCTTGACGGCGCAGCCCGGGGAGCCAGCGACGTGCTGAGGGAACTGTCTCCCGATGAGAATCCGGCAGCCTTTGCGCTCATATTCCCGTTGGCCGTCGCGGCCGGCGCGATGGTGGGTGCGTTGTCGGCCAGCCTGAAGGATCCGATTTCCGCCAGACCCATTGACGATAGTCCGGTCGAGGCTACGACCATCGGAGCCGACGCGCTGGACGCCCGATTCGCCGAGGCCATTGCGACGCAGAACGTCTTCCCTGTAGAGCACACCTTATCCGACGAACAACTCGTGCAGCAGGACTTCGACAGCGTCATCGACGTCATCCTTTACACGCCCGTGGTGACCGGCAATTCGAAGAGATCGCGTTTCGTCCTGCTGCACAAGATGCAGGTGAGATCCCTCACCGGTGCCTTTGAACCTCGGACCTGGTATCGGGAACGGGTCTCGAAACATCGACCTGTCGAGGACTGGCTCGCCGATGATGGACGTGAAGTTCGAGTGCAGTTGTTCCTGCTGCAGGTCCAGGTGCTCAGAGACCTTCAGGACCTGTTGCCCGGCGGGCTGGACTGATGAGGGGCTGAACGCTGCCTCGATGAAACAATAACTTCTTTGAAAACAGCAGGATAGCTCGATCTCAGGCCCCTTCGCACTGCTGCTTCTGACGGTGGCAGGCTCGACCTAACATTCCCGGTCGCGAACTTCATCCCTTGTCTTGGCACGGGACGCTGTGCACAATCCGCGACCGTCTCAGATGGCGCGGTTTACCATGTTTTTCGAGATGCTCGCGGACCTGCCAGTCACGGCATTCGCAGCGAAACTGACAGAGATCTACCAGCCGTTCGCGGCCTGGGTCGCGACGCTTCTGGCGGCGTTCGACTTCTCCGACCTCGCAGTCGCGGTCATGATCTATCTGTTTGAGCTGGCGCTGAGAAGCCGTCGCGCAGAGCGCTCGTCCAGGCTACGCGGACGCGCGAGACCGCGTCAGCCGGAACGCATCACGCCCACACTTTCTCCGCTCATCGGGCGCTCCCGTCCCGAGTTGTCCACGACGACGACGCTCTCGTAAAACAGGGCGTGGCACCCTCGGGTTCGGAGCCTCATGTCCGGGATGCCGACAGCCTGCGCAGATTCTCCTCGTGTTCGGCCCGATCGAGCTTGTAGGTCGAGATCACCAGGATCATCGTCAGCCAAAGGCACAGAATCACCGGCACGTACCAGGCGCCCAGCCGCCAGAGTGCATCGTCACCGACTTCCGCCGCGGTGGCGCCGGTGGGGAACTGGGCCAGCCACAGAACGAGGGATGCGGCCATCAGACCGAAGCCCTGAGTGCTCTTGCGGATGAAGGTGACCGCCGAGAAGAACAGGCCTTCGGACCGGCGCCCCGTATGCAGCTCACTCTGCTCCACCAGGTCGGACATCATCGAGGCGAACAGGATTCCGTAGCAGATGATGAGACCCACATCGATGGTCTGCGTGATGAAGACGAACCAGAAAATGAAGTCTGTCCCGTTTTCCGGCAGCACTCCGAACAGCCGCAGCACCACGGGCAGGGGGGCGCCGAGAAATGCGGCCAGACCGACGATGATGGCGCCGCGTTTCTTGCCGAGCCGGCGGGTGGCAAGCGGCGCGAGCAGGAAGCCGATGATGGCGGCGATGAACGTGGACATGTTGATCACGCCCTGTTCGACGGATGTGAATCCCCAGAAGTAGGTCTGAAAGTAGAACGCCAGCCCCGCCGCCAGACCGGACGCCACGGCGCTGAATATGGAGGCAATGAACAGACTGATGAATGAGCGGTTCGACAGCGTCTCGAGGATCTCCCTGAACACCGTGCGGAGAGTCATCCGCCGCTGGGGCGGGGGCGTCATCAGGTGGGGAATCCTGCCGTGCGTGCCGATCGCGCACACGAGGATGGAGGCCAGGATGAGTACGGACCCGATGACGCCCATGAGCGCGTAGCTCTCCCGGTTGAAACGGCCGTCCGGGATCGCTTCGGTCGCCATGGCCGGAAAAAGGAAAAAGAACATGAGCACGGTCATCGCGTTTCCGCCGGTCCAGCCGAAGTAGGACCGGTAGCTCAGCAGCGTGCTGCGCTCGTCGTAGTCGAAGGTGAGCTCCGGTGCCAGCGCGGAGCAGGGTGTCTCGTAGGCCGTGATGAATGTCCGGATCACCACGGCGAGCGCCAGCAGGTACAGGAAGAGGGCGGCCTGCGAGCCGTCTGCGGGTGGATTCCAGACCAGGAAATAGCTCAATGCGATGGGCAGGGCGGCGGCGTACATGAAGGGGTGACGACGCCCCCAGCGAGAACGCAGATTGTCTGACCAGTAGCCGACGATGGGATCGCTGATGGCATCCACGATCAGAGCGGTGGTGATGGCGATGCCGACCAGCCTGGCATCGAGGCCGGCAACCTGGCTGTAGAACAGCAGCAGAAAATAGTCGAAGCCGCCGTTTTTCACGCCGTAGGCGACGGATCCGAAACCGTATGCGGCTTTCACTCCCAGACTCAGGGGCGGTGGGCTCTTTGCCGATGCCTCTGCCACGGCGCTCTCCCTTGTAAAAGGGGACTGAAGATACGCGGAAGACCGTCAGGAGTCGAAGGTGACCGGATTCTATCCGCAGCCGCGCCTGGCATACTGTGCGGATTCTCCGAAGGGCTGGTACTCATGAAGTCATCGTCAGTCGTCGTGCCGTGTCGTGCTGGATTCGCTTGCACCGTGCTGCTTGCGATGCTCCCGCTGAGCGGCTGTTCCCGCGATATCGCAGTCTCCACCGTGCTGGAGGAAACCTCGGGACTACGATCGGGTGACAGGGTGTACCTGGACGCCCGGGAAGTGGGTTCCATAGACCGTATCGATGCGGACGGGCAGGCGCCGGGTTCCATCATCGAGTTCAACCTCTACCCCGAGCATGCCGAGCTGGTTCAGGAGAATGCCGTCGCCTATATCCCGCTGGAGAGCCCGCCACGGCTCGTGCTGGTGAATCCCACGGAGGCGGCGGCGGCCGTGGTCCCCGGGGGGGCGCCTGAAGGGTCTGTCTCCATTCGAGCTGGTGGTCTGGCAGGTGAATGATGCGGCCGGACGTGCTTCGAACCTCATGGAGGAGCTGGCCCTCAGCATCGACGACTATTTCGAGAGCGAAGCCTGGGCCGATGTCCGGGCCGATCTCGATGCGGAGGTTGCACAGATGACGGCGCGTTCGAAGTCCACGGCCGAGCGTGTGACCCGGGAACTGCAGGCACTGATCGAGTCACTCTCCACCGCGGCGGCCGACAGTGCCAGCGAGTTGAATGACGAGATGACCAGGATAGAGGCCGAGATCGACAGGTTGAAGTCGGAAGGGCATGAGGAGCTGGCTGATTCCCTGCGTCAGCTGCTCGAAGACATCGAGGCGATGGCAGGCCCCGATGAACGCGCCGCTGAGCCGGGCGTGGAGGTCTGAGGTCCGGCGAACCGACGACGCCGCCACGGGCCACGGAATGATCCGTTCCGCCGTTCACCTGATCCTCGCCTGCCTGCTGCTCGCAGGCGTGAGCGGACGGTTGTCCGCGGCAGAGCCAGCGCCACTCGGGAGCTGGCGTGATGTCGTTGAGCGGACGCCGTTTTCCGAGAGCCAGGGCGTATACGCGAATCTCACCACCATCCGCCGCTGGGTGCTCACCGGCCAGAGTTTCTGTGAACAGCCCGACCGCCACATTCTTTACGATCACCGGATGCGTTTTCTCGGCTACCTCTCGGATACCGGCTCCCGGGAGGAGAACCAGCGTGAGATCAACACGCAACGTCAGCGCCTTGCTCTGGAGAACAAGGTCGTCGGCTGGGCTCCGGGAGATGAAGACCAGGCTGGTTATCCGTTTGCTCTGAGCTGCGATCACCCGGATGCCTTTCTCCCGCGCCTGGTGGCGCGCTATACCGGCGAGGATCCTTCGGCCCGGCTCTGGGGGACCTGGGACGGTTTGCGGGTGGGCAGTGAAGCACAGCCGGTTTCGCTGCATGTGGCGATCCGGGCAGTGTTCGAGCAGCGCCGGGCGGAGGGACGGATCGATCTCCCCGAGCAGACGCTTGCGGCGCTGGCGGGCAAGGTCATCATCGAGAGCGGCGGGGTGCGCGAGGCACGTTCAACCGCGGGTGCCGTGGGCATCATGCAGCTCACACCGGAGGCCATGGACGATTGCCGTCTCGAAGCGAGCTTCCGATTGCACCGGCTGGCACAGATCGACTGCGCTCTGTATCTGCTGCAGCAGAACCACCGGAACCTGGCGCCGGCTTTCGACGAAACATTCGGCGCGCTGCCGGTCGCGAAAGCCGGTCGTCTGTATCAGATGCTGCTGGTGCAGGCTTATCACACCGGCGTCGGCCGGGTGCGGTCGCTGCTCCTGGATGACGCTCTGAACCAACCGGCGCGCTACTTTGCCGACCACGGCGAACCGTTCAGCGCCGGCGACATTGCCCTGGGCATGATCTTTCACAACCTGGGCCGCGAGGAACTGGGTTTTGCGACGCTGTACTACGTGGCCGATGTGTCGATAGCGGCAGCGGAGATTTGCGGGCAGGTCAGTGACCTGCCGGGTTGCATGCCGGACTAAAATATATAAAAAACAATAAGATAAAAGATTATTCTCGAAAACCTATCTTTGGGTCCGCCACCAGATCAGCAAACCTGTGAAGGCGAGCAAGGCCATGGCGAGTGTGGCCAGATTGACCACCCATTCACCGATAGAGCCGAATACGCGGCCGCTGTGCAGGTCCTGCAGAACGCGCTCGAAGCTCAGAATTCTGCTGCGGACGAGTGCCTGGTAACGGGTGAGCATCTCACCGGCCAGCGGTGTCAGCGGCGCCCAGGTCACCGAAACGGCCGGTGGATCCACCGGGTAAGCGTTGAGGAGGGCGGCATCCATCGTGAGTAATCCGGTATCCGTATCGACGATCACCCGCTCACCGGCAAGGCCGATGCGCCGGATTCCAGTGCCGAGATCGATGGTCTCCGGAGGTGACGATCCGGACAGTGCCGACGTATCGGTCGGTACGATCAGCAGGCTCGTATCCGCCGCGATGATCGTCAGATCGTCCTGCACCACGGCGCCCTGGAATAGATGGGTTTCGGCGACGGGCAGGGTCTCGAGGTACAGCCGGTTGCCGATCTGCACCACGCCGCTGCTGCGCCACGCCTGGTCGGGCGGTTGTATCCCGTACCAGTCGAGCAACTCCTCGCTTTCCACGAAACGGCCGCCGAGATTCAGCGGATCGGTAAACTGCAGCGGCAGACCGGTGGCGATCAGATGCAGGAGGATCAGCCCGGTCGCCGCACCGATGGACCGATGCAGACGATACCGGAGCGGAGAGCGTTTACGGGCGGCGGGCGAGAATGGTCTGCTGGGATTCGTCATGCAGTCTCAGGGCAACCCGGGCCATACGCTTCATGGCTCTCACCGACAGCGTGGCGCCCGTGATACCGTCGATCTGCCGGTTGAGCTCACCTTTCGGCGACAGCCCGACCCGGGTGAACTGATCGGTGAAGAAAGGGTATTTCACTTCCCAGCCGCGGCTTTCGCGGAAGATCAGCACCTCGATCTGCTCAATGGCCCCGTTCTCGACCACTACGCCGGCGGTGATTGGCCGTTCCTTGCCGATCTCGTCCAGAATCCAGGCGGTACGACCGGCCTTCTGCCAGAAACGGACGCGCAGACCGGGCCGCCAGCCGAACTGACGGACCAGGCTCTCGCGCAGTTCTTCTCCCACCCACAGCGCTTCGGCCGGGGGAGGCTGGCCGTCAAACGCGGAGCTGACGAATTCGTCCAGCGTCTGATAGACCTGCTCGTCCGCAGCGGCGCTCGCAGGCACGATCGCCAGCGCAGCAGCCAGCATCACCGGGGCGGCGATGCTGAAAACACGACCGAGAATCATTCTAATTTCCACCACGCCATTCTGCCGCTGCCGGATAGAAAAGAAAACCGTCAGAAGCTGTAACCGACACCCAGATCGAAGGCCTCGAAATCGCGGCCGAGCTCGGTCGACAGATCATGGTCGCGCTCCCGGTAGTCGAATTTGAGTACCACGTTCGACGTGGGCCAGTAATTCAGCCCCACCTGCCACTGATCGAAGCGATCCTGAGCGCGTGCGCCGTCCACGTCCTCGTAGCGGGTGTAGAAGCCCCAGTCGTGAGAAGAGCGTCCCAGCCGGAAGCTCGGTTCCACGTACCAGCCGGTCTGCTTGTCTGCATCGGCGAGTTCCACCAGATCGCCTTCGAAGTTCCACTGAGCCCAGAGCGCGCGGAGCTGAAAGCGTTGCCAGTTCCAGATACCGTGCAGGCTCACGAGCGTGCCGTCATCCAGGCCGTCGTCGCCCATCTGACTGGCGTCGTCCTGATAGTGCAGGGTCCCGGAGAGTTCCAGACCGGGAACGCCCGTGAACTTCAGCCGGCTGGTGAACGCAAGGTTCTCGGCGTTTGCATTCGCAACCTTCTGTCTGCCACTTCTCACCCGGAAAGCGCTGCCGCCGTCGGTGGGAATGGCCAGCCCGGAGTGCACGGCAAAATCCCAGGACAGCCCGTTCCCGTAGCGGCCGCCGGCACTGGCACCGCCTTCCCACCAGGTGGAGGGAATGATGATGCTCTCCACATCATTGCGCTCCACGCCGTAGAACGTGTCCGGCTCATGGGTCTCATTCAGGATGCCGACCGGGAGGACGAACAGGCCCGTGCGCGCGAAGTGCCGCTCGTCCAGGTCGTACTCTATATAGGCCTGCTCGATCTCGACCTCGCCAGGCCCGGAGCCATCAGCGGTGTCTTCCACCAGAGCGTGCTCAATCTCGACCTCGGAGAAGAACCGGATCCGGTCGGTGAATTCGTGACCGATGAAGGTCACGAAGCGGTGAAAGTCGAGGCGCTCGAAACTGTTGTCCGGATCGTTGGCATCCACGTTGTTGTAATGCATCTCGCCATAACCCCCGATCGAAGTCCGGCCCCAGCGTGACTCGCCTTCGGAAGGAGCGGCGATCTTGTCGAGGTAGTCTGCAGTGATGCCCAGCTGCTCCTCGGTGATCTCCACCTTCTCCTCGGCGACGGTCAGCTGGCCGCGTGTTTCCTGAAGCTCGTTGTAGAGACGGGCGATCTCCTGCTGCTGCTGTTGAACGATCTCCCAGAGGGCCTCCAGGGAAGGGGGCTCCTGAGCCAGGGCCGATTGATGTAAGGACACCGCCAGGATGGCGATGACAGTGGGAAACAGGCGTCTCACGGGCGTCTCCGTTGCGTAGGATGAAGAGAAAACGGAGTGTAAACGCCGCAAATCTAAATGCAAATAGTTCTCATGTGTTGTACGGTCCTCATACGTTGAGCCGGCAGGCGAAGACGTCGTCGTCTTCGGCCTGATCCGTACTGGATAGCTGGAGCGCAGTCGTGCTCACCTCCCCGCGAGCGTCTGGCCCGAGTTCGTCGCAGCCAACCCACAGACCAGCAGCCAGGTGAGTCTCCGCATGTCGTAGCTGGCTTGCGGTGTCATTTTTCGTCCAGCGTGAAGCCGATTTTCACGGTTACCTGCCAGTGATCGATGTCACCGTCTTCCACATGTCCTCGGATCTCGGTGACCTCGAACCAGCGGAGGCTGTGCAGGCTTTCGCCCGTGCGCTTGAGCGCCTTGCCCGCCGCGTCCTCGATGGACTGTTTGCTGGAACCGGTGATCTCGATGGTCTTGTAGATGTGATCTGACATGTTCAGTTCTCCTGATGTGGTTTGGTGCGAGCTCAGCGTGCGACCCAGCCCGTGCACCAGCCGGACGCCTGCACGCTGAAGCCCTGGTACAGTGCGCAGCCACCCTCGGGTGCATCGCCACCCTGGTAGTGCCGGCAGTTCGCGCAGTTCTGAGCAGTATCCGCCGGATAAACCGAAGCGTCTGCATCCGAAGCATCGTCCACGTATTTGAGTGCCTCAGCCGGCGGATGGCTGCGGGTCAACGCCTGCAGAGATCCTTCACCGCCGGCAGCCCGAAGGGCCCTGGTCGGAATGAGCCCACAGGCGCCTATTCCGGCAACGACGCTCGCCCGAGTGAATCGTCTCCTGTTCATGCGGCCGCCCGTTCCACCGCTGTTTCCGGTGCTGTGACGAACAGAACGTCGCATCCCGCATTGGACAGTGTGGGCTCGGCGCTTGCGCGTCCGCGCAGATGGTCCCACCAGGATCGACTGCTCGAGCCCATGACGATCAGGCCCGCTGCTTTCGTTTCTGCAGCGTGGGAGAGCACCAGGTCGGCAGGACCTTCTTCCAGAATGAGGTCATCGATGGGGAAGCCATGCTCGTCGATGAAATCCTGGACAACCCGGCCGTGCCGATGCGCGACTTCAGAGCGGGTCTGTGCGTCGACCGCGGGTGGTGCGGCCGGGCTGACGGAGCCGATGGCCGGCACATAACCCTCGAATCCAGGCAGCATCCGCGGCAGCCGGTAGGCGTGAACCGCATAGAGCGGTGAGGTGTAGCGGTCGGACAGCTGCTTGGCCGTGTCGAATGCTTCGTGATCCAGACGGAAGTCCTCAGCCGTTTCCACGTCCTCATAGGACTGCTCGATCGCCGCGATGATGCCGGCGTGAGGGCTTCTATCGGCATCCGCTGACACGAACCAGACCGGCACCCGGGCGCCGCGGAGCAGATCCCAGTCAGTATTGGGCAGCAGGCCTACGAAATAGGCATGGTCTCCGCTGGCCTTCATGATCAGATCCACACCTCTGGCGTCTGCGGTTCGCAGAATACAGTCACTGTCATCGGCACCCCACAGGGTTTCGGTGCTGACGGCCAGCGCAGAGGTTGCTTCGATCGCCTCCTTCAATCGGCTCTGATTCTCCCGGCAATCGGCCAGCAGGCTGAGGCGACCGGCATCCACTTCTTCTCCCGTCGCAAAGGCGCCGTATCTGAGCGAGCTTTCATACGCGACCCTCAGCAGGATCAGCGCCGCGCTGGTTTTCTGGGCCAGATCCGTCGCGCGTCGGATGACGGGGTCGTCGACAGTCCAGTCGTTCCTGTCGCTGTCGAGCACTACGAGAATGCGGTTGATGTTCATGTTCGGGCTCCTTGGGAAGTTGGTACATGTCGTCCGTCTTCCCCGTAAGCCATGCAGGCACCATGCCGGGCCTGTCAGAGCGGTCTGACGGGCCGGATCTCAGCTGGATCAGGCAGGGATTACAGGAGGTTTTGTAATTTGTACAGAGCTCGAGGGTCGCGCCGGCCCGAAAACACCGCTCGGCGACAGGTATTAATAATAAGAATTGAATATATGAAAAACGGTCGAGCTAGGCAGAAAGACAGGGAAAACCATCACTTAATCGCTATAAAAATGAGATATACGGTTGATATAACCATAGAGATCTATATATTGCGCGGCCTGAAAGCATAGAGTTGTATGAATAACATCAGTCTTCGCAGACCCGTCACGGAGGACGGCGTCGACATGTATCACATGGTCCGGCGCTGCCCGCCGCTGGATGTGAACTCCCGCTACTGCAACCTGCTCCAGGCGAGTCACTTCAGCGACAGCAGCATCGTTGCCGAAAGGGCGGGCGAGCTCGTCGGCTTCGTCACCGGCTACCGGCGCCCGGATCAGCCGGAGGTGCTGTTCGTCTGGCAGGTGGCAGTGAGTCCGGATGCCCGTGGCGGCGGGCTCGGCAATCTGATGCTGGAGGCGCTCGTGCACTCGGATGACGACATCCGCTACGTCGAGACCACGGTCACTCCGAGCAACGTCCCCTCGAGGAAGATGTTCAAGCGTCTGGCGGCAGAACTGGAGGCGCCGATCGCCGAGGAAGTGGTTTTTGCCAGTGAGCCGCATTTCGAAAGCCAGCATGAGGACGAAGTTCTGTTCCGCATCGGTCCGTTCGACCCGGGGCAGATTTCTGCGGAGCACTAGGCTTCGCATACCGGAGTGGCACGTCGCGGGGTCTCTGTTTCAGACGGGCAGCCGATCGATGCCGGAAATCCGGATCCTTATCGAATCCAAATCGAATCTATCTACAAATCGAATCTAACTGAAGGAGGATCGCCTCGTGGCGGACATATTTGAAGAACTGGAATCAGACGTACAGAGCTACGCCCGATCGTTCCCGGTCGTTTTCGATCAGGCAGAAGGCGCATACCTGTACGATACGGACGGGCGGCAGTACCTGGACTTTCTCGCCGGTGCCGGCACGCTCAACTACGGACACAATCATCCGATCCTGAAGCAGGCTCTGCTCGACTACATTTCGAGCAATGGCATCACCCACGGGCTCGACATGCACACCGTGGCGAAAGAGCGGTTTCTCCAGGCGCTGCAGACGCATGTATTCGAGCCTCGCGGGCTCGAATACACCGTTCAGTTCACCGGTCCCACCGGTACCAACGCGGTTGAAGCCGCGTTGAAGCTCGCACGGAACATCACGGGGCGCCATAACGTCATTGCCTTCACCAACGGGTTTCACGGCGTCTCGCTGGGCGCCATGGCGGCTACGGGTAACTCACATCACCGGGATGCGGCCGGGATGCCGCTCTCCGGCGTGACGCCGATGCCCTTCGATGGCTACCTGGGTGAGGAAGTGGATTCGGCTGTCATTCTTGAAAAGATGATCGACGATCCGTCCAGCGGCGTCGACAGGCCGGCTGCCGTCATCGTCGAGACGGTGCAGGGTGAGGGTGGCCTGAATGCTGCCAGCATGCGCTGGCTGCGCGAGATCCACCGCATCTGCAAACGTAGAGACATCCTTCTGATCGTCGACGACATCCAGGCGGGATGCGGCAGGACCGGGACATTTTTCAGCTTCGAACCGGCGGACATCCGACCGGACATCGTCACATTGTCCAAGTCTCTCTCCGGCTACGGACTGCCACTGGCGGTGACGCTGTTCCGGCCGGAGCTGGATCAGTGGAAACCGGGAGAGCACAACGGCACCTTCCGTGGGAACAACCACGCATTCGTCACCGCGACCAGAGCACTCGAGACGTTCTGGTCAGACGACGCCTTCGCGGCCGATGTGAAAGCCAGATCCGTCCAGCTCCTCGATGGCCTCGAATCCATCGCTGCCCGTTCCTCCGGCGCGCTGGAGCGCAAGGGCAGAGGACTGATGCAGGGGCTGAGCTGTCCGGATGGAGAGACGGCCACCGCCATTGCCCGGGCCTGCTTCGGACGTGGTCTGGTGATCGAGACCAGCGGTTCGGAAGGGCAGGTGGTCAAGTGTCTGTGTCCGCTGATCATCAGCGAGCAGGAGCTTGGAGACGGGCTCGACATCCTTCAGCACTCAGCGCTGGAAATTCTCGGTAAGCAGATCCGGAGGGCATCCTGAGATGATCGTACGTACGCTCGAAGACGCGCGCGCCACCGAAAGAAGGGTGGTGACAGACAACTGGGAGAGCGTTCGCATGCTGCTCAAATCCGACGGCATGGGATTCTCCTTCCACGTGACCACCATCTACGCCGGCACCCGGAACGAGATGTGGTACAAAAACCACCTGGAGGCCGTGTTCTGCCTGTCCGGACGGGGAAGCCTCGAAGACCTCGAGACCGGCGTAAAGCACGCGATTGAGCCGGGCGTGATCTATGCGCTCGACAAAAACGATCGGCACGTGCTGACCGCAGTAAGCGATCTCACCTTCGCCTGCGTGTTCAATCCGCCGCTGAACGGCAAGGAGGTTCACGACGGCGACGGTGCCTATGCGCTGGATGCGGAAGAGATCAGCGCGGAGGCCTGATCATGCAGGATCTCTATCCGACCCGGGGTGAGAAGATCCAACGGCTCGAGCGTCAGGATCCGGTGGTGCACAACGAAGATCGCGACGGACTTTCTCACGACACGACGGTTCGTCTGCGTCGATTCGAACGGGACGGGTATCTGTTTCTTCCCGGGCTTTTCCACGAGGCGGAAACGACCAGGCTGCTCAGAGAAGCCGAGCGCCTGAAGGCGCAGGCTGAGTCGAACGCGGACGAAACCGCCTTCTTTGAGCGTGACAGCGGTGCAGTCCGGTCCATCTTCGCCGTGCACGACAACTCGGCGCTGTTCCGCGCCGTTGCCGAAGACCCGCGGATTCTCACGCTTGCCAGCGACATTCTGGGCGATGAGGTATACGTGCATCAGTCCCGGCTCAACTACAAGCCGGCGTTTTCAGGTCGCGAATTCTACTGGCACAGCGACTTCGAAACCTGGCATGCGGAAGATGGCATGCCCAGAATGCGGGCGTTGAGTGTCTCCCTGTGTCTGACGCCATCCCTTGCCACCAACGGGCCGCTCATGCTCATTCCCGGCTCCCATGCGACGTTCGTCGGCTGTCCGGGTGAGACGCCGCCCGAGCATTTCCGCCGGTCACTGGTGAAGCAGGAAATCGGAACGCCGGATCAGGAAAGCCTGACGAGGATGGCGAGCCGGCGGGGTATCAAAGCGCCAACCGGGGCGGCGGGTTCGGTCATCGCCTTCGACTGCAACACCATGCATGCATCCGCCGGCAATCTCACCCCGTTTCCGCGAACGAATCTGTTCATCGTCTATAACGCCATGTCCAACCGGATCGGGGAACCGTTCGCGGCCCCCCGGCCCCGTCCGGAATTCATCGCTGCCCGAAACCGGGTGCAACCCCTGCCGAGGAAATGAGGATGACTCTGAAAACCGTGGAAAAGATCGGTGGAACCTCCATGTCGAGATTCCCCGAACTCATCGACAACCTGTTTCTGGACGACGGGAAACCGAGCTACGGGCGCCTGTTCGTGGTGTCTGCGTTCGGTGGCATGACGGATCTGCTGCTCGAGCACAAGCATTCCGGCGAGCCGGGGGTGTTTGGTCTTTTCAGCGAAGGCGACTATGCAGACGAGTGGCAGGACCGTCTGACGGATGTCGGCTCCCGGATGAAGGAGATCAATGCCGGGTTTTTCGACGACGCTTCGCTCAGTACGCGTGCCGATGCGTTCGTTGAAGATCGGATTGAAGATGCACGCCAGTGCCTGGCGGACGTCCAGAGAATCTGCAGCTTCGGCTCGTTCGAGCTGGATGCGTACCTGGACCGGGTCCGGGAACTGCTGAGCTCCATGGGGGAGGCACACAGCGCGTTCAACGCGGCCATGCTGCTACGCGATCGTGGTGTGAATGCGCGTTTCGTTGACCTTACCGGCTGGCGGGACGATCGTGTTCTGTCGCTGGAGGCGCGCCTGGCGAAAGGTCTGGCCGGTATCGACTTCGGGCAGGAGCTGCCGATCGTCACCGGCTACGCTCAGTGCGGCGAAGGGCTGGTCAAGCGCTATGCGCGGGGCTACACGGAGATCGTCATGAGCCACATCGCAGCCCGGTTCGATCCGGAAGAGGCGATCATCCACAAGGAATACCATCTCTCCAGCGCGGATCCGAGAATCGTCGGAGTGCACAAGAGTGCTCCCATCGGCCGGACCAACTACGACGTGGCCGATCAGCTGGCGAATCTGGGCATGGAGGCCATACACCCGAACGCGGCCAGCGTGCTCCGCAAGCGGGGCATTCCCCTGAGGGTGAAGCACGCGTTCGAGCCGGATCATGCGGGCACGCTGATCGACTCCGAATACCGCAGCGACAATCCCCGTGTGGAGATCATCGCAGGCCGTCGGGGACTGATGGCGGTCGAGGTCTTCGATCAGGAGATGACGGGCGAACTGATGACGAGAGAGCGTTCGATCATCGACGTGCTCGACAGATTCCGGGTCCGCTCCATCGGCAAGGATGTGAACGCGAATTCGGTCACCCACTTCCTCTCCACCAATCTGCGTACCGTCCGAAGGCTGACGGACGAACTGGCAAAGCGGTTTCCGGACGCTGCCGTGGAAACCAAGAAGGTGGCCTTCGTCTGTGCCGTTGGCACGGACCTGGACATGCCCGGGCTCCTGGCACGCTGTGCCACTGCCCTTGGCGATGCGGCCATCCCGATTCTGTCTGCATCCCAGCCTCTGCGTGGCGTGGATGTCCGCTTCGTGGTGGTGGAGGAGGACTATGAACGGGCCGTGCAGGCGCTTCACGACTCGATCATCGACGAAAGAAAACTGATCAACGCTGCCGCATGATCGCCGCCAGCTTTCTGCTGTTTCTCGCGGGATTCGTGGTGATCGGTGTCCTGTCACACCGGCTGGCCCGGCCGGATCGGCGCAGCTATCTGCTGGCCGATCAGAACGTGAGCCCCTGGCTCGTAGGCCTGTCCGCTATCGCGACGAACAACAGCGGCTACATGTTCATCGGCGTAATCGGCTACACCTATGTGACAGGGCTTCCCGCGTCCTGGCTGATGTTCGGGTGGATCGTCGGCGATCTGCTGGCCTCCCGGGTCGTGCATCGCCGTCTCCGTGAGGCCTCGCGGAGAGGCGCAGGTGATACCTATCCCGGAGTGCTGGCCGCATGGCACGGCACCTCTCAGAAGTGGGTGCGTCGGCTCGGCGCCCTGGTTACCGTAATCTTCCTGGGTACTTACGCGGCGGCTCAGTTCACCGCAGGCAGCAAGGCGCTGCACGTACTCTTCGACTGGCCGCTGGAAACAGGCGCGATGATCGGTGCGGGCATCGTGCTCGTCTACTGTCTGGCCGGCGGGATACGCGCCAGCATCTGGACGGATGCGGCTCAGGCCATCGTGATGATCACGGCCATGACCGTTCTGCTCATCGCCGCGGTAGCCAGCCTCGGCGGGCTGGCTGCTTCCTGGCAGGCGCTCGGCGCCGTCTCACCGGATTACATGCAGCTGTTTCCGGACAGCCTCTCTCTCGGCGCCTTCTGGGGGCCTGTGCTGTTCGTGGTGGGCTGGCTGTTCGCCGGGTTCAGTGTGATCGGTCAGCCGCACATCATGATCCGTTTCATGGCCATCGAGGACCCCGGTCTCATCAACCGTGCTCGTCTCTACTATTATCTCTGGTTTGCAGCCTTCTATTTTCTGGCCAACGCGGTGGCGCTTCTATCCAGGGTTCTGATTCCGGAGACCGCGAACTTCGACCCGGAGCTGGCCCTGCCTACCATCGCCATGACTCTGCTCCCGCCGGTGGTGGTCGGCCTCATTCTGGCCGGCATCTTTGCGGCCACCATGTCCACGGCGGACTCTCTGATTCTGAGCTGTGCCGGATCTCTATCGGAAGACCTCGCGGAGCTGCCGCACAACGTGTGGGTCGCCAAGATCAGCACCGTGCTGGTCGCCGTTTTCGCTCTGTGGCTGGCGCTGACGGATTCCCGCAGCGTTTTCGAGCTGGTCATCTCTTCCTGGGCAGTACTCGCTGCCTGTTTCGGACCGCTCCTCACGGTGCTGGCGCTGGGTCATCGGCCGTCGGAACGCCTGTCTCTCGTCATGATGACCGCCGGTGTCGCAACGGTTTACCTCTGGACGGAAGTCGATGCACTCTCGGCTTACTACGAAGGCATGGGGGGTATTCTGATCGGCTTTCTGGTGTTTGCGATCGGCCGGGCGCTGGAGAACCGGGCGACCGTGGACGAGACTCCGCCGGCCATCAGCTGAATTTGCCGCCTGTCGACACCCCTGTTGACGGACAGAAAATTGTCATATATCCAACCCTTCGATGCCCTATATTGACCCTTCGCTCATGGATTGAAGGAGGTAACAGCCATGTTCGAGAAGCGAAAAGACGGACAGTCGGAACCGGAGGTCGGTTTCAGCCGTGCGTCGGGCGACAGCTGGTCGCCATCCGAGAATTTCAACACGAGGAACGCGGCAGTGATCGGAGCGACTATCAGAATCAAAGGCGAAATCAGCGGCGACGAGAACCTGGTGATCGAAGGCAGCGTGGTGGGCTCGGTTGCGCTCAAAGGACATGATCTCACCGTCGGTCAGAATGGCGAGGTGCAGGCGGATCTCACCGCGAAAACCGTCAAGGTGGAAGGCCAGGTGACCGGTGATATCCAGGGCGAGGAAAAAGTCGTCATCACCAAGTCGGGCCGGGTCCGTGGGAACATCACAGCGCCCAGAGTGACGCTGGAAGACGGCGCCAAGTTCAAGGGTGCGATCGACATGGATCCGGGTGTGGAGAAGCCACACGCCGTCACCACGACCAGATCCGGGAGTGAAGCAGCCTCGAAACCGGAAGCCGTGGAAGAGAAGGGTAAGCAGACCGCAGGGTGAGCACACTGCTCAGAAGAAAGCGCAATGACGGCTCGGCACCTGTGCCGGCAAGGCAGACGGAGACGGTCACCAGCCGCCTTCTTCCCGTCCTGATGGAGCGAATAGAAAGCCGTGATCGTCTGCATGTGCTGGATCTGGGCAGCGGATCTCAGAGCACGCTGAACTTCTTCGCCGGGCGGAACACGGCGATCCATTTCGTGGACCTGTTCTCTGCCGATCTGGCAGTGGAACCGCCGGATGAACTGAGCACGGCTGAAGCCTGTGAGCAGCTGGTGCAGTATCTGCGGCTGCCGGAAGACCTGGTGTTCGACGTCTGCATGTTCTGGGATGCGCTTCACTATCTGCCGCTCGCGGGACTCGAAGGTCTCAGTCGGGCACTGGTTCCGCATATCAACTCACGAACGCTTGGCTACGGCTTCGGGGCCCTGGCGAGAGGTGCCAGAGGCGAAGAGCGGGACGGACAGGCAGGGAATCAGGGATGCCGGTACGGCATCGAAGACCAGTCGCATCTCAAGCTCACACCCGTGGAGCGTCCGGGTCGCTATCGCGCCCATACACAGCAGCAGTTCGACGAGTTTTTCCCCGCGATGTCCATCCAGAAAGCCACGCTGCTGCAGGAAGGGCGGCTGGAGCTGCTCTTTACCCGGGGCTGATCAAGTTGAGCCGTTCAGGATCGTCTTCTGTCGTCGCAGAAGTCACGCATCAGGATCAGGCAGGCGTGCTCGTGGTACGGCTTGTCGGGCGGGCCGGCATCAACGTGCTCATGAACCACATCAGGGCGAACCTGGACGAGTGGGTCTCGCACGACCGGCTGCTCTATGATTTCACGGACTGGAACGTGGATTCTCTGACTTCCGAAGCCTTCCGCGATCTGCCGGACTCTTTCGCACCCGTGCACGAGCGGCGTCAATCCGCCAGAGCGGCACTCATCATCCAGCCTCATCTGGAAGAGCTGGCGAAGATCCTGATCGCCCTCTATGAATCAGAAGACCTTCCCGTCGAGCTTGCGTTCTTCTATGACGGGGCGAAGGCACGGGCCTGGCTGGCAGAAGTCGAGAGCTGAGAGCCGGCGCTCAGCTGTAGCGCGCCTCGAATCCCTCCGCTTTCTCGTCGCCCGCTGCCTCCAGGCTCGACTTCAGATCGGCCAGGTAGCCGTCCACCACACCATGATGGAACGGGGACAGCATGAGGTGGAGCGCCGGCGGCTCGGTGGTCAGGCTCGTAAACCAGCCTTTCCGGTACATGTTCCGATAAACGGTGAAGACGTCCGCCTCGGGATGCGTGAAAGCGATGATTCCGAGCTTCGGTTCTCCGAGCACCTCGAATCCCAGTTGCCGGACACCGGCCTCGACGGCTTCCCGGGACTCGGTCACCTGCCGATGCTTCTCCCGGTAACCGTCCACACCCAGATAGTTCATGACCGCCCAGGCCGCCGAGATGGCGCCGCCTGGACGGGTACCGGCCAGGGTAGGCGTGATCATTCTGCCGCCCGGCCAGTCGTTGCAGTCGAACACCATGTGCTGGTGCAGGTCCTGACTTCTGAACAGAACGGTGGACGCTCCCTTGGCGCAGTAGCCGTACTTGTGCAGATCGGCGGACATGGAATGTACCCCGTTCACCTCGAAGTCGAAGGGTGGAATGTCGGCTCCGTTCATCCGCACGAAGGGAGCGATATAGCCTCCCACACAGGCATCCACATGGAGCCAGAGGTTGCGCTCCACGGCCAGGTCGCCGAGCGCTGTGATGTGGTCGATGAGACCGTAGGGGAAGCTCGGAGCGGAGCCCACCAGCATGATCGTCTGTCCGTCCACGGCCTCGGCCATTGCTTCCACGTCGCTGAGCAGGTCGCCGGCTACCGGAATCCGCCGGACCTCGATATCCATCAGCATGGCGGCCTTGTCGAAAGCCGGGTGTGCGGAGTAGGGGGCCACCAGATTCGCCTTAGCCTCGAGGCCTTTCTCTGCGCGGGCATGATCACGCGCTGCCTTTACCGCCATGGTAATGGAGTCCGTGCCGCCGGACGTGATGGTCCCGGCAGCACCTTCCGGCGCGTGCAGCAGACTGAGCCCCATCTGCACCACTTCCTCCTCCATCTGCTTGAGACTGGGAAAGGCGAGGGGACCCAGGCCGTTTTCGGACATGTACAGGGTGTAGGCTTCCTTCTGAACGGCAGCAACGTCTTCACCGGCGTTGAAAACGTAGACGGCCGTCTTCCCGTCGCGCCACTTCGCATCCCCACCGCCGCGCTCGATCATCTCCGATTTCAGTTCCGGCCAGGCGCGGCCTTGTTCGGGCATCTGATGCATGAATACACTCCCTCTCTGACTGCTTTTCTTCATACAGACGAAGCCCGCGGAGTGCAATGGACTGCACAGACGGGTGGTTCAGGGTAGGCTTTCTGGCAGGAGAGGAGAACTCGCATGGTCGATCTCGTGAGCCTGAACTGGCTGGCCATCCTCATTGCCACCGCCGCCGCGTTTCTGCTCGGCGGTCTGTGGTACGGACCCGTGTTCGGGATGGGCGCCATCATCGGCGCCTTCTGATCAGACTGCCGCCGCCTGCATCTTCTCATACAGGCGTGCCCTGTCCTGTTCGTAGCGTCTGCCTGCAAAGTAGAACAGCGGGATGGCCGAGAAGGAGATCACGGTGAACCAGAGCAGGGCCGAGGTGTAAGGCTCGGCGCTGCCCCTGGCCATCAGCCAGTCCACGTAGACGCCCGCGGCACTCACGCCGATGGCTACGCCGGCCATGTTCAGCAGCAGGATGTAGAGCGCCACCACGGTGGCCCGGATCTGCGGCGGCACCAGTTCCTGCACCGTGGAGAAGGTCGGACCGTAGAAGCAGCCCAACTGGAAGAAACCGATGAACACGCCGATCCAGAACCAGAGAGTATCCGGAGGCACCAGCCGGTAGGCCACGTTCAGAGGCGCCAGGCAGATCATGATCCAGAACAGGAACATGGGTCTGCCCATGCCCGTCCTGCGTAGAAACCAGTCACCGCCGATGCCGCCGAACAGATTGCCCATAAGGCCGGCGACGATTCCGATCCAGCCTGTGATCTGGGCGATCTCCGCCCGGTCGAATCCCCGTTCCTCCACGTACCAGAGCTGGTCGAAGGTGGCGGCACCCAGGATGAAGTGGAAGGCAACGCCACCGCCTATGGTCATCAGCAGAGCGGGAGACGTTCTCAACGCGGTAACGAGGGTGCGGGCAATCTCACGGAATGACTGCTTAGCCGTTTCCTGCGGCGCATCGGCGAGATGCTTGCGCGGCGTCTCCGGCATGAACCACATGACCACGGCGAACAGCACGCCAATCCCGCCGAGCAGGTAGAAACAGTTCCGCCAGCCGATGGCTGGCCCCAGGTAACCCACCACCAGGAGGCTGGCACCAACGCCGATGGGTACTCCCATGTAGTAGAAGCCGGAGGCGAAGCCCAGCCGGTGTGCCGGAAAACGGTCGGCCAGCAGTGACATGGACGTGGGTGTCATGATGGATTCCCCTACGCCGATGAACATGCGCGGGATGGCGAGGCTGACGAAACCTTTTGCGGCGCCCGACAACGCCGTCAGTGCGCTCCAGGCAGCCAGACCACAGGCGATGAGGCGCGTGCGGTTGATCGTGTCAGCCAGCGCACCCATGAACAGTCCGGCGGTGGAGTAGAAGAAGAGAAAAAAGAGACCGGTGAGCAGGCCGAATTCGGTGTTCGTCAGCCCGAGATCGGGCACGATGAAGTTGGCGAAGCTGGCCAGCAGCTGCCGGTCGACGAAGTTCATCACGTTCAGCAGCGTGAGAAAGGTGAGAAAGGCATAGCTGCCGGTGCTGACCTTGTGATCGTCGTTCATCTGCTCCCCCCGGACGAAACGAACGATCGAGCATATAGACCGATGTTGCCGGGCGCCACACTCCGGATCAGAGCCAGACGATGCGCTCGAGCAGGACGAGCTCGCAGGCACCGTTGCCGGTGTCTGTCCGGGATCGGGAGGACTGCCAGCGCCATCCGTCTTCGGCGCTGATGTCCACGAGCTGACCGACGACTCGGATCCGGTCCGCTTCATCCACCTTCTGCAGGGCGAGGGCAACCGCTTCGTTGGCCGGCACCATGTGCATGTTGGCGCTGGAACGGGCGATCTCGGTGCGCGGTATGGGGAACTCTTCCGTGCGCCAGTGGTACCAGCGGCCGCGCTGGCTGATCTCGATCCTGCTGACCACCTCGTCGTCCATCATCCTTCCCCAGCCCAGTGCCAGATCCGTCGGAGACAGCTCCGCTTCCCGGCCCATGGCATAGTCCTGCACCGACAGCACCCGGGCTTCCAGATCAAAGGGCTCGGGATTAGTGAACCGGTACCCCGGATAGGAGAAGGAGCCATCGGGCATGACGACGGCCTCGGTGCTCGAGTTGCCAGTGAACCACCAGCCGGCGAGGGCGACCAGGAGGAAGATTAGGATTCGATTCATGAATGCAGCGTCCGTGCCTCTGTCCATGATCGCTGCCGCGGTGGTGCATTTCCGCGAACTGATTCGCTTTTACGGTGCCCTGTCTCAGACGTGCGGGAGCACCCGTTTCCCCACCGACTCGAGCACGTCGAAGCGGGTATCGAAATTCGGCAGGATCATGACCTGGTTGAGTCCTTCTGACTCGAGTCGCTGCAGACGTTCGATGAGCTCGTCGGCGGTGCCGATCATGCAGGCTGCGTTCAGCACCTCTGGTGTCAGAAAGCGCTCTTCTTCCGGAAGTACCCAGCAGTTGTGTCCTGCATGAATCCGCTGATGCAGGCGTTCCTCCGGGCAGTCCGCGAGCAGCGCGCTGTAGTCTTCCCAGATTCCGGAGAGATGGCCCGGGGGCTGATGCCCGAAATTGCGCTGCTGGTCGTAAGCGTAGTGCACGGCGGCCATCGCCATGGCTCCGCACTGGGATTTCACCCTGTCGGAATCCACGGCCTCTCCATCCTCCAGCACGACCATCGTGGTCAGTGCGGTGGTGTAGTAGTTCTCTCCCGGGACGAGCGGCCGGCCGGCTTCCCGCGCACCGGCCTCGACCATGTGCCACATGCTCCTCATCGAGGTGTCTCTGGCGGCACCGATCACCGCACCATCGCCGTAACGTCCCGCCAGCGCGAGGCTTCTCGGGCCGAAACCGGAAACGTAGAGCGGGATGGGGTCCTTGAAGTTCACGAACCCTCTGTCCGGCATGATGTGGCGGATCCGGCGCGAGACGCCCTGGGCTTCGAAAAGAGCCTCCTCCCCTCGGAGCAGGGGTACCAGTACCTGCAGATAGGCCTCGAACTCCCGGATACGCTGGGGCGGCAGTCCCATCACGCGGCGCGCCGTATTCCCGGCGCCCACGCCGAAGAACGTTCTGCCGGGGGCCAGCGCATTGATGGTGGCGATGCCGGCCGCGTTGACCGGTGCCGGCCGGGTGCCGCTGACCGCCACCCCGGTACCGAGCTGAATCCGGGACGTGCGTGTGGCGGCCAGAGCGAGCGTGGCGTAACAGTCCGACCAGAGCATCTGGGAGTCGGCGAGCCAGGCATGACTGAACCCGAGTTCCTCGGCGCGGACCACGTAGTCGATGTCCCCGATATGGGACGCCATGCAGATGCCCAGGTCCATGATCGGTCTCCTAACGCTATTCCTGATTCGCATCAGCTTCGCACGGGCTTAGAATCAGTGCCAGGCTCGACGGAGGTTTACCCAGTTTCATGATCACTTTGCGCTGCCTGAGAGCAGCAGTCGTGCTCGTTACCCTGTTCGTTCTGCCGTCGGGCAGCTTCGCCATGGCAGCGGACACCGGCACGCCGCGCGCTGATGGCGCAGGCCCCCGGGACCCGCTCGGGCGGGATACGCCCCGGGGTGCAGTGGAAGGTTATCTGCGGGCGCTGGATGCCGGAGAGGACGAGCGCGCGTCCAGCTATCTCGATCTCAGAAATCTGCCTCCCCGCATCAATGAGTACACGCCGGAACAGCTCGCCCGAGGGCTCTCCATCGTGCTGGAGCGGGGTGGCTGGATCGACCTGGAGGTGCTCAGCGACGATCCAGAAGGTCTGGCCGGAGATGGGTTGCCGAGCTACCGGGAACTGCTGATGGAGCTTCCGACCGCGCAGAAGACGGTCAGGGTCATGCTCCAGCGGGTGCCGGACGGGGAAGGCGGCAGAATCTGGAAGTTCTCGAATGCCACCATCGCCGAGCTGGACGTTCTCTACGAAGCGTATCGGTACAACGCCGTGATCGAGTGGCTGGCGACCCGGCTACCCGACGTCTCCTTTCTGGGGCTCGAGCTTTTCAAATGGATCGCCGCGCTGGCGTCGATGGCCCTGGCGGCACCCGTGTTCGTGCTCCTGGGGTGGCTGGGAGCACGCCTGCTCGTAGCACCCGACAGCCCATTGTACCCGGAAGTCCGCGGATTTCTGCTCAGGCCGGTCACCGTTTTCCTGCTGATCGTGCTGGCCAATGCGGTGATCAACAACCTGGGCTTCGGGCTCGCGGCCCAGAAGATCGGTCAGAGTTACACCGTACTGACGGCCGCCACCATCTGGCTGCTGTGGCAGGGGGTCACTCTTTTCCGGAAGATCTACAGCCAGCGCCTCATCGACCGGGGCAGAAGCGCGAGCGTCCCGCTGATCCGGCCGCTGACGACGGCCCTGAAGCTGATCATTCTTCTGCTCGGCGTGCTCGTCTGGCTCGACAATCTGGGCTTTCAGATCACCGCAGTTCTGACCGGCCTCGGCATCGGCGGCGTGGCGGTCGCTCTGGTGCTGCAGAAACCGCTGGAGGACGTTTTCGGCGCCATCACGCTGTACACCCAGCAGCCGGTGAAGATCGGCGACTTCGGCCGTTTCGGCGCAACCACCGGTACCGTGGAGGAGATCAGCCTGCGCACCACCCGGATCCGCACGCTGGCGAACTCGCTGGTCTCGATTCCGAACATGCGCCTGGCCAGCGAGCCCATCGAGAATCTGAGCGCGCGTGAGAAGTATCTGTTCTCTCCCGTACTGAGGCTGGAAGGCGATGCCTCCCCCGACGCGCTGGCAACGCTGCTCAGACGCATGCGGGAAACGCTGCTGGGACACGGCCGGGTGCTCGACGAAGGTATGCGTGTCCGGTTCACGGCCATCACCCTGGCCGGCTTCGACATCTCCGTGTTCGCCTACATCGATGCCGAGGACTGGGCCGACTATCTGGCGGTGGCAGAAGAACTCAACTTCGCCATTCTCGATCTGGTGAGCGCCTCCGGCCTGACACTCACCACTCAGGGCGCGGTCTTGAGTACCTCGTTGGAGTAGGCGCTCTCGTTGCCCTCGTGATCGATTGCCGTCATCGCCACGTAGTACTCTCCGGACACCAGAGACAGCGTGTGACTGGTGTCGGTTGGATCGTCGACCTCAACCATACCGTCGTAGCTGCGACTCGTGGTGCC